>NZ_JASCIQ010000046.1 GCF_029968035.1 Streptomyces cavernicola | reverse complement strand
ACGAACAGCGCCGCAGGCTTTCGGGAAGGGGCGGGGTGGGGAAGTCACACCGAAGTGCCACCCCGCGTTCACCCCGCGTGCCGGCCACAGCCGAAAGCTACTGGCACGTTCGCCAGCATGGACACACCGAACGTGGGCATCCCCGAACAGCTCGCGCAGCGCCTCAGCATGCCGGAGCAGCACGAGTACCTGAGGGCCAAGCACGCCCGCCCCAAGGTCTCCCGGCGCGGAGCACTCATCGGCGGCCTGGTGACGGCGGGCGCCGCGGGCGGGGGCGGGGTGCTCATCGGCTCGGGGAGCGCCGCGGCCACCCCCACCCTCGCCACGAGCAGCGCCACCGCCCAGGTGGACGGCTCGCTCGTCGCCCCTTTCGGCCGCCACCTCGCCTTCGGCGCGAATCCGGCGACGCAGATGCGGATCTCCTGGCAGGTCCCGTTCGCGGTGCAGCAGCCGTACGTCCGGATCGGCACCGCCCCTTGGGAGTTGAGCCGGAAGATCGAGGCGGAGGTGCGCCCGCTGCACACCCCCGCGCTGTCGAAGAAGCTGCCGGAGGTGGACCAGTTCTACCTGCACGCCGCGTTCGACCACCTGAAGCCCGGCACGACGTACTACTACGGCGTCGGCCACGAGGGCTTCGATCCGGCGGCGCCGGAGCGGATGGGCACGATCGGCACGTTCCGTACGGCGCCCGCGAGGCCGGAGAGGTTCGTGTTCACGGCCTTCGGCGACCAGGGCGTGAGCTATCACGCGCTCGCCAACGACCAGTTGATCCTCGGTCAGAACCCGTCGTTCCATCTGCACGCGGGCGACATCTGCTACGCGGACTCCAGCGGCATGGGCAAGGAGTCGGACACGTACGACGCGCGCGTCTGGGACCAGTTCCTCGCGCAGACCGAGTCGGTGGCGAAGTCGGTGCCGTGGATGGTGACGACCGGCAACCACGACATGGAGGCCTGGTACTCGCCGAACGGCTACGGCGGCCAGTCAGCCCGCTGGTCGCTGCCGGAGAACGGCTTCGACCCTGCGAGCGCGCCCGGCGTCTACTCGTTCCGCTACGGCAGCGTCGGCGTGGTCGCCCTGGACGCCAACGACGTCTCGTACGAGATCCCCGCCAACAAGGGCTACACGGACGGCAGGCAGACGGCCTGGCTGGACAAGCGGCTCGGGGAGCTGCGCGCGGACGCGGACGTCGAGTTCATCGTGGTCTTCTTCCACCACTGCATGTACTCGACGTCCACGCACGCCTCGGACGGCGGGGTGCGCGACGCCTGGCTGGAGCTGTTCACCAAGCATCAGGTGGACCTGGTGATCAACGGCCACAACCACGTCTACGAGCGCACCGACGCCATCAAGAACGGTGAGGTGGGCAGGCCCGTGCCGATCGGCGAGCGCACGGACCCGACGCGCGACGGCATCGTGTACGTCACGGCCGGCGGCGCGGGCAAGGAGCTCTACGGCTTCGGGCCGGGCGTCGAGGACAGCTACGAGGGCCACGTGAACGACCGGGAGTCGATCGTCTCGTTCCACTGGACGAAGCTGCGGGTTCCCGACCCGGACACGGTGGAGTGGTCCCGGGTGCGGTACACCGGTTTCTCGTTCCTCGCGGTGGAGGTGGAGACCGGCGCGCAGCCGCGGATGACGGTCTCAGCGCTCGCCGAGAGCGGCGAGCGCATCGACCACTTCGAGGTCGTACGAGGTCGGAGCGGTGGCGGCGCCGCTCAGTGACCCGTCTCGCCGCCGTTGTCCCTCCGGTCGAGGGCGCGCTGGAGGGCGGCGGCGGCGTTCTTGCGCTCGGTCTCACCGATGCGCGGGGCGCGACGGACTCGGCGGGCGGCGACGGTCGTCTCGGTCATGAGAGTTCGACTCCTTCAGGACAGGGCGGAGTGCGGAGAGGGTTTTCTAACGAGACGCCGGAAGGCAGGCGGGGAGCCCGGGGCCCACAGGGGTTACCTGTGTGAGGGCCGGCTCACGACCGCCATTCGCTGGATCGAGCGAGACGTTCGGCTCCTACAAAGCTAAGCGAGCATCGAGCTGCTGTCTCCACAATTACTCGGACTTCCTACTATCTGAGACGCGATCATGAACCGGAGCCCCCTCCGGCGCTCCCGTGCACACCCGTGCACTCCCGCCACTCAGGCCTTGAGCTGCCTCAACTCCCTGATCAGGGCACGTACGGGTGCGGTTCCCGCGAGCTCGGGAGTGGTCACGTAGCCGATGGAGCGGAACGGGCGGTCCGGTCCGAGATCGGTGATCTCGACCGAGAGCGGTGCTCCGGTCAGCGAGAGTTCGGGCGTGATCGCCATTCCGTGACCGGCGCTCACCATCGAGAGCACTGCTCCGTCGTCCTCGGTCTCGACGGTCGCCCGCGGGATCCAGTCCTGCTCGCCCCACCAACGCCGGGTGTACGAGCCGCAGTTCTCCACCCAGTCGACCAGCGGCAGCGAGCGCGGCTCGGGGTGCCCGGCCGGGTGCACGAACGCGTACGGCTCCTCCCGCAGCACATCGCCGACGAGCCCCGCCGGGATCGGCGACGTCGGCCCGAACGTGCCGATCCCCACGTCGGCCCGCCCGGCCAGGACCTCGCCCGCCGTGCCCGCGCCCACTTCGCGTACGACCTTCACGCGGGCGTCGATGCCGGGGTGCCGTTCGCGCAGCCGCTGCAGCGGTTCGGGCAGCAGGTGCAGGGCGGCGCTGCGGAAGGCGACGATGCGCAACGGCCCTGCGGTGCGGCCGAGTTCGGCGCCGCGCACCTCGGCGGCCATCGCGTCGAGCAGGTGCAGTACGCGGCGGGCGTAGGCCACGGCCCGCTCCCCCGCCGCCGTCGGCGCCGCTCCCGTACGCCCGCGCGTGAACAGCACGGCGCCGAGCTTGCGCCCGCCCGTCGCCCGCCACCGCCCTACCCGAGGCCCTTCGGGCCGCCCCTCAGGATGGTGCCGCGCACCGAGTGCGAGACCGCGGACTGCGTCAGGCCGAGGGCCGCGGCCGCCGCCGAGAAGCCGCCCTCCTCGGCCACGGCGACGAGCATCCGCAGCTCGTGCGGCGCGAGGTCCCGCGCTCCCTGTTCCTGCTCGGCCATCGCGCCGCCCACCCCTCTCACCTCGCCCTATGAGCACCGCTCATGCCCGGTGCCGTTCCATGAGCCCAACCCTCTGCCCGCCCCACGGATTCCCTCCTACGTTTCCGGACATGACGAACGACACCGCCCTCACCGTCCAGCAGACCGCCCGCCCGCACGGCTTCCCCACCCCGGACCACTTCGCGTTCGTGGAGTCGCCGCTCCCGGAGCCCGCCCCGGGGACCGCGCTGGTGGAGAACCTGTACTGGTCCGTGGACCCGTACCACCGCGAGCTGATGGACGACGTGCCCGGCGGCTTCGCGCTCGACGCGCCGCTGGAGGGGCGGGCCATCGGCCGGGTCGTCGAATCCCGCGAACCCGCCCTGAAGGAGGGCGAGTTGGTATTCCACCGACAGGGCTGGCGCACGCACGCCGTGGTCGCCCCGGACGAGGTGCGCCGCCTGCCGCGCTTCGACGGGGTGCCGCTGTCGGCGTACCTGAGCGTCCTCGGCGGCACGGGACTGACGGCGTACGTGGGGCTGACCCGGATCGCCCGCCTCCGCGAGGGCGAGGACCTGTTCGTCTCGGCCGCGGCGGGCGGCGTCGGAACGGCCACGGCACGATTCGCGCGGCTCCTCGGCGCGGGGCGGATCGTGGGCAGCGCGGGCTCGGCGGCAAAGGTCGCCCACCTCACCGCGGAGGTCGGGTACGACGCGGCCTTCGACTACCACGACGGGCCCGTGGCCGAGCAGTTGGCGAAGGCGGCGCCCGACGGGTTCGACGTGTTCCTGGACAACGTCGGCGGCGAGCACCTCGGCGCGGGCATCTCCGCGCTGCGCGAGCGGGGGCGGGTGGTGCGGGTCGGCACGGTCAGCCAGTACAACGACCCGGCGGCGCCGCCCGTGCGCTTCAACCACGCCGACATCGTGGAGAAGTCGCTCCGCCTGGAGGGCTTCCTCGTCCGCGACTACCGGGACTTGCAGGACGAGTTGTACGCGTTCGTCGTACCGCATCTGCAGAGTGGGCGGGTGGGGTTGGACGAGACGGTGACGGTGGGGTTCGACGGGATCGTGCGGGCCTTCCTGGGCATGCTGCACGGGGCGAACGTCGGCAAGACCATCGTCCGCGCGTCTGGGGCGATTTGATCCCCTCCCCGCCCCTTCCCGAAAGCCTCCGGCGGTGTCTTTCGGCCTGCCCGCCGTCGTGGCTGATCGCGCAGTTCCCCGCGCCCCTGTCGGGGCCCGTATCGCCGCCCAAATCCAGCCCCTCCGGCGTTTGAGGAGCGAGGTCTGGGGCGGAGCCCCAGTTCGCGAAGGGGCGGGGTGGGGAGCAAAAACACCGCCCCCGTCCGGCGTGCGGGCCGTACGGGGGCGGGTGTTCAGGCGGCCCCGAAAGGGCCGGGTGGGCGTCAGCCCATGTGCGGGTAGCCGTACTCGGTCGGCGGGACCAGGGACTCCTTGATGGCGCGGGTCAGCGTCCAGCGCATCAGGTTCTGCGGGGCGCCGGCCTTGTCGTTGGTGCCGGAAGCGCGGCCGCCGCCGAAGGGCTGCTGGCCGACGACGGCGCCGGTCGACTTGTCGTTGATGTAGAAGTTGCCCGCGGCGAAGCGGAGCTTCTCCATGGCGTCGGCCGCGGCCGCACGGTCACCGGCGATGATCGAGCCGGTCAGGGCGTACGCCGAGACGGACTCCATCTGCGCCAGCATCTCCTCGTACTTCTCGTCCTCGTAGACGTACACCGCGAGGATCGGGCCGAAGTACTCGTCCTTGAAGACCTCGTTGTCCGGGTCGGTGCACTCGATGACGGTCGGGCGGACGAAGTAGCCCTCCGAGTCGTCGTAGGTGCCGCCCGCGACGATCGTGCAGGACGCGTCGGCCTTGGCGCGGTCGATCGCGGCCTTGTTCTTCGCGAAGGAGCGGTCGTCGATGACGGCGCCGATGAAGTTCGACAGGTCGGTGACGTCACCCATCTTGATGCCGTCGACCTCGGCCGCGAACTGCTCCTTGAAGCCGTTGTTCCAGATCGAGGCGGGGACGTACGCACGCGACGAGGCGGAGCACTTCTGGCCCTGGAACTCGAATGAGCCGCGGGTCAGCGCCGTCTTCAGGATCGCCGGGTCGGCCGACGGGTGGGCGACGACGAAGTCCTTGCCGCCGGTCTCGCCGACGATGCGCGGGTACGAGCGGTACTTCTCGATGTTGTTGCCGACCGTCTTCCACAGGTGCTGGAAGGTCTTGGTCGAGCCGGTGAAGTGGATGCCGGCGAGCTCCGGGTGCTCCAGGGCGACCTCCGAGACCGCCAGGCCGTCACCCGTGACCAGGTTGATGACGCCCTTCGGCAGACCGGCCTCCTCCAGGAGCTGCATGAGCAGCACGGCGGCGTGGGTCTGCGTCGGGGACGGCTTCCACACGACCACGTTGCCCATGAGGGCGGGCGCGGTCGGCAGGTTGCCCGCGATGGCCGTGAAGTTGAACGGCGTGATCGCGTACACGAAGCCCTCGAGCGGGCGGTGGTCCAGGCGGTTCCAGACGCCCGGCGCGTTGGCCGGGGGCTGCTCGGCGAGGATCTGGCGGGCGTACGAGACGTTGAAGCGCCAGAAGTCGATGAGCTCGCAGGGGGTGTCGATCTCGGCCTGCTGGGCGGTCTTCGACTGACCGAGCATCGTCGAGGCGGCGAGGGTCTCGCGCCACGGGCCGGAGAGCAGCTCGGCGGCGCGCAGGATGATCGCGGCGCGGTCGTCGAAGGACATCGCGCGCCAGGCCGGGGCGGCGGCGAGGGCGGCGTCGACGGCGTCCTGCGCGTCCTGCGTGGTGGCGTTGCGCGCGGTGCCGAGCACCTTCTGGTGGTTGTGCGGCTGGACGACCTGGAAGGTGTCGCCGCCGCCCATGCGACGCTCGCCGCCGATGAAACAGGGCAGGTCGATCGGGTTCTCGGCCAGCTCCTTGAGCTTGGCCTCCAGGCGGATGCGCTCGGCGGAGCCGGGGGCGTAGCCGTGCACCGGCTCATTGACGGGGGTGGGGACCTGGGTCACGGCGTCCATGGGTTACCTCTTCCGGGTGAGTCCCTTGCTTCGGCTGCCTACAGCCGACGGGCTGGCTTATCGTTGGGCGTGGTCAGGGCTTGACCGTCACGCACTCGCTACGGCGGGTGAGTGAGAAGCCCTTCGGGGCGGAGTCACGGGTTCCGTCCTCCTTGTGTGTGCGTCGCGGAATCGGCCGCTGAGTCGGCGACGGGCGGTTGTTGTCGCTCCCCGGACACCCGGGCGGCGACAACAACCGCTCAGTTCTTGGTGAGCGTCGAGCGGGCGAAGAAGAGCAGGTTGGCCGGCTTCTCCGCGAGGCGCCGCATGAAGTAGCCGTACCAGTCGGTGCCGTAGGCGGTGTAGACGCGCATGCGGTGTCCCTCGGCGGCCAGGCGGACGTGCTCCTCGCTGCGGATGCCGTACAGCATCTGGAACTCGTATTCGTCGAGCTTGCGGCCGGCGCGGCGGGCGAGCTCCTGGCTGATGGCGATGAGGCGCGGGTCGTGGGACCCGATCATCGGATACCCGGAACCCTCCATGAGGATGCGGGTGATGCGGACGTACGCCTTGTCGATCTCCGCCTTGTCCTGGTACGCGACCTCGGCGGGCTCCTTGTAGGCGCCCTTGACGATCCGGACGCGGCTGCCGTTCGCGGCGAGGCGGCGGGCGTCGTCCTCGGTGCGGAACAGGTAGGCCTGGATGACGCAGCCGGTCTGCGGGAAGTCCTTCCGCAGCTCGTCGTGGATGGCGAACATCGAGTCGAGGGTGGTGTGGTCCTCGGCGTCGAGGGTGACGGTGGTGCCGATGGCGGCGGCGGCCTCGACGACGGGGCGCACGTTGGCGAGCGCCAGCTCGTGGCCGCCTTCCAGCGCCTGGCCGAACATCGAAAGCTTCACGGACATCTCGGCCTTGGTGCCGAGGCCGAGGTCCTTCAGGTGCGCGATCAGGTCGAGGTACGCGTCCCGGGCGGCGGCGGCCTGCTCGGGCGTGGTGATGTCCTCGCCGACGACGTCCAGGGTCACTTCGAGGCCCTTGGCGACGGCGTCCTCGACGACCGGCACGACCTGGTCGACGGTCTCACCGGGGATGAACCGTTCGACGACCTGCTTGGTGCCCGGGGCGGCCGACACGAAGCGGCGCATCTTGTCGCTGCGCGACGCGGCGAGAATCACGGGAGCCAGCACGGGGCACCTCCAGGACGGATGTGAAGGGAGCGGCTCCGAAGCGGTCGGTGACCGAAAGGGAGCGGCAGGGGGAACCACCGTGAAACCTAAGGTTCGCTCCGATCGTGAACCATCGACAGGTGTCACGCATCCGTGCCCTGCATCTCAGACATCTGTATGGGACGGGCTTCCGGGTGCCGCACAATGGCCCTCGTGAAGGGCGATTACCAGGACCTGGTCGATGAGATCTCCGCGCTGCTCGGCGCCCCCGCAACCTTGGAGAACCGGGATTTCGAGCTGATCGCGTTCGGCGCGCAGGACAGCGACGGCATGGACGAGCTGGACCTCGATCCGGTGCGTACGCGCTCGATCCTGACCCGGAAGTCGACGGCGGCCGTGCGGGCCTGGTTCGAGGGCTTCGGCATCACCCGCGCCGAGGGCCCGGTGCGGATCCCGGCGGCCCCGGACGCGGGCGTGCTGCGCGCCCGGATCTGTCTGCCGGTACGCCACCGGGGCGTCGTGCACGGGTACGTCTGGCTGCTGGACTCCGAGCCGGGACCTTCCGCCGCCCAACTGGACGCGGCCCTCCAGGTGACGGAGCGGATCGGGGTGCTGCTCGCGGCGGAGGCCTCGGCGGGCGACGACGTGGCCCGCGAGCTGGGTGCGCTGCTCACCGCCCCGGCGGGTTGGCAGCGCGAGGCGGCGACTACGGCGCTGCGGGACGCGCTCGGTGCGGCGGCCGAGGAGCTGCACGCCCTGGTGTGCGTCTCGCCGTGGCCGGCGTCGGCGACCCCGGGGGCGCGGCGTGTGGCGGGCACGGTCTCGGTGTGCACGGTGCCGGGACCTCCCGGGGAGGCGGCGGCCCCGCAGAACCTGGCGGCGCTGGTGCGGCTGCGCTCCGCGGAGGTGCTCGGGCCGGCCCGTACGGCGGCCACGCGGCTGCTCGACACGGTGGGCGGGGCGGGCACGGCGGGGATCGCGGCGGCCCGGCGGGGCCTTGCCGAACTGCCCGCCGCCTGGCTGGAGGCCACGGCTGCGGCGCGTGCGGCGGCGGCCCGGCGGGCGGCGGCGAGCATGGGCCCCGGCGGGGCGGCGGGCGAGGCCGAACGGATCGCGGAGTGGGCCGAGTTGGGGCCGTACCGGCTGCTCACCTCGCTGCCGGCGGAGGCCGCGCACGATCCGGTGGTGGCCCAGCTGCTCACCCGGCCCGAACTCGCCCGCACCGCCGAGGTGTTCCTCGACCAGGCGGGCCAGGCGGGGCGCACGGCGACGGCCCTCGGCATCCACCGTCAGACGCTGTACTACCGGCTGTCGCGCGTGGAGCAGCTCACCGGCCTGGACCTGGACGGCGGCGAGGACCGCTTGCTGCTGCACATGGCCCTGAAGGCGTCCCGCCTGTAATTTCCCCTCCCCGCCCCTTCCCGAAAGTCCTGCGGACAGCTCCTGGGGGCTCCGCCCCCAGCCCCCCGCTCCTCAAACGCCGGAGGGGCTGGATCTGCCGGAGTGGGACGGGTTTTTAAGGGGCGCGGGGAACTGCGCGACTAGCCACGACGGCGCGGCAGCCGAAAGACAGCGGGGTCCAGGGGCGGCAGCCCCGGGAGAGGGGCCAGGGGCAGCAGCCCCGGTAGCCGTCCGGCGAGGACTTTCGGGAAGGGGCGGGGAGGGAAGAAAAAAAGCGGGGCCCAAGGCGCAGCAACCGCGCCCCGGGCCCCGCCAACTCCCGTACTACTCCGAGAGGTTGACCGAGCGAGCCGACGTCGCGCCGATCTCCGCCGCCAGCTCCGTCAGGACCTGCGCCGGAACCGTGTCGTCGACGGTGAGGACCGCAAGTGCCTCGCCACCCGCCGCCGCACGCGACACCTGCATGCCCGCGATGTTCAGCCCGCCCTCACCGAGGACCCGGCCGACCGTGCCGACGACGCCGGGACGGTCCGCGTACCGCAGGACCACCATGTGGTCGGCCAGCGCCAGGTCGATGTCGTGCTCGCCGATCGCGACGATCTTCTGCAGGTGCTTGGGGCCGGCAAGCGTGCCGGAGACCGCGATCTCCTCGCCGCCGGACAGCGTGCCGCGCACCGTCACGACGTTGCGGTGGTCGGGCGACTCGGACGTGGTCGTGAGCCGCACCTCGACGCCGCGCTCCTGCGCGAACAGCGGGGCGTTCACGTACGACACCGTCTCGTCGACGACGTCCTCGAACACGCCCTTGAGCGCGGAGAGTTCGAGCACCTTGACGTCGTGCTGGGTGATCTCGCCGCAGACCTCGACGTCCAGGCGGACGGCGACCTCGCTGGCGAGCGCGGTGAAGATGCGGCCGAGCTTCTCGGCGAGCGGCAGGCCGGGGCGCACGTCCTCGGCGATGACACCGCCCTGGACGTTCACCGCGTCCGGCACCAGCTCGCCGGCGAGCGCGAGGCGCACCGACTTGGCGACGGCGATGCCCGCCTTCTCCTGCGCCTCGTCCGTGGAGGCGCCGAGGTGCGGGGTGCAGACGACCTGGTCGAACTCGAAGAGCGGCGAGTCCGTGCACGGCTCCTTGGCGTACACGTCCAGGCCGGCGCCGGCGACGCGGCCCTCCTTGAGGGCGGAGAACAGCGCCTCCTCGTCGACGATCCCGCCGCGCGCGGCGTTCACGATGCGGACGCTCGGCTTGACCTTGTGCAGCGCCTCGTCGCCGATGAGACCGAGGGTCTCGGGCGTCTTGGGCAGGTGCACGGTGATGAAGTCGGAGACCTCGAGGAGCTCGTCGAGCGTGAGGAGCTTGACGCCCATCTGCGCGGCCCGCGCCGGCTGTACGTACGGGTCGTACGCGACGACCTTCATGCCGAAGGCGGACATGCGCTGGGCGACCAGGACGCCGATGCGGCCGAGGCCGACGACGCCGAGGGTCTTCTCCGCGAGCTCGACACCCGTGTACTTGGAGCGCTTCCACTCGCCGTTCTTCAGCGCGGTGTTGGCCTGCGGGATGTTCCGCGCGGTGGCGACGAGGAGGCCGCAGGCCAGCTCGGCGGCGGTGACGATGTTGGACGTCGGGGCGTTGACGACCATCACGCCGGCCTTGGTGGCGGCGGAGACGTCCACGTTGTCCAGGCCGACACCGGCGCGGGCGACGACCTTGAGCTTGCCGGCGGCGGCGATGGCCTCGGCGTCCACCTTGGTGGCGGAGCGGACCAGGATCGCGTCGACATCGGCGATCGCGGGGATCAGCTCGGCGCGGTCGGCGCCGTTGCAGTGCCGGATCTCGAAGTCCGGACCCAGCGCGTCCACGGTCGCGGGCGACAGCTCTTCGGCGATGAGTACGACGGGTTTGGCAGGGTTCGAGCTCACGTGTGTCCTCACATGTCCATTGCGGACGGCCGTCCCGACGGCCGCAGGCGGAGGGGAGCGGCGCCGGTGAACTTCGGGTGCGGTCCTGCGTCGTTCGGTGCGTGCTCTCGGTGTGCCGGACGAAGGTCCTCGTAGCGGAGCTACTTGGGCCTTTGGCCGGTGCGGCGAGAGTGCGTGCCGGGCGGCGCGGGGGCGTGCCTGAGGTTCTCCGGTGTCGCGGGAGCCGCGTGGAAGACGCACGACGCTGTGGGCCTGACGCGTATGTAGTACGGCAGTCTAGTGCCGCTCTGGAGGTGGTCTTGCGCCTCTACGGCAGAGATCACCCATCTGTGTCTGACGGGCTGGACGACAGGGCCGGAGCGAGCTGCTCCGGCCCTGTCGGTCGAGGCTCAGGCCTCTTCGTTCACCCAGCTCATGAGCTTGCGCAGCTCCTTGCCGGTGGTCTCCAGGAGGTGCTCGGAGTCCGCGGTCTTGTACTCGTTGTACTTCTTCAGACCGCCGTGGTACTCGTCCATCCAGTTCTTGGCGAAGGTGCCGTCCTGGATCTCCGCGAGGACCTTCTTCATCTCGGCCTTGGTGGCGTCCGTGATGATGCGCGGGCCGGTGACGTAGTCGCCCCACTCGGCGGTCTCGGAGATGGACCAGCGCATCTTCTCCAGGCCGCCCTCGTACATGAGGTCCACGATGAGCTTCAGCTCGTGCAGGCACTCGAAGTACGCGATCTCCGGCTGGTAGCCGGCCTCGGTCAGGGTCTCGAAACCGGCCTTGACCAGCGCGGCCGTACCACCGCAGAGGACGGCCTGCTCGCCGAACAGGTCGGTCTCGGTCTCCTCGGTGAAGGTCGTCTTGATGACGCCGGCGCGGGTGCCGCCGATGCCCTTCGCGTACGACAGGGCGAGGGCGAAGCCGTTGCCGGTCGCGTCCTGCTCGACGGCGGCGATGCACGGAACGCCGCGGCCCTCCTCGTACTGGCGGCGGACCAGGTGGCCCGGACCCTTCGGGGCGACCATGCAGACGTCGACGCCGGCCGGGGGCTTGATGAAGCCGTAGCGGATGTTCAGGCCGTGGCCGAAGAACAGGGCGTCGCCGTCCTTCAGGTTCGGGGCGATGTGCTCCTCGTAGACCTGGGCCTGGATCGGGTCCGGGACGAGGATCATGATGACGTCGGCCTCGGCGGCGGCCTCCGACGGGGTGACCACGCGCAGGCCCTGCTCCTCGGCCTTGGCCTTGGACTTCGAGCCCTCGTGCAGGCCGACGCGGACGTCGACGCCCGAGTCGCGCAGGGACAGCGCGTGGGCGTGGCCCTGGCTGCCGTAACCGATGACCGCGACCTTGCGGCCCTGGATGATGGACAGGTCCGCGTCGTTGTCGTAGAACAGCTCGGCCACTGGAAATCTCCTATGTGTGCTGGTGGTGCTTCCCACCGTACGGCGGGCGGGGGTTGGGAGGTTGTCGGGTCTCGGTATCCGAGAGGTGCGCGTCGGGGCGCGCGGCGCTCAGGCGGAGCGGTCGAGGGCGCGCAGCGAGCGGTCCGTGATGGAGCGCGAGCCGCGGCCGATGGCGATCGTGCCGGACTGGACGAGTTCCTTGATGCCGAAGGGCTCCAGCATCTTGAGCATCGCCTCCAGCTTGTCGCTGGATCCGGTGGCCTCGATGGTGACCGCCTCGGGCGAGACGTCCACGGTCTTGGCGCGGAACAGCTGGACGATCTCGACGATCTGCGACCGGGTCTCGTTGTCGGCGCGGACCTTGGCGAGGACCAGCTCGCGCTGGACGGCCTGGCCGGGCTCGAGCTCCACGATCTTCAGGACGTTGACGAGCTTGTTCAGCTGCTTGGTGACCTGTTCGAGGGGGAGGTCCTCGACGTTCACCACGATGGTGATGCGGGAGATGTCGGGGTGCTCGGTGACGCCGACCGCGAGCGAGTCGATGTTGAAGCCGCGGCGCGAGAACAGGGCGGCGATCCGGGCGAGGATGCCGGGGGTGTTCTCGACGAGAACGGAGAGCGTGTGCTTGGACATGGTGTCTGTTCCTTCGTCTCTCTCAGTTCTCAGTCGTCGGCCATGTCGCCGAAGTCGGGGCGGACGCCCCGGGCGGCCATGACCTCGTCGTTGGAGGTGCCGGCGGCGACCATCGGCCAGACCTGGGCGTCCTCGTGGACGATGAAGTCGACGACGACGGGGCGGTCGTTGATGGCGTTGGCCTCGGCGATGACCTTGTCGAGGTCGGCCGGGTCCTCGCAGCGCAGCGCCACACAGCCCATGGCCTCGGACAGCTTCACGAAGTCTGGGACGCGGGTGCCCTTGCGGGCGGCCTGGCTGGCGCCGACCTGGGAGCCGGTGTTCTCGTGGCCGGTCTCCTCGGCGTGCAGCACGGTGTTGGAGTACCGGCCGTCGTAGAACAGGTTCTGCCACTGGCGGACCATGCCGAGGGCGCCGTTGTTGATGACCGCGACCTTGATCGGGATGTTGTTCAGGGCGCAGGTGGTCAGTTCCTGGTTGGTCATCTGGAAGCAGCCGTCGCCGTCGATGGCCCACACCGGGGCCTCGGGCTTGCCGGCCTTGGCGCCCATGGCGGCCGGGACCGCGTAGCCCATCGTTCCGGCGCCGCCGGAGTTGAGCCAGGTCGCGGGCTTCTCGTAGTCGATGAAGTGCGCGGCCCACATCTGGTGCTGGCCGACGCCGGCCGCGAACACCGTGCCCTCCGGGGCGAGTTGGCCGATCCGCTGGATGACCTGCTGCGGGGCGAGGCTGCCGTCCGCGGGCAGGTCGTAGCTGAGCGGGTAGGTCTCGCGCCACTTGTTGAGCAGGTCCCACCAGGCGGCGTACCCGTCCTTGGCGGCCTCGCCGGCGTTGCCGTCGGCGGTCTCGGCCTGCACGGCCTGGACCAGGTCGGCGATGACCTCGCGGGCGTCGCCCACGATCGGGACGTCGGCGGTGCGGTTCTTGCCGATCTCCGCGGGGTCGATGTCGGCGTGCACGACCTTCGCGTGCGGGGCGAAGGAGTCGAGCTTGCCGGTGACGCGGTCGTCGAAGCGGGCTCCGAGGGCGACGATCAGGTCGGCCTTCTGCAGCGCGGTGACGGCGGTGACCGCACCGTGCATGCCCGGCATTCCCACGTGCAGCGGGTGGCTGTCGGGGAACGCGCCGAGCGCCATCAGGGTGGTGGTGACGGGCGCCCGGGTGAGTTCGGCGAGGACCTTCAGCTCGGCGGTGGCGTGTGCCTTGAGGACACCGCCGCCGACGTAGAGGACGGGCCGCTTGGCCTGGGTGATCAGCTTGGCGGCCTCGCGGATCTGCTTGGCGTGCGGCTTGGTCACCGGCCGGTAGCCCGGCAGGTCGGTCTGCGGCGGCCAGCTGAAGGTGGTCTTCGCCTGCAGCGCGTCCTTGGCGATGTCGACCAGGACCGGGCCGGGACGGCCGGTGGAGGCGATGTGGAAGGCCTCGGCGATCGTCCTCGGGATGTCCTCGGCCCTGGTGACGAGGAAGTTGTGCTTGGTGATCGGCATGGTGATGCCGACGATGTCCGCCTCCTGGAAGGCGTCCGTGCCGATGGCCTTGGAGGCGACCTGGCCGGTGATCGCGACGAGCGGCACGGAGTCCATGTGCGCGTCGGCGATGGGCGTGACCAGGTTGGTCGCGCCGGGGCCGGAGGTCGCCATGCAGACGCCGACCTTGCCGGTGGCCTGGGCGTAACCGGTGGCCGCGTGGCCCGCGCCCTGCTCGTGGCGGACCAGGATGTGACGGACCTTGGTGGAGTCCATCAGCGGGTCGTACGCCGGCATGATCGCGCCGCCCGGGATGCCGAATACCGTCTCGGCCCCGACTTCCTCGAGAGAACGAATGAGGGACTGCGCGCCCGTCAGCTGCTCTGCGGGGGCGGTCTGCTGTCCAGAGGGTCGGGGCCGCGGCTGCGGATGGGACCCGGTGGCCTGCTCGGTCATCGGCTTCTCTTCTCGGGAGCTAAGAGGGTGTTTTGCGAGAGTTTCTACGGTGATGCGGGGCGGTGCCAGTGCAACAAAAAACCCCTCGTGCCCGGAGGCAAGCGAGGGGAGCGCGTCGGTGCCGTAGCGCTGAGATCTCTGCGGTGTCCGCAGGCTCAGCCTTAGCCGACGCGCTTTCCAAGTACGAGAATTCGGGTGCGCATGGCACTGACCTTCCCCCTCACCGCAGGGGACTGTCAAGTGGGTGGGACGGCAGTCTCATTATGTGAGCGGAGTCGGGTGTCTCTGGTAGCGCCGATCACCGCCCCGCCCACGAAGACCGGCTCGGCCGGGCCCTGCGGCAGCGGATAGTCCCCGCCGGCGAGCGCCCGGCGCAGCCGGTACTCGTCCACGGGTCCGGAGAAGGCCATGCCCTGGCCGTGCGTACAGCCCATCTCGCGCAGGGCCACGACCTGCTCGGGCAGGTCCACTCCGTCGGCCACGGACTGCAGGCCGAGGTCGCCCGCGATGCGCAGCAGACCGCTGGTGATCTTGTGGAGTCTGGCCGATTCGACCACCCCCTCGACCAGGGAGCGGTCCAGTTTCAGTACGTCCACGGGGAGTCGGCGCAGTGCGTTGATCGCGGCGTGGCCGGTGCCGAGGCCGTCCAGGGCGATGCGGACGCCGAGGCGGCGCAGCGCGGCCAGGCGCCGCTCGAGCTCGTCGAGGGGCGTGCGCGGGTCGCTCTCGGCCAGCTCGATGACGAGGGCGCCGGAGGGCAGCCCGTACCGCGTCAGGAGCGCCTCCACGGAGCCGAGGGGCATGGAGCGGTCGAGGAGGCGCTGGGCGCCCATCCGGACGGTCACGGGGACGGCGTGCCCGGCGCGGCCGCGCTCGGCGGCCTGCTCGACGGCCTCCTCCAGGAGCCAGCGGCCCAGCTCGGCCGCGCGGTCCTGGTCGTCGGCGACGCGCAGGAACTCCGCCGGGGTGAACAGGAGTCCCTGGGCCGAGCGCCATCTGGCCTGTGCGGCGACTCCGGTGACGTCCCCGGAGTCGAGGGTCACCACGGGCTGGTGCAGGAGCACGAACTCGCCCTCGTGCAGCGCGCTGCGCAGCCGGGTGGCCAGCTCCGCCTTGCGGACCACCTCGGCCTGCATCTGGGGCGCGTAGAGGACGACACGGCCCTTGCCCGCGGCCTTGGCGCGGTACATCGCGAGGTCGGCGTTGCGCAGCAACTCCCCCGCGGTGACGCCCGGTTCGGCGAAGGAGACGCCGATGGAGGCGGCCACGCGCACGTCCCGCCCGTCGATCACGTACGGGTCGGAGAGGCGGACGCGCAGGCGGTCCGCGAGCTCGTGGATGATCCGCTCGCGGGCGGCGCGGTCCCGGTCGCCGTCGCCGACGATGAGCGCGGCGAACTCGTCGCCGCCGAGGCGGGCCGCGGTGTCCCCGGAGCGCACGGATTCGGCCAGTCTGCGGGCGGCCTGGACGAGGAGTTCGTCGCCGGCCTGGTGGCCGATGGTGTCGTTGACGCCCTTGAAGCCGTCGAGGTCGATGAAGAGCACGGCGGTGCCGCGGTCCCCGATGCGTCTGCCGCCGAGAGCGCCGGCGACGCGCTTGGTGAACAGGGCGCGGTTGGGCAGGTCGGTGAGCGGGTCGTGCTCGGCGTTGTGCTGCAACTGGGCCTGGAGGCGCACCCGTTCGGTCACGTCACGGCTGTTGAAGATGAGGCCGCCGTGGTGTCTGTTGACGGTCGACTCCACGTTCAGCCAGGTGCCGTTGCCGGAGCGGAAGCGGCATTCGATGCGCGTGGTGGGCTCGTCCTGTGGCCGTACGGCGAGGAAGCGGCGGATCTCGTGGACGACGCGGCCGAGGTCGGCGGGGTGGATCAGCGTCGCCAGCTCGGAGCCGACCAGTTCGTCGGCGTCCCGGCCCCAGACTCCGGCGGCGGCCGGGCTGACGTACCGCAGGATGCCGTTCGGGGCGGCGATCATGATCACGTCGCTGGAGCCCTGCACCAGGGAGCGGAAGTGGTTCTCCTTCTGGGCGAGTTCCTGGGTGAGCGTGATGTTGTCGAGCAGCATGATCGCCTGGCGGACGACCAGGGCGAGGACCACCGTGCAGGCGGTGAAGAGCACGACGCGGTCGACGCTGCGGCCGTTGAGGGTGTTGTAGAGGATCCCCAACGTGCAGACGGCGGCGGCCAGATAGGGCGTGAGCGCGGCGAGCGAGCCGGCGATGGGGCGCGGCCCGCGCCCGGCGGCGTGCCGCAGCCCGGCCGCGTCGACCGCGCGTCTCGCCTCGGGGCCGGTCTCGGGCGCCGGTTCGCTCGCGGCCTGCTCGCGGGAGGTGACCCACGGGGCGTACGCGAGGAGCAGGGAGCCCGCGAACCAGCCGGCGTCGAGGATCTGGCCCGAGCGGTACGACTCCCGCAGGAGCGGGGAGGTGAACAGGGCGTCGCACATCACGGTCAGGGCTATCGCGGCGATCGCGGTGTTCACCGCGGAGCGGTTGGTCGCGGAGCGCCGGAAGTGCAGCGCGAGGACCATGCTGACGAGCGCGATGTCGAGCAGCGGGTACGCGAGCGACAGCGCGGCGTGCGAGACGCTGAGGTCGCCGAACTCGGCGGTGTGCGCGAGGGCCAGGCTCCACGCGAGGGTCAGGAGCGAGCCGCCGATCAGCCAGGAGTCGAGGCCGAGGCAGACCCAGCCGGCGCGCGTGACGGGCCGTTTGGCGAGCACGAGCAGCCCGACGATGGCGGGCGGCGCGAAGCACAGGAAGAACAGGTCGGCGAGGCTCGGGCTGGGCACGGGGCGCTGGAGCACCACTTCGTACCAGCCCCAGACGGCGTTGCCGAGGGCGGCCATCGCGGAGGAGAGGCCGAACAGCAGCCACGCGGGCCGGAAGCGGCTGCGCCTGCTGCGGGCGTAGAGGACGCACGAGACGGCGGCCGTCGCGGCGGCAGCGCTGAGGCCGAAGTCGCCCATGACGTACGAGAGTCGGACCGAGCCCCAGCCGAAGGCCGAGCCGGCCGCGTAGGCCGCGCAGACGCCCGCGAACAGCAGCTGGTTCAGCTGGCTGCGGCGCGGGGCGAGGAGGTGGGCCTGCCATGCTCCCGGCGCGTTCACCGGGCCACCCACCTCGGGCGGGGCCACCGGGCCTTCGCGTCCCCGGCCGGAGCGGTCCTGCCGCGCAGCGCTCGGGCGTACGGCGCTCGCGCTCGTGGTGTTCCGCCGCGGAGCGCCCTGCGGTCGCTCGCGGGCAGCGGCACGTGCGGCAGCCGCCGTCGGCGGCCTCGCCGCGTCGGAGTGTTCGTCCATCGGCCGTGCATCGCCACTCGCCCCCCTCGTCCTCTGCTGTCTCCCCGGCGCCGAACTCTGCCTGGCGCAGCCCCTGTCGGGACGATACACCAGTCTCGTCACTCAGGGACATAGTCTCTCTACGCTCCGTGACCACCTGCGGTGATGCAAGCACGGGGCGCACGCGGGCGATGGCGGAGCGTGCGCAACAGCCTTGAGGAATGGCCTGGTTGAGGCGTTTATTTGGTGGTGTGTACGACGTTGTCCACGGGATCACCGACGGCGAACCGGTTCAACTGCCGTGCCAGCAGCCGCTTTGCGCGCGGCAGGAAGGCCGAGCTGCTGCCGCCGACGTGCGGGCTCACCAGAAGCTTCGGAGCATGCCACAGCGGGTGCCCGGCCGGCAGCGGTTCCGGGTCGGTGACGTCGAGCGCCGCGCTGATCCGGCCGCTCTCCAGTTCGGCCAGGAGCGCCCCGGTGTCGACGACCGGGCCGCGGGCGACGTTCACGAGGAGCGCGCCGTCCCGCATCCCGGCCAGGAACTTCGCGTCCACGAGGCCCCTGGTCCCCTCGGTGAGGGGCGTGCAGAGGATCACCACGTCCGCCTCCGGGAGCAGGGCGGGCAGTTCGACGAACGGATGCACGGGGCCGCGCTCCGTCGTACGGGCGGAGCGCGCGAGGCGCACCACCCGCGCGCACTCGAAGGGAGCGAGCCTGTCCTCGACGGCGGCGCCGATCGACCCGTACCCCACGATGAGCACCGATTTGTCGGCCAGGGCCGGGTAGAAGCCGGAGCGCCACTCCTCCTTGCGCTGTCCCTCGACGAAGCCGGGGATGCCGCGCAGCGAGGCCAGGATCAGGGCGAGGGCCAGCTCGGCGGTGGACGCCTCGTGCACACCGCGCGCGTTGCACAGCCGGACGCCGGGGCCCAGGTCCGGGGCGCCGGGCAGGATGTGGTCCATGCCGGCGGTGAGGGTCTGCACGACCTGTACGGACGTCATCGCGGAGAGCGGGCGGACGCAGACATCGGCCGTCTTCATGTACGGCACGACGTAGAACGCGCAGTCGGCCGGGTCGGCCGGGTAGGCGTCCTCGCCGTCCCAGACTCGGTAGTCGAAGCCGTCGGGCAGGCCGGGCACGGTGTCGGGCGCGAAGGGGATCCATACGTCTCGTGCGGTCATGCCAGGAGGCTAACTTCCGTTCCCGTACGGCGGGATGACGTGTTCGCCATGCGGTACGCGCGCGTGGTGGGCGGTTTCGGGGACCGGCACAGGTGCGTGCAGCGGGCGCGTTCGGGGCGCGGCACGCGCGCGTGGTGGGCGGTTTCGGGCGGTCAGGGTCGGGCTGAGCGCGGTGCCCGCCGACACAGACGTTAGTTTGGGGCGCGGTTCGTATCGTGGGGAGGAACGGGCAGGTGGAGCGCAGGACGATCGGCGCGGGGGCGCTCGATGTGGGCGCGGTCGGCCTCGGCTGCATGCCGATGAGCTGGGCCTACACCGGCTCGCAGCAGCGGGGGGACGAGTCGCTGCGTACGGTGCACGCCGCGCTCGACGCCGGTGTGAGCCTCCTGGACACGGCGGACATGTACGGGCCGTTCACCAACGAGCTGCTCGTCGGCCGGGTCCTGAAGGAGCGGCGCGGGGACGCGTTCGTGTCGACCAAGTGCGGGCTCCTCGTGGGCGAGCAGCACATCGTGGCCAACGGGCGGCCCGGCTATGTGAAGCGCGCCTGCGACGCGTCGCTCCGCCGCCTGCAGACCGATGTGATCGACCTCTACCAGCTGCACCGCTCCGACCCCGAGGTGCCGATCGAGGAGACCTGGGGCGCGATGGCGGAGCTCGTCACCGCGGGCAAGGTGCGCACGCTCGGGCTGTGCGCGGTGGGCGCGCGGGCGCAGCGAAGCGCACAGCGCAACACTCCCGCGGCGGGGCGCCGGCGGGGCTCACGGGGGCGCGGGCCCGGAGCGGCGCTGTACGAAGGAACGATCCGGCAGCTGGAGCGGGTCCAGCAGGTGTTCCCGGTGAGCGCGGTCCAGGCGGAGCTCTCGGTGTGGTCGCCGGAGGCCCTGGACACGCTGCTGCCCTGGTGCGAGGCGCGCGGCGTCGGGCTGCTCGCGGCGATGCCCCTGGGCAACGGCTTCCTGACCGGCACGCTGACGCCCGGTCAGGGTTTCGAACCCGACGATCTGCGGGCCCGGCACCCGCGGTTCACGGCCGAGACGATGGCGTCGAACCAGTCGATCGTGGTGGGTCTGCGCCGCGTCGCGGAGCGCCACGGCCCGGAGGTCACCCCGGCCCAGGTGGCGCTCGCCTGGCTGCTCACGCGTGGCCCGCACGTGGTGCCCGTACCGGGGACGAAGCGCGCGCGGTGGGCGACGGAGAACGCGGCGGCGGCCGAGCTGCGCCTGACGGACCGCGACCTGGCGGAGCTGGCGGAGCTGCCGGTGGCCGTGGACTCCTGGGAGTAGCCCTCGGCTCGCGCGGCGTCGCGGAGTGCCCCGGTCGGGTCGCCGTACGTGATTGCTGTTGCGGGGAACTTCCGCGGCTGCTGCGGTGTATGAACAGGTGAGTGTGAACGGGTGAACGTGGACGGGTGAAGCCGTCGCCGTCGAAGGGATGCCTGCCGTGCAACGACCAGCTGTGGCGGCCGTGTTGGCCCTCTCCGCCCTGCTCCTGACCGGCTGCTCCGGCGGCGGGGAGGAGGCCGGCGGCGGCCCGGGGCGCGAGCGGGGCACGGCGGCGAGCGGCGAGGCGAGCCCCGGCGGCAAGGCCTCGCCTTCGCAGCGCGGCGACGCGTCCGTACCGCCCGACAAGGGCGCGGTGAAGGTGACCGGGACGCTCACCGAGAACCTGAAGTCGCCGTGGGGACTTGCGGCGCTGCCGGGCGGGGACCTGCTCGTGTCGTCCCGTGACGAGGGCACGATCACCCGCGTCGACGGCAAGAGCGGCGAGAAGACCGAGCTCGGCTCCGTGCCGGGCGTCGCCCCGGGCGGCGAGGGCGGCCTCCTCGGCCTCGCGATCTCCCCCGACCACGGCACGGACCGCATGGTGTACGCGTACTTCACCACCGCGTCCGACAACCGCATCGCCCGCATGCTGTACGACGAGAAGAAGCCCGCGGGCGAGCAGCTCGGCGCCCCCGACACGGTGCTTCGCGGCATCCCGAAGGGCACGATCCACAACGGCGGCCGGATCGCGTTCGGCCCGGACAAGATGCTGTACGCGGGCACCGGCGAGACCGGGGACACCGGCCTCGCCCAGGACAAGGAGTCCCTCGGCGGCAAGATCCTGCGGATGACGCCGGACGGCCGGCCCGCCCCGGGCAACCCCGAGGCCGGCTCCCTCGTCTACTCGTACGGCCACCGCAATGTGCAGGGCCTCGCCTGGGACGAGCAACAGCGGCTGTGGGCGGCCGAGTTCGGGCAGCACACCTGGGACGAGCTGAACCTGATCAAGCCCGGCGGGAACTATGGCTGGCCCGAGGTCGAGGGCAGGGGCGACGGGGACGACGCGTCGAAGTACGTGAATCCGGTCGCGCAGTGGCGGACCGACGAGGCCTCGCCCAGCGGCATCGCGTGGGCCGAGGGCTCGATCTGGATGGCCGGCCTGCGCGGCGAGCGGCTCTGGCGCATCCCCCTCGACGGCACGAAAGCCGCGGCCGAGCCGCAGGCCTTCCTGACCGGGAAGTACGGGCGGCTGCGCACGGTCGTCGCCGAGGGCGGCGCGAAGCTGTGGCTGGTGACGAGCGAGACCGACACCCGGGGCGAGCCGGAGAAGGGCGACGACAGGGTGCTGCGCCTCGACGTGAAGTGAGGCTCGCCGCTCGCGAGATGAACAGCTCCTCGGCTGTCAGCCGGTTGCTGCGCCCGGCCCAGCGCGACCAGCCGCAGCACGTCCCGCTCGCGGCCCGTCAGGCCCCGGGTCACCGGCGGGAAGGGCCTCGGACCGCGCGAGGAGGGGACTTACGCGGTCCGAGGCCCTGATCCTCAGGGGGCGGAACCTGGCCTTCAGGGGGCCTGGTCCTCAGGGCAGGCCCAGGTCAGGAAGCTGAGGGCAGTCCGAGGATGAGATCCGTGTACTTGGCGACGGCGAGCAGCAGCCCGATCACGCCGAGCCCGACGCCCGCCCAGGCCACCGACTTGATCCACGGAGCCTGTGCCCGGCCGGGCGCGCCGAACGCGGGCCGGGCCAGGGCCGCGAGGCCGACGACCACGGCGAGCAGTGCGAACGCACCGCCGATCAGCGCGGTGAGGTGCCACTGGTCGCCGTAGAGCGCCTGGATCTGATCGGCGACGCCTGCGGTCTGCGCGGTCTGCAGCTGGCCGACGAGGTTGGAGCGGGCGGCGGCCACCGTGCCCACCCAACTCCCGGTCAGGGACACGACACCGAGCCCGGCGGCGACGACGGCCGCGGCTCCCTGGCCCACGCCGTGGGGCTTGTCCTGCGGTACGGGGTCGAGGTCGGCGTCGGATTCGAGTTCGGCGTCGGCGTCGGCGTCGGCGTCGGCGTCGGCGTCGAGGTCCCCGTCGAGCTCGGCAGCGTCTGCCGCGGCCTCGGCCTCGGTCCTCGTCTCGGACCGCGCCTCGGCGGAAACCGTCTCCTCGGTCGCCACCGCGTCGTCCGGCTCCACCGCTTCCACGGCCTCGTCGGACTCGACGGCGGGCTTCGTGCTGCCCCGTGCTGTCTTCGTCTCTGTGCTCATCTTGGGCACGCTAGGTGCCGCGTCTGAGAGCTTTCTTAACGCGCAGAGGTGCTTCCTGAACGCACAGCACCGGACACCCGACACGCTTCCTCAACGCACAGCACCGGACACCCGACGCGCTTCCTCAACGCACAGAGCCCGACGCCCGGCCCGCTTCCTCGTCGCGCCCCTCGTCGTTGTCCGCGGCCGCCTCCGGCTCTGCCCGCTGTGCAGGTATGGCGGCCACAGCCACACCGGACTCCGGCGGCTCGATGCTGATGCGCGGGAGCCAGCGGTCGAGGCAGCGCGGCAGCCACCAGTTGGCGCCGCCGAGCATGTGCATGAGGGCGGGGACGAGCAAAGTGCGCAGGACGAACGCGTCGAGCGCGACGGCGGCCGCGAGGGCGATGCCGAACATCGCGATGACCCGGTCGCCGCTGAGCACGAAGGCCAGGAAGACCGAAATCATGATCACGGCGGCGGAGTTGATGACCCGGCTGGTCTCGGCGAGCCCGACCCGGACCGCCCGCCTGTTGTCGCCGGTCTCCAGCCACTCCTCGTACATCCGGCTGACCAGGAACACCTGGTAGTCCATCGAGAGCCCGAAGAGCACCGAGACCATGATCACCGGGAGGAAGGGCTCGATCGGGCCCGCGGCGCCGAGGCCGAGGAGTTCGCTGCCCCAGCCCCACTGGAAGATCGCGACGACGACGCCGAACGCGGCGGCGACCGCGGCCACGTTCATCGCGGCGGCCTTCAGCGGGATACCCACGGACCGGAAGGCGAGCAGGAGCAGCAGACAGCCGAGCCCGATCACCACGCCGACGAAGAGCGGCAGCTTGCCGACGATGACGTCGGCGAAGTCGTCGTAGCCCGCGGTGACGCCGCCGACGTGGACGTCGAGCGCGGCGCCCGACTCGGCGCGCGCCTCCGGCAGCACCTCGCCGCGCAGCCGGTCGACGAGGTCGCTGGTGGCCTCGGACTGCGGCGCGGAGTCGGGCACGACGGTGAGGAAGCCGACCTCGCCGCGCTCGTCGTACGTCACCGGGGTGACCGTCGCGACGCCGTCCGTGCCGCGCAGGGTGGCCGGAAGCTGGTCGAGGGCGGCCTTGTCCTCGGCGTCGTGGATCTCGGCGACGAGGGTGAGCGGCCCGTTCACGCCGGGCCCGAAGCCCGAGCCTGCCCCGTTGGCGCCCGCGCCGGCGTCGCCCGCGAGGAGGTCGTACGCCTGCCGGGTGGTCGAGGTCGTCGGGTTGTTGCCCTGGTCGGAGGTGCCGAGGCGGAGGGAGAGCGTGGGCAGGGCGAGGACCGTGATCACGACGAGCGCGAGGACGCCGAGCAGCTTCGGGTGCTTCTCCACGAACGCGGACCAGCGGGCGGCGAGCCCGGTCGGCAGCTCGGGCTGCGGCCCGTGCTCGGCGAGGGCGCGGCGCTCGCGGCGGGACAGGGCGCGCATGCCGATGAGGGAGAGCAGCGCGGGCAGCAGCGTCACGGACGCGGCCACGGTCAGCACGACGGTGAGGGACGCGGCGATCGCGACGCCGTTGAGGAAGTTCAGGCGCAGGATGAGCATGCCGAGCAGGGCGATGCACACGGTGGCGCCCGCGAAGACGACGGCACGGCCGGTGGTGGCGACCGCGTTCTGCGCCGCCTCGGCCACGGAGAGCCCGCGTTTGAGGCCGCGGCGGTGCCTGGTCACGATGAACAGCGCGTAGTCGATGCCGACGCCGAGCCCGATGAGCATGCCCAGCATGGGCGCGAAGTCGGCGACCGTCATGAGGTGGCCCAGCAGGACGGTGCCCGCGTACGCGGTGCCGACGCTGACCAGGGCCGTCGCGATGGGCAGCAGGCTGGCGGCGAGGGAGCCGAAGGCGACGAGCAGGACGACCGCGGCGACGGCGACGCCCACGGCTTCGGCGAGGTGTCCGCCGGGCGCCTCGGTGAGGCCGACGGCGCTGCCGCCGAGCGCCACCGTCAGATCGCCGGAATCGGCCGCACGCGCGGTGTCGACCACGGCCTCGGCCTGGGCCGGTTCGATGTCGTGGACGGGCCCGTCGAAGGTGACGGTGGCGTACGCGGTGTGCCCGTCGCGGCTGATCTGCCCGGCGCCGTCGGCGTGGTACGGGCTGACGACGGAGGCGACCCCGGGCAGCCGCGCGATCTCGTCGAGGGTCCGGGTCATGGTCTGCTGGACGCCGGCCGCGTCCACGGTGCCGTCGTCGGTGTGCCAGACGACGGTGTTGCTGTCGCCCGCCAGTTCGGGGAAGCCGGACTCCAGGAGCTCGGTGGCGCGGCCCGACTCGGTGCCGGGGACGTCGTAGTTGTTGGAGTACGCGGTTCCGGCGAAGGCCGCCGCGGCGCCGACGCCGAAGAGGGCGAGCAGCCAGAGCAGAACGGCTACGAGACGGTGCTTGATGCACCACCGAGCAAGTGCTGCCACTGAGCTGCTCCCTGGTTGTTCAGTAGATCTTCATCGGGAACAGACCCGCAAAGAACACGTACCCGATACATATCCGACATCGGTCGCACAGGGAGCACTCTGACAGCTGGTGGTGATCGATTGCCCCTTTCGTGGCCATCCTCACAAGCGAGAACGGCCACGAAAGGGACGCACGCATCACGGGCGAAACGGGCGCGGGTCAGCCGGAGACGCTGTCGCGGCCGTTCTCGATGTGCCCCATCAGCCGCCGCCGGAACGGTTCGTCGCCCGCGGCCACGACCTCCAGGTCGTACCAGCCGTGCGCCTCGTCCGTCCCGTACGCGACGGTGCGGCTCGCGCCGGGCCGTACGCGGACCGTGCGCGGGGCGGCGTCGGTGTAGGCGAGCGGGCGCAGCGTGAAGGTCAGGTCGGCGCCGCCGGTGTTGCCCAGGGTCAGGCTGACGATGCGCGCGGACGCGTCGATCTTCGTCGTGACGGCGGCCGAGCCGTCGGCGCGCCCTGCGAACTCGCGGCGGAACCCGTTGGGCCCGGTCACGGTGAAGCGGTACGCGCCCTCGGTAAGGGGCACGCGCAAGGGTGCGGAGCCCCTTACATCGAGGTGCTGCGGAACCTCGTACTCCGCCGCGTACGGGTAGAGCGCGAAGTGCGCGCTGGAGCGGCCGGAGTTGGTCAGGGTCAGCTCGACCTGCTTGCCGTCGCGGCTCACCCGGCCGTGCGCGTCCGGCTGGTACGGCAGCGGGCGTGCGGGCCGGCGGCCGGGCTCCTGCTCCGGCATCTTCTGGTCCTGCGGCGGCTCGGGGCGCCAGCGGCCGGTGAACGGCGGCACGGGTCCGGGCTGTTCGACCTCCGGCTGCGGGCGGCCGCGCGTGAAGTCGAAGGCACCGGTCAGGTCGCCGGTGACCTGCCGCCGCCAGGCGCTGATGTTGGGCTCCTCGATACCCGTCCACTGCTCAAGGAAGCGGATGACGGAGGTGTGGTCGAAGACCTCGGACGTGACATGGCCGCCGACCGTCCACGGCGACACCACCAGCATCGGCACCCGTATCCCGAGCCCGGTGGGCTGCCCCTGCCAGTGCTCGTCGGCCACGTCGGCGGCCGGCACGGGCGGCGGGACGTGGTCGAAGAAGCCGTCGTTCTCGTGGTCAGGTCGGCGCCGCCGGTGTTGCCCAGGGTCAGGCTGACGATGCGCGCGGACGCGTCGATCTTCGTCGTGACGGCGGCCGAGCCGTCGGCGCGCCCTGCGAACTCGCGGCGGAACCCGTTGGGCCCGGTCACGGTGAAGCGGTACGCGCCCTCGGTAAGGGGCACGCGCAAGGGTGCGGAGCCCCTTACATCGAGGTGCTGCGGAACCTCGTACTCCGCCGCGTACGGGTAGAGCGCGAAGTGCGCGCTGGAGCGGCCGGAGTTGGTCAGGGTCAGCTCGACCTGCTTGCCGTCGCGGCTCACCCGGCCGTGCGCGTCCGGCTGGTACGGCAGCGGGCGTGCGGGCCGGCGGCCGGGCTCCTGCTCCGGCATCTTCTGGTCCTGCGGCGGCTCGGGGCGCCAGCGGCCGGTGAACGGCGGCACGGGTCCGGGCTGTTCGACCTCCGGCTGCGGGCGGCCGCGCGTGAAGTCGAAGGCACCGGTCAGGTCGCCGGTGACCTGCCGCCGCCAGGCGCTGATGTTGGGCTCCTCGATACCCGTCCACTGCTCAAGGAAGCGGATGACGGAGGTGTGGTCGAAGACCTCGGACGTGACATGGCCGCCGACCGTCCACGGCGACACCACCAGCATCGGCACCCGTATCCCGAGCCCGGTGGGCTGCCCCTGCCAGTGCTCGTCGGCCACGTCGGCGGCCGGCACGGGCGGCGGGACGTGGTCGAAGAAGCCGTCGTTCTCGTCGTAGTTGATGAACACGGCCGTGTGCCGCCACACCTCGGGGTGCGAGGCGAGGGCGTCGAGGACCTTGTAGACCAGGGTCGCGCTGTGGATCGGCGAGGACGAGCCGGGGTGCTCGGAGTCAAGCGCGGACGGCACCAGGTAGGACACCTCGGGGAGCTTGCCCGCCGCGATGTCCCGGCGGAACTCGTCGGCGAGCTCACCGGTCGGCACCCGGCGCAGGGCCCGCTCGAACAGCGAACGCTCGCGCGCGTCAAGGGACTTCACGCCCTCTTCGAGGACGGCGAGCAGCTTCTCCCGCTCGGCGTCGCTCGCCGCCTCACGCACCTTGGCGTAGAAGGCCTCCATATAGGTGTGCTCGGTCTTCGCGAGGACCTTGCGGGCGATCGCCTTGAAGGTGGTGAAGAACTCGATCTGGTTGTCGGTGAAGTTCTCCCACTCGGTGTACGTGCGCCAGCTGCGCCCCGCCTTCTCCAGGCGTTCGGCGTACGTGCCCCAGTCGTAGCCGGGGTGCGTGCCCTCCGCGTAGGCGTCGTTGCCGACGGCGCGGTTGCCGTTCGCCTCGTTGCCGGTCTTGCCGCTCCACAGGTGGTTGCGGTTGGGGCTGGTGGAGGTGTGGATCGACGAGTGGTAGGCGTCGCAGACGGTGAAGGTGTCCGCGAGCTCGTACTGCAGCGGAATGTCCTCGCGCGTGTAGTACGCCATGGTCGCCGCCGACTTGACGGTGATCCAGTTGTCCATCCAGCCCTTGTTCCAGGCCTTCGCGCCGCCCGACCAGGAGTGGTCGAGGTCGCCGATGTACTGCAGGTCCTTCTGCTGTGCCTCGGCCGCCGCGCGCACCGGGAACGGCAGCACGGTCCGGCCGAGCGGCGCGGGCTGCTCGAACACCGGCTTGCCGCCGGGCAGTTGGATCGCGTTGCGGTCACCGAAGCCGCGTACGCCGCGCAGGGTGCCGAAGTAGTGGTCGAAGGACCGGTTCTCCTGCATCAGGATCACCACGTGCTTGACCGCCTCCAGCCCGCCGGCGGGCGGCTCGGCGGCAAGGGCGGCCTGCAGCGAGGGCGGAAGCAGCGAGCCCGCCGTGGCGACGCCGAGCGCGCCGCCGCCGAGCGCGAGCAGCCGCCGTCGCGAAAGCCCTGCGCCTGAAGTGTCCGTGGCCAACTGATCCTCCCGAGTTCGTATCGACGCTCGGGAAGCTATGCAGCACGGATGGATCAGGGAAGACGTACGACCGTACCGGTGGTGAACGGTCCAAGCACCGGCCCGCGTTGTCCAAACCGGAGCTGAACGCCGAGGGCGGGACCGGAAGTTCCGGTCCCGCCCTCGTCAGCGTAGGAAACGGAGCGTCAGCCCTCGACGCCCAGCTTCTCCAGGATGAGCTCCTTGACGCGGGCCGCGTCGGCCTGACCGCGGGTGGCCTTCATGACCGCGCCGACCAGGGCGCCGGCCGCGGCCACCTTGCCGCCACGGATCTTGTCCGCGATGGCCTGGTTGCCGGCGATGGCCTCCTCGACGGCGGCGGTCAGCGCGCCCTCGTCGGAGACGACCTTCAGGCCGCGCTTCTCGACGACGGCGTCCGGGTCGCCCTCCCCCGCGAGCACGCCCTCGATGACCTGGCGGGCCAGCTTGTCGTTGAGGTCGCCGGCCGCGACGAGCGCGGTGACCCGGGCGACCTGCTCCGGCGTGATCGACAGCTCGTCGAGCGCCTTGCCCTGCTCGTTGGCGTTACGGGCCAGCTCGCCCATCCACCACTTGCGGGCCTGGTCGGCCGGGGCGCCCGCGTCGATCGTGGCGACGATCGGGTCGACCGCACCGGCGTTGAGCATCGACTGCATGTCGTGCTCGGTGACGCCCCACTCCTCGCGGAGCCGGTTGCGGCGCACGCGCGGCATCTCGGGCAGGCCCGCCCGCAGCTCCTCGACCCACTCACGGGCCGGGGCGACGGGGACCAGGTCGGGCTCCGGGAAGTACCGGTAGTCCTCGGCGTTGTCCTTGATGCGGCCCGAGGTGGTCGAGCCGTCGTCCTCGTGGAAGTGCCGGGTCTCCTGCACGATCGTGCCGCCGGAGGAGAGCACCGCCGCGTGCCGCTGGATCTCGAAGCGCGCCGCCCGCTCCACGGAGCGCAGCGAGTTGACGTTCTTCGTCTCGGAACGCGTGCCGAATTCCTTGGTCCCGTTGGGCCGCAGCGACAGGTTCACGTCGCAGCGCATCTGGCCCTTGTCCATGCGCGCCTCGGAGACGTCCAGGGACTTGATGACCTCGCGCAGCTCCGCGACGTACGCCTTGGCGACCTCGGGGGCCCGCTCGCCCGCGCCCTCGATCGGCTTGGTGACGATCTCGATGAGCGGGATGCCCGCGCGGTTGTAGTCGAGCAGGGAGTGGGACGCGCCGTGGATACGGCCGGTGGCGCCGCCGACGTGCGTCGACTTGCCGGTGTCCTCCTCCATGTGGGCCCGCTCGATCTCCACGCGGAAGACCTCGCCGTCCTCCAGCTGCACGTCGAGGTAGCCGTCGAAGGCGATCGGCTCGTCGTACTGGGAGGTCTGGAAGTTCTTCGGCATGTCCGGATAGAAGTAGTTCTTCCGGGCGAAGCGGCACCACTCGGCGATCGAGCAGTTCAGCGCGAGGCCGATCTTGATGGCCGACTCGACGCCGATCGCGTTGACCACCGGCAGCGAGCCGGGCAGGCCGAGGCAGGTCGGGCAGGTCTGCGAGTTGGCGTCCGCGCCGAGCGTGGTCGAACAGCCGCAGAACATCTTGGTCTTGGTGCCGAGTTCGACATGGACCTCGAGGCCCATGACGGGGTCGTACGACGCGAGCGCGTCCTCGTACGACACCAGGTCAGTCGTGACAGTCACGGTGAAACTTTCCCTCTCAGCCCAGCAGGACGTCGTCGTCGCCGAGCCGCTTCAGCTCGCGGTAGAGGATCGCCAGGCCGGTGACGATGGCGGCGGCGGAGACCGCGGCGTCGGCGAGACGCAGCAGGTCGTTGTCCTGGCGGGCCATCTTCGCCTGCTTCGCGACGCTCAGGGCACCGAAAGCGGTGCTGGCCAGCGAGACGTAGACGCCGGTCTTGGACTTCTTGAAGTTCTTGGCCTTCTTTGCCATGGCAGTCACAGCGACGGAGCCTCCTCAAGCAGCGGGTGACCCCACTTTTCCACGAACGCGGCCTCGACGGCGGCGCCCACCTTGTACAGGCGGTCGTCCTTCATGGCGGGGGCGATGATCTGCAGTCCCACGGGCAGGCCGTCCTCCGGCGCGAGGCCGCAGGGCAGCGACATGGCGGCGTTGCCCGCCAGGTTCGTCGGCAGCGTGCACACGTCCGCGAGGTACATCGCCATCGGGTCGTCGGCGCGCTCGCCGATCGGGAAGGCGGTGGTCGGCGTCGTCGGCGACACGATCACGTCGACCTGCTCGAAGGACTTCGCGAAGTCCTGCGTGATGAGCGTGCGGACCTTCTGCGCGGAGCCGTAGTACGCGTCGTAGTAGCCGCTCGAGAGGGCGTACGTGCCGAGCATGATGCGGCGCTTGACCTCGTCGCCGAAGCCGGCCTCGCGGGTCAGCGCGGTGACGTCCTCGGCGGACTTCGAGCCGTCGTCCCCGACGCGCAGGCCGTAGCGCATGGCGTCGAAGCGGGCCAGGTTCGAGGAGCACTCGGACGGCGCGATCAGGTAGTACGCCGCGAGCGCCAGGTCGAAGGACGGGCAGTCCAGTTCGACGATCTCGGCGCCCAGCTCCTTGAGCAGCGCGACCGACTCGTCGAAGCGCTGCACGACACCGGCCTGGTAGCCCTCGCCGCGGAACTGCTTGACGACGCCGACGCGCATGCCCTGCACGCTGCCGTTGCGCGCGGCCTCGACGACCGGCGGGACGGGGGCGTCGATGGAGGTGGAGTCCATCGGGTCGTGCCCGGCGATGGCCTCGTGCAGCAGAGCCGCGTCGAGGACCGTGCGCGCGCAGGGGCCGCCCTGGTCCAGGGAGCTGGAGAACGCCACCATGCCGTAGCGGGAGACGCCGCCGTAGGTCGGCTTGACGCCGACGGTGCCGGTGACGGCCGCGGGCTGGCGGATGGAGCCGCCGGTGTCGGTGCCGATGGCGAGCGGGGCCTCGAACGAGGCGAGCGCGGCGCTCGAACCACCGCCGGAGCCGCCGGGAATCCGGGTCAGGTCCCAGGGGTTGCCCGTCGGGCCGTACGCGCTGTTCTCCGTCGACGAGCCCATGGCGAACTCGTCCATGTTGGTCTTGCCGAGCACAACGACGTCGGCGGCCTTGAGCTTCTTGACCAACGTCGCGTCGTACGGCGGGAGCCAGCCCTCGAGGATCTTCGAGCCGACGGTCGTCGGGACGCCCTCGGTGGTGAAGATGTCCTTGAGCGCGAGCGGGACGCCGGCGAGCGGGCCGAGCTTCTCGCCCTTGGCGCGCTTCTCGTCGACGGCGCGGGCCTGCGCGAGCGCGCCCTCACGGTCGATGTGCAGGAAGGCGTGCACCTTCTCGTCGACCGCTTCGATCCGGGCCAGGTGCGCCTCGGTGACCGCTACGGCGGTGAGTTCGCCGGAGGCGATCTTCGCGGCGATCTCGGCCGCGGTGAGCTTGATGATGTCCGTCATGGTGGGTTAGTCCTCCCCCAGGATCTGCGGCACCTTGAAACGCTGCTGCTCCTGGGCCGGGGCGCCGGAGAGCGCCTGCTCGGGGGTGAGCGACGGACGGACCTCGTCCGCGCGCATGACATTGGTCAGCGGCAGCGGGTGGGAGGTCGGCGGTACGTCTTGGTCGGCGACCTCGGAGACGCGTGCTACTGCGCCGAGAATGTCGTCGAGCTGGCCGGCGAAGTGGTCGAGCTCTTCGTCCTTCAGCTCCAGACGCGCCAGCCGAGCGAGGTGGGCGACCTCCTCGCGCGTGATGCCAGGCATGCGGATCCTCACTGGGATGAGCGTGATGTGTGTCTGGCCCAATCCTATGGGGCTCGGCGCTGTGCCCGTTAAACGGTCGGCCGGAGGGGTTCCGCAGCGGCGGCGCGCGGGCGCGGCTCCGCAGGACCGTTACTTCACCACGTGCCCGGAGGGCCGTTCCGCATCCTCCTGGGTATCGGGGTCGGTCTCGGCCGACAGCTCCGCGGGGCGGCGCCAGCCGCGCGAGCCGCGGGCGCGCAGCCAGGACGTGGTCTCCACGGCGGGCATCGCCGCCGCGACCAGCCAGCCCTGCACCGCGTCGCAGCCGAGGTCCCGCAGCCGCTCCCAGGTCTCGTCGTCCTCGACGCCCTCCGCCACGACGAGGAGGCCGAGGGAGTGGGCGAGGTCGACGGTGCAGCGGACGATCTCCGCGTCCTCGTTGTCGATCGCGAGGCGGGCCACGAACGAGCGGTCGATCTTCAACTCGCTGACGGGCAGCCGCCGCAGGTGCACAAGCGACGAGTACCCGGTGCCGAAGTCGTCGAGGGACATCTTCACGCCGTGCCCGGTGAGCCCCGCGAGGGTGTCCGCGGCGCGCTGCGGGTCCTCCAACAGCACGTGCTCGGTTATCTCCAGCTGGAGTGCGCCCGCCGGGACGCCGTGCCGGGCGAGCCGGGCGGCGACCGCTCCGGCGAAGCCGGGGGTGTGCACGTCCCGCGGGGAGACGTTCACCGCGACCGGCACCTTCAGGCCCTGCTTGTGCCAGCGCGCGACCTGCGCGAGCGCCGTCTCCAGTACGTACTCGGTGAGGTGCGGCATGAGGCCGGAGGACTCGGCGATGGCGATGAACTCGTCCGGCGGGACCTTGCCGCGCTCCGGGTGCACCCAGCGCACCAGCGCCTCGAGCCCTGCGACCTGGCCGTCGAAGCGGACCTTCGGCTGGTAGTGCAGCTCGACCTCGCCCGCGTCGAGTGCGCGCCGCAGGTCGCCCAACAGGCCGAGGCGGTCGGGGGTGTTGGAGTCCCGCTTCGACTCGTAGACCTCGACGCCCGTGCGGTCCCGCTTCGCCTGGTACATCGCGACGTCGGCCCGGCGGAGCAGGCCCTCCGCGTCCAGGGCGTGGTCGGGGAAGACGGCGAGCCCGGCGCTGGCCTCCAGGACGAGGGTCAGCCCGTCCAGGTCGAGCGGGGAGCTGAGCTCGGCGACCAGGCCGCGGGCGACGCGCTGCGCGCTGGTCGTGGAGTCGCAGGTCGGCAGGAGCACCGCGAACTCGTCGCCGCCGAGCCGCGCGGCCTCCGCACCGCGCGGCAGGGCGTGCCGGAGCCGGTCGGCGATCTGCAGCAGCAGCCGGTCCCCGGCGAGGTGACCGAGGGTGTCGTTGACGGAACGGAACCGGTCGAGGTCGATCAGGACGAGCGCGGAACGCGCCCCGACCCGCTCGGCCTCGTCGAGCGCCGTCCACGTCCGCTCCAACAGCCACTGCCGGTTGGGCAGTCCGGTGAGCGGGTCGCGCAGCTGCTCCTCGGCTCGGGCGCGCGCGATCCACAGGGTGGAGTCGAGGGCGATCAGCGGGACCGCGAACAGCGGAAGCAGGATCGGCAGAGCCGTGGCGACGACGCAGATCAGCGGGGCGATGCCGAGCAGCGCGACGCCGACGAGAGCCTGGCGGACCACGGCGGTACGGGCGACCGTCGGCAGACCCGCGCCCTGCGGTGCGCTCAGGTACCAGAGGAGCAGCCGGGTCACGAGGAGATACGCGGCGGCGACCAGGACGATCTCCGGGGCGCTCCAGGCGTTCCAGCTGTTCGGGTCCCAGGGGGTCTCGACGGACGGGGCCTGGCCGAAGGCCGCGAGGACCAGGGCGCCGGCGCAGATGCCGATGATGTCCACCGCGCCGTGCAGCACGGCCTGGCGCCAGCGGCGTCTGCGGGCGGCGGCGACCAGGACGACGACGGAGAGGCTGACCATGCCCGCGGGCACCCAGCCGTAGAGAAGGAGGACGGCGAGGGTGAGGGCGGCGCCGGAGCCGGTGCCGCCCCACCAGCGCTCACGGCCGAGGAGTACGAGATGGCCCACGATGACGCCGGTGAGCACGGCGAGCGACGAGCCGACGGCGCCGCTGGGGAAGAGTGCGTGCTGGTCGGTGAAGGCTCGGACGAACCCCGCTGCCAGGACCACTGCCGCGGTGGCCGCGATGGCGGCCGGCAGCGCGGGCGCCATCAGCCGGCGCAGCCCTGACACCGGATCGGCGCTTTCGGTCGGTTTCATTCCCGTCCCTCTCACAGCCGGCGGTGCCCACGCCACGCGGCCCTCGTCTTCAGAAGTCACCGCGTCTGAAAACCCTTTCCCCCGGCTCTCGTGGAGCAGGAGGCACCCCCTTCGCAGCGGGGCACGGCAGGCGCACTTCTCAACAGTAGGCCGCAGAAGGCCTCTACGGGCAGCGGTCGACAGCGGTTGCCCGAATGCGACCCGGCCACCCGTATGCATCTGGTATGCGCTGAACGGGTGGCCTTCAACCGCTACTCCTCGGCCGAAAGTGCGACATCCCGCGCGGCGTCAGGACCTTGGTCCAGGAGCACCGCGAAGCCATCTTCGTTCAGAACCGGGACTTTGACCTGCATGGCCTTGTCATATTTCGAACCCGGATTTTCACCAACCACCACAAAAGACGTCTTCTTGGAGACGGATCCGGTCACCTTGGCTCCAAGACGCTGCAGGGCCTCTTTTGCGCCATCTCGCGTATATGTCTGGAGCGTTCCGGTCACGACGACCGTCACTCCCTCCAGCGGACGCGGCCCTTCGTCGGCCGCGCCCTCCTCCTCCATGCGGACTCCCGCGGTCCGCCAGCGGTCGATGATCTCGCGGTGCCAGTCCACCTCGAACCACTGCTTGAGGGAGGCCGCGATGGTCGGTCCGACGCCTTCGACGGCGGCCAGCTCCTCCTCGCTCGCCTGCTCGATCCGCTCCATGGAACGGAACTCGCGGGCCAACGCCTCGGCGGCGACCGGGCCCACGTGCCGGATGGACAGGCCCGTGATGACGCGCGCCAGGGGGCGGTCCTTGGCCTCCTGGATGTTCTTCAGCATCGCCAAGGTGTTGGCCTTCGCCTCGCCCTTCTGGTTGGCGAAGAACGTGACGACCTTCTCCTCGCCGGTCTTCGGGTCCCGCTTGGGCAGACCGGTGTCCTGGTCCAGGACGTACGACTTGATGGGCAGGAGCTCTTCGACGGTGAGGTCGAAGAGGCCGCTCTCGTCCTTCAGCGGCGGCTCGGCGGGCTCCAGGGGCTGGGTGAGCGCCGTCGCCGCGACGTAACCGAAGTTCTCGATGTCCAGGCACTTGCGGCCCGCGAGGTAGAACAGCCGCTCGCGCAACTGGGCGGGGCAGGAGCGGGAGTTGGGGCAGCGCAGGTCGATGTCCCCCTCCTTCATGGGCCGCAGTGGCGTGCCGCACTCGGGGCACTCGGCGGGCATCACGAACTCCCGCTCGCTGCCGTCCCTGAGGTCCACGACCGGGCCGAGGATCTCCGGGATGACGTCCCCTGCCTTGCGCAGCACCACCGTGTCCCCGATGAAGACGCCCTTGGCCTTGACCACGTCCTGGTTGTGCAGCGTCGCGAACTCGACCTCCGAGCCGGCCACCGTCACAGGCTCCACCACCGCGTACGGCGTGACACGGCCCGTGCGGCCGACGCCGACGCGGATGTCCACCAGCTTGGTGTTGACCTCCTCCGGCGGGTACTTCCAGGCGATGGCCCAGCGCGGCGCGCGCGAGGTGGAGCCGAGGCGGCCCTGCAGCGGGATCTCGTCGAGCTTGACGACCACTCCGTCGATCTCGTGCATCACGGAGTGGCGGTTCTCGCCGTAGTACGCGATGAACTCCCGCACGCCGCCGATGTCTTCGACCACCTTGTTGTACTGCGCGGTGGGCAGGCCCCACTCCTGCAGCAGGTCGTAGGCATGGCTCAGGCAGTCGATGTCGAAGCCCTCGCGGGCGCCGATGCCGTGCACCACCATGTGCAGCGGGCGGGTGGCGGTGACGCGGGGGTCCTTCTGGCGCAGTGAACCCGCCGCCGCGTTGCGGGGGTTGGCGAACGGCTTGTCGCCGTGCTCCACCAGGCGGGCGTTGAGCTCCTCGAACTTCTCCATCGGGAAGAAGACCTCGCCGCGGATCTCCACGAGCTCCGGGACGCGGTCGCCCTGCAGGCGCTCCGGGATGTCCGCGATCGTACGGACGTTGGGCGTGATGTCCTCGCCCGTGCGGCCGTCCCCGCGCGTTGCGGCGCGGGTGAGCCTGCCGTGCTCGTACGTCAGGTTCACCGCGAGGCCGTCGACCTTCAGCTCGCACAGGAAGTGGTACTCCCCCGAGCCGACCTCCTTCGCCACGCGGTCGGCCCACGTGGCGAGTTCCTCGTCGTCGAAGGCGTTGTCCAGGGACAGCATCCGCTCGCGGTGCTCGACCGCGGTGAACTCCGTCTCGTACGCCCCCGCGACCTTCTGCGTCGGGGAGTCCGGGGTGCGCAGCTCCCCGTACTTCTCCTCCAGGGCCTCCAGGGAGCGCAGGAGCTTGTCGAACTCCGCGTCGCTGACGACCGGCTGGTCCTTCACGTAGTACCGGAAGCGGTGCTCCTCGATCTGCTCCGCGAGCTGGCGGTGCTCCTCGCGCGCTTTCGCGGGCACGGAGCTCGCGGTCGAGGCAGTCTGTGCGTCCTTGTCGCCGGCCACCGTTGTCGTCCTCCCGTAACGGTTACTCAGGGTTGTCCGCGAGTGATCTCGCCGCCGTGACACAGTGCGCGAGCGCCTTGCGGGCGTACGCGGGAGAGGCCCCCGCGAGTCCGCACGACGGCGTGACCACGACCGATTCCGCGAGCGACCCCGGATTCAGCCCCAGCCTGCGCCACAGCGTCCTGACACTGCTGACGTTACTGGCCGGGTCTGACAATGCGGCGTCGGTGGACGGCACGACGCCCGCGAACAGCTTCGTACCGCCCTCCACGGCCTCGCCGATGGCGTCCTCGTCACGTTCGGTGAGGAGGCCGAAGTCGAAGGAGACGCCGGCGACTCCGGCTCGGCGCAGCAGCGCGAACGGCACGTCGGGGGCGCAGGAGTGGACCACGACGGGGACACCCGCGGCCTCCATGACCGAGCGCAGCGTGGCCTCGACGATCTGGCGGTCCACCGCGCGGTGCGTGCGGTAGCCGCTGGCGGACTTGATCTGCCCGCGCAGGACGGCGGTCAGGGACGGCTCGTCGAGCTGCAGTACGGGGGCTGCGCCGGGCACGCGGCGGCGCACGTCCTCCAGGTGCCGGACGAGGCCTTCGGCGAGCGAGCCCGCGAGGTCTCGGCACGCGCCCGCGTCGGACAGCGCGGCCTCGCCGTTCTTCAGCTCCAGGGCGGCAGCGAGCGTCCACGGGCCGACGGCCTGCACCTTGAGCGGGCCCTCGTATCCCTGCGTGTACTCCTCCAGGGCGTCGAGGTCCTCGCCGAGCCAGGACCTGGCGCGGCGGGTGTCCATGCCGGGGCGGTCGCCGATGCGCCAACCGCTGGGCTCCACGCGCGCGTAGACCTCGACGAGGAGGCCCGCCGTGCGGCCGATCATGTCGGCCCCCGGCCCGCGTGCGGGCAGTTCTGCCAGGTACGGGAAGTCCTCGAACGTCCCTGTGACGGTTTTCGCGGCCTCGCGGGCGTCGCCGCCGGGCATCGAGCCGACGCCGGTGGCCGGGCCGAAGACGAGGTCGCTCATCGGCCGGGCCGCACTGTCAGGTCGTTGACCTCCGCGTCCCGCGGCAGGTCGAGGGCCATCAGGATCGTGGTGGCGACGGACTCGGGGTCGATCCAGCGCCCCTCGTCGTACTCCTTGCCCTCCTGCTGGTGCACCTTGGCCTGCATGGGGCTGGCCGTGCGGCCCGGGTAGACCGACGTGACGCGCAGGCCGTTGGGCTTCTCCTCGTGGCGCAGGGAGTCGGCGAGTGCCTTCAGGCCGTGCTTCGACGCGGCGTACGCCGACCAGTCGGCGTTGGCGTTCAGGCCGGCGCCGGAGTTCACGAACAGCACATGGCCCTGGACGACGCGGAGTTGGGGCAGGAAGTGCCGGGTCAGCTCGGCCGGGGCGATGAGGTTCACCTCCAGCTGGTGGCGCCAGATCTTGGGGGTGAGGTCGCCGACCCGGCCGAGGTCGACGACGCCCGCGATGTGCAGCAGCGAGTCGACCCGGTCGGGCAGCGACTGGTGCGAGAACGCCCAGGAGAGGCGGTCCGGTTCGGCGAGGTCGCCGACGAGGGTGCGGGCGCTTTCGTACCGTCCGGCGAGTTCCTTGGCGCGGCCGGCGTCGCGCGCGAGGAGGACGAGTTCGTCGCCGCGCTCGTGCAGTCGGCGCGCGACGGCGGCGCCGATGCCGGAGCCCGCTCCGGTGATCACATGGGTAGCCATGCCGGCCATTCTCGCAAGCTGCGGGTCAGCGGGTTCCCATGGACTCCTCGAGGTAGGCGAGGGCGCCGACCGGCTCGTCCGCGAAGAAGACCAGGTCGGTGAGGGGGACGGGCAGGAAGCCCTCGTCCTCCATGCGCCGGAACTGGGTCTTCAGGCCGTCGTAGAACCCCGCCGTGTTCAGGAGCACCACCGGCTTCTGCGTCTTGCCGTGCTTCTTCAGCTCCAGGATCTCGGTGGCCTCGTCGAGCGTGCCGGTGCCGCCGACCATGATCACGACGGCGTCGGCGTTCTCCAGGAGGGCGGCCTTGCGCTCGGCGAGGTCGGCGGTGACCAGCATCTGATGCGGGTCGGTGACGGGCCTCGCCTTGGCTTCGAGGAACTCGACGGAGACGCCGAAGAGCCGGCCGCCGGCCTCCTCCACGCCGTCCGCGACGACCTTCATCAGGCCGACGTCGGAACCGCCCCACACCAGGGTGTGCCCTGCTTTGCCGAGGAGTTCGGCGAATTCGCGGGCGGGGCGGGTGTAGCGCTCGTCGAGGTCGGCGGCGGAGAGGAAGACGCAGATGTTCATGCGGTAACGGTACGGGGCGGAGGGGCGGCTGGGTTCTCCCCTCCCCGCCCCTTCCCTAAAGTCCTGGCGGACGGCTTCGGGGCGGCGCCCCCGGCCCCCACTCCCGGGGCTGCCGCCCCTGGACCCGCCTCGGGGCTCCGCCCCGGACCCCGCTTCGGGGGCCAGCCCCCGAAACCCCCGCTCCTCAAACGCCGGAGGGGCTGATTTTCCCCCCCGCCCCTCAAGGGCCAGTGGGGCTGGTTGGCCCCGCCCCTCAAGTCCCGGAGGGGCTGCGTTTGCCCCTTGCCGCTCAAGCGTCGGTGGGGCTGCCCGGAGGGCTGAACTTCGCGGACTGGGGCCGCATTTGGCCCCGGCATGGGCTGAGCTTCGTGCACTGGGCCGGGATTCAGCCCCGGCAGGGGGCTGGCTTTTCAGGGGGCGCGGGGCTCGCTTTTCAGGGGCGCGGGGAACTGCGCGACCAGCCACGACGAAGCGGGCAGCCAAAAGACAGCCGGGGACGGGGCGAAGCCCCGAAACCGGGATGGGGCGGAGCCCCGAAGCGGGGCCAGGGGCTGCACCTCTGGAGGGGGACGGGGCGGCAGCCCCCGGGTGGCGTCCAGAGGCGGCGGCCCCCTAAGCGGGAACGGGGCAGCAGCCCCCTAAGCACGGGGCGGGCAACAGCCCCAGGTGGGGACAGGGGCGCCGGCCCCGAGCAGGAACCGGGCCCCGGAGTCGTCCGCAGAACACGGGACAACAGCCCCCCCCTAACCGGCAAACGGGGCAACAGCCCCGGGCAGGGACAGGGGCGCCGGCCCCAAACAGCAACCGAGCCCCGCAGCCGTGTGCAGGACACGGGGAAGCAGCCCCCTAAGCGGTGAATGGGGCAACAGTCCCGGGTGGGTACAAGGGCGCCCGCCCCTAGCAGGAACCGGCCCCCCGCAGGACACAAGGCGGCAGCCCAGAAGGGGTGGCAGGGGAAACCCCTACGCCGCTGCCGTGGCCCGTTCCGTCGTGGCGATCGTCGCCGAGCCCACCACGCGCGTGCCCGCGTACAGCACGATCGCCTGGCCCGGGGCGACGCCGCGGACCGGCTCGTCGAACGTGACGTGCAGCGTGCCGTCGACCAGCTCCGCGCGGACCGGGGTCTCGTCGCCGTGGGCCCGCAGCTGCGCGGTGTACGTGCCGGGCCCTGTCGGGGCGGTGCCGCACCAGCGGGGCTTGATCGCGGTGAGGGCCGAGACGTCGAGCGCCTCCAGGGGGCCGACCGTCACCGTGTTGTTGACCGGCGAGATGTCCAGGACGTACCGCGGCTTGCCGTCAGGTGCCGGGGTGCCGATGCGCAGGCCCTTGCGCTGGCCGATGGTGTAGCCGTACGCCCCCTCATGGGTGCCGAGTTTCGCGCCGGACTCGTCGACGATGTCGCCCTCCGCCTTGCCGAGGCGGTTCGCGAGGAAGCCCTGGGTGTCGCCGTCGGCGATGAAGCAGATGTCGTGCGAGTCGGGCTTCTTGGCGACGGCGAGGCCGCGGCGCTCGGCCTCCGCGCGGATCTCGTCCTTGGTGGTCACCGTGTCTCCGAGGGGGAACAGTGCGTGCGCGAGCTGCCGCTCGTCCAGGACGCCGAGGACGTACGACTGGTCCTTCGCCATGTCGGACGCGCGGTGCAGTTCGCGGTTGCCGTCGGCGTCCGTGACGACCTGGGCGTAGTGCCCGGTGGCGACGGCGTCGAAGCCGAGGGCGAGGGCCTTGTCGAGGAGCGCGGCGAACTTGATCTTCTCGTTGCAGCGCAGGCACGGGTTGGGCGTGCGCCCCGCCTCGTACTCGGCGACGAAGTCCTCGACCACGTCCTCGCGGAAGCGGTCGGCGAGGTCCCACACGTAGAACGGGATGCCGATGACGTCGGCCGCGCGGCGGGCGTCGCGGGAGTCCTCGATGGTGCAGCAGCCACGGGCGCCGGTGCGGAAGGACTGCGGGTTCGCCGAGAGCGCCAGGTGCACTCCCGTCACGTCGTGCCCGGCCTCCGCGGCGCGGGCTGCGGCGACGGCTGAGTCGACCCCGCCGGACATGGCGGCGAGGACACGGAGGCGGCGCTGCGGGGCTGCGGGGATCTCAGTCATAACTCCTCCAGGGTAGTCGGAACCTTCGACGACCCTTCGCGCGTTTCTACGATCACGGGGACGCGGGGGAGCACGGGGAGGTATGCGGGTGGCCGACGAGCAGTCGGGCGAGGAGAGACAGCAGCGGTCGGGGCGCGGCATCAGCCGGCGCGGGCTGCTTATCGGCGGTGCGGTCACCGTCGGCGCGGGCGCCGCGCTGTTCCACGAGGAGCTGGGCCGCCTGTGGTGGCGGGTGCCCGGCATCGACAAGCAGCGCAACAAGGGGGAAGTGGACCACAGAGGCGCGCAGTGGATCGCCGCCTCGGAGGCGAATCTGCGGTATGCGGACCGGCCCGCGGACTTCACGGTCGACCGCGTGGTCATCCATGTCACGGAGGGCAGTTACGCGACGGCGGTGCGGGTCTTCCGCGACCCGCTGCACGCCGCGGCGGCGCACTATGTGATCCGCGCGAAGGACGGGCACATCGCGCAGATGGCCCGCGAGCTGGACGTCGCCTTCCACGCGGGCAACCGCGGGTACAACGAGCGCAGCATCGGCATCGAGCACGAGGGCTTCGTCGACAGACCCGAGACGCTCACGGACGTGATGTACCGCTCGTCGGCCCGCCTGACGGCGGACATCTGCGCGCGGTACGAGATCCCGGTCGACCGCGAGCACATCATCGGCCACAACGAGGTCCCGGGCGCGACGCACACGGACCCGGGGCGGCACTGGGACTGGGACAAGTACATGAAGCTGTGCCGGGAGGCGGCGCGAAGACGGAGCGCGTGAGAAGCCTCGGCTGACGGCCGTCAGCTGAGCCCTGCCGACCGTGCCCGTTCCACCGCCGGGCCGATGGCCTTCGCGACGGCCTCGATGTCGGCGCGGGTCGTCGTGTGCCCGAGGGAGAAGCGCAGTGTGCCGCGGGCCAGGTCCGGGTCGATGCCGGTGGCGAGCAGGACATGGCTGGGCTGGGCCACGCCCGCCGTGCAGGCGGAGCCGGTGGAGCACTCGATGCCCTGGGCGTCGAGCAGCAGGAGGAGCGAGTCGCCCTCGCAGCCGGGGAACGTGAAGTGCGCGTTGGCGGGCAGCCGGCCGAGGGTGTCCGGGCCCGCCGGGGCCGGGTCGCCGCCGAGGATCGCGTCGGGTGCGGCGGCGCGCACGGCGTCGAGCAGCTCGTCCCGCAGGCCGCCGATCTCCTGCGCGTACCGCTCGCGGCGCTCGGCGGCGATCCGCCCGGCCACGGCGAACGCGGCGACGGCGGGGACGTCGAGGGTGCCGGAGCGGACGTGCCGTTCCTGCCCGCCGCCGTGCAGCACGGGCACGGGGCTGTACTCCCGGCCGAGCAGCAGCGCCCCGATGCCGTACGGGCCGCCGACCTTGTGGCCGCTGACGGTCATCGCGGCGAGTCCGGACGCGCCGAAGTCGACAGGGAGCTGACCGAAGGCCTGGACGGCGTCGGCATGCAGGGGAACGTCGAACTCCGCGGCCACGTCGGCGAGTTCGCGTACCGGCATGACGGTGCCGATCTCGTTGTTGGCCCACATCACGGTGGCGAGGGCGACGTCGGCGGGGTTGCGCTCGATGGCCGCGCGCAGCACCTCCGGGTGCACCCGGCCGTACCGGTCGACGGGCAGGTACTCGACGGTCGCGCCCTCGTGCTCGCCGAGCCAGTGCACCGCGTCGAGCACGGCATGGTGCTCGACGGGGCTGGCGAGGACGCGGGTGCGCGCGGGGTCGGCGGCCCGGCGGGCCCAGTACAGGCCCTTGACGGCGAGGTTGTCGGCCTCGGTGCCGCCGGAGGTGAACACGACCTCGCTGGGGCGGGCGCCGAGCGCCTCGGCGAGGGTCTCGCGGGCCTCCTCGACGGTGCGCCTGGCCCGCCGTCCGGCGGCGTGCAGGGAGGAGGCGTTGCCGACGACGGTGAGCTGCGTGGTCATCGCCTCGACGGCCTCCGGAAGCATCGGAGTGGTCGCGGCGTGGTCGAGATAGGCCATGGTGCGGTCGATTCTACGAGCCGTACGGAGGGGGCACGGCGGGCGCAGGGGGGCATGACGAGGTCCGGTGAAACCATGGTGCCGGATGTCAGTACCAAATAGCCTTACGGTCATGACAGCCAACCGGGTCCTCGACCATGACTGGACACTCGACCGCACCTTCCACAGCTCCTCCGGCGAAGTCCGCTGGGCCTCGTTCGGCGCGCCCGAGGCGCCCCCGCTCGCCTTCGTCCACGGCACCCCGTTCTCGTCGTACGTCTGGCGCGCCGTCGCCCGCGCGCTCGCGCCGCACCACCGGGTCCACGTCTGGGACCTGCCGGGGTACGGCGCCTCTGAGATGCGGGCCGGCCAGGACGTCTCCCTCGGCCGGCAGACGCGCGTCTTCACGGAACTGCTCGACCACTGGGGCCTGGAGCGGCCCGCCGTGGTCGCGCACGACTTCGGCGGCTGCATCGCCCTGCGCGCGCATCTGCTGCACGGGGCGCGGTACGCACGCCTGGCCCTGGTCGACCCGGTGGCGCTCGCGCCGTGGGGCTCGCCGACATACCGGCTGATCGGGGCGAACGCGGAGGTGTTCGCGCAGCTTCCGGCCCCGCTGCACGCGGCCCTTGTGCGCGAGTACCTGGGCTCGGGGAGTCACCGCGGGCTGCACCCCGCGGTCCACGAGCGGCTGCTCGCGCCGTGGTGCACGCCCGAGGGGCAGGCGGCGTTCTACCGCCAGATCGCCCTGAACGACCAGCGCTTCACCGACGAGATCCAGGGCAGGTACGGGGAGTTGGAGCTGCCGGTACTTGTGTGCTGGGGCGCCGAGGACACCTGGATCCCGGTCGCCAAGGCGCACGAACTGGCGGCGGCGATCCCGGGCGCCGAGCTGCGCCTGTTCGACGGCGCGGGGCATCTCGTACAGGAGGACTCCCCCGCGGAGCTGGCGACCGAGCTCGCCCGCTTCCTCGGCTGACCCCGGGCCGCCACGCGACGGTCGCGGTCAGCCGAAGTTCCAGACCACCGTGCCGTTGGCGGCGGTCAGGGCGGCGAGCACGAGCAGATCGGCGAAGCCGAGGCCGAGGCCGAGGAGCGCTCGGCCTCGGCGGGCCGTGCCGGTGCGCAGGGCGATGCAGGCGAGGGCGATGGCCATCGGGCCGAGGACGACGTTCAGGACGAGCAGTCCGACGAGGCCGAGGACGAAGGACGCCACGGCCATGGAGTCGGCCCGGCGGGTTCCGTCGCCGATCGATGAATCCGGCGCATCTGCCGAATCCGACACAGGTGACGCATGCGGCGTGGACACGGCACTCACTCCGAACGGTGACGCGCGAGCTGCTCGCGCACGGCGAAGGCGGCCAGCCAGCCGGCGATGACGGCGGCGGCCACGAGGGAGACGGAGAAGGGGAGTTGGGCGATGGCGCCGAGCAGGACGCCCAGCAGGAGCAGTACGGCGACCAGTGCGATCACGATGCGCCTCTCAGAATTTCAGCGTACGATTGTTCACTGACTCATGAGTCTAAACCGAGCCGGAGGGCGCTCGTGCCGGAGAACAGTTGTTTACTGAGTTCCATGAGTCACACTCCGGACGCCGCGGGCACGCGCCAGGCACAGAAACTGAGGACCCGCCAGGCCCTGCTCACCGCGAGCCTGGAACTGCTGGAGCAGCAGAGCCTCAGCAGCCTCGGCCTGCGCGAGGTGGCGCGGGCGGCCGGGATCTCCCCCGCGGGCTTCTACCGGCACTTCGCCGACATCCCGGCTCTCGGGGTCGCCCTGGTCGAGGAGACGCTGGGAAGCCTGCACGGTGTGATCGGCGCGGTCCTGGCCGAGACTGGGGACACCGAGCGGCGCATCGACCGCAGCGTGGAGCTGATCGCCCGTCATGTCGCGGAACAGCCCGCCCACTTCCGCTTCCTCGCTCGCGAGCGGTACGGCGGGGTGGCGCCCGTACGCCAGGCCATCGCGGCCCAACTCGACCGGTTCGCGGAGGAGTTGACCTCCGCTCTGGCCGCGGATGAGGGCTCGCGGGGGTGGAGCGGGGAGGATCTGCGGATGCTCGGGGGAATGTACGTGGACCTGATGGTGATGACGGCTTCGGAGTTCCTGGACGCGGAGGGTCCTGCGGCGCTTGCGGGGGCGGGGCACACGGCTCGGCGTCGGTTGCGGCTTCTTACTGTGGGTAGTGCGCACTGGCTGAACGAGAGCTGAGCGTTACGGGGGCAGCGCCCCCGTCCCCCTGCCCGGGGCTACCGCCCCGGACCCCACTCCGGGGCTCCACCCCAGGATCCCCCTCGTTCTTCGGCTTTCCCACCGCCGTGGCTGATCGCGCAGTTCCCCGCGCCCCTGAACAACACCCCCGCCGTCGGTCGGCTTTCCCGACGTCGTGGTTGCTCGCGCAGTTCCCCGCGCCCCTATCGGGGCACGTATCGCCGCCCAAAAATAGCCCCTCCGGCGTTTGAGGAGCGGGGGTCCGGGGGTGGAGTCCCCCGGAGCGCCGCAGGCTTTCGGGAAGGGGCGGGGTGGGGATCAGTCGGGGCCCTCCGCGTACAGCGCGACGATCGACCTCGCCGCCCGCCGCAACTCCTCCCTGACCTCCCTCGGAGAGAGCACCTCCGCTCGGTCGGAGAAGGCGAGGAGTTGGCGGGACTCTCGGATGTCGTTGAAGGCCAGGCGGACCGGGACCCAGTCAGAGCCGGAGTCGGAGCCGGAGCCGGAGTCGGAGTCGGAAGGGCGGGGCGGCTCCGTCATGTATGCGCCGTTCATGCGGACGAACATGTCGAGCCACGGTCGCCGCACCCGCGCCTCCACCACGATCGCGCCCGCCCGGTCCTCCACCCGGCGCCTCAACTCCTCCCACACCTGGGCGAGTTCGACGCCGGCCCGTCTGCGTACCGGTTCGTCCGTCACCGTGGCCGCCTCGATCCGGTCGACGCGCAGGAGCCGCGGGGCGCCGTCCCGGTCGGCGACCAGGTACCAGATCCCGGCCTTGGAGACGAGGCCGTACGGGTCGACGGTGTAGGCGCGCATCTCGGACCGCCCGCTGTGCCGGTAGCGGACGTCGATACGGCGGTCGCTGAACACCGCGTCCTGCAGGGCCTCCAGGTCGACCGCCGGCTGCGGTCCGCCGAGCCAGCGCACCGGGTCGACGAGGATGCGCCGCGCCGCCAGCTCGGCGCCGGGCCGGTGCGGGGCGGGCAGCGCGGCCATGACCTTGCGCAGCGCCGAGCCGATCGCCGAGTCCAGGCCGAGCGCGGCGTGCGTGCCCTCGGCGGCGAGCACGAACAGCGCGCGCGACTCGTCGGCCGTGAGCCCCGTGACATCCGTGCGGTAGCCGGGAAGCAGCGCGATGCCGCCGTGCCGCCCGCGCTCCGCGTACACCGGGACGCCGCTGCCGGAGAGCGCCTCGACGTCCCGGTAGATGGTGCGTACGGAGACTTCGAGGCGCTCGGCGAGCTCATGCGCGGGCACGCGGCCGCGGGTCTGGAGCAGCAGCAGGATGGAGAGCAGCCGTTCGGACTTCACGGCACCCAGGATCGCGTACGACCCTGAAGCCGGTCAGCGGGCGAGGACCGTCCTGGCCAACTGGCGGGACTGGGCGACGAGTCGGCCCGCGCTGTCCCAGACCTCGGCGTCCTCCTCCAGGAAGCCGCCCGCGAGGTTGCGGGTGGCGATGGCGACGCGCAGCGGGCCGGGCGCGGGGCGGCAGCGCACGTGCACGGTCAGCTCGACGGTCGGCACCCAGCCGGAAAGGCCCAGCTCGAAGGCGGTCGGCGGCAGCGCGTCCACGGCGAGGAGCAGGGAGAGCGGGTCGGCGTCGCGGCCGTCGGCGAGGCCGAACCAGGAGCGCATCTCGCCCTTGCCGGAAGGCGCGCCGAGCGCCCAGCCGAGGGTGGCCGGGTCCAGTTTCAGCCAGAGCCGCTCGGCGATGGCGGTGCTGCCCTGCACGGGGGCGTCGTCGGGCGCGTCCTGCGGGCCGAAGCACTGGTCGACCGGCGGGATGGCCGGGGGTTCGGCGGAGGTGCGGACGTCGTCGGGCAGCGCGTCCAGGTCCCCGTACGAGGCGATGACGCGGATGCGTTCGACCTCGGCGCCGTCATCGCCGTACTGGAAGAGGGAGGCCTGGCCGGAGGAGAGGGTGCGGCCGGCGCGGACCGTCTCCGTGCGGATCACGGCCGGGCCCGGCTGGGAGGCGGTGAGGTAGTGCGCGGAGATGGTGAACGGGTCGGAGTGCGGCAGGGCGTCGGCGAGTGCGCGGCCGATGACGGCGAGCAGATAGCCGCCGTTGACGGCGTTGATGATCGTCCAGCCCGCGGAGAGCTCGGTGTCGTAGACGCCCTCGGACCGGCGCACCACTGCGGTGTCGCGGTCGAACTCGCTGTCGCCGATGGTGGCGGCCCTTGTCGTGCCCGTAGTCATGGCAGGCACCGTACAACAGGTAACTACTGAGCGGTAGCTTTTTCGTCGACGGCGGATCGCCGGTTCCAGGCGCGCGGGGCCCGCCAGTGCCGGGCGATGGCGAGCAGCCGCAGCACGAACGCGGTGACGACGGCGAGGGCGCTGGTGAACGTGTTGAGCGCCTCGAAGCGGATGCAGAGGACCACGATGCCCGCGCCGACCATGGCCGGCACCGCGTACAGGTCGCGGTCCCAGCGCAGCAGCGACGGCACCTCGTTGGCGAGCACGTCGCGCAGGACGCCGCCGCCGACGGCCGTGGCCAGGCCGAGCGCGGCGGAGGCGGTGAGGCCGAGCCCGTACTCGTACGCCTTCACGGTGCCCGCGACGCAGAACAGGCCCAGGCCGGCCGCGTCGAAGACGTTGACGGCGCGGTTGATCCGCTCGACCTCCGGGTGCAGGAAGAAGACCAGGGCCGCGGCGAAGAGGGGCGTGACGAAGTAGCCGAGGTCGGTGAAGGCGGCCGGGGGCACGGCGCCGATGATCACGTCCCGGAAGATGCCGCCGCCGAGCGCGGTGACCTCGGCGAGTACGGCGATGCCGAACACGTCGAAGTTCTTGCGCACCGCGAGGAGTGCGCCGGAGATGGCGAACACGAAGATTCCGACCAGGTCGAGGCTGTGCTGGACGGAAGGTGTGAAGAGGTCCTGGATCACGGGGTGCATTGTGCACGGTCCGTACGAACGCGTTCAGGCGCGGGCCGCCCCGGCCCACCCCCAGGGCTCCGCCCCGGACCCCGATCGCGCTCCGCGCTTTGCCTCCCCTCCCCGCCCCTTCCCAAAGCCTGCGGCAGCTTCGGGGCTCCGCCCCGGACCCCCGGCAGTCTTTCGGCTGCCGCGCCGTCGTGGCTGGTCGCGCAGTTCCCCGCGCCCCTGTCGGGGCTTGAGGAGCGGGGGCCTGGTGGGCTGGCCCCAGTTCGGGAAGGGGCGGGGTGGGGAAGGGTCAGGCCTCGGTCGCCTCCGCCTTCGACGCATCCGGTACCGCCGTCTCCGGGACCTCCACGCCCGCCGCCTCCGCGGCCTCCACCGCCGCGGTCAGCAGGACCGTGTCCTGCGGGGCCTGGTCCTCGGCGTTCTCCGGGTGGTGGCAGGCCACCTGGTGGCCCGTGGCCAGGGGGATCAGCGGGGGCTCCGCCGTCTTGCAGATCTCCGTCGCCTTCCAGCACCGCGTGTGGAAGCGGCAGCCGCTCGGCGGGGCGATCGGGGACGGGACGTCCCCGCGGAGCAGGATGCGCTCGCTCTTCGCGGCCCGCCGGCGCGGGTCCGGCACCGGCACGGCCGAAAGGAGCGCGTTCGTGTACGGGTGCATCGGCGACTCGTACAGCGACTTGCGGTCCGCCAGCTCGACGATCTTGCCGAGGTACATCACCGCGATCCGGTCCGAGACGTGCCGGATGACCGACAGGTCGTGGGCGATGATCACGTACGTGAGGCCCATCTCCTGCTGCAGGTCGTCGAGGAGGTTGACGACCTGCGCCTGGATGGAGACGTCCAGGGCGGAGACCGGCTCGTCGGCGACGACCAGCTTCGGCTTCAGGGCCAACGCCCTTGCGATGCCGATGCGTTGGCGCTGGCCGCCGGAGAATTCGTGCGGATAGCGGTTGTAGTGCTCGGGGTTGAGGCCCACGACCTCCAGAAGTCGCTGGACCTCCTTCTTGACGCCGCCCTCGGGGGTCACGCCCTGCAGCTTGAAGGGCGCCGAGACGATCGCGCCGACCGTGTGCCGGGGGTTCAGCGACGAGTACGGGTCCTGGAAGATCATCTGGACGTCGCGGCGCATCGGACGCATGCCGCGCACCCCGAGGTGCGTGATGTCGCGGCCCTCGAACTCGACGGTGCCCGCGGTGGGTTCGAGCAGCCGCGTGATCAGGCGGCCCATCGTGGACTTGCCGCAGCCGGACTCGCCGACGACGCCCAGGGTTTCGCCCGAGCGGACGTCGAAGTCGATGCCGTCGACGGCCTTGACCGAGCCGACCTGCCGCTGGAGCACGCCCTTGCGGATCGGGAAGTGCTTCTGCAGGCCGGTGACCTTGAGCAGCACCTCCCCCGGCGCGGCGTCCTTGTCGAGGGCCACCGTGCCGGCGTCGGGCTCGGATGCGGACTCGGCGGCGGGCGCGGCCGGGCGGTCCTCGTTGTTCTCGCGCATCTCGCGGAGTTCGCTGTCCTCGCCGCGCGCTTCGCTACGGTCTTCGCTTCGGTCTTCGCTACGGGCTTCGCTTCGGTCTTCGCTCACAGCTTGGGCGCAATCTCTTCGGTCCAGATACGTTCCCGCTGCCCCGGCGTGAGGTGGCAGGCGCTCCAGTGACCGGCTTCGCTCTCGGCCAGCTCGGGGCGCACCGTGCGGGTCACGTTGTCCTTGGGCAGGTCCGCGTACGGGCAGCGCGGGTTGAAGGCGCAGCCGGACGGGATGTTGATCAGCGAGGGCGGGGAGCCCTTGACCGGGATCAGGCGCTCGGTCTGCTCCTTGTCGATACGCGGCATCGAGCCCAACAGGCCCCAGGTGTACGGGTGTTGGGGCTCGTAGAAGACCTTCTCCGCGGAGCCGCGCTCGACGCAGCGGCCGCCGTACATCACCAGGATGTTGTCCGCGAGCTCGGCGACGACGCCGAGGTCGTGGGTGATGATGATGACGGCCGAGCCGAACTCCTTCTGCAGATCGCGGATCAGGTCCAGGATCTGGGCTTGCACCGTCACGTCGAGCGCGGTGGTCGGCTCGTCGGCGATGAGGAGTTCGGGGTTGTTGACGAGCGACATCGCGATCATCGCGCGCTGCCGCATGCCGCCGGAGAACTCGTGCGGGTAGGCGTCCACGCGCTTGTCGGGCTGCGGGATGCCGACACGGTCGAGCATCTCGATCGCCCGCTTGCGCGCGGTCTTCTTGTCCACGTCGTGGTGGACCCGGTACGCCTCCACGATCTGCTTGCCGATCGTGTAGTACGGGTGCAGGGCCGACAGCGGATCCTGGAAGATCATCGCCATCTCGCGGCCGCGCAGCCGGCGCACCTCGTCCGGGTCGGCGGAGAGCAACTCCTGCCCGTCGAGCCAGATCTCGCCGGAGATCTGCGCCTTGCGCTTGCCGTACTGGCCGGCGGTGTGCAGGCCCATGATGCCGAGCGAGGTGACGGACTTGCCGGAGCCGGACTCGCCCACGATGCCGAGGGTCTGGCCCTTCTCCAGCTGGAAGCTGAGGCCGTCGACGGACTTCACCAGGCCGTCGTCGGTCGGGAAGTGCACCTTCAGGTCGCGTACTTCGAGGAACGCGGAGGGTGCGGGAGAGTCGGTGACCGGCTCGCCGACGGCGGCTCCGGTCTTCTTCAGGTCGCTCATCTCGCTCATCCGAGCCTCACTCGCGGGTCGATCACGGCGTACATCAGGTCCACAATGAGGTTGGCGAAGGCGATGGCGAGTGACATGCACAGCGTCACGCCGAGGATCATCGGCAGGTCCTTGCCGTCGATCGCCTGGACCGCCTCACGGCCGAGGCCCGGCAGGTTGAAGGTCGTCTCGGTGAGGATCGCGCCGCCCATGAGGATGCCGAGGTCCAGGCCGAAGACGGTGAGGATCGGCGTCATGGTGGAGCGCAGCGCGTGCCGCCGGATGACCACCGGCTCCGTGACGCCCTTGGCGCGGGCGGTACGGATGTAGTCCTCGCCGAGCACCTCCAGCATCGTGGCGCGGGTGAGGCGTGCGTACATGGCCGCCTGCAGGAAGGCGAGCACGATCCACGGCAGGATCAGGGTCTCCACCCAGGTGCCGATGGAGTCGTTGGAGCTGAGGCTGTCGTCGATGTGCAGCCAGCCGAGGCTGTGCACGAAGATGCCCATCGCGATCATGCCGGTGAAGAAGATCGGCATGGAGACGCCGGAGAGCGCCACGACCATCGCGGAGCGGTCCCAGATCGAGCCCCGCTTCAGGGCCGAGACGACACCGACGGCGACACCGCCGAGCAGCCACAGGACGGCGGCGCCGACGGCCATGGCGGCCGTCACCGGCAGGGCGTCCTTGATGGTCTCCCAGACCGGCGCCTCCGTACGGAAGGAGTAGCCGAGGCAGGGCGACGGGCAGTGGGTGACGTTGTTGCCGCTGCCGAAGTCCCGGCCGAAGGGGATGCCCTTGACGAACTCGGCGAACTGGACGAGCAGCGGATCGCTGAGGCCCAACTTCTGCCGGATGCCCTCCAGTTGCTCGGCGCCGGAGTTCTTGCCGGCGAAGAGCACAGCGAGGTCCTGGCCGGCCCACTTGGGCAGCATGTAGAAGATGACGAAGGTCGTCAGGAGGACGACCAGCACCATCACGATGACGGCGCCCAGGCGCCGGATGAGATAAGCAAGCACTGTGCGCGGCCCGTCGGCGGCCGGATCTCCGGGTTGCGGGGATCCGACCGCCGACCGGGGCCATCACCTGCCCTTCGGACTGGCGGGGTTCGGCGAGAGGGACGGGCTGACTACTACTTCACGCCGAGCATGATGTAGTCGTAGCGGCCGCTGTAGGCGGCGGAGGAGTAGACGTTGGTCACCCGCGAACCGCGCCAGGTGATGTTCTTCTCCTGCAGGAACGGCATCCACACGGCCAGGTCCATCACACGGTGGTTCAGGTCGGTGTAGATCTTGGCGGCGTCCTCCGGCGACTTGGCCCCGATGGCGTCGTCGAAGTACTTGTCGATCTTCTTGTCCTCGATCTGCGCCTCGTTGTAGTTGCCGTTCTCGGCGATGAAGCGGCTGTCGAAGAGCGGCTGCGCGAAGCCCTGGCCGGACGGGAAGTCCGGGCCCCAGCCGCTCATCACGAGGCCGTAGCCGCGTTTCTTGGTGACGGCGGGCGAGCCGGTGATGGAGGAGGACTCGGAGCCGAGGATGGTGTCGACCTCGAGCTTGATGCCGACCTTGCCGAGGTCCTGCTGCAGCTGCGTGGCCGCTTCCTTCTCACCGGGGTTGTCGGTACGCGCGGTGATCTTGGTGGAGAAGCCGTTCGGCTTGCCGCACTTCTTCAGCGACTCCTTGGCCTTCGCCGCGTCCGGCTTGCCCTTGCGCTCCAGGACGCCGTACGGGTCGTAGTCGTCGGCGCCGGGGATGGCCTTGGGCAGCACGTTGGTGGCGATGTCGCCGGCCGCGAGCTTGCCGCCGCGGGTCTTCTGCAGGGCGGCGAAGTCGGTGCCGTAGAAGACGGCCTTGCGGCAGTCGACGTTGTCGAGCGGCTTCGTCTTGGTGACCAGGGCCACGTAACGGATGAAGTCCGTCTGCATGTTGTCGACGTTGCCCTGGTGGTCCTGCATGGCGGTGATACGGCCCGACTGGGTCATACCGGTGCCGTTCATGTCGATGTCGTACTCGCCCGCGATCAGCTTCTTGTCGTTCTCCTCCTTGTTGGCGGAGAAGGTGACGGTGACCTTGTCGGGCAGCGCGGGGCGGATCGGGTCCGAGGACTTCTTCCACGCCTTGTTGCGGACGAGGGTGAGGCTCTTGCCGGGCCGGTACGACTCGAACTTGTAAGGGCCGGACGAGAACGGCTCGTTGGCGTACTTGGCCTTGCTGTCCTTCTCCTGCTTCACCGGGGAGCCGGAGGGCATGGCCAGCATGTTCTCGAAGTCGCTGTTGGGCTTCGGGAGCTTGAAGATGATCGTCCGGTCGTCCGGCGTCTCGATCGCCTTCAGGCCGAGCTTGTCCTTCGACTTGTCCTTGTACGGGCCCTCGTACTCGCCCTTGGGGTCGAGGACCTGCTTCAGGTAGGCGGGGCCACCGGTGATGACCTCGGTGGCCCAGATGCGCTCGATGCCGTACTTGATGTCCTTGGAGGTCAGCTTGGAGCCGTCCTCCCAGGTCAGACCCTCACGCAGCTTGTACGTGTAGGTCTTGCCGTCGTCGCTGATCTCGGCCTTGGCCTCGGCGAGGTCCGGGACGAGGTTGTTGGAGGCCTCGCCGGGCTTGGTGTCGTACGTGACCAGGGTGCGCGTGTAGTAGCGCATGAAGTCCCAGGTCATGCCGTAGTAGGCGCGCTGCGGGTCGGCCGAGTCGATGGGCTGCTTCGCGATGAACTTGAGCGTGCCGCCCTTCTTGTTCGACTTGTTGGCGATCTTGCCGATGCCCGCGTTGTAGCCGGCGCCCTCGCCGCTCTCCTCTTCACCGCCGCCGCCACCGCAAGCCGTGGTGGTCATCAGGGCGGCTACGACGAGCGCCGCACCGGCGGTGAACCTGCGTTTCGTGGAAGTGGGCATTTTCTCGCATCCTCCGAGATTCTCGGTCCTTGGCTTCGACTGCCTAGGAACCTTGCGAAGAGCCACCTGACGGTGCGGCAGGGGCAGGTCAGATGTGGGGGGTTCTAGCGGGTTCCCTTGGGGTCCAGGGCGTCGCGCAGCCCGTCACCGAAGAGGTTGAAGGCCAGCACGGTCAGGAAGATCGCCAGACCAGGGAAGACCATGAACATCGGATCGTGCTCGTACACGCTGAGCGCATCCCGAAGCATGCCGCCCCAGGAGGCCGTCGGGGGTCGGACACCGGCGCCGAGGAAGCTCAGCGCGGCTTCGGTGAGGATGTTGGTCGGGATCATCAGCGTGGTGTAGACGGTGATCGGCGCGACCAGGTTCGGCAGCAGTTCGCGGAAGAGGATGTGGCGCGATCCGCCACCGAGGCTCCGCGCGGCCTCCACGTACTCGCGTTCGCGGAGCGACAGCGTCTGACCGCGCACGATGCGTCCGATGTACGGCCAGCCGAAGAGGCCGATGACCAGGACCAGGGTGGCGATGCGGACGCCGCTGCCGGAGAGTCCGAGCAGGTCGTCGGGGAGCACCGAGACCAGGGCGATGATGAAGAGCAGCTGCGGGAAGGAGAGCAGCACGTCCATCACGCGGCTGATGATCGCGTCGACCCAGCCGCCGAAGTACCCGGCGATGATGCCGAAGAGCGTGCCGAGAACGACGGCGACGGCCGCGGCGAGCACGGCGACGAGCATCGAGATGCGGGCGCCGTACACGATCCGGCTGAACACGTCGCGGCCCGTGTTGGGTTCGACGCCGAAGAGGTGGTCTCCGCTGATGCCGCCGAGGGCTCCCTTGGGGAGGTTGGTGAGGTCTTCGAGCTGGTCCAGGTTGCCCTCGTTCGGCGGGTGTCCGAAGAGGCTGACCAGGACCGGAGCGAAGACGCTCACCACGACCAGGAGTACGACAACGATGCCACCGGCGAGCGCCACCTTGTCCTGCTTGAGGCGGTTCCAGGCGATCTGCTTGAGGGAGCGCCCTTCGACCTTCTTCGCCTTGGACTCGGCCGTGGCCTCCGCCGCTACGGGCGCGGGCTCGTCCACGTCCGTGGTTGTGTCATGCATTGGCGCCGTCATCGTGGCAGGGACCCCTCTCAACCGGTGGTGACCGGCCCACACTTGCCGCTGTAGCGACTGGTTCGTATGCGTGGCGCAAGCGGCACCGACGCTCTGATCGGCTTGGTCTGGCAGCTCGCACACAGGCCCGAAAGGCCGTACATCCGGGGAGTCTTCAATGTGTCCGCGATCACCCGCCAGTGCTGGCCGGGAATGGATGCGCAACCGTGATGTGGCCAGCAGGCTTCCGTTATCCGAACGTCCGGGTCGACTTCGCGGGCGCGCAAATTCGGTCAACTGGCCGTATACAGACCTAAGTTGTCGAGCGTTCCCACTTCGTGGGCGGGGGGTTTGATCAACTCGCCTTGGGTGCGGGCGGGTTGCCCGGTTGGCGGTCGTTTTCCCCTACCCGCCCCTTCCCGACTGTGTCGACTTGCGGCTGACGCCGCGTGGCCTCAGCGGACGTTCGCGGGTCTCCGCTTGCGGCTGCCACCGCGCGACCGCGGAGCCGCGGGGCTCCACTTGCGGCTGCCACCGCGCGACCGCGGAGCCGCGGGGCTCCACCCCGGACCCCGGTCGCCCTCCGGGCTCGCTCCCCCTTGCTCCCCTCCCCGCCCCTTCCCGAAGTCCTCGCCGGACGGCTCTCGGGGCTGCACCCCGGGCCCCGGCCCCCGGCCGCTGTTCGGCTGCCGCGCCATGGTGGCTGGTCGCGCAGTTCCCCGCGCCCCTGCAAAGCCAGGACTTCACCCCCGACCCAGTTACCTTTCGCCTGCCGCGCCATCGTGGCCGCTCGCGCAGTTCCCCGCGCCCCCGACAAAGCCAGAACTTCACCCCCGACCCAGTTGCCATTCGCCTGCCGCGCCAACGTGGCCGCTCGCGCAGTTCCCCGCGCCCCCGACAAAGCCAGAACTTCACCCCCGACCCAGTTGCCATTCGCCTGCCGCGCCAACGTGGCCGCTCGCGCAGTTCCCCGCGCCCCTATCGGGGCCCGTCTCAGCCTCAGCCCACAAAATCCCCCCACCCCGCAAAAATCCAGCCCCGGCCCGCAAAATCCAGCCCCTCCGGCGCTTGAGGAGCGGGGGTCTGGGGATGGCCCCCGGGGATGGGGCCCGAGGGCCAGCCCCGGGCGGGGGCGGGACGAAGCCCCGAAGCGGGGTCCAGGTATGCAGTCCCGGAGCGGAGTTCACGGGCGGCAGCCCCGATGCGGGAGGCCAGGGGCGCAGCCCCAAGGCGAGGTCCAGGGGCGCAGTCCCGGAGCAGGAGGCCAGGGGCTCAACCCCAAAGCGAGGACCAGGGGCGGCAGTCCCGAAGCGGGGCCCAGGGACGCAGCCCCGAAGCGGAGTTCACGGGACGCAGTCCCGGAGCAGGGGGTCGGGGGCGCAGCCCCCGAGTTGTCCGGCAGGACTTTCGGGAAGGGGCGGGGTGGGGAGAAATAAGGGGCGGGACGAGTACCCGTGACCAGCGGGTCAGTACGTGCCCTGTTGCGGGTAGCCGTACCCCGCGCCGCCCGGGGCGACATGCGCCTCGCGGTCGTAGAACGGGCGGGAGTTGGCGCGGAGCCACATCGCCACCGGGTCGTACTCGTCGGACAGTGCGACCGTCGAGACGGGCAGGCCCTCCGGGACCGCGGCGATGGACTGTTGCATCATCGCCCGGACCGCGTCGACGGACGCCGCGTCCGTGCCGTATACGTCCAGGCCGATCGCCAGATAAGGCGCACCCACCGCGGGCTGCACCCACGCGCGCCGCAGCGAGCGGACGACCGGCGTCCGGTGCGCGTTCTGCGTCAAGTGGGCGTAGAACTGGGGGATTTCGACGGCCGGCTCGGAGAGCCGGAGGGGGCCGGCGGGCGCCTTGTCCAGGCCCGTCGCGATCCGCCGCAGGTCGAGCCACGGGACGCCGACCCCACCGCCGGGCGCATGCGGATTGAGCCACAGGCCGTAGTGGTCGGGGAAGAGAGTGCGGGCCACGTCGACCCCGGCGACAACTTCGTGCGCACGGTTCCAGCCGGAGGCGGCGAGCTCCTGCGCGGAGGTCACACAGGGGGCGTAGCCGAGGCCCTCCACGGCCATGTTCCCGTACTGGGCGTCCGGGGATCCGGCTTGGCCGTGCCAGAGGAGCATCCACACCTGGCCCTCGGTGATCGCGCCGAGCAGCGCTTCGTAGGCGTCGTACCGCCCGGGTGTGACCTGGCGCAGCATGTGCTCGACCGTCCCGGCCGCAGCCGTGCCCGACGCACTCACTAGTTGACCGCCCCTTCGCCCCGTACGCATCGACTGCTTCCCCGACTCTCCCCGGCTCTCCTCGACCCGGATACCCGGGCCGCGACGGGGACGCCCAGGTTATGAAACCAGCTTATGCGGCGCGCTTCGCCGCGGCGCTCCACAGCCGAAATACCGGCCACAAACGGAACACACCGCTCCGCAGTGGTCAGTTCCCGTCCGTGTAGAACGGCCGCGTCTTCTCCCGCATCCAGTCGGCCACCGGGTCCTGGGTGACGTCGAGCAGGACGAGGTTCACCGGCCACGCCACCGGCACCCGGCCGAGCGCACGGCCGAGCGCGTCCATCGGCGGATTCCGGTCACTGCCTTCCCAGCGGGACAGCTCGACGCCGACGAACAGCACCGGGCTCTCGCCCTCGATGCTCGCGAGACAGCGGCGCGCGCTGCGCACCACCCCCGTCGCGGCGAACTCCTCGCCCGCCGCCGCCAGGAAGTCCACCGGGTCGTCCTGCCAGTCCGGCTCGAAGAGCCGCACCCGGCCGCCGGTCGCGGGACCGTCCAGCTCGGTGCGGCCGGTCCGGCACAGCTCGGCCACCGCGGGCGGCGGCAGCGGAACGCCGACCGTGCCCTCCGGGTTCACCGCGATGCCGAGCAGTGGCGGAAGCCCGCGGGCGAACTCCACCGCGGGCGCCACCGTGAACGACATGTGCTCCCCGGCCACCCGCTTCAGCTCGCCCTCGGAGCTGAACACCGGTACGTACGCGGCGCCGCCGATGTCCATCGTCGGCAGGTCGAGGTTCTGGCTCTCCCGGCTGCCGCCGTTGGGCAGCGGCACCCACACCCGGCTGCGGCCGAGCACCTGCAGGATCCGGGCGCCCGCCGACGAGGGGCCGGGCGCGGCCTGAGCGCCGAGCGAGGCCGCGAGGACCTCCTCCAGCTCGTTCGCCGGCCACCCTCCGTACGGATGCCCCTGAGGCCCCTGCGCACCCTGTACCGGAATGTCCATCTCGTACCTCTGCCGCCCTGCTCAGCTGTGTGTCCGACCACATGTCCGACCTGCGCCACAGACCCTAACTCCCGGCGCGGTCAACGCGCTCACCGTGCTCAGCTCTCTCAGCCGCCCAGCGCACTCAGCGCACTCAGCGCACTCAGCGACCGAAGCCGATCCCCCGCAGCCGGTCCGCCGCGTCCCGGTCGAGGAGCACCGCCGACGCGCAGCCCGCCGGGATCCGGCCCCGCTCCGCGTCCCGCACCAGGCGGCCGACGGCCCTGCGGTGCCGCGCGAACGCGTACCGCGAGACGCCCCGGCCGCGCTCGCGCTGACCGGCGAGAGCCGTGCCCGGGTCGACGTCGAGCAGCAGCAGGTGCAGGCCGCGGCCCCGGCGCTGCGCCTCACGGGCCAGCCAGCGGCGCACCCACGCCTGCGTACCGCAGTCGTGCACGACGACGCTCGCGCCGGACCGCAGAGCCCTGCGCAGCCCCGCGTAGTGCGCGGCCCGGACCAGCGGGCGGTAGACCGCGTACGGCAGGAAGCGGGGCATGCGGCGGGCCCAGCGGTCGCGGGCGTCCTGGGAGTCGAAACGGGGCGAGGCCACCACGCGGTCGATCAGCGTCGTCTTGCCGCTGCCCGGCAGGCCCGAGACCACCACGAGGTCGCCCGCGCCGAAGCACAGCTGCCGCGGGGCACGGCCCGCGCGGTCCCGCAGGTCACGCACCACCGGCGCGGGCCCCAGGGCGCGTCCGGCCCGCGCCTCCGCAGCCGCAGCGCCCGGCTGCTCGGGCACCGCGACACCGCTCGTCGCGGTCATCGCCGGATACGCGCTGGCCTTGTGCACCGTGATCGTCCTCCCCGTTCGGTCACGCGACTCTTCCCCGCCCACTGTAAAGAGACGGTAATGCGACACAAGCGGATTACGGCATTACCTGTGGCACACCCCTCGTCCTCACCTGTGGCACAGCCCTCGTCACCCGCTCTCCCCCTCAGGACTCAGGCCACGCCGGAACCGGTTCCACCGCACCCCCGGTCACAGATCCGCAGCGGCCCGACCACCCCGGGCGGCGGCATGCAATGATGTGCGGGCCAACTCCATACCGGCCGCTTGAATCCGCGCGGGAGAGCCCCCGACCAGCATCGGGGCGCCGAAGGAGCAAGATCCTCCCTTGAATCTCTCAGGCCCACTTACCGCGCGGGCGAGGCAGATCTGAAAAGCGAGCCGCAGTCGTGGCTCCACCCAAGGTGCAAGCCGGGCTCCCGGCGAACCTCTCAGGTTGTGAACCCCAGGTTGTGAGACCACGGGTTCCGATGACAGATGGGGAGGACGACCTCGCCAGTCATGCCCCCGGGAGCCACACACATGAGCCAATCCGCATCGCCGCGCCGTACCGCGCTCGACGCGCTGCACCGTTCGCTCGGCGCGACCATGACCGACTTCGCGGGCTGGGACATGCCCCTGCGGTACGGAAGCGAGCGCGACGAGCACAACGCCGTCCGCACCGCCGCCGGCCTCTTCGACCTCTCCCACATGGGTGAGATCACCGTCACCGGCGTCCAGGCCGCGGACCTCCTCGACCACGCCCTGGTCGGCAACATGGGCTCCATCAAGCCCGGCCGCGCCCGCTACACCATGATCTGCCGCGAGGACGGCGGCATCCTCGACGACCTGATCGTCTACCGCCTGGAAGCCGACACCTACATGGTCGTCGCCAACGCCTCCAACGCGCAGACCGTCCTCGACGCCCTCGTCGAGCGCGCCGAGGGCTTCGACGCCGAGGTCCGCGACGACCGCGACGCGTACGCCCTCCTCGCCGTGCAGGGCCCGCACTCCCCCGCCATCCTCAAGTCGGTCACCAACGCCGACCTCGACGGCCTCAAGTACTACGCGGGCCTGCCCGGCACCGTCGCCGGCGCCCCCGCCCTCATCGCCCGCACCGGCTACACGGGCGAGGACGGCTTCGAGCTGTTCCTCGCGCCCGAGCACGCCGAGCAGGTCTGGCAGGCCCTCACCGCCGCCGGCCAGGAGTACGGCCTGGTCCCGGCCGGCCTGTCCTGCCGCGACACCCTGCGCCTGGAGGCGGGCATGCCGCTGTACGGGCACGAGCTGAGCACCGACCTCACGCCGTTCGACGCCGGCCTCGGCCGCGTCGTGAAGTTCGAGAAGACCGCCAACGAGGGCGCCTTCGTCGGCCGCGACGCCCTCACGAGCGCCGCCGAGCGCGCCGAGCAGAACCCGCCGCGCAAGCTCGTCGGCCTGATCGCCGAGGGCCGCCGCGTGCCCCGCGCCGGCATGGCTGTCGTTGCCGCGGGCGGAGCCGACGGCACGGTCATCGGCGAGGTCACCTCCGGCGCCCCGTCCCCCACCCTGGGCAAGCCGATCGCGATGGCGTACGTCGACGCCGCGCACGCCGAGCCCGGCACGAAGGGCGTCGGCGTGGACATCCGCGGCACCCACGAGCCGTACGAGGTCGTGGCCCTGCCCTTCTACCAGCGGCAGAAGTAGTCCCCCGCACCCCGTCGTCACCCGTCTGCACCACCACCTCCCCGCGTACAGGAGAATTCAGGCCATGAGCAACCCCAAGGAACTGCGTTACAGCAAGGAACACGAGTGGCTGTCGCCCGCCGCTGACGGTGTCTCCACGATCGGCATCACCGAGCACGCCGCGAACGCCCTCGGCGACGTGGTCTTCGTCGAGCTGCCCGAGGTCGGCTCGACCGTGACCGCCGGTGAGACCTGTGGCGAGCTGGAGTCGACCAAGTCGGTCAGCGAGCTGTACGCCCCCGTCACCGGTGAGGTCGTCGAGGCCAACGAGGACGTCGTGAACGACCCGTCCCTGGTCAACTCGGCCCCGTTCGAGGGCGGTTGGCTCTTCAAGGTCCGTGTCTCCGAGGAGCAGGCCGACCTGATGTCCGCCGACGAGTACACCGAGTTCTCCGGAAGCTGAGGCGCCGTACCCATGTCTGTGCTGAACACCCCTCTTCACGAGCTCGACCCCGATGTCGCGGCGGCCGTGGACGCCGAGCTGCACCGTCAGCAGTCCACCCTGGAGATGATCGCGTCGGAGAACTTCGCTCCGGTCGCGGTCATGGAA
>NZ_JASCIQ010000045.1 GCF_029968035.1 Streptomyces cavernicola | reverse complement strand
AAGCGGCACAAGGAGAACGAGAAAGCCAACGAGGACGCCCTCCGCAAGATCATGGGCGACCGCGACGGCAACGACCCGAAACCGCCATCGAAGAGGCCGGGGAGCAACGGCGCGGCCGGCAGTAAACCGGACCTCCTCAACAAGGCGCTCAACGACCCCCGTCACCACAGCGTCGAACCGCCGAACCGGACCTGCAAAGAAGACCCGATCGACGTCGCCAGCGGCCAGATGCTGCTGGAGCAGACCGACCTCACCCTCCCCGGAATCCTGCCCCTGGTCCTGAAGCGCACCCACCTGTCGGACTACACCTACGGCACCTGGTTCGGCCGCTCCTGGGCCTCCACCCTGGACGAGCGCATCGAGGTCGACATCCGCAACAAGGCCGTCTGGGCCCGCGAGGACGGCACCCTGCTGGTCTACGACCAGCTGCCCAGCCTCCAGCAGCCCGAGACCCTGCCGGTGGAAGGCCCGCCCATCCCGCTGCGTCGGACCAGTGACTTCGGCGCCCACGACATGGAGTTCGCCGTCACCGACCCGCGCACCGGCTGGACGAAGTACTTCTCCCGCCCCCGCGGCGAGGGCTGGCAGCTCTGGCTCACGACGATCGAGGACCGACACGGCAACCAGATCGACATCCACCGCGACGACACCGGCCTGCCCCTGTCCATCACCCACAACGGCGGATACGACGTCCAGCTCACCGCCGACCGCGACCGGGGCCGCATCACCCAACTGTCGCTGCGCACCGGCCCCGACGACGCCGTACGCGTCATGGCTTACGGCTACTCCCCCGCTTCCGGCGATCTCACCGAGGTCACCAACTCCTCGGACCAGCCGCTTCGATTCGACTACGACGCCCACAGCCGAATAACCGCCTGGACCGACCGCAACAACTCCACATACCGCTACGTCCACGACGACCAAGGGCGCGTCGTCCAGACCATCGGCCCTGAGGGCTACCTATCCGGAACGTTCGCGTACGACACCGCAAACCGCACGACCCGCTGGACTGACGCCCTCGGACACACCACGATCTACCAGCTCAACGACCGCCGACAAATCGTTGTCGAAACCAATCCGCTGGGCCACACAACCCAGCGGACCTTCGACTCCCGGGACCGGCTACTGACCCACACCGACGCCCTGGGCCGCACCACCACCCAAACCTGGGACGACGACGGCAACCTTCTCGCACGGGAGCTGGCCGACGGCTCCCGGATGAGCTTCGCCTACAACGAGCTCGGCCTGCCTACCTCCACCGAGCGCCCCGATGGCACGACCACGCTCCAGGGGTACGACGCCTTCGGCAATCGCACATCGGTCACCGACCCCAGCGGTGCCACCACTCGTTTCCGCTATGACGACCGGGGCAACCTCGCCGCCGTCATCGACGCCCTGGGCGCAACGACCCGGGTGCGTTGCGACATGGCAGGCCTGCCTCTTGAGGTCGTCGGCCCCCTAGGTGCGGTGACCCGCTACGAGCGGGACGCGTTCGGCCGCCCGGTGGCGATCACGGACCCGCTGGGTACGGTGACGCGCCTGGAGTGGACGGTCGAGGGCAAGCTCGCCCGCCGCACGGCCGCGGACGGCTCGTCGGAGTCATGGACGTACGACGGCGAGGGTAACTGCCTCACCCACACGGACGCGATGGGCGCGGTCTCGCGATTCGAGTACACCCACTTCGACCAGCTGTCCGCCCGCACAGGCCCTGACGGCGTCCGCTACGAGTTCGAGTACGATGCCGAGCTCCGCCTCATCCGGGTCATCAACCCTCAGGGTTTGACGTGGAGTTACGAGTACGACGGTGCCGGACGACTGATCTCGGAGACGGACTTCGACGACCGCGTCCTGACATACGCACATGATGCAGCGGGCCAACTGGTCTCCCGAACAACGCCGATGGGCGACGTCATCCGCTTCGAGCGTGACGTCCTTGGCCGTACGGTCCGCAAGGACGCGGCGGGCGCGATCACGACGTTCGAGTACGACGCAACGGGAGGTCTGGCGCGGGCGGTGAACCCGGACGCTGTCTTGGAACTGACGCGGGACGACGCTGGGCGGCTGGTCTCGGAGACGGTCAATGGCCGGACGATGACGTTCACGCACGATGTGCTCGGTCGACGGGTGGGCCGCAAGACCCCTTCGGGAGCTGAGAGTTCGTGGCGTCACGACACTGCGGGCAACCGCACTGAGCTGGTGACGTCAGGCCGGACCATGACCTTCGAGCGCGACGCGGCAGGCCGGGAGCTCAGCAGACTCATAGGTGACTCGCTCTCCTTGACGAACTCGTTCGACGCCGTCGGCCGCCTGACGAAGCAGGCCCTTGCGGGTCCAGGTGACCGTCTGGTCCAGCAGCGTGCGTATACGTACCGTGCGGACGGCAACCTCATAGGCATCGATGACCGGCTGAGCGGCTCCCGCCGCTTCGACCTGGATGCGGCTGGCCGGGTCACGGCGGTGCACGCGGCCGGATGGACGGAGAGGTACGCCTACGACGAGGCCGGGAACCAGACTGAAGCATTGTGGCCGGAGTCAATGGCGGGCCAGGAGGCGGTGGGCTCACGTACGTACGAGGGCACACGCATCCGCACGGCGGGCTCAGTCCGCTACGAACACGACGCGGGCGGCCGCACGACCCTCCGCCAGAAGACCCGCCTCTCCCGGAAGCCGGACACATGGCGCTACACGTGGGACGCGGAGGACCGGCTGACGTCGGTGATCACGCCAGACGGGATGCAGTGGAAGTACGCCTACGACGCCATGAGTCGCCGAATATCGAAGCAACGCTTGGCAAGGGATGGTTCTGGTGCGGTAGTTGAGCAGGTCGATTTCACGTGGGACGGCACTGCGCTGTGCGAACAGACCAGCTACATGCCAGGTACGCCCGATTCGGTGACACTGACTTGGGACCACGATGGACTGCACCCGCTGGCTCAGAGTGAATGCAAAGCAGCGACCAGCCCCGCCGCCGACCAGACGGAAATCGACTCCCGCTTCTACTCAATCGTCACCGACCTAGTGGGAACACCCACTGAACTCCTCGACGAACAGGGAGATGTCGCCTGGCAGGCTCGCTCAACGCTATGGGGCGCAACGGCCTGGCGTCGCAACGCAACTGCGTACACGCCGCTGCGCTTTCCTGGCCAGTACTTCGATCCTGAGACTGGGCTGCACTACAACTACTTCCGTCACTATGACCCAGCTAGCTGCCGATACCTCAGTCGTGACCCTCTAGGCCTCGGCCCTGCTCCCAATCCAGGTGCATACGTTCACAACCCGCACACATGGACGGATCAACTTGGGCTAACCCCCTGCAGTCCAGGAACCCCCCAAGATGCGCGCCTTGCTCTTGACCGGGCGGAAGAACTCCAATCTATAAGGAATGACTACTTCATGGCGGACCGCCAGGGGACGACGGCTGTGATTGGAGTCTTCAACTCGGAAACTGGTGCCTACGTGAACCGCATCGGAATAAATGGTTCAGGGGCTATGCCGTCGAGTTGGTCGCTGCGGGAGGGAGAGGAGTTTGTCCAGGCTCCCGGCCATGCTGAGCAAGGGATCCTTGAGTCCTTGGGTCCCAACGAGCACGCGGTATTTGGCGCCGCCTCCAGGAACTTCTGCAATGACACATGTCTACCCTTGCTTGACGTGCGCGGGTTGGAGGTTGGTGGTGCCGGGATCCGGGGGCACATGCCTCAGAACTCCCCGTACACTCTCTTCTGGGCCACAAGAGATTAAGAGAGCGAGCGATCCATGGCACGGAACGTAGAAGCTTATGCTGCACTGCAGCGAGGTTCGCGTGAGTATCTCGCAGCCTTCTGTGCCGGCTGCGCAGAGCGAGCTAGCGGAATTCCCCTGCGGTTGGCGTCGAGTGAACGCCAGTCCCAATTCGCACGACTTCTCGAGTGTGGGTGGGGTTTGCTCGACGGTACGACGTCGGAAGAAGAATCCCTGCTCGCCCTCGATGAATTCGAGTCAAGCCTTGATGTGGAGAGTGGCATGGAAGAAGGGAATTCAGACTCTCCTGAGTTCTATGTCGCACAGGTGGAACTCTTGGCCGCCAATGTGATTGCCGTGTACCTTAATCCGGATCCGATGCGTGCTGAGATGTCTGGCCAGACTCTTGAAACCATTCTTTCCAGTTTCGATTTCAGGTTGTCTGGGAGTGAGGCTGAGTTCGTGCGACCGGGCGAACCGCAACCCCCTGTGGGGCCACTTCAGCGCCTGGAGCATGAATCTCAGTGGGACCTTCTGGAGAGTGCGAGATCAAGCGCGGTAAGTCTAAGCTCTGTGGGGATCAGAGAACTCCGCGCGGCCTGTGCTCCGGGTCGCGATGCGATCATCTCGGCAGTTGAACGTCTGGCTGAAGTTAACGGTTGGGACACCCATTGAGGATGGGTGACCCCAGGCCTATATGCTCGGATCCATTTGGTCATCCTTCCGGAGGAGGGGAAGGTGCTGCATAGCTTTCTTGGCTTTCCCCGAGGCTCGGTGTGCCTTCGTAGAGATGCGCTGACGCAGACAACGCCGCACGCCCCGTAACTCCCCGGTCTGCTGGAGGGCCGCTTCGAGGAGGGCGTGTTCTCGCCGGAGGCCAACGTGCGTGGATGGAGCGTGGTATGGCGCAGGCGGGCCCGGTCCTCGCCGCGTCGGACGGCCGGCTCGACGGCATCGCGCTCGGTGAGTGGATCCACGCGGGCGCGGGGGACGGTCCCGGTGTGGGAGGAGTTTCCCGGCGAGGTGCTCCACCTGGGAGCACCGGACGGCACGGCGGCCCGTTTCGTCGGCGAGTCGGACGTGGTTGGGTGAGGCTCCGACGATCAACCCGTGACGGCCTGCGCCCGCCGATGGCGCTGGTACGGCAGATGCGTCTGCCTGGTGCGCATCATCGGCGGGTGCGGGTCGTTGGTGGCTGATCGCGCAGTTCCCCGCGCCCCTTAGGGGGCACTCCCGATCACAGCCCGGAGCGGCCGGCCTTGTGCGCGAACGCGGTCCAGGTCTCCGGGCTCACGGTGAGGACTGGGCCGTCGGGGTTCTTGGAGTCGCGGATGTGGATGGCGGTGGGGTGGGTGGCGATCTCGACGCATTCAGCGCCGTGGCTGGCGCTGTAGCTGGACTTCCGCCAGTCGTAGGCGACTTCGAGGCACTGGCCGCCTTCGCTGCTGCTGTAGCTCGACTTGAACCAGTGAAGTGCGGTGCTGCTCATGTCTCTCCCAGCAAGTGGTCCAGCAGGCCCTTGGTTGCCTTGGGGGACAGGGCCTGTGACCGCAGCATTGCATATTTGCGAGCCAGGATGGACACCTCGTCAGGGTCGGAAACCCACTGGCTTCCGCGCTGGGACTCGGTGTACGCGAGGTGCTGGTGGTCCGGGGTCTCCAAGAGCGTGAAGGAGCCTGCATCGCCCGCATTTTCCTCCGCGTCCAACGGCAGGATCTGCAAGGTCACGCCAGGTAGGTCGGCCATGGTGCGCAGGTGCCTCAACTGCTCGGCACGTACAAGCGGTTCAGTGAATGCCATGCGCAGCGCAGGCTCCCACACGACGAAGCTCGCCGTGGGTGGATCCTTCCGTTGGAAGATGACTTGGCGATCGATGCGTCCCGCCACCTTCGTCGTGATCTCGTCCTCGTCGTACGCGGGCACGCGCTGTTGGAGCAATGTACGGGCGTAGTCGGAGGTCTGGAGCAGGCCCGGGATGACGAGGGCGTCGTACCAAGAAAGCGCGATCGCGTTCCGCTCCTGCTCGATGTACTCCTCCGCGAACAGCGGGAACTGGTCGATCTCCGGCATGTTCTCCACCGCGACCGCCAACGCCCCTTTCGTGTCGAGGAGTTGATCCAACGTCCTCGCCAGATCCGGCAGGAGCGGACGCCGCCCCTGCTCGATCGCCGCGATCGTGGCCTCCGCGATGACCAGGCGTTCGGCCAGGTCCGCTTGGGTCAGCCCTGCGACCTGGCGGAACAGAGCGAGGAGTCTGCCCACCATCTTCATCGCCGAAGGGTTCCTGTGCACACGGCTCCTGGGGCTCATGGTGGTCAATGTGCCCGCTCCCCCCTCGACTTCGACCTCGACTCGACCCCGACAAGAAATCTGTAGGGGTCGACGCACTGTCTCAGCGTAATCACGCTCCGCGACCCTCGTGCCGTGAACGAGAGACTCCAACTCCCCGTATTTCGTGAGAAGTTCCTTAACAGGCAGCGTCGCTCCGTGCCCGTCGCCAGGGCGTTCGCGAGGGAGGCCCTCGGGGACTGGGGGCTGGCCCCCAGAGCCGACGACGTACTGCTGTGCGTGAGCGAGCTAGCCACCAACGCCCTGCTGCACGGGGTCCCGCCGGGGCGCGGGTTCCTGGTGCGGCTCGCGTACGACGGGCACGTGCTGCGCGTCGAGCTGCACGACAGCGGGGACGGGGAGCCGCACATTCCCTGCGAGGCGCGCGACGAGGGCGGGCACGGGCTGCTGCTCGTGTCCGCCCTCGCCGACAAGTGGGGGGTGGGGGCGCGGGTCCCCGGCAAGGTCGTGTGGTGCGAGTTTCAGCGGCCGGCCCGGCCCCGCCTCACCCCGCCTTGAAGCTCCGCAGGCGCAGGCTGTTGCCGACCACGAAGACCGACGAGAAGGCCATCGCCGCGCCCGCGATCATCGGGTTGAGGAGGCCCGCCGCGGCGAGCGGCAGTGCGGCGACGTTGTAGGCGAAGGCCCAGAAGAGGTTCGACTTGATCGTGCCGAGGGTCTTGCGGGAGAGCTGGATCGCGTCCGCCGCCGCCCTCAAGTCGCCCCGTACGAGCGTGAGATCGCCCGCCTCGATCGCCGCGTCCGTGCCCGTGCCCATCGCGAGGCCCAGGTCGGCCTGGGCGAGGGCGGCCGCGTCGTTGACGCCGTCGCCGACCATCGCGACGGACCTGCCCTCGGCCTGCAGCCGCTTGACCACGTCGACCTTGTCCTGCGGGAGGACCTCCGCGATCACGTGCTCGGGTGCGATGCCGACCTCCGCCGCGACCGACTCCGCGACGGCCCGGTTGTCGCCGGTGAGCAGCATCGGGGTGAGGCCGAGGGCGCGCAGGCGGCGGATCGCCTCCGGGCTGGTCTCCTTGATCGCGTCGGCGACCTCCAGGACCGCCCGCGCCTCACCGTCCCAGGCGACCGCGATGGCCGTACGGCCCGCCGCCTCCGCGTCGGCCTTGACCCGGGCCAGCTCGGCGGGCAGCTCGATCGCCCACTCCGCCAGGAGAGCCTCGCGGCCGACCAGGACCGCGTGGCCCTCGACGATGCCCTGGACGCCGAGGCCCGCGACGTTCGCGAAGTCCTCCGGGGTCGGGAGCGTGCCCACCTGCGCAGCGGCGCCGGCCGCCACCGCCTGGGCGATGGGGTGCTCGGAGGCGTGCTCCAACGCGCCCGCGAGGCGCAGGACTTCGGCCTCGGTGACATCGGAATCGGAATCGGAATCGGAAGCGGAAGCGGTGTGCGTGGCGAGCAGCGTCATACGGCCCGTGGTCACCGTGCCGGTCTTGTCCAGGACGATCGTGTCGACGCGGCGGGTGGACTCCAGGACCTCCGGGCCCTTGATGAGGATGCCGAGCTGGGCGCCGCGGCCCGTACCGACCATGAGCGCGGTCGGCGTGGCCAGGCCCAGGGCGCAGGGGCAGGCGATGATCAGTACGGCCACCGCTGCCGTGAACGCGGCGGTGAGGCCCGAGCCGTTGCCGAGCCAGAAGCCGAGCGTGGCCACGGCGAGGGCGATGACGACCGGCACGAAGACCGCCGAGATCCTGTCGGCGAGCCGCTGCGCCGCGGCCTTCCCGTTCTGCGCGTCCTCCACCAGCTTGGCCATACGGGCGAGTTGGGTGTCCGCGCCGACACGGGTCGCGGCGACGACGAGGCGGCCGCCGGCGTTCAGGGTCGCCCCGGTCGCGCCGTCCCCGACGCCGACCTCCACGGGCACGGACTCGCCGGTCAGCATGGACGCGTCCACCGCCGAGGAGCCCTCGACGACCGTGCCGTCGGTGGCGATCTTCTCGCCGGGCCGGACCAGGAAGTGGTCGCCGACCTTCAACTCGCCGACAGGGACGAGGACTTCACGGCCGTCGCGCAGGACCGTGACCTCCTTCGCGCCGAGTTCGAGCAGTGCCTTGAGGGCTGCGCCGGCCTTCCGCTTCGAGCGCGCCTCGAAGTAGCGGCCCGCGAGGATGAACGCGGTGACGCCGGCCGCGGCCTCCAGATAGATGTTCCCCGCGCCGTCGCTGCGGGCGATGGTCAACTCGAAGGGGTGCGTCATGCCGGGCGTCCCGGCCGTACCGAAGAACAGCGCCCACAGCGACCAGAGGAACGCGGCCGACGTGCCGACCGAGATCAGCGTGTCCATGGTGGCCGCGCCGTGCTTGGCGTTGGTCCAGGCGGCCTTGTGGAAGGGCCAGGCCGCGTACGTCACGACGGGCGCGGCCAGCGTCAGGGACAGCCACTGCCAGTACTCGAACTGCAGGGCCGGGACCATCGCCATCGCGATCACCGGGACGGCGAGGAGCACGGCCGCCGTCAACCGCTGCCGCAGCGGCCGGAGTTCGTCGCCCTGCGCGCTGTCGTCGGACGGTGTTTCCCCGCGCACGGGCTCGGGGGCGGGCTCGTGCGCCGTGTACCCGGTGGCCTCGACGGTGGCGATCAGATCGCTGACCGCGACGTCCGCGGCGTAGCTGACCTTGGCCTTCTCGGTGGCGTAGTTGACGGTCGCCGCGACGCCCGGCATGCGGTTCAGCTTCTTCTCGATCCGCGCGGCGCAGGAGGCGCAGGTCATCCCGCCGATGGCGAGTTCGACCTCTGTCGAGACCTCCGCTGCGGCCTCCGCTTCGGCGGCGGTGGTGGTGCCGGGTGTGGTGGTCATGGCTCCTGAACCCTCCCTCGTAATACCCCCACGGGGTATCTATGGACGAGTCCATGTATACCCCTGGGGGGTTGTGAGCGCAAGCCCCTTCTCCCGCTTGACTTGATACCCCCCAGGGGTACGCTCGGCTTATCTTGGAGCCACGGACGCAGGGAGCGAGTCATGAACACCGCAGCCAGGATCACGGCCTTCGCAGCGGCGATCGGAGCCACGTTCGGCACCGCGTACGCGGTGGGCGGCATCGCCGACCCCGTGGTGCAGGAGGAGACGGCGAAGGAGAAGCAGGGGCACGGCGGGCACGAGGAGTCCGAGTCCGAGTCCGAGCCCAGCGCCTCCGCCGAGCAGCCGCCCGGCGGCCTCCAGGTCTCGGAGGACGGGTACAGCCTCGACCTGAAGACCCCGCGCCTGGACGCGGGCGAGAAGAGCGAGCTGAGCTTCACCGTCGAGGACGGCAGCGGCCGCAAGGTCACCGCGTACGACCGTGAGCACGGCAAGGAACTGCACCTCATCGTCGCCTCGCGCGAGCTCGACACCTACCGCCACCTGCATCCGAAGCGCGCCGCCGACGGCACCTGGTCCACCCCCGTCGACCTGCCGAAGGCCGGCGGCTACCGGGTCTTCGCCGACTTCAAGCCGAAGGGCGGCGAGGGCCTCACGCTCGGCGCGGACCTCGCGGTCGCCGGGACGTACAAGCCCGCACCGTTCCCTGAGCCGGCCGCGCGCGCCGAGCTGCCGGGCGGGTACGAGGTCACTCTCGACGGCGACCTCGCCGCGGGCCGGGCGAGCGAGCTGAAGCTGCGCGTCACGAAGGACGGCGAGCCGGTCACCGACCTGGAGCCCTACCTGGGGGCGTACGGCCACCTCGTCGCGCTGCGCTCCGGGGACCTCGCGTATCTGCACGTCCACCCGGGCGAGGGCGGGCCCGGCCCGGTCGTCCCGTTCACGGCCGAGGTGCCGAGCTCCGGCTCGTACCGGCTGTTCCTGGACTTCAAGCACGACGGCAAGGTGCGTACGGCGGACTTCACCGTGCGGGTGGGCGCGGGCGCTGGTTCGGATTCGGGATCAGGATCGGGTTCGGGTTCGGGTGAGGAGCGCGAGTCGGACGGCGGGCACGGGCACTGAGGCGGATGTCCACGCGGGGCGGGCGGGCAGCGCGTACCCTGAGATTGGACTAGACCTCTAGTCGTACGGCTCCGGTCGTACGGCAGCTGGTCGTACGGCATCGGCACCCGAGGAAACGAGGCCCCATGAGCAAGCGTGCAGCCCTGGAGGTGATCGCCCTCGACGCCCGGGACGCGGTCGCCGCCCAGGCCGGAGGTGCGGACCGCCTTGAGCTGGTCACCGACATGGCGGCGGACGGCCTCACGCCGAGCCTCGCGACCTTCGCCGAGATCCGCGCCGCCGTCGACATCTCGCTGCGCGTCATGCTGCGCGCGTCCGACGGCTTCGCGGCCGGGGACGCCGCCGCCGTCGACGCGCTGGTGCGGGACGCGCGGGCGCTGCGGGCGGAAGGGGCGGACGAGTTCGTGCTCGGGTTCCTCGACGAGGAGGGGGCGGCGGACGTCGCGGCGATCGAGCGGGTGGTGGCGGCGCTCGACGGGGCTCGGTGGACGTTCCACCGGGCGATCGACCGGGCCGCGGACCGGGACGCTCTGCGCAAGCAGCTTGCGGATCTGGAGGGGCTCGACACGTATCTGACCGCGGGGGCGGCCGGTGGGGTGGGCGAGGGGCTGCCGGTGCTGCTCGCGGAGGCGGGGCGGGCGGGGGAGTACGGGTATCGGCAGCAACTGCTGGTCGGCGGAGGGCTCGCCCTCGACCATGTCCCCCAACTGCGGGCGGTCGGCATCGACGCTTTCCATATCGGGGGTGCGGCTCGGCCCGAGGGGTGGGGGGCGGGGGTTTCGGCGGAGGCGGTGGCGTTGTGGCGGGCGGTGCTGGACGGCTAGCCGGCTTTTTCCTTCCCCACCCCGCCCCTTCCCGAAAGACTGCCGTCGGCTGCCGTTCGACTGCTGCGCCGTCGTGGCTGGTCGCGCAGTTCCCCGCGCCCCTGACGGGCCCCATCGCAGCCCCAAAATTAGCCCCTCCGGCGTTTGAGGAGCGGGGGTCCGGGGGCGGAGCCCCCGGGGCTGCTGCAAGCTTTCCGGAAGGGGCGGGGTGGGGAGCGATTAGTTCGGGAGCGGCTGACAGTCACTAGTGTCACTACCGCAACCACCAACCCGCCAACCTCCGGAGGCGTACCCGTGGCACAGCTCCTCAAAGTCCAGAACTTCACCGTCTCCAGCGACGGCTTCGGCGCCGGCGAGGGCCAGAGTCTGGAGCGGCCGTTCGGGCACGCCGATCCGAGCAGGCTGATGGCCTGGGCCGGGGCCACCGCGAGCTGGCCCAACCGGACCGAACCGGGCGGCACCCGAGGCCTCGACGACTACTTCACGCGGGACTTCAACCACAACATCGGCGCCGAGATCATGGGCCGCAACAAGTTCGGTCCGCAGCGCGGCCCGTGGGAGAACCACGACTGGCAGGGCTGGTGGGGCGACGAACCGCCGTTCCACACCCCGGTGTTCGTGCTGACCCACCATCTGCGCCCGTCGTTCACGCTCTCCGACACCACGTTCCACTTCGTCGACGACGACCCGGCCGTCGTACTGGAGAAGGCGCGCGAGGCCGCCGACGGCAAGGACGTCCGGCTCGGCGGCGGGACCGCGACGATCCGGGAGTTCCTCGACGCCGGCCTCGTCGACACCCTGCACGTGGCGGTCTCGCCGGAGAAGCTCGGCTCCGGCACCCGCCTCTGGGAGTCCCCCGAGGAGCTCACCGACCGCTACCACCTGGAGGTCGTGCCCAGCCCCAGCGGCATGACGCACCACATCTTCTGGCGGAAGTGACCCCCTGGGGTCGGCCTACGACGCCAACTGCCCCGGCAGTTCCGTCCCGTGGACCACCACGAGCCCCGACACCGCACGGGTCAGCGCCACGTACAGCCGGCGCAGGCCCGTGCGCTCGTCGGGCTCGCCGTCGACCACCGCGGACGGCTCGTCCAGGACCACGTAGTCGTACTCCAGACCCTTCGCCAGCGACGCCGGGACCAGCGTGAGGCGGGCCTCCGGGGTGGTCTCCGTGCCCGGGTCGAGATACGGCACGCCGGCCGCGTCAAGGGCCTCGGCCAGGACCGGGATGCGCGCGTCCGCAGCGATCAGGCCGATCGACCCCTCGTGGGCGAGCGACTCCACGCAGGCCGCCACGACCGCCCCCGCGAGCTCCTCACCCTCGGCCACCCGCCGCACCGCCAGCGACCCCGGCGACTCCCGTACGGACTCCACCGGCGCGAGCCCCGGTGCGATGTCGGGGAGCAGCCGGGACGCGTACGCGATCACCTCGCGCGGCACACGGAAGCCCGCCGTCAGCTCCTCCACCACCGCCTCGCCCTTGCCCAGATGCGCGAGCGCCTCGGCCCAACTCCGCGTCGCCCAGGGCGTGGTGCCCTGCGCCAGGTCGCCGAGGACCGTCGCCGAACCGGTCGTGCAGCGGCGGCCCACCGCGCGGTACTGCATGGGCGACAGGTCCTGCGCCTCGTCGAGCACCACATGCCCCAGTGAGTGCGTGCGCTCCACCAGGTCGTGCGCCTCGTCGATCAGGACCGCGTCCGCCGCCGACCACTTCGCGGACTTCACCGAGCGCGCCGGCTTCGCCCACAGCAACGCCTTCTGCTCGTCCGCGTCGAGCAGCCCGTCCGCGTGCTCGGCGAGGAACTCGGCGTCGGAGAGCAGCCGAAGCACCAGCTTCGCCGGGTCCACCGGCGGCCAGATCGCCTTCACGGCCGCCTTCACCGCCGCGTTCCGCGCCACCGCGTTCTGCACCCGGTCGTCCGGCGCCTCGCCCGCCTGCTCCATCTGTACGAGCACGGTGTGCGCGATCCGCTGCGGCAGCGCGTCGCGGGCCGCGCCGTAGCGGATGTCCCGGTCCAGCAACTCCCTGACAATTTCCTCCAGTTCGTACGCCGGAACGCGCCAGCGCCGTGAACCTCGCACCACCATCAGGGCTTCCGCCGGCATGCTCACGTGCGAGCGCACCGCTCGCCGCAGCACCTCCGCCATCCGCGCGTCGCCCTTCACGAGCGCCGCGCCCGGATCGTCCCCGCCCCGCACCTCCACATGCGCGACCAGGTCGGCGACGGTGGCCTGCTTGACCTCCAACTCGCCGAGCGCGGGCAGCACTTGCTCGATGTAGTGCAGGAACGAGGCGTTCGGTCCGATGACGAGCGTGCCCGTGCGGGCGAGCCGCTCGCGGTGCGCGTACAGCAGATACGCGACCCGGTGCAGGCCCACCGCGGTCTTGCCGGTGCCGGGACCGCCCTGCACACACACCGTGCCGCCGAGGCCGCTGCGGACGATCTCGTCCTGCTCGGGCTGGATCGTCGCGACGATGTCCCGCATCGGGCCGACGCGCGGCCGCTCGATCTCCTGCTGCAGCAACGCGCTGACCTGCGCAGCCTCGGCCGGGTCGGAGAGGTGCTCGTCCTCGTACGCGGTCAGCTCCCCGCCCGTGTACCCGAAGCGGCGGCGCAGGCCGACGTCCATCGGGTCCTTCTTCGACGCCCGGTAGAACGGCTGCGAGACCGGCGCACGCCAGTCGATCACCATCGGGTCCCCGTCGGCGTCGTGCACGTGCCGCCGCCCGATGTAGAAGCTCGACCCCTCGCCGCCCTCCGCCTCCTCGGCCCCCACCTCGTGCAGGAAGTCGAGCCGGCCGAAGAACAGCGGGGTGTGCGCGAGGTCGGCGAGCGCCTTGATCCGGTCGTCGATCTGGCTCTGCAGGACCGCCGCGTTGACCCAGTTCGCCGTCACGTCGCCGATGTCGAGGGCCTCGACGTCGGCCCGCATCGCGCGCAGCGCGGTACGGGAGGCGGTCAGGTGGTCGCGCTCGCGCGCGAGCGGATCGTCGTGGGACGCGTGGGACGCGGGGGACGCAGCGGTCACGGGGCCAGCCTCCGGCGGGAAAAGTGCTTACGCACGGTCGCGTACGTACGTGAGGAACGCCGACCGGTTTCCGTCCGGGCAGCAGCTCTCCGCGAGGGAGGCGGGGGAAAGAGGGAGTTTAGGCCAGGGCCGAGGCCGGGTGCGAACCGTTTTCGCCGCATACCGATCCCGGATCGGACACTGGAGGTATGAGCAGCGCAACCTTCACCCCAGCCCCCGGCCGGGACCCGACCCGCGGCGCCACCGCCGCGACCGGCACCCGGCACAGCCACCGCATCGGCGACGCCCTCCGCGCCGCCAAGGTCTACGTCGGCGCCGCGTTCAGCGTGGTCGTCCTCGGCGAGTACGGAGAGGAGACGGGCGTCCGCCGACGGTGACCGCGACCGCCGAAGGTGACCGTCGACCGTGACCGTCGACCCGTAGGCCTCCCAACTCCTATGTCCGGTAACGCCCTTGAACCTCCCTGCCATCCGGTCGTACCGTGCCGTTGATCGTCCCGACGTAAAGACGCCCTAACCGACAGGTAAGGTCACGCCCGTGATTCACCGGACTGTGACCCCGCGCTCACCCCGCGTCATCGCCTCCGGCGTGCTGCTGCTCGGGTCCCTCGCCGCCCTCACCGCGCTCTGCGTGCTCCTGCGCATCCCGATGGCCGACACGCTCGTGTACCGGGCGGAGGGCGCGGCCGTCGTCGGCGGCACCGACCTCTACGGCTTCACAGTCACCGAGTGGAACCTGCCCGCGACGTACCCGCCGTTCGCCGCGATCCTCTTCGTCCCCACGACCTGGCTGCCCATACCGCTGCTCAAGATCGCCTTCGTCGTGGGGAACGTGGCGCTGCTCGCGCTCCTCGTACACCTGTCGCTGAAGTTCGCCGGGTCCTCCGGGGCGCGCTCCCGGCCCTGGCTGCCGCTGGCCGCGACCGCGGTCGGAATCTGGCTCGAACCGGTCTTCCAGACCCTCCTGTTCGGGCAGATCAACCTCGCCCTCGCCTGCCTCGTCCTGTGGGACCTCAGCCGTCCCGAGGGCGCCGTCGGCAAGGGCTTCGCGCTCGGCATCGCCGCCGGCGTCAAGCTCACACCGGGCTTCTTCGTCGTCTACCTGCTGCTCATCGGACGCATCCGTACGGCCGTCACGGCGACCGCCTCGTTCATCGGCACGGTGCTGCTCGGCGTGCTTGTCCTGCCCGCCGCCAGCGTCGACTTCTGGACCCGGCGGATGTTCGAGACCGCCCGCGTCGGCAAGGTCTGGATCGTCGACAACCAGTCACTGCAAGGGTTCCTCGCGCGTGCCCTGCGCATCGAGGAGCCGGGCCTGCTGTGGGCGGCGCCCGCGGTGGCCGTCGCCGTCCTCGGCCTGTGGCTCGCCCGCCGCGCCCACCGCAACGGCCACACTCAGTGGGGCCTGCTCACGGCGGCGTTCACGGCCCTGCTCATCTCGCCGATCAGCTGGTCCCACCACTGGGTGTGGTGCGTACCGCTCGCCGCGCTGCTCCTCACCGAACGCCGCCTGTACCTCGCCGCGTTCGTGACGCTCCTGTTCACCGCCCGCACCCAGTGGCTCCTGCCCCACGACGGCGACCTGGACCTCCAATACCCGTGGTGGCAACAGCCGTTGGCGTCCCCGTACCCCCTCTTCGGCCTCGCACTGCTGGCATACGTGGGGCTGCGAACGGGCCGAAGCCGCAGGGTCTCGGTACCGCCCCAGCGTGCAACTGCAGCCGACCCAAACCCAGCCCGTCTGGGGGCACCTCCCGGCCGAAGGCTGGGGGAGTTTGAGGACGAGCCCGAAGGGCGATCGAGCCAGCCACGTCCGACGGCGAACTAACGGCCGACCTGAGCCTCAGCCCGCCAGGATGTCGTCCGCGTCCGCAATCCGATACGCATACCCCTGCTCCGCCAGGAACCGCTGCCGATGCGCCGCGAAGTCCTGGTCGATGGTGTCCCGCGCCACCACGGAGTAGAACCGCGCCTCGTGCCCGTCGGCCTTCGGCCGCAGCACCCGGCCGAGCCGCTGCGCCTCCTCCTGGCGGGAGCCGAACGTGCCGGACACCTGGATCGCGACCGTCGCCTCGGGCAGGTCGATGGAGAAGTTCGCGACCTTGGACACGACGAGCACGGAGATCTCGCCCTCCCGGAACTGGTCGAAGAGCTTCTCCCGCACCGCGTTGGACGTCTCGCCCTTGATGACGGGCGCGCCCAGATGCTCGCCGAGCTCGTCGAGCTGGTCGATGTACTGCCCGATGACGAGGGTCTGCTGCCCCTGGTGCTTGCGTACGAGCGCCTCGGTGACCCTGCGCTTCGTGGCCGTGGTCGCGCAGAAGCGGTACTTCTCCTCGGCCTCGGCGGTGGCGTACGCGAGCCGCTCCGAGTCCGTGAGGTTGACCCGCACCTCCACGCAGTCGGCGGGCGCGATGTACCCCTGCGCCTCGATCTCCTTCCACGGGGCGTCGAACCGCTTCGGGCCGATCAGCGAGAACACGTCGGACTCCCGCCCGTCCTCGCGTACGAGCGTCGCGGTCAGGCCGAGCCGACGGCGCGCCTGCAGGTCGGCGGTGAACTTGAAGACCGGCGCGGGCAGCAGGTGCACCTCGTCGTAGACGACCAGGCCCCAGTCCCGCGAGTCGAAGAGTTCGAGGTGCGGATAGACGCCCTTACGCCGCGTCGTCAGCACCTGGTACGTGGCGATGGTGACCGGGCGGATCTCCTTCTTCGTACCGGAGTACTCGCCGATCTCGTCCTCGGTCAGGGAGGTCCGCTTCACCAGCTCGTGCTTCCACTGCCGGGCGGACACGGTGTTGGTGACGAGGATCAGCGTCGTCGCCTTCGCCTCGGCCATCGCCCCCGCGCCGACGAGCGTCTTGCCCGCGCCGCAAGGGAGCACGACCACCCCTGACCCGCCGTGCCAGAAGTTCTCCACGGCCTGCTTTTGGTACGGGCGCAGCGACCAGCCGTCCTCGGCGAGGTCGATGGAGTGCGCCTCGCCGTCCACGTACCCGGCGAGGTCCTCGGCCGGCCAGCCCAGCTTCAGCAGCGTCTGCTTGATCTGGCCGCGCTCGGACGGGTGAACGACCACACTGTCCGGGTCGATCCGGGCGCCGACGAGCGGGGTGATCCGCTTCGACTTCAGCACCTCTTCGAGCACCGGCCGGTCGGTGGTCGTCAGGACCAGGCCGTGCGCGGGGTGCTTGCTGAGGGTGAGCCGTCCGTACCGGTCCATCGTCTCGGCGATGTCGACGAGCAGCGCGTGCGGCACCGGGTACCGCGAGAACTCCACGAGCGCGTCGACGACCTGCTCGGCATCGTGCCCGGCCGCCCGCGCGTTCCACAGTCCGAGCGGCGTCAGCCGGTACGTGTGGATGTGCTCGGGCGCCCGCTCCAGCTCGGCGAACGGCGCGATGGCGCGACGGCAGGCGTCGGCCAGCTCGTGATCGACCTCAAGGAGGAGAGTCTTGTCCGACTGGACGATCAAGCAGGACACACATACCTCCGGGGATAGGATCGTCTTGTGACAGACACCACACCTGCACCTGCCACGGCTCGGGCTATGCCCCGCGCCCGTCGAGCGAAGGGCGTGGCCGCAAGTGCGCCAGGACTGCGCGCCGCCATCTACGTCCGCCTTTCACGCGAAACAGAAGAGTCTACGTCGCCCGAGCGGCAGCGCGCCGCCTGTGAGGCTCTGTGCAAGGCCCGGGGCTGGAAGGTCGTTGCCGCCGAGGAGGACATCGACATTTCAGGGTACTCGCGCGGCCTGGACCGCCCCGGGCTCCAGAGGGTCCTCTCCCGGCTCGCCGAGTTCGACGTGATCGTGTTCTTCAAGATCGACCGTCTCGCCCGGTCCACGGTCGACTTCGCCGAGATCATGAAGATCACGCAGAACGAAGGCGTCGCGCTGGCGTCCGCGAGTGAGCCGCTGGACCTGACGTCGTCCATGGGGCGGGCCATGGCGAAGGTCATCGCGGTCTTCGCGGAGCTGGAGTCGGACACCATCGGCATGCGGGTCTCCAGCGCCCACGAGCACCTGCGGCGGGAAGGCCGTTGGACGGGCGGCCGGGTTCCGTACGGCTACCAGGTGGCGGACAACCCGGAAGGCCCGGGGCGGATTCTGGTGGTCAATCCTGGGGAGGCCAAGACCGTCCACGCGATCGTGGAGCGGGTCCTCAACAAGGACTCGCTGATGAAGATCGCGACAGACCTCAGCAAGTCCGACGTGCCCTCACCGGGTCACGCGTCCCGCCAGACCAACGGCAGGCGCAGCGGCTCGAAGCAGTGGTACACGACCACCCTCAAGAGCCTGCTCACCAATCCCCACCTGCTCGGCCAGGTCATCGAGGACGGCAAGCCGATCCTGCGTACGGACGGGCTGCCGCTCGTCACACGTCCGCCGATCCTGGACATGGACACCTGGCACGCGTTGCAGGACGAGCTGGGACGGCGTGCGGGGGCAGGGGAGCAGCGCCGCCACGGAACGGCGCTGCTGCGCGGCGTCCTGTACTGCGGGGTGTGCGGCTCGCGCATGTACACGTTCACGGCGAAGGGCCGGCTCCGGTACCGCTGCATCGGGCGCCTGAAGCATCGGCAGCGCCTGGGCGAGGTCAGCACGTGCTACGGGCCGTCGGTGCCCGCCGAACACACCGAGGACCACGTCACCGAATTGTTCCTGGAGAAGTTCGGCGCGCTCGAAGTCGTACGCATGGTGGAGCGTGCGGGGGAGGACTTCCGCCCGCAGATCCGGCAGGCGGAGGAGGCACTCGGCGACCTGGAGAAGGACAGGTACGAACGGGGCCTGTTCAAGGGCGAGGACGGCGCGAGGCGCTACGCGGAGCAGTACACGAAGTTGGAGGACCGCGTGGCCTCGCTGAAGCAGAAGCAGAGCGAGGCCAAGCCTGCGGGCGTCGAGGAGGTGCGCACAGGCCAGAGCTTCGCGGACCTGTGGAAGGCCGCGAGCGTGGAGGGCAAGCGGGACATCCTGCTGGAGGCCGGTGCGTATGTGGAGGTCGCTCCCGCGAAGCGAGGCGGGCGCAGGATGGACACGTCTCGTCTCACGGTCGTCTTCGGTGAGGACGGGAAGCTCCGGCGTGCGGACGCGGACGGACAGGACGTGGCGAAGGTTGCTGCTGAACTGAGCGCGGCCACGGACGGGGACGACTGACCAACCCGCCTGTCGGCGGCGCCTGTTGGGGCCCGTTCCTCTTCGGAGGGGCGGGCCTTTTCCGTACCCACCCTGAAGGTGGGCAGCGCGTCGGGCGGCAAGCAAGGTTACGGGACGGTCGAGAGCAGCTCCCGGTTCGTCACTGCGTCACCCTGTCCCGTCGCCCCTTCGCACCTCGTGGCGGTCACGTTCGGTGAGCATCCAGGAGGAGTCGCGATGGCCGGGCCCTTCTCTCCGAGACCGGGCTACCGGCGCAAGCGCACAGGAACCGGTCACGACAGAGCGTCGGATGTGTGGACGCCCTGAAGGAGGCGCGCCCCGCTGGGGCCAACCTGGCGGAGCGTCATACGACCCAACCCGTCTGACAGTGCCCTGACCTGCACAGATGACGAACTGACGGTTTGAGGGTGAGTTCAGGTTTCCTAATAGAAAGTCTTAAGGGAAACGAGAAACGGGGTCTGTTTCGTCATTCCGTCAGGCCCGCCCGGCGGAACACGCACCGTGGCCGTGGAGCAGGCAGGCCGGGAACCCGCTGCGCTCAAGTTCCCCGTGGAGGGGGGCACCCCAGGACACATGGAGACCTGAAGCGTCCAGGCGTCCATCCGCCCGCGCCCCCGCTGACAACCACCCACCGACTCTCAAGGCCCGTTCTCTGGCGGGCCTTTCGCATGCCAGGAGGGCACCCCACATGGACTACTTGGACGACGCGGGGATCGTGCCGCCCACGCTGTACGAGGCGCTAGCCCGTAGGGCTGAACAGGAGTACGGCGTGCCGCTGATCGCGGACGGCAGACAACCCCGCTACGACCCCGTGGCGCAAGACGACGCCCTGGCGCATGTTGCCTGGACCTGCGTCGTCGACGACAGTGCGGCGGAGATACGTGACGACCACCGGGCGGTGTCGGCGCGTGGTGACGACCTGCACGGGAGTGCCTTCCACTCGCTCAGAGGTACCGCCCCGAACCCCGCTGAGGGCAAGAACGCGGGGGAGATCCGGCGGGCGGGCAGACGCCTGGACTTCGCCCAGCCCTACCCCGAGGTGACCGTGTCCCGCATGGACCCGAGCTTGCAGGCGGCCTTGCTGCGCCAGCGTGAGGAGCAGGTGCGCAGCGACCCCGATCCGTACGCGTACGAGACCGCAGCCGGCACCGTGACCATCGCCGGAGGCATCAAGCACTACACGGCCAACTGCCTGGAATGCGGGAGGGAGTTCACCGCCCGGCGCCCCGCTTCCCAGAAACGGAAGTGGCCGACCGTGTGCGACGGCTGCAAGACCGAGCGCACCCGCCGCCTGGCCGCCGAGCGGGCCCGCCGCTACCGCCAGCGCAACCGCTCCCAGGCCCAGGCCGCGTAACGCCGTACCGACAGGGGTGGAGCGGGAGTTACCGCCGGACCTGCTGGCGGGTCGCTCCACCCGCACCCGATGGGAGCCCGATGGACGCGCACGAGACCCGCGACCGCCTCAACCTCACCCGCCGCTACATCGCGGCCCTGTCCGACCTGGTGTGGTCGGCCGCCGCAACCGGCAACACCACGACACAGGGCTACTACTCCGCCCAGCGCAAGGAAGCCTCCCGGGACCTCAAGGCCCGCGTGATCGCTGCCGTGCGCGACCGGGTGCTCACCTCGCACGAGGGGGACCGCGCACTGTCCCCGATCAGCAGCCTGGAGGACGCCCTTGTCTTCACCGACTGAGCCCGCGAAGGGGCCTGGGAACACTCCGCCAGCCCCGCAGGGTGACGGACCTGCGCAGGAGCCGGAGCCCGCGCCCACGGTGGTTGAACTCATGGCCCGAATCGCTGAGTTGGAGCAGGAACAGGACGACAAGGCCCGCCAGGAGTTCACCTCCTACCTGGCGCACAAGTACAACCTGCCCCCAGCTCTGGCGGCCCGTATCACCGGAGCCACCGACGAGGAGCGGGAAGTGGACGCCAAAGCGCTGGCGCAGGCGTACCACGACGGCCGCCCCTCCGCCTTCCCCAGGAGCCGCCCTGGAGGCGGTCTGTCGCCCTACGAGAAGCCCCGCACCGCAACGTGGGCACGAGCCTTCGAGCGGGCCAGAGAGGGCCAGCGCCGGGGCAGCGGAGTCACGTTCATCACCAACCCCACGGGCCGATACGAGAGTTAGGACTCCATACACGTGAGCATGCGCACCACCAGCCCCGGCGCCGGAGGGTTCGCCCCGGACGACTACGCCAGCCTGATAGTCCAGCCCGTTCAGGACGAGGCGGTCGCCTTCCAGGTCGCCACCCAGATCACGACCGACGCCACCCGCACCCACCTGCCCATCGTCAAGGAGGACGCCGGGGCCGGCTGGGTCCATGAGGGCGACGAGATCCCGGTGGAGGACGCCACTCTCGGGGAAGAGATCGTCACTCCTGCCAAGGTCGCCGGACTTACCGTCGTCTCCTCGGAGTTGGCGGAGGACTCCAACCCCCAGGCGCAACAAATCGTCGGCCAGGGCCTGGCCCGCTCCATCGCCCGCCAGGTCGACGCCGCCTTCTTCGGTACTCTGCCCCACCCCGCACCGCCCGGTCTGGAGTCCGTGCCGGGCGTGACCACCGTCGCGGCGGGCAAGAAGTGGACCAACCTCGACCCGTTCCTGGACGCCATCGCCAAGGCCGAAACCGTCGGCGCAACGCTGACCAGCTTCACCGCCCACCCCGCCGACGCCCTGGCCCTGGCCCAGCTCAAGGAACAGACCGGCAGCAGCAAGCCGCTACTCGGCTCCGACCCCACCGCACCCACCCGCCGCGTCATCGCAGGCGTCCCGCTCTATGTCTCCCCGGCCGTCACCCCGGGCACTGTGTGGGGCCTGCCCAAGGACCGCGTCTTCATCGTCCTGCGCCGTGACGCGAAGGTGGACCTCAGCTCCGACGCGTACTTCAACAGCGACCAGATCGCCGTACGCGGCACCATGCGCATCGGCTACGGCCACCCGCACCCGGCAGCCATCACGAAGGTGACGCTCACCGCGTAAGGCCGCTCATGGTGCAGGAGATCCCGCAATATGGCCTGACCTGGGGGTACACCCCCTTCACCCGTCACGCCGGACCGCAAGCGTATAGCGGCTCGGATCATGTACGGGTTCCAAGGGCGTGAAGGGCGGCGGGGGCGCTGACGTTGGCGCCCCCATCCGCTGGCGTCATCCCTTGGCTGACTTAGACGCTTGCCTAATCGCCTCCGCCGCGAACCTCCTCTCGGAGTTCACGGACCGACCGCACGGCCTTCTTTGCCTTGCGACAGATAGACGGAACCTGGTCTAGAGCGTGTCCTGCAACCCATGTGGCGCCGCTGAGAGCCCCCACGATGGCCGCCGCCCACCCGACGGTCTCCATGTGCCCGACAGTCCTTCCTGGTTGGAATGGTCGGGCTAAGCAAAAAGGGCGCGCTCGGCCCGACCACATAACAGTGGCCGTAACCGAGAGACGCCCTCGACGGCCGCGTGCGGCCGTGATCGGCCGTCGCGCGGAGTACGAATCTCGAAGATTGAGTTATGGCCCTTTCGGGCCTTATGCGTTAAGGAGCCCTGCATCGGTCCCCGTCGCGGTTCCGTTAGCAGGTCTTCAGTCTCCCGCAACAATTATAACGAGTCGTCAGCCTGAGGCAAGCGCACCGCAGATGAACCTGGTTGGGGCGCAGCGGCGGTGGGGCCAGCGGTCTGGGCTGAAGCGCGAGCCTGAGCTTCGATCAGCCCACAGGGAGATGGCGCATGTCGGGCCCTGCCCCGAAGCGCAGCGACCGGCGCCGACGGCGCTACGAGATCGACGGACCGGAGCCGGTGAAGGCTCGGGCATCTTGAAGAACAACGGGGGCTCCGATTCAAGAACTCTTCACGTCCCGGGGCCTTGGGCCCGCACCCGCGCCGCCTGGAGCGGTGCCGGGGTGCATCGGTTTTCGATCCTGCGCAGTGACCTGGGTCCGTGGCGCGAACGACGCCGGGCTTGGAAGGACTTGGGTCTTGAGAGCCAGCGTGGCCGGGAGCAGGTCCGCACCTACGCGGCCCCTGGTACCTTCGGCGCCGACATGCTCCAGGGGGTGACGGCTTGGCGCTCTGACAGCCCCCGGGCCACCAACGCAGGGCGGTGCGGGGGTTTTCGCGTGTCCGGAACTGCTGCCGGGCATACGCTTGTCGTGAGGTGAGCGCTGATGTCCCCAGGGTTGGCAGACAACATCCGGAAGTACCGGCGCACGGCCGGACTGAGCCAAGAGGGGTTGGCCGAATCGGCTGACCTGTCGCTAAGTACCGTCCGCAAGGTCGAACAGGGCGGGGATGTGCGGGTTGAGACCCTCCACGCTCTCGCCCGCGCGCTGGGTGTCTCCACGTCCGCTCTGTTCGCAACCGAGGCGCCTCGGTCCGTCGTTGGCCCCCAGGATGACGCCAACCGGCGTCACCTCGTGGAGCTTCGGCGTGCGCTCATGCCGCCGATCGGGCTGGCCGCACCCCTGACGGCGGAGCCGGCTGAACCCGGGGGACTAGACGCGACGCGGCAGAAGGTACGGGACGCTCGGGCCCTGTACGACCAGGACCGTTATTCATCCGTCGCCAAGATGCTGCCCCCGCTGCTGCGCTCATCCGAGGCCGCCGTGAACGCCCTTGAGGGCGAGGAGCAGCAACACGCAGCGGTCGCACGCGCTCAAGTCCTGTTGATGACAGGTCAGTTCCTCACCCAGGTGAGGCAGTACGACATGGCTTACTACGCGCTGGCGGAAGCGATCCGGGTTGCGCGGGAGAACGGGCAGACGCTCACGGCAGCCACCGGCGTCGTGGGCATGTGCTGGCTGTTGCTGCGCCAGGACCGGTTCGACGAGTGCGAGCAGCTTGCGGCGCAGACGGCCGTCGAGATCGAGCCCCGGTTCTCTGAGGCCTCCACCCAACACCTGGCCGTGTGGGGTGAGTTGTGGCTCCGGGTGGCGGCGTCCAGTGTGCGCAACAACCGTCCGGACGTAGCGGCCGAGGCCCGACGGATGGCCGCGACCGCAGCGAGTGCGATGGCCCGGGAAGACAGAGGGTTCCCGGACCACTGGGGCGGGTTCGGCCCGGCCACAGTGGAGATGAAGGCCATTGAAGACCTGTCGCTGGACGGAGACGCGCGCGGCGTGCTGCGGCGCGCCGATGAGGGCCCTGTGGGCGCGAGCGGCCTGCGCAGCCTGGGCGGTGTCACCCCGAACAACTGGAATCGTCACCGCCTGGACGTGGCCAAGGCGTACGTGTCGAGCGGTGAGCACCAGGAGGCCATGGGTGAGCTGATGCAGATCCGGCAACGCGCAGAGGGTTGGATCACGCATCAGCCCATGGCCCGGTACGTCATGGCCGACATCCTCAAGACCCGCAAGCGCACTCTGACGGAAGAGATGCGCAGCATGGCGGCTCATCTTGGCATCGCGGGATAGCTACTGCGGAGCGTGTTACTTCCAGGCGTCGGCACCCTGAACTACCGTTTTCCGCACGTGGATTGGCCTTCGACCCCTTCCTACGGTTGCTGCATCAACCCAACCGACCGAGGGGGCCAAGGTGATGCGCAGAGCCGAGGGTGATCGACAGCGACGACAGGACCTTGCCGACGCAGCGGCGGGCTTACAGCCCCGGTTGCTGCCATGGGCCAGAGACGGAAAGTCGTGCTATCTCAGCACTGACGGCGGACCGGACAGCTACCTGTCACGCGTCGCGGACGCCATGGAAGACGTCCAGTTGGAGATGGGCGCGGAGGTCCTGGAGGCAGCGGCCAAGATCCTGGCCGACCCCGTGTCGCCTCACTCCGAAGTCCGGTACGTGGCCCTGCGTCTGGCCGAGTGCCTGAATGACGCCCTGAGAGTCGCGGAGAGCCGGGGAGCACGTATTCCCGTGCCCGGCGACGAAGAGCCCCAGGAGGGGCCGACGTTGGCTGCAGAGGCGTTTGGATGAGCACGCGTGCTGTCCACCGCTACGTGGGCCACACGATCCGTCCTGCGCCCGATGGCGGCGTTACGGCGGAAGCACACTGCATGACGCACGAGTGCGGAGCATCGTCCGGCCCGCAAGGTGACCCCGGCGATGCCCAGGACTGGGCCCTGCGGCACACGGGCCTGAACCCCGGCCACGATCTCTACCGGCGTGTGTACACCGACCACGCCCGCGTGACTCGGGCAGACCAGACCCCGGCCCGCTGAGCGACGGCGAGCAACACCGTTCAGCGAGCTGGCCGCCCCGTCCGTGCGCCCCAACTGGCGCATGGGTGGGGCTTCTTGCTGCTCATTCCGCAGAGGTGCTGTCACCGCCGAGGCCGCGCGGGCTAGTATGTGCATCAAGCTTGATCGTCTGGACGATGAGGGGACCGTTCACGCGCGCACCCTTTCCGGTCTACGGCAGCAGGCCTCGTACGGGACGAGAGAGGCCAAACGTCCAGTGTGCCGCATCCGGGGACAGAGCGGTGTGGCGTGGGCCTCAACCAAAGCGCCCAGCGACGCCTCAGTCCTCCCCGAGCTCCGCCACCCCCGTCACCCGGTGCAGCGGGTACGTGCGGACCTCGTCCGCCGTGTGGTCGTACGCCGTGACGAAGCCGCCCTCCACGCGGACCGGGGCGATGACGCGCTGGCTCGCGGTGCCCTCCGCGTTGACGTACCCGATCCACAGGGCCTCGCCCGTCATGACCGCGGCCTGCATCGTGGCCAGGGTCTCCGCCGAGGTCGTGCGCGGGAGCTCGCCGGGGCCCGGTCGGGACGCGGCGGCCGGGGCCTGGCGCTTCGGGGCCGTCGACGCCATGTCGCCGGCGCGGATCGCGCGGACCGCCGCGCCGAGCAGCGTGGCGTCCGGCACGGGCGGACCCTCCGGCACCGGGGCGGGCGCCGTGCGGGGCGGGGTGCGGTGGGCGTGGGCGCGGGCGATGAGCACGTCACCCTCGGGGGTCTCCGCGGACGGCGCGAAGCCCATCGCCCGCAACCCGTCGAGCAGCGCCGCCGGGTCGGCCTGCGCGGCCAGGACCGTCGGCGCGAGGCGGCGCAGGCGCAGGGCGGCGGCGCGCTTGTCGGCGAGGATCTCGCCGAGCACCGAGTCGTCGTCGCAGCGCACGTACGCCGAGGCCGCGCCGATCCGCAAGTGGCCGTGCCTGCGCGCCACATCGTCGATCAGATACGAGAGGGGCTGCGGCACCGGCGTACGCGAATGGGTCTCCAGGAACGTGTGCAGATCGGTGGCCGTGCGGCCCGCGTCCAGGGCGCGGCGGACCGAGCCGGGCGTGAAGCGGTAGACCGTCGCCCCGCCCTTCGACTCCACGTCCGCGAGCACGCCGAGGGTCTCCGCGAGCGGCCGCTCCAACGGTCCGGGCGCGACCGCCGTCAGGTCGGCCTGCAGCAGCACGTGGTCGAGGGGCTCGGGGAGGAGCGGCGCGAGGAGCTCGGCGAGCGCGGACTCAAGCGCGCCGTCCGGCAGCCCGTGGGCCGTATGCGCGGAGGCCCGCTCCGCCCCCGCATGCGCCGAGGTCCGCTCCGGCCCGGCGTGCGCGGCGGCCCGCTCCGCCCCCGTCCGTACGGCGTCCTGCTCCAGCAGCGCACGGCCCGTCGCCGACAGCGCCCCGCGGCCCGTCACGCCGAGCAGCTCCGCCTCGTCGAGGGTCCAGCGGGCCAGGCGCGTGCGCAGGTCGTCCCCGCCGCCGCCCTGGTCCGCCGCCGCGCCGACCCGCAGCGGGCGCTCCCAGCGAAGCCGGGCGAGCACCGACTCCTGGTCCGCCGCCGCGCCCTCGGGCAGTTCGGCGAGCAGGTCAAGGACCCGGCGCCGCACCTCGGGCGCCGCCGAGCGGTCCAGGTGCGGGCCGAGCGCGGACAGCACCCGGTCCTTGCCGTCGCGGCCCCCGACCAGGCCCGGCGTGCGCGTCGCCGACAGCCAGGCCACGGCGAGCCGCGCCCAGCGCTCGGCGGCCGGCAGCTCCAGCCAGTCGTCGTACGCGGGCGTCGCCGCGTACCGCTCCTCCGCGCGGCGCGCCGACGGCTCCCCGTCGTCGTACGAGGAACCCTCGAAGCCGCCGTCCGAGGCCAACAGGCCCGCCGCATAGGCGAGTTCGACCCAGAAGGCGGCCGTCGGCTCCGACACGTCGAGCCCCACCGCCGTGCGCTTCAGGTCGCGCACGCTCAGGCCGCCCGCACGCAGCACCGCGGGCCCGCCCTCGTGCCACTCCTTGAGCAGCTCCTCGACCGTCGCGACCGCCGTCAGGGCCTGCCCGGCCGCCGTCGAGTCCACGATCCGCGGGCGGTGCTCCGCGGCGGCCGTGACCTCGGGCGGCAGCGGATGCGTCGCCTTGTGCGCCCGGCCGCCGCGCAGGTGCAGGGCCGCCTCGCGGGGCAGCACGACCGTGCCGGGCGACGTCGGCACGAGCAGGGCGCGGTCGAGCAGCCAGCGCAGATGCGCCGCCGGATCCGCCGTGACCTGCCCGTACGGCGGGCCCCAGGTGAGCCGGCCGAGGACGTCGAGCGCGTCGACCGGGGCCTCGTCGAGGAGCGCCGACATTCTCGTACGGTCCGTGAAGAGCGCCGTCAGGGCGGAGACCGCCGACACCGGGTCGTGCGTCGACGTCAGGCCCGCCGCCTCCAGGATCTGCTGCAGGCGGCCCGGCGACATGCCGGACGTGGCCTCGGCGACCGTCGGCCCGAGCCCCGTCGGCGACGGGTGCTGCGGCGAGGGCGCGAGCAACTCGCGGGCCGTGCGCACCAGACGGAGCCGTCCGTCACCGCCCCACACGAGCGCCTGGTCGCGCAGCGTGCCGACCGCGGCGGGCAGCGCGCGGTCCACCGCCTCGTCCCCGTCGTCCCCGGCGAGCAGGGCCTGCAGCGTCTCGTACGACGCGGGCTCCGGGGCGACCGCGAGGGCCTCGGCGGCCTGCAGCGCGAACGTGTCGAGCCGGCCGAGCGCGCGCACCACCGACGCTCTGGTGCCGGCCCGCGTGGCCAGCTGCGTCAGGTCGTTCGGCACGGGGGACAGCAGGTCGGGGCGGGCTCGCAGCAGGGTGGCGAGCGACGCGTCGTCGCGCTGCCTCAGCTCTTCGGCGAGCGTGCGAGGGGCCGCCGCGCCTGCCGTGCTCTCGGTCGTCATCCTTCACACGGTAGTAGGTGGGACCGACAGCACGATGCCCCGCGCGGTACGGTCGGGTGGCCGGGCACCACAACGCGCGCGCCCCGCAGGGGACTTACCGGCAGGGACAAGCCCCGTACGCAGGGAGATCTCGTGGCGATCGAGAGCGACCAGCTCGTCTTCGACTACCTGAGCCGCATCGGCGACCTCGCCCAGCAGCGCCAGCTGCCGTCGAAGACCCGGATGCGCCTGGTGGCCGAGCTCCGCACCGAGATCGACCGGCGCCGCGCCACCGTCTCCGGCGGCAAGACCCCCGGCGACAGCCCCGCCGGGGTCCGCCGCATCCTGGACCGCCTCGGCACGCCGGAGGAGGTCGTGGACCGGGCGTCGGACGCGTCCGACGGGGGAGACGGGGGAGATGGGGCAGACGGGGGAGCGGGGGCCGGGGGTTCGCCCGTGCGCGAGCCGGATGCCGTACGGGAAGCCGTGCACGCGCCGGAGCCCGAACCTTCCCCCGCCGCCGAGCCGGACCCCGAAAACACCCTCAAGTCCCGCTTCAAAGCAGCCCTGTTCGTGCCCGAGCAGCGCGACTGGGACGACGAGCGGCGCGACGGCGAACGGCGCGCGGGCGAGCGGCGTGACGACGGACAGCGCGCGCCCTGGAGCCGCTTCGTGCCCCGGCCGAGGCTGACGAAGGAGCCCGCGCCGCCCGCCGAACCGCCCCCGGCGACCAGCACGCCGCCGCACCTCGCGGGCGAGGACGAGATGGGGCCGAGCGGCTCCACGCCGGACTGGTGGCGCATCGACGACGGCCCGCAGGGGTTCACCGACTCCGTACCGGGGTTCGTGGGCGGTGTGGAGATCCCCGAGATACTGCGCCCGCCGCGCACGGAGGAGCCGGACGAGGACGAGGGCGGCACCGGCACCGGCAAGGCGGGCGGCCCGTCGCTGAAGAAGACCCCCAAGACGGATGAATCCGCCGACGAGGAGAGCGGCGAAGGGGGCGAAGAGGAGGGCGGAGAAGGGCTCGACGACGACGCCGGGCGGCGCCGCCTGCCGTTCCTGCGCCGCGCCCGCGCCGCCCGGGGCGCGCCGAGCCTCAGCAACCCGCTGCTGCTGCTCGCCGCCGCGTCCCTCGTCGTCGGCGCGGTGATCGGCAACTGGGTTGCCCTCGGCGCCGGTTGGGCCATCGCGTACACCTCGCGCAGGCTCAGCCAGCGCGAGGCCAAGTTCGCCTCGCTCGGCATTCCGGGCCTCGCCGTGGCGGCGGGAGTGGTGTGGCTGTGGGGCCGGTTCGACCGGCAGTGGGGCGAGGCCGTGCCGAAGGGCGCGACGGCGGACGCGTTCGCCGAGACCTGGCCGTGGGTGGTGCGCCTCGCGGCCGTCGCCTCCGCGCTGTTCCTGGTGTGGAGGTCGCAGCGGCGCCGGCCGGAGTAGCAACTCCCGTACGGACACGGCTACTTCGTCAGGCGGTCCTGCAGCTCGTCGAGGATCCGGTCGGCGGCCGTGTAGCCGATGCCCTGGATCCACAGCTGGTCGTCGACGGCGAACGCCCGGTCGTCCTCGACCGCCTTCAGGCCCTTCCACAGCGAACCGCCCGTGGTCTGCGTCTCCTTGGCCTTCTTCGGGTCGCCGTACGTGGAGTGGAAGATGACGTCCGCCTCGGCCGCGTCGATCCGCTCGGGGCTCACGTCGTACGAGAAGCCGTCCTTGGCCTTGTCCGCGACGGCGGGCCGGCCCAGGCCGACGTCCTTCAGGATCGTCGCGATGTAGTTCTGCTTGCCGTAGATGCGGATGTCGGCGCCCTCGACGAAACGGACCACGTTGACCTTCGTGGCCTCGGCCTTCGCCTTGCCGCCGAGCGCCGCGGTGACGTCTCCGGCGTGCTTCTCGTACTCGGCGACGACCTTCTTCGCCTCGGCCTTCCTGCCGAGCGCGTCGGCGTGCACCTGGAAGTTCTCCTTCCAGGGGTAGCCGGTGTTCTCCGTCATGACGGTCGGGGCGATCTCGCTGAGCTGCGGGAAGAGCTTCTCGTGCCGGATCTTGCTGGTGAGGATCAGGTCGGGCTTGAGCTCGGCGATGGCCTCGACGTTGGGCGTCATCATCGCGCCGACGTCCTTGATGCCCTTGACCTCGTTCTTCGGCAGGTAGTCGAGGAAGCCCGACTTCACGTCGGCGTGCGTGGCGCCGATCGGCTTCACGCCGAGGGTGATCGCGGAGTCCAGCTCGGCGGTGTCCAGGACGACGACGCGCTTCGGGGAGTCCGGCACCTTCACCTCGCCCATGGCGGTCTTGACGGTATGCGTCGAGCCACTTGCACCGCCGGTGCCGGCCGTGCCCTTCGCGTCTCCGGAGCCGCAGGCGGTGAGGGTCAGGGCGGTGGTCAGTGCGGTGGCGGTGAGGGTGAGGGTGCGGGTTCTCATGGGGTGCCTTTCGTTGGTTGACGTGGGTGGGTCGGGTGCGGGTCGGGTGCGCCTGCGGCGGGCTTTGTTCCCCGCCCCGCCCCTTCCCGAACTGGGGCTCCGCCCCAGACCCCGCTCCTCAAACGCCGGAGGGGCTGGTTTTCAGGGGCGCGGGGAACTGCGCGACCAGCCACGACGGCGCGGTAGCCGAACGACAGCCCCGGGGTCCGGGGCGAAGCCCCAGAGCGAGGTCCAGGGGCGGCAGCCCCGGAGGGACGGGGGCCCGGGGGCGGAGCCCCCGAAGCCGACGGCAGTCTTTCGGGAAGGGGCGGGGAGGGGAAAAAGAACCTCAGGAACCCCACGGCGCCCCCGGCACCACCAACGGTGACCCCGTAACGGGATCCGGAACGACCACGCACTCCAGCCCGAACACCTCGCGTACGAGATCGGCCGTCACCACCTTGGCGGGTGGCCCGGAGGCCACCACCGCCCCCGCCCGCATCGCCACAAGATGATCCGCGTACCGGGCCGCCTGGTTCAGGTCGTGCAGGACGACCACCACCGTCCGCCCCTTGTCCTGGTTCAACTGCCGTACAAGATCCAGCACTTCGACCTGATGCGAGATGTCCAGAAACGTCGTCGGCTCGTCGAGCAGCAGCAGCGACGTCTCCTGAGCGAGGGCCATGGCGATCCACACCCGCTGCCGCTGACCGCCCGACAGCTCGTCCACGGACCGCTCGGCCAGCTCCGCCACATCCGTACGCGCCATCGCCTCCGCGACCGCCCGCTCGTCCTCGTCGGACCACTGCTGCCACCAGTGCTGGTGCGGCTGCCGGCCGCGCGCCACCAGGTCCGCGACGGTGATCGCCTCGGGCGCGACCGGCGACTGCGGAAGGAGCCCGATCTCCTTGGCGATCTGCTTCGTCGGCAGCTTCGCGAGCGCCGTGCCGTCGAGCAGCACCGAGCCCGCCTTCGGCTTGAGGAGCCGCCCGAGCGCCCGCAGTGTCGTCGACTTGCCGCAGGCGTTCGGCCCGACGATCACGGTCACCTGGCCGTCGGGTATCTCCAGGTCGAGGCCGTCCACGACGGTGCGGTCCTCGTAGGCCAGGGTCAGCCCCTGGGCGCTGAGCCGGGTCACGACTACGACTTCCCTCCGACGGTACGGCTACGGACGATGAGCCAGATCAGATACGGGGCGCCGACCGCGGCCGTCAGCACCCCCACGGGCAGCTCGGTCGGCGAGAAAAGCCGGCGCGCGAGGAGGTCCGCGAGCACCACGACCACCGCGCCGGTCAACGCGCTGGACACCAGCGGGATCTGCGCGGTCCGCGTCATCCGGCGGGCGATCTGCGGCGCGAGCAGCGCCACGAAGTCGACAGGCCCCGCGACGCCGGTGGCCACGGACGCGAGCACCACGCCGAGCAGCACGAGCCCGAGCCGCACCCGCCCGAGCCGTACGCCGAGACCGGTCGCCGTGTCGTCGTCCATGCTGACGGTGCGCTGCGCGCGGGCCGCCCAGACGACGGCGGGCAGCAGGAACAGCAGCATGGAGCCGAGGAGTTGGGCCTCGGGCCAGGAGCGGCCGTTGAGGGAGCCGGTCATCCAGATCTGCGCCTGCTGCGCGACGAGGTAGTCGCCCTTCGTCATGAACAGCGTGGTGATCGACCGCAGCGCGATCGCGAAGCCGATACCGATCAGCACGAACCGGGTGGCCTGCAGCCCGCCGCGCCAGGCGAAGACGTACACGAGCGCGGCGGCGAGCAGCCCGCCCGCGATCGACACGTACGGCAGCACGGCGTACGAGGTGACGCCGAAGGTCAGCGCGCCGACGGTGAGCGCGCTCGCGCCCTGGCTGACGCCGATGATGTCGGGGCTGGCGAGCGGGTTGCGGGCGACGGTCTGGATCAGCGCGCCCGCGACGCCGAACGCGGCCCCGACGAGCAGGCCGACGACCATGCGCGGCAGCCGCAGCGTGCCGACGACCAGCTCTTCGGGCGAGGGCTGCCCGAGGACGACCTTCAGGGCTTCGGCGGGGGGTACGAAGCTTTCGCCTGTGCAGAGGTACGCGAGGCTGGTTGCCGCGAGGAGCAGGGTCAGGGTCCCTGCGACCGCTACCGAGCGTCGGTGCACGAGGAACGAGGCTCGTCCGGCGCGGAGTACGGCGTATCCCGCTGGACGTCGACGTACCAGTTGCCCGGAACCGTGGTGCTGTGCCCACCCGTTCCGCCCCGCGGAACGATTGCCCACAGCGGTGGGCGCGGCGGCAGAACCAGCGGCAGAACCAGCAGGGGTACGGGACTTCACGCCGCCACCGCCTTTCTCCGTACCAGCGTCACCAGGAACGGCACTCCGATCAGGGCCGTCATCACGCCCGCCGGGACCTCGCTCGGCGGGAAGACCACGCGGCCGACCGTGTCCGATGCGAGCAGCATGACCGGGCCGATCAGTGCGGCCATCGGCAGCACCCAGCGGTGGTCGCTGCCGACGAGCGCGCGGGCGATGTGCGGCACCGCGAGGCCGACGAACGCGATCGGGCCGGCCGCGGCGACCCCGACGCCGGTGAGCACGGTCGCGCCGAGCCCGCCGACGATCCGTACCGCCGCGACGTTCTGGCCGAGGCCCTTCGCGACGTCCTCGCCGAGCGCGAGCGCGTCCAGGCCGCGGGCGACGGCCACCACGAGGACCACGCCGACGAGCAGGAACGGCCAGGTCTGCGCGACCACTTCGGCGTCCCGCCCGGCGACCGAGCCGACCTGCCAGAAGCGGAACTCGTCGAGCGCGGCGGCCTTCGTGGTGAGGACGGCCATCGTGACGGAGACCAGCAGCGCGTTGATCGCGGCGCCGCCGAGCGCGAGCTTCACGGGCGTCGCGCCGCCGCGGCCGCGCGCGGCGATGGCGTACACCGCGACGGAGGCGAGCCCCGCGCCCGCGAACGCGAACCACACGTAGCCGGTCAGGTCGTGCACCCCGGCGAAGGCGATCGCGAGGACCACGGCGACCGAGGAGCCCTGGCTGATGCCGAGGATGCCGGGGTCGGCGATGGGGTTACGGGTGATGCCCTGCAGGGCGGTACCGGCGAGGGCGAGGGCCGCGCCCACCATCAGGCCGATCAGGGTGCGCGGCACGCGCAGTTCACGGACCACCTGGGCGGCGTCGCTCTGCCCGCCGTGCAGCAGCGCGTCGAGGACGGCGGTGGGCGCGATGGCGCGTGCGCCGACCGCGAGCGAGAGCAGCACGGCGACCGCGAGGGCCAGGACTGCCGCACCGGTCAGGGCGATGCGTCGGGCCACCGGCTTGCGTCGCGCGGCGGCGGGAGGGGCGGCGGCCATATGACCCTTTGAGAATCGGAGGGGCTTCAGGAGACGTTTGATTAGGCTTGGCTAAGTGTAAGGGGCAGGGATGTGGCCGGGATCGGCACAATGGCGACATGGCTTTGCACGAGAACCCCGAGTCCCCCCGGCCCGCCGCATCCCCCGGATCGTCCCCCGCCGCGTCCCCCGCACCGTTCACCGTCGGCTTCGACCTCGACATGACCCTGATCGACTCCCGCCCCGGAATCAAGGCCGCGTACGAGGTGCTCTCCGCGGAGACGGGCACGTTCATCGACGCCGATCTGGCCGTGACGCGGCTCGGCCCGCCCCTCGACGAGGAGCTCGCGCACTGGTTCCCGCAGGAGCGGATACCGGAGATGGCGGACCGCTACCGCGCGCTCTACCCCACCCACGCCATCCACCCGACCCTCGCGATGCCCGGCGCCCGCGAGGCCGTCGCCGCCGTCCGCGCGCGGGGCGGCCGCGCCATCGTCGTCACCGCCAAGCACGAGCCCAACGCCAAGCTGCACCTGGAGCACCTCGGCATCGAGGCGGACGAGGTGATCGGCTGGCTGTGGGCGGAGGCCAAGGCGGAGGCGCTGCGCGAGCACGGCGCCTCGGTGTACGTGGGCGACCACGTCGGGGACGTACGCGGGGCCCGTACCGCTGGTGCGCTCTCCGTGGCCGTGTCCACCGGGCCCTGCGCACCGGACGAACTGCGCGCCGCCGGCGCCGACGTGGTCCTCGGCGGCCTCGACGACTTCCCGCGGTGGCTCGACGCGCACTGCGCGGAGCGCGCCGCCTGACGACAGCGCCGCGGGCGGGGCGTGGCGGCGTGGGGAGCTAGCGGCCGGCGCGGGCCTGGCGCCGCTGGGCCGCGATGGTCCGCAGCACCCCGGCCGCGGCGATCACGAAGCCCACGCCCATCAGCATGCACACGGCGTACGCCACGGACGGGAACGGCTCCGTGCCCAGGAACAGCGGGGCCACGGTGACCAGGGTGGCCACGGCTCCGACGAAGAAGACGATCGCGCCGAGCCGGACGAGGCGGTCACCGGCGCCAGAAGGTGTGTCACTCACCCGGCCAGGGTAGTTCCCTGCGCGATGAGACCGAGAAAGCAGTCTTGTCACCCGCCACTGGACCATTAGCCTGTGTGCTGGCGGGTCAAGCGGCCCGCCAGACCGCTATCCAGGGCCTTTCGACTCCCGAGTCGACCCGCGAGTACGAGAACAGACGAGGACGGACAGACGTGCCTACCGGCAAGGTCAAGTGGTTCAACAGCGAGAAGGGCTTCGGCTTTCTCTCCCGTGACGACGGCGGTGACGTCTTCGTTCACTCGTCCGTGCTGCCCGCCGGGGTCGATTCACTCAAGCCCGGCCAGCGCGTGGAGTTCGGAGTCGTCGCAGGCCAGCGCGGTGACCAGGCGCTGTCCGTGACGCTTCTCGACCCGGCGCCCTCGGTCGCCGCCGCGCAGCGCCGCAAGCCCGACGAGCTGGCGTCGATCGTGCAGGACCTGACCACGCTCCTGGAGAACGTCTCCCAGCAGCTGGAGCGCGGCCGCTACCCGGACAAGGCGCACGGCGCGAAGATCGCGGGCATGCTGCGCGCGGTCGCCGACCAGCTCGACGTCTAGAAAGACGGCCGGCGACTCTTACGGAAACCGCAGCGCATCCCGGCCGAGGGGCGGCACGAGCCCCTCGGCCGCGGCGCGCGTGAGCAGTCCGCGCACGGCCGCGTACCCGTTCTCGCCGAGGTCGGCCGTGAACTCGTTGACGTACAGGCCGATGTGCTGGTCCGCGACGGCCGGGTCCATCTCCTGCGCGTGCGCGAGGACGTAGTCCCGAGAGGCCTGCGGGTCGTCCCAGGCCATCCGCACCGAGGAACGGGCCGCGTCGGCGAGGGACTTCAGGACGCTCTCGCCGAGCGAGCGCTTCGCGATGATCGCGCCGAGCGGGATCGGCAGGCCCGTCGTCCGCTCCCAGTGCTCGCCCATGTCGGCGAGGCAGTGCAGCCCGTACTCCTGGTACGTGAAGCGCGCCTCGTGGATGACGAGCCCTGCGTCGACCTTGCCGTCGCGCACGGCGGGCATGATCTCGTGGAACGGCAGTACGACGATGTTCGGCGCCCCGTCCCGCAGCGTGTCCGCGGCCCACAGCCGGAACAGCAGATAGGCGGTCGACCGCTCGCTCGGCACCGCGACCGTCTTCCCCGCCAGGTCCGCGCCCGGCTCCCGGGTCAGGACGAGCGGCCCGCAGCCCCGGCCGAGCGCCCCGCCGCAGGGCAGCAGCGCGTACTCGTCGAGGACGTACGGCAGCACCGCGTACGACACCTTCAGTACGTCGAACTCGCCGCGCTCCGCCATGCCGTTGGTGATGTCGATGTCCGCGAACGTCACGTCGAGCTCCGGCGCGCCCGGCACCAGACCGTGCGCCCAGGCGTGGAAGACGAACGTGTCGTTGGGGCAGGGCGAGTACGCGATGCGCAGGCTCACTGCGACTCCTCAAGCGGAAGGACCAGTACGGGAACGAGCGCGCCGAAGGCGGCGGTGAGCGCGGCGAGCGCGTCCCCGATACGCCAGGCGGCACGGTCGCGGGGGCCCACCGGGTTGGACACGGCGCGCACCTCGAGGACCGGCACGCCGTGCGCGGCGGCGGCCTCGGCCACGCCGAAGCCCTCCATCGCCTCGGCGACGGCCCGCGGATGGCGCTCCCGCAGCTCGGCGGCGCGATGCGCGGTGCCGGTCACGGTGGACACGGTGAGGACGGTGCCGGTGCGCGCGCCGGTGACGGCGGCCGCCGTCTGTACGAGCGCGGCGGGCGGGGTGTGGGAGTCCGTGCCGAAGCCGAGGTCGGTGACGGACAGGAAGCCCTCGCCGGTCTCGGCCCCCAGGTCGGCGGCGACGAGCGCGTCGGCGATCACGAGGGAGCCGACCGGGGCCTCGGGCTGGAAGCCGCCGCCGATTCCGGCGGACACCGCCAGGCTGTACGGCTCACCGCGGAGTGCGGCCGTGGTGAGTGCGGTGGCGGTGCCCGCGGCGGCCGCCGCGGGGCCCACGCCGACGGCGACGCAGTCGAAGGCCGACCGGTGCTCGGGCGGGCCCGCGGATACGGCCCTGGCCACAGCGTCCCGCTCGGCGGGAACCGCTGTGGCGATCAGAATCCGGGGCGCGGTCAAGACGCGGTGCTCAGGAACTCCTGGCTCGGGAGCTCCTACTCACCCTTCTTGAGTTCGAAGTGCCAGATGCCCTTGAGCTGGTTGCCGTCGGTCTCCACCAGCGAGACCTGGGCCTTCTTCAGCGCCGGTCCGCCCTGGCCGGAGGAGAAGAAGACGTTGCCGGGGATGGACCGGTAGGTCTTCTTGAACGGCTCCTGCTCGGCCTGCTGGCCGCCGATGAACAGGGTCCAGCCGTGCTCGGCGACCTCCGGCTCGACGCCGAAGCGGACCTTGTCGTCCATGCCGACCGTGATGGTCTTCTCGGCTTCCTTCTGCAGGCAGGACTTGATCTCGCCCGGCTCGATCGCCTTGCCTTCGCTGTAGCAGGCGGCCTCGGTGTTCACGGACGTGCCGTTGACCGTGACGGTCGCGAGGGGCGTCGGCTTGTCGCAGGCCGAGAGGGCGAGGAGTCCGGCGGACACGGCGCCGAGGGCGGCAGCGGTGCGGCGGCCCTTGGCCGTCATACGCAGGGAGGTCATGCGCGAAAGGCTATCTGGCACCCCCACCGCTCTCGCCACGCGGGGTCCGGCGCGCCGCCCGGCCGGTCCCCTCCGGTCGTCCTCGCAGGCCGCACCCCCCTTGCGAAAAAAATGTCACACCGTGACATCACTCGACCCGTGGTGGCCCCCCGCCCCGGTGGGCCGCCACGACGAGCCCCCGCAGCGTCGTCAGCCAGCCGAGCGCCACGATGCACGCGCCGACGCCCAGGCCGAGGCCGCCGTCGAGGGGCAGCGAGATGCCGATGCCGCCGCCGATCACCCAGGCCATCTGCAGCAGGGTCTCCGAGCGGGCGAACGCCGAGGTGCGCACCAGCTCCGGCACGTCCCGCTGGATCAGCGCGTCCAGGGACAGCTTCGCGAGGGCCTGCCCGAGGCCCGCCACCGCGCCGAGCGCGGCGATCACCGGCGCCCCGTAGAACACCGACGCGGCGATCGCGACGGCCAGGACGAAGCCGACGACGGTCACGATGATCAGCTCCGGCGGCCGCTTGCGGAGCGCGGCGCCCACCGCCGTGCCGAGCGCGTTGCCGATGCCCGCCGCGACCGCCACCATGCCGAGGGACACCGCCGCGGTCTGCCCGGTGAGCGGCTCCTCGCGCAGCAGGAACGCCAGGAAGAAGATCAGGAACCCGGAGAGGCAGCGCAGCGAGGCGTTCGCGGCGAGCCCGTGCGTGACCCCTGGGCCGACCGTGCGAAGCCCCGGCTTCTTGCCGTGCGGCAGATGCAGATGCTGCTCGTCGGCGGCGAGCAGCGCCCGCCTCTCGCCGCGCGCCGAGTCCACCTTGTGCGGCAGCCGGAACGACAGGAACGCCCCGAAGAGGAACACCGCACACGCCCCGTACAACGGCCACTGCGGGCCGATCTGATGCAGCCCCGCACCGATCGGCGCGGCCGCACCGGTGGCCAGGAGTCCGCCGAGCGTCACCCGTGAGTTGGCCTTGACCAGCGAGAACGTCGGTGGAAGCAGCCGCGGTACGACGGCGCTGCGCACCACCCCGTACGCCTTCGAGGAGACGAGGACGCCGAGTGCGGCCGGATACAGCTCGATCGAGCCGGTCTCCACCGCGCCCGACAGGGTCAGGGCGAGGAGGGCCCGCGCCAGCATCGAGCCGGCCATCGCCGCCCGCCGACCGTGCGGCAGCCGGTCGAAGAGCGGGCCGATCACCGGGGCGAGCAGCGTGAACGGGGCCATGGTGATCGCCAGATAGAGCGCGACGCGGCCGCGCGCCTCGTCCGTGGGCACGGAGAAGAACACCGTCGAGGCGAGCGCCACCGTGATCATCACGTCGCCCGCGCCGTTCACGCCGTGCAGCTCGATCAGCTTGCCGAGCCCCGACTCGCCCGCACCGTGCGCGTGCGTCGCCTTCCTGATGCCCTTCGCGGGCCCGGTGATCGGCAGATGCAGGGCGCGGCCGATCATGCGGCCCGCTCTGCGCAACGGGCTCGCGCGTTCCGTCGGCCGTGATCCTGAAGGAAAGGCCACCCCGTCATAGTGCCCCAAGCCGGACGTTCTGATGGCCTCGAAGGGGTCCGGGACGGTGTCAGCGCACCTCAGCGAGATCATTTGGAGATGTCCTCAGAGCGGACGCCGTGTGGGCTCGGGCGCTTCGAGGGGGTAGCGTGCGTAGCGCGCCAGCGGCGGTTGTTCTTGGCCGCGCGCCTCTTCGTCATCCCGCAGAATGGATGACGTAGGCGCGCCCGGGAGTGACCGGACGCGGACGTCGACGCGGCCCCCAGGTCCGCTCCGTCCGTGCCCCGTACCGATGGACGGCGCACCCGTGAGACGGCGTAGGAGAGAAGCGATACCTGTGAGCGCAGCGACAACGCGAAGCCGCACCCCTGACCGCCTGTGCGCCGAGGCCATCGACCTCGCCAGGGCAGCGGCCGAGGAGGCCGCAGCCCCCGGCGTCGTCGGCGAACACGTCCAGGTGGTCTCCGAGGGGGACCGGGTCGTGACCCACTTCTTCGCGTGCGAGGAGCTGGGATACCGCGGCTGGCGCTGGGCCGTCACCGTCGCCCGCGCCTCCCGCGCCAAGGTCGTCACCCTCGACGAGTCGGTGCTGCTGCCCGGCCCCGACGCCCTCCTCGCCCCCGAGTGGGTGCCCTGGAGCGAGCGGCTGCGCCCCGGCGACCTGGGCCCCGGCGACCTCCTGCCCACCGACGCGGACGACCTGCGCCTGGAGCCCGGCTACTCCGGCGAGGACGAGCCCGCGCCGAACTCGCCCGTCTCCGAGGAGATGGCCGACCTGGTCGAGGCGGAGGACGCCGAGGTCACCGACGGCCCGCCGGCCAACCTGCCGCTCGCCCCGCAGCGCGGCTCCATCGCCGCGGTCGCCGAGGAGCTGGGCATGCGCCGCGCCCGCGTCCTCTCCCGGTACGGGCTGCACGTCGCGGCCGACCGCTGGGAGGAGGGGTACGGCGCCAAGACGCAGATGGCGCAGGCCGCCCCCGCCACGTGCGTCAGCTGCGCCTTCCTGATGCCGATCGCCGGCTCCCTGCGCCAGGCCTTCGGCGTCTGCGCCAACGAGTTCAGCCCGGCCGACGGCCACGTGGTGTCCCTCGCGTACGGCTGTGGCGGCCACTCCGAGGCGGCCGTCATGCCGAAGCCCCCGCGCCCGGCCCCGCACGCCTTCGACTCCATGAACGTCGACGCCCTCCCGCTGCGCCCCTCCCCGGAGGGCTCGGTCCCCACGGAGGCCACGGGCGACGGCTCGGAGGACTTGGGCCACAGCTAGGTTTTTGGGGGTACGGGGGGCTGGGTGCCGTACGCGGGGGCTGTTCACCCGGCACGTTCAGGCGCGGCCCCTCTCCCACCCGCCCGCCACCACCGGCGAGTCGGCCAACCCGGCGCCCGCAAGGCACCGCCCTGCAGCGACCCGTAACCCAAACCCGGGCAATGGGAGCGCCCCCGGCTCGCCGCACCCCGAAGCCGGGCACCCGGCACGTCCAGGCACCCCCGCTCCCGCTTCCACCGGCGATATGGGCAACCGCACGACCCCGTGCCGCCCCAGGGGATGCTGTGGGGCGGCGCGCTGCGAGAGCGATAGGTGCCGGAGCTCTCCGTCGGGCGAGGCGGGCCCAGTGCTTCAAGTGCCCTCGAACTGGTCCCGCTTGGGGCGTTGAACTCCTGGTCCGAGGCGCCGGTCCTCAGTCGAAGTCTCCGAGCGGGGGTGCGGGCGCAGGCTGCGTCCTGATGCTCTCGTCGTAGGTCGGCATGTTCGTGCCGTAGGAGTTCCGTGGGTCCGTCATCTCCTCAGCGCTCTTGGAGGGAGGCCCTGGAGCGTGGACGTTGGAGGGCGGCCGGAGATTGCGCATGGCCGGCGGCAGCTCGCCGTACGCGGCCTGGGGTGCCATGTCGGCCCCGGTCTGCTCGAAGTCCTGCTCGATGCGCTTCTCGTTCCAGTCGTGGCCGTCCGCGGAAGCCCGCAGATTGTCGGCCCGGCTTGAGCGCGGCGCCGCAGGCCCTCAAGTGCGGGCTCCCAGCTGGTGGAGACGGTCTGCAGTGCCTGGCCCACGGACCAACCGGCCCAGAGAGGAAGCAGCAGTTGCTGATTCGTCGGTGGCAGCGGTCGACGGCTTCTTCATCTCATCGGCGATGCCGTCACAGTTATGGGCTGACGAGCGCAGTACGCCCGAGTCGACGCGTGTTCCCTTGGACATCTTGAGATCGCCTCCTCGTTTCAGAACTGCTGTTGCTTGACGCCGGGCGGGAGCATGCAGGGGGTGCGAACGGCGAAGGAGAGGCGTTGGGGTTTGGTTTTGCCACTGCCTACAGTGTCTGCTGTCACGCTGTATCCGTTACTTCTGTTGCGTGCGCTGAGGGTTGCTGCGTAATAGGAGTCCTTGAACTCGCGGTATCCCGTGACCTCGTATCCCTTCTTCTTGAGTTCCTGACGAAGGGCGCGCACGACACGGGTGTGCTCCGTGACGGGCGCAGGTGAGTACACGTAGTAGAAGAGGCTGTATCGACCATCGTCGGCCAACTCGCCGTTGGCGCCGAGGCACTCCTCATAGTTGATCTTCTCTGTAGAGTTGATCAGCTCAACATCAGTGATCTCAGCCATGTAGCTGGTGTAGTCCCTGGCCCACGTCAGCGCATCCGATCTCTCCATTCGGGGCAGCCTGGTGTTGGGGTCGTCTTCAGGGCTTGAGGACATGCAGCCTCCAGTGGCAATCATGGTGACCAACAACAGTGGCAACAGGCGAAACGTGTGGGTGTCAGCCGCGCGGCGGGCGCGGGGGAACATCGCCACTGTCAGGCTCCTTTTTCGGCGCCTCGGTTGGCGGTCGATTAGCGATGATCTTCCCCTGGTTCTCCAGGGAATCGCTGTTCGCTTCGCCCTCTTTGTCCCAGTAGCCACTGTGTCCACTGGTATCCACCTCGAAGTTGTTGCCGCCGAAGTTCTCGCGCAGGGGGTCTCTGCCCAGGCTGCCCCCGGCCCACTTGATGACTTTGTCGTCCTCGGCCCCGCCGGCCCAGACGTGCTCCTGATCCATTTGTAGTTCGGATGCGTGTTTCACTGCCATGCCGGGGCTTCCGACGACCACGACATCGTCTACGCCCAGCCCTTTGCCTTCTGACGCGGCCGCGCCAACAACAGTTGAGCCGTAGCTGTGGCCGATGACTGTCGTGTGACTCGGAGTCCCCTCGTGCGAGGCGCGCATGCCCTCCGTGAACTGGCGCAGGTCGGGGCCGGCTTCGTAGGCGCGCTCCCTGGTGGCGACGCCGTCGACGCCACCATCGCCCATAGCTTTCGGAGCGTCGTACCCGAGCCAGGTAATCATGGCTACGTCCTCGCCGTCGGCGTGCTTGTCGGCAGCGGAATGCAGCTTGTCAATTCGAGTGATCTGGCCGTCAACTTCGCTCGCGACGTCAGTATTCGTCCCAGGTACGAGCACCCCTGTGTGTGCCGCCGTGTCAGGGTTACCCATGGCAACGATGGCGCGTCCGTCGCCCTTGGAGTCGTATCCCAGGAGGTACAATTCCTTGCCGCTCCGGGCGGAGTCCCGTTCGTTCAGCTGCTCGTTCATTTTCAGGGCATTGGCGAGCCGTTGATTGTGCGATTCTGGGCTCTCGCCGGGGTATGCTTCCTTGAGGTTTCCTTCTTGCAGGAGATTGAGTTCCTGAGCCAAGGCTGTGCGATTGGCGTCATCCCGCACTGTTGCCGGTAGGCCGTCTGTCGCGCCGATTTGCTTCGGATAGAGCGCCGCGTATTCTTGGCGTTCCTCAGGGCTGAGGGCCTTCCACCATTCTGAGGCTGCTTTCGGGTCATCCTTCGGGATCTGTGGATCCTGGATTCCGAGTGCCTTCATCGCGCTCTTGGCGTCGGCGGCGGACTCGGCTGCTGCGTCATGATTGAACGAGTCGGTGAGGATGTCGCCGTTAAGGTCCGCCAGAGCCTTCGCGCCCTTGTCGCTCGCCCTCTCTGCGTCGGCCAATGCCTTGTCGATACGTGCGCGATACTCACCCAGCAAGCCGCTGCGGTCGGCGATGACGTGGCGCGCATCCGGGTCGTTGCGTGGGATGTTCGCAGTGGTCGGGTCGCTGACCCAGCCATCGGCATCGACCGCGTAGCCGTCCTCTTCCGCCCGCCGCACCGCGTTGCGGAGCTCGGTCTGGGCCTGCTCCATCCAGAACTGAGTGTTCTCTAGGACTGAGGCGATTGCCATGGCCTCGGTCTCGGCAATGCCGAGGCGACTTTCCACATCCTCCAGGAAGAACAGCGCACTTTCGGCGTCGTCGCCCTTCCACGAGTTATGCAAAGGCCCGGTGACTCGTTCTCTGTGACGGGACGTCAAGGAATCCATCGTGCTGGAAAGCTTGCGCCAGGCCTTCGCGGCGGCCTCTAGATCGGAAAAGTCCTGGTTGTTCAGCTGTGCAAAGTTAGAGGGCACCGTCGCCCTCCGCTGCTATGCGCCCGCTGTACATTTCGGCGCATTGGCGTGGGTGGTTCATCCCCTGATCCCCGAATTGATGACGGCCTTTGATTTGCAGGGGCTCAGTCTAAGGAAGTGAAGGGTGGGGCGGGAGTGGGGTGTTGGTCAGTAAGACGCGCCAGTATCGGCAGCTGCGGCCCATGAGTCCAGGCCGCCCGGGGGTCACGCCGCCTCCCAACCCCCCACCCGCACCCCGTGAATCCGCTCCGGCCCCACATCGCGCCCCCGTAGCGCCATGTCCAGGGCCCAGCGGCGTTGCGCCTGGGCGCGTTGTTCCGGAGGTACGTGCTTCGGGCGGGCGTGGATGTGGACGTACGGGCGGAGGGTGTTCCACAGGGGCGGGTCGACGTACAGGGTCCGGTCGTCGGCGGCGTTCAGGGCGTACGGGCTGCGGCGGCGCGGCAGTGTGATCGCGCGGCGCGGCGGGAGAGCGGGTGCAGGTACCGGTACCCGCTCGGGGGAGGGCGCGCGGCGTCGACCGCCGCTCGCCGGCAGCAGCCACGCTAGTACGCGGACGAACAACCTCACCGCGAACCACCCCTCCGCGTCCGCGAGTTCACCGCGGCGACCCGCGCGCTCAGCAACTCCGGCGCCGTCACCGGACGCACCCGGTCCGGCCGTACGTCCCACTCCCGCCCGCCGAGCAGCGGCCGCAGCTGCACGTACCGCCCCTCGTGCCCCATCACCTCGCCGATCCGGCCGGTGTCCTCGTCCAGCACGGTCTCGCCGACCCTCACCGGCCCGACCCCAGCGCCTCGGCCAGCGCCCGCGCGGTCGCGACGTCGCAGCGACCCAACTCGATGAGTGGGGCGGGGTGTTCGCGGGCGCACGACACCTGATCGAGGCAGAACGACGGCAGCTTCACGCCCACCGCCGCGAGCGCCGCCCGCAACGCGTCCCGTACCGACTCCGCCTCCCTGATCCGTTCCTCGGCTGTGCTCATGACCGCACCTCTCTGCTCTCTGTAGCGAACTGGTCACAGCGTGGTGTCGGCGCGCGTAGCTTGAGAAGGGGGTGCGATGTGACCCGTCATTTGTCACGTGGAGGAGGGGAGTTGGCCGATGACCAGTACGTACGGGGAGTGGTTGCGGTCCCGGCGCGAGGCTCTCGGCATGACGCAGGAGCAGTTGGCCCGCGAGGCGCACATGACGCGGAGTCATATCGCCCACATCGAGGCGGGCCGGAGGATTCCGTCGGCGGAGGACGCGCGGCGGTTGGACAAGGCGCTGGGCACGGGGGATGTGCTCAGCAGTTTCCGGCCGAGCGGCGAGGGGGCGGTTGCCGACTACTTCGAATCGGCACGCGAGCTTGAGCGCCAGGCCGTCATGTTGCGTGAGTTCGCTCCCGTCTATGTGCCGGGCATCTTGCAGACACGGCGGTACGCGACCGCGGTGATCGGTGCATCGTTCCCGCCACTGGCTCCGGAGGAGTGTGACAGGCTCGTGGTCACACGGCTGCAGCGCTCGGAGATTCTCCAAGATCCGGTCACGCCCGTGGTGTGGGCTCTGCTCGACGAAGGGGTTCTGCACCGACCGGTCGGCGGGCCGGACGTGATGGCGGAGCAGATCGAGCACCTGGCCGGACTTGTCGAGTCGCAGCGCATCCGCGTCCATGTGATGCCCACAGCTAAGGGTGCGTATCACGTGTTGCAGGGCATGGTGACGCTCATGTGGTTCGACGATCAGCCGCCGGCCGCGTACACCGAGGGGCTGTCCGTCGGCACGGTGCATGAATCCCCGGCCGGTGTCGAGCGCCTCCGCAGTGCCTACGACCTTGCGTTGAGTGACGCTCTGCCGTTGGATGAATCGTTGGATTTCATGAGGGCACGAGCGAAGGAATACAGGCGCCATGACTGACCGCACCATCGTCGACGCCCGCACGCTGCGCGGCTGGCGCAAGTCGTCGTACAGCGGATCGGAGGCCGGCTCCTGCCTCGAGGTCATCGACACCCACCCCGCCGCCGTCCCCGTCCGAGACTCCAAAACCCCCCACGGCCCCGCCGTCCTCTTCTCCTCCGCCGCCTGGGCCGCGTTCCTCGACGCCCTCAAGCAGAGCTGACGGGTCGCCCATTCCCCTCTCCCGAACGGGGTACGTTCAACTGCACGTGTCCAGCGGCCAGTTGGCGACGGCCGTACGGGTCCTGCGTAAAGCACTCGCGGGGCGGGGGTTCGGGCTGGGCGGGTGAGGCTTCCGGAACCAGGAAATCCGGGACGGGGATTTGCTGCTGGGTTCCGGCATGCCGCACATCCGTGCCCCATGCATAGGGTTGCTGCATCTCACGGCAAAGTGCCAGGTCATCGGCCAAGTAAGGCCTCGGACCGCGCGGTCGTGGAGCACAGAACCAAGGCACGCCGACGGGGGCGGGCTGTTGCAGCAGGGGGAATTGTTGAGCACCGGCTCCGATGACGTACGTCCGATTTCTGCGCCGTACGAGGGCCCTGATCCGCGGATCGTCGCGCCCACCGCGCCGCTGACCGGACCCGATCCTCGAACGGGGCACGAGATGTCGCCGCCGGACACGGGCGGCCGGGACATCCTCGACGCCGATCCGGCTCCGAACCCGGACCCCGGGTTCAACTACGGTGGTCTGCCGCCGATGACGGGGGCGGATGTCGCTCCCAGCCCCAGCCCCGGCCTTGGCCCTGGCATTCACGCGCCTACGGCACCACTGACCGGGCCGGACCCGCGTACCTCGCATGGGCTGCCGCGCCCCGACATGGATCGCGACATCAGGGACCGCGATCTCGCTCAAGGAGCTGCGGTCGACCCGGGCTTCACCGGGGGCCTGCAGCCCATGACGGCGGCGGTCGACGGACGGCCAACTCCCGTGCATCGGCTTGATGTTCCGGACCACCCCGCAGATGTACGCGATCCCAACCCCTCCGGCGGCTTCGCTCCCGACCCGGGGTTCGGCGGTGGCGCGGGCATTCAGACCATGGCGGGCGGCGGTGGGGGCGGTCAGGCACGGACCATGAGCGGCGTCGCCGATCCGGTGGCGCTCAACCGGGCCGGCGAGAACGCCCAGGAGATCGCGGGGATCCTGCGCTCCAAGGGCCGGGTCGAGAATGACGACACCATGGTGGCCGCCTGGGGCAGGCTCGGCGCCGACTTCTGGTCGGGAGGGCTGGGCCTGGCGATCGGCGAATTGATGGAGCTCTGGGACCAGCAGGTCGGAGACCTCGTCGCGACCTGTCGCACGATCGGCGAGAACTGCACGCAGACCGCCGGAAGTTACACCCGTACGGAATCCGCGAACGAAGCAGAGATGAACGCGGTCCGCGGTTCGCTCTCCGACTTCGGCTGACAGGGGGCGAACGAACCGCATGATTCTCTTCGGAGACCTTTACCACCTCGACGTCAGCGTCCTGAAGGCCGCTGCCGACCGCTGGCAGGAGCGCATCCTGCTGCTTCAGGGGCTCGACGAGCAGTACGCGAAGGGCGTCGTGGCGCCGTTCGACGCGGCGGGCTGGAACAGCATGGATCCCACGTCTGCCGTCGCGCGGGTGCGAGTCCTCTCTGCCGACAAGGAGTTCAGTGACGCCTGGGCCGAGGCCAAGGGCATTCAGGCCGTACTGGGTGACGCGCACGACGACTTGAAGAAATGCCAGGACGACCTGCACCAGCTTGTCCGGGACGCCAAGAAGGACGGCGTCGCCGTCAGCGACACCGGCAAAGTGAGCCTGATCGACCCGGACAAGAAGGGCGACGAGCGCAACGGGCTGCTGCCCTCGGCCAATGAGACGAAGCTTCTGTACTGGAAGGGCCAGATCGAGCTGGTCCTGATCACCGCCTACAACGCCGACCAGTCCGCGGTGACGGCACTCAAGCGCAATGCCGGCAAGCGGTCCGACGGCTTCAACGACAACACCACCCGTTCCATCGACCAGGACGAGGCGCAGCGCGCCGCGAGACTGCTGAAGAAGTACGAGAGCGGAGAGAAACTCTCCCCGGGGCAGCTCAAGGAGCTGGAACGGGTCATGGTGCACAACAACAAGGACCCGGAATTCAGCAGAATGGTGCTGAACGGCCTGGGCCCGGAGGGCACTTTGCGGCTGGCCGAGGATCTGGAGAAGTCCCAGGCCGTCGACGGAAAGACCGGCGAGCGCTACGGCAACATCCAGTCATCCCTCGCCAACAACATCGCCACGGCCAACCGGGACAGGGAGTTCTCGGAGCAGTGGCGCAAGGACATGGCCAAGCTCGGCACGCAGAGGCCCGAGGGTGACTCGACCGGTCCCTACGGCTATCAGACGCTCACGACGCTCCTGGAACAGGGCGACAGGGGCAGCTATCCGCCGCACATGGTGCAGGGCCTCACCGACGACATCATCGCCGCCGAGCGCAAGAACCCCGATATCTGGGACGAGACACAGCGCATCCGGTCCGGCGACGAACCCGACACAGGGAAGATCGTCGACCCGGTGGACGACATGCTCGGGATCATGGCCGAGAACTCGGAGACGGCTACCGACTACCTTGACCCCAAGGGCGGCAACGACAACCTCAAGTACCTGCTCGACGACCGTGAATGGCCCCAGCACAACGTCGAAGAGCGGGCGCGCAGGACCGAGAACCTGATCGACTCGTCCCAGATCGACCCGTCCAACAGCCGGGTGGGTCTCGGCGGCCTCCTCCAGGCTGCCACCACTGGCGCTGAGGAGGGGCCGCCGCACACTGCGGCCGAGGCGCGCGTCATGCGGGACACCATCAATCTGTTGGATGCACCCCCGCATCACGAGGAAATTCCCAAGAACTTGCGCCAGCCGCTGGGCAACGCGCTCGCCGATTACACCGGTGACACGCACGAGATCCTTGCCGGCATCAATACGGACTACACCCATGAGGTGCCGGGCGCGAAGGGCAGCAATCCGGGTGCGGACGGGGTTTTCGGGGATCAAGAAGGCGCTCACATCGCTACCGATCCGCGCAAGCTGGTCCATTTGATGCGAGCGGTGTCTGATGACCCTGAGGCGTACGGAACGATGCACAAGGCGGAAATCGCGCATATATCCGACCTGATGGGGCCCTCAGAGGGCGGGACCGCTGCCTCGATCGAGGATCCGGCGAGGGACGGTGCGCTGGCTCTCGGCGCCTACGACTCGATCCGTAACGACACCATCAACGACAAGCGTGATGACGCAAATGCCCAAGCGGACTGGAAGGCCAAGGCGATCTATCACGTCGGTGGTGCGGCGATCACTGGTGTTCCGTACATCGGCGACACGGCGCAGCGCATCCTCGATACGTGGACTTGGGATGTCTCCAATCAGGAGAAGGGAAAGAACGGCGATGATGCGGCTGCCGATGTCGCTGACCACAGCTTTGAGTCGGAACGCGAGATGACCTTCATCATCGATACCTGGGCCGATGCGGAGCATGGCGGTCCTGGTACGGATGACAAGGACATCAAGAGCCTGAAGCGCGAGATGCTCGGAGACCACAACGCGCGCCGGGACAAGACGGATGAATGGCTCGGGAACTAGATGTCCAACAGTGACTCGGTGAACCGCCGCAGCGCGCGCCGCCGACTGGTCGTGTGGAGTGCGATCGGCATGGGGGTGCTGGGGAGCGCCGCCCTCGGATACCTCTTCGCCTCGCAGGACAGAGCGGCCGACTGCGGCCATCTGCTCAAGAACGGCTCCCTGCAACGTGTCTTGGGGAACGAGTACGTGTCGGACATGAGCTGCGCGGAACTGGGGTCGGTGCTGCGGGCCGCGACCACGGGAGCGACCCCTGGCCGACACACCCTTGGCGAGGCACGGAACATGCAGGCCGTAGTCCTGGCGCTCAGTGAGGAAACCCAACGGCGTAGGAATCCGGCCGTCGCCGTCGAGCTTCGCGAGCCGCTCGCCGATGCGCTGGTGGACTATGCGGCCGACATTCACGCGAACCTCACCGGCAGCGACGGGGACCCTCAGCCGCAAAGGCACCGCCGTCCTTGGAAGGACGGTGAGACGGTGCGGATGCCGGTGGAAGAGGACGATCTCATCAGGGCATTGCGCGCCGTGTCACAGGATCCCCAGGCATACGCCCGCCTGCGCACCGCACAGACGGAGAAGTGCGCGGACGGGCTGGCCTCTGTGCCGACGGCGAGGTCCCTCTCGGTCGAGGACGGCGGCCCTGCTCTCGATTGTGCTGTCGTACTGGGGCATTTCGACGGCATTGCCGACGATATTCCTGAGGGCGAGCGCGCAACCTGGCAGGCAGCGGTCTTCCAGCACATTGCCGACACCGCTCCAGAGAGCGCCCCTTCATACGGTCGGGACCCTGCGGGTCATATCGCGGGCGCCTGGCAGCGCGACTTCGTGGGTGTCGAACCGCCGTCGAGCGGCTTTCTCGGCGAGGACGCTCTCGCTGTCATCGATATTTGGGCAGAGGGGCGCGAAGAAGACAGCACCGATTCCGGAGTGAAGGCGTTGAAGCGGGAATCCTTGACCGTGGAGGCCGATGGGGCCGAAGCAGCTGCGCGACTCCTGGCATGTACGCGCGAGCCGGACGCTGCAGAGTGTGGGTGACGCCCGCGTCCGCCAGCGACCCGCACGAGCGGTGACCCGCACGAGCAGTGACCCCGCATGAGTCGTCGCTCAGGCTCCGACGGCATCACTTGGTAGCCGAATTGCGTCAACTCCTGGACGGGGACGGCCGGTTCAATGCCGAGGGGGCAAAGTGCCGCTCCACTGAGTCCGGCGCTCCGCCGAGAGGGGCCCGGTGTCGCCGGATGAGTGTGCCCAGGCCCCGACCTGCAGGTGCGCCCCCGAGGCCCGAGGATGTTCATGAGGTGTACGCACGTCCGTTTCGTATGACATAGGCCTGAGGCGTGCCGGGGCACCCGCGCCCGCGCGCCTCCTACCCGGTACCTTCAGGCGGCAGCACAGCGCAGCCGCGGCAGCCCGCCGCCGACGAGGAGGACCACCGTGAGCAGATTCGTCCGGCCCGCAGCGGAGGGGGCCGATCCGTTCGGTGCCGTGGGGCTGCGGCGGGCCGTGCTCGATGCGTGGGCCGCCGCTCCCGCCCGGTTCCGGGAGGACGCCAACGCGGAGGAGGACCTCGCGCTCGGCGGGTACCGGGACCGGCTGATCGTGGAGCTCGCGCAGAACGCCGCCGACGCCGCCGCGCGCGCCCGCGTGCCCGGACGGCTGCGGCTGACGCTGCGTGACGGTGTGCTCGCCGCGGCCAACACCGGCGCACCGCTCGACGCGGCCGGCGTCGAGTCGCTCAGTACGCTGCGGGCCTCCGCGAAGCGGGACAGCGGGGGGAGCGCGACTGTCGGGCGGTTCGGCGTCGGCTTCGCCGCGGTGCTCGCCGTGAGTGACGAACCCGCCGTCGTCGGGCGCTCCGGCGGCGTGCGCTGGTCGCTCGCCGAAGCGCGGGAGCTGACCGCGTCCGTGGCCGCCGAGCGCAGCCCCGAGCTGGGCGAGGAGATCCGCCGCCGCGACGGCCATGTCCCGCTGCTGCGGCTGCCGTTCGCGGCCGAGGGCTCCGCGCCCGACACGTACGACACCGTCGTCATCCTGCCGCTGCGGGACGCGGCCGCCGAGGCGCTGGTGGAGCGGCTGCTCGACGGTGTCGACGACGCGCTGCTGCTCGCCCTGCCCGGTCTCACCGAGGTCAGCATCGAGACCCCGGACGGCGCCCGCACGCTCACCCGCGACCACGACGGCCCGTACGCCCGCATCGCCGACAGCGCGCACGGCACCACCCGCTGGCGGACCGTCGAGCGGAACGGGCGGCTCGACCCGGAGTTGCTGCGCGACCGGCCCGTCGAGGAGCGGGCCAGGCCGCAGTGGTCGGTGACGTGGGCGGTGCCCGTGGACGGCGAGGGCGCGCCGCGGCGGCCCCGTACCGCGCCCGTCGTGCACGCGCCGACGCCCAGCGACGAGGCGCTCGGCGTGCCCGCGCTGCTGATCGGCTCGTTCCCGCTCGACACCACCCGCCGGCACGCCGCGCCCGGCCCGCTGACCGACTTCCTGGTGGCGCGCGCGGCCGAGGCTTACGCCCAACTCCTCGCCGAATGGCAGCCGTTGAGCACCGGGATCATCGACCTGGTGCCGGGCGCCCTCGCCAATTCTGCCCTCGACGGCGCGCTGCGCACCGCGGTGCTCGGGCTCCTGCCGCGCACCGCGTTCCTCGCCCCCGCCGCCCCGCCCGAAGAGGACGAGGAGGACGGCAAGCCCGCCGCGCTGCGCCCCTTCGAGGCCGAGGTCGTCGAGGGCGCCGGGGCCGAGACCGTGGCCGTGCTCGCCGAGGTGCTGCCGACGCTGCTGCCCGCGGGCCTGGAGCGCCGCGTCGAGCTGCGCACCCTCGGCGTCGCACGGGTGCCGCTGCAGGACGCCGTGGACCGGCTCGCCGGGCTGGAGCGGGAACCGGGCTGGTGGCGGCGACTCTACGACTCCCTCTCCGGCGTCGACCCGGACCGCCTCAGCGGGCTTCCCGTGCCGCTCAGTGGGGGCACCTCCCAGGCGATCGGCTCTGGGGGAGGGCGTACGACGATCGGGCCGCGGCACGTCCTGCTGCCTGGGCCCGACACCCCCGAGGGGCTGGCGCGGCTCGGCCTGAAGGTCGCGCACCCCGAGGCCGCCCACCCGCTGCTCGAAAAGCTGGGCGCCCTGCCCGCCACGCCCCGCGCGGTCCTCACCACCCCGCAGGTCCGCGCCGCCGTCGCCGCCTCCCTCGACGACGACATCTGGGACGAAGACGCCCTGGACAGCGAGGAGTTGGCGGACGTCGTCCTCGCCCTCGTCCGGGACGCGGGCCTCGAACCCGGCGACGAGCCGTGGCTCGGCGCGCTCGCCCTGACCGACGACGAGGGTGAGCCCGCGCCCGCCGGGGAGCTCGTCCTGCCCGGCAGCGCCTTCGCGAGCGTCGTGAGGGAGGGCGAACTCGGTTACGTGGACCAGGAGTGGGCGGACCGCTGGGGCGAACAGCCGCTCGCCGCGTGCGGAGTGCTCGCCAGCTTCGCGCTTGTCCGCGCCACCGACGTCGTCCTCGACCCGGATGAACTGGAGCCCCGCGAGGGTGACTTCGCGGAACCCGACGACGCGGGCCTGCTCGACGCCGTCGACGTGTGGTGCGAGGACCTCCTCGACCAGCTGCCCGACACGCCCGTGCCGCCCGTCGCCACCGAGCTCGTCGCCGTACGCGACCTCGACCTCGTCGACGACGACCGCTGGCCGCAGGCGCTCGCGCTGCTCGCCCAGCCGCCGCTGCGGGACGCGCTCACCCAGCCGGTGCGGGTGCTCCTCCCCGACGGCACCACCGAGTCCGTACGCCCCTACACCGCCTGGTGGCTGCGCGGGCACCCGGTGCTCGACGGGCGCCGCCCGGCCGGACTGCGCGCCGTCGGCGGCGATCCGCTGCTCGCCGGGCTCTACGAGGAGGCGGACGCGTCCGGCTTCGAGGACGAGCAGGTGCTGCGGGCGCTCGGCGTGCGCACATCGGTGGCCGCGCTGCTCGACGAGCCGGGCGGCGCGGCGGAACTCCTCGACCGGCTCGCCGACCCCGAGTCGACCGTGTCCGCCGCCCAACTGCACGCGCTCTACGGGGCGTTGGCCGGGCTCGACCCGGACCAGGTGACGCTGCCGGAGGAGCTGCGGGCGGTGGTCGACGGGACTGTCACGGTGGTCGACGCGGCGGACGCGGTGGTCGCGGACGCGCCCGACCTGCTGCCGCTCTCCGGTGGGTTCGCCCTGCTGCCGGTCGCCCCCGCGCGCGCCGCTGATCTGGCCGAGCTGCTGCAGGTGCGGCGGCTGAGCGAGGCCGTGCGGCCGGAGGTGGCGGCCGAGGGCGTCGAGCGCGAGGTGCCGGAGTCGGTGCGTACGCTGCTCGGCTCGGGCACCCCGGCGACGTACCGGGAGCACGAGGAGCTGCTCGCCGGCGGCGTCGAGCTGGACTGGCGCCGTACGCCCGACGGGATGGTCCACGCGGCGACACTGGAGGGAGTCGCGGCGGGCCTCGCCTGGGCGGCGCGGCAGTGGCCTCGGCGCTTCGAGGTGGCGGCGCTCCTTGAAGACCCGTCCCGCACGGGAGAGTTGGCCCGGGACCGCTGGTTCGACTGAGCGGCCCTCTTCCCCACCCCGCCCCTTCCCGAACCGGGGCTCCGCCCCAGACCCCGCTCCTCAATTTCACCGCCCCGAAAGGGGCGCGGGGAACTGCGCGCCCAGCCACGACGGCGCCGCAGGCTTTCGGGAAGGGGCGGGGTGGGGAAGGAGCCGCCCGCAGGGCAGTCGCGGTGCCCCTTACGCCGGGAAGCGTCTGTCGACCCAGCGGAACGCTAGTTCCACCAGCACCGCCGCAGCCGCGGCAATCGCCACGGCCGACCACGGCATGGTCGTCCCCACCAACTTCAGCTTGAACATGTCCTGGAGCCACGGCACGACCATGACGAGCAGGAACCCGACCCCCATCGCGGCCACCAGGCAGATCCGCCACCACGTGTAGGGGCGGGCGATGATCGCGAGGACCCACATGGCGATCAGGAACAGCGTCAGCGTCGCCGCGCTGGTCTCCGCCTCCCGCGCCCCTTCCCCCGAGTAGTGCGCGCGGGCCAGCAGATACGTACTGAACGTGGCGAGGGCCGCGATGATGCCGCCGGGGATCGCGTACCGCATGACCCGCCGTACGAAGTGGGCTTTCGCGCGCTCCTTGTTGGGCGCGAGCGCGAGGAAGAACGCCGGGACGCCGATGGTCAGGGTGGACAGGAGCGTCAGGTGCCGGGGCAGGAACAGGTACTCGACCTGTGTGCAGACCACCAGGAGCGCGAGCAGCACCGAGTAGACCGTCTTCACCAGGAACAGCGTCGCCACCCGCGTGATGTTGCCGATGACGCGGCGCCCCTCGGCGACCACCGAGGGCAGCGTCGCGAAGCTGTTGTTGAGGAGCACGATCTGCGCGACGGCCTTGGTGGCCTCGGAGCCCGCTCCCATGGAGACGCCGATGTCGGCGTCCTTGAGGGCGAGCACGTCGTTGACGCCGTCCCCGGTCATCGCGACCGTGTGCCCCTTGGACTGCAGCGCGCCGACCATGTCCCGCTTCTGCTGCGGCGAGACCCGCCCGAACACCGCGTTGTCGTCGAGCACCTCCGCCATCTCCGCCCGCTCGCGCGGCAGGCTGCGGGCGTCCACGGTCCGTTCGGCGCCGGGCAGGTCCAGCTTGGCGGCCACCGCGCCGACGGAGATCGCGTTATCCCCGGAGATCACCTTCGCCTCGACGTCCTGCTCGGCGAAGTAGCGCAGGGTGTCCGAGGCGTCGGGGCGCAGCCGCTGCTCCAGGACGACTAGGGCGTGCGGTCGGGTGCCCGCGGCGACGTCGGGTGCGTCGAGCTCCGTGCCGCTGCGGGTGAGGAGGAGGACGCGCAGGCCCTGGTGGTTGAGGTACTCGATCTCGTCGAGCAGGGCGTCCCCTGCGGGCAGCAGGACGTCCGGGGCGCCGAGCAGCCAGGTGGAGTTCTCGCCGTTGCCCTCGCTGAAGCTGGCGCCGCTGTACTTGCGGGCCGAGGAGAACGGCAGCGACTCGGTGCAGCGCCACTCCTCGCTGTCCGGGTAGGCGTCGATGATCGCCTGGAGCGAGGCGTTGGGCCGCGGGTCGGACTCGCCGAGCGCGCCGAGGACCTTGCGTACGTACGCCTCGTCGGCGCCGTACAGCGGCCGGACCTCGGTGACGTCCATGCCGCCCTCGGTGAGGGTGCCGGTCTTGTCGAGGCAGACCGTGTCGACGCGGGCCAGGCCCTCGATGGCGGGCAGCTCCTGCACCAGGCACTGCTTGCGGCCGAGCCGGATCACGCCGATCGCGAAGGCCATGGAGGTGAGCAGCACGAGCCCCTCGGGGATCATCGGGACGATGCCGCCGACGGTGTACGCGATGGACTCCTTGAACTCGTCGTTCTTCACCACGAGTTGGGAGATCACCAGGCCGATGGAGGTGGGCACCATCAGCCAGGTCACGTACTTGAGGATGGTGGAGATGCCGGAGCGCAGCTCGGAGTGGACGAGCGTGAACCGGCTGGCCTCCTCGGCGAGCTGCGCGGCGTACGCCTCCGCGCCGACCTTGGTGGCGGTGAACGCGCCGCCGCCCGCGACGACGAACGAGCCGGACATCATCGCGTCCCCCGGCTTCTTCACGACCGGGTCGGCCTCGCCGGTCAGCAGGGACTCGTCGACCTCCAGGCTGTCGGTCTCGACGCACTCGCCGTCGACCACGATCTTGTCGCCCGGCCCGATCTCTATGAGGTCGCCGAGGACGATCTCGGAGGTGGAGATCTCCGCGGCCCGCCCGTCGCGCCGGACCATCGGCCTGGTCTCGCCGATCACCGCGAGGTTGTCGAGGGTCTTCTTGGCGCGCAGCTCCTGGATGATGCCGATGCCGGTGTTGGCGAGGATCACGTACCCGAAGAACGTGTCCTGCCAGGGCGCGACGAACATCATGATCACCCAGAGGACGCCGATGATCAGGTTGAACCGGGTGAAGACGTTGGCGCGGACGATGTCGGTGACGGAGCGGCTGGAGCGCACCGGCACGTCGTTGACCTCGCCGCGGGCGACGCGCTCCGCGACCTCGGCGGTGGTCAGGCCGAGGGCGGGCATCGCACGCGCGGGGCTCGTTGCCGCCCGCGTGTCGACCGCGCCCCGCCGGCCTGCGGGGTCCGGCCCCTCGGTGTCGATGTCTGCCCGCTCCGTCATGGTCTCGACGGTACGGGCCGGGGCCGCCGTTCACCCGTCGAGCGCCGGGGAATCAGGGACGGGTCAGGGAGACCCTTGGGGGTTGTCCGACCTGCGTACTAGGGGGCCGGACTACCTGAGGGCCAGGCCGCACTACCTGAGGGCTACGGAGTCGGCTCCGTCGACGCGGCCTGAGCCGAGGCCGTGCCCGCGGAGCCCGCGGCCTCGGCCGACTTCGGCTCCGCCGTCGCCACCGACTCCGCTGCCGCCGCCTGCTGCGCCGCATGCCGCTTGAGCGCCGCGTCGCGCCCCCGTACGTACCAGATGCCGATGCAGCCGAGGCCCGCGCCGGCCAGGCAGGTCCACACCCACCAGGTCTGGCCGCGGTCGTCGAACCAGCCGTAGAAGGGGAGCTGCACGAGGAAGAGGACGAACCAGAGGATCGTGCCGCCCGTGATGGTGGCGACGACGGGGCCTTCAAGGGGCTCCGGCGCCTCGTGCTTCGCAGTCCACTTCGCCATGTGCACAAGCTTACGAGGGCCCGTGCCCGGCGGCGGGCGGGGTCCGGTGAAACCCAGTCCCCGCAAGGGTCTACGCGCGGAGATAGCGATTTTTGCTTTATGTATTCATACTGAAACGGCCTGAGTCTGACTGCTTTTCTTCGTAAGAAGCTCCAAGGCGAGCGCGACTCGGCCACCCCCACAGCACTCCTTCGGCGAGCTCCGCCATGAACGTCTGAGGTTCACGCATGACCCCCTCGGCCACGGTCGACGACCCCAAGCAGTCCCCGTCGGGGGTGCCCACCGGCGCACTCGACCGGTACTTCAAGATCACTGAGCGGGGTTCGACCCTGGCCCGCGAGGTCCGCGGCGGCTTCGCGACCTTCTTCGCGATGGCCTACATCATCGTGCTCAACCCGATCATCCTCGGCAGCGCGAAGGACATGTACGGCCACCAGCTGGACAACGCCCAGCTGGTCACCGCGACCGCGCTCACGGCCGCGTTCACCACGCTCCTGATGGGCGTCATCGGCAACGTCCCGATCGCGCTCGCCGCCGGACTCGGTGTGAACACCGTCGTCGCCCTGCAGCTCGCCCCGCGGATGAGCTGGCCCGACGCGATGGGCATGGTGGTCCTCGCCGGCTTCGTCGTGATGCTGCTCGTCGCCACCGGTCTGCGCGAGCGGGTCATGAACGCCGTGCCGCTCGGTCTGCGCAAGGGCATCGCCATCGGCATCGGCCTGTTCATCATGCTGATCGGCCTCGTCGACGCCGGCTTCGTCTCGCGCATCCCGGACGCCGCGCACACCACCGTCCCGCTGCAGCTGGGCGGCGACGGCCACCTCAACGGCTGGCCGGTCCTGGTCTTCGTCCTCGGAGTGCTGCTCACGCTCGCGCTGATCGTCCGCAAGGTGCCGGGCGCGATCCTCATCTCCATCGTCGTCATGACGGTCGTCGCGATGGTCATCAACGCCGTCACCGAGGTGCCGTCCTGGGGCCTGACCACGCCGAAGTGGCCGGGCAACCCGATCGCCTCGCCGGACTTCGGGCTCGTCGGTCAGGTCAGCCTCTTCGGCGGCTTCGACAAGGTCGGCCTGCTCACCGGCTGCCTGTTCGTCTTCACCGTGCTGCTCTCCACCTTCTTCGACGCGATGGGCACGATCATGGCCGTCGGCGAGGAGGCCGAGCTGATGGACGAGAACGACAACATGCCGGGCATGAACAAGGTCCTGTTCGTCGACGGCATCGCGGTCGCCGCGGGCGGCGTCAGCTCGTCCTCGGCCACCACCTGCTTCGTGGAGTCGACGGCGGGCGTCGGCGAGGGCGCCCGTACCGGATTCGCGAACATCGTCTCCGGCGGTCTCTTCGCGGTCGCGCTGTTCCTCACGCCGGTCGCCACGATGGTGCCGTCCGGGGCGGCGACTCCGGCACTGCTCGCGGTGGGCTTCCTGATCCTGTCCGGCTCGATCGGCGCGATCGACTGGAAGGACTACACGATCGCGATCCCGGCGTTCCTGACGATGATGATGATGCCGTTCACGTACTCGATCACGAACGGCATCGGCATCGGCTTCATCACCTTCACCGTGCTGCGCGTGGCCGCGGGCCGCGCCCGCGAGGTGCCGATCGCGATGTACGCGGTCTCCGCGGTGTTCGCCTTCTACTACCTGATGCCGGCACTTCAGCTGACGTAAGCCCCGGGGCCGGCGCGGGCGGGGCCTACTGCCACCTGTGCTTGCCGCCGATGAGGAGCGTGTGCTCGAGCACGTCCTCCATCGGGTCGTCGATCTGACCGGTGTGCACGAGCGTGACGACGGGGGCGTTGTGCGAGTTCGTGTGGGTCTCGTCCGCGGCCGCTGTTCCGGCGGCCGCGGCGCAGAACGTCAGGGCGAGGGACAGGCGGGTCATCAGCTTTTTCATGCCGTGATCAACGAGCTCGATGATCATGGGATGCGATTCGTCAACCGGCCGGGGGCCTGCGGGCGCTCACGTCACGCCGTAGAACTTCTCCGTCTCCTCGACCGCCGTTTTGAACCGCTCGTCGAAGTCGTCGCGAATGAGCGTCCGGACCACATAGTCCTGGACGCTCATTCCTCTTTTCGCGGCATGACCCCGGAGCCGGTCGAGCAGCTCTCCGTCTATGCGCAGGCTGAGCACGTTGGTCTCCATGCCCCTCAGGGTCGCCGGACGCCGACGGGCGGTGTGTCACTTTTCGCAGCCGACTCACTCGTACGGGTGATCTAGGGCGATTTCGCTTCCGGGCAGCTCGGTAATGGGCTGTTCTTTAGTCAGGGTAATGAGTTATGCTAACGAACATGCCGGACCTCTCCCATGGCGACGACGTAGCCGCCGTGAACGCACTCCGTTCCGCGATCATGCGCATCGGGCGCCGCCTGAAGCACCAGCGGGTCGACGAGTCGCTGAGCCCGACCGAGATGTCGGTGCTCGGCACCCTCGCCCGCTGCGGCTCGGCCACCCCGGGCGAGCTCGCCCGCAAGGAGCACGTACAGCCGCCGTCGATGACCCGCATCGTGGCGCTGCTCGAAGCCAAGGGCCTGGTCCGGCTCGAACCGCACCCCGAGGACCGCCGCCAGAAGGTGGTCAGCCAGACCGAGACCGCCGAGGCGATGCTCGACGAGAGCCGCCGCAAGCGGAACGCCTGGCTGGCCCAGCTGGCCGAGGGCCTCGACGAGGCGGAGTGGGAGAAGCTGCGCGCAGCCGCACCCGTCCTGGAGAAGCTCGCCCACCTGCAGTAACCGCACCAACGCCAAGTACCAAGGAGGCGAACCCCTTTGAGTACGGGATCCGGAGCAGACTCCGCCCCCGCACCAGCCACCCACGACCCCGCCCGCCCGTCACCCACCACCGCCCTTGCCGGAGACCCTTCGGGTCGCCCCTCTGGCGGCACCGACTCCCGTAAGCCGAGCATGTTCAGCTCGCTGAAGATCCGGAACTACCGGCTCTTCTTCACGGGCCAAGTCGTCTCCAACACCGGCACCTGGATGCAGCGCATCGCCCAGGACTGGCTGGTGCTGAGCCTCACCGGCTCCGCCACCGCCGTCGGTGTCACCACCGCGCTGCAGTTCCTGCCGATGCTGCTCTTCGGGCTCTACGGCGGTGTCCTCGTCGACCGGCTGCCCAAGCGCAAGCTGCTCTTCTTCACCCAGGCCGCGATGGGTCTGACCGGCGCCGCGCTCGGTGTGCTCACGCTCAGCGGGCACGTCCAGGTGTGGCACGTCTACCTGACCGCGTTCCTGCTCGGCCTCGTCACCGTCGTCGACAACCCGGCGCGGCAGACCTTCGTGTCGGAGATGGTCGGCAAGGACCAGCTGGCCAACGCCGTCAGCCTGAACTCCGCCAACTTCCAGTCCGCGCGCCTGGTCGGACCCGCCGTCGCCGGTGTCCTGATCACCGCGGTCGGCAGCGGCTGGGCGTTCCTGCTCAACGGCGTCTCGTTCCTGGCGCCGCTCGCCGGCCTCGCCCTGATGCGCACGGCCGAGCTGCACAAGGTGGAGCGGGCGCCGCGCGGCAAGGGGCAGCTGAAGGAAGGGCTCAAGTACGTCGCCGGGCGGCCCGAGCTGATCTGGCCGATCGTCCTCGTCGGGTTCATCGGCACGTTCGGGTTCAACTTCCCGATCTGGCTCAGCGCCTTCGTCGACGACGTCTTCGGCGGTGACGCGGGGACGTACGGCCTGCTCAACACGCTGATGGCGGCCGGTTCGCTGGCCGGTGCGCTGCTCGCCGCCCGCCGCGCCACCTCGCGCCTGCGGCTCCTCGTCGCGGCCGCGCTCGGCTTCGGGCTCCTTGAGATCGTGGCGTCCTTCGCGCCCGCGTTCTGGCTGTTCGCCGCGCTGCTCGTGCCGCTCGGCATGCTGGGCCTGACGGTCAACGTGACCGCCAACTCCAGCATCCAGATGGCCACCGACCCGATCATGCGGGGCCGTGTGATGGCCCTCTTCATGATGGTCTTCACCGGCGGTACGCCGCTGGGTGCGCCCCTCGTCGGCTGGATCACCGACACGTACGGCGCCCGCATCGGCTTCGCCGCGGGCGGCCTGATCTCCGCGCTCGCCGCGGCCACGGTCGGCCTGGTCCTGGCCCGCCTCGGCGGCCTGCGCCTGAAGGTCGGCATGCATCACGGGCATCCGCAGGTCCGCTTCGTGCCGCGGGAGCGGCTCGCGACGGCGGCGTGAGGCTGTGACGCCTCAGGGGTCTCCCGGTACGGATTTCTCGTACGGGGAGGCCCTTTCGGCGTGCGGGGGGCGGTTGTTTTGATCCCCTCCCCGCCCCTTCCCGGCTGTGTCCGATATGCGGCTGCCGCCGCGTGGCCGCCGTCGGCACGGGGGCCAGCCCCCGGACCCCCGCTCCTCAAACGCCGGAGGGGCTGATTTTGGGCCGCGATGGGCCCGTCAGGGGCTGTCCTTTCAGGGGCGCGGGGAACTGCGCGAGCAACCGCAGCGGTGGCTCAGGCGAAGAGCGACGGGGTTCGGGGCGAAGGCCCGGTTGGTTCAGGGGCGCGGGGAACTGCGCGAGCGGGCGCGACGGTGCCGCGGGCGGAGAACGGCCGGGTTCGGGGCGGAGCCCCGGTTCATGGCCACGACGGTGCAGCGGGCGAAAGGGCGGCCGGGGCTCCGGGGCGGAGCCCCAGGGCTGTCCGTAGGCCGGGCGGCGGCCGAAGGGCAGACTGGGGCGATGAGACTCTTCGTCGCTGTTCTGCCGCCGGGGGCGGTCGTCGATGAACTGGCCGCCGAAGTACGTGAGTTGAGGCGGCTGCCCGGGGCCGACGGGTTGCGGTGGACCGAGCCGGGCGGCTGGCACTTCACGTTGGCGTTCATGGGGGACGTGCCCGAGGAGACCCTGCCCGAGCTGCGGGAGCGGCTCACGCGGGCCGCCCACCGGACCCCGGCGTTCCGGCTCGCCCTGCGCGGCGGCGGCCGGTTCGGGGACCGGGCGCTGTGGGCCGGGGCGGACGGGGAGGTCGACGTGATGCGGCGGCTCGCCGAGCGGTCCGAGGCGGCCGCGCGCAAGGCCGGCATCGCCATGGACGGCCACCGCCGCTACACCCCGCACCTCACCCTCGCCCGCAGCCGCGCCGCCGCCGTCGACCTGCGGCCGTACGTGGACGTCCTCGACGCCTTCGCCTCCGAACCGTGGACGGTCGGCGACCTCGCGCTCGTGCAGAGCCGACTGCCGCGCAGCAGCGTCGCGGGGGAGCGGCCGCGCTACGAGGAGGTCGAGCGCTGGCCGCTCGGGGCGGCCGGTTAACCTCGAAGCGTGGACCCGAAGACCCGTAACCGGATCATGGCCGGTGTGCTTGTGCTGATGTTCGTCGTCGTGGCGGTGGCGTCGGCCGTGGGGTGAGGTTGACCCCGTACGGCCGACGCCTCTCGCGTACGCGGCCTGGCCAGGGGCTCTACCAGGCGAAGGCCTCCGGGGAGGGCCCTGGGCCCGGGAAGATCTCGTCCAGGGACGTGAGCAGGTCCTCGCCGAGGTCGAGTTCGACGGCGCGCAGGGCCGAGGCGAGCTGGTCGGCGGTGCGCGGGCCGACGATGGGGCCGGTCACGCCGGGGCGGGTGAGCAGCCAGGCCAGGGCGGCCTCGCCGGGCTCGATGCCGTGCTTGTCGAGCAGGTCCTCGTAGCGCTGGACCTTCTCCCGCGTCTGCGTGTTGGCGAGCGCGTCGGCGCTGCGGCCGGTGGTCCTGCGTCCGCCCTGCGCCTCCTTCTTGATGACGCCGCCGAGCAGCCCGCCGTGCAGCGGCGACCAGGGGATGACCCCGAGCCCGTACTCCTGCGCGGCCGGGATGACCTCCATCTCGGCGCGGCGCTCGGCCAGGTTGTAGAGGCACTGCTCGCTGACCAGGCCGTAACTGCCGAGGCGGCGGGCGGTCTCGTTGGTCTGGGCGATCTTCCAGCCGGGGAAGTTGGAGGAGCCCGCATAGAGGATCTTGCCCTGCTTGATCAGTACGTCCACGGCCTGCCAGATCTCCTCGACCGGGGTGCGGCGGTCGACGTGGTGGAACTGGTACAGGTCGATGTGGTCGGTCTGCAGGCGCTTGAGGGAGGCGTCCACGGCGCGGCGGATGTTGAGCGCGGAGAGGCGGTCGTGGTTGGGCCAGGGCTGTCCGTCGCCGGCCATGTTCCCGTACACCTTGGTGGCGAGCACGACCTTGTCGCGCCGCTCGCCGCCCTTGGCGAACCAGTTGCCGATGATCTCCTCGGTACGGCCCTTGTTCTCGCCCCAGCCGTACACGTTGGCGGTGTCGAAGAAGTTGACGCCCGCGTCCAGGGCGGCGTCCATGATCGCGTGCGACTCCGGCTCGTCGGTCTGCGGGCCGAAGTTCATGGTGCCGAGGACGAGGCGGCTGACCTTGAGTCCCGTGCGTCCGAGCTGCGTGTACTTCATGGGGGTACAGCGAAGTGGGTGGAGTGGGCTCTAGGCAAGGGGGTTGGGGGCTCAGCCCCCGTACGGCCCGCCCAAGTCCCAGGCCTGGTGCATCGCGTCGGCGAACGCGCTCGCGAGTTTGTGTTCGCCGGAGGCGTTCGGGTGGGTGCCGTCGTACGTGTCGAGGTCGATGTCGTACGACTCCGGGACCGAGGCGAGGAGCAGCGGGGAGCGGTCCGTGTCGAGGTCGGCGGCCGTCTTCGCGAGGAGTTCGTTGAAGCGGTCGACCTCGGCGGCGAACGAACTGTCCGTGCGGGCGCGGATGTTGGGTATGACGGGGAGGACCGCGAGCGCGACCCGCGGGTTGGCGGCGCGGGCCTCGGCGACGAAGGTGCGGACGTTGTCGGCGGTCTGCTCGGCGTCGGTGTAGAAGCCGAGGTCGATCAGGCCGAGGGAGACGAGCAGCAGGTCGGCCCGGTGCTCGCGGACCGTGTCGCCGATCAGCGGGGCCATGTGCAGCCAGCCCTCGCCCCAGCCGGCGAGGTGGCGGCGCGGGAAGGCCGGCTCGACGTCGGGCGCGTACTCGTGCGAGACGGGGGCGTCGGCCGCCTTGTCGTGGAGCGTCTCGCGGGGGCCGACGATCTGGAACGGGCCGCCGTACGAGGCGCGCAGGTGCTGCCACATGCGGTGGCGCCAGGTGTGCTCGCCGGCACTGCCGATGGTCATCGAGTCGCCGACGAAAAGGAGCCTGAGCATCCGCTCATCATTCCGGATGCGGGGGGCCGCGGCGGCGGGCAGCGGTGTGAGGCTGCACACGTGGACGCGACGGTGCGCACTCCGGCGTACACGTGGGCCCTACGCGCCACCTGGCAGTCTGGGCGCATGCGTTCATTTGTGGGTGGGGTCGGTGCGGTTGCGCTGGTGTTGGTCGGTGCGGTGCCCGTGGCGGCCGCGGAGGGCGGGAACGACGGGTTCACGATCCGGGACCCCCGCATCACCGAGTCCAGCGGCCTCGCCGCGAGCCGTGCGCACCCGGGGATCTACTGGACGCACAACGACAGCGACGACGGCGCGCACCTCTACGCGGTCGACTCCGGGACGGGGAAGACCGTCGCCACGCTCACGCTCAGCGGCGTCGGCGCCCCGCGCGACGTGGAGGGCGTGTCGATCGGCCCGGACGGCGACCTGTACGTGGGCGACATCGGGGACAACCTCGGCGGCACCTGGGACCACGTCTGGATCTACCGCCTCCCCGAGCCGAAGCAGCTGCGGGACCGGACAGTGAAGGCCACGCAGTACGTCGTGAAGTACGCCGACGGGGCGCGGGACGCCGAGGCGCTGATGGTGCACCCGAAGACCGGCCGGGTCTACATCGCCGACAAGCAGCGGGACGGGGGCGGCGGCCTGTACGAGGGCCCGGCCGAGCTGTCCGCGTCCGGTACGAACACGTTCCGCCGCGTCGCCGACGTCGACCTGTGGACCACCGACGGCGCGTTCTCGCCGGACGGCCGACAGCTGCTGCTGCGCGGCTACTTCGCGGCGACCGCGTACACCTGGAAGGGCGGTCGGCCGGTCGACCCCGAGCGGGCGGACGTGCCGTTCCAGCGGCAGGGCGAGTCCGTGACGTACAGCCCGGACGGCACGACGCTGATGTACGGCTCGGAGGGGCGGGGCAGCGAGGTCGAGCCGATCGAGGCGCCGGGGGCGGAAGTGGGGAGTACACCATCCAAATCGCCCTCGAAGCAAGGGAGTTCGGAGGAGGAGGGTTCGGACGCGGCCGCAGGGGACGGGGGCGGCGGTGACGGGGGCCTCACCCGGAGCGCGGTCGTGATCGCCCTGATCGTGGCGGCGGCGCTGGGGCTGAAGCGGCTGTTCCGCAAGGGGTGAAGGGCGTTCCCGGGTGCGCGGGTACGCC
>NZ_JASCIQ010000044.1 GCF_029968035.1 Streptomyces cavernicola | reverse complement strand
CCCGCCGACCCCGCCAGCGTCGCAGACGCGCGGTCGCCTGCGTCGCCTCGCAGCACAAGCAGCCCGCGGCGCCGCGTACTCAGCGGGCAGCACTGGGTTCGCCGTACTGCTCGCGTGGTGGCAAACCCGACCGTGAAATGACTTGGTGGCGGGCTGGAGTGAGCATCATCGTGAGGTGGCTTGGTCTGGTCCGTAGACCCGTTCACTGGAGTCCTTTCCTTGAGAGGGCAGGCGGTGCCTCGGGCGTAAGGGGCTTCTCTACGCGCTGCATGGTCTCTGGTGCGGCACTGCTGTAACGCCGCCGTGAGGACGGCTCCCGCTGGGAATCAGGAGCGTGCGGATCTGGTGGGCGAAGTCGGGGCCGGGGGTGGGGAGCTCCCAGTCGGGTTCGCGTAGGTAGGCGACCGCGACGGCGTTGGGCATGTAGGCCATGAGCTCGGTTACCACCGCAGAGCGCGCCCACGGGGTGCCGGCGGTGAGGCGGCGCAGGACACGCAGGAGCCAGATGGGTTCGTCTTCGTGGACAGCAGCGGAATGCACCGACCTCGACTTGATCTCCTTGGACTGGGAGCGCCACCAGTGGGCGGTGTCGTCCTCACCGAGAGCGAGATGGTGGAGGTAGAGGCAGTAGGCGGCGGTTCCCTCGCCGGCGCCCGCGGCGTACTGCCACCAGAATCGGGCCCCATCGTCGGTGTCGGTCAGCTGCAGGAGGCAGGCCAGGATGACCGCGCTGCCGGGCTCAGGGAGTTCGTCGGTGATGAACTCCCTGACCACGGAGGCTGGCGTGTTCGTGACGAGGGCCTTGCAGAGCACACGGAGGTCTTGGGCCGCGGCAGGGTTGGCTCGCTCTCCGGCTGCCGCGGGCAATTCAAACGAGCGGGACCTGGCAGCGAGGTCCGAGGGAGGGACGATGTCCGGTGGGACGTCGTCTTCGTCGACGAGGAGCGCCCTGGACAAGAGTTCTTCGATGGGTGTCATGAGGTGGTTCCTCCGGTCTCGGGCGGGTGAGCCAGGCTCTCGAGGTTGCGCATTGCGTGGCGCTCGTCAGACTTGACGGCGGCCAGCGGTACGCCGAGCAGATCCGATACTCGCTCTGCAGAGAGGCCGCACAGGTAGCGCAGCACCATGACGTCGAGCTGGGCTTCGGGCAGTCTGCTGATGGCCCTGAACAGCGCGATGCTCTCGGATATCTGGTCCGCGCGGGTCTCGAGAGTGGTGTGCTCGTGCAGGGCGCGGGTCTTGAATGCGGCAGCCTCCATCCTCGGGTGGCCGGTCTGGTCGATGGATCTGGCCATGACGGTGGACCGCAGGATGCCCCACGCGTAGCGGCGGTGGTCAGCGCTGGAAACGACGTCGTCGAACGACAGCCAGAGGATGGCGAACGCGTCCTCCGTCGCCTCGCGGCAGGTGCTCTTGGAGAGGAACACCATGGCGTAGCGGCGGTAGTCGTTCTCCACCATCGAGCGGAGTGCGCCGTATGCGATGGGAGGTCCGGGCCGCGCAGTGAGCACGGCACTACGTTCGCTGGACCCTTCGATCCAGTCGTGGCTCTTGCCGGCGTCGAGTGCGGCCTGCCGCCAGAGCCGGTACAGGGGCCATTGCGGCAGGTCCAGTTCGACGGACAGGCGGTGCAGGACTTCCCAGCGTGGGTAGAGGCCCACGCCGCGCAGCAGTTCGGAGAGCTTCGACTTGGCCAGCAGAACTGTGTCGCTCAGGTCGCTGAGAGTGCGTCCGGTGTCGATGTACCGCTTGCGCACGGGCATCAGCCAGGCGTGGTGCAGGTTGCCGACGTCAGCCGAGACGGGGCCGAGCTTTCGGCCGGGTCGCGAGGGTTCGGGGGCCGGCACCCGGGAATGGGACATCGTCACGGGGTGCCACCGTCCTTGTCCGGGACCGTCGCCACGCGGTGGCCGGAGGCGGGTGTGATCCGCGAACGGTCGGTGCTGTCCGCGTGTTGCGCGGTCAGCGCCAGAACAGGGGCCAGCGATGCGATCGTCTCGACGTGTGCCGTCGAGGGTGTCATCGCGCTCCAGCCGAGCACGGTCATCGCCGCCAGTGCCAGCGCCGTTGCTGGCACTATCTTCCTGCTGCTCATCACGCTCCTTGATGTCGAAAGCCGCAGCCATCCGGACCACGTCAAAATGGGAGAATCCTCAACTAGCGGGTGCCGAACCGCCGTTGGGGAGCACTCAGGATGGACCGACCGAAGCGCTCAATGCCACGTGATCATGAAATCGCGGAACATTAGGTTTCACAGGGGTTCAGGTCGACGTCCGGAAATGACCACTCCTACCCGCGGATGAGTACATCGAGGAGGCAGCGTGGTGAAGTTCCCGGATTCTTCTTGCAATCGCCTCGGTGAGCGAGTCACATGGAGGCAGGACACCTTGGTGTCGCCTTCCATCCGGAAGAAGCCACGCCCCGTGCCGAAACAAGGGGCGCGTGCCCAAGCGTTCCCGCCCGGCTTGAGTTGGAGGCCGGGCGGGAACGCCCCGTCCCACAGGACGCACCGACCTTAGCGCCCTGACCACCATGTCCCAGGGCCGCGGAACCCAGTTCACACCCAGCGTGTGACCGCCGGGCACCGGCCGCTGTCTGGCGTAACCAGCCACGCCAAGCTAAGCGTCGTGGCTGACGATGCCCTCGTGGAGCGCCCCGTCCAAGTAGCCCTCGCCCGGTCCGTCACCAGGCTGCCCGTCGGCGAGGGCTGGTGGTACGAGCCCAAGTTCGACGGGCACCGGATCGTCCTGTTCCGCGACCCCGACGAGGTGGTGCTGCAGTCCCGAACGGGCAGGATTGTGACCAGCGCCTGGCCCGACCTCGCAGCCGCCGGCCTCGCCTTGGCGCCGGGGACCGTGCTCGACGGCGAGGCCGTCATCTGGAACGAGGGTGCCCTCGACTTCGCCGCCGTGCAGGCCCGCGCCGCCTCCGCCGTCGCCCGCGCGCGGCTCCTGTCCCTCCAACTCCCCGCAACGTACGCCGTCTGGGATCTGCTCGCGCACCCCGAACTCGGCGACGTCCGCCCGCGCCCGTACCTCGAGCGGCGCGCGCTACTCCTGGAAGTGCTCGCCGACGTCGGGCCCCCGCTGCAGGCAGTGCCGGCCACCAACGACCGCGATCTCGCGCTGCGTTGGTACGAGGTGCTGCAGGCGCAGAACATCGAGGGGGTCGTCGCCAAGCGCGCCGACGGCGCCTACCGGAGTGGCAGGTCATGGCACAAGATCAGGCACTCAGAGACGGTTGATGCCGAGGTCGTCGGCTACACCGGCAACGCCACCCACCCCCGCACGGCAGTCGTACGCCTGCCGGATGGCGGCCGCGCACAGTCCCAAGCGCTCACGGCACCGCTCAGCAGACGCCTCGCCCTGCACATCGCCGCCTCCGGTCCCGGCCGGCGCGCCAGGACCGACGACGGCGAGCGATACACCACCACCGGCGACGGCCTGGTCCTGGAAGTCCTGGCAGGTACCACCCGGCACGCCGTGGTGACGGTCGTACGCGCCCGCTGACGGACACTCCCCTGCCCGTGGCGGGACCCGCTCCACCAATCCGACAGGGTGGGTCACGAGAGGATTCCGTCCTCGCCGAGGTCGGCGGCTGCCATGTCCAGGAAGCTGCGATACGCCGCGCGCGCTTGCTTCTCCAGGGCGGCGAGTTCGGGCTTCTCCGGATCGGCCCCCTCCTCCGTCAGGAGTCGGACGTATCCGGGCGACGGCGGCGAGAGAGGACCATTGTCCAGGTCGGCCCCTTGGAGGTCCGCGATTGCGCGACCAGTCGCATGGCTGAGGAGAGCGCACCACTTGGCCACCTGCTCCGCCGCCTCTGCAACCGGGCTGGTGGCCTCCAGTTGCAGGAGAACCTGCTGGGTGTCGACTTCGTCCTGCCGGTACTTGAGCGCTTCCTTCCAGCGCTTGCCGGCGTTCTCGATCCACACCTCTCGCTGCTCCGGGAAGCGCTCAACCCTTCCCAGGGGCATCAGTGTGGTGGCGAGCTTGTCCAGATAGCGATCGACCGTTGTCGCGTAGCTGACATATGTGGTGCGTCGTGACTCACGTAGGGCACGGAGGGCGTCCGTCCTGACCTGGTGACGGGTCGCGCTGCGGCTGAGGAGCGCCGCAGTGGCACCTGCTGTCGCTGTGCCGAGGGCTCCGACGGTGGCACCGAGTACGGCGGCGAGTCCTGCGTCCATCGCGCAACTGTGGCGGGCACCGTCCGGGTAGCGCGAGACAGTGATCAGCCATCCGCATCCGGCCTTCCGTCTCGCACTCCAGCGCCAGCGCAGTCCGGACTGTGCAGGTGCCAGACCCAGGGGCTATCCGGCCCAGGAGACGGCGAGGACGTACAGGTGTGCGCCGGGTCGGTTGACGGTGTAGACGACGGTGAGGGGGCCGACTTCGGCGCGGCGTACGTCCTCGCCCTCCGGGTCGGTCGGGTCCCATTGGGGCCATCCCCAGGGCGAGCGCGAGGCGAGGTCGAGCGCGTCGCGGGTCATCTCCCCTACGTGCTCGGGGAGTTCGCTCAGGGTCTGGGCGGCGCGCGGGGAGAGGTGGGCCGGCCACTGCTCGCTCACCGGCGCGGGCCGAGGACGTCCTCGATGGCGATTCCGTCGGCGGTGTCCGCGCCGGATGCGCGCCACTCAGTGACGGCGGGCTCGGTGTCGAGGCGGGACGTCCACTCGCGTACGACCGTGTGCAGCGGGGTGAGCGCGTAGGACTGGCGAGCGGCCGTGAGGGCGCGGTCCCAGTCGGCTTCATACGCGGGCAACCACCGCTCGGCAAGGCGGTGCTCGGCGATGCGCACGCGGAGCTCGGCGGCGGCGCCAGCCGCCGGCGGTTCCGGCACTGCCGGGTGGATGGGCTGTGCGGTCATGAGACGTCCCCTCTCCTTCTCCATGCTCAGTGTGGGCCCTGCGGGGCATCGGGCACCTGGGCATGAGGCGAATGCGGTCTGCCTCTCTGGCCCACGGCGTAGCTGGCCGGCCTCGGCGACCGACGCGGCGCAGGGGGAGTCATAGCGCTGCACGCGATCGGATCAGGATCAGACTAGGCGCGTGAGCAGGGCTGTTGGGACCTGCGGTGACATCACGAGGGGATGCTGCGACTCACTGCACTGATCACCTTTTGGGCTTCAGCGCCGAATACGGCGGACTTGCGCATGGTGCGCCAGACCTTCAGGTAGGTGGCGACGGAGTCGGCGTTGTCGAGCCACAGTTCAGCGTGCTCGTCTTCCGTGATCACAAGGCGGGCGTCGAAGACCCAGAAGCCGTTGGCCGGCGGGAGGTCCAGCGGCGCCGCCAGTGGGACGACTCCGAGCTCGACGGTGTCCAGGCCGATCACGGCCATGAGCCGGTCGAGCTGGCCTTTGAGGACGGATGGCGGGCAGACCAAAGCGTGGAGGGCTGGCTGCCACACGAGGACGTGGAGCCGATTTCCGGGTGTGCGCAGCCAGGCCTGGCGTTCTAGTCGAGCGTGGACGGCTTCCTCGGTGTCGGGAGTAGTGCCGTGCTGTTTGGCGTACTTGAGGAAGACGTGGCGGGCGTAGTCGGCGGTCTGGAGCATGCCAGGGATCACGGACCCCTCCCATGCGTAGATGGAGGTGGACCTGGAGACCTCGGCGTTCCAGCTGTCCTGGGCCGGGCGGTGTCCGGCCGCCAGCTGTCGGCGCCACGACCGGATGTGGGACTCGAACCCTCGGAGGCGGGAGGCCAACTCCTGAAAAGCATGCGGCTGTTGGACTGCATCAGCCCATGCGCGTAGGTCTTCGATGGTGGCGGTCTGTTGGCCGTTTTCGAGTTTGTAGACCTTGGAGTGCGCCCAGCCGAGGCGCTGGGCGAGCTGGGTGCCGGTGAGTCGGCCTTCGGTTGTGGAGTAGCGCAGTTCGCGCATGCGCTCGCCGAGGGCTTCGCGGGCCTGCTGGAAGTCCGTGCTCACCGGCGTCCTGTCAGTGGGGGCTGCCGAGCTCGGCGGCGAACTCGTCGTAGGGGATGGAGGCGTGGACGGCGGCGTCGCGGGCCTGGCAGTAGTGCAGGACCCGGGCGGGCTCGGTGATGATCTCGACGTCGTGAAAAACGTCGTTGTCGCCGAAGCGGAGGACGGCGGCGAGGCGGCTGTCGAAGATCCAGAAGTCCTCGGCCGGCAGGTGAACTCGGTCCGCGTCCGCACGCCACAGGGTGCGGGCGTCCTCGCCGGTGGCGGCGTTGCATCGGGCATAGGAGAGAAGGAAGAGCTGGCCCTGGGTCGGTGGGTCGTCGACGATACGGACCCGGCCGACGTACTTCCCTTGTGCGGTCTGGTGACGGATGTTCGTGCACCAGGAGCTGTCGAGGTCCAGCGGTGCCGTGCCGGTGGTCAGGAACTCGTCGTAGTCCGGGTCGTTGCGGTCGTCGGCATAGCCGCGGCGGGTCTCGAGGTGCCAGGCGGAGTGCTCGAAGTGGAGGAAGAGCTGGGCGAACTCCTCCCGGTCGATGAGCTCCGGCACCCGGTTCATCTCCTTCGGGCCGTGGTGCACGAGGAGTTCGCGCGGGACGACCACGGCGGCATCTTCGCTGCCGAAGTGCTGCAGCTGCGCCAGGTCCTCAGGGTCGGTGAGCGGCGCGCCCTGGACGATGACCTCCCCCGAATCCAGGTCCTCGTGCAGTGCGGGGCATCCACCGTTCTTACTGTCCGTGCCGTTGAACCGGAGTCGTCGAGCCATGTCCGCCTCCCTCGTTGTGGTTCTGCTGCCACCAGCATCAGCGGCCGCTCGCCCTCGGTTCCACAGACTGCCGCCCCTCGTGTGAGAACACAGGAGAACAGCCAGCCACACTCTGAGAACATTCGAGAACATTGCAGGGCATGGGTCAACACCGTCTCCATAACGTCCAGTTCATGGCACTTTCCCTTCGACAGCAGGGACAGGACTGGCTTCTGTCCTGCACCGCGAACCCCTCCCAGACGCAGCAGCGGTGGGCACAGGACGAGCTCGCCCTGGTCACAAGCGGGCCCCGGTGGCGAGTGGCCGAGGCTCCGCTACTCGTCTCGGTCCACGCCATGCAACGGATCCCCTCCGACGGCCTCGGCCCCGTGCTCGCGGGCATCGAGGGGGAGCACGACCGCGCGTGGTGGTTACTCCCGCCCGACCTCGACGACGAGCTGGACGAGGTTCCACACCTCACCGTCCGACCGGCCGGCTGGCGACTCGCCTGCCCACCAGTCCTCGGCGCGGCCAACGGACGGGTGTGGCTGGAACGCCCCGACGGCACAGGACGCTTCACCGCCCCCACGGCACTCCGCGAAGCCCTTCACTCTGACCGCGGTGCCCAAGTCTCCTGGGAGGCGTTCGGATGAAGGCCATGACCCCACGGCCCTCATCACGGGGGGCTGCTGTCCTCCCCGGCGTCAAGGGACTCACCGACCATCAACTCCGCGGAACCGCATGCGTGTGGTGTGCCCGTCCGCTCGACAACGGCTCGGCTATTGACCTCGGCCCCCGGAGACTGCGAGCCCCAGGCGGCCTCGTGTGGTGGTTCCCGCGCGGCTGCCCCGCATGCGGCAAGACCGGAGGCACGGCGTGATCTGCGCACGATGCGACCAGCCCATCCGCCACGGCGAGGAGTACGAGGACTGTGCCAAGTTCAGCGCCTCAGGCGCCGGTGCCTCTATGCCCATCCACACGGGACGCTGCCCACAACCCCAGGCCCGTGGGTAGAGTCACGAGCGAGCGCCCGCAGCCAACTCCAATGGCTGCGGGCGCTCAACGTTCAGTCGGGTCTGTCAGTCGACGGTGTAGGCGGCGATGAAGCCCTCCGCCAGGAGGACCGCCTCACTCGCATACTGTGCACCCTCGTACTGCCAGGCCAACACGTCCTCCGGTACACGGGCACTGCCCGTGCGGGAGGCGTTGCGTGCCTGGCAAACGTCCCGGCCGGGCACGAACCGGAGGGCGACGACGGGGCGCCCATGGTGGTGGGCCCGCGCGACGAGGTCGGCGCGCACCCGCACCTCGACGTTTGTGGAGTCCAGGAACACCGGCTCCCCCGCGCCCATCGCCGCGTCGAGCAAGGTGTTCTGACGGGCGACCGCGAGCGGTGTGGCAGCCTGGTCGCCCGCGTCCCCGCTGATCTCCTGCCTGAGCTCATCCAGGCAGATCACGGTGTACCCGTGCGCGCGGGCGACAGCGGCCCCCGTCGACTTCCCGGATCCAGCCGCCCCGACCGCGACGACCACGACGCCCTGGGGCAGGCCGCGCAGTAGCTCGCTCACCTCACCGCCCCTGTGGCCTCCGTCGTTACCGCTGCCGGGGATCGAACGTGCGAGGGCCGACTCGGGGGTGATGTGCCCGGCCTGCTCGAAGAAGGCCAAGGGGTCGGGGGAGTTGCCGTCCGCGTCGACCGACATCAGCCATTCGTCGAAGAGGTCGTCGCCCAGGCGCGCCTGAAACTCGTCCATGATCCAGCCGCGCACGAGGGCGACTTCCTTCGTGACGCCCGCCCCTTCGGTGGCCCTCCACGCCATACACAGTGCCTCGTTGTTGAGGTCAGCGGCCATCCTTCGTACTCGGGTTGCCGCCTGCTCGCGTGCCTCGACATTCATGTGCTCTCCCCTCCTGGTGGCTTGCCACCAGAGTGCCAGGCTGCTTGCATGGTGGCAAGCCACCGGGCAGGATTGGCGAATGACCACCGAAGACGAACGCCGCAGACAACACCGCCACCGCCACAAGCAACGCGTCCTACGCGGAATCGACGACGAGCTGGTGACGGACTTCGACGCCGCCACGCACCGCGCGGGCAGCGACCGCAGCACCATCACCCGCCAGCTCTGGGAGTGGTACGTCCGCCGCGACGGCACCGAACTCCCCCAAAGGCCAGCCAGCCCGCCACCACCCGCCGCCGGCGGCGACCGTCAAGAACAAACCGAGAGGTAAGGACAAACAGGATGACCGACCGCACGGGGCAGCAGGACGTGCTGAGCGAGACAGCAAGTCGTGACGTCCTGGACCGGCTGATCCTGCCGACCTGGACCCGGCACGCGGTCTCCCAACGGCGACCCGTGGTCGTGTTCGTGCTCGGCCAGCCGGGGGCGGGCAAGACCCGGCTGGTCGGCATGCTGCAGCACGTCCTGGACCTCCGTGGCGGTGCCGTGCTGGTTGGCGTCGACCTCTACAAGGCCGTGCACGAGCGGTACGAGACCCACGTCGAGAACGACGTGCGCACTGCGGGCGTCAAGGTGCGTCCGGACACTCGGCGTTGGCAAGCCCTGGTGGAGGAGCATGTGAGGGAGTTCCGGTATGACGCACTCGTCGAAAGCGCGCTCCCCGATCTGCACGCGTTCCGCTCGGCGGCCGAGGCGTACCGGCGGGCGGGGTACCGGGTCGAGGTCGTGGCCCTGGCCGTGCCCGAGGCGGTCAGCCAACTCGGCGTGCTGCGCCGGTTCCTGGACGGTGCCGAGGCCGGCGGCGGGAGGTACGTGTCCTGGGAGAACCACGACAACTGCTCGAAGCAGGTGCCCCGCGGCCTGAAGGTCATCGAGGACGAGCACCTCGCCGACCGCGTGACGGTCGTACGACGCGACCTGCAGGTGCTCTACACCAACGAACTCACCGACGGCAGCTGGCAGCACCGGGCCCGCGCGGCCGGGGTGCTGCTGGGCGAGAGGTCCCGGCCCTGGGGCCCGGCCGAGACGGTGGCCTTCCGGGAGAATCTGGCTGACGCCGACCGGCGGGTGCATGCCGGGCTCGTGCCCGAGGACAAGAGCCTGGCCGTGAGGCGCGACGCCGAGCGCGTCGCGGCGCTCGCGGAGCCGGTCCGGCGCATTGCCCAGCCGCGGGCCGAGGCGCCGGGCGTCGACTACCACCGGCTCTCTCACGACGAGCACCGGTGGATCTTCGACGAGCTGATCGTGCCGTCGTTTCTCGGGCGGATCACGGCGCAGGAGCGGCCGGTTGTGGTGTTCGTGAAGGCGCAGCCCGGGGCGGGCAAGACCCTTGCGGCTCAGATGGTGCGCAGGACGTTGCGCGGGCGTCCGACGTGGATCACCGGTGGCTTCTTCAAGGCGAACCACCCGGACTATCTGCGGTCGTTGCGGGAGAATCCGCGGACCGCGGGTTCGAGGATCCGGGCGGACTACAGGGCTTGGCAGACCCAGGCCGAGGCGCACGTACGGGCGCGGCGCGGGGACGTGCTGATCGAGATGGCGCCCGGCAGCGTGGAGCAGTTCCTGGAGAGCGCGCGCCCGTTTCACGAGGCGGGGTACCGGGTGGAGCTGGTGGTCCTGGCGGTGCGTGGTGCGGACAGCCGGCAGGGGACGGCGGCCCGCTACGCGGCCGTCGCCGGGGACGAGCGGCTGCCGGCCCGGTTCACCACCGCCTCCGGCCATGACCGGAGTTTCGCCGTACTCCCCGAGGCCGTGCAGGCGGCGGAGGCGAGCGGCCTGGTGAGCTCGGTGGCGGTGGTATGCCGGGACGGCAGCGCCGTGTACCGCAACGAGCGCCGCGCCGACGGCGGTTGGGTCAGCGCCGTGGGCGCGGTGCCGGCGCTGCTGGCGGAGCAGCAGCGGCCCTACACCGAGCAGGAGGCGTCGCGGTTCCTGTCCGTCCACCGCCACCTGCTCGCGGCCCTGCCGCAGTACCGGGCCGAAGTGCGGCAGATTCTGTGGCTGGCCCGTCCGCTCATGCCCGCCGGCTTCCAGCCCGGGACACTGCCGGGGCCGGTGACCGTCGCGGCGCTGCCGATGCGCCGGTCGGAGGCGGGCTACTCGCCGCCGAGCTCCTTCAGGCGCGCCGCGTAGCGGGCCGCGATCTGCTCGGACTCCTCGCCGCCGTCGCCCTCCTGGAGGTCGCTACGGTCGGCGAGGGCCTGCCCGTACTCGGCCTTCAGCTGTTCCAGCCGGTCTGAGTCGCCGCTCGCGCGGGCTTCGCGCATCTGCTCCGACAGGTGGGCGATCACGCCCTCCACCTGCTGGAGTGCCTCGGCGGCAGTGGGGTCTGCGGATTCGTCGTACACGGGGAAACCGTCCTTGAAGTGGGGTGATTCGGACGGGCCATTGTCCCTGGGCGGCTCTTGGCAGCCGCGAGCGGCTGGAACTGCGCGGCTGGGGCGGGCCGTGGCAGGGGCGCGGGCCTAGGGTGGTGCCGAACATGATCACTTCGGGGGGTGGGGGCAGTGGCCGATCTGCGGGCGTTGTTCAGCGTGAACGACCGGGCGCTCACGTCGACGGAGGCGTTCACGAACCGCCAGGCGCAGTGGGAACGCGTCACGACCGCGCTCGACGAGCACCTGCGGCGTATCGCCGAACCCGGCTTCACGGTCGAGGACTTCGAGGCCGCGCGCGACAACGTCGTGGTGTTCTACGGGATCGGCGGCATCGGCAAGACGACCCTGTCGCGCAAGCTCGAAGCCGCGCTCACCGACCCCGCCCAGCGGCCGTCCCAGTGGGGTGAGCCGTCCTGGGGCGAGCAGCAGCTCGTGCCGGTGCGCATCGACCTGTCCCGCTCGTCCGGCCTCGACTTCGAGCAGGTCGTCCTGACCATCCGGCTCGCGCTCGCCGCCCACCTGAACCAGCCGCTCCCCGCCTTCGACCTGGCGCTGCGCCGCTACTGGGAGCGCAACCACCCCGCCGAGCCGCTGGAGGAGTACCTGCGCCGGGCCGGGCTCGGCGCCAAGTTCGGCCAGGCCCTGCCCCAGCAGATGCAGAACGCCCTGTCCGACGTCGCGCAGGCGCTGCTGATGCCCGGCACGGTCGGCTCGGTCATCGGGCAGGTCACCGGATCGCTGGTGACCGCGCTGCGGGAGCGGCGCCAGACCGTGCGAGCCCTGGCCGGGTGCGCCCTGCTTGCCGACCTGCTGGAGGCCGAACCCACCCTCGACGCCCTGTCGTACTACCCGCACCTGCTGGCCTGGGAGCTCACCCAACTGCCCGCCGAGCAGCAGGTCGTGCCGGTCATCCTCCTCGACACGTTCGAGGACACCGGCGACCGTACGCACCGGGACCTGGAGCGGCTGCTGCAGCGGATCGTGTGGCTGATGCCGAACGCCCTGTTCGTGATCACTGGGCGCAGCCGGCTGCAGTGGGCAGACGAGCGGCTGCAGGGCCAGCTCGACTACACCGGCCCGGCCGCCTGGCCTGGCCTCGTCGCCCGTGATGTGCCCCGGGCCCGCATTCCTGAGCAGCTGGGAGACGGGGAACGGCAGGTCCTCATCGGCGACTTCGCGCCGGAGGACTGCGACGACTACCTTGCCCGCCGGCTCACCAGCAACGGCCGGCCCCTGCTCAGCGACGCGGTGCGGCAGACCATCACCGTCCGCTCGCACGGACTGCCGCTCTACCTCGACCTGTCGGTGATGCGGTTCCTGGAGCTCCGTCGCAGCGGCCGCACCCCCGAACCTGGCGATTTCGACACCGACTTCCCCGCCCTGATTGCCCGCACCCTGCAGGACCTCACCCCCGACGAACGCCACGTCGTACGCGCCGCCGCCCTGCTCGACGCGTTCGACGTCGCCCTCGCCGCCCGCACCGCCGGCCTCGCCCAGGAAGCGGCCGCGCTGCGGCTCATCGAGCGGCCCTTCGTCCGCGAGCAGCCGTTCAGCATCTGGCCGTACTCCCTGCACGCCGTGATCCGCTCCACCATCCGCACCGCCGACGACCGCACCGACGACGCCTGGTCACCACGGGACTGGCAGCACGCCGCGGAGCGCGCCCACACCGCGCTCGGCGCCCAGTGGCGCGCGGGAGCCGCTCGCGACCGCAAGCTGCTCGTGGCGTGCCTGCGCCAAGGCCTCGCGCTCGCCGCCGAGTTCGACCTCGACCTCGGCTGGCTCCAGGACGCGACCTGGCAGTACATCGGCGACTCCGTATGGGAACCGCTCCCCCACACCCGCACCGCCGAAGCCCAGGGCGGCGGGCTGGGCAGTACGACCGACGCGCTCGTCGAGACGCTCAGCGCGCTCGCGCGGCGCCAGCACGAGCACCGTGGCCGGACCGTCGACCGGCTCACCACCGTCATCGACGCCGCCCTGCTACCCGCCGAGCTCCACGACCTCGCCCTGTACTACCGGGCGAAGGCGCTGCGCGACATCGGCCGCAGTACGGACTCACGCCACGGCTACCAGCAGGTCGTCGAAGGCGGCGGCCGCCTCGCCCAGAACGCCCGCCGCGGCCTCGCCCAGGCCGCCCGCCTCGCCGGCGACTTCCCCACCGCGTACGACGCCGCGCAGCACCTGGGTTGGGAAGGACGCCACCAACGCGTGCTCGGCGACGTCCTGTGGCTCCAGGGCCAGCCCGAACGCGCCGCCGACGCCTACCTCGCTGGCCGCACCGAAGCCGAGCAACACGCCAAGGCGGGCGAAGCCGCCCACTGCCAAGCCCTGCGCGCACTCGCCGTCGCCTTCACCAACCCCGAGCAGGCCGACGACGAACTCGACCTCGCCCAGCAACTCCTCGCCCCGCTCTCGCTGCGCGCCACCGGCATCAACGCCGCCATCGCCGCCCTCGTACGCGACGCCGGCGACCCCACGGTCGAGGACCGCGTCTGCACACTGCGCACCGAACTCGACGTCGCCGGCCTCACCTCGATGACGCCCACCCTCGAGCTCGCCCTTGCCTTCCACCAGGCCGTCCTCGACGACCAGCAGGCCCTGGCGACCACGATCGCCCGGCTCCGCGAGCTCACCCGGGACGGCGACTTCGCGTACTACGTTGACATCGCTCACTGCATGGCCAGCCTCCCCCTGCCCGATGGCCACACCGCCCCGCGCTGGCTCGACGGCGCCACCGCAACCTGCGCCCGCTGGCGTTCTGTAGTCAACGCGCGCCGGACACACCGCAGCTGAGTTCGTGACGGTCTTCGATGCCCGATTCCCTGCTCTTCTCAGCCGTTTGTCACGTCCCTGCCCTGCGTGATCTGGCCGGGAGACGGCGAGCTACCGCCAGGACCGCAGATCCTGCGTCAGCTCCTGGTACCAGGCAGCCCGGAGGGGCTCTTGATGCCCGTCCGGCATCGATCCAAGCGCCACCACCTGGTCTTTGACCTCGCACGTGACCCGGTACGCCAGTAGCCGGGTGCCCGCGTCCATCCACTCCTGTGTCCGAGACGCAGGCGGAACAGGTCCCAGGGCGGTTACGAACCACATCGGCAGCAGCGCCCGGTCGCGTACCGCGTCCGCCAGACGACCGCGCAACAACCAGTCCAGCTTCTTCTCCGCCTTCTCGGCCTTCTGCAGCAATGCCGCCTTCGACGCGAGCAGCGCGTCGTCCTGGTCCAGAGCGGCCTGTGCCTTCTCGGCGAATCCGGCCAGCTTCTCCGCTCGCTGTCCATGGCTGTCTGCTAGGCGCTGGGAGTTCTGAAAATTCCACTCGGCCTTCTTGTGTTCGCCGTCCGTGCGTGGCGTGCTCGCCAGTACTCGGGCAGCTTCCACGGCCGCGTCGCGGTGCTGATCCCGATACTCGACCGCCGAGGCGTGTGCCTGGATACGGCTCAAGTTGTCGTACCGCTCAGCGTCGTTGAGCAGCCCGGCGCGGGCCTGCCGGCCGCGTTCTGCGGCACGGGCAAGCTGCGGCCACTCTGCGTCGATCGTGTCGAAGTCCGCCACGGGCATACCGCCGGCGATGCTGGCGTGCGCCTCGATGGCCTGGATGCGTGCCGTCAACCGCTTCAGCGCCCGCTCGGTGTCCGCGATGTGGGCGCGCACGTCGTCGTCGAGGCTGCTGAGGTCATCCTCGGCACTGCTGACGTCGTCGCGGATGTCCCGCAGCTCATGGTCGAGATCCTCGACGTCACCGAACTTGTAGCGCAGGGAGCTCAGTTCACTCTCCAGGGAACCAGTCCGCTCGTCGAGGTCGCGGATCTCGTAGCTGTGGTCGTCGCTCACCGTTGGCCTCCCGGCACCGCGTTTTTCGGATCCTCGATCAGTGAGCTGCCCACGAGTAGCCAGCCGATGATGATCGCGATCAGGAACCACATCGACAGGAGCCCGAAGAAGAGCAGGGCGACCAGTACGGCGAGTACGTGCAGGCCCATCGCCGTATGGCGGAGGGCGCGGTGCCCCTCGGTGCGGACCTTCTGAAGGGATCCGACTACGGTGCCCACAAAGTGCGGGACGAGCAGGAGCGTCCACCACCAGGTGCGGTCCAGGACGAACACGAGCGCGACCAGAACGGCTGCTACGACCGCTTGCCCGCGCCAGGACCACAGCACGACCCGCTCGCTGGATGCGCGCGCAGGTTCGGCGAGCAACGCGGGCATCTCCTGCTCGAAGTCGAGCAGTTCACCAGTCACCTCGACCAGGCGCGCGTACTTCTCGTCGTACTCATCGTCGTCGGGGCCGCTCACGGCGACCTGGGTATGAAGGTCGCGGATCTGGCGCTGCAGCTCCGCGTGCCGCAGCTCGATGGACCCCTTGGCGCTCACTGGCTCCCCCGCCCGCGTGTGACTTCGAGGCGCCAGCCAGCTGGAAGCCGCCGTGCGCCGGAACTGATCGACCGTACAGACCGTGATCGACTCCACGCCGGACAACCAGAGATCCTGACCGGATCTCGCCCACGACGTATCGCTGCGCCTCACGCACAGGGTCGTGGACAGCCTCCACCGGTCGGCCTCCAGGCTTGCCAGACGGAGCGCACGCCCTCACCGGGGTTGGCGGCGGAACCATCGGCGCCAGCTCCTGCGTGGCTCGGCTCGATCTTGCGTCGGTGGCCGCGGCGTTGATGGGGGTGCCGAGGGTGGGGCGGTTGGCTTCGGCGGTACCAAGGGCTGGGGCGGGAGCGGCAGTTCGTTCGGCTCAGGTGCTGGCGGGGGCTGTTCGTCCGGGGTCGGCACGGGAGGTTCGGTGGTTGGAGACGGGCCGGAGGAGGGGCTGCTCCTCGAACCTGCGGTCCAGGCCTGCAGTGTGTCGGTCGCCAGGTCACGAGTGCGGGAGTCCGCGGACTCCTGCGGCGAGGCGTCTCCCAATGCAAGGGTGGGTGCCCCGACCGGACCGGTGCCATCGTTCTGCTGCTGGCCGGGCTCCGCCTTCTCCAGGGCAGGGGCGGCTTCGGCGGCCGCCTGTTCCGCGACGGTCGGTGTAACCACGTGGTCGGGCCGTGGTGCAGCACGGCGGATCGGGATCGGGACGTTCGGGCTGCTGTCGTCGGTGTCCCAACGCTCGTTCTGCCAGGGTTCGTTGGCCCACAGCTGCAGCTCGATCCAGCCGCGTTCGAAGGCCTCGGCCCGGGTCTGCAGGAGCTTCCAGTAGCCGTACCCGAGGAGCATGCCAGATTCCGTGTGGGCGCCGATCCAGTCCGGGTTTCTGCTGCGTACGGCGACGCGGACCCGGATCGACTTGGAGTCGATGATGATCGGGTAGGCGGCGGTGTAGGTCACGACGTACGTGGTGCGCCAATCTCTCTTGACCCCGTAGGCCTTGTTGACGGGGCCCCACACCGCGTACGGGATGGTCCGCGCGGAGCCGTCCAAGAGAGCACGAGCCAGGTCGTGGGCCTCGGTGCGTCCATAACAGAACTCGCCCCAGGCGATGCTGTGTTGCCCGCCGGGGGCCACGGCGCGAAACTTCTTGACGACCTCAGGGTCGTGGCGGAAGTCCTGTAGGAGTTGGACGATGCGGCGGGCCGAGGCGATCGCCGGACCGGCCTTGCGGCTCGTCGGCCGCGGCCCGGAACCTCCGCCTGCACGGCCCGGCCGAGCCGGGCCTGGTATCGGTGGTCTGTCTGAAGCGCCAGGGATCTCGATCGGCGGGCAGATCAGCCGCCACTGGCCGTCCTCCCTGACGACTGTGCCGTTAGAGCCGGAGGCCAAGTCCTCCCCACGGCGCTTCAGGTCGTACGCGCAGTCCGCCTTGTGCTTGCGCCCGGGAAAGAGGGCGTAGTGAGAGGACTTCGACTTTGGGTTGGCGGCGTTGCCCCGCCTGGCCGAGACCAGAACCCTGCAACGGCCGCAGTACAGCGGCTTGGTGTACGGAGGGTCCGGCTGCTCATCGATCGCCTCGGGGCCGTATGGATCGCCGAGCTCATCGACAATTTCCGGAATCCGTAGTCCCTGCTCTTCTTCCTCGGTCGCCACTGGGGCCCCCTCCCTCGTCGCTTACCTCGATCTTGCTTGGCGCGCACGACCCAGGAACGGCCGCCGTGCTGCCGTAGGTCAGGTGTCGACCGAGTAGGCCTTCTCGCCAACCATGAGCGGCGCGTCGGCGGGGCCCTTGATGTAGGGGCCGCGCCAGATCACCCGGTGTTCCTGTTTGCTGGGGTACCACTGGCGGACCTTGTGCATCCTGACGGGCCAGCGGTGGTGGTAGACGCGACCGACGGCGGCCTCGTCGGATTCGCCGCGCTGGGCGGGGACTTGGTGGGCCAGGCGGATGACGCGGACGGCGGGGGCGGCGGGCGCTCCCTTGCGCTGCTGGCCGGTGCTGCCGGGCTGGCGGTACCGGGCAGAGGTCGCGACCGTGACGCCCTGAGTGGTGAGGCGCCAGAACGCGAACATGTAGCGCGCCGCGAAGTCGTCGTAGGTGTCCTCGATCTGGCCGCCGGCCCACTCTCCGACCTCGGGCGGCGCGGTGGTGTGCTTCGAGACCTCGTTGAGCAGCTCGTTGACCCGGCGGTGCTCGCCGTTGATCGAGGCCAGCCGCTCGGTGCTCTCGGCAGCGGCATCGCCGCGCAGGCCGTAGATGCCGTCGGGCACGAAGGGCGGAAGGGGCGTGCGGTTGGCGCGGGCCTGGGCGAGGAGCATGCGCCATTCGGCGGGCTGCACCGGGCCGTCGCGGTCCATGTAGGTGGTGATCTGGACACCCGGGTACTGGGCGGTGGGCAGGACCTGGTTCTGGGTCACGAACTGCCAGCTGTAGGCGATCGTGTCCGAGGCCGTGCCGCCTCGGTTGATGAGGATGACGGGTTCGGGCAGGACAAGCAGTCCGGTGGGGCTGACGATGTCCCGATCCCGATCGAGGGTGACGACGTCAGCGGGCTCCAGGGTGGCTGCGGCCGCCATCACCGCGGCGTGAGCTGCCGGGGACAGGACGAAGACCTCCGCCATGCGCAGGCTCTGCTGGATCTGCTGGATCTGCCAGCGTGCGCCGGTCGTGGGGTCCCTCGGCCACGGAGGCGTGTAGCCCTGCTTGCCGAAGGTCATGGCGAACGTCAGGTCCTGCTGGTGGCCGGGCGGGACGTCGCTGTACTGCAGTGCGGTGCCCAACTCCATGAGTCGTTGATGCGCGTTCGTGGCCAGTCGCGCGGTCACGAACGGGTTGTCCTCCAGAAATCGCTGTGTGTCCGCCTTCGCCCGGTGTGCGGCCCGCGCTGCCCCGGCCGCAGTCCACTGGGCGGCGTTGTCGCGGTTCCGCTGCTTCTTTCCCCGACTGGCTTTCCCCACGGATCCCCCCCCTGGTCACGAACTTGGTCGCTTGTGCCGTACCCCTGCCCACCTGCGGTGACACGGCACCCTCAGGTCACCTTCTGGCTCGCAGTGCGGGCAGTCGCCTGGCCAGGCAGTGCGCGGGCACGTCGACGACATGCTCGCGCCTCCCGACCTCGCCTTCCCGTTACACGGGCTGCAGCTCTGGCAGTTCGACGCGGTCTCGGGCGTAGTCGGCGCGGACCTGGAAGACGCCGAACTCCACTTCCTCCGACCAGACCCGGATCAGCTGGTAGAACTCCGGTGGCCAGTCGGTCTCCAGCGACCAACGAACACCCACCAGGTACGCCTCGGCGAGGTTGCTGCCCAGCAGGTTCGCGCCGATAAGCGATGCCCCTCGAAGGTCAGCCGCGTACAGGTTGGCCCCTCGAAGGTCAGCCCTACGCAGGTTCGTGTGCGCCAGCCGGGCCTTGGCGAGGTTGGCCTTCACCAAGCTCGCGCCCGTCAGGTTCGCCCCGGTGAGCCCGGCCGAGTAGACGTTCGCGTGGGCGAGCACGGCCTGGGTCAGGTCGGCACCGCCCAAGTACGCCCAACTGAGGTCGGCGTGGGCCAAGTTGGTTCCGACCAAGCGGTAGCTGGTGAGCCTGGCACCGTGCAGATCGGCTCCGCGCAGATCGGCGCCGCTGATATCGGTCCGCTCTTCCTCCCACACCATGAGGTCTGAATCGTCCTGGACATCAGCCACGTCGTACACGACTTGGAGGCCGTCCCCGTCGTACACGACTTGGAGGTCGACCTCGTCGTACACACCTTGGAGGCCGGCCTCCAGGTCGAGTCCTTCGCCCACGGCGGCCAGGACGGCCTCGTCCGCCGAGGCGAGCAGGGCGTCGAGGGCGGCGTCGCTGTCGAAGTGGTTCATCGTCCGCCTCCGTCGTTCGGGCCCAGCAGGATGGTCTTGAGGCGTGCGCGGCCGCGGCTGAGGTTCTGGCGGACGGCCTCGGTGCTCAGCCCGAGGACGGCCGCGATCTCGGTGGCGGCGAACCCGTCCAGGTACCAGGCCAGAACCCTGCGCTGCTGCGGCGGAAGGCCCGCGAGGGCCGCATACACGCGGGTCTCCTCTTCCTTGAGCTCCACATGGTGTAGGGGGCACATCCCACCGGGCAGCTCAGGAACGTCCTGGACAGGGTCCTCTCGGTCAGTACGGCGGCGCAGATGGCTACGCCAGGCCACCTGCCGCAGCCACGCAGCCGGGTGCTCGATGGTGTCCCACTTCACGAACGCCTCGGTGAAGGCGGCCTGCGCCGCCTCGGCCGCCTCGTGGCCGCTCGCTCCCTGCCGCATCAGGTGCCGAATCAGCTTGGGCATGTGCTGCTCGTAGAACTGGGCGAACTCCCGCTGTGGGGCGTCGCGGCGCGACGACGCGGATGCCGCGGACTGCGGAACGCTCCGGTCGTGCTTGCCGAACAGCACCTGTCCCACACCGACGTTGCCGAGGCGGAACTCGGCGCGAGAGGACGTGATGTCGTGGTCAGGCATGGCCTTCCCCGCCCGTCGCACCGATCTCGATGCGCAGCTCCTCGCCTGGGCGGAGCTCAGTGACCACGCTTCCTGGGGGCAGTGCGCGGATCCGCTCGCTGGTGCCTTGCTGGCGTAATTGCACCAGCTGTACCTGAGCCCGGCTGCTGATCCACCGGTAGAGCAGCCGTACGGTCAACAGGACCGCGAGCCCGGCTACTCCGAGAACTGTCTCCGGCAAGTCGTCCCCCTGGCATCGGTTGCCGCGGCGCGGGCTGCGCCGTGGTCATTAGGGAGTGCAGCGAGTGCGCCTGAACGTGACATCACGGCGGATGTGATGCGCGTCTCGTCACGCTGGACATCACCGCCGCCCACCTCAGGCGAGGAGTTCGGAGGCGGTGAAGATCGACCAGTCCCAGTTTCCGTTGTCGTCGCGGTCAGCGAGGAGGATCAGGTCGTCGACGCTGTCACGGGGTGACGAGGTAGGACATGTGGAAGTCCTCCGGGAGGGGCTTGCTGCCTTCGACGTCACGGTGGACCAGCAGGAACGCGTCGTTCGACTCGACGCGCGAGGCGAGTATCCGCACGTCGTTAACGCTGAGTTGGGTGATCGTGTCGGTGCGAACCAGGATGAGAGTGTCCGGCCTGCGCGGGTTGACGGCCTGCACCCAGACGTTCGCCATGAAGCTCTCCGTGTGGTTGAGGGTCACGCGGTGCGCCGCATGATGGAGTCGTAGACGCGTTCCGTGTCCGGCTCGGTGCCGACGTTGAGGCTGCGGTTGACGGCGAGGAGCGTGTCGTACGCGGTGCGTACGGCGTCGCGGTTGCCCGCCTGGTCCTCGATGCGCATCCAGTCCTGGTAGAGGAGTTCGGAGCTGTCGTCGATGTCGAGGCCGGCGCGTACGGCGCGGCGTGCGGCGTCGAGGTTGGGGCGTGGGGCGGTGCGGTGCCAGGTCGCGAGGGTGTGGGCGACGTCGGTGATGCGGACGAGCATCTCCTGGATGCGGGCTGCGGCCCAGGTCGGCTGGTCGCCGTCGAAGGGGCGGCCGGTGACCAGGTCGAGGGCGGTGGTGAGGTCGGCGATTCCTGCCGTCTCGCCCTTGGCGAGCCCGCGGGTGGCGAGGGTCTCGAACTCGGTCCAGTCGCAGCGGACTTGATCGGAGAGCCGGTAGCCGCCGGTGCGGGCGCGGGGCAGGTAGACGTTGCCGTCGTTGTCGCTGCCGAGTCGGTTGCGGAGTTCGGAGATGCGGGTCTGCAGGGTGCGCTTGGCCCAGGGCTCTATGGGGTCCATGGCGTCGCAGATCGTGTCGCCGGTGATGCCGGGCTTGAAGTAGATCAGGGCGGCGAGCGCGGCGAGTTTGGGGCCGTGGCCGGAGGCTTCGACACCCGTGACTTCGACCGGGCCCAGCACGCGGATCAGGGGCCCGCCGCCGGTGAACTCCGCTTCCTGGGCGGGGAGTTCGGTCTCGTCTGCCGCTGCTTGGCCGAGCAGAGCGGGAGGGGCAGCCGCTGTCTCCTCGGACGTAGCGGGCTCCGTGTGGTCGTCTTCGGGGGCTTCGTCGGTGGGCGGAAGCGGGTTGAGGACGTGCACGGTGCCGCCGGCGGGCGCGGTGTCGGTGAGCGCGGCGAAGGGCGTCTCGGGTTCGTCGACGGAGTCGGCGGTGGGGTCGGGGACCGTGGCGAGCAGGGGGATGCTGCTGGGGCCGTTGTCCGTGTCGGTCTTGGTGAGGCTGACGGGCGGGACGTGTCGCCAGGCGCCTTCTGCGGGGCGGGCGGGTTCGTCCGCGGTGTGCAGGACGCGGAGGAAGGCCCGGTAGTCCTCCTCGGGGAGGGTCTGCAGGACGAGGTCGGTGCCGAGGTGGTCCAGGTGCTGGGGGGCGTCGGTGCCGGCCTGGAGGCGTACGGCGTCGGGGAACTCGGCTGCGGCGTGCCGGGCCGGGAGCACGAGGGCGACGGGCATGTCGTGGGCGGCGGCGAGCGAGGCGGCCAGGGGCTGTACTTCGTCGGCCCGGATGGCGTCGGCGGAGCAGATCAGCATCCACGGCAGGGGGTCCGCGGGCGCGTCGCCCTGGTGGTGTTCGAGGAGGAGTTCGCCGAGGTCGCTCTGTGCAGCGCGTAGTGAGGGGACGGCGCGCAGGCGACCTTGGGGCAGCAGGGCGGGCAGTTCGGTGCCGAGGCCGACGGTGAGGATGTCCGCGTGGTCGCTCCAGGCGCTGGTGCCGGCGGCGAGGGCGATGACGCGGGCGGTGTCGCGTACGTCCTGGTCGTCGCCGTCCAGGAGGAGGACGCGGGTGTGGGTGAGGTTGAGGAGCAGGTGGCTGCCGTCGGTCTCGGTGCCGAGCGGAACGAGGCCGGGGTACGGGGCGGCAACGGTGTGTGGGCTGTCGATGAGCTGGTGGGCGGGGTCGAGGGCCCAGAGGTGTTCGCCGGCGCGGGTGAAGGGCGGGAGCGGCTCGGCGTCGTCGTCGAGGAGGAGCTCGATGCTGGTGGCGGTGACCCGGGCGCCGCGGAGCTCGGGCAGGGCGCGGTCGTGTGCGGCTGCGTGGTGGGCCAGGGTGCGCAGGGCGTGGTCGAGGAGGTCGACGCTGGCGGGCTCGGCGGCGTAGTCGAGGCCCTGCTCGACGGGACCGGGGGTATCGGGCATGGCGATCGTCTCGCCGGGGTTGCGGCGGCGGCGCTGGAGCAGGCGCTTCACCGCGATCGTTCCGGCCAGGGTTCCGGCGAGGAGCATGCCGAGTCCGGCGATGTGGCGCGCGTCCACGACCGACTCGTCCGTGGAGGAAGCGCCGGGTTCCTGTGCGGGGCGCGCCGTTTCGGCGGTTTCCGACTCGGCCGGCTTCGTAGACGGGGCGGCCGACGGGGGCGCCGATTCGTGTCCGGAGGCGGACGGTGACGGCGCAGTGTCCCGTTCCGCGGAAGGCTTCTCAGTCTCCTTCGGCGGTGTCTTCGCGGCTCCCTCGTCTGCCCCGTGCTGCCGGTCGTCGGCGGAGTCGCCCGGGGTGTCGGGCTCAGCAGGCCGGTTGTCGTTGGAAGGACGGTCGCGGTCAGGGGACTTGGGTGCGTCCGGCTTGGTGTCCTCGGCCGGGGCGGAGGCGTGCGGGATGGTGAGCTTGAGGCCAGGACGGATGTCGGCGGGGTTGGTCAGCCGGGTGCCGCCCGGCTGCTCGGCTCCCTCGTTCGCCTCGAAGATCTCGACGTACTTGGTGCCGTCGCCCTTCTCCTCTTCGGCGATCTCCCACATCGTGTCGCCGGGCTTCACCACGTGCTCGGTGTCGTGCCGCTGGTCGTCGGTGACGGTGGTGGTGTGGCCTCCGGTCGGGCGCGGGCCGCTGTCACCGGCGGCGCGGGCCGCGGTGTCGGCGGCCGGCGCCTGGGTGGGGCGGGCGTCGGCGGGCAGCTTCACCGTGGTGCCGACGGGCAGGGTGGCCCCGGTCGGCAACTCGGGGTTGAGCTGGCGGATTTCGACGGCGCGCTGTCCGTCGCCGAGCGCGGTCTCGGCGATGTCCCACACCGTCTCCCCCGCCTCCGAGACTACGTGGACGGCGCCTGCGCGCTCAGTGGTCGGTGCGGACTGCTCGGTGACGGCCTGCTGAGTGGTGAGCTGCTGCGGTACGTGCGTGGCGGTCGCCGCGACCGCGGGCGAGGAGGCCGCCATCGCAGTGCTGGCGGGCAGGACGAGCAGACCGCCGAGCAGGAAGGCCGCCAGGCGCTGGGGCGCGGCGAAGCCCCGTACGCGCTGGCGTGGGCGGCGGCGCAGCATGGTGCCGGCTTCGATCACGGTGGATGCGGCGACCCAGCCCCAGAACGCCCAGGCAGCGAGGGTGAGGACCTTGAACAGGGAGCTGCCGTCGTCGTACTGCAGGACGTCGCTGATCTCGCTTGGGCCCGGGACGTGGCCGGGGAGGGTGCCGGCGGCGAGGAGGAGGACCGGTACGCCGACCAGGAGGAGCGCGAGGGCGGTGAGGCTGGCTGCGGCCCGCAGGAGCCGCACGGCGAGCGGGGGTTGGGGGCGCATGGTCATCCTTCGGGGTCCGTGCGGACGAGGGTTGCGGTGGAGCGGGCGGTGACGGAGAAGTCCCCGAAGCCGAACCCGTCGAGGAGGATGGGCTCGTAGGTGTCGTGGACGGTGACGGTGATGGTCTGCCCGTCGGCGGAGACGAGGGCGCTGCCGTCGGCTTCGGCCTGGCGCAGGAAGTCGGTGGCGGCCTGCTCGGCGCCGGCGGGGTCGACGACGGTGCCGTGGCCGCCGATCGCGTCTGCGGGGTCGATCTGCTGGCCGGCGGCGCGGGCGGCTTCGGCGGCCAGGTCCTCGCTGTCGGCGGAGGCTTTCATATAGCGGCCCATGTCGGCCATGAGCGCGAGCAGGCCGATCATGATGATGCCGAAGCCGAGGAAGTACAGGGTGACGGATCCGCGATCGGACGCGGTGTTCGTGCGGAGAGCGTGCAGCCACCGTGTCACGGGGTGTCCTCCTCGTCGTCTCGGCTGGCGTACTGATCAACTGAGCTGACGCGGGTGGCTTCGAGGGTCTTGGAGCCGGGCATGCCGGGCACCGTGAGCTGGGAGAGCGGGACGGTGCAGGTGACGGTGGCGGTGACCTGGCCCGCTTGCCCCACGTCTGTGGGGAAGTTGCTGGTGTCGATCGTGATCGATGAGTCTGCGCAGGTGTTTCCGGCTTGGCGCAGGGAGGATATGGCGGCGTTCTGCCCGGCTACTTCGGCGCCTTCTGGTGCATCTGCGCGGCTGGCCGCGCGGGCGGCGGCGGCCGCTGCGTTCGCGGTGGTGGTGTCGCCGATCCCGGCCAGTCCGTACGCGGCGAAGAGGGCCAGCGCGGCTAGGACGACGGGGATGCAGATGAGGGCTTCGAGCGTGTAGTAGCCGCTGTCGTCCTGCAGCCGCGTGTGCCAGGGACCGCGGCGGCGGCCGCGCTGGGGGGTGTGACGTGGGGTGCTCTGGCTCATTGTTCGACGACGTCCTCGGCGCTGCGGCTGATCGAGAAGTCCAGGAACGGCAGGAAGTTCATGGCTTCGGCGTCGACGGTGATGCGGACCGTCTGGCTGGTGGACCCGGTGGTGGAGACATGCGGGTTGCGCACGATGCTGATGTCGGCGAGCCAGCTCTCGGCGCGCTCCGCGCCGGCGGCGGGGGTGGACTGGTACGAGGAGCCGGTCTCGGCGCCCTTGCGGGCGGCGGTGGCGGCGGCGGAGTCCGCGAGGTACCACATCCCCATCTGGAGGGCGGCGCACAGCACGATGAGCAGGATCGGCGCCAGGACCAGGAATTCCAGGGTCCCGATGCCGGCGTCGCTGTTCATGTGCGTCAGGCGCCGCTGCCAGAGCTGTCTCAGCCGTGCTCGCATTGCTACTTGCCTACGGCGGACTCGAACTCGGCGATGAGGCCGTCGAGGGCGCCGTTGAAGGCGAGGGTGAACGCGGCGGCGGCGAGGAGGATGACTCCGGCGAGGGTGAGGGCTTCCAGGGTGCCGAAGCCGCCCTCGCGGACGTCGCGGTCGCTCATGCGGCGCAGGCGGGTGTGCCAGGCGGTGTGCAGGCGTCGGGCGGCGCGGGTCCGGAGTCGGGTGTGGGACATGGCAGGTATCTCCTTGTTCATGGTGGGGAGTTCAGCGGCGGCTAGCGGTTGGTCAGGCCGAGCAGCGCGGGGTAGGCGAAGACGGCGAAGGCGATGGCGAAGACCAGGGTGGAGGGAAGCGGCAGCTTCTCGTAGGCTCCGGCGGCTTGGGCCTGTTTGTCGGTGCGCAGCCGGTTGCGGAGCGCTTTGGCCTGGGTGTCGAGGGTTTCGACGATCTTCGCTCCCTCGCTGGCCAGGGAGAACGTCTCGGCCGGGGCGGCCAGTTCGGGGACGTCGAGTTCGTCGCCGAGCTGCTTGAGTGCGTCCCACTGGTCGACGCCGGCGAGGTCGGCGCGGTTGAGCGCGAGGCGCATCCGCGTCAGGATCCAGTGGTCGCCGACCTGCACGGTGCGCAACAGGGCTGCTTCCACGCCGACGCCCGCGTTGCGGGCCAGTTGGGCGCGTTCCAGCACGGAGGCGATCGCGATGCGGAACTGCAGGCGGCGCTGCTTGGCCTTGAGCCGTACGTCGTGGTCGGCGTTGAACCAGATCACGAGGGCCAGCAGTACGGACACGAACAGCAGGGGCACGGCCAGTTGGGGTGCGCCCGCGGCAAGCAGCAGCGCGTTGAGGATCTGCGGCATGGCGAAGGCGGCGAGAGTGCCCAGGACCTTCGTGCCGACGTGCTCGGCCGGGGTTTTGCCGAGGATCTCCAGGTCGGCGCGAGGCACAGTGAGCAGGTGCCCGAAGCTCGCCAATGCCTTGTGGCCGGCCTGCTCGACCAGCGGCATCTTCTCCCCTGCGGGGACGCGCCGGGGTGCGGCGGCCAGGTGGGGGTTCTCCAACCGGTCCAGGATCGCGTCGGGGTCGGGGCGGGACGGCAGTGCCTCGCGCACCAGGAGGTAGAGGCCCGCTCCCAGCAGGGCGCCGAAGATGAGCGCGGCAGGCGAGAACATCACGAGAAGGCTCCCTTCGCGGGCGCGGGTACCGCGGCGTTACGGAGTTGGGCCTGGGCGGCCTTGGCGGGCAGCGGGTCGAGCAGGCGCGGGTCGGGCGGGGTGACGGCCATGCGGCGCAGCCACCACAGGGCGGCGATGAACCCGGCGGACAGCGCCACGAGCACCAACTGGCCGGTCGCCGTGCGGTACACGTCGCCCCAGGAGGTACCGGTGACGAGGTAGAGGACGAACCCTATGCAGATCACCGACACCCAACGGGTGGACTGCCGTGCACGGTTGCGTTCGGCGTCGATGGCGCTCAGCGCGGTCGCTTCGGAGGCGGTGAGCTGCGACATCGTCTGCAGCGCGCGGGTCAGTCCGCGGCCGTGGTCTTTGGTGTGGGCGAGGAAGAGCAGGGCCACATTGTCGACGGCGCCGTCGGCGAACTGGTCGGCGAACTGCCGGTAGGCGAAGGTCGGGTCGACGCCCATGCGCAGCCGGGCGGCCAGGGTGCGGACCTGCGGGCGGATGATCTGCGGGCAGCGCGTCGCGGACGCGGCGATCGCGGTCTCCAGGGTCGCGGAGGACTGGTGCATGCCGGCGAGCTGCTGCAGCCACTCCGCGATCGCTTCCAGGCGCTGTACCTGGCGCTGTGCGGTTCCGGCCGGGTTCCACACCCAGGGGAAGCCCAGGACGGCCACGGCGACCATCAGCCCTTGGATCGGGCGCAGGGTGTAGGCCCAGGTGAGGATGGCGGCGACGGCGGCCACGATGCACAGCAGCCGGTAGCGGGTGGCCCAGGCCTCGGGCATCGTCGCGCGCATCCGCTGCCACCGTTCCTGGGCGCGGGAGGCTGGGCGGGCCGGGTCGTCCTCGACGCCGCGCAGCCCGGTGATGGCCAGGAGCAGGCCGGTGACGATGAGGGCGCCGAACAGGGCGGCGAGCAGGCTCCATTGGGTGGTGTTCACGAGGCCCTCCGGATCTCGGTGGGTACCAGGTCCAGCGGGCGCCGCCAGGCGGCGCGCTGCGGGGTGAGCCAGTCCAGGTCGAAGCCGGCGTTGACGAGATCGGTGCGGCAGCCCTCCGAGGGGCGCATGTTGAACACGCCGCGCGGGTCATGCTCGGTGGGGGCAAAGACGTGCTGCGTGCTGGGCGCTCCGTTCTCGCCGGGCCGGAGTTCGGTGATGTGGGAGACGAAGCGGTGCACGCGGCCGCCGATGCGCCGTTGGTCGATCTTGCGGACGAACACAACGAAGTGCACGCCCGTGGAGACGAGTTCGTGGACGGAGTCGCGGGTGCGGTTGCGGCACAGCGTGACCAGGCGCGGCACGACGAGGTCGGGGTGGTCGGCGTGGAGCGTGCACATGGTGCCGCGGCCGCCGGCGGACATCGCCTCGAGCATGGCGTCGGCCTCGTCGCCACGGACCTCGCCGACGATGACGCGGCCGGCGGCGGTGCGCAGGGAGTGGGCGAACATGTCGCTCACGCCGATCCTGCCGACTTCCTCGCCGCTGGAGTCGATCTCGCCGTTCGAGTAACGGGCCTCAAGCGCCAGGGCGTGCGGGGTGGCACCGTGCTGGTAGCCCTCTTCGAGGTAGAGCTCCTTGTCGGACTCCAGGACCGTGATCCACTCGTCCGGCGGGATCAGGCGGGCGAGCACGCGCAGCAGCGACGTCTTCCCGGCGCCCATGTTTCCGCAGATGAGCAGGTTCTTCCCGGACAGCACCAGGGAGTAGAGGAACGCCGCCATCGACTCGTTGACGGTGCCCCACTGGATCATCTGGTTCATGTCGGCGCTCTTGGTGCCGTGCCGACGGATCACGAGGTAGGGCTCGTGGGCGAGCAGGCCGGCCTCGGCGCGGGAGCCGTCCGGCAGCCGGAACGACGCCATGGGGCTGGACTGCGACAGGCGTCGCTCGCGGTGCCCGGAGTTCTTCGCGAGCTGGTTGATGAACGCCTGCAGGTCCGCGGGGTCGTCGACCACCGGATCCACCTGCTCCGTGGGCCGGTTGCGGTAGGCGACCAGGGTGGTCATGCCGGAGATCCGGATGTTCTCGACGTCCGGGTCGTCGAGGTAACGCTGCAAAGGGCCTGCGCTGAACACCAGGTCGTACACGGCCTGGATGACCGCGTCGACCTGCGCCGGCGTCATCGGCGTCCGGGCCGGGTTCTCCTTCACGGCCCACTGCGACACCTGCTTGGCGACCAGGTGCCGGGCGCGTTCGCGGCGCGCGTCCTCGGTCGGCATCGGATCGTCGTCGTCGGCCGTGGAGATGGTGTCGGCGACCCGGTCGCGCAACATGGTGATGTCGGCACGGGACACCGGCAGCGCCCCTGGCAGGCCCTCGACGTGGGTGTGCTGCGGTACGGCGGCGGCCGGGGGCGCGGGCGGTGCCTGCGCGGGGAGTTGAGCGGACGGCGGCATCGGTCCCGGGGGGCCTGTCGGTGCTGGCGGTGCCGCGGGCGCGGGTGGCTGGAGGGAGCCGCGCAGCAGGTCCGACAGGCGCTGGGGCTGCTGCTGGCCGTTGGGGTACTCAGCCACGCGGGACCTCCTGGCCAAGCTGCGGAACCTGTTGCCGGGAGGCGGCCAGGCGCTGCAGCACCCCGGCCACCACGGGCGAGCTGACCGCCGCGGGCGGCATCTGCAGCCGCAGACGACGCGTACGGACGTCGACGGCCAGCTGCTCGCACGCGGTGCGGGCCTGCTTCGCGAGCGGCGCCTTCGCGAGTTTCACCGGGCGCTCCGAGCCGTGCGTGAACAGCTGCGCGGTCGCCGGATCCCACGGCAGCATCGCCACCACGGGGGCCTGCAGGCGGCGGGCGATCGCGTCCGAGCGCATCCCGTGGGAGCGGCTCTCCTCCGCGATCATCACGATGCGCAGGGCGTCGGCGCCGGTCCCGGAGCGGTCGAGTTCCTCGCGCAGCGCGGCGGCGACCGGAACGGTCTGGGCCACCGACGTCAGCGTGTTGCGGACGACGAGGAGCACCATGTCGGCGCGGTGCAGCAGCGCTGCCGGATACAGGGTGGGGTGCACGCGTCCGGGCTCGGCGACGAGGCGCCCGGCGTCGACGAACACGTCGTACCCGGCGCCCTGGTCCATCACCTGGAGCAGCCCGGCCAGCGGCTCCCACGTACCGGCGAGCGTGGCGGCTTGGAGGGGGTCGGTCAGGCCGGGCAGGATCCACCGGTTGCCCTCGGAGTCCATGGCCCGCAGGTGGGTCTCGAAGGCTTCGGCCAGCTGGTCCTGGAGCTGTGCCTCGGCGAGGTGCCACAGGCCGATCTCCGGTCCCCAGCGGCCCTGTTGGAATCCGTGGCGGATGCTGCCCTGCGAGCAGTCCGCTTCCACGAGCAGGGACACGTTCGGCGCGGACAGGGTCAGGGCGAGGGACGAGACGGTCGTCCCGCAGCTGTGCGCGGAGGTGATCACGGTTACCGACATGCTCAGCCCTTCGCAACCAGCACCAGGCCGAGCTTGCCGTCGACGGCCTGGGAGGCGACGGTGCTGCTCTGGTCCTTCGGTACGGCGATCTGCACCACGGTGTTGCCGGATGTGTCGGGGCGTCCGACCTTCACCACACGGCCGGTCACCTCTTCGGCGACCGGGTCCTTCGACGGGCTGGCTGGGCGGTCTGCTTCCTCCTGCGCGGGCACGACGCGCACGGTGTCGGCGGGCTCGAGCGCGTCGACGGGGGCGCGGCCGCGCTCGACCTCGACGGCGACGAGTTCCTCGTCGGCCTTCAGACCGTTGCCGTCCTGGAGCTGTCCGTCGGTCAGCAGTGAGCCCTCGGTCAGGCGGACCGAGGTGTGGCGGCCCACCAGGTTCTTGCGCTCGCTGGCGGCGATGGTCTTCAGCGCGGCTTCTTCGGGCAGCGCGACGACGCGCAGGTCCTGCAGGGTGAGGGCCTGTCCGGAGGGGACGTCGCGGGCGACGGCCAGGACGTCGGTGCGGTCGGTGGCGCTGTTGAGGAGCCACGACACCCCGAGCGCTCCGCACAGCACCATCACCGCTCCGCCGGCCATGCGCGAGCGGCTGCGGCGCCGGGGCGGCAGCGGATCGGAGATGCCGATCTCGGGTCGTACGACGGATCCCTGGGCGGGCGGCGCGGCGGCCGGCGCGGGAGTCCTGGAGTTCTTGAGCTTCACGTGCTTGGTGCCTTTCCCGCGTTGCTAGTCGAGGACCTTGAGCTCGCCCACGGAGACGGCGAAGTCGGTTTCGCGGACCTCGGTGAACTGCCCGGTCTCACCACCGCCGTTGACCTGCCACTCGACCGTCCAGGTCGCGGTGGCGGTCCCCTGGTACTTGCCGTCCGGCTCGCCCTTGGACGGCATACGGAAGAGGTGCCCGCAGTCCGGGGACTCCTTCATGCCGTACGACTCCTTGTAGGGGGTGCCGGGGCCGTCGCAGTGCACGCTGTCGCTGCCGTCGCCCAAGTTCCACTCGATGTCGGTGACTTCGGCGTTGGCTGTCACGGTCACCGAGCCTGCGGTCGCGGTCGCGCTGTTCGGCCCGTACGTGGTCGCGCCCTGGTTGACCCACAGCCACATCGGCACGCCGACCGTGTACTTCCCGGTCGCGCGAGGGCTGGCGATGTCGGGGCCGACGAGCTTCATCTGGTCGACGGCCTGGCGGGCGACGACCTCGGGGTCGATCGCGGGCGCGGCGGGGGCGCCTCCGGCCGGGATCCAGGAGATACCGACACGGCCGGTGTCGGGGCAGATGATGCGGTAGACCGCACCCTTCTGTCCCGGCTTGCGGTCCTCGTACACGGCGTTCGCTTTGGGAGGCTGCGGCTTGAGCTTTTCGTACGTGCACTTCGGGGCAGCGTTGCCGCGCTTCTTCTTCGCTGCAGGCTTCGCTCCTTCCATCCCGCTCGCGCCGGGCCTGACTGCTGACTCCTTGGCGCAGACGGTGACGTTGAGGACGGAGCCCTTGCAGCCCGGGTCGTTGCCGACCGCCGGGCCGTCGTCGGCAAGCGCTGTGGGCGCGGTGGTGAGGAGAAGGGCTACGGAGGCAGCCGCTGTGGCTGCCGGCCTCAGCACTTCCGCTCCCCGTGCGGGGTGTACTTGGTGATCATCCAATGGCCGTCCCACCGCTCCAGCTCGGCGGTTGCCTTGTAGCGCGTGGGCTGGTTGCTGGGCAGCGGGATGATCTTCTTGGTCTTCGTGTCGTAGGTCTGCCACTTCGACAGGTCCACGCAGTCCTCGATCACGGCGGAGGGCTGCTTAGCCGTGGTGTCGACCTGCGTGGCCTCGGCCTCGTGGCCCAAGGAGCCCTTGATGACCGTGCCGTTCTTCTTCATCTGCGCGAGGTCGAGTTCGAACTGGCCGAGCGCGTGAAGGGTGGCGTACCTCTCCAGCTTCGTTCCCTTGGCGCTGGCGACGCGGTAGGACTTCATGAGCTCGACCCACATCGCGTCGTACGCCGCGAGGACGGCCTTCTTCTCGGCGGCCTGCGGGTCCTTGCTCTGCGTCGGCTTCGGCTCGGGCTTCGAGGAGCTCGAGCTCGGCTTGGGGTCCGCGTCGGTGGCGTCGGCGCAGCCGGACACGGTCAGCGCGAGTGCGGCCAGCAGGATCGTGGCGACTGTGCGGCGCGTGCGCGCCGGTCGCAGACGATCTGTGAATGGTGCGGTGGTCAACTCGCCCTCCCCGTTACGGCCTGTCACCGTGGTGTTCATTGGTGCTGGTGGTGTGTGTGAGGGTGCGGGCGGGCGATTCTCGTCGTGCCGAATGTGGCTCGTCACCTGCTTGCCCCGTTGTCCTAGTCACGTTACATAACCCCCTGTCAAGTGCCCAGTGGCTATTGCTAGTTGATTGCACGACTTCGTCATACCTTGTGTCGAAAAGTGCATTTCTTGGCTGGGTTTGGGTGGTCACCGTACGGGCAGCCAGCGGCCCTGGTCGTGGGTGAGAACAACTTGGCCGAGACGGCCGTCTTCCACCGGCGACGAGTCGCGGGCCCCGGCCCACACGAGGCGGACCTCGACGCGGTTGTCCTTGAGGTCGGTGGCACGGGCGATCGCCGCCTGGATCCGTACGTGCCGGAAGGGCGAGCGCAGCGGCTGGTCGGTGAAGTACCCCGGCCATCGTGCTCGGTTCTTGCCGGTGACCTCGGCTTTCCAGATCTGTGTGGCGAGCTCGACGAGCTCTCTCTCCGTGCTGCGGGCCAGGTTGGGGGTAGAGGCGCGGTCGAGGACGCGTTGTACGGCGCGGTCGCCGGCGCGCCCGTCGCCTGCCACCGGGACGCCGGTGAGCGCCGTGCGGGGGTCGCTGCCCTTGTCGTCCGGGACCGTCGACTCTTCGCCTCCGGTGGCTGGATCGCTGTCCTCGGGTGCCGGGTCGTGCGTGCGCTGTTGAGCTGCGGGCCGGGCGGTGCGGTCGTCGGCTGGGGTCTCGACGGGCTGGAGAAGTACGAGGCCGGTCAGGATGCAGGCCGTGGCGGCCAGGAGCGGTACGACGACGGAGCGGCGGCGCGGTGTGTCAGCGGAGGTGGTCATACGAGACGGCTCCCTCCCGCATACGCGTGATCCCAGACGGGCTCGGTGCGGACCTTGGTTCCGGGCCGGGGCGCGTTGACCATCTGTCCGTCGCCGAGGTAGATCCCGACGTGGTAGATCGTCGCGTCGCTGTCCGGGTCGTACGCGAAGAAGACCAAGTCCCCGGGCTTGAGCGCCTTCAGTCCGGCTTCGGCGGGGATGCGCTGCCCGCGTCCGGCCTGTTGGGCCGCGGTGCGGGGAAGGCGGATGCCGACCTTGGCGTAGGCGTAGAGGGTGAGGCCAGAGCAGTCGTATCCCTTGATGTGGACACCGGACTTGCCGCCGGGTGAGCAGCAGATCCCGGTGCTGGGGCCGTCGGCGTCGCCGCCGCCCCAGGAGTACCGCTCGCCTCGTTCGGCGAGGGCTGCGTCGATGACGGTGCGGACGCCGCCGCTGGTGTCCTGTCCGAGGCGGATGGTGCCGTCGCCGAGCTGGGTGTAGCGGTCGATGCGGGCGAGGACGTCGGCGACGTAGGCCTGGGAGCGGTTGTACTGGTAGATGGCGGACTTGAGCTGGCTGCGGTCGGCGAGGTTGCGGCCGTTGCCGCAGAGGTAGACGGCGGCGCCGAGGGCGGCGTCGGCGGCGTTGTGCGGGTCTTTCACGTTGTCACCGTTGGCGTCGCGACCGGTGCCTGCCCAGGTGGAGGGCAGGAACTGGAAGGGGCCGATGGCTCGTTCGCCGCTCGAGGTGCCGTCGTAGCGGCCGTTGTCGGTGTCGGCGAACACGCTCGTGTTGCCTCCGCCTCCGGTGCCGTTGAGGAGGATGCCGTAGATCTTCGGGCGGATGTCGCCGTTGGCGGCGACGGTGCGGCCGCCGGCGTGGTTGGACTCGATGGCGGCGATACCGGCCAGGATCGGCCAGGACATGCCGTCGCATTTCGGTGCGTGTTCGGGGAGTTGGGCTGTGGCCTGCTGGTAGGCGGCGAGCATCCGCGGCGGGATGCCGGCGACCTTGCCGACCAGCTGTGTGTCGGGAGCAGCCGGGGTGCGGGCGGCTGCGACGAGGACGCACACCAAGGTCAGCAGGACCAGGCCGATCAGGACGGCTGAGCAGCCGAGGGCCTTCTTCACTGGCGCTCCCACGGGAACCGGCGGGTCCACACTTCCTCGCGTACGTGGCCGTCGTCGGTCAGGCCGCCGTAGTAGCGGGGGTTGCCGTGTTCGTCGAGCCAGGTGTGTTCCCAGGTGCGCAGCCGGTTGGCATTGGTCAGCGGCTGGGAGACGGCCTCGTACGTGCGGCGCGCGGGAGTGGTCAGGTCGTCCAGGCCGTCGCGGCTGTCGCGCTTCCACAGCTCTGCGACGTGCTGGTAGTGGCTGCGCTGGCGGCTGAGTTCCTCGTGCAGGCCCTGGGAGAGCCTGCTCTCGGCACGCCGGACGCGGGTCCAGGTCGCGGGCAGTCCGATGGTGGCGTGGTAGGCAGCCTTGCTGCTGCCGACGAGGACGCGGCCGGCGCGTGTGCGCTTGAGGCCGGCTTCGAGGCGGGTGCCGATCGGGCTGAACCCGCTTTCGGGTGAGGCGTCGTTGAGGACGAGTCCGGTGCGGCCGTCGACCACCGTAGGGGCGGTCGTTCGGCCGGTGTGGCCGGACTGGGGCAGGGCGTCCTTCGCTCGCTTGGGGCCGATCAGGACGGTGTGCGCGGCACGGGCTCCGAGCGCGAGTGGAGCGAGGGCACGGCGTCCTTCGGCCTGGGCCTCGCTGAGCAGCGCTGCGGGATGGCCAGGCAGGCCGGTGGGGTCGCCCAGGGCGCGGAGGCTGGAAGTGAGGGCGGAGTGGCGGGACAGGAACGAGAGATGGGCGGGTGAGGCGCCCATCACTGCGGCGCCGGCACCGTAGTTGAGGGAGGAGAAGGCGGCCGCGGTGGCGGCCGAGTTCTCGCCCATGGTGTGGCTGCCGCCGATGCGGGCGTAGCGCATACGGGCGGCGATGCGCTGCCCCAGCGACTGGCCGGTCTTGAGCATGACCCGGTGCGCGGCGAGCAGAGTGATGGCAAGGCCGACCAGGGTGAGCAGGCGCTCCATCAGGGGGGTGCTGTTGTCGGCGAGGAGCGCGGCGGCGGCGATGCCGAAGAGCGGGATGATCAGGGAGACGCCGACGAGGACGAGCATCGCGGCTGCGAGGATGCCGACCCATTTCCACAGCGCGGCGCGGTTGGGGCCGGGCAGGAGCGCCCACGTGAGGACGGCCAGGGTGGCGACGGCAGCCAGGGCGCAGGCGATCTGGGCGGCGAACAGGGCCAGGACCATGGCCAGGAGGACGACGAAGACGATGCTGGTGGCGACCAGGACGAGTACCGAGCCGAGGCAGCGCTCCCAGGTGGGCGTTTTCATGTAGGCGGTGATGGCCTTGGCCTCGTTGCCCTTGCCCTCGAAGGGTTCGTAGGGGCTGTGGACGTTCGCGCTTTGGAGGCAGTGGTCTCGTACGGGGCCTTGGAGGGGGGCGTCCAGGGAGTTGCAGTCGACTCCGTCGACGGTCGTCTTGTTCTTCTTCGGGTCGACGACTTGCTTGTGGGCCTTGTAGAGGGGGTCGTCCTTGTCGATGTGGCGCCCGTACTGCAGGAGCATGTAGGGCTGCACGACGAGGGTTTCCGTGAGGGTGCGGGTGATGGGCCGGGACACGTCCGCGGCCGCGAGCGGCCGCTCGCCGCTGAGGCAGGTGTCGCGCGCCGGCCCGGCGACGGCGTCGCAGGCCGCCTGGCGCTGCTTCCTCTTCTGCGCGTCGGATGCCGCCGGTGTCTGGTCGGAGGCTGCCTCCTGGCAGGCGTTCCGTGCCGGGCCGGTGATCAGGTCGCACGGGTCGGCGCCTTTGGTCTTGTCGCCGCCGTTCGCGGTGATCGAGGCCGCTTCCAGGGCGAGGCGCTCTGTCTGCTGGATCGGTCCGTCGTATCCGAGCAGGACGGTGGGGCGTACGAAGGTGGTCGCCGCGAGCGCGCCGATCACCAGGGTCAGCATGATCTCCCCGGCGCCGCGGGCGACGCGGCCGCGCATCACGAGGATGAGGCCGAACACGAAGGCCCATGCCGTGAAGACTCCGGCCATGCCCAGCGGTCCGAGGACGTCGCGTTCGTAGGCGTCGGAGACGTTCTGCGCCGGGCCGGCCAGCTTGTCCAGAACGGGGAAGCGGTAGGCCCAGTCGATGAGCCAGGACCCGAGTCCGGTGAGGGTGCGTGAGATGGCGAAGCTGCCGGTGAGGACGAAGCTCTTGACGGTGTCGGCTGGGCTTTCACCGTTGGCGACCAGTTCGTACCGGTCGATCGGGACGCCTTCGGAGGTGTCGACGTTGAGCGGGTCGAGGAGGTCTCCGGACGGGCTGGCGCCGTCGGCGGCGAAGGCCGGTGTGCTCGCGGCGGCCGTCGCGAGGACGGTCAGGGCGGTCAAGGTCGCGGCGGTGCGCCACCGCGTGGTGGCGCGCCTCATGCCTTCCTCCGGGTCAGGAATCGCACGACGACGATGCCGATCACGGCGGGGGCCAGGAGCAGGGCGGCGGACGGGTTGAAGCCCGACGGGGCACCGGACTTGCCCTTGGCACAGTAGTCGTGGGCGGGGCCGACGATCAGGTCGCACGGATCGTCCTCGTGTGCGGGAGTGGAGGCAGCCGTGGCTGTGGGCTTCGCGCCGGGGGCTGCGGCGCCTTCCGGGCCGGGGGCGGGTTGTGCGCTGCGGGGGAAGGCGTTTCCGGTCTGGGGCCACCAGGCCTCGGGGACGCCGTGGGACAGCACGAGCACGGCGGCGACGGCGGCCGCGGTAAGCAGGACGGTCAGGGCGCCGGACAGCCGTGGGCGGCGGGTGGAGAAGGTGTCGCTCATCGCGTACTCCCGGGATGAAGAGGTGAGGGCCAACGCGGGTGCCTGGGCGTCTTGTTCGGCGGCGGGTGCGCGGAGTGGAGGGTGGGGCATGGACGTGCTCCTCGGGGCGAGGTGGTCGATGCCTCACTGTTCGCCGGGGCGCTCACCGCCCGGCTCCCCACCAACTGCCGCGTGCCGTCACGAGGTCATAACTCTGTGCGTGGTGAGTCCGGGCCGTGGCCATGGTGAGTGCGGGCTGCTCGCCCGTGAGCCTCCGTGGTGAGTGGGGTGGCCGTCTCCTCCCCGCGTGCGGCGGGTGGAGAAGGCGTCGCTCATCGTGTGCTTCCGGAAGATGAGGTGAGGGCCAACGCGGGGGCGGTGGCGCCTTGTTCGGCGGCCGGGGTGTCGTGGTCGGGGGTGGTGTAGATGTCGGCGACGATCCGGGGCACGCCGGGCACGAGCGTTTTGAACCGGCCGACGCGCATGCGCGGGTCGCGGCCGAGGAACTCGCCGGCGCGCTCGGTCTGGCCGAACGGGGAGAGGTCGGTTGTCACCATCCGCAGCAGGCCCTCGTCGTCGCCGGGCAGGCCGAGCCATTCCAGGCCGCGGGCGGCCAGGGCCTCGTCGCCGGTGCGGGACAGGAACCGGTAGGCGAGCAGTCCTTGGGCGGTGCTGCTGCCGAGTTCGAGGACGTCGTGGCAGCCCAGGCCGACGCCGGCGCCGTGCTTGCGGCCGTCGAAGACGACCTCGTCGACGAGGGCCTGGCCCTCGGCGGAGGAGGTGAGCCAGTACGCCTCGTCCAGCGGGAGCAGCGTGAAGCGGGGGTCGGTGAAGGCGACTTCGCGTGCGATTGCGGCGATGAGGTAGAGCACGGCGCGGCCGATGAGGGCCTCCAGCGGCTGCGTGCGCATCAGCTCGGGGTTGGTGACCGCTTCGCGGGGCGGCAGGGTGAGGCCGGTGGTGGTGATGACCACGAAGTCGCTGGACACCTTGGAGGTGAGGTCGAGCGGTGGCAGGTCGGGGTTGAACACGGCGGCGGCGAGCGGCTCGTCGGCGGCGACCTGAAGCCACTCCAGCAGCGAGGCGGCGCGCTGGGCGCGCGCACCGTCCCCGTCGGCCATCTCCGTCAGGGCGATGAGGACCTGCGCCATGCACGGCGCGGGCGCCGAACTGGCCTGGGCGACGGCCTTCTTCAACAGTGCCCCGTATTCGGTCATGGGGCCGATGCCGAGTTGCACGGTGAGGTAGCTGAGCGCGTAGCGGGCGCCGGTGGCCGGGTCGTCGAAGACGCGCAGGGGGTCGATGGACAGTTCGGCCTTGGCAGCATCGACGACCTGGCAGCGGCCGGCGGCCGCGGACTGTGCGAAGCGGGCCCATTCCCGCTGCCGGGTGCGGTCGATCGCGATGACGCGGCCGCCGCGGTCGACGATGGCGGAGGAGATCTCCTTGAGCAGGACGCTCTTTCCGCCGCCGAGGTCCCCGGCGATCCCGAAGCTGGCGGAGGCGTTGCGGGACGGGGCGTCGGCGATGTTGAGGAGGGTGGGGGTGACGGTGCCGGTGTCCTGGCTGATGCCGATCATGACGCCGTTGTCGTCGCCGAAGGCCTGCCCGGTGAAGGCGCCGTGCATGGCCCAGTCCTCACCGAACTGGTACTGCGTGTACTGGGTGAGCGGGCCGGGGGTGCGGGTGGCGGGCAGGGTGAGCGCGAAGGCGTCTTCCTGGCCGCCGACGGGCCTCACCATGCGGAAGTGGCCGGGGCGCAGGCGGGCTTGGAGGGCGCGGGCCCGCTGGTCGGCCTCGGCGGCCGTCGTGCCCCAGACGGTCATGACGGTCACCGAGCGGACCTCGGTCTCGACGGTGTTGCGGGAGGCGCGGGCGGAGACGTCGCCGAGGTCTTTGGCGGCGTCGTGCATGTCGTCGGGCAGTCCGGTCTCGCGGCGGGCGGCGTACTGCTCGGCCTGGTCGGCCAGGTCGCGCTTCTTCTTCGTGACCTCGTCGACGACCTTCTCGGTGGGCACGAGCGTCATGTCGCAGGCCCAGTCGACGCCGAACGGCATCCGGTCCAGCTGCGCCAGAAAGTCGCCGCCGTCGGCGGTGTACTTGCGGGGCATCTCGGCGAGCGCCAGGTGCGCCTGGTAGGAGGTCCCGGCCTCGGAATCCACCTGCAGCCACGGCCGCCCGAGCCGTGAGCGGCCCTTCTTCGTACGGGACTTGCCGCCCTTGCGGGCCGTCTTACGGGCGGCGGGCTCGGGGGTCGTGTCGTCGGTTCCGCCTTCCAGGAGCCGGACTTGGCCGAGGTCGGTGTGCGCGGGGGAACGCAGCACGCCGCTGACGATCCGGCTGCCGCGGTCCGAGCTGGCGGACTCGGACAGCAGGGGCTCGTCCAGGCCGCGGGCGACGGCGTGCTGGTGCATCCACACGATCTCGGCCGGGCTCGCCGGGGTGAGGGTGAGGCCGCCCTCGAGCTCGGCGGTGATCTCCCGGGCGCGCTGCTGGCACTCGGCGACGTCGGTGGCGGACACGGGCGCCGGGGGCAGGCCGAGCATGCCGGCCAGTTCGGCCCAGCCGGAGGCAAGCGCGGCGCTCAGCTCGGCGCGGGCCCCGGCGGGTTGCAGCGGGACGGCGAGCCACAGGGTGCGCTGGTGCATCTCCACCGGGGTGGTGAGGTCTTCGCCCGCGAGCAGCTGCAGTTGGGCATCGGCGACCTCCGCCCAGTACGGGCGGGCATTCAGGTTGACGCCATCGACGGTGCGGGCGATGACCTCGCCGGGATCGACCCGGGCGCACAGCCCGTACAGGCGGGCCGCACCGGGCAGGGAGCGGACCAGGGAGGTGACCCGGCCGATGAGCTCCTCACGGGTGCGGTCGTTCATGTAGCGGGAGCCCTGCGGGGCGAGCGCCCAGATTCCCCAGACCTCGCCAGTGGTGGACCACACGAGGTTGTCGACGATGTGACGGATGGCGAGCTTCACCGAAGGCCCCCCTCGGGCTGGTTGAGCATCTGCTGCAGCGGCGTCGGGACGGGCCTCGCCGTCGGTGCGGCTGCGGCCGCCCGGCGTCGGCGGAAGGGACGCGGGCGCGGTGTGCGCCGTACGGTCGGCCGCTGGCGGGCCGTACGGGCGCGACGTTCGGGCGCGGGTGCGGTGGTGGGGGCGGGGTCGTCGGTGGTGGAGATGAGGATGCTGCCCTGCAGCAGTCGAGTGCGCGGGGCGCGGGCGGTGCGGCCGGCGATCCGGCCGGTGGAGGGCTGCAGGAGGTAGCGGAGCCAGCCGTAGGCGACCCACAGCGGCGAGCGGCCACCGATGCGGCTGGCCCGCGCGGCCCATACAGCCACGCCGAGGGCGGCGACCGGGAGCGGGCCCAGCGGCGACCACACGGAGAACGTCTTGATCAGCAGGTAGATCCCGGCGGCGGCGATGACGAGCTGGGGCACGGTGTACGGGCCCAGCGGCAGTGTCCAGTCGCCGATCTTCCCGAGGACCCAGGGGTAGCGGCGGGCTCGCGTGTAGCTCCGGCCGATCCGTACGGAGCCAACGGTGGCGCTGCTCATGCGGGTTCACCACCCGTGGTGTCCGCGGACTCAGGGATAGAGCTCGTCGGGCCCGGTTGCAGCGATGCGTGGATCCCTGCGGAGGCGCTGGTGATCTCGTCGGTGACGGAGTTGCCGAGGTCCTCCCGGGCGTTGTAAATGCCCAGACAAATGAACAGCCCGAACAGCGCGCCAATGCCCGCCTTCATCGAGAGCTTGCTGACGATCTTGACGACGACGATGCCCACGAGGGCGATCTCGAGGCTTCCGTCCGCCCACTCACCCCCGAGGTTGATGAAGTGGTCGCCGATGTCCTTGAGTTCACCGGCGAGTTCGTAGTGGGTATTCATCGCGCCCCCTTCGGGCTCGTGGTGGTGTCGGTGTCGCGGGAGGTCTCGAGGCCGGACTGCACGGCCCGGACCTCCCAGCGGCCGTCGCGGGCCTGGAGCTTGAGCGCGTACGCCAGCGGCCAGACACGGCCGTCGGCGTCGCTCGCGGTGACCTGCGCCAGGACCCGGGCCGTGGCGCCGTCCGCGCCGGCGGTTCCTTCGGTGCGCTCCGTGGAGCGGACGTCGTCGACGCTCACGTCGATCGCGGGCGCGGACACCAGGGCGGGCAGCGTGGTGCCCGGGGCGAGGTAGCGGTCGGCGCCGCCGTCACCGGCCTTGAGGTAGGCGGTGAGGAACTCCCCCGCCGTGGTGGCCAGCTCCGAGCTGGTCGGCACTGGGGCCTCGTACGGGGAGTCCGGCTCGTCGGCCGCAGATGGTCCGGCGACCTCGGCCGGTGCCGCGGCGATGGCGAACTCCTGCGTACCGCCGGGGGCCGCCGTCGTGTCCGTCACCGTGACGGGCAGCGCGAAGTAGCGGACGATCCCCAGCTGCTCCGCGCCGGATTCCGAGGAGGCCTTCGTGGTCGGCTCCTTGAGGTGCACGGCGATCGTCACGGACCAGGCCCCTCGGCCCTGGCGCGCGGTCCGTACGGCGGCCAGGCGCTCGACGGCCGGCGGGCGTTCGCCCCAGACGGGCAGCGGCACGGACGGGGCCATGGCCCGCACCTGCCGCGCGGCCGGTCCGTCCGCGCTGCCACCGGCGCGCAGCCACAGGCCGAGGAACAGCTCCGCGTACCCGGCCGGCCCGGCGGAAGCCTCCGTCGTGCTCGTCGCCTTGGTGACCGGAACGGGCTGCGCCTGTTCCTGCGACCGGGCGGAGGCGAAGCCGGAGACGAGGGCGAGGGGGCCACTGGCTACGGCGAGCCAGACAGCGGCTCGTACGAGCGCGGTGCGCCGGATGGGCAGGCGCCGTACGCGGAGCTGGCCGCCGGAGTCGGGAGGGCCGCTGCGGTCGCGGCGTGGAACGTGGGGCATGGACGTGCTCCTCAGGGCGAGGTGTTGGTCGATGCCTCACTGTTCGCCGGGGCGCTCACCGCCCGGCTCCCCACCAACTGCCGGTGCCGTCACGAGGTCATAACTCCGTACGTGGTGAGTCCGGGCTGCGGCCGTGGTGAGTGAGACAGCGGCCGCGAGCGTCCGTGGGGAGTCCCGCGCCGACTCCTCCCCACGCTGTCCTGGGGGCCGTTGAGCGAGAGGGGATGGGGAGTCGTCGGCGGGCGATGGGGCGGTTGGAACGGAGAGCGTCCGACGGCGTTGACCGCGTTGGAAAACGGCCGTCGCGGTGGCCCAGTGGAACCCGACGGGCGACGGGTCCGGCGTTCCAACGCGGCCCGTTCCCGCTGTTCGTTCCAACGCTGCGATGGCCCATCGCGGGTGCAGCGATGGGCCGGTGACGGTACCCATCGGACGGGGGCGATGGGTACCGATGGGTGCGGTCCGACGGGTGGTGGATACGGACTCACCATGGCGCTGGCGGGTTCGGTTCCTCACTCACCACGGTTGGAAAAATGCAGGTCAGCGCGTTCCAACGCCGTGGTGAGCGGCAAACTCACCACGGCGATGGGTCGGTTGGAATCGCCGCTCCCTCGTGGCCCGTCGGTGCCCTGACGGGTGTCCGATGGGTCCCCGTCGCGGCGCGGCTGATGGGCGATGCGTGGGGTGCGATGGGTGGTGGAACGCGGCCGGCGGATGGCTGTTCCAACGCCGTTCCAACGGTGGCCCGTCGCGGGGATTCCCGCGTCCGCAGCAGCGGTTGGAACGACGGGATCGTTGGAACGGCGGCGCGGTCAGGCCGGTTGGAATCGTGCTCAGGCACCGCGTCGCAGGGCGCCGATGTACTTCCGTACGGTGCCCTCCTTGTAGCCGGAGGCGGCGGCGAGGAGCGGGGCGAGCAGGTTGGCCGACAGCCCCTTCTGGGCCGAAGACAGCTGCCGGTAGTAGAACTCGACGCGGTCGGCTCCCTTGAGTCCGGCCGCGGCTGGTGCGAAGTCCCGCGCGCCCTTGGCTTCCTCGGTCGATTGGGTCGCTTCGCCGGCGTCGTTGGCCGCAGCGATGGGAGGGGCCACGTCCGCGTCCGCGGTGGGGATGGGCTCCTCGTGGGGCAGCCGCATCTGCACGATGCGTCGGCTGCCGGTCCGGTCGGCGGCCGCGCCGACCGGTACGGCCGACTCAGGGGCCGCAGCGACGGCGGTCACGGAGACGAGCTCGTCCTCACGCGCCCGCCCGCCCTGCTCCACCGGCACGGACGAGCTGGCGGACGCAGGCATTTCGGCCCTGGTGTCAGCCACGTGGTCCGCCGGGGATGCGGCGGTCGGTTCGACGTGCTCTCCCCCAGTCTCGGGCTCGCCGCGCTTAGCGGGCTTCGAGCTCGGCTCTACGGCCGCGGGCGGGTCACTCACCACGTCGTGAGCAGGCATGGTGAGCGGCTTCTGCTCGACTTGCTCGTTGTCTCGTACGAGCTCGTACTCGGCATCGTGGCCGTCCGACGGAAGGAGTGTCGGCTCGATCCCGGCGGCGGCGAGGCCCGCGGGCGCGGTGTCGGCGAGCGGTACGCCGTACTTCGCGAGGCGCAGCGGCATCAGGGATTCGACGGGGGCCTTGCGCCGCCAGTTGCGGCCGTAGCGGGAGCGCAACCGGGCCTGGTAGACCAGGCGTTCCTGTTCGAGCTTGATGACCTGCTCGTAGGAGCGCAGTTCCCAGAGCTTCATCCGGCGCCAGAGCAGGAAGGTGGGGCCGGGGGAGAGCAGCCAGCGGGTGAGGCGGACGCCCTCCATGTGCTTGTCGGCGGTGATGTCCGCGATCCGACCGATGGCGTGCCGCGCGGCCTCGACGGCGACGACGAACAGGATCGGGATGACGGCGTGCATGCCGACGCCCAGCGGGTCGGGCCACGCGGCCGCGCCGTTGAACGCGATCGTCGCCGCGGTGAGCAGCCACGCGGTCTGCCGCAGGAGCGGGAACGGGATCCGGATCCAGGTGAGCAGCAGGTCGAGCGCGAGCAGCACACAGATGCCGGCGTCGATGCCGATGGGGAAGACGTACGAGAAGTTGCCGAAGCCCTTCTTCAACGCCAGTTCACGCACGGCCGCGTAGGACCCCGCGAAGCCGATGGCGGCGATCACCACCGCTCCGGCGATCACGACACCGATCAGGATGCGGTGGGCGCGGCTGAGGGATATGCGTGCTCGGCTGGTCCCGTTGGTCGGCACTGCGGTCACTCCTGTCTCAACTGAAGGACACCTTGTCACGGGCGGGCCGTCGGCGGGTCGAGCTGGCGTACGCCGAGCGATCTTGGTGCGGTTGGGGCACGGTGGCGGTGCCCCAACCGCGAGGCGGGCGTTGGGAGCTGTCACATGGTGGGGATGCTGCGGACGTTCCTGATGGCCGTGATGTACGTCCACCAGGTCGTGAGTTCCTTCGCCGTGTAGTACGGGGTCCCGGCGACGGTCACGCCCTCGGGGACGTCGGCGCCGGCGTTGCGGGCGCGCTCCACGCGCTTGCGCGCCGCGTCGTACGAGACGGGCAGGATCCCGGCCTCGCAGGCCTCGCGCAGGCTGAACACCGGGAGTTGGGCCTCCTCGGCCTGTTCGATCTCCTGCATGTGGTGAGTGCCTTGGTGAGATGCGACGTCGGCTGGGACAGCGGCCGCGACATCAGGGCTGGTGAGGTGCGACGTCACAGGCTCTGACCTGGGCGAACTCGTGGTGGGGGCGGGGGTGATGCGGGATGTCGCAAGGCTCACGCTGCGCATGAACGCACCGCCGGGCAGGAAGTCGGCGATCGCGAGTTCCTCCTCGGCCTCCTGGAGGGCTGCGCCGCTGATCCAGGGCGCCATCTCGCCGCGGGCGTGCCAGTCCGGGGCCGGCTTGCACTGCTGGAGATAGCCGCGGGCGTACGGGGTGATGTACGCGTACTGGATCTCCTCGATGTCCGGGGATCCGGTGACCCCGATGACGCCGCGGCCCTTGACCTCGTGCTTGTACGGGACGCGGGGCGCGTCCAGCCCGTACGTCACGCCCCACTTGGGGTTCGAGGCGGCGCCGACGATCCCCTTGGTGCCGATCAGGTCGCGGGTTTCGGTGTCTCCGAAGATCTCGCGGGTGAACGTGTGCGCCCCGACGACGATCTTGTGATTGGCAGAGCGGCCCTGCATGAGGATCATGTGGAACCACGCCTCGAAGGGCGGCATCCCTTTGCCCTTGAGGCCGTACTTCCACCAGATTTTGGCGCTCTTCACGAACGAGGCGAACTCGTCGATCTCGAGGATCCGGCCCGGCAGCGCATCGCCCTCGGGGGTGCCCTGCAGAGCTTCGGCGGCCTTCATGGAGACGTAGAACTCGGCGAGCGCGGCGACGGCTTGACGGCCGGACTTGTGGACGCGGATGCCGGACTCCCCCTCGATGTCCTTGAACGCCGCGGCCTTCATGGTGATGCAGTCGACGAGCGCGCCGTGCTGACGGCCGTGGACCGCGGGGATCAGCAGCACCGTGGTCTTGCCGTCGCCGGTGCCGCCGGAGATCCCCCAGTGCGGAGTCTCGGTGGCGGTGTCGACGTATCGGGACCCGCTGTGCGTCTCCCCCAGGTACACCCGCGACGGATCCTCGGACGGGACCCACTCCACGCGGGTCGGCAGCTCCGGCTCCGGCGCCTCCGGCGGCTTCGGGGCGAACACCACGTGCGGGGAGATGCCGCGCTGGTCGTAGGCGGCGACCCACTGGCCGGGCAGGCGGGAGTGGATGACGTGCGCGAGCGCGCCGCGCTCCTTCTCCGAGCCGAGCCAGTGCAGCGGCAGCCGAACCCCGATACGGGCGCCGTCGCGGGACAGATCGGCGGGCAGGCGCAGCCAGTGCCCACTCCCCCGCTCCTGCTCCTCCGACGACAGGCGCAGGACCTGGACGAGCGCGCCCCACAGGCCCGGCCCGTAGGTCGCGGCGTCGTCCTTGCCGCGGCGGCCGGCGGGAACCAGCGCGATCGCTGCCACGGCCAGGGCCACGAATCCGGCGAGTGCGAGCGTGTTCACCGGCCCGAGCAGCGGGCTCGACACTGCGGTGAGGATGCCGAGGCGGATCGCGGCGCGTACTGCGCACGGCCACGTCGCCCACCGCGAACGGCGGGACGCGTCACGGCGCCCGGCGTTCTTCCTGCCAGGGAACATCTGGTGCAGCCTCCCGGAAGACTTCTCGACGGGGGCGGCTTCGGGATCGGGTGCGGAGTGGCGGTCGAGGACGTCGCCGGCGGTGTGTTCCTTCGGGCCGTCGTTCAGGAGCTGGCCGGTGACGAACCGCCATCCGAGCCCAGGGAGTTGATCAAGTGCGGCGGCGAGTCCGGCGAGGAGCACGTCGCCGAGCCCGGCGAGGCCTTCCTTCGGCTTCTTGCCCTCGTCCTCAAGGCGGGCGGTGCCGATCCGAGCGAGCACGCCGACCAGGAGCACGGCGACGACCGCGCAGGCGGTGAGGCCGCTCTCGCTGCGGGGAAGCACCGAGACCAGCCAGCCGACGGCGTCTTCCGTGAGATCACCGGCGAGACGGACCGAGTGGTGGGCGGAATCGGGAGGGGCTGCCTGGCCTGGCAGGCGGTCGATGGGTACGAGCACGGGTTCTTCTCCTCAACTGGGCAGCTGACCAGCGGAGGATGACCGGCGGCACTCACCACGCCTCTGTCCAGAACCACGGGGAGGCGATCACAGTGCTGTCTCGGCGTGTGGTGAGTTCCAGGAAACGCTCTCCTGCCCCGGATCCGGTGGGCCGCCGGGTGCCAACTCGCCCTGCCCGAAGCACAAAAAAAGGGGGGCGTCCCGCATGCTGCGGGACGCCCCCCTTCGTTTGAGTGGCGTGTGCCGTCGGCTGCCCTCCGCGAGATCGGGGCGGGCAGCGGGGCGCAGGGTCAGGCGGCGAAGCCTATGTTGGAGACGTACTCGTACTGTCCCCAGTCGGATCCCAGGTCCACGACGATCGTCTCCCACTCCTGTTCCATCCGGCCGCTGTCGTTGTCGGCCCAGGCGTCGACCAGGGAGTCCCACGCGCGGACGTTCAGCGTCCGGTACGGGGTGTGCCGCTGGAACCGCCGGTCCACCTGGGACTGGTTCTGCGGGTGCAGCTCGACACGCGTACCGCGGCCGTCCTGGTTGAGGCGGGCCTTCATCGAGCGGGCCACGTTCTGCCGGCGCACGGTCTGGTACGCCTGCTCGACCTTCCGCAGGCTGGCCTTGCTCGGCTGCCGCTTCCCATCGCGCCATGCCTTCACGGTGCGATCGGACGGCAGGCCCGCTTCATGGGCCGCCTTCCGGGAACGCTCCGACCGCATCAAGTAGTTGAGCCGCGCAGTCAGCCCGCGCTTCTGCTCGACCGGGGTGGAGATGCCACCCGCGAGCCGGTCGAGTTGCCGCGCAGCGGCCTCGGACCCCTTGATGCCTCTGGCCCCGAACTTCCCGTGATCAATGTTGCGTTCCGGCATGCCCCCACCTCTTTGATCTTCCGTTCGAATTCTGCAGGGCGCCCCCTCGCTGGCTGCGGGCCGCCCCCGGTTTCGGCCTTCAATGTCCTTCGTTCGCCCTGATGTCGAGCGCGCGGAGGACGGGCGTCAGCCTCAGAGAGCGGCATCAGCCGGTCACGATCAGCCGAAGTCCCTTCTTGGCGGGCCGTGTCTGTCCGTCCGGTGTTGGCCAGTCATCAGCGCTGAGCCCGTACGGCGGCGGCGTCCAGCTGCGCGGGGCATAACGTCGGTACACCGTCTGCCAGTCGGCCTTGAAGTAGGCGGGCAGCAGGCCGCCGGAGTTCGGGACGGGTTCGGGGGCCTGCTCGTTCTGCTCCCGTACCTGGTCGCGCACCCGGTCCGCCTGGTCCTGGTGGCGCTTGCAGAACCAGTGCGCGCGGATCCAGCCCGTGCGGAGGTCCTTCTCCAACACCCGCAGATGGCTGGGTGCCCCGCAAATCATCTCCATGTTCCGGATGTCGGCGGGCTGGGTGTAGCCGGGTGGCACGTACAGCACCGGTGCGGGTGGCTGGCGTAGCGGAACCGCCCCGGTGTTGGTCGTCGCGGTGGTGCGGCGCGGCCGGTAGACGTACGGCCGCGTACGGGGTGCGCGGCACCCCGGTGCCTGGCTCGGCCCCCAGTCCCTGGCCTCTCGGGGCGGGGTGTAGCGGGGTGCATCCGCCTTCACCAGGGCATCGAACCGGGGCCGGCCGATGCCATCGCGCCCCAGTACGCGCGCGGCGATCTTCAGCGGGCCGCGCCCTTCCTCGCGGTCCGCCACGCTCACCGAGTAGGCGACCGCGAGGAGAAGTTCGCGGGCTGGTGGGTCAGCTCGGCGGTCCTGGTAGATCCGGTGAACGAGGTCTTCGTACCGCGTCCTCTCCCGCTGCTCCCTCACAGGACCTGCCCTTCGATGGCAACGTCCGTCTCAGCCTTCTCGAGCAGGTAGCGCCAGTAGTCGCGGGCGTCGGCTGTGCGGGCCAGCTTCTCGCGCAGCCCGTCGACCTCAGCGGCGATCCGGTACAGGCGGTCCCATTCGTCGGACAGTCCTGCGTGGATGTACGCGGCGAGGTTCTCGCGGCTGGTTTTCTGGTCCTTGGCGACCTCGTCGAGCGGCACGCGTTCGAAGAACCGGTTGACGAGATTCTGAACGGCCTGCTGGGCCTCGTGGAGGTCGGTCGAGACGTCGCGGCTGGCGGGTGCAGACGCGGCACCGACGGCGCTTCGGTAGGTGGCCGTCAGCCGGTCGATCGCGTCGACGTGCTCCAGGGCCTCGTCCGTGCGCTGTTCCTTGGTCAGGCGGCGGGCGTGCTGGGCGCTGTCGGCAACGGCGGTCAGGTATAGGTGCGGCTTGCCGTCGGTCGTCATCGTCAACTCCTGGGTGGTCGTGGTGAACTGGGCGAGTAGGGCCGCCCGCGATACCAGCGCGGGCGGCCGTAGTCGTGGTCATGCGGCGTGGCCGTCGATGACGCGAAGTCGCGGCCTGGGGCCGCGCGCTTCGAGCCGGTCGAGTTCGGCTTCGAGGGCGGCGACGTGCGCGGCCTGCTCGGACGGTGTCCAGCGGCCGGCCTGCTCGGCGGGCCGTTGTCCCTTGGGGACGGCGTGGCCGAAGGTGCCGGTCGGCAGGCTCTCTGCCAGTAGCCGCTCGTAGGCGTTCACGTCGCACTTCGTCGGTCGAGATCGGCGAGGAACCTTGGCTCCGCGAACCCGGCGTGCTCTTCGGCGAGGGCGACGAGCTGCAGCTTCGCCTCGCGCGTCACGACGGGCTGCTCCTGGTCCCAACAGGCCATCGGCGCGGCGGCGTTGGCGAACGCCGTCGCGTGCTCCTCGTCGGGGAACTCGAACGGCAGGCGCAGGCCGGTGAGCGTGTGGGTGACCACCCACACGCTCTCGTCGATCTCCATCAGGCCGACCACCTTCGGAAAGATCACCAGGCCCTCGGTCTGCGTGCGAATGGCGCCGATGGCCTGCCGTGTACGAACGAGCGTGCCGTCGCTGGTGGGCAGGTTGAGCGGCACGTCGACGTGGATCGTGGGCGACAGCTCGGCGGCGGTGGTGGACATGGGCAGTGCTCCTGAAGGTCGAGGGTGGTGGGGGCGGGTCACCACGGGGGTTCGGTGCTGTCGTGCTCCGGGTCGGCGTAGCTCTCGCTGCGGATCTGCAGCTGGTAGTCGCAGCGGACTGGCGCGCCGGGCTCGGTGTCGAGTTCGGCGAGGATCGCCTGTAGCTGTTGTTCGTCGCGCAGGTGGACGTAGAAGTAGGTGCCGCACGCGCAGGGCGCGACCAGCGCCAAGAGGTGCTGCCAGCCGTCGAGTTCGTCGCTGCGCTGGGTGTATTGCAGCTACCAGCCGTGGACGCGGTCGGCGCTGCCGAGGTACGCGACCGCGGAGGCTCGGATCGGCCCGTAGGGGCCCTCGATGGCCGGGAGGTCGGTCCAGTTCAGCGGCCCGGCGGCTGCGGGGCTGAGCGTGCCGGGGAACCTGCAGATCAGTACGGCGTCGGCCTCGACGGACAGCATCTCGACGGCGGGCCGACGCTTCGTGTGGAGGGGCGTGGTCACGGTTCTCCTGTCGCACGGTCCGGGCGGCTGCCCGGCCCTCGGCGCGGCCCCGGCCCGCATACGGGACGCTGTTGGCGAATGGGGCCGGGGCCGCACCGGGGGCCGTCAGACCATGTCGCTGTACTCGTCCGCCATGTCCCAGATGAACTTGAGGAGTTCGTCGGCCCGGTTGAGGAAGGCGGTGCGGGCGGCATCGTCGTCGCTGTTGCGGGCGTCCGAGAGGTAGCCCACGGCGCTCTCGATGTCCTCGTGGCCGTTGATGCCGGCAATCTCGAGCTGCCGGGCGGCGGTGTCGACGTGGTCGATGAAGGTGTCGAGGTCGGTAACCGGTGCCTCAGCGGCGACGGCGGCGATGTCGTCGGCGTAGCGCTCGATGATCTCGGCGGTGCTGGTCATGGTGTGCTCCTTCTCGGTGGGTGGTGCCGGGTGGTGTGGTCAGTGCTTGTTCTGGCGGTCGCACGGTGCGTTGGGTGGCGCCCCGCGCTGGTGCAGGGCGAGCAGGGCCTGGGGATCGTCGACGCGGGCCCATCGGCAGCCGCGGCAGCCCTCGTTGGGGCAGGGGGCGGCGGCCTCGATGGCGCCGCTGTCGGTGCGGACCCGCAGTCGGATCTCGTCTCCGTGCACGGTGAGGTGGCCGTGGTGGATACCGGGCTCCTGCCAGGTCCAGGCGGTGTGGTGGGCGACCAGCGGGCCGAACCGTGCGCGGACGGCCTCGGCGGCCGCGTACGCCGCGGGCGGGTCGAGCACGCCGGTGAGCAGGTCGGTGAGCGGGTCCGGCTCGGGCAGAAACTCGCGGCTTCCGGTGTCGACGAGTCCGCAGTTGGGGCAGCGGGCCGCGCCGCGGCGGGTGCCGAGGCAGCCGCCGGTGAGGCGGTCGCCGCAGCAGGGGCAGTGGTGCGCGCGGCGGTCGCGCTCGGTGCCGATCGTGACGGTGCAGTTCTTGCAGATGCCCATGGGGGCGTCGTGCCGGAACGGCCGTACGGGCGGGAGCGGAGGGGTCTGGTCGTGAGCGGGGCAGCGGTTCACGGGCGCGCCCCTGTCGGCTCGCCGGTCGCGCGGTCGAGGTCGGCGACGTCGTAGTGGACGCTGAGGTGCGTCGCGCGGCCGACGTCCTTCCTCCGGGCCTTGAGGTCTCCGGGGTGGCGGCGCAGAGATTCGGCCCGGATCAGGTCGCGGATGGCGTTCAGGATGTCCAGCGCGCCGCCCAGGGTGTCGGTGGTCAGATACCTGTGGCCGCCGTCGCTGGCGCTGTAGTTGGCGGTGAGGTGCAGCGGGAGGCTCTCCGCTTTCATCTGCGCCAGGGCGTCGCCGGGGTGCCTTAAGGTCTTCTCCGCCTCCAGCTCCTTGATGGCGGCGGCGAGTTGATCCTGTGCCGTGACGACGTTGATGGCGGCCAGGGCGCGTTTGGGCATGGCGAATCTCCTCGTGTCGAGTGGTGGTGAAGAACGGGCCGACGGCCGCGAGCGGGCCGGGCCGGCGGCGGGCCTCGGTGGGTCTGAGGGGCCACCGCACCGCCCCGGCAGGCGCCGGGGCGGAACGGGCAGTCCGTCAGGCCGCTACCTCCGGTGCTCCCTGGCGGAGCTGCGGGGTGAGCTTCGGTGAGGTGCTCTTGGCAGCGCGGGTCGCGCGGGTGTTCAGCACGTCGTAGGCGCGCTGGACCTCTTGCCTGCCCGTCTTGAGCCGGTCGGCGATGTCGCGCTGGGTGCTGCCGGCAGCGCGAAGCATGGCGACGGCCTCGACGGCCTCCTTGTCGGTGAGGAGTGCGCGCGGGTAGGTGCCGTTGGCGGCGCGCTCGACCGCGACCCAGTCGATGTCGCCCTGGCCTTCGACGATCAGGGTCGGGTCGGCCTGCATGATTCGCGGGGCGTGGAAGGTGCGGGTCGCGCCGGTCATCGGGGCTCACCCCCGGCGGGGAGCGCGAGGACCGGGTGTTCCTGCTCGTAGTCGATGAGGTCGAGCAGGACCTCAATGTCGTGCGCGGGCCACGACTCGTAAGGGGTGCCGTGCAGTGCTCGATACTCTTGGACACTCACCTTGATCCCTTTCATAGGCAGGTTGTTGAGGTGAACAGCAGCGCCTCGAGGGTTCGAGCCTCGGGGCGCTGCGCTTTGCGGGTCAGTTCTTCAGGCCACGCGGGTGGTCGTTGAATGCCATCTTCGTGATCATGCTCATCGCGTGCTCCTGCGCGTCCCTCGCCTCCGACCGAACCGAGCCCGGCATGGACCGGTCGTTCTGCGTGGAAATCGCGAGCTTGATCGTGCGGTTCAAGTCCCGCGTCCCCATGCCCTCGATCTGGTCCTTTACCTTCCGGGAAAGAGCCACTGTTTCCTCCTGTACGAACATCCCCCCGCGCCCCTGTTGGCGTGGGAGAGGTGAACCCACCGGGCAGCGGGTGGCCGGTCGGCCGGCCGCCCCGTGAGGCGTTGAGTGGCAGCCGTCACGCCGCGGCCTGGGAGGTGGCGTTGGCGATCTGCGTGGGGACCTCGGCAAGGCGGTCCAGGCGCACCGTCACCGGGTGGCCTCCTGCTCGGTGCCAGCGGGGATGCCTCGGCGGTCGAGCTCGGATGCGATCAGGGCGATCGCCGCGGTCTTGCCGTACTCGGCCGCTGCGTGGCGCGCCTCGATGACCGTCGCGTTGGGGAGCGTGCCGAGGGCGGCGGTGCAGGCCTCGCAGTGCGGCAGGTGGTCCCCGATCAGCGCCGGGTGGGTCGCATCGTGCGGGTAGCGGTAAGCGGCGCGGACCATCTCGGTCTGCTTCTGGTCCGTGATCGGGTCAGCGGGCGGTTCCGCGTCGCGGGCCTCGGTCGTATCGGGCTCGGTGGGGCCCCGGTGGTGGCGCGGCGCGATCGCGCCCTGGGAGTTCCGGCCCTCCAGCTCGAGGAGTACGACGAGGAGAGCCACGGGTGCATCGGTGTCACGGGCGAGGTGCGCGACCTTCACGAGGTAGGCCTCCGCCTGGCCGGCCAGGCTGGTTGCGCAGGTCTGGCACCCGGCTTCAAGGTGCCGGACCGTGTCGGCAGGGCCGCGCGGCAGGGCGTGCGGAGCGGCCGGCTCTTCGGGCTTGGGGGTCCACGGCATGTCGGCGAGGTCAGCGCGGCCGAGGTCGAAGCGGTGCGCGTGCTCGTTGAAGACACGGCCGACAGCGTTGAGCGTCGACTCGGCGTCGGGACTCTCGCCGCGGGTGAACGAGGTGAACGCGTGGACGAGGTCACGGCCTGCCTGCTGCAGGTGCATGCGGTCCGCGCGCTCCTGATCGAGCGTGGCGGAGACCGTACGCAGACAGCGGGCCTGGTGTTCGGCCTCGCGGCCAGCATCGGCGAGACGGCCGCTCAACTCCTCGACCTGCTGCTCCAAGTCGGCGACCCGGTCCTGCGCCTCGTCGAGGTTTTCCTCGGCGCGGTCGGCGCGAAGACCTTCGTCGGTGTATGCGGCGAACCAGTGCTCGGTCTCCTTCGCGAACGCGGTGGCCTCCGCGTCCAGTTCGTCGAGGACGGTCGTACGGACCAGGCGGAGCGGGAACCGTAAGCGGCGGGGCTTGGCGGGCTGCTCGTCGACGGCGGGGCCGTTCTCGGTGGGTGCGGTGTCATGGGACATCCGGATCTCCCTTGCGGTGAGCGGTGGTTGATGAATCGGGCGGTGGTGTGCGGCCGCGCGACGGCATCGCCCCGAGACCGGATGTCTCGGGGCGATGCGTTGTGCGCGGGTGTGTCTAGCGGCGGCGGCCGGTGCTCCCGGCGTTGACGTGCGCGATGGCACGCCCGCAGCGATGACCGTCGATCTTCGCTTGCATCGCGTACGGGGCGGCCGTGAACCGCTCGCGGCACGCGTTGCAGGTGATCTGCACGCGCCCGCCGCCGACCTGAATCCAAGAGAAGCCACTCACGCGGCCACCCCCAGGCCCGTGCACACCGACGCGTGCTCCTGTGCCTTCACACGGGCGGTGCGGTCGTCGTCGATGTAGCCGGGGTTCGTCCAGCCGCAGCCGTGGCACGTCAGGTCGTAGTCGAGGCTGTCGTCGCTGAGGCCGGCGGACGTGATGATCTCGACGTGGAGACGGTCTGAGAGCCCCTTACCAAGGGGCAGAGCGGCGAGCGTCGCGTACTTGGCGAACTTCATGACTGGTGTCTCCCGGTGAAAACAGCCCGCCCAGGACGGTCCTGGGCGGGGTGAACCCACCGGGTGGTGGGCGTGCAGGGGCGGCCCGCTGCTGCGGGCCGCCCCTTATGTGTTGGTCGCCGGCGGTCAGGACTCGGTGCGCGCTACGCGGCGCGGTCGTCCTCCTGGTCGTCCTCGTCCTGGTCTTCCTGGCTGTTCTGCTCGGTCTCACCGTCGGCGGGGCCGTCCACGGCGGTCACGCGGTCGTACGCCGCGCGAAGCCGTTCGCTCCCCGCCTTGTGGCCCATGTCCCGGAAGCGCCGGTTGACCTCGTTGTATGTGTCGGCGCCTGCGGAGATGAGGACCGTGACGAGCATGTCGAGTTCGATGGTGCTCAGTCGCTCGCCGGGCGTGAGCCGTGCCGCAACCGCTTCCGGGTCCTCGGTGGCGTCCGTGCCGCCCGCAGGGGATCCCGGCGCGGACTGTGCCGCTGTGCCGCCGGTCGTGCCGGTTGCGGGTTCCTGCTGTGCCGCCGTGCCGTTCGGCGTGCCGCTCTTCGGCGCGGGCTGTGCCGGTGTGCCGGTTCGCGGCTGTGCCGGTGTGCCGGTGTGCCGGTTCGGCGTGCCGGATGCTGTGCCGGTTTCGGGGGTGTGCCGTGCCGCCGCGCCGGATTCCGTGCCGGAAGGTGTGCCGCCGCCCGTGCCTGTTTCGGTTTCGGCGCGGCGGGGGCGGCGGTTCTTCGTGCCGGTTTCGGCACACTCGGCGTCGCCTTCCGTGCCGGATCCGGTCTCGTCCGTGCCGGTTTCGCCGCGCTGGTGCAGTACGAGCGCGTCGGCGTCGGCGATTCCGGCACGGAGCGAGAGGGCGAAGAGCGTCCAGCACAGGCCGAGCAGGACGGACATGACGACCATGGCGACGGTGACGATGCCGGCCTCGCCCATGTGGATGTGGGCGGTGACCTCTGCCCCGTAGCCGGTCGTCATGATGGCCCCGGCCACGCCCTGCACCCATCGGGATTCGGTGACGGCGCTGGACAGCAGGATCAACTCTGCGGCCATGACCAGGACTTGCAGGGCGATGGGCACGGTCCACGCCGCGACCTGGGCGAAGTCCTCGGGGAAGTATTCGCGGAGGATCTTGACCTGCACGGCCGCGAACGCGAAGGACACGGCCAGGAGCACGCCGAGGGATACGTACGTGATGACGCGGTAGATGGTCGCCGTGGTGGTGCGCATCTGCTCGGCGACCATCTCGCGGACGAGCAGGTTGTGCCCGCCCTGTGCCGCCGTGCCGGTGGGTGTGCCGGTCGTGGCGCGCTTGCGTGCCGGTGTGCCGGTTCCGGTGCGCTTGCGGGGGGTCGTGCCGGAGTCGGGGCGCGGGCGTGCCGTTTTCGGCTGTGCCGTCCGCGACTTCGGCGCGCGTGCCGTCTTCTCGCGCTCGCGCTCCTGCTTGCGTGCCGTTTTGGCGGCCTTGCGTGCCGCGCGCTTCTCCGCCCAACTCGGCTGTGCCGGTTCGGGGGTGGGTGCGGGCTGTTCGTCGGTGCGGGGTGTGCCGGTTTCGGTGGTGAGTGCCATGGGTGTCACCGCCGAACCGTGATGCGCTGCGTCTGGGTGACGGTGACCGTGCCGCCGTCGCGCTTGCCGCGCAGCAGCGCGACGAGGACGACGGCGGCGAGGGCGGCGGCTCCGAGGATCGGGGCGGCGGCCGCGATGAACGCGGCGGCCTGGGCGAGCAGCCATCCGATGCCCCAGACCACGAACGCGACGAACGCGATCACGGCACCGCCGAGGGCGGCGTATGCGGCGGTCTTCCACGCCCATCGGGGGATGAGCGGGGCAATCGGTGCCGGGCCGTCCTCGGAGGCCTCTGCGGGCCCGTCAGCGGCCTTCTCGGCGGTGTTCTCGGGGGTGCTGGCGGTCGCCTCGGCGGGCTGGTCGGCCTCTGCTGCGAGGCGTTCCTGCTCGCGCACCCAGGCGGCGAGGAGTTCGGCGGTGGACGGGATCGGCGCCGGGTCTTCGTGCTTGGTGAGCGAGGCGGGTGTGTCGGGGATGAGGTAGGCGGTGAGATCCTCGGTGTCGGCGGCGGCCGGCCGGTCGTCGTTGCGGTGGTCCATGGGGTTCCGTTCCTCGTGTCGTGGGCTGCTGCGGGGCTCGTCCGATGGCGCGGACGGGCCCCTTTTCGTACGGGTGCCAGGGGCTGTCAGCCGGTGTCACACCTGCTGCGACCTGGTGTTTTCTGTTGTGTCAGGCGATGCGGAAGCGGCCTGCGCGGCGGGTCTCGATGAGCTGCCCGGCATCGATCAGGTGGCTGATGTGGGTGGCGATCCAGGTGCGGGACCGGCCGATGCGCGGGGCTGCTTCGGTGAGGTCGGCCGTGGTGACGAAGTAGCGGCCGGCTGCGGCGAGTTCGGTCAACAAGGCGTCGATGACCGCGGCCGCGCGTTCGGGGGTGGAGTGGCCGGGGCGGTGTTCGGCGAGGTCGTCGTGGAAGAACTGCAGGAGTCGTTGGAACTGGCTGTTGGTGATCTCGGTGGTGCTGGCGTAGCCCCAGTTGGGCGGTTCGCGGGTGACGATCCGGGCCACGGTGGGGCCGGGGGATGCGTCGATGGCGGCCCAGTTGCGGAGGGCCGCGGCGAGCACGCGGGCTTTGGCTCCCCCTTCTTCTGCCTCTTTCATGACGGTTTGTCTCCTGGGGTGTCAGCAGGTGTCAGGGCCGGGTGTCAGCGCGGTGCCAGGCGTACGCGCACGCGCGTTACCTAAGCGATCTGCCGCCTTGGGTGTCAGCCCTGTCAGTGGGTGTCAGAGCCTGTTAGTGCAGGTCAGCCGCTATGTCAGGGATGTCAGGGCGTCGAACCCGGCTGCGGCGGTGGTGCTGGCGTGCCGTCAGCCGGGTGTCGGTGCAGGTCGCTTGCGGTGCCAGCGCTCAGGCCTCGGCCATCTCGGGGTAGAGGAGCCGGAAGTCTCCGGGCTTCTCGCCGTCGTCGAGGTGGATGCCCTGCTCGGCCAGGTCGGAGAGCCGGCCGGACAGCCAGGCACGCGAGCGGCCGATGCGGGAGGACTTGCCGTAGGGCTGGAAGTTGCGCGGGCCGATGACCTCAAGGCCCTGCTCGCGGAACTCCTCCAGCATGGCGAGCAGTTCGGCCTCGGCCTCTTCGGTGGTCTTCTCGCGCTGCGGCTCGGGGGTCTGCCCGAAGGTCCACACCTGGTCGGCGGGAAGGGAGGGGATCTCGGCGTCGGGGTCGACGTCGGCGTCGGGGCCCTCGTCGTCGCCGACCATGGCGTTTACCGCCCGGTCCTCCTGCTTCTCCATCAGGGCGCGCTCGCGGGCCCTGCGCTCCTCTTCGGTCATGACGATGCCCTCCTTGGGCTGGCTGGTGGTGGTGTTGGTGGTGCGGGTCAGTACGTCGTCGACGGTGTAGACGGCGCGGTCCGCGTACGCCTCGCCGCCGGCCTGGGCCGTGACGGGGTCGGCCGCGGTCTTCGGGGCCGCGGAGAGGACGGCGACGATCTCCTCGTCGGTGAGCGGGATGAAGGTGCGCGCCTTCATCGCGTAGCGCTCCTCGTCGATGCCGGGCGCGACGAGGTAGTTGTAGCCGGGCTTGCGGTTCTCCCAGGCCTGCGGGCGGGCGCCGGCGTCGAGGACGTCGTCGGGCAGTGCCATGGCGGCGGTGGTGTCGCCCTTGACGCCGAAGACGAGGGCGCCGCCGAGCTGTTCGCGCACGTCGGTCGGCATCGAGGTCGCGGAAGGCCGCTGCAGGCTGATGATGACCGAGATACCGGCGGAGCGGGCCTCCATGACGAGGCCTTCCATCTCGGTGCCGTTGCGGAAGAACTTCGCCGCTTCTTCGATCCAGACGACCATGTAGGGCATGCCGAGCTGCTCGTACGCCTGGGGGGTCCAGTTCTTGAAGCCCGCCCGGCCGAGGGCGTCGGCGCGGGCGGTGATGACCTGGGTGAGGGCGTCGATCATCTCGTTGCCCTCGGCCTCGCTCAGGGCCGTCCAGTCCATGAACGGCAGCAGCGGCCCGAAGGTCTGGCGGCCCTTGGACGGGTCGATGCCCCACACGATCGCGTTGTAGCGGGTCAGGGTCTCGACGATCGCGAACTTGAACCCCTCACTCTTGCCCGAGCCGTTCATGCCCGCGCCCAGGAAGTGCGTGGCGTTCCGCTTGGTCACCTCGTCGTACGGGAACCAGAAGATCTCCGGTTCGCCGTCCTCGTAGACGCCGATGACGACCGGCGCGGTGATGGAGCCGCCGAACGCCGAGGGGCCGGGCCAGGGGGTGCCGTCGGTGAGCACGTCCTTGGGCACGAGCACGAACTCGCCCTGGGAGGCGTCGTCCGGGTCGGCCTTGACGCGGATCGCGTTCGGCGAGACGCCGGCCTCGACCGCGATGTTCTCGATATGCCGCCCGATGTCGGCGTTCGTCATCGACGGGTCGGTGATCTTGTAGGGGGCGGTGACCTTGTTCGGCTCGACCTTCGGCGCACCACGCAGGGCCAACTTGGCGTTGCCGAGAGCCTTGACCAGAACGCCGGTCTCCGCGGAGCCCTCGCCGTCCTTGGCCGCGTCGGGGTTGACCCGCATGGCCTGGCGGACGTTCCAGCTGCCTGCGGCGACCGCTCCGCCGATCGCCAGGGTGGACAGCAGCGCGGGGTCGAGCGGGTCGACGTAGGTACCGACGACCAGGTACGTGCTGGCGGCACCGGCCGACAACGTGGCGTGGATACGGCGGTGCGCCTTGGTGCCATGGGCACCAAGCCAGGTGGACGCGGTGAACGCCCCGGCGGCGACGGTCAGTCCGATCGCGGCGATGGGGCTGTCCCCCCAGAAGGCGTGGGTGGCGACGGTGGCAGGGAGTTCGGCCGCGACAGCGATCCACGGTCGGCTGCGCGGGTGTTGGAGGGCCTTGGTGGCGGCCTTGGACAGGGCCGAGCTGTCGCTGGACATGGGCTGTTCTCTCCCGGGGGTCTGAAAGAGGGGGTGGTGTCGGAAGGCAGAAGGCGGGGCCGCGGCGGGTGGCCGCGGCCCCGTGGCGCAGGTCAGCGCCAGGTGAACTTGGAGGAGACCTTGTTGCGCTCCTGGATGCGGCCCTTGCCGACCTGGCGGAGGGCGGAGTCGAACTCGCGCTCAAAGTTCCCGAAGATCTGCGCGAAGTACTTCTGCATGTTCTTCGCGGCGGCGGCGGCCTTCTTGCCCGGACGGGCGACGCGGCGGGCCCGGCCGCGGGCCCCGCTGCGGGAGCCGTTCACGTCGGGGATCGTCGCGAGGGCGGCCTGCAGGTAGTCGAAGTCCATCGCGAGCTCGGTGGCGAGGTCGCGGGCCTTCTTGCGGCGGTACTCGCAGTAGGCGCGGATGTCCTCGTTCGACATGAAGTCCGCGCCGGGGACGCCGCCCTTGCTGGTGCCGGCCGGGCCCTTGCCGAAGCTGATGCCCTTGTCCTCGCCCTTGTCCTTCTCGTGGACGTGGATGTTGAAGCCGCCGTTCTTCTCCTTGATCCGGTTCACGGTGCGGGACCGGTTGATGTTCTTGACGGTGCGGGGCGCACCGCCGTTGGTGGCCCCGCTGTTGCGCTGCGGGGGCGCCTGGGGGGTGGGCTGGGTGGTCCAGCCGCTTCCGTTGGTGGGCGCGTAGTTCGGCTTGGGCGGGATGCTCACGTGTCCTCCTCGGACAGCTCGGTGCCCGGCTGCTCGCGGGCGGGGCTCGGTGGTCGTTCAGGTCAGCGGGGGGTGTCCGCCGGCTTCAGCAGGCGGACCGAGGCCCAGGCGGCGGTAAGGCCGCCGACGAAGCCGAGGGCGTGCGCCTCGGCGTAGGCCCAGACGCTGACCCCGGCCCCGGCCAGGAACAGCCAGGTGCGGGCACTGCGTAAGCGGCTGGCGAGCATGAACGACTCCTCGGTGCGAAGACGGGCCGGGCCCGGCGCGGAGGGGATCCGCGCCGGGCCCGGCAGAGCGGCGGCGGCCCGCTGCTCCCCACCGCCCCCGCCCGGACAGGCGCGGAGGCGACAGGCAACAGCAGGTCAACCCCGCTGCTCCTTCTGGTGCTTGAGGTAGTCGTTGTCGCGGTGGGCGCGGATCTCGAGGAGCCGTACGCCCACCCCGCACTGGCGGAGCCCGCCGGGCTCGCAGGACGGGCAGGTGTTCAGGTGCTGGTGGTAGGCCTGGCTCGCCTGCAGGTACAGGGCGTACAGGTCGCTGGCCCGGCTCACCGGGGCCTCTGCTGCGACTGCCGGTTGGCCTCGCCGACCTTCTTCGACAGCGCGGCGCGCTCGGCGTCGGTCAGGCGCGTGATGAGGGCGATCACCGCTTTCCCTCCCGTACGCGTCGCAGGGCCTCGTCCATGATCGGGTCGGAATCCGTGGTCTTGATCGGTCGTGCGATGCTGTTCATCCGGGCCTCCCATAAGGCCTGTTGGACAGCCCCAGGGGCGCAATCCCTGGGGCTGTCGTGTGTCGACTGCTCGGTCGAGCAGCCGCACGGCCGTCCCCGGCTACTCGTGATCCGGGGACGGCCGTGCGGGCTCGCGGCGATCAGTCCAGTTCGAGGCCGTCGGGGACCTCGCCGTCGCGGAGAGCAGCGGCGATGTGTCGGTACTCGCGGGCGTTCTGGCGGGCGATGACCGTGCAGCGGGAGGCGACACCCTGGGCGTACTCGCTGTGCGCCGGGTCCTTCGCGGCCTGTTCGCCGTCGATGGCGGCAGCGGTCGAACGGTCGGCCTCGGCTTCGAAGTAGCCGGCTTCCTTGTTCAGCCGGGCTTGGGAATAGCGGGACATCGGTGTCCTTCCGGTCAGTTGGTGCGGGGCGGGTTCAGGCACCGAGACGCTTGGCCTGCTGCTCCAGGTCGTGGATGCGGTCGGCGATGTCAGCGCGCTGCCGGCGGGACAGGCCCGGCTTGGTCAGCTGGCGCCGGGTCATGGTGAGTTGATCGCGTACGCGCTGATGCGGGCTGCGGGGGTCCGTCGGGATCGGCATGGCGTTCTCCTGTCGGGTGTTGAGTCCGTGCCGTACGTAGATCGCCCTGCACCGGCCGGTGTTGAGGCGGCCGGTGCAGGGCGATCTGCGGAGGGTGCGGGGCTCGGGCGGGTCAGCGGGTGGTGTGGGGGTGGAGCGTGGTCTGCGGTACTGCGGGGCTCTCCGCCGGGGTGTCACCGGCGGGCACCGCCTGGCGGTGCTTGTCGGTGGCTGCCACGTGGGGCAGCACCTTGTCCCAGTCGGCCTTGCGCCCTCCCGGCGTGCGGTCCGCGCGGGCCTGCAGGATGCGGTCGGTCTGCGGGCTGAAGGCCTTGGGCAGCACGGCGGTTGCCGTGCGGCTGGAGGCTTCCGTGATCGCGTCAGCCAGGGCGTTGCGCCAGTCGGCGATCGTGATGTCCCACTTGATGACGCGGTTGCTGCTCCGGCAGCGGATCGCGGCGTCGACGCCGGCCTTGCCGGTGTGGTGCGGGACCAGCTTCTGGACCTTGGCTTTGATGCCGGTGATCGGCACCCAGGTCCCGCAGTCCTCGCAGACCAGTACGGCGTTGAGCAGGTCGCGGAGGTCGATGTGCGAGGGCGGGAGCTGGGAGAGCTTCAGGGCGGGGAGGCTGCTGACCCGCTTGGTGCGGGTGCGGCGGGGACGCTCCTTGGCGACAGGCTGCGCCGAAACGGCCATGGTGGATCTCCTCATGTGCGAAGGGGAGAGGGTGCATCGCGGTGCTCTCTCCGACCGCCAGGCCGCGCGGGAAGTCCCGGCGCCCTGATGGACGGACAACGCATAGCGCTGCGATGTGCAGCAGGAAGTCGAGCAACCCGGGGGATTTAGTGGTGCATCGACCCCGACCCCCTCTCGCGAAGGGGGACGACTACCTGCGGTGGTGCTCACTCGGTGTTCCGACGGTTCACCGAGGGGTTACGTACTTCAGGTTGCCTCAGGTACCCTCAGGTGTCAAGCGGTATAGTGAGGCACCCAGATGGAAACGAAGGAGGCGAAGGCGAAATGACCGGGCGACCCCGAGCCGACAATCGGCCGCCATACGCACGCATCGCGGGCCACTACCGTGACCTGATCAGCTCCGGGGAACTCTCGCCTGGCGACCTGTTGCCGAGCATCAAGACGCTGGCTGCTGAGTGGGATGTCAGCACGGCCACTGCGGACCGGGCGATGAAGTTGCTTCGCGACGAGAGGCTCGTGCGGGGCATCCCAGGTGTTGGCACCGAGGTGATGGCGCGCCCCATCTCACTGTCCTCCGGTTCGGAGCGCCACGACCGCAGCAGCAGGACGCAGTCGTCGTGGGGCGTCGGGGAGAGGTCTTCGGGCCACACCGCCGGCGTAGTCGAGGCCCCCGAGGACGTTGCCCAAGTACTCGGCATCGCGCCTGGTGACGACGTGATTCGCCGCAGCCGGGTATACCGAGACGCGCATGGCATCGTCGCGCACTCGACGTCGTGGATCCCCGCCGAATTCGCCCAGGTGCTACCGGAGTTGGCCCGGAGCAATCGGCTCAAGGGCGGCCTCTCCCTGGACTTGATCGCTCAAGCCACCGGGCGTCTCGTCGCACGCCGCGAGGATGAGGAGTCAGCGCGTATCGCCACGAAGGACGACCTTGAGCTCCTGGAGCTGGAGAGCCGCACCCGCGCGGCGATCCTCGTTCTGAGCGCGCGCTTCCTGGACGCCGACGGGGAACTGCTGGAGTACGGCGTCGACTTGGGCGCCCCGGGCCGCACCCGTCACACGACGTCAGAGGTGCCGCAATGACCACCCACGAGATCGCCGTCCTGGACGACACGCTCGTTTCCTGCCTTGAAACCCGCCTCAGCCAGCTCCTCCGAGCCGAGCGAACCGACACACTCACGCTGGAAGGACGATCCGAGATCGCCCGTACCTCCGCAGCCTTGTCTGGCCGACCGAGCCTTGCACCCCGCGCGATTCTCATGTCCGGCCTTCAGGGGTCCGGCAAGACGACCCTCGCCCGCGCCCTGGAGGCAGCCGGGTTCCGGCGCCTGTGCCCAGACGAGGAGATGTTCCGCCGCTACGGCCACTACGGCACTGACTTTCCCCGCGGGGAGTTCAGGATCAGGGAGGCCCCCGTACTCAAGGACATAGCCCTTGAGCTTCAGGAACTTGTACTCGCTGGACACGACACCGTGGTCGATCACGGTTTCTGGACCGCGGAAGAACGAGCCCAGTGGAAGGCAACCGTGATGGAGGCCGGCGGTGAGCCGGTTCTCATCTACCTGCCTGCGCCGCATGAGGTGCGCTGGGAGCGGATCCAGAAACGCAACGAGCAGTCCCTGGTCGACGCAAACGCGATCGAGTTCAGCGAGGAGGACCTCCTTCGCCATGCGGGCCGCTTCTCCCCGCCGACCTCCGAGGAAGCGCACATCGTCTACGACGGCAACCCGGACAACGTACTAACTGCGCTCCGACGAGCTCCGTCTGCAAGCGACTACTGATGAGGTGTTCTCAATCCCCCAGCCCCCGTAGTTCAGGGAGATCAACCATGTACGTGCACCGCTCCCCAGCCGCAGTTCACTCACCATGGCTCACCAGTACGCATGTGTTGCCACCCTGTGACCGAGGTTGCGGGCTCATGGGGAGTGAGGTGGTGAGTGCAGGAGCGAACTGTATGGGCAGGCACATCAACCGGCGGCCTGGCCGCCCCCCGACTCGGCTTCTGCGCAGCCCGCGCAAGGCGGACAACGGTGTCCCTACCGCGCGTAACGATCACGGTTACAGGGCGTAGGGTGACCCAACAGACTTGACCCACAAAAACCGAAACCCCCCGGGGAGCATGTTGGGTAGGTGCGCCAACACCTGTGATCCCAGCTCCCCGGAGGGCCCATAGACGCTGTCGAGTGTAGAGCAGAGTGCTACCGGATTCGATCCGGCCTCTTTCTCCCCCACTCGGTCAGCGGGATAGGTAGTGTCCGTAGTGGCCCAGCAGCATCCGAACCGTCCGCCGAACGACTGCTCCACCTGCCGGAAGGTGTTGAGCACCCGCACCATCCTGCTCCTTGAGAACCCGTCCGTGGCACCGACCACGGCGATGGTGTGTGAGCGCACCGGAATGAGTCGCCGAACCGTGCAGGTCCACACGGTGCACCTGACGAAGTACGGGCACCTCGACGGCGGCGTGCCGACGGATCTCCCGATCGATCCCGAGCCCGTTCTCGAACTGGTCCCTGAGCGCCTGACTCCGCTGCAGTGGGCATCGTCGGTCGTGGTGCAGTGCCCGACGTGCCGGTGCATCCTGTGCGAGCTCGCGCGGATCGCTCGGGGTAACTACCGAGGGCAGATCAGCATGAAGGAACTGGCTCTGCGGCTCGGCATGAACGAGCGGACCGTGCGTACTCACGCCCGTACCGGGCACCGGGAGACCCGCCTTTCCCGTCCGCACAGCCTGGTCGCGGACGGACTCGTGTCCTTCGACGCCGACGGGACGGTGACGGGCTGGGACGAGCAGGGCCGCAAGCACCACGTCCGCCGCCCCGACGTGTTCACCCTCGACCCCACCGAGGCCGCAGAGGTCATCACCGGGCCCTGGGGCGACGACATGTTCACCGACGGACTCGCCGAGCGGCTGCGCGCCGAGACCGAGTGGTTCGACCCGGCACACCGTCAGGCCTTGTGGATCGTGAGGTACATGGCCGACCTCATCCAGGCGGGCTGGCCCGAAGAGGTGCTGATGGCGAAGCTGCGCGAGCGCCCGCACCGGATGCCCATCAAACTGCCGTACCGGTACGCCAAGGCACGCCTCCCCCAGCGCGGAAAGCCGTACGTGCACTCCAAGGCAGCGCCGCCGCCGGCATTTGAGCGGCTGCGCTGCGCCAACCCCGCATGCGGGGTGCAGATGCAGCAGCCCCGGCCGGGCGGATTGTGCCGCGAGTGCCGGGAAGAAGTTGACGCAGGAGTGCTGACGATCCCGGAGTTGGTGAAGAGTGATGGCTGAGCAAGATCGGTCAGTGTCGGTGCCCTGCCCGAGGTGCCTGGCAGCCGAGGGCGAGCCGTGCGACGGCGACGTGGTGGTCCACTACGAGCGGCACCGGCTGCTCATGGAACGCCTGGGCCCCGCCGCGCACGGGAACCGGTTCCAGTCGAAGATCACGGCGGAGCACGAGGACGGTTCGCGGTGTCCCGACACCGGGCCCCGCCGGCACCGACAGCGTCCGCTCGATCCGCAGTGCCCTGGGCGTGTCTTCTTCCGGGCGACCTGCCGCGAGTGCCGGTGGACCTGCCGCAAGGAGCGCCGCAAGGACGCCCAGGCCGCGGGCGAGCTGCACGCACAGTTCTGTTGGGACCAGTACAGGTCGATGGACCCGCGCGAGCGGGCAGCGCAGCGCGAGGCGCAGCGCGTCCAGAACGTGATCAAGGTGGCCTGCCCGGTGTGCGACGCCGACGTAGGCGTTCACTGCCGGGACACCCGCGGCCGCCGGCCCCGGCCCTACATCCACTGGGACGGCTCACCCCGCGTCCACCTCAAGCGCTCCGCCGCTGCGCCCCATTACGGGCATCCGCTGCCATACCCGTGACCTCGCCTGAACTGCCTCTGGTTCTGCTGCTCTTGCCCAACGGTCAGACCGTGCGGGCACGTCTGCATGCCCAGCAGCAGACCGCGCTGGGCTGGAGGTGCCGCGTCGGCGTGCCGTTGTATCGGAACGTCGACGAGGAAGGGACCGCCGAGGCCGCCGAGTATCTGGTGTGGGTGACTCCGGGCATCCACGTCCAGCGGATCGAGGGGGAGGACTACTCAGGTGTGCCCACGGCCCCGCTGCGGTCGGCACCGGCCGAACCGGATCTGCGATGGGCATGGACGGTCGAGCGGCGCCGACTCGACGGTGGGCGCTTCGAGTTGGTGGTGCACACCTACGACTGTGCCGAGGCACCTGCCGGCGGCGAGGAGCTGAACATAGACCAGGCGCTCAACGCGTTGGAACGGCCCGGCGCTCGGGCCTGCCGCGTGTGCGATGCCGCTGCGTCCCTGCTGCCGCTCCTCGACGACCGGCCCGACACGAACGACCTGTAAGGGCGGGGCGAGGGTCGTAACCCGCAGCGCAGCAGGGAGGTTGGCACAGCGTGGACCAGGACCAGGCGGACGCGGAGTGCGTCGACTACGACCCGATGACGGACCTGCAGCGCCTCCCGCTGCTGACGCTCGCCGAGGCGTACGACGTCCTCGATGTGCTGCGCCGCACCGCGGCCGGCGGCGGGCCCGATGCGGCCGAAGCCCAACGCTGCGCGCACGTGCTGGCGTACCGGCTCCCTGCGCAGAACGAGCCCTCGGCGAACTGAGAGTTGCTGCCGCTGCCGTTGACGGCGGGGTGGAGGCCGTTGCCTCGGGAGCGGTGCGATCGAGGCGATTGTGCCTGAGTGCAACGAGCCGAGGCGGTTTTACGGCCGTAAAACGGGGTCAGGCCCGTGACGCGCCGTACCGCTGGTCGTTTCACCAGATGTGGGTGCCCGGAGGGGACATCCACGGGTCGAAGGACGAACGCGCACAGCGCCTCAGTACACCTCAAAGGGGCAGCCCCCCTGCTCCCCTCCTCCCCCGCGTTTTACGGCCGTAAAACAGGTCGCCCCGAGGCGACGATCCGGCCTGCTCTCGTTCTCTGAGAAGATGCTGCGCGTCCGAAGTACCGGAACATCGGGAAGTAATCGGAGAACGTACATGCCTTACATCAGCGTGCTCTTGAACCGGAAGGGCGGGGTCGGGAAGTCCCTGATCTCCACCATGCTGGCGGCTGTCTATGCGGAGACTCTTGGCGACAACGGGGAAGTTGCTGTTGTCTCGATTGACCCGCAGGGAACCACCATCGAACATGCCGAGAAGGTCAGGGCGAAGGGCCGTACAGTCCCCTTCCGCGTCCTTGACCTGAGCGGCCAGACGGATCGGCTGCGCCAGCTCCGCAAGGGCAAGGCAAGCGTCATCATCGTCGACACACCAGGCTTCATGCCGCTCAAGGCGGAAGATCCCGAGGACGAGTCCATCGACCCACTCGGCGATGGAACTGTCGGTGACTCGCTGCGCGCCATTCTCGACGTCGCCGACGACGTCATCGTCCCGCTTCCAGCCGAAGGCGCCGCCTTCACACCGACCATGGTGACCGTCGAGCGGGTCCTATGGCCGCGGCAGATGCCGCACGGTGTTCTGATCAACGACTGGGACCCACGGGATGGAACGGTCGACCGCGACCGGACGATCAGCCTGGCCAAGAAGCGCGGCTGGGACGTGTACAACACCACGATCCGCCACTACAAGCCCCATACCCGGGCACTCGCCAACGGTCGGCTCTGCACTCAGTACGAGTCCAACCACACCTCCACCAAGGCGAAGGCTGACTTCCAAGAGCTTGCGCTTGAACACCAGCTGCGCCGCCACAGGTACGCGGAGGTCCGGTGATGTCGTCCAGCCGCGACGAGTACGACGACTTCTTCGGTGACAGCGAGCCCGAGGCCGGCCCTTCCCCCGACGACACGCGTGCCGAAGGGCGGCTACTTCGGGTTCCTCTCAAGCGCCTGGCACCGAACACGGTCAACCCCCGGAGAAACTTCGGAACGCAGGAAGCCCTTGAGGATCTCGGCCGCAGCCTGAAGCGCCGTCAGCAGCAGCCCATCACTGTCGTCTCCAAGGGCAAGTACCTGAAACTCTGGGACCACACGGACCAGATCGGTGACGTGGACTTCGTCATCGTCTCCGGCGAGCGACGCTACCGCGGAGCCCTGGCAGGCAGTTTGTCCTCCCTCGAAGCGGTCGTGAACGATGCGATCGCCACGTCGCGGAAGTCGTTCCTCGACGCCGTGATGACCGAGAACTTCGACCGCGAGAACTTCGATCCGATCGAAGAGGCCTATGCGGTGCAGGCCATGGTCGACGAGTTCGGTTCCAACCGAGCCGTCGCCGAGCACTTCGGGCGCGCCGACGGATGGGTCACCCAACGCGTCTGCCTCACCTATCTGTCTCCCGAGCTGCAGCAGCAGGTCCGCGCGAGGACGCTCAGCCTCGAACTGGCCCGTTCTCTGGGCCAGAAGGCGAAGAAGCACGGTTGGGACTCTGACGAGCAGAAGCTGTGGCTGCAGCAGCAGCGTGAGCTGCTCGACGAGGAGCGGAAGGCAAAGAAGGAAGAGCGGCGGCAACAAAAGGCGGCGGACCGGGCGAAGGCACCGGACACAAAGGTGTCCGCTGACCGCCCGAGTTTTACGGCCGTCAAACCCCCCTCCGAGTCACAGGCACCCGTACCGGGAGAGACCAATCCTGCCGGGGAGGGTGCACAGCCCGCAACGGCCGATGCACCTGCCGACCGCGAGCAGCTCCCGGACCTCGTGGTACCCCAGGCCGTTCGGTGGGGAGACGTCGAGTTGGTGCACCGTACCCTCCGCCAATGGATGACAGATGAGAACTACCAGTCCTTGAGGAAGCGGATGCTCGCCGAGGGCTCCTGACCTCGACCGAGTGCGTCCGTTCCGACGTGCCGAGTTTTACGGCCGTAAAACTCGGCACGTCGGTCTGTCTGCCTCAACGACGGCGATTTTCTGCGGAAAATCGAGCGCCGTACGCCGCGCCGACCAACTCGGGTCCGGGCGGCTGCTGCTGACGCTGACGCGTGTTCCGCCCTTCTGACCTGCGACGGGGGCCTGTTCCGTTTCTGGATGCGGCGTCAGCGTCAGCGTCAGCGCCGGTCGTAGGCTGACCCTTCTCCATGCCCCACCACTCATCGGCGCGGCCGCCGTCCGCGCTGACGCAAACGAACGCGGGGCCCGCACCACACGGTGCGGGCCCCGCCGTTGTTCGCGGTCGCATGACCGGCCTGGCGTTCGTACGGTGCAGGTCCTAGGCAGTAGCCGCGAGGAACAGCGCGGCCACGACCAGGACGACGACGTGCGCGGTCTGGTCAACGTGCCCGGCACCCCCGTGGTTGGCGAACTTCGGCTGCCGGGCGAAGTCCATCCATGTCGGCAGGCGATGGGCCAGCGCCGGTCAATCAGCCCGTGCGTGACGCCGATCCAAACCAGCGCGGCCGCGGCTGGGAGCGGCGCGAGAGTGACCTCGTCGAGGGCCAGGGCGCCGAGGCCGAGCGCGGCCGCGCAGACGAGGACGTGCGTCGCCGCGTGCGCAAGGTTCGCGCCCCACCCCTCTGCGCCCGACTCCGCCTTGTGGTCGGCCTGGTGGTCGGTCTGCAAACCAAAAGTCGGCGATCCAGTGGGCGGTAAGGAGGAGAACGACGAGGGCTGCGAACATGGTGGTGCTCCTGTCTGTGATGGTCGGGAGTAACAGCGGGCGGCCGTACGCCGGCAAGTGAACGGCCGCCCGCGCCAGGTCAGTTGTCCTTCTCGTTGTGCTCGTACAGCTTGGCGACGTTCTGTCGCGACATCTGGGCACGCTTGGCGAGTTCGGTGTCAGTGGGCCGCTGGTCGTCCCAGGCGAGGACGCGGTACAGCCGGGAGTACAGCCCGGAGCGGTGGCGGGCTACTTCGTCCTTGGCGGCCTTGAGGGCCGCTCCGTAAGAGTCGACCTCGGCCAGGACCTGCTTCCGCAGCTCGTCCCGGACCTCTCGCACAGTGCCCCTTGTGGCACTGAGCAGCGTGACGCCCTCGGCGGCCGCGGCCTGCTCGGCGTTCTGCAGCGCGGTGTCGAGTTGAGCGTCGGAGGTCTCGTCGGTGACCAACCCAGGGTGGGTGCGCAGGAACTCGGCGGCGGGCATCGTCTGGCGGTCGCCGAGCGCCTTCCGTCGGTTCTCGTAGAGCCAGGCGCGGGTGCCGATGAGCGCCACGTCGGGCTCGCTCAGGGAGAGGCCGAGCCCCTCGGCGATGGCGGGGTTGTGGTCGAGCCCGAAGCGGTTGAGGTCCTCCGCCACCTCGTCGAGGTGCACGTCATCGAGGGACGCCCAACGATCCTGCACGAGCTGGGGGAACACGGACACGGCTTCGTGCATGTTCACGAGCTCGGGGCGCCGGCCAACGGGCGGGAGCTGGTGGCGGTCGCACGCGGCCGTGATGTCACGCCCCGCACTGGCAGCCTCGGCCGTCCAGTCGAAACCGTCCGTACCAGGCACGGCAGCCAGGTTGAGAAGGAGAGCCTCGGCGAGAGGAGCAATCCGATTCAGGAAGTCGTTGGCCTGCTCGCAAGTGAGGTAGGGGCGCTCCTCGACGTTCAGGCCGGCGTCGAGGACCCACCAGATGACATCGGGGACCGTCAGCCAGTGGAACGGCGCGAAGAGCCCACCCGTGGGCGGGTAGCTCCGGTTCGCCTGACGGGGGGCCCTCCAGTCGTCGCAGTGAAACGACAGCTCTCCGCGCCGGACGTCCAGGACAACCATCTGGTACGCCCATGCCTGGGCGTGCAGACGGCCGGCCTCGTACGCGCCCTTCGAGTCGAGGTACCGGCGGGCCTCAGCCTGGTCGGGCGGAGTCGGAATCTGATCGGGCGTGACCTCACGGACCACCAGGGCGGGCAGCTGCGCGGCGGTGTTCTCCATCTCCATCATGCAACCAGATTGCCTCTCAACTCCCAGTCAACGCAACCTGGTTGCACACTATTGGCCGAGAATCGCAACCTGACCGATTCCCGACGACCCGGCGCCGCACAGTGCGCCGCCCCGCCCTGGGCGAAGTCGTGAACTTCGCCCAGGGCGGGGCTTGCTGAGCACCATTCAGCGCTCATCCACCCCCAGCCCGTTCAGTGGCCATGCGCCCCAGGCCCACGAACCCCGACAACAAGGACTGCGTGCCCCCGGAGGCCCTAGGGGCACGCCCTGGGGCACGCATCCGAACTCGCCTCCCTCGTACCGTCATTGGCCGCGAGAGGCGTACAGGGCGACGTACACGGCCACCCCCAACGTGAGCGCCGGCGCAAGGCTTGGGTGCTGGTAGGCGATATAGGCAACAAGGCCGGCTGCAGTGCACACGGCCAGAAGGACAAGGTGATCGTTATTCGGCATGCCGCAGACGATCAGGTGCCGAGGGGTTAGCCCTGCAACTCCCGCTGGCCTCCACGACGTCGGCGACCGAGCCAGCGCAGCCCACGAAATCATCCACAAGCCCCGCGGCAAGAGGGGCGCACAAGGTTTCACGCATTCAGAACGGCGGTGGCTCAACATCGTTGAGCGTCTTCAGCTCTGGGCCACTCGGCGTGGGCAACCTCCATGACTGGGCATCACCTCTCGCACCATCAAGCCGGACTGACGCCCCCTCACCTCCCAGCTCCGCCCCGCGCCTGACCCTGAGTCACCGGTTTCGTGTCGTGGCGGGCAGAATGCTGCGCCCCCACACATGTTCGAATCCAAACTGTGGAAAGGGGGCGCAGATTCATGCCCGCCACGACACGAAAGCCAGGGGGGCGCAGATTCATGCCCGCAAAGGTGCACCCACAAAAGCGCAGGTCAGAGGGGGCGCAGAAATCTGCCCGCATTGAACACGAAGCACGTTCCCCCAGGTCAAGGCACATGAGGGCAGGGGGGCGCAGATTCATGCCCGTG
>NZ_JASCIQ010000043.1 GCF_029968035.1 Streptomyces cavernicola | reverse complement strand
AAGAGGTCAAGATCGACCTCACTGGCGACAGCCGTGAGGACGCCACGTTCCGCGTGACGTTCGGTGACCACGACCGGCGCGGACGGCAGAAGGCCACCCTGCGTCTCCTCACTGGGCCAGACGCCCGGGATCGTGACGCCGAGGGCACGGTCATCACGACGACGACCAGCGGGAAGCGATGCTCCGGCAAGGGAGACATCCGCTTCTGGGCCGGCGCCGCCCGCGACCCGTTCTACGTCGAGCCGACCGTTGTGACGGCCGTACGCACGTCTATCACCGAGGGGTGCGCGCTGGACCTGACCGGGTTCGACCCCGCAGAGCCGAAGAACCTGTTCGACGGCACCACTGTGCAGGCCATCGTGATCGAGGTGCCCGACTGCTTCTTCACCGGCCTGTCCATCGGCGTGTGGGGGTCGACGGCCGTCGCGACCGACGTCGGTGACGGCTGGCGGCAGATCGACCGCGCCGGTATCCCGCTCGTCAGCACGCTGTTCGGCCTCCACGAGGCCGACACGTACGCGAACGCGCACCCGGCGGCGGACGCCCCGGTGTTCGGTGCCGCGATCCGCGCAAAGATCGAAGGCGCTGTGAAGGCCAACGGCACGTGCGAGGACCCGGACGGTTACGCAGCCAAGGTCTCCGGTCAGCTCCTGCCCGACGTGCTGCCTTACCGCGTCGGCAGCCAGGCCCAGTTCACCGGCGGACAGCGCAACGGCCGCGCCCTGACCGAGAACGTCGCAGAGGAGATCTTCCGACTCGTCCTGCACAAGCACATCGCGACCGGCCTGGACGAGCACTCATGCGAATCAAGCCGGAACTTCCCCTACCTCGCCGAGAAGTAGACGAGCCCGGCCCGCACCCCGCATTCAAGAAGGAGGAACCTGGTGGACGAGTTCCAGCGGTCGTGGCTGCTGGCCCTGCTTGGCCCGGACACCGACCCGGCCGACCTGGAACGCCGGTTCTTCCGGCTGCAGTCGGTGCGGGCGGTCGCCCTCGAGGTGCTGGGGGGGGGAGCGCCGCGCGAAACTCCTCGCGGACCCGCTGAAGGTCACCGTCGACGGTGTCGTGACGATGGACCTCCAGGAGAACCTTCGCGGCTTGGAGCGGCAGATCGAGCAGGTCCGGCAAGTTCCCGCGCCGGGCGATATGAGTGAAGACGAAGGGGACAGCGGGCAGTTGGTCCAGGTCACCTGGCTGACTCTCACCCCGTCCCACCGGTAACGGACTTGTTGGTCGGATACAGCGGCTGTGCCCTCCGGATGAGTGGCACCGTGATGTACGGCGCTTTGCATGTCGAGGAACGGCGTACCAGGAGTCAACGTCGAACGTATAGACGCCACTTCAGCTCCGCTGCTAGCTTCACGCCTCCGAAGATCCGTCATCAAAACGGGGGTTGCTGATGGGGAAGAGATCATCGCGTGCGGGTAGACGTACCCATCGATACTCGATACAGAAGGCCGGCGTACTCGGCGCCGCGGCTATCGCTCTGGCCCTGATTACCGTCCAGGTGAGTTCACCTGCCCAGGCGGCCGATTTCAATGGCGCTGCCTGCCCTTCCGAGCAGGGTGACTTGAGCATGGCTGACGTACCTGAAGGAACCTCAGCAATAGATTGCAACCTTGTCGGCCGTGTGATCAGGGACCAAGGAGTGGGGGTGGTCATACCCAAGCCCGGCACAGGCGTAGGAGGGGCAGGGCTGTCAATCACGGGTGACGGAGACGAGCTCACGGTTGAGGTAGCTAGCGACGGCACAATCTCTTACCCCGAAACCCGACAAGAGTCAGCAACCTCGACGGCTGGGGCTGCAGATCCAGGTACGACAAGTGCGTCAGCCATCGATGCGTGCAGTGACACTGCCAACTCCAGAACAGGCCATGCGGAGTGGGGGACTTACAACTGGTACGTCGGCGATGGCGGAATGCCTGGTGCCCTCACTCAAACATCAGCAGCCACTGCGTTCGCTGATGCCATCAACAACATCACAGGAAGCTACAACGACTGCGGTCTGGCTGACGAAGTCGGCGCATCCTCCAACTATCAGGGGTCGACCAGCTACGAGTCCGACATGACCAGTTCTGCCACCTGCACTGAGGAAGACGGTAAGAGCACCTGGGACGCCGGGGACCTCCCCAGCAACTTCGTCGCCTACAACTGCTGGCACTACTGGGTTGCCTCCTACGACCTATACGAATCCGATGTCCGCTACAACACAACTGACCACGACTTCACTAACGATGTCACGAGCAGTTGTTCCAACAAGTTCGACATCAGGTCAGTTGGGACACACGAGGCCGGCCATACTTTTGGGCTCGGGCACGCCACAGGAACCGATCACTCAAACCTGACGATGTATGAGAGTTCCTGGCGGTGTAGCGAATCGGCGCGAACTCTCGGATACGGCGATGTCCTGGGGCTGCGCGGTATTTACTGACAAGTGGAGCGTTTGTATGGCGAACGAGCAGGTGAAACTACGGTGTAGTTCGCTGGGCCTTCTTGCAGGAGTGGTACTCGCGGTTGCTCTCGTAACCGGGTGCAGCTCCAACTCCACCAGCGGGACGGCTGGTTCGTGTGCGTACATCCTGAACTACAAAGCGCGCGACTACGGTGAAGTCGTCAACGTCGATTTCTCCGTCGGGCATCGCATCGGGACAGCGCATCCATACCCGTGCAAGGCTCCTGAGGGGCAAGCAGAAGGGCCGAGTACGGATTCGCAAGGCGGCTCGAGTGGGCGGAAGGACGGTGTGTCTCCGAACTTGAGTGAGAAAGTCGCGGTCTATCGGGTCCGGGGGCTGACTCCTAAGGTTGCCATTGCGATCAGTGGAAACGATGGTGAACCCAGGCTCTTCGCCGTACAGCCACATGGGAAACTTCCACCGGAAGTGCGGAAGCTTGCGAAAAAGGAGAGCGGTTCGTAGGCGGCCAGCATCAGCCATGTCCTGCGGTGAGCGCGGTCCGCAAATTCCTTGGTCCTGGTGGAGGGCGAGACGGAGTCCGGGGGTGTCTTCGGGTCACACCGTGGGCAGGGCGCGGCTCTTCCACTCGTGCTCGAGGATCGCGTGGACTACGGAGTCGCGCCACGCTCCTCCCTTTTGGATGTGTTCGCGGATGCGGCCCTCTTCGACCATGCCGGCCTTGAGCATCGTTCGCGCCGATGCCTCGTTGCGTGGTGCTCGTGCGCCCCAGATCCGATGGAGACCCAGCTCCTCGAAGCCGAGGCCAAGCAGGAGTTCAACGGTCTCGATGCCGTAGCCCTGGCGCCATGCATCGGGACGGAGGGCAAAGCCGAAAGTGGCCGCGTTCGGCTGGTGCGGGTCCGTGGCCAAGCGGCCGAACCCGATCAGCTCGTTGGTGTCCTGTGTGACGACCGCGAGGGCGTATTCGCTCCGCGGTGTGGCGGTAGCCGAAGCCGTGGAGCGCGCGACGATCTGTTCCACTTCGGTGCGGGAGCGCGGTTCGAAGCTGAGGTGCTCCGTAGCCCGGGGACTTCCGTAGATCGCCAGGACGGCGTCCACGTCATCGGTGGTGAGCTCGCGAAGCTCCAGGCGGCGGCTGCGATGGCTGACCGGGTACATGTCGCCGGACTCTACTCACTGCATCTGCGAGGCGGAGCCGGCCGCAGGGCAGGTACGTCTCGATCTCCATCCGCAGCTCGCGTGCCGCGGCCGTCGAGGGCCATGGCGCCCACGAGGGTGCAGCGGGCAGGATCGAGCTATGACGATTCTTGTGCTTGGCGGAACGTGGTTCCTGGGGCGGGCCGTTGCTCAGGCGGCTCTCGACCGAGGGTGGGAAGTGAATGCGTTCAACCGGGGCGCTCTGGCATGGCCCCTCGGGGCGTCATAGAGATTCACGGAGACCGCGTGATGTGCTGGCCGGAGCGAAGGCCGTTGGACCCGTGGCGGGGAGGTACGTATACCTCTCGACCGTCAACGCGTACCGCGGCTGGCCGAATGAGCCGCTCGTGGAGACATCCGAACTTCTGGACGGGCCTGCCGACGCTGACATCGACTACGGTCGACTTCCGGCTGATTGGGACGGGCCGGATTGGTACTACGGGCGGCAAAAGGCGGGGGCCGAGCGAGCGGCCTTGCAGGCTTTCGGAGATGAACGGGTGTCGATACTCCGCCCCGGAGTCATCCTCGGGCCTGGCCAATACGTGGGTCGTTTGCCCTGGTGGTTGCGCAGGGCGAAGGAAGGTGGATCGATCCTTGCACCAGGCGATCCTGCCAAGGAGATTCAGCCCATCGACGTGTGGGATGTGGCGGAGTTCGCGTTCGATCAAGCACTCGCCGATGGTGGCGACGCGTTCAACGTCACAGCCCCGATCGGCCGCGAGACGATGAGTGGATTCCTCAGTGCGTGCCTGCAGGCAACGGGAGGTTCCAGCGAACTCGTATGGGCGCCCGAGGACTTGTTGATCGACCACGGAGTGCAGCAGTGGACCGAGCTGCAACTGTGGCGAACGCACACCGGCGCGTGGCGGATCGATTCCACGCGCGCTCACAAGGCCGGACTGCGGTGCCGCCCACTGGCCGAGACCGTCGTGCGGCGGTGCCGAGTGCCTGAGCGGTGGACGCGGAGGTGAACTCCTCGATGCGCTCGCCCAGCCGGCCGTGCCTCCGTAGTGTCGCTGAAGCTCGGGCGACCGAGTTCAGCCCGAACTGCCGCCAGCCGTTCCACGGTGCCGGCGACCCTCCACGCTGTGGGAATGGCGAAGACCGGTTCGAGCGCCTCATGAGCCCCATGGAGTTCTCCACGGAGCAGTCGAGCGCGGGCCAGGTCGATGGAAGCCTGCGATGAGATGAGGATGGGCCGCTCGTTCTCGGGCCGTGCCGAGAGGAGGTCGAGGGTGGTGGCCCGCGGCCTCCTCGGCCCCCTCAGCGTCGCGCAGCAGGAGGTAGGTCGTGGCGTTGCTCATTGAGACCCGATCGCCGGAGAAGCCGAACTCGCTCCCGATGTCGTCGTGGAGTTCGTCCCGTGCACCGGTGTGCTGATCCAGGGACTTGCGCATCGCCAGTTCTGCGGCTGCGTGATTCCCCAAGTGGCCGCATCCCCGTCCCTCGATGACAGACAGCCGGACACGAGCGGTGTCTCCGAGCCCGCCGAACTTCTGAGCTCTCTTGATGAGCCGAACTGACTCGGCCGGGCGCCCTCCCCAGAAGGCGAGGAAGGCCAACTGGCCGTGGGCATAAGCCTGGAGGGGGCCGTTCTCGATCACCTGACCATAGAGAGCCGCGGTACGCGAAAGAGATACAGCGGCAGGCAGCGAGCCGAGGTCGAAGCAGATCGCTGACAGGAGGGCTGCCGACACCAGCGACAGGGAGTTGAGCCGTGACTGCCGGGAGCCAGCTTCATACCCCGGACAACTCCTCCCGCTACGGGACGATCGACATCATCGGCGGAGCATTGGCCGACTTCCGCAACGGCCCACCGCAACTCATGGACGAGATCGCCGCCCGCATCACCCTCGGCCTCCAAGACCCCGAGACCCGAGACGCCGCGCTGTCCATCGGGGACGAGAAAGACCTCCCCTCCGAGCGCCAACTGTGGGGCTACCTCGCCCGACGCTGCGTCCCGCCGCACACCGACAAGGCTCCACCGCTCCTTGCTCTCCTCGGCTGGGTCGCCTGGCGACAGAACGACACCGTCACCGCCAGCCACGCCTTCTCCGACGCGCTCAAATTCGACCCCAACTACAGGCTCGCCAAGCTGCTCCTTATGGGCATCCGCAACGGCTCCGACCCGGCCGTGATCCTGGCGCTCTTCCGTATCGGAGCACAGCGGTTCGCTGATGGCCGGGCTGACCTCGACAGCCTCTGATCCTCGAGGCGGCCCCGACCCCTTCGTCGGGGCTGCCCCGAGGCTGACTGCGCGGCGCCGTCGCAACGACGGCAATGACCACGGTGCATATGCATGCGGTGCGAGGCCGGGCTAGCCGGCCGGGGCTAGCTGGCACGGTGGTGACGCCTGGGTTTGAGTGCAGGGGCCACCAGTTCGCACAGGCGCCGACCCTGCGCGGGGGCGTCGCCCGGTCATCCGTGGTGTCATCGAAGACGAGGCAAGCAACGCACCAGAGGCAGGAGGAACCATGGCCGGCAAACTCACCGCGCGAGACATCATGACCGGCGAAGCGCGCTGCGTGGGAGCGCACGAATCGCTCCACGACGCGGCCAGGATGATGCGTGACCTCGACGTCGGATGCCTGCCCATCTGCGGTGACAACAACAGGATCACCGGCATGATCACCGACCGAGACATCGTCGTCACTTGTTGTGCCGACGGTATCGACCCGGCGACCGTACAGGCCGGCACGCTCAGCGGCGAAGTGCACTGGATCGACGCCGACGCGGAGGCCACCAAGGCGCTGGAGGTCATGGAGACCTACCACGTCAAGCGGCTTCCAGTGATCGACGTCAAGGGCGGCCACCGCCTGATCGGCATCATCACCGAGGCCAACGTCGCCAAGAACCTCAACGACAGGCAGATCGCGGAGTTCGCCACCGGCGTGTACGCGACCGCCTAGTGATCTCCGGGCGGAGAGCGCGTTGGCCGGTGGGGAGCGCAGGGCTACTCGGAGCTGCACTCCCACCGGTTGGCGTGACCTCCCTGCCGTACCCGAACCCTGGACGCCGCTGGCTCACGCACGTCCAACATCTCTACCCGGCTGACTGGTTCCGGCCGCGGCGGCGCCATCCGCATCCTCGGGCGGCGGCTACGACCTCGCCGTTCAGCGGCCCAAGAAGAACGATCCCGTCACGGCGATCCCCGACCTGCTGCCGCTCGAATTTGGTAGAGCCGTGCAGCATGAACGGAGAACCGCGCTACGCTACAAATGGCGGCTGACCTGCGAAAAGTCGCGATGCTTCACCTCCGGGCACAGGACGTGAGAACCAGCTACGCCGGTAAGGCACTCCGCTGCGTGCGGGTTCGACATGCCGGTTTCCCTACAGCTCAACCAGCGTCGCTCCATGCCGCCGCCCCCCCATGTGTCCCCTCGGCAGCGGGCTCGGGGGACCTCCAGGGGACACGCAGGGGACGGAAGGACCCGGAAGGACCAGGAAAGCCGGCGCGGAGCCAGAACGGCAAAGTGCCTCTGACCTGCGGTTACAGGAAAGATGAGGTAGGGGTCGGGACGGATCGGAAGATCCGGAAAGGACTCATAATCCGTCGGCCGTGGGTTCGAGTCCCACCCGCCCACCTAGCGCACCTTTCGCGATCTGCGGGAACGCGCTGTTTGAGGGGCTGCGGCGTGCGGTAGCCGCTCGGACTGGGGTGTTTCCATCGGGTGTTCGTCGTCGATTCCCGCGAGCCGCACGTACTCCTCAGTGGCCAGTCGCTCCAGGAAGAACGCCAGCCCAGGTGCGAGTTGCTCGAAGCGTTCCGCGTCGGGCCAGTCGGCGCCTGCTTCCGGGGTGCCGAGGACGGCGCCGCCCGCGCGGTCGAGGAAGACCGGTGCTTCGTTGGTCATCCCGATGCAGAACAGCTTCTCCGGGGACAGCTCCAGTGGGGAGTCGACCACCGGCCCGCAGTAGAACTGGTGCTCCTCGGCCTCCGCCAGGCCGAAGAGTTGCAGCGACGGGCTGCAACTCGCGCCGTCCAGCACCCGGCAGAAGTCCAGGAACTCGCGCGGCCTCCCGAACGGCTGAGCCCAAGGCGCCCGGCATGTGGGCCGGCAGGGGAAGCGCCCTGCGTCTGAACGGGTGACGCGAAATGGGATGGGCGCGGGGCTCGTCGCTAGCATCCGCCGCGCAGGGGTCAGCCCACACATGGCACGGAGGCCGTCATGCAGAAAACACCCGCGTCGCGCCCGCGGAATCGAGCACGACTCGGACACAAGGCACGGTACGCGCTGCAGCATCCGGAGCGTGTGCTGCCGTATCTGCGACGGGCGGGCCGGGACGGCTGGCTGCGGCTGCGGCACCGCGGGAATCATGTCGCGTACTACCGGGCCGTGATGGCGTCGGACACCGCGCGGAACCCGAAGGCGGCGGTCGGCGGTCCGACGTCGCACGACCAGTGGCTGCCCATCGGGCAGTTGCAGTTCGACTATCTGGTGCAGCACGGCCTGACGCCGCAGGACCGGATTCTGGAGATCGGGTGCGGCAATCTGCGCGCGGGGTGGCGGTTCATCCAGTACCTGGAGCCCGGCCACTACTTCGGCATCGACATCTCGCCCGACATCCTCATCGAGGCCAAGAAGACGCTGGTCCGCTACAGCCTCCAGGAGAAGGTGCCGCACCTGACCCCCGTCGACAACCTGACGCTGGACTTCCTGCCCGACGCGTCGTTCACGGTGGTGCACGCGCACAGTGTGTTCTCGCACTCGCCGCTGGAGGTCATCGACGAATGCCTGTCGCACGTCGGACGGGTGCTGGCCCCCGGCGGCTTCTTCGACTTCACCTTCGACCGCACGGAGGGCGTCGAGCACCAGGTGCTGCGCGAGGACTTCTACTACCGTACGGAGACGCTGATCCGGCTGGCCGAGAAGCATGGCCTCGTCGCCCGCTTCATGGACGACTGGGAGCAGACGTGGCACCCCCAGTCGAAGCTGCGGATCAGCCACCCCGGGGCGGAGCAGGTCGGTGAGCGGCCGGCTGACGCGGTGCGGGCCAGTCCGCTTTCGTGAGGTGGGCGGGCGGGCGTGAGCCGCCGTCGCCCCGTTGCTCGCGGAGCGAGCTGTTCGCGGCTCTGCGGCTCTGCGGCTCTGTGGCTCTGTGGCTCAGCGGCTCTGTGGTTCAGCGGTGGAAGACCGTCTTCCCCTCGACGATCGTCTCGTCGATCGACGCGTCCTTGATCTCCTCCGGCGGGACGGCAAGGAGGTCGCGGTCGATCACCACGAGGTCCGCGTACTTGCCGACGGTCACCGAACCCCGGTCGCTGTCCACGAAGTTGGCGTAGGCGCTGCCCAGCGTGTAGGCCTCGATCGCGGTGGTCAGGTCGAGTGTCTGGTCGGGGATCCACGCCTCGCCGCCGTCCGGGGCGCGGCGGGTGACGGCGGTGTGGAGGTGGGCGAGGGGGTTCATCTCGGCGACGTTCCAGTCGCTGGAGAAGGCGAGGCGCGTGCCCGCCTCGCGCAGGCTGCGGAACGCCCAGGCGTGCGACCAGCGGTGTTCGCCGACGCCCTCGGCCCAGTCCTTGCCCGGTCCCGCCACGTCCGGCGCGCAGTGCCGGGGCTGCATGCAGGCCACGACGTCGAGTTCGGCGAACCGGCCGACGTCCTGCGGGTGGAGGCACTCGACGTGCACGAGCTGGTGGCGGGCGTCGCGGGCGCCGTTGGCGGTGCGTGCGGCCGCGTGTGCGTCGAGGGCCGTGCGGATGCCGCGGTCGCCGGTGGCGTGGGTGAAGGTCTGGAAGCCGCGCCGGTCGAGCTCGGTCAGCACCTCGGCGAACTCGGCGGGTTCGTAGAACGTGCGGCCGCGGTTGCCGGGTTCGTTGGCGTACGGCTCGAAGAGTGCGGCCGTGTGGGGTTCGATCACGTCGTCGATGTAGAGCTTGAGCGGGCCCACGCGGAACCGGTCGTCGTCGAACCGCTTGGCGCAGCGCGCGAACTCGTCGAGGTCCTCGGCCGTCGTGCCGTACGGGTGGAACAGGGCGGCGACGATGCGGGAGCGGAGTCGGCCCTCGCGTCGTGCCCGTTCGAAGAGGAACAGGTCGTCGGGGGAGTTCTGCGGTTCGACGACCGTGGTCAGGCCGTTCTCGGCGGCCATGTCGAGCGAGGCACACAGGCGCTTGTACCGGCGCTCCTCGCTCGCCCAGGGCAGGAACTCGGCCAGCGCGCGCTGGCCGTTGCGGGCGAGGCCGAGGACGGCGAAGCCGGTGACGAAGCCGGTCGGCTCGCCGGTGCCGGGATCCTTCTGGACCACGCCCCACGGCAGCCGCTCGGTGTCCCGGGTGATGCCGAGGCGGCGGAGGGCGGCCGTGTTGAGCCAGACGCTGTGGACGTCGTACGTGAGGACGAGGGCGGGGCGGTCGCCGGTGACCGGGTCCAGGTCGGCGGCGGTGGGCATGCGTCCGCCGGGGATCGCCCCGTAGTCGAAGGCCTCCGCCTCGATCCAGTCGGCGTCGGGGTGGGCGTCCGCCCAGGTCCGGATGCGGGCGTGGACCTCGTCGAGGGTGCGGGCGCCGGCGAGTTGGACGCTGTCCGCGTCGGAGCCGAGGCGGACGTGGTTGTGCGCGTCGACGAAACCGGGCAGGAGCATGCGCCCGCCGAGGTCGCGGGTCTCGGTCGCCGGGCCGGCGAGCGCGGTGACCTCGGCGTGCGTGCCCACGGCGCTGATCCGGCCGGCGGTCACGGCGACGGCTTCGGCGCGGGGCAGGTCCGGGTCGACGGTGTGGACGCGGGCCCCGGTCAGGACGAGGTCGGGTGCGGGGTGCACGGGAGCTCCTTGGGAGTACATGAGATTCGGGGGGGGGGGCTTGCTCGGCGGGCGGTCAGTCGGTGTGGGGGAGGCCGGGCGCGTCCGGGGCCGGGCGGCAGGCGATCAGGCAGACGGCGCTCACGGCGGCCATGGCGGCGAAGGCGAGCGCGACGGGGACCCAGGACTTGTCGAAGGACGAGTACAGCCAGGTCGTCGCGGCGGGGGCGAGGGTGCCGAGCAGGCCCGCGGTCTGGAAGCTCATGGACAGGCCCGTGTAGCGGACGCGCGGCGCGAACCACCCTGAAACGAGGGTGCCGATGGAGGCGTACGCGATGGTGCTGGCCAGCATGGGCAGGCACATGGCGAGCCACAGGCCGGCGACCGAGCGGGTGTCGGCGAGCCAGAACATCGGGAAGGCCGCGACCAGGTGCAGCAGGACGCCGATGAGCGTGACCCGGCGCAGGCCGTACCGGTCGGCGAGGAGCGCGCTGAGCGGGGTGCACACGATGACGACGACGGAGGCGGCGGTTCCGGCGCCCGCGGCCTGGGCGTCGGTGAAGCCGAGCTCGGCGACGGCGTAGCTCGACATGAAGGTGACGACGATGTAGTAGCCGCCGACGGTGATCAGGAACGCGCCCGTCGCGAGCAGCCAGGTCTTCCAGGAGTGCCGCAGGACGCCGATCACGGGGGCGGACTCCTTGGTCCGGCCGGCCTCGGCGGCAGCCTCTTCGGCTTGCCGGGCGGCCTCGAACTCCGGTGACTCGTCCATCGAGCGGCGGATGACGAAGCCGACGACGACGAGCACCGCGGAGAGCAGGAACGGGACGCGCCAGGCCCAGTCCGCGAGGGCGTCGTGCCCGAGCAGGGCGATCAGGGCGAAGACGCCGGTCGAGAGGAAGTAACCGACACCGTCTCCGACCTGCGGGAACGAGCCGAAGAAAGCCTTGCGGCGGGGCGGCGCGTGCTCGACCGCGAACAGCACGGCCCCGCCCCACTCACCGCCCACGGCAAGCGACTGGATCATGCGGATCAGGACGAGGAGCAGCGGCGCGAGGACGCCGATCTGGTCGTACGTGGGCAGCAGGCCGATGCACACGGTGGCGACGCCCATCAGGGTCATCGACCAGATGAGGGCCTTCTTGCGGCCGTGCCGGTCGCCGATGTGGCCGAACAGGATGGCGCCGAGGGGGCGGCCGATGGCGCCGACGAACAGGGTGGCGAAGGACATCACGGTGCCGAGGGCGCGGCTCATCTCGGGGAAGAAGAGCTCGGGGAACACCAGGGCGGCGGCGGTGGCGTAGATGCCGAAGTCGTACCACTCGACGCTGGTGCCGATCATCGAGGCGGTGGCGATCTTCCAGGGCCCGGAGCGGCGTGGCGCCCCGGTGGCGGGGGCTGCGGTGCCCGTGGACTGGCTCATACGTGGCTCCTTGGGGACCTCGATTGGGCTCGGTGTGGACCCAAAATCGATGGGGTGACGCTAGGGCGGTCCCTGTGGGCTGTCAATAGGGGTCGACGCGATCCCAATAGACTGGCCGGACGGACCCGAACGGAATCCAGGGGTGAGGGGCAGGGCATGGGCGGCACGGGCGCGAGCCGGGGCGACGGTGCGGGCAAGCGGAACGAGCGGAACGAGCGGGCGGCCACCCGCGACCCCGGCAAGATCCAGACGGCAGGCCCTGCCGGCGCGGGCCCCCGGCAGGCGCCGTCGCACGCGGTCGTGGCCGAGGCGCTGCGCCAGCGGATCGCGCTCGGCGGCTTCGGTCCGGGTGACCGGCTGCCGACCGAGCGGGAGCTCGCCGAGGTGTTCGGGGTCGGCCGCAACACGGTCCGCCAGGCCGTACGGGAACTCGCCGACGAGGGGCTCGTCGTCACGACCCTGGGGCGCTCCGGCGGCACCCGGGTCGCCCCGGCGCCCCAGGGGGGACGCGACGGCAGGGCGGCGATCGCCGCCGGGATCCGCGCCTCGCTGCGCGACTACATGGAGTACCGCCAGGCCATCGAGCCGTTCGCGGCGCGCCTGGCCGCCGAGCGGGGTGCGGCGGGGAGTAGGCGCGGGCTCGTCGAGATGCTGGAGACGAAGGTCGCCGACCTCGGCGAGTACCACCGCGTGGACACCCGCTTCCATCTCGGCGTCGCCGAGGCCGGCGGCAACGAGGTGCTCACGGAGGCGGTCACGCGGGCCCGCACCGAGATGTTCGTGGCGGGCAACGCGCTCTGGCTGGGGTCCGACTGGACGCCGGTCTACCCGACCGGCGGGGACTTCGGGCGGGCGTTCCGCGAGGAGCATGAGGCGATTGCTCTGGCCGTCCTGTCGGGGGACGGGGACACGGCGGAGCGCCGCATGCGCGAGCATCTGCAGGAGGCGCATCGGCAGTTCCTGGTGCTGTTGGATCAGTTCGCCTCGTCCTCGGGCTGAGCCCCGGCCCCGGTTGTTTTTCGTCTGCTGCGCCGTCGTGGCTGGTCGCGCCCGCGCGGCGGAGCCGCATATGTCACAGCCCCGCGCCCCTGTCGGGGCCCCGTCGCCCGTTCCCCGCGCCTCTGTCGGGGCTCCGCTATCGGGGTCCGGTTGTTGACGAGCGCTCGGGGGGAGGCCTAAGGTCCGAAATGGATCCACGATAGATCCAATTAATCGGCGTTCTGACAGGAGCCCTCCGTGCACGCTTACGACGAGGACCTCACCCAGCAGGTCATGGGCCATCTTCTCGACCGGCTCCGGCTCGACCCCCCGCCGCTGGGCCGGCTCGGTGAGCACGAGGAACTCGCCCTGGCGCTCAAGGACGCCATCGGCACGGCCCCGCGCCGCCCCGCCGACGTACTGCGGACCTACACGGACGCCCTTGAGCCGACGGTCGTGTCCTGCGACCACCCCGCCTTCCTCGCCTTCATTCCCGGGGCCCCGACGAAGGCCGCCGCGCTGTTCGACATGGTCCTCTCGGCCTCGTCGCTGCACGGGGTGTCCTGGCTGGAGGCCTCCGGCGCGGTCGCCGCGGAGAACCAGGTCCTTCGCCTCTTCGCCGACCTGGCCGGGATGCCGCAGGGTGCGGGCGGCTGCTTCGTCAGCGGCGGTTCGGCGGGCAACCTGTCCGCCCTGGTCGTGGCCCGCGACACCGGTCGGCGCCGGCTCGGCCTGGCCGCGGCCGACCCCGTACGGATCGCCGTGAGCGACCAGGTCCATTCCTCCGTCGGTAACACCCTGCGGATCATCGGCGTGGAGCCCCTGGTCGTCCCGACCTCGGATCACCGGCTCACCGGTACGGCACTCGCCGCCGCGCTCGACACGGCCGCGGCCGACGGCGGAGCCCCCGTCGTGGCCGTCGTCGCCACCGCGGGCACCACCAACGCCGGGATCATCGACGACCTCGACGGCGTCGCGGAACAGGCCGGGGACCGCGACCTGTGGCTGCACATCGACGCCGCCTACGGGGGCGCCGCCCTGTTCGTACCGGAACTGCGCGAGCGCCTCAGCGGCATCGAGCACGCCGACTCCCTCGTCGTCGACCCGCACAAGTGGATGTTCGCGCCGTTCGACTGCGGGGCCCTGCTCTACCGGGAGCCGCGGCTCGCCCGTGCCGTGCACACGCAGGACGCGTCGTACCTCGACGCGATCCACGGCGCGGACGGAGACGGCCAGGACGAGGACTGGAACCCGAGCGACTACGCCTACCACCTGACCCGGCGCCCGCGCGGCCTGCCGCTGTGGTTCTCGCTCGCCGTCCACGGCACCGACGCCTACCGGGACGCGGTGGCGCGGGGCGCCGAGATCGCCCGGTACACCGCCCGGCTCGCCGAGGAGACCGAGGGCCTCCAGCTGCTCCGCGAGCCCGAGTTGACGGTCGTCCTGATCCGCCGCACCGGCTGGCAGCCCGAGGACTACTACGCGTGGTGCAAGCGCCTGCTCGCCGCCGGTCTCGCGTTCGTCACGCCCAGCGTCTGGGAGGGCGAGACCGTCGTACGCCTCGCGTTCCTGCACCCGGGGATCACCGAGGAGACGGTCCGGTCGATCATCGCCTCGCTCGCCCAGGAGGCCTGACGCAGACGGCTGTCCGCCTCGCATTGCAGGCCGTTCGGCCGCGGGCGGAGACTGGTGGGGAAGTGCTCCGAAAGGCCTGGATCATGGGCGACTACGTGGAACTCCGCGGCGTCAGGACCTGGTACGAGGAGGAAGGCGCCGGCGACCCGCTGCTCCTCCTGCACGGCGGCTTCTGCACCAACGAGACGTGGGGCGCCCAGCGGGCCGCGTTCGCGGAGCGGTACCGCGTCCTCCTCCCGGAGCGGCGCGGGCACGGTCACACGCCGGACACCCCGGGGCCGCTCTCGTACCAGGACATGGCGGACGACACGGTGGCGTTCCTCGAATCCGTCGTCGGAGCTCCGGCCCATCTCGTCGGCTGGAGCGACGGCGGCATCGTCGCCCTGCTCGTCGCCATCGCCCGCCCGGACCTGGTGCGGAAGGTCGTGGCGATGGGGGCGAACTTCCTGCCGGCGCCGGAGAGCGGGGCGGCGCCGCAGATCTTCGAGCACATGACGCCGGACGCCCCCGACCTGGCGATGTTCCGGGAGATGTACGAGGCCGTCTCGCCCGACGGGGCCGAGCACTGGCCGGTCGTCGCGGCGAAGCTGATCGACATGTTCCGCACCCAGCCGACCGTCTCCACCGAGGACTTGGCCCGCATCGAGGCGGCCACCCTCGTCCTCGTCGGCGACGACGACCTCGTCACCCTGGAGCACACGATCGCCCTGTACCGTGCGATCCCGGACTCCGAGCTGGCCGTCGTCCCCGGAGCCTCGCACGCCGTGCCGATGGAGCGGCCCGCCGAGGTCAACCACCTCGTCCTCGACTTCCTCGGCAGCGAACCCGCCCCGACGATGTTCTCCGTACGCAGGGCCGCGGCGGCCGCGTGACCCGTCGGTCGTCCTGCTGAACCGTCACTTCCTGGCGAGGCTGAGGAGCACCGAGGCGGTCAGGACGACGACGATGACGCCGAGGCTGACCGGGGACGGGATCTCCGGTACGTCGGAGCTGATCATCTCGTGCGCGGCCTGGAGGATGAGCTTCACGCCGATGAACGACAGGATGACCGCCAGGCCCTCGCTCAGGTAGCGGAAGCGGTCGAGCAGCCCGGCGAGCAGGAAGAACAGCGCCCGCAGGCCGAGGATGGCGAAGGCGTTGCTGGTGTAGACGACGAACGCGTCGTCGCTCACGGCGAGCACGGCCGGGACGCTGTCGACGGCGAAGATCAGGTCGGCGGCCTCGATCGCCGCGACCACCGCGAGCAGCGGGGTCGCGACCCGCCGGCCGGCCTCCTTCACGAAGAACTTCGCCCCCGCGTACTCGTCCCGGACCGGAACGACCCTGCGGAGCAGCCGTACGGCGAGGCTCCGGCCCGGGTCGAAGGTCTCCTCCTCGCCCTTGAGGAGTTTGTACGTGCTGTAGAAGAGGACCGCCGCGAACGCGAACAGGACGACCGTGAACCGGCTGACCACGGCGACGCCGAGGGAGAGGAAGACGCCGCGGAACACCAGAGCGCCGAAGACGCCGAGGAACAGCACGCGGTGCTGGTAGGCGCGGGGCACCTTGAAGTAGGCGAAGATCACGGCGAAGACGAAGAGGTTGTCGACGGACAGGCTCTTCTCAAGCAGCCAGGCCGTGGTGTACTCCGTGCCCGCCGTCGGGCCGAGGACGAGGTAGATCACCGCGCCGAAGACCAGGGCGAGCCCCACCCACAGGCCGCTCCAGGCGAGGGCCTCCTTGAAGCCGATGACGTGCGCGGTGCGGTGGGACAGCAGGTCGACCGCCAGCGACACCAGCACCGTCGCGGCGAATGCCCCCCACAGCCAGAGCGGGACATCGAGCACGTCAGCAACCCTCACCGTGGCCCGCGTGCGGCGCGTCGGGCCCGTATGTCAGATTGTGCGCGATGTTGCCTTTCGAGGCACCTGTGGAGGGGGTGCGCGCACGGGCGCTCCGCCCGTGCGCGCACGTGACTCCCTTGTCAGATCCCGCAGTTGGGGGCCGACCAGTACGGGCTCGGGTCGAACGCCGCATGCGTGTGGTCGTTGTGGCCGGGGTAGCCCGGCCCGAGGATCTCCGAGAAGCCGTGGGTCCTCGACTGCTGCGCGAGGCGGCAGAGGGTGGGCGAGCCGGTGAGGTCGGCGGCGTCGCCGTAGAGGTGGCGGCTGGTCGGGGAGCCGCCGACGGCGCTGTTGCAGGACTGCGAGCGGAAACCGCTGGAGATCGTGAGCGGGACGTCGCCGAGGGCGTGCCGCATCGCCTCCAGCTTCCACATCGTCTTCAGCGCGTTCGCCTTGGCCGTGGCCGCCGGGACCGCGCCGCCGGACCAGTCGGAGTTGCACTTGTTGAGTTCGGCGTACGTGAAGTGGATCGGCGTGCAGTCCGCGTCCTGGAGGGCGTAGATCTTCTCGAAGGTGGCGGGGCCCGCGACGCCGTCGGCGGTCAGGCCGTACGCGGACTGGAACTTCTTGACGGCCGCTGCGGTGCGGGCGCCGTACTGGCCGTCGTACGAGAGGCGTTCGCCGGAGGTGACCCAGCCGGCGACGCGGATCTGGAGCTGCGTCACGTCACTGCCGGAGGCGCCCTCGGACAGCGTCCGGCTCCACGTGTAGCAGCTGTCGGCCTGGGCGGTGCCGGCGGTGGCGCTCACACCGAACACCGCGCAGGCCATGGTCATGACAAATAATCCGAGCGTACGTGCCGTGCGTCTGAGCATCTCGGCCTCCCGACCGTCGAACCCGAGTGCACCGCCCCGGTGGCGGCCGACCCAAGAGTGGAGGCGGTCAGCTACGCGCGTCAACCCGTCCGGGGCCCGGCGGCCGAGAGTTCATCCGCGCGTCGTCGCCGTGCGGTCAGAGGGGCCACTGGGACGTGGCCGTGGTGCCGTCCGGGCCGCCGTCGTCGTCCACCGTGAGGATCAACCCCGGCCGCCCGTCGGGGAGTCGGGCGTCCGCGTCGACGTGCACGCGGATCTCGGACACGTTCGGGCGGCGGGCCGCCGCGGCCAGGGCGTGGTGCAGCGCGGCGAGCAGTCGGGTCGCCACGGGCTCCGGGACGCGGCTGTCGACGGCACCCCTGAACTGCGTCGACGGCGTCACGCCGAGCACCGCCGCCGCGCCCGCGGCCTCCTTGAGGACCTTGCCGCGCAGGCTCGTCGGGGCGTCGACGGGCGGCTGCTGCAGGGCGAAGATCGCCGTGCGGACCTCCTGGATGGTCGACTCCAGCTCGTCGACCGCCTTGCCGATGGCCGTGCCGATCTCCGGGGCGACCGCCCTGCGCTGGGTGGACTCCAGCATCATCCCGGTCGCGAAAAGCCGCTGGACCACGAGGTCGTGGAGGTCGCGGGCGATCCGGTCGCGGTCCTCGAAGACCGCGAGGCGCTCGCGGCTGCGCCGGGCGTCCGCGAGGACCAGGGCGAGCGCGGCCTGCGAGGCGAACTGGCCGGCGAGTTGCCGCTCCACCGACGTGTAGCCGCGCGCGCCCCGGGTGCGGGGCAGGGCCAGGGTGCCGATCAGCCGGCCGCCGCTCTGCAGCGGAAGCAGCAGGCTCGGGCCGAACCGGCTGCGTACATGGGTCGTCATACGCGGGTCCGTCGCCGAGTCGTCGACGAACACCGGCTCCCCGCCGAGGAGTTGCTCCAGAACCGGGCTGCCCGGGGCGATCGTGGCGCCGACCAGGTCCGCCGGGTCGCCGTGCGTGGAGGCCGTCACGATCTCCATGCCGCCCTCCTCGGTGGGCTGCAGGATCACCCCCGCGTCGGCGTCCGCGAGGAGCCGCGCCTGCTCGGCCACCACGAGCAGCGGATCGTCGCTGCGCGCACCGCTGAGCAGGGCCGTCGTGACCGCAGCCGCGCCCTCGATCCAGCGCTCGCGCTGCCGGGCGTTCTCGAAGAGCAGCGCGTTGCCGATCGCGATGCCGGCCTGCGCGGCGAGGATCCGGACCAGGCGCTCGTCCTCCGCCGTGAACGGCCCGCCGCCGCGCTTCTCCGTCAGATAGAGGTCGCCGAACACCTCGTCCCGTACGAGTACGGGCACGCCGAGGAAGCTGTGCATCGGGGGATGCCCCGCCGGCGTGCCGCAGGAGCGCGGGTCGGCCGCCAGGTCGTCGACGCGCAGCGGGCGCGGGTCCCGGAGCAGCGCGCCGAGCACACCCTTGTCGCCGCAGGGCAGGTCGCCGATACGGGCCTTCGCCGCCTCGTCCAGGCCGACCGTGAACAGCTCGGTGAGCCGGGGGCCGCCGCTGCGCTCCGGGTCGACGACGCCGAGCGCGCCGTACCGGGCGTCCGTGAGGCGGGTCGCTGCGGTCACCAAGTCCTGGAGCGCGGTGCGCAGTTCGAGGTCCGTGCCGAGGCTGAGGACCGCTTCGAGCAGCAGCGGCTCCCGCTCCGGTGCGGGCCGGTCGTCGCCGGGTGCGGGCCGGCTGCCGCCCGGTGGGGGGTGGTCGCCGCCCGGTGCGGGGTGGGCGCCGCCCGATTCCGCTGCCATGCCCGTCCCCTTCCGGCCCGTTCCGGCCTCCGTCACGCGGCTTCGCGGCCGCTGATCGGGCGGCCGCGGGCCCAGTCCACCAGACCGAGCAGCGAGTACAGGCCCCACGCCCCTTCGAGCAGGGCGAAGCCCCACTGCTCCCCGGCCACCGCGTCGATGGCGAGGAGCGAGGAGCCGATGAAGTTCAGCCACAGATAGCAGGCCGAGCCGAAGGCGAGCCGGCCCGTCTGAGCGAGCACGAACGACGCCAGGATCAACAGGGCGCCGACGAGCTGCAGGGACATGGACACGATCAGGGCGTTCCCTTCGGGTCAGGCCGGACCTGGTCGGCGGTGCCGTTCGGTCGAGTCGAGCGGGGTCATGGGGGTACCTCCCTGCTCGAGCGAAGCCGAGAGCTTGGGGGCGCGTGCAGCTGCAAGGCGGAGGAGGGCGACATGGCGGAGCCATGGCAACCGACGACAACGCGGCAGATGTGCGTGCCAGGGCCCGCGACCCCGGCAGGATCCGAAGGGGGCGCCCTGCCCTACCCGGCCAGCGGGTCGAGGCGCATCGGGGAGATCTTGCCCTCGATCATCTCGCCGAGGCCGCGCACCGCGCAGGTGTCGGGGCGCTCCGCGATGTGCACCGGCATCCCCGTCGCCGTACGCAGCATCTGGTCCAGGCCCGGCAGGAGGGCGCTGCCGCCGACCATCATGATGCCCCGGTCGGCGAGGTCGGCGACCAGGTCGGGCGGGCAGTGGCGGAGCACCTTGCCGAGGCCGTCGAGCACGGCGGTCAGCGGGGTGTGGATGGCCTCGCGCACGGCCGAGGTCTGGACGTGCACCGAGCGGGCGAGGCCGGTGGCGACGTCGCGGCCGTGGATCTCGGTGGACTCCGGGCCCTGTGTGGTCAGGCCGTTGCCGCTGAGCGCCAGCTGCAGCGGGCGCACCGACTGGCTCGGCAGCATCAACTCGTGCTGGTGGCGCAGGTGTTGGACGATCGCGTTGTCGATGGCGTCGCCGCCGACCGGGATCCGCTCGGCCGTCACGATCGCGCCCATGGAGAGCACCGCGACCTGCGTGGTGGCCGCCCCGCACACCAGGATCATGGTCGCCTCGGGCTGTTCCACCGGCAGTCCGCAGCCCACCGCCGCGGCGATCAGCGTGTCCACCAGCTCCACCCGGCGCGCGCCGAGCCCGATCAGCGTCTCGGTGGCCGCGCGCTGCGCCAGCGGGTCGGCGTCGTGCGGCACGCAGGCCGCCGCGCGCAGCCGGGGCTTGCGGCGCAGGGTGCGGCGCAGCTTGTCGTCGAGCAGGTGGCTGAGCATCCGCTGCGCCATGTCGATGTCGACGACGGTGCCGCCGGAGACCGGGCGGACCACCCGGATGTAGTCGGGCGTACGGCCCGTCATCTGTTCCGCGAGCGCGCCGACCGCGATCAGCCCGCCGGTCCTGGTGTTGACGGCGGCGACGCTCGGCTCGTCGACGACGAGGCCCGCGCCCTTCACGTACACGCGGGTGCGAGCGGCACCCAGGTCGACGCCGAAGTGGCAGCGATGCAGCTGCTCAAGGCTGACGGTCATGGCAGTTCCTCCCGAGAGCGCAAGACCATGTCTGGTGGTTGTCTCCTGGCATCGTCCGGCGGCCGGAGCGATCTCGCGCGTTGAGAGCGGCCGGGCGGGGTGCCGCCGTACGGGTGGTTCCGGTCGCGGTCGGTGCATGGAGGTGCGAGGGGGGCGCGGGGGAGGCGTGAGGAGCGGGCGTCGGGGAGTGCGGGAGGGCGCGTCGGAGGGTCGGCAAGCGTTGCTCTTCGGCCATTCGCGTACGTGACCGGGTCGGCGGTGGCCCGTAACCCCTTGGGTAGAGCGTCTACGGTCCGCTGCTTTTTGGCCGTTGATGTTGAAAGTTGGTCACATGCTGTGTTGTTGCGGTCACGGTGCGAATGGAAATCTCCCTCTCGGTGCTCGGAAGGCACCTCCCGGCCGGGCCGCCGCTCGCTGAGCGCGACCCGGCCGGGCCGGGGCTTCGGCCACTGTCGTGGGGGCGGTGGTCGGGGGCTCGGGGGGAGAGAAGGGGAGCGGTCCCGCCCCGCCTTGCATGGGGCGGCGGGGCGGGATCGCCGAGCGGGCCGTGCCGACACACGGCCCGTGCACGGACTACGAGGAGGGGCGAGGCCATGGGGGCGCGCCGAACACCCAACGACCGTCTGCGGGAGCGCCTCGAGGAGGCCGAGTGGAACGGGGCCGAGCTGGCCAGGGCCGTGAACGCGGCGGGCCGGCAGGCCGGGGTCCGGGTCTCGTACGACCGGTCCAACGTCTCGCACTGGCTGGCCGGCACGCGGCCCCGGCCCTCGGCGCGCGATCTGCTCGTACGGGCCTTCGCCAAGCGGCTCGGACGCCTGGTCACCGTGGAGGAGCTGGGCTTCGGGACCGTCGGCACGGCGCGCGGCGAGACCACGGCGGGCACGCGGACCGGCTGGGTCCCGTCGTACGGCGGCGGAACGTACGGCGGTGGGCCCCACGGGCAGGGGACGGCGCCGGCGTGGGTGCGGGCGGCGGCGCGGACGATGCCCGTGCAGCGCGGGCCGGGCGACGCGGCGGACGCGGGCACCCCGGGCGGCCTCGCGGGCGCCGTGGGCCGGGGCGGGGCGGACGGGGCGTGGGGGCGCTCCGGGGACGCTCGGCGGGAGCTGGCCGAGCTGGTCCTGGAGCACCGCGACCCGAGGCAGCTGAAGCGGCTGCGTGAACTGCCGTACCGCGCACCGAGGTTGCCGCAGCTCGGCGGCGGTGCGGCGGCGACCCGCGGTTCGGTGGCGGCCCGCAACCCCCTGAGGTCCCGCACCTCCCTGGCGGCTCGCGCCTCGATGTCAGGTCGTACGGAGAGCGGGCCGGGAGCGGGAGCGGGGAGCGGCGGGGCGGACGGCCTCCGGGCCGGGGCCACCGTGCTCAGCGCACTCGACCTGCTCGAACGCAGCGGGGGCCGGGCCGTGCGCGAGCTGATCGTCGGCGAGCTCTCCGGGGCGGACCGGGCCGAGGCCGCCCGGCTCTGCCGGATGCTCGGCCGGGCCTGGGCCGACGACCTCGCCCACGGGGCGGCGCAGCGCGCCCTCGAACTGTCCGCCGCACTCGCCGCCGAGGCCGGCCGGCCGGTGCTGCGGGCGGCGGCGCTGCGCGACATGAGCGTCATCGCCCTCGAACTGGGCCGCACCACCGAGGCGTCGGTGCTCGCCGAGGCCGCCGTCGACCTGGGCTTCGACGGGGCGGGCGCGGGCACCCGGGCGTTCCTGCTCACCCAGCGCTCGGTCGCCCGCGCGGTCACCGGGGACGGGGCGGGGGCCGTGAAGGACATGGACGGCGCGGAGTACTGGATCGACCGGGGCGAGGACGACGAGAACGGCTCGTACTCGCTCGGCGCGCTCCTCTACCAGGTGGCCCGCATGCACCGGGCCGAGGGCGACCTGCGCCGCTCGGTGTCCGCGCTCGAACTCTCCCTCTCCCTGCGGCCGCCCGCCGAGCAGCGCTCCCGGGCGCTCATCCGGATCGAGCTGGCCCATCAGCGGCTCGGCTCCGGCGACTTCGCGGCCGCCGCCGACGAGCTGCGGATGCTGGTGCCGGGGCACGAGTCGCTGCGCTCGGCGCGGGTGGACGCGGCCCTCGCGTATCTGCGCAGCCGAGCCATGAGCCCGGACCCGGCTCCGCTGCCGCGGATCGCGTACCGGGGGCGGTGCTGAAATCCCCGGCAGGCCGGGCGGGCGTGCGCGTTAGCATCGCCTGTGACCAGCGAGACCTCAGCGAACAGTGGGCAGACGGAGACAGCGGACGCCGCGGCGGGGGCGGGCGCCGAGGCGGAGCGGGCGGTCAAGCGGAGGATCCTCGCCGACCTCACCCCGCTGCGCACCTCCCCGGACTACCGGCGGCTGTGGATCGGCAGCACCGTCTCCTGGCTCGGCCAGGCCATGACCGCGCTTGCGATCTCGCTGCAGGTGTACGACATCACGCACTCCAGCTTCGCCGTCGGACTCGTCGGGCTCTTCTCCCTCGTGCCGCTCGTCGTCTTCGGCCTGTACGGCGGGGCCGTCGCCGACATCGTGGACCGCCGCAAGCTCGGCCTCGCCAGCTCGACCGGGTTGTGTCTGCTGAGCTTCGTGCTCGCGGGCGCGGCCCTCGCCGGCTTCCACGAGGTGTGGCTGCTGTACTCGATCGTCGCGCTGCAGGCGGTGTGCGGAGCCCTCAGCTCCCCGGCCCGTACGTCGATGATCCCCCGGCTGCTCCCGGCGGAGCAGCTGCCCGCCGCCAACGCCCTGAACTCGATGACCACCACGTCCGGCATGATGTTCGGGCCGATGCTCGGCGGGCTCATCGTCGGAGTCTGGGGCTACCAGGCCGCGTATCTGCTCGACGCCGCGTCGTTCAGCGTCGCCCTCTACGCGATGTGGCGGCTGCCGTCGATGAAGCCGGACCGGGCCGCGGGCGCCGCCAAGCGGGCGTCCGTCGTGGACGGACTGCGCTTCCTCGCGACCCGGCCCAACGTGCGCATGACGTTCTTCACCGACCTGTGCGCCATGGTCCTCGCCCACCCGCGCGCCCTCTTCCCCGCCGTGGCCGTGCTGTGGTTCGGCGGCGACGCGCGTACGACGGGACTCCTCGTCGCCGCCCCCGCCGTGGGCGCGCTGCTCGGCGGGGTGTTCTCCGGGTGGCTCGGGCGGATCAGACGGCACGGGCTCGCGATCCTCCTCGCGGTCGGCGCGTGGGGCACGGCCATCGCGGTCTTCGGGCTCACCCGGAACCTGTGGCTCGGCATGTTCTTCCTCGCTCTCGCCGGGTGCGCGGACACGGTGTCCATGGTGTTCCGCTCGACGATGCTGCAGGCGGCCACGCCCGACGACATGCGGGGCCGGCTCCAGGGCGTGTTCATCGTGGTCGTCGCGGGCGGCCCCCGACTCGGCGACTTCCTCGCGGGCTCGGCGGCCGACCTGACCTCACCGCAACTGGCGATCACCGGGGGCGGGTTGGCGTGCGTGGTGGCGGTGGGGCTGCTTGCGCTGAAGTGGCGGGGGTTCGCTCGGTATGACGCGCGGTCGCCGGAGGCGTGAAGGTTCTCATGGCTGGGGGTTCGTGAAGCCCTGCAGTTCCTCCAGCGAGTCGACGATCAACTCGCAGCCCGCGTCCCGGAGTTGACGGCGTTCCTTGGCCCCGCGCGCGTACGCGACGAAGTGCAGGCCGAGGGCCTGTGCGGCTTCGTACTCGGCTACGGATGAGCCGATCATCGCGGCGGTGCGCGGCGGGTTGTTCAGCGCTTCGAGCGCGCGGCTCAGGCAGTCGGGGTCGGGCATCAGCCGGTCGAGGCGGAGCGTACGGCCGTGGAATCCGCCGTTGACGGAGACGTCGCCGTTGCGCCCCAGCCACGCGTCCATCGCCTCCGGCGAGGTGTCGGAGACGATCGCGACGTCGCGCCCCGCCCGGCGCAGTGCGGAGAGCAGGGCCGTGCCGTCCTGATTGCGCGAGGCCTGGTAGACCGCTCGCAGCTCGATGCCGTCCAGACGGGACCGCAGCGAGTGGGCGAGCGGGCGGCCGGCGTAGGTGCGCAGCACGTCGAGGGGGTGCACCCCGGCCTCGCGGAGGTTGCGCACCACCGGCTCGCCGCGCAACGTCTCCTCCACGTCCTGCTGCTCGGTGACGCCCACGAGCAGCTCACGACAGGCCTGCGCGGCGGCCCGCTCGCCCGGATAGAGGTGGACGAGGGGGCCGTCGAAGGAGACCAGGACGGTCGTGGCTTCGGTGAGCGGGTTGACCCCGTCCAGGCGTGGGCGGCGGGGCGCGAGCCCGGCGGGGGGCCGTTCGGTGGTCAGGCTGAGGACGGCGTGCTGGGCTGTGACGCGGGGGGACTTGGGCGCGTGCAGTTCCTGGCGGAGCTGGTGCAGGGCTGCGGCGCTGTCGAGGGGTGGGTGGAGGACGGTGATGCGGGAGGCGGCGTCGCGGAAGGTGGCGACGAGTTCTTCGGGCTCCTGGCCGCCGGGGAGTTGGGGGCCGGAGAAGGTCCAGTTGAACTCGACCTGGGCGGTGAAGGGGCGGGACGCGTGTGCGCTGGGCAGGGTGAGTGTGCGCTCTTCCCGCCGGTTCGCGAGCTCCGGAGCCGGCCAGACGCAGTACCGGGCGAGGGAGCCGAGGGGGCGGAAGAGGCGTGCGTCCGCCAGCTGGTCCCGTACGACCAGGCTGTCGTACAGCTCGGGGGAGAGGGCCAGAGCGAGGGGCTCCTGGACCTGCTCGGCCGCCAAGGCTTCGAGCAAGTCCGGGGGCCGTACGTCGAGGAGGGCGCGCAGGCGCGGGTTTCCGGGGAGAGCGCGGTGGATGTCGCCGAGGGTGCGGACGGCTCGGGTCAGGAGGGCACCCTGAGCGGCGGTCACGACGAACAGCTCTTGGCCGTCGTCGGTGCGCTGCAGAGTGAGGCGCCCGAGGTCCGACAGGTTCGCCCGCAGTGCCTGATGGAGCAGCGCATTGAGTGTCTCTCGTGTCCGGGCGTCCTGGGGCGTCTCGGTGAACTCGATGTACAGGCGGGCCTCTCCGAGGCTCGCGGCGATCTCCCGCTGCAGACGGCGGATCGGCGGGTCGGCCTCGGTGGGCGAGTCCAGCTGGTCCTCGTAGGCCTGGTACGTGTTGAGGGCCTCCACGCGACGGCCCAGGCTGTGCAGGGCGCTCATGCGCAGGCGGGTCGCCTCGGGATGGCCCCAGCGCTCGCGCAGGACGTCCGTCGCGTAGTCGAGGGCCTGCTCGAAGTCGCCGTCGGCGTAGTGGAGTTCGGCTCGGGTGAGGCGGAGGGTCACGGACAGCGCGGCCATGCTGTCGCGTGCGACGGCGGCGCGGACGCCCGGCACTCCGGGGAGTGGCTCCCCGTGCATCAGGTCGAGGGCTTCCTCCACCAGGCGCAGGCTGTCGGCCGCGCGGCCCTGTTCGCGGGCGCGGATCGCGTCGGCGGTCAGTTCCTCGACGCGCACGACATCGGTGGTGTCGCCCTCCCCGAAGCGGAAGAACAGCATGCCGTCGGCGGCGTCGCCCACCACGTCGTCGCCGAGCTCGGCACGGAGGAAGTCGAGGGCCGCGCGCAGCTGTTCCTCGGCGGACGCGCCGGGCGGCTGTTCGCCGATGTCGGCGAGGAGTTGCTCGTACGAGACGAGTTCGCCCCAGCGGATGAGCAGCGCGTAGAGTACGGCGTTCTCCAGCGACCCCGGCAGGCCGACCTCCGTCACCCGCCCGCCCTCCTCGTACCGGGGCGGGCCGAAGAGGCGGTAGAGGCGCGGGGGGCGGGGCGGGGCGGGTTTGCGGGTCAGGGTGGTGAGCGCGGTGAGCGCGGCCCTGGCCTGGTCGAGGGACCCGAACCTCAAGTCATTGACGAGCGTGGCGAGTTGACCGCGCCAGGCCTCGGGCAGGGAGACCAGCTCGTCCGCGCGCAGTTCGTCGGACGTGGGAGCCCGGCCCGTCGCCATCGCCTGGACGTGCGTGCCGACCTTGGCCAGGTCCTCCCGTACGGCGCTGTCCACGTCCCTGGCGAGTGCGAAGCCGCAGAGAATCAGGTGGTCGTCGTCCGTGACGAGCACATGGTTGGCGGTGAGGTCCCGGTGCGGGAGGCTCTGGGCGTGCATATCGCGTACGACGACGGCCAGTTGGTGGGCCAGTCGCCGGAACCGGGCCAGGGGCACGCCGCTCGCACCGCTCTCCGCCAGCAGCTCCCGCAGGCTCACCCCCCTGACCCGCTCCGTGACCAGGAACGCCCCCTGGTCCGTGCGGCCCCGGTCCAGGACGCGTACGACGTTCTCGTGGTGGAGGGCGGTGAGCAGGTCGGTGGTGCGGGTGAAGACGGGGTCGTCCGCGTCGAGCCCCGAGAAGTGCTGGATCACCACCTCCTCGCCCGTCTCCTCCTGCCGGGCCCGCCACATCGTCAACCCCATGGGGCCGAGCGGCCGGTACGGCCACGGGAGGCGGGTCGGCCAGGCGGGGCCGATGCCTGATTCCAGGTCGGTGAGGAGTTGGCGGAAGCTCTGCGGGAGTTCGACGTCGCGGTCCCAACGCTGCGCGTACGCGAGGTTGATGAGGATCTGCCCCAGTGCCTGCAGGTCGTCCACGCGGCTCGCGGCCGGGCGTCGGTGCAGGGCGAAGCCGCTGATCTTCGGGGTGCCGTCGGGGGCGACCAGGATGTTCTCCGCGACGAGCCGGCCGTGCACCACGCCCGCCGCGTGCAGCGTCGTCACCGCGTCGATCAGGGCGGCCGCCATGTCCTGGGCCTCCTGCGCATGCGTGCGGTACGAGGAGAGCTTCGGGCCGTCCACGTGTTCCAGGGCCATGAACGGCCGGCCCTCGTGCTCGCCGACCTCCAGCACGCGGACCAGGTTGGGGTGTTCGGGCAGCGAGCCCGGCCAGGCGGAGAGGTCGCGGTCGGCGAGGCGGACGACCACCCGCTCACCCGTCCGCTCGTCCACCGCCGACCAGTACTTCTCGTTGCGGCCGAGCGCCGGGCCGAGGCGGTAGCGGGCGGCGATGAGGGGGGACGGGGGCGGGGCGCCGCCCAGGAGTCGGGCTGTGCCGGGGCTCACCGTGGCGATCGGGCCGTCCGACGGAGCCGGTTCGTCGCCGCCCGTCGTGGTCGCCGTGAACTCGGGGGCCGCGAGCCCCGCCCGCGCGTCGATCAACTCGCCCACGTCGGAGAGGAGTTGCTCCGTACGTCCCTGTGCCGAGCGCGGCAGGGTGCCGAGGAGGAGTTCCCGTACGCCGGGACGGAACGCGTACGCGCCCGGCGTGGCGGCGGGGGGTGTGCGCAGGAGGCCGCTGAGGACGACCTCGGCGAGGTGCTGCGGCTGTGGGTCGGGCTCGATCGCCGCCTGGACGAGGCGCATCACCGGGAGTTCGGGCCGGCCCACCGCCAGATGTCCGGCGAGCCGGAACGCCTCGGGGGAGGCGTGCGAGCGGAAGCGGAGGATCAGGTCGGAGGGGGAGAGGGTGTCCGGGGGTTCCGTTCCCGGCGAGCTGTGAACCGGAGGCTGCAGGCCCAACCAGGCGACCGCGCCCGGGAGTTGGCGGCCGCCCGGGTCCGCGATCAGCTCGGCCCAGTGGCCCAGCCAGGTCGCCGTCGGCTCCAGAACCGGAAGCGGGAGCAGATCCTCGGACGGGGAGCTGTCGCCGTCGTACGACTCGAAGGACAGGGACGCGTTCGGGGCCGCCGGGGCCGTGGCCGTGAGCAGGCCGGGCGTGGTCGGCAGGGCCGTGGTGCGCCACAGGCGTTCCGGCAGGGGCTGGAGCACGGCGAGCGGCATGCGCGCGGCCCAGCGCCGCAGTTGCGCGTACCAGAGGTCGCCCGCCGGGCCCGGCCGCCACTGCGGGCCCGTGCAGTCGCTGACGAGGAGGGTGACCGTGCGCCCGTCGGCGGGGGCCGGGGCCCCGGAGTGGCGGACCCGGCCGTCGGGCCCGGCCCGGTGCACGCTCACCGTGCGGAAGATGCCCGACTGGGCGAGCGCGTCCCGCAGTTCGCGGACGAGGGGACGCCAGACCGGCATCGTCGGGCCTGTGTCGTACACCAGGTCCAGGCGCAGCCAGCGCTCCGCGGCCGGGCGGAGCACCGGCAGCCAGCGGGCCGGGTCGCCGCCGAGGGCGGCGATGCGGTGCGCGGTGGCCGGCTCGTCGAGGACGTGCCCGGTGGGTGCGGGCACGGTGCGCTTCAGCGGACGCAGGGCGCGCTGCAGCGTGAGGGGGCGCGCGAGCATCGGGGGCGCGGGGACGTGCAGGGTGCGGTGCCCGCCGGTGCCCGCGCCGGACTCGCCGCGGGCGGGCAGGTGCAGGGGTACGCGCCCGTCCGCGCGCCCGTGTCCGTGTCCGTGCTCGCTCGGCTCCGGCCCGGCAGGGCGAGGGGCGCTTGAGGGGTCGGGGGCCGGTGGGGGCGTAGGGGGTGCGTCGGGGGCCTCTTCGTCCCGTACGGGTGACGGGGGCCGCGCCGCCCCCGCCTCCGTGGACCCTTCCCCGCCGCCCAACTGCCCGGCCAGCCACAGGAGTTCGGCAAGCTCTCGCGGGCCTGGGCGTGCGGCCGCGCCCGCCTCGGCGAGGAGGTCGGCGAGGCGGGTGACGGACGCGTCCGTACGGCGGCCGGAAGGCAGGGGGAGGTCAGAAGGCATCGGGCTCCTGCGCGTCGCCCGCGGCTCGCTCGCCGCCGCCCGCCAGGCGGCTCAGATACGGCATCAGCTGCTCGGCGAGCTCGTCGCGGGAGCCGGCGGAGAGACCCGCGGCGCCGGTCAGGTAGATCGCGTTGAGCAGCTGGTCGGTGGCGAGCTCGCCGCTGTTGCCGCGCTCCAGGAAACGGGCGATCAGGGTGCGCGCGTACGCGTCCGGCTCGCCCAGGTGCGCGCGGACGATCGCCTCCAGGTGCTCCTCGTCGGACCGACGCAGGCGCAGCGTGACGCAGCGGCGCAGGAACGCGGGCGGGAACTCGCGCTCGCCGTTGCTGGTCAGGACCACGAACGGGAAGGCGTGACAGCGCACCCGGCCGCCCCTGACCGGCGTCCGCTCGTCGGAGCCGTCGACCATCACATGCGCCTCGGGCGTGGTGCGGGCGGCGCGCAGCAGCTCCGGGATCTCGTACTGGCCCTCCTCCAGGACGTTCAGGAGATCGTTCGGCAGGTCCAGGTCGCTCTTGTCGATCTCGTCGATGAGCAGCACCCGGGGCCTGCGGTAGGGGAGCAGCGACGTGCCGAGCGGGCCGAGGCGCAGATGGTCCTGGAGCTCCCCGCCCGACGGCAGGTCCTGCGCGGCGGCCCGCCCGGCCGCGTACAGGCGGGACAGCGGGTCGTACTGGTACAGCCCGTCCGCGAGCGTGGAGCGGCTGGTGATGTTCCAGCGCAGCACGGGCCCGAGCCTCAACTCCCTTGCCACCGCGTACGCGAGGGACGACTTGCCGCTGCCGGGCGGGCCGGTCACCAGCAGCGGGCGGCGCAGGTACAGGGCCGCGTTGACCAGCTGCACCGCCTGCTCCGTCGGCCGGTACGTGTGAGCGCGGTGCGTGCGGTCGGGGGAGGCGGCCGAGCCGTCGGCGGGCTCGGCCGGCAGGTCGAGGGGGCTGTCGCCGCCGCCGTCGAAGGCCCGCCAGGGCGGCGGTGGGGGCAGCGCGTCGATGCCGTCGTGCGGCTCGGCGGCGCCGGTGTAGACGGGCCACTGGGACATGCGGGCTTCTCCTTCTGGGGACGGTGCGGTCAGCCGACCGGTGAGCGACGGAAGCCGGCGGCGGCAGGGTCGGGGAAGCAGCGCGGATCCTCCCAGAGGAGCGTCAGGTGCCGGGCCCACTCCTGCTCCGGATCCTGCCGCAACTGCCATATCTCGTACGGGAGTTCAGCGGGCGTACGACATTCGAGATAGCCGTCGAGGGTGTCGAGGAACGAGGCGCCGGGGCAGGCCTCGGCCGTGTCGTGGCCGCCCTTGCAGCCGGTGTACGGCCACAGGATGACCGGCACCGGCGCGTTCAGGCCCGCCTTCAACTGTTGTTTGGCGCGCGGCGCCTTCGGCGGTGCGGCGAAGCCGAGGAGTGCGGTGCGGCGGCGCAGCGCCTGGGTGAGCGGCACCTGCTCCTGGTCGCTGCCGCACTCGACGCGGTGCAGCACGCTCCCGGACTGCGCGTCCAGGGCCCGCCAGGAGTCGTGCAGGCGGTGCTGGAGCATCGCGTCGCGGCGGCGCGCCAGGTCCATGACGACGACCGGCGCGAACCAGCCGAGCGGCGTCGGGTCGTCCTTGCTGCGCTCCCAGGCGTGCACCGGCTGGTTGATCCACTTCTTGGGCAGCGCGAACGCGATCAACTCGTCCGCGCCGGGCGCGATCAGGCGGTACGCCGCACCGATCCGCTCCAGGGCGTACGCCCGCACCTCGGCGCGCGGCAGCGCACGCTCGCCGACGGGGTGCCGCTCGCCGTCCCGGCACAGCGACACCGAGACGTTGAACCGGTTCTGGTCGGCGCCGCTGTGGTCGATCTCCACGAGGACGGACTGCCAGGCGCGGACCGTGTGAGTGCGCGGGTGCGTGCGCGGGTGTGCTGTGGCGGGGCCGGCCGCCGCGCCGCTCGCCACCGGGCGAGCCCAGCTCGGCGGCCAGCGGCGCAGCCGCTCCCGGGCGTCCGGGTCGCCGTCGGCGAAGTCCGCGAGCCGGGCGGCGAACCGGGCCGCGGCCTCCGGGTCCCTGACCTCCGCGAGGACGTACCAGGCCGCCTCCCACAGCGAGGCGAAGCCGAGCGGCGGCAGCGGCGGGCCGAGCGCGTCCACCGCGTCCCGGTACAGCTGGTCCGGACGGCACTCGGCGCCCGCCGCCTCGGCCCGCGCGATCAGGTCCCGCAACTGCTCCTTGTCCTCGGGCTCGTAGCGCGGGGTGGGGATCAGGTCGCCCAGCGGGGGCCAGTAGCGGGGCAGAGCGGCCGCGGGCAGCATCCGGCCGCCGCGCACCCGCGGGTCCCGGTCGGAGGCCACGGCCATGCCGACCACCTGGTGCGTGTCGGCGCGCACCACGGCCGCGCCGCTGAACCCCGGCGCGAGCGCCTGCCCGTACGTCCCCCAGGCCTCCAGCTGCACCCACTCGCCGGCGATCAACTGGTCGGCGGTGGCCCGGCATTCGGCGATCTTGCCCTCGTCGTAGTGCAGCGGGAATCCGTGTACGAGGAGCTTCGGCGCCGGTGTGCCGTACGCCGCGGCGGGCGGGGCGAACTCGGCGGGCTTGATCGGCGCGGGCCGGTCCAGGGCGAGCACGGCCAGGTCACCCGGGTCGTTGACGGCGCCGGACCAGCCGCCGTGCGCGACGACGGTGGCGGCGTAGGGGCCGAGGCCGGGGCCGTCGGGGAAGGTGACGGTGAGGGGCGTGTCGGCGGGGGCGTGCTGGGCCGCGGCGACGACGTGGGCGCAGGTCACGACGTGCCGTTCGGAGACGAGGAAGCCGCCGCCCACCTCGTTGCCGCAGGTGATGCGGGCGTGCCAGGAGGTGGTGCTCATGTGGTGGGTTGCTGGGCGCGCCGGGGCTGCTCCGGCTGCTCCAGCTGTTGGGGGTGCTGGGGCTGCTGGGGTTGTTGGGGTTGCTGCGGGGTCCAGGAGAGCTTGACCAGGAGGTGGCCCTCGATCGCCGTCTTCGCGATCACCGCACCCGCCTCGGCGGTCAGCTTCACGCCGAACTCGATCTCCACGGCGTCCGGTTGGAGGCTGCCGTCGCGGAACACCCGCAGTGCGGACTCGGCGGCCGCGCGGGCGCTCTCCAGGGAGTTCTCGAACGTACGGGGCGCCTGGACCGGGCCGTTGTCGCCGCCCCGGGCGGCGAGCCGGGCGCCGCCGGTCGGGTCGTCGCCGGCCACCTCGACGACGACGTGTGCGCCGTCGGCCGCCTTGAACTCCACCAAGTTGTCCATGTGACGCCGTCCCCCGTGGTTCTGTCCGCGTGTTGTCGTGCGCGTGCCGCCTCGATCAATTGCATTGTCGCGGACGGGTGTTGGGGACGACAACGCGGCGGCGCCGCCTCCCCCTGGGACGGGGGGAGACGGCGCCGCGGCGTACTTCGCTCTGCGTCAGACTTCTCTCTGCGTCAGACCAGCCAGCCGATGAAGTGGACGACGCCGGCGAGGAGGTCGGTGAGGAAGTTCATGGTGGTGCTTCTCCTTGTGCTGCGTGTGTCGCGCATGAGGGACTCATGCGCTTGGGACTCGCAATCACGGTCTGCAGCCCGTTGCTTGCGCTCCGTAAGCATCGTTGGTCACTTGGGGCCGATGCAATCTCAGCGGCGACGATCACCTGTTCCAGGGAACACCTGCTCCCTTGTTCGTTTCCAGGGGCAACGTTCTCTCCCCGTTCTGGGACTGCCGCCCCCGGCCCCCGTTCTGGGGCTGCCGCCCCCGGTCCCCGCTCCGGGCTGCGCCCCCGTATCCCCGGTCGTCTTTCGGCTGCTGCGCCGTTGTGGCTGGTCGCGCAGTTCCCCGCGCCCCTTAAAAACCAGCCCCTGCCGGGGCTGAAATCCCGCCCCCACCCGCAAAATCCAGCCCCTCCGGCGTTTGAGGAGCGGGGTCCGGGGCGGAGCCCCGCGGCGGGGAGGGGATCGAAAAGGCTCAGGCCTGGCCCAGGGAGCGCTTCATCACCTTTCCCATGTCGTCGCGCGGCAGCTCCCCCACGTATCGCACGGCCCGCGGCCGCTTGTGCGGGGCGAGTCGGGTGGCGACGTGGTCGGCGAGTTCTCGCTCGCCGGGCGGGCGCGCGGGGTCGTACGGGACGATCCAGGCGACGATGCGCTGGCCGAGGTCCGGGTCCGGCTCGCCGGTCACCGCGGCCTCCCGTACGCCGGGATGGTCGAGCAGCGTGTTCTCGATCTCGCCCGCACCGATCTCGTGGCCCCCGCTGCTGATCAGGTCGGTGGCCTTGCGGCCGACGATGCGCACGTACCCGTCCCGGTCGTGCGCCGCCATGTCGCCGGTGCGGAAGAACCCGTCGTCGGTGAACGCCTCGGCCGTGGCGTCGGGCCGGTTCAGGTACCCGGTGAACAGGTGGGGCCCGCGCACCTGGATCTCGCCCACCTCGTCCGGGCCCGCGATCGGCGCGCCCGTCCCGTCGACGAGTCGCAGTTCCACCCCGCGCAGCGGTACCCCCACCGTGCCGGCGCGCGGCCTGGCGTCGGCCCTCGCGCTGGTGTTCATGAGGGTCTCCGTCAGGCCGTACCGCTCGATGACGCGGCAGCCCGTCGCGGCCGTGATGCGGTCGTGGTCGTGCACGGGCAGCGCGGCCGAGCCGGAGACCAGCAGGCGCGCCCCGGCCAGGGCCTTGGCGAGGGCACGGTCGGCGGGCAGGGCCTCGGCGATGCGGCGGTACATCGTCGGCACGCCGAACAACATCGTGGCCCCGGCGGCGAGTTCACGCGTCACGCCCTCGACGGAGAACCGGCCGAGGTGCCGCAGCTCGCCGCCGCGGCGCAGCGGGCCGAGCAGGCCGAGGATCAGCCCGTGCACGTGGAACAGCGGCAGTCCGTGCACCAGGACGTCCTCGGCGGTCCACTGCCAGGCGTCGGCGAGCGCGTCGAGGGTCGCGGCGAGCGCCCGGCGCGGCAGCACGGCGCCCTTGGGCGGCCCGGTGGTGCCCGAGGTGTAGACGACGAGCGCCGGGGCGTCTGGGTCGGGTTCGGGCGGCAACGGACGCGACGGTGCCGGTGCCGATGCCGATGACGGTGCCGATGTCGGGGCTTCGGTTGCTACGTCGATGCGCGTCCACTCGGCCAGCGGGCCAGGGAGTTCTGCTTCCTGGGCGGCCAGTACCGCGACCGGGCGGCTGTCCGTCAGGATGTGCTCCAACTCCTGCCCGCCGACCTTCGGGTTCAGGGGCACGGCGGGCGCCCCCGCGAGCAGCGCGGCGAGGACCGCGACCGCCGTCTCCACCGTCGGCGTGGCCCACACCGCCACTCGCCGGCCGCCGTCGAGCCGCGCCGCCAACGACCCCGCGGCCGCGGCGAGTTCCGCGTACGTGAGACTGCGCTCGCCGAAGCGCAGCGCGGGGCGCTCGACGCCCGCGACCAGGTCCGGGAAAAGCTCCGGATGGGGTGAACTCACGCGTTCCGACTCCTTGTTCTTCGTCCGTGGCACTGCCGTCTGGCTACCCGAGCCCGACCCGCCCACGCAACTTCTACGCACCCTCTCGCGCACCCTCGGGGGCGCCCCGAGTCGCCCAGGGCCGTCCCGCGCTGAACGAGGTCGGCTATCGCACACTCAGAGCCTGTTTAGCGCCTGGTCCTGGCGTCGTCCACGTACAGAGGCGGAGCACCGTCGTGTACGACAACGGGGCTGCCGCCTGGGGGAAACGCAAGGAGGCACAGCATGGCGCAGAAAGCACCGCAGGGCCCACCTCCTGGACCGCGAAAGGGCCGCCCGGACCCCGAGGTCGCCCGTGGCGGTATTCCGCCGAGGTGCTGTAGGGGCGATGCGCGGGGCGTGCTCCGGGATCATCGGGGGAGGTCCCGGAGCGCGACCCGCTGCAGCAATCCCCACGTGAACTCCGCGACGCACGGCCGCCGTTCGCCGCCCTCCCGCTCCGGTACGGACAGGGCTAGGGCCTGTCGTTTGGATCAGGCCGGATCCGGTCGGCGGCGCGGGTCGGTCGAGTTGAGCGGGGTCTGGTGCGTGCAGCTGCAAGGCGGAGGAGGGCGACATGGCGGAGCCATGGCAACCGACGACAACGCGGCAGATGTGCGTGCCAGGGCCCGCGACCCCGGCAAGATCCAAACGACAGGCCCTAGGCCCCAGCGGGTCGGCGCCGAGCCCTCCAGGGGGCGGGCCGGCGGGAACGCGCGGGCCGCCTCGTCGACCGTGCAGGACCAGGGCGTGAGGTCGGCCAGGGTGCGCAGCCGCGGGCCGGGGGCGCCGGGGGCGCGGATCAGCCACTCGTTCCAGACCGCGCCCGTCGGGGCGAGCAGCACCTCGAAGCGGAGGTCGGGCCAGAGGGGGACCGGCCAGAGCAGGGCCTCGCACTCCAGGTCGCCGATGGTGCGGCGGAGCCGTTCCGGTGTGCCGAGGACCGAGCGGTAGCGGGCCGCGGCGGACCGGCCGCGGGGCGAGCGGGTCATCGCCTGCCAGCGGCGGTTCGCCTCGCGCATCTCGGCGGTGGTGGCGCCGAGCGCGCGCCGGGCGTCCTCGACCGGGCCGGGGTTGTGGTCGGCCATCCGGCGGAGCAGGACCAGTTGGAAGTCGGCCGGGCCGAAGGGGGCGGCAGCGCTAGCGGGCATGCGCCCCATGGTCGCGTACCGCCGCCGTGCCTGGGCGTCTGCCGCCCGCGAGGAACAGCACCGAGTTCACGTACCGCGGGCCCTTGAACGGCAGGACCCGGCGGAGCAGGCCGCGGCGGACCACATGGGCGGTGTCCGCCTGGTGGGCCGCGAGGTCGAAGTCGTCGAGCGGGACCCAGGAGCGGCCGGGCAGCACCCAGCCGCGGTAGCCGTGCCCGGCGAGCAGGTCGACCACCGGGGACGTGGGCTGGATGCGGGCCTCCAACTCCACGAGCAGCGCCGGGTGATCGCGGTCGAGCAGCTCGGCCGCGCCGCGCAGTACGGGCAGTTCGTTGCCGTCGACGTCGATCTTCACGAAGTCGACCCGGCCCTCCTCGCGCAGCCCGAGCCCGTCCAGGGGCAGGCAGGGCACGTCCAGGGCGCGGGCGTGGATGTCCCGGCGTACGAGCGAGGAGACGCCGCGGTCGCCGCGCGCGGCCCGGTCGTCGTGCGGGAGCCAGAGGCGGGCCGTGCCGGGGCGGTCGGTGGCCGCGGCCCGGACGACGCGGACGTTGGCCGGGGTCGCCGCGTCCAGGGCGCGGGCCAGGTGCGGCACCGGCTCGACGGCGATCACCCGGCGGGCGCGGCCTGCGAGCCGCCGGGACCAGGGCCCGTACCAGCCGCCGACGTCCAGGGCCGTGTCGCAGTCGGCGGGGCAGAAGTCGGCGAGCCTGGCCAACTCGGGCTCGAACCGCGGGTACACGGCGGCCGCGAGGCCGCCGACGAGGCGGGCCGGGAGCAGCGGGCCGATGCGGGCGGCGACGGTCATGTCGAATCGCCCCCCTCCTCGCCGCCCACGACCCGCTCCGCGGCGCCTGCCCCCGCGGCGCCCGCTCCCGCGGTCCCCGCCTCGATGCGCTGGTGGAGCCGCTCGTGCTCCTCGTCGGCGACCTGCTCGCCGGAGGACGGCAGCAGCTGCGGGATGCCGTCGATCAGCGGATAGCGGCGGCGCAGCCGTGGGTTGTAGAGGGCCTCCTCCGGTACGAGGAGATGCAGCGGGCCCTTGTCGAGCGGGCAGGCGAGGATCTTCAGCAGCGGGTCGTCGGGGGTCATCGCGGAGTCAACTCCTGGGTGGGGATGGGGGGTTGGGTGATGCGGCAGGGGTCGTCGTGGTCGTGGTCGTGGTCGTGTTTGTGGTCGTTGTCGTGTTCGTTGTGGCGGCGGTGCGGAGCGGCCGGCGCGGCAGGGGCTCGCGTCCCTGCGACTCCTTGTCCGCCCCGGCCCCGGCCGTGCCCCGGACCGAGGCCCGGACGGCGGCCCGCAGCGGATCCCGGGCGGCGGGCCGGGGTCCGGGCGGACCGGGGGCCTGAAGGGGCCCGAGCCCCTGCACCGGCTCCCGCTCCGGCTCCCGACCGTGCACCGGCTCCCGCTCCTGAACGGGCCCGTGCTCCTGAGAGGACACCCGCTCCTGAGAAGACCCCTGCTCCTGAGAGGACCCCCGCTCCGGAATCGGCCCCCGAGCCGGCGGTCGGGGACCGGGCGGGCCCGGGGCCTGGATCGGCGGGGGCTGTGCGTCGTGCCGGGGCAGGGCGAGCAGTACCGACACGGCGAGCAGCGTGCCGCCGAGCCGCAGCGCGAGCCGTACCGGGTCGTCCGGCAGCGTCTCGCCGAACGCGACCGTCCCCAGGACCGCCGTGTAGAGGGAGGTCACCGTCGTACAGACCGGCACGATCAGCGAGGCGCGCGAACGCTGCAGCGCGGCCTGCGACATGACCAGGCCGAACGGGAACGTGAAGAGCAGCAGATACGGATACGGGGACGTCAGCAGCGAGCGCGCCGCGGCGGCGAGCCCGGAGGCCGTGTAGGTCGGCAGCGCGCTGGAGACGCCCTTGATGGCGAGCGAGCTGACGCCGTACAGGAGTCCCACGGCCACCCCGTACGCGGCGCCGTTGGTCGGCAGCCGGTGCAGCCGCCGGGCGCGCCGCTCCGCCGCCGCGTACAGCCACACGCCGAGCGCGAGGGACGGCACGCAGACCGCGAGGACCAGGTGGACGGGGGCGTGCAGGCTGACGGTGTCGGCGCCCTCCTTCAGGGAGAACACGACCATGAGCAGGGCGGCGAGGATCGCGGCGAGCGCGTACTTCTCCCGGCCCGAGGTCTGCTCGCCGAGCAGCACGGAGGAGAACAGGACGAGCAGGACCAGGCCCGAGACGAACAGGCCCTGCGCGGCCGCGATCGGCAGGGTCCGGTAGACCGCCAACTGGGCGGCGAAGCCCGCGAGCAGGGCCAGCGCGCCGCCGATCCACAGCGGACTGCCGAGCACGTGCCGCAGCAGCGCCAGCGGCCGCCGCGTGGACAGCGACGGCAGCCTGCCGAGGGCCCGCTTCTCCAGGACGAAGCCGAGGCTGGAGAGCGCGTTCGAGAGCAGGGCCGAGGCGACCCCCCACCACACGGTCAGGTCCTGACGGCGTGGACGAGCAGGATCGACGCGGCGCTCGGCCGGACGCAGGCGAGCCGGTCGAGGGCTCGCAGCGGCCGCGGCACCCCGTGGAACGGCGCGCCCGCCACCCGTACGACACGGAAGCCCGAGGCGGTGAGGAACTCCCGCAGGGCGCGCGCCGTGTAGAGCCTCAGGTGGCCGACCACCTCGGTGCCGGGTCTGCCGTGGATGCCGCGCAGGCTCACCTCGGAGAACACCGGCTGCACCCCGGCGAGCAGCAGGGCGCGGTTGTACCAGGCGGCGAGGTTGGGCGTGGACAGCATCAGATGCCCGCCCGGCCTGAGCACCCGGCGCAGCTCGTCCAGGGCGCTGTCCGGGTCGACGAGGTGCTCGATGACCTCGCTGAACAGCACCGCGTCCGCGCTGCCCGAGGCCAACGGGAGCCCGCCGTCGGTGAGTTCACCGCGTACGACGTCCGTCAGGTGCGTACGCGCGCGGCGCAGCGCGTCCTGGGACCAGTCCACGCCGATCACCCGGTGCCCGGCGAGCAGCGGGGCCGCCGTGCGGGCCGCGGTGCCGTCGCCGCAGCCCACGTCCAGGACCACGGCGGGGCTGCCGCCCGCCGGGCCCAGCGCGTCGGCGAGCATCCGGGCCTGGCGCAGGCTGCGGGCGTCCCCGGAGGCGACCGGCACGGCCGGGTCCTCGTAGAAGTCGCGGAGCCCGGCGGGTGGGGTGTCGGTGGTGCTCATGGGGCCGCCCCCTCGGTCGCGTACAGGTACTCCTCGAACAGCTCCCGCAGCCGCGCCCCGTCGTCCGGGCCGAGCAGGGTCCGCGACCAGCGCAGGGCGAGGTGCAGGCGCCCGGCGGTGGACGCGGTCGTCACGGTCAGGCCGCGCGGCAGTCGGGCCGGGGCCGAGAACCACACGGCGTGCGCCCGGCCGGCGTCCCCGAAGTCCAGGGCGTACGGGATGCGGCCGATGTTGCTGAGCAGCGTCGTCGACGTCCACGGCCCGGCCGCCCGGCGCAGCCCCCGGGTCAGCGCGGCCCGTACGCCCACGGGCAGTACGGGCGCGGTGAGCAGCGCCGCGCCGCGGCCGAGCTGGGGGCGGTCCAGGGCGATGAGCGCACGGGTGCGCAGCGCGGTCGTACGGAGCAGATCCGGTATCCGGCCGGGGTCCAACTCGTGGGCGGTGAACGGGACTTCGACGAGTCGGGTGCCGTTCCCGATGGGCATGCCCGCGTCCCTGGGCCGGTCGTCCACGGGCATGGTGATGCGCATCGGCCGGGGTGCTCTGCCGCGGTCCCGGTTCCAGTGCGCGATCATCAGCGCGGTCGCCGCCATCAGCTGGTCGTTGACGGTGTACGGGGCGCCCTTCGACCGCTTCGGCACCGGCAGTTCGGCGACGAGCATGCCGTTGCCGGGGAGCGGTTCGGGGTGGCGGCCGGGTGCGACGTGCGCGGGCCGGGCGAGGCCGCCGGGCATCGGCGGCGGGGCCGGCGCCTCGCCCGTGCGCACCGGGGGAGCGGCCGGCGCGTTGTCCCGGCCGCCGTACAGCTCGGCGGCGGTGGCGAGCACGCGCAGGCAGGCCGGGCCGTCGAGCGCGGTGTGGTTGATGACGAGGAACAGCACGCAGCCGTCGGGCCGTTCGGGGTCCCGCACCACTTCGAGCCGCACCGGGGGCGAGGCGTCCAGCGGCGGCGCCTCGGCGAGGGCGCGCAGCCGGGCCCGCTGGAGCGCGGCCGGGCCCGGCTCCGGGAAGGAGACCACCGGCAGGTCGGGCCCGGCGGTCAACTCCCAGGCGTAGCGCCGCCGGTACCAGGCCCCCGGCGCCTGGCGCATCAGGATCCGCGGATGCCTCCGCAGCGCCTCGGTGAACGCCCGCGTGAGGCGTTCGCGGTCCACACGGCCCGGCAGGTGCACCTCGATGTGGACGGTCTCCGGCTCGTCGTCCTGCAGACAGTGCCGGGCGATCTCGTCCACGACGGGGAACGGCACCAGTGATGTCTCAGTGTGCCGTCGCTGCGCCGAGGGGTGGTCGAGCGCGGTCATCGTCCCTCCCCGGACCCCGGCCCTGACCCGGGCCCCGGCCCTGACCCGGGCCCCGGCCCTGACCCGGGCCCCGGCCCTGACCCGGGCCGCTCGGGTGGCGTCGCCCTGAAGCGCGGCCTGCGTGGTGGGACGACGCGGGCCGTCGGCGGGTCGGCCTGTGCGGACGAGGGCCCGCGTGCCGACACGGTCGGTCCCGCCGTGGCCGTGCCCATCGCCGGGGTGGCCGGGTCGGGCCGGTGCCGCTGCGGCAGCGGCGGGTACGGGGCGGGTGCGTCCGGCGGGAGCGGCACCTCCTCGACCGGGCGCTGCCCGTCGCCGCCCCGGTGCCGCCCGCCCCGCTCCCGTACGCCCACGAGGGCCGCGAACAGGCCGGTGAGGGCGAGGAGTTGGGCCGTCGGCGAGAACGCGCCGACGCCCGCGACCGGGGCCGAGCCCGCGTCGAGCGCGGCGGTGACACCGGCCGCCGCCATGGCGAGGAAGGAGATCGGCACGAGCAGCGCGTGCCGCCACCGGGCGACGAGCGCGAGTACCGGCACCAGCAGAGCGAGCGGCCCCGCGATGGCCGCGCCCACCAGGGTCAGGGCGACCGTGCCGAGCAGCAGCCCCGGCGCGGGCGGCGCCTGCACGGCGCCCCCGTCCGGGTTCTCGGCGCGGCGCCGGAACAGCACGAGGCCGAGCAGGAGCAGCACACCGACGGCGCCGCCGAGCACGCCCGCCCGGTAGCTCCCCGCGGGCTCGTACTCCAGCTCCACCGCGCCCCCGGCGCCCTTCGGCACCAGCCAGCCCTGCTGCCAGCCGTCGAGCCGGACCGAGGCCAGCTCCCGGCCGTTCAGGGTCGCCTTCCAGCCCTCGTTGACGTTCTCGTACGTCGTCAGATACGAGGCCTCGCCCGCGCCGACCGTCAGGGACCGGGCGTCGCCCGACCAGTCCCGGACCGACACCTCACGGGCGGCGCTGGACGGTTCGGCGACCGTGCCGTCGGTCAGCGTCACGTCGGTGATCGCGAGAGGTCCGGCGTCCCCGGCCTCGACGCGGTGCGTGCCGCGCTCCAGGTCGACGCTGCCGTCCCGCTCCTTGCCCGCGCACAGCTCGACCTCGATCGGGCGGCGCTCCGTCAGGTCGCGGACCGTGCCCTGCGCCTTCGTCGCGTGGAAGGTGCCGTCGACGGAGAGCACCGGGCCCTCGCCGCAGGCGAGTTCGAAGCGGCGGTCGGGGTCGGGCTGCTCGGTGCGGTACTCGGCGAGGGCCGGCACGTACACCTCGGTGAGGCCGACCGGCAGTTGCAGCTTGTCGTCGGCGACCGGGTTGTAGAGGGTCAGCGGGGCCGTCTCGGTGACCGTGATGTCGAGCCGGTCGGTGGTGATCGGCTCGAAGCGGGCCTGTCCGTTCTCGTCGACCCCGGCGACCGTCGCCCCGTCCGGGGAGCTGATCTCCACCTTCGTGGGCCGCGACGAGAGCCCGCCGGCCGCGGCGAGGACGAGCTCGTCGACCGGCTGCTTGTCCGGCCAGCGCAGGTGGATCACCGCGTTCCGGCCGCTGCCGCCCGCGATCCAGGCCGTCGTCAGATCGCCGTCGGTGAGGTTGCGCGGCGAGATGTTCGCGCCCGTCCGCGCGGTCGAGCCGGCGCTCGCCTTCAGCTGCTTGCCCTGCTTCTTCCGGTCCTCGGGGGACGCCGCCTCGTAGAGCAGCTCGTCGAGTTCGCGCCCGGGGATCGGGACGGCGCTCGCCCGCACCTCGTACGAGCCGGACGCGCCCGTGGTGAAGCGGCGGTGCAGGCCGGGCTCGACTCCGGCCGGGTTGAGGCCGCCCGGGTCGGCGGCGCGGTGCAGCGAGAAGCGGGTGGCGTCCGCGTCGGCGTCCCGCGCGTCGGACGGCAGGCTGAGCATCCGCGTGACCTGCACGTCCGGCACGGACACCTCGGCGAAGCCCGCGCCGGACAGGCCGGGCTTGGAGGCCTGCGTGTCCAGGATCGTCACCTTCAGCCAACTGCTGCTGCCCGCAGGGGCGTTGACGCGCTGCCGCTGCCCGTTCGGCTGCAGCTGGCTGACGCGGCTGCCCCGCTCGGTCTCCACCCGCACCTTCGTGGGCGCGGGCCGCACCCCGTTCTGCGGCAGCGGCGTCAGGGCGATCCGCTCCGGCACCTCGACGGCCTCGTCGAACGCGATCCGCAGCCACTGCCCGTCCGGCGTACCGGCGCTGCCCTCGGCCCAGCCGGTGTCGGGCGAGCCGTCGAAGGCGTTCACAGGGTCGTACTGCGGCAGGTGGAACAGCCAGTTCCCCGACGAGGAGGCGGTCACCGACTTCGCGCCGCGCAGCGCGGACGTCGTCTGATGCTCGACGCCCTCGGTCGGCAGGATCTGCTTCGGCTCCTCGCCGGGGTCCTGCAGGCTCCCGCTGTGGTTCCGCTCCTCGGGCGTGTACGTGTACGAGGTGTTGGCGCCGATCAGGCCGAAGCGGGTGTCGGCCCGGCGCAGCCCGTCCCCGACGGCCTGCAGCGGGGCCTTGCCGAGGCCCGGGTGGTGGTCGCCGGTGAGCACGGCGGGCCGGTTCCGCATCGCCGGGTCGGCGGCGAGCGGAAGCAGCGACTCGGGGCCGCCGCTGACGACGGCCGTGTCCGCGACCGCCTTCAGAGCGGCCCGGCCGGGCTCCCGCACATCGGTCGAGGGCCGGTAGATCTCCACGGCGCGGGAGCGCGGGTAGAGGCCCTCGACCTGGATCGGGGTGTCGTCGGCGATCCGCCCTCCGGTGGTCTTCGGCCCGAAGCCGGTGACCCGCTCGTACCCGGACGCCTCCAGGGTGCGCTTCACCGTGGCCGTCGGCACGTACCCGAGCTGGTCCGGGTCCAGGTCGTTGCGGACCACCACGTGGTGCAGCCCCGCCCGGTTCAAGTAGTCCTGCAGGCCCGGGACTTGGCCGCCGGTCTGCAGGGCCTGCTCGACGGCGTCCAGGGCGCGCCGGTTGCCGGGCGCGCCGAACGGCACGTAGTCGCGCTGAGCCCAGCGGGATTCGGCGAGCACGTCGAGGGGCTGGTCGATGGGTGAGCCCCAGGTGTAGATGCCGTGCGTGGTGGCGGGCACGACCAGGGCGCGTGAGTCGGGCGCGTTCTTCTTCAGCCAACTCGCCGTCGCCGCCCAGTGATCGGGGAGTTCCTTGAACGCGCCGGGCTGCAGGATCGACCCGTTCACGTACGGCAGGACCAGGCCGGGCAGGACCAGGACCGCGGCGAGCAGCGGGGCGAAGCGGCGTGCGCGCAGCGGCCGTGCGTCGCGCGCGACCGTGGCCACGCCCACCAGGTGCGCGAGGCCGAGGGCGAGGGCGAGCGCGAGGCCCGTCTGGAACTTGTAGATGTTGCGGAACGGCACGATCACGCCGTCGAGCAGCCCCTGCACGGCCCCGTGGAACGGCCCGCCGAGCGAACCCCCGTACCCGGCAAGGGTGATGAGGGCGACCGAAAGCACCGTCAGGACCAGCCAGCGCCGCTCGGGCAGGTCGCGGCGGGCGAGCCCGGCGAGGCCGAGCGCCGCCGCGAACGCCGAGCCGAGGATCGCGAGCCAGGCCGTGGCGACGGTCCAGCCGGCCGGCAGCCAGGCCTCGCCGAAGTGCAGATACGCAACCCAGTTGCCCGCGCCGCGCAGCGTCTCGGTCGCGGACATGGTGTCGGTGGTGGTCTGCGCGGACTCCACGTACGGCAGGAAGTTCTCCCCGTACACGCCGAGCAGGAGCAGCGGCACCACCCACCAGGCGGTGGCGAGCAGCACGCCCGGCGCCCACCAGGCGATCAGCTTCCGCTTGCGCGCCCCGCCGGGCCGGGACAGCAGATACAGGCCGACGGGGAGCAGCGAGGCGAGCACCGACGCCGCGTTCACGCCGCCCATGAACGGGATGATCAACGCCGACCTGAGCGCCGCGACCCGCGCGCTCACCGCGTGGTTCGTCAACGGAAGCAGCACCCACGGCAGTACGGCCCCCGGCAGCGCCGCCGCCGACGTCGAACCGATCACCACGGTGTACGTCGGCCACAGCGCGAACGCCGCCGCCGCGAGCAGCCGGGACCTCGCCGAGCCCACGCCGAGCCGCTCGGCCAGGCGCAGCGCGCCCCAGAACGCGGTGGCGACGATCAGCGACATCCACAGGCGTTCCGCCAGCCACACCGGGAGCTGCACGAGGTCGGCGAGCCCGTAGAACGGCAGCGACGGGAACGCGTACCCGACGTACTGGTTGAAGATCCCGCCGAAGCCCGCCTGGTCCTGCCACAACTGGCCCAGGTCGCCGAGGAACCGCCACGGGTCGGCGGCCACGCCCAGCTTCGTCTCGAACGTCATCCGGCCCGGGGCCGCGGCGACGAACAGGACGAACGCCACGGCCCAGAAGCCGAACAGCCACCACCTGGACCGTGGCCCCGCGGGCGGAGCCGGCGGGGCGCCCGGGATGGGACGGGGCGCCTGGGGAGGCAGCTGTGGAGCCTGGACCGTGCTGGTCATGGACACCGCCGGAGAAGGAGAAGAAGGTTCCAGGTGGCGAACTCGCGCAGCACCGGCACCTTGGGCACGGTCTCCGCGAGGAACGGCCAGTAGCGGGACCTGGCCGACAGGACACGCACGTCGGCACGGGCCCGCACCTGCCGCAGGGTGGGCCCGACGTGGACGGCGAAGAGGTTCTCGCCGAGGGTGTGCTTGGCCTGTTTCCCGGTGCGCCGCCGGTAGCGGGCCACGGCGCGGTCGGCGCCCAGATAGTGCCAGGGCGCCCACTCATGGCCGCCCCAGGGCGAGTACCAGTTGGTGAACGACACGTAGATCAGGCCGCCGGGCCTGGTGACCCGCACCATCTCGCTGAGGAACGTCGCCGGGTCGTCGACGTGCTCCAGGACGTTCGAGGAGAACGCGACGTCCGCGACGCCGTCCGCGAGCGGCAGCAGATACCCGTCCGCGAGCACGGAACCGGCGGGCGGCTCCTTGCCCAACTCCCCGGCGTCCGGCTCGAAGAGATACGCCTGCGCGCCGCGCCGCCGGAACTCCTCGGTGAAGTACCCGGCACCGCCGCCGACGTCGACGACGGTACGCCCGGCGAGGCTCCCGTACTTCTCGACCTGGTCGGCGGCGTCACGGGCGAGGAGGGTGTAGGTGTGCTCGGGGTCGGCCTGTTCCTTCATGAAGGCGCGGAAGAGGGTGAGGGACCTTTTGAAAGAGGGGTCCCTCAACGTACTTGTCGGAGGCATCAGTTGGTCCTCCGCGCCGCGACAGCCTCTACCGCCACCTCGCGAAAACGCCGCACCGTGTTCGCCCACCGATAGTCCGCCGCCCGGCTTGCCGCCGCCTTGCCCATGGCCGTACGCCGCTCCTCGGACAGGGCGAGGGAGCACCACGCCGCGGCGAAGGACGACTCCCCGTGGGCGAGCACGCCGGTGACGCCGTCCTCGACGGAGTCGCGAAGCCCCGGTACGTCGAAGCCGATCGCCGGGGTGCCGCGGGTCGCGGCCTCCGTGACGACCAGGCCCCAGCCCTCCACCGCGGAGGGGTGGAGCAGCAGCCAGGACGCGCACAGCAGCCGGTGCTTCTCCGCCTCCGAGACATGGCCCGCGAACTCCACGGAGGGGCCCGCGAGTTGTTCGAGCCGGCCGCGCTCGGGGCCGTCGCCGACGATCACGAGCCGCCCGCCGGTCACGGGCCGGACCCGCTCCCACAGCCGGAGCAGCAGATCGATGCGCTTGTACTCGACGAGCCGGCCCATGGCGAGGAACAGCGGTTCCTCGGAGCGCGGTTCGAGCGGACCGGGGTCGTCGACGCCGTTGTGCACGACGCGGATCCGGTCGCCCGGCACGCCGATGTCGCGCAGCGCGTCGGCCGTGGAAGGGGACACGGCGACCAGCAGGTTGCCGCGCTGAGCCCCGGCGAGCGCCCAGTGCTCCAGGCGTCTGCCGAGCCGGGCGGCGGGGCCCGGGTAGCGCATGCCCCACAGCTCGGTGTGGACATGGTTGACGAGGCACAGGGTGGGCCCGCGATGCCACAGCGGCGCCAGGTACGGCATGCCGTTGCAGACCTCGACGAGCAGATCGCAGTCGCCGACCTGCCGGGCGAAGGCGGAGCGCGCCCTCAGGTAGTGCCCGAGGTCACCGCCCGCCGACACCACGCGGTAGTCGCGGTACGCGGCCGGGCCGCCGCAGAGCAGCGTGACCTGGTGGCCGCTGCGGGTCAGGCCCCCGGCGAGCTGGTCGACGAGGAGTTCGGAGCCGCCGGCGGCCTCGTTGCCGAGGTCGCGGCGGGACAGGAAGACGATGCGGCGCGGGTGCGGGGGACGGGCGCCGGACGGTGCGGGGAGCAGCGCCTGAGTCTCCCCTTGGGGATCGTGGGCGCGCAGTGTGGGAGGTACGTGCTGGGGCATCCGTGCTCCAACTCGTCTCGGGGTGCGGAACGAATGTGGGGGGTTGAGCGGGACCGCACTGGGGCGGGGTGGTGCGCGGTGCGGGAACTGCGGGGACGTGCTCGGGGGGCTTACGGGTGGGGCCTGAGCGGGGTCGGTCGAACGAGGGCGAACGGGGTTGTGCGGATCGCCTGATCTCTGTGGTGTCGCTGTGTCCGTTCGGTGTGTTCGTCGGGTGGGGATGGACAGTTTTCGCCCCGGCGTTCGATGCGGCTACTCACCGAGGTGACAATTTGGCGCTGTTCTCGGGCCGTTCCCTCATCACTTCGTGCGGGAATCCAGGCGTTCGGCGTCCGAAAGTGATCCTGCGTACGTTTTTGGGCCCAACTCGACGACCACGGGCGGGAGTTGAGGCGAGGGGCGTCACGCCTCCGGCGCGCCCTCGTCCCCGCCCGGCCGCACCCGCCCCCGTACGACGAGGAACGCGCCGACCGCCGTCAGGGCCAGGCCGAGCCCCGCCGCGCCGACCGGGACCGTCTCGCCGAGCAGCTGGAGCCGGCTGCTGTCGTCGCCCGCGAGGGCCACCTGCACCTTCTGCGTGGCCTCGGTGAACGCGACCTTCCGGCTGTCCAGGAGCACCACGGCGTCCTTGTCCGAGCCGGGCTTGCGCAGCGTCTTGCGGGGCCCGATCTGCGCGTACACGATCCGGCCCGTGCGCCGGTCGACGACCAGCTCCACGCCGTGGTTCGCGTACCACTCCTCGGCGAGTACCTGGCTCGCCTTCGAGCCGACGAGCCGGCCCGGCACCTGCCGCGTGCCGGTCTTCGTGGCCTTCACGGTCCCGGTGAAGCGCAGGCCCTCGTAGCCCTGGACCTTCTTCGTGCCGCTGAACTTCAACGGCACGGTCGCGCCGAGGGTGCCGTCCCACCAGCGGTACGTGCGCTCCTCGACGTCGAACGGGAACTTCAGGTAGGCCTCGCCCTCGAAGTAGGGCTCCTCGTCGCAGCAGTGCACCGGCGCGTTGGTCCTGCGGTCGGTGACCCAGCGCTCGGTGGTCCACTGCAGCGAGTCGTGCGGGTCGGCCGCGGGCAGCGACTTGTCCGGGTCGACCGAGGTGGACACGTCCCAGACGGCGTGCTCCTCGGTGGAGTCGGCGACGTCGCCGCGCACCTGCCGGGTCACCGTCAGATCGGCGCCCTCGACGGTCTTCACCTTGTCCGTGTCGAAGTAGGCGCCCTTGCCCTCGAAGACGGTGACCGTGTCGATGTCGAGGGGCGTGCGCTTGGCCCGTGGCTCCACGTACCAGGCGAGCAGCGGCGCGAGCACGAGCAGGAAGACGCCGACCCCCAGCAGGACAAGGGAGAGAGGCGAGGCGGTACGGCGCATCCGGGCACTCCAGGGCGTGTGGGACCACTCGACCGGCGCGCGCACGCGGCGGGAGCGGCAGTGGATGAGAGGTGCGTGAAGTGGCGCACGAAAAGCTGGACTCGGCCCCGCGGACGACGAACAGGGCGCCTGCGCAGGCGGTCGCAGAGCCCTGGCCCGGGACCGTAGGCCGACTCTTGACGCACTGTCAATGGACCCTGGACACTGGGCAGTCGCCGGATGGGGACCGGCGAGGGGGAACGATCGCGTCCACGACGCGGTCCGGGGTGGTGTCGCCGACAGAGAGGCTGACCTGCCATGAACCGACTTCTCGCAGCAGTGCTGACCACGCTCTGCGCCGCCGCGCTCGCCGTGGGCGCCGCACTCGGAATCGTCGCCCTCCTGGGCGTCACACCGGAACAGCCCAACACACCCCTGATCAGCTACGAGCAGGCGCAGCAGGGACGTTGACCACGATGAGCGCACGCTCCGCCTGGCGGGTGGTGCCGCGACCCAAGATGACCAGGTTCGCCGATCTCGCCATGGCCGAGGTGCCCCGCCTCGCCGACGACATCCTGCGCGAGATCCGCCGCGAGTACCCGCATCTGCCCGTCGTCCTCAACGACTCGGGCGAGCCCATGGCGCTCGTCGGCATCCGCCGGGCCCTGGAGGTCTTCGTCCAGCAGATCGCGCACACCGAGGACCGGCCGCGCCAACACCCCGAAGTCTTCCAGGAGTTCGGCCGCGGCGAGGGCCTGCACGGCCGCAGCCTGGACTCCCTGCAGGCCATCTACCGGCTCGGCGTCCGCCTCGCCTGGCGCCGCCTCGCCGAGATCGGCCAGCTCGTCGACATCCCGCCGCCCGCCATGTACGAACTCGCCGAGGCGGGCTTCGAGTATCTGGACGTCCTTGTCGACCAGTCCGTACGCGGCTACGCCGAGGCCGCGGCCCGGCAGGCCGGTGAACGGCTGCGGCTGCAGCGGAAGTTGCTGGAACTCCTGCTCGTCGAGCACCGCACCGACCGCACCGACCGAGCCGATCCGGCCGATGCGATCGCCGAGCGCGCCGCCCGCGTCGGCTGGGCCCTGCCCGAACGCGTCGCCGTCGGCGTGCTCCTGCGCCCCGCCCGCGAGGCCGTCGCCCCCGCCGTCGGCCCGGACGTCCTGCTCGACATGGAGACCGAACAGCCCCGCATGGTCGTCCCCGACCCGGACGCGGCCGGCCGGCCCGAACTCCTGCGCCGCGCCATGACCGGCTGGGCCGGGGCGATCGGCCCACCCGTGCCGCTAGTCGACGCCGCCAAGTCGCTGCGCTGGGCGGAGGCCGCCGTCCGCCTCATGGAACGCGGACTGCTTCCCGGCGGCGAGGTGCTGTTCTGCGCCGAGCACACCGAGGCCCTCGTCCTGCTCCAGCCCGAGGAACTCCTCAACGACCTCGCCCGGCGCACCCTCGCCCCGCTCGCGCACTGCGGCCCCGCCCACGGCCGCCGCCTCGCCGAGACCCTCCTTGCCTGGCTGGAGACCCGCGGCGGCGCCCCCGAGGTGGCAGCCCGCCTCGGCGTCCACCCCCAGACGGTCCGCTACCGGCTGCGGCAGATCCGCGAACTGTGGGGCGACGAGATCGACGACCCGGACCGCCGCTTCGAACTGGAACTGGTCCTCCGCGCACAACGCCTCAGAGGCGGCATCTCCGGCCCACGAGCGGAGGGCGCGGCGTAGGCCCTGTCTTCGGGTGTCTCCCAAGCGCCTCCCCAGGACTCGACACACAACCTTCACACCACCTGCCTCACCCGTTACGGGACCGCCCCTAGCCTCCCGAACTTATGGACTACTGCCACCCGTGCCGCCGGCACCTCAACGGCGCCGTCGTGTGCCCCGGCTGCGGCACGCCCGCCGAGGCCTGCCGGCGGTACGCCGAGGAGATGGCGGCGGCCGAGGCAGCGGCCGCCGGGCCCGACGCGGACCGCGGGGACGAGCCGGGCGAGCCCCGCCGCTCCCGCCGCGCCGCGGGCCGCGCGCGCCGCCGGGACGCCGAACGGCGCCGCCGCCGGACCCGCGCGCTCGTCGTCGGCGCCGGGTTCCTGCTCGTCGCGGGCGGCGTGGGCGCGGCCCAGCTGGGCGGCGACGCCGAGCCCGTGGACCGCGCGGCCCCCGCACAGCCGGACGGCCCCGAGAGCACGGACGCCGCCCAGCCCACCCAGACCGCGACCGAGACCGGCCGGGCCGACCGCAGCAGCCGCAAGCCCTCGACCACGGCCACTGCGACGACCGCCACCCCGGAGGCGACCCCGACGGCGATCCGTACCCGGGAACGACCCGACAAGGCCACCAAGTCCCCGTCCCAGAAGCCGAGTTCGCGCCCGCCGAGCACACAGCGCCCGCCCAGCGAACGCCCCACGTCACCGCCCGAGACGCAGCCCTCGGAACCGGAGCCCACGCCCTCGGAGACGTGCGACCGGTTCCTGTGGTGGTGCACGTAAACCGGTTCCTGCGGTGCCGCACGTAAACCGGTTCCTGCGGTGGCGGGCCTGAGCCGAGGCGCGCCTTCGGCTCACGCCTCCAGCATCTGCTTCAACAGGTCCCGCAGAGACACCCGCTGCTCCCGCGACAGCGAACCCAGCGGCTCGCGCGCGAAGTCGTCGAGCCCGTCCCGCAGCTCGCGCGCCGTCCGCGCGCCCTCCTCCGTCGGCGCGGCCAGCTTCACGCGCCGGTCGGCCGGGTCGGGGCGGCGCTCGACCAGGCCGCGGGACTCCAGGCGGTCCACGATGCCCGTGACGTTGGACGGCTCGCACTTCAGCTGCTGCGCGATCCGCCGCATCGGCATCGGTTCGAGCGACAGCAGCCCGAGGACCCGGGCCTGGGCTCCGGTCAGGGCGTGCTTGCTCGCGGCCCGCTCGTACTCGTCGTGGTAGCGGTTCACCACGGAGCCGATCAGCTCGACGACCTCCAGGGTCAGCGGGTCGGTGCGGGGCGTACGGGATGTGGCCATGCCCTCAGCGTACCCATTTACTTGACAACATGAAATATCCAGGCGCATGGTTGTTTCACGTTCTGAAGTAAATGTGATCCTCGATCCTCGATCCACGACCCGCGGTCCACGATCCACGGGTATGCCATTCAGGAGGCCGCCCCCATGTCGTCCCTGCCTTCCACCAGCCGCGCCTGGCACCTCGTCGCCCGCCCGCACGGCTGGCCCCAGGACTCCGACTTCGAGCTCCGCGAGACGCCGCTCGCCGCCCCCGCCGAGGGCCGCATCCTGGTGAAGAACCTGCACTACTCGGTCGACCCCTACATGCGCGGCCGCATGAACGACGTGAAGTCGTACATCCCGCCGTTCCAGCTGGACCAGCCCATGGACGGCGGCGCGGTCGGCGAGGTCGTCGCCTCGAACGACCCGGGCTTCGCCGTCGGCGACACCGTCCTGCACGGCCTCGGCTGGCGCGACTACGCCGACGTACCGGCCAAGCACGCCAAGAAGGTCGACGGCTCGCTCGCCCCGCTCTCCGCCTACCTCGGCGTCCTCGGCATGCCGGGTCTCACCGCGTACGCGGGCCTCCTGGAGGTCGCCTCGTTCACGGAGGGCGACGCGGTCTTCGTCTCCGGCGCCGCCGGGGCCGTCGGCAGCCAGGTCGGCCAGATCGCCCGCATCAAGGGCGCCTCCCGCGTCATCGGCTCGGCCGGCACGGACGAGAAGGTCAAGCTCCTCACCGAGGAGTACGGCTTCGACGCGGCCTTCAACTACAAGAACGGCCCCGTCGCCGAGCAGCTGAAGGAAGCCGCGCCCGACGGCATCGACGTCTACTTCGACAACGTCGGCGGCGACCACCTGGAGGCCGCCATCAGCCGCCTCAACGTGCACGGCCGCGTCACCGTCTGCGGCATGATCGCCGGCTACAACGACACCGTGCCGACCCCCGGCCCGCGCAACATGGCCATGATCATCGGCAAGCGGCTGCGGCTCCAGGGCCTGCTCGTCGCCGACCACCAGGCGCTTCAGCCCCAGTTCGTCCAGGACGTCGCCTCCTGGATCGCGTCCGGCGAGCTCAAGTACAACGAGACGTTCGTCGACGGCATCGAGAACAGCGTGGACGCCTTCCTCGGCGTCCTGCGCGGTGACAACACCGGAAAGATGGTCGTCAACCCGACCCGTTAAGGTTCACGCAGTGACCGTTCCGGGTCGTGGGCGCGAGCCCGGCGCGGCACCGACGATGGAGGAAAGCAGCAAAATGGCCATCCAGCAGTCCGAGGTCAAGTACACCGCCGTAGCCACCGCGGAAGGCGGCCGTGACGGCCGCGTCGCCGCCGACGACGGCAAGCTCGACGTCGTCGTCAACCCGCCCAAGGAGATGGGCGGCTCCGGCGAGGGCACCAACCCCGAGCAGCTCTTCGCCGCCGGTTACGCGGCGTGCTTCCAGGGCGCCCTGGGCGTCGTGGCGCGTAACGAGAAGGTCGACATCACGGGCTCGCTCGTGACCGCCGAGGTCGGCATCGGCTCCAACGACGAGGGCTTCGGCATCATCGTCGCCATCAAGGGCTCCATCCCGACCGTGGACGCGGCCACCGCCAAGTCCCTGCTCGAGAAGGCCCACCAGGTGTGCCCGTACTCCAAGGCCACCCGCGGCAACATCGAGGTCTCCCTCGCCGTCGCCTGAGCCACCGCGCACCCCGTCGACATCGACTGACGGACCGCGAACCGCCCGAGGGCCGCACTCCGGAATTCCGGAGTGCGGCCCTCGGTGTGTGTCGCAGGGGCGCGGGATCAGCCGATCAGTGCCCGTCCGACCTGCGGGAACAGGCCCTTCGGGTGCACCCGGAACATCGGCTCGGTACCGAAGAGGACGACCTCCGCGCCGCCCGCGCGCCCGCTGACCACGGACGCCCGGCCCGAAGCGTCGCCCGGACCGCCCTTGCCGTTCTCGGCCGCCCGCCAGTGCCCGGCGACCAGCGGGTTCCCGCTCGCGTACGACTGCTCGACGCGGACGCCCGAGCCGAGACCCGTGAACCACATCGGCGAGTACACGAAGCTGTGCGCCGGGGCGCCCTCGGCGAGCGGGCCCTCGTTGCTCACCCGGACCACGCCGTTCGCCGCCTCGTTGCCCTCGACCGCCGTCACGTCCAGCAGCTTCGCCGAGTCGTTGAACGCGGCGCCCGTCGCGCCGCGCGCCACCACCCGGCCGCCGTCCGCGAGGAAGCCGTCGAGCGCCTTCTTCGCCGAGGCGTTCAGCTTGTCGTGCGCAAGCCCCGAGGACACGAACAGGGCGTCCGTGCCCTCCCAGTCGAAGCCGTCGTTCAGGGCCGCCGTCGACACCGGCGTCACGTCGAACTTCATCTCCCGCAGCGCGAACAGCTCACCCGGCGTGACCGCCGCGGCGACCTTCGTCGGCTGCTGCGCGTTGGCCGCCGCGACCGCCTCCGGCGAGTCCAGGCCCGCCCCCGCGTCACCGGCCACCGCGCCCCGCACCGCCGAGCGCCGCACGTCCAGGTCCGTGCCCTCCGGCACCGCCCGCACCTGCGCGCCCCACAGCAGACCGAGGCTCCAGCCCGAGATGTCGTACATCGTCGACACCTTGTCGCTGATGTCCCGGCCCTCGGCGAGCAGCACGTTCGCCATGCCGCGCTTCGACTGGTGCAGATCCACCACATACGAGCCGGCCGGGTACGCACGCCCGTCGAGCCGGAACGCCTCGCTCGCGCGCTCCACCCGTACGTCGTTGTCGAGCAGGTGGTTCACCAGGCGGGCCGTGGCCGCGTCCGTGCGCTCCCCGTCGCCCGCCGGAATGACGTACGCGCGCGGGAACTCGGTGGTGTAGACGTCCTCCGGGCCGATGCCCGGGACACCCGGCACGGTCTCCTCGGAGACCTCCACCTGCTTCTCGCCCGCGTCGGCCCGCCGGAACGTCTCGATCTGGTCGGCGATCAGCGAGCTCCGCTTCGTCCGCGCGAAGTCCAGCGTCGCACGCATCGCCGCGCCCGCGATGTCCACGTTGATCCCGGACCTGCGGCGCAGCTCGTCCACCGGCAGCGAGTCGTAGTCCGCGTTGTTCACCCGCATCGGGAACTCGATGGTGTGCGAGGCGACCGCGCCGTGGAACGGCATGTACTGCGGAGTGAAGATCGGCGGCCAGTCGTCCCAGCCCTCCTCCTGGTCCCGGAACGGGATCACGGCGGGCTTCACCCCGTCCTTCGCCTCGGTGTAGCCGAGACCGTTGACGGCCTTCTCCATACCGAGAGCGTTGGCGTACGTGTTCTTCAGGAACAGGTCGTACTCGTAGTTCTCGCCGTGCGGGGGAGTGGTCGGCTCGATCAGGGTGCCGTTCACGTACCCGTGCAGGTCGATCATCACCGCGGGCTGCTTGTCGATCGCGATCTGCCGCATCGCCCGCGTCTCCGGCTGCGACGCGGTGACGAAGTCCCGGTTCAGGTCGAAGCCGTTGCCGTTGGCACGCGTACCCGCGATCCGGCCGTCCGGGTTGGCCGTCACGTTGAAGTACACCCGCGAGGTGTCCAGGAGCTGCTCGGTCTCCTCGCTCTTCGACGTGGCGAGTTCCTCGATGAGTTCGAGGGCCGCGTCCGTGCCCTCCCACTCGTTGCCGTGGATGTTGTTGTTGACGAACACCGGCGTCTTGTAACGGGCCTTGATCTGCGGATCCTCGGCGGCCTCCGCGGGCGAACTCTCGATCTGCTGCCGCATCCGCTCCTGCTCGCCCGCCGCCCGCGCCGACTCCGGCGAGGTCACGGTGACCAGATACAGCGGATGCCCCTTCGAGGACTCCCCGGCGACCTCCACACTGACCCGGTCACCCAGCTCCTGCAGCTCGTTGAGGGCCGGAGCGATCGAGTGGTACGGGGTCAGGCCCAGCTTGATCGACTTGTCGCCGGGGTTCTCCGGCTGGGCCGGCAGCACCTGCTCGCGCGGGTAGCCGCCGGTGCGCGCGGCCGGCCCGGCGGTCCCGGTTCCGGTCGCGCTCTTCAGGGCCCGCTCGGCGGCCGTGACCGGCGACTTCGCCGCACTGTCGGCGACGCTCGCACCGCTGTCCCGCACCGGACGCGGAGCCCCCGGGTCGGCGCTCGCCCCGAGCGGAGCGAGCAGCACGGCGGCCGTCGCGGTGGCCAGAGTGATGAGGGCGGGTCTCGGTATGCCCACACGTACCTCCAAATGTCCCGAACCGTTCGGCCAGGAAGATCAATACGCGAGGTCTACCGGATCCAACTCCCCGCCAACAAGGGTGTGTTGGCCACGGAAATTTCCAGCGCCCACTGTGCGCCCTCTGTGACAGCACCGTTGCCCCGCGCCGACTGCTCGCCGACACGCTCCCGTTAGGGTGTTCGACATGGCGATGCGTGATCTGGGAACCGGTTTTGGATATCTCGCGAAAGGCCAGCGCTGGGTCGCGAGCCACGGGCGCTGGCTGGGCATCGGCCTGATCCCGGGCCTCATCACCCTCGTGCTCTACGCGGCCGCCCTGACCGGTCTCGCCCTCGGCGCGGACGACCTGATCGCCTGGGCCACGCCGTTCGCCGACGACTGGTCGTCCCCCTGGATCGACCTCTTCCGCGGCTTCCTCACCGTGCTGCTCTTCGCCCTCGGCCTGTTCCTCGCGGTGATCACCTTCACCGCGGTGACGCTCCTCATCGGCCAGCCCTTCTACGAGTCCCTCTCCGAGCAGGTCGACAAGTCCGAGTCGCCCGACGGCACCGCACCCGAGTCGGGCCTGCCGCTCCTGCGCGAACTGTGGATCTCGGCCCGCGACAGCCTCCGCATCCTGGTCCGCGCCCTGCTGTGGGCGGTGCTCCTCTTCGCCCTCGGCTTCATCCCCGTACTCGGACAGACCGTCGTCCCCGTGATCGGCTTCGGCGTGACCGGCTTCTTCCTCGCCCAGGAACTCACCTCGGTCGCCCTGCAGCGCCGCCGCGTCGAGGTCCGCGAACAGCTCGCGATGCTCCGCGCCAACCGCATGATGACCTGGGGCTTCGGCGTGCCGCTCGCCCTGTCCTTCCTGATCCCGTTCGTCGCGGTCTTCCTGATGCCGGGTGCGGTCGCGGGCGCGACGCTGATGGTCCGCGACCTGCGCGGTGAGAATCAACTCCCGCCGCAGCAGCCGCAGTCGGGCGACCCGAGCCTGTACGCGGCGGGCGGGCAGCCCGCCGCGCCGTACGGCCAGCAGGCCCCGGGGGCGTACGGGCAGCCGCAGGCCCCCGCCCCGCACGGCCAGCCGATGCAGCCCGCCCCGCAGGCCCCTGAGGCGTACGGGCAGCCGCGGCAGCCGATGCAGGGCAACCCGTACGCGAAGTAGCGGTGTCGCCGCGGGCGCTGGATGTCTCCCCTCCCCGCCCCTTCCCGAAAGCTTGCAGCAGCTTCGGGGCTGCGCCCCGGACCCCGCTGTCTTTTGGCTTTCCCGCCGTCGTGGCTGGTCGCGCAGTTCCCCGCACCCCTATCGGGGCACGTGACATCCCGCCCCAGCCCGCAAAATCCAGCCCCTCCGGCGTTTGAGATGGGGGTCCCCCCTGCTCGAGCGAAGCCGAGAGCTTGGGGGAGGGGGTCCGGGGGCTGGCCCCCAGGAGCCGACCGCAGGTCTTTCGGGAAGGGGCGGGGTGGGGAGAATCAACGACCGGCCGCAGCCACCGACACAATCCCCCGCACCTGCGAGACGATCGCGAGCCGGTTCCGGACGAACTCCGGGTCCGTGACCGTGCCGCTCGCCGGATCCGTGTTGCCCGCCCCGAACTGCAGCACCGGCGTGTGCACATGGCCCCCGGGCAACTCGTGCAGACCGAGCCGGTCGCGCAGCAGCGTCGCCCGGTACGCGATCTCGTTCGACAGATAGTCGCCGCCCCCGCCCGCGCGGGCCGTCGAGCCCTCCGTCGGCCCGTCCGGCCGCTTCACCGGCTCGCTCGCCCCGGCCGGGATCTCCGTCACCTCGGTGTTGTCGTACACCGGGAACGGCCCCGTGTCCGCCGCCACGATCCGCTCGTACGGCAGCGTCGTCCGGGTCCACTGAGGCTGCGTCGCCGGGTCGCTCACCGGCACCGTCTCCGTGCGCGACACGTTCACGTTGTCCGGGAAGCCGCCCCGCCAGGCCCCGTTGAACCGCTCCACGTCGAAGCGGCCCACCCGGCCCTGGCTCACCGTCGTGAACGCGTCCACCCGCGGCAGCTGCGCCCGCAGCGCCCGCTCCACCGCCCCGTCCGCGAAGTCCTGCCAGCGCACCGGGAAGACGGCCACCTCCACCCGCGCCCTGCGCCCGTCCGCCGTACGCACATACGTACCGTCGAGCGCGAGCGCCGCCGCCCCCGAAGGGTTGCTGATGCGGACGTCCCGGTCGAGCGTGAACGGGTCGAACCCGGTCAGCAGCACCTTGCGCTCACCACGGTCCGGGTACCGGATGTCGTCCTGCCCGCGCGAGGCCCGCTCAAGCTCCCCGAGCAGTGCCTCCCGCCGCTCCTCGGTCAGCTCGAACTCGGCGTCCAGGGCCCGCAGTTCACGCGTCATCGCCAACCGCGCCCAGTACAGCGGCCGGTCGTCGTCCCGGCTCAACTCCCCGTCCGCCACCGGAACCCGCCCCTGCACCCGGCCCACGGCCCGCTCCCACAGCCGCGCCCCGTGCCGTACGACGACCCGCCGCGCCTCCACGTACGAACCGGCCGCGCGCAGCGCACGCGCGAACTCCGGGGCCGCATCGGCGAATCCGCCACGGCGCAGTATTTCCTGCGGGGCGGCCCGGTCGAGCCGCTGCTCCTCGACAGTGGGCTGCGAGGCGGGTGCGGGTGCGGGCTCGGGCGCGGCGCCGAGGGCGAGAGACGAGGAGAGGGCGAGCACAGCGGCGCAGAGCCGCATACGTATGACTGACACAGGGGTCCTTCCGCGAGCCGTCGAAACTCCGAAAGGGAGGAACTACCCAGCCGTCACCCGCCGGAACGCCAACTCCGCAAGCCGCGCCTGCCCGCTCTTGCCCGGATGGAAGAAGTCCCAGCGGCTCAACTGCCCGGTGCCGAAGCGGTAGTCGAAGACCGCGCCGTCGTCGTACCGGCACCGCTCGTCCTTCGCGCACACCTCCGCCAGCGCCTCGTTGTACGCCACCACCCGCTCGTACGCCGCGTCCCTGCGCTCCGTCGACCGGGCGTCCAGGGCGTCCGGCTCGCCCAGCATCGTCGGGCAGATCCCGAGGCTCCACACCTGCTTGGCCATCGCACTGCCCTTGCCCTGCGACCAGAGCTGCTTCAGATCGGGCACGCTCGCCACGTACACCTGCGCCTTGGGCCGCTCCGCGCGCAGCGTGCGCAGCGACTCCGCGAAGTCGCGGCGGAACTCGGCGACCGGCGTCATCGCGTCCACCGAGGCACGGCACACATCGTTCGCGCCGACCAGCACCGTCACCAGGTCCGGGGACTCAGCCGCCGCCCGCTCCATCTGCTCGGGCAGGTCGGCCATCCGGGCCCCGCTGTTCGCGAAGTTCCAACTCCGCTTCGCCGCCGCCTGCTTGCCGAGCAGCCGCACCGCGAGGGAGCGCACCGCAGGGTCCGTGCCCGTCGCCCACGAGGCCTCCGGACAGTCCGCGAGCACCGAACAGGCGTCGAAGCCCCGCGTGATGGAATCCCCCACCGCGGCAACGGAGTTCGGCGAGGTGTCCCAGACGGGCTCCGGTCGCGGCGCCGGCTTCCGGCTCGACTGTGCGGGTTTCGGTGCCGACGCGGCGCCCTCGGAGTCATCGCACCCGGCGAGCGCCGAAGCCGCCAACACCGCCGCAACGGCGAGCGCGGCCCCGCGACGAAGAGGACGGACGAAACCGAACTCCCGCATCTTGTCGTCCCCTCTGTGACAGCTGTGGCGTCCTGCCGGGTGAATGCCGAACGATTCCCCGCACCGGGACCGACGGTACGTCACACTCGGGCCGCCGCCGCACGGTAGCTTTGCCACAGTCGACCCAGGGGCAGGCCGCTGTCTCGGTTCCGGTAAATTGCATCACGTCATATCTGTCCGAATTAGTCGTCATTGGCTACGTTCGGTCAGCATTGCTCGGCACGGGCGCGAGGCCGCTGGGGAAGGCGAACCTCGACCCACACTGGAGGTCCGGTGACGACACGTGGAGTTCTGTACGTGCACTCCGCTCCGCGCGCGCTGTGCCCGCACATCGAATGGGCAGTCGCGGGCGTACTCGGCGGGCGTGTGAACCTCGACTGGATCCGGCAGCCCGCCGCCCCCGGCACCTGGAGATCCGAGTTCTCCTGGAGGGCCGAGCCCGGCACGGCCGCCAAGCTGGCCTCCGCCCTGCGGGGTTGGCAGCTGCTGCGCTTCGAGGTCACCGCCGAGCCGAACGCGAACGCCGAGGGCGAGCGGTACAGCGCCACCCCCGACCTCGGCATCTTCCACGCCGTCACCGGAATCCACGGCGACATCCTGATCCCCGAGGACCGGCTCCGCGCCGCCCTCGCCCGCTCGCAACGCGGCGAGAGCGAGCTGCAGTCCGAGCTCACCGCCCTCCTCGGCAAGCCCTGGGACGACGAGTTGGAGCCCTTCCGGTACGCGGGGGAGGGCGCGCCGGTGCGGTGGCTGCACCAGGTGGTGTGAGTTCTGGCGCTGTGAGTTCTGTACGCAGAAGCCCCGCTCGGAAATCCGAGCGGGGCTTCGACGTATGGGTCCGCTACGAGGGCGGCACCCTTCAGACCGTACGGAACGCAAGCACCACGTTGTGTCCACCGAACCCGAACGAGTCGTTCAGGGCGGCAATGGTCCCCTCGGGAAGAGCACGCGGCTCGCCGCGGACGATGTCCGCGTCGGCCTCCGGGTCAAGGTTCTCGATGTTGATCGTCGGCGGGGCGACACGGTTTTTCAGCGCGAGGACCGTGGCCACGGTCTCCACACCGCCCGCGCCACCGAGCAGGTGACCGGTCATCGACTTCGTCGCCGACACGGCCACGTGGTTCAGGTCGTCGCCGAGGACCTTGCGCAGCGCCTTCAGCTCACCGATGTCGCCCTGCGGGGTCGACGTGGCGTGCGCGTTGGCGTGCACGATCTCGGCGGGCTTCAGGTCCGTCTGGTCAAGCAGGTTCTGCACCGCCTGCGCGATGCCGCTGCCGGACGGGTCGGGCTGCGTGATGTGGTGGCTGTCGGCCGAGATGCCCTGGCCGACGGCCTCGACGTAGATCCGGGCGCCGCGCGCCTTGGCGTGCTCCTCGGACTCCAGGATGATCACGCCGGAGCCCTCGCCGAGCACGAAGCCGTTGCGGTCGACGTCGTAGGGGCGCGAGGCGCCCTGCGGGTCGTCGTTGTTCTTGGACATCGCCATCATGTTGCCGAACGCGACGATCGGCAGCGGGTGGATGGCGGCCTCGGTGCCGCCCGCGATCACGACGTCGGCACGGCCGGTGCGGATCATCTCGATCGCGTACCCGATGGCCTCGGCGCCGGACGCGCACGCGGAGACCGGGGTGTGCACACCGGCGCGGGCGTTCAGGTCGATACCGACGTTGGCCGAAGGGGAGTTGGGCATCAGCATCGGCACGGTGTGCGGGGAGACACGGCGTACGCCCTTCTCCTTCAGCACGTCGTACTGGTCGAGCAGCGTCGTGACGCCGCCGATGCCGGAGGCGATGACCGCGCCGAGACGGTCGGGGTCGACGGAGCTCTCCTCACCGGCGGGACCGGCGAAGCCCGCGTCCTGCCAGGCCTCGCGGGCCGCGATCAGCGCGAACTGCGCCGAGCGGTCCAGCTTGCGGGCCTGCGGGCGCGGAATGATCTCGGTCGGCTCCACGGCGATCTGGCCGGCGATCCGGACCGGCAGGTCGGCGGCCCACTCCTGCTCGAGCAGGGAGATGCCGGAACGGCCCGCGAGCAGGCCCTCCCAGGTAGAAGCCGCGTCGCCACCCAGCGGTGTGGTTGCGCCGATACCGGTGACGACCACGGTGCGATTGGTCGAGTTCACAGGGATTCTTTCTCCACGTAATAGGGATACAACGGCGCCACCGCCGGGTGGCGTTGAGCGAGTAGCAGAGGGTCAGCTCTGGTGCTTCGCGATGTAGTCGGCGGCGTCGCCGACCGTCTTGAGGTTCTTGACGTCGTCGTCCGGGATCTTCACGTCGAAGCGCTCTTCGGCGGCGACGACGACCTCGACCATGGACAGCGAGTCGACGTCCAGGTCGTCGGTGAAGGACTTGTCCAGCTGGACGTCCTCGGTGGGGATACCGGCGATCTCGTTCACGATCTCCGCGAGACCGGCGACGATCTCTTCCTGAGTGGCGGCCATGTGGCGCTCCTTCGTATGTATCAGATGGTTTGCGGCATCGGTCGGGATGTTCCGCGCAGACGGTGAATCTCCGCGAAGTCCGTACGGTGCCTAGGGGAGGGTAACGACAGTGGCGGCGTACACGAGACCCGCCCCGAAGCCGATGACCAGCGCGGTGTCGCCGCTCTTGGCCTCGCCGGTCGCCAGGAGCCGCTCCATCGCGAGCGGGATCGAGGCGGCCGAGGTGTTGCCGGTGGTCTCGATGTCACGGGCGACCGTGACGTGCTCCGGCAGCTTGAGAGTCTTCACCATCGAGTCGATGATCCGCATGTTGGCCTGGTGCGGAATGAAGACGTCCAGGTCGTCCGGGCTCAGGCCGGCGGCGTCGAGCGCCTCCTTGGCGACCTTCGCCATCTCGAACACGGCCCAGCGGAACACCGCTTGGCCCTCCTGCGTGATCGCAGGGAACTTGGCGACCTCGCCGGACCGGTAGTCGGTCCACGGCACGGTCTGCTTGATCGTCTCGGACTTGTCGCCCTCCGAGCCCCAGACCGTCGGGCCGATCGCCGGCTCCTCGGACGGGCCGACGACGACGGCGCCCGCGCCGTCACCGAACAGGAAGGCCGTCGCCCGGTCCTCCAGGTCGGTCAGGTCGCTGAGCCGCTCCACGCCGATCACCAGGACGTACGGGGCGGAGCCCTCCGTCACCAGGCCCTTGGCGAGGGTCAGCCCGTAGCCGAAGCCGGCGCAGCCCGCGGAGATGTCGAACGCGGCGGCCTTCTCGGTGCCGAGCTTGTCCGCGATCTCCGTGGCGACGGCCGGGGTCTGCTTGAAGTGCGAGACGGTCGAGACGATCACGGCGCCGATCTTGTCGGCGGTGATCCCGGCGTCGGCGATCGCCTTGCCGGACGCCTCGACCGACATGGCGGCGACGGTCTCCTCGTCGCTCGCCCAGTGCCGGGTGGCGATGCCGGAGCGGGAGCGGATCCACTCGTCGGACGAGTCGATCGTCTCGAGGATCACCTCGTTCGGCACGACCCGCGTCGGACGGTAGCCGCCGACGCCGAGGATGCGTGCGTACGGTGCGCCCTTGCTTGGCTTGATCTTCGACATGCGTTCGGGGCTCCTACTCAGGCCGTCTGCGAATGTTCGGCGATCAGGGCGCGGGCCGCGTCGAGGTCGTCGGGGGTCTTCAGGGCGAGCGTCTTCACACCCGGCAGGGCGCGCTTGGCCAGGCCCGTGAGAGTGCCGCCGGGGCAGATCTCCACGAGCGCGGTCACGCCGAGCTCCTTGAACGTCTCCATGCACAGGTCCCAGCGGACCGGGTTGGCAACCTGGCCGACCAGGCGCGCGATCACCTCGGCGCCGGAGTCCACGGCCGCGCCGTCCTTGTTCGAGACGTACCGGACCTTCGGGTCGGCCGGGGAGAGCTCCTTAGCGGCCTCGTCCAGGACGGCGACCGCGGGGCCCATGTGCTCGGTGTGGAACGCGCCCGCGACCTTCAGCGGCACCACGCGGCGGGTGCCCTCGGGCTTGTCCTCGGCGAGCGCGGCGAGCTGCTCCATCGTTCCTGCGGCGACGATCTGGCCGGCGCCGTTGACGTTCGCCGGGGTCAGGCCGAGCTTCTCCAGGTGCGGCAGGACGGTGTCCGGCTCGCCGCCGAGCAGCGCCGACATGCCGGTCTGCGTGATGGCCGCGGCGTCCGCCATGGCCAGGCCGCGCTTGCGGACCAGCTGCAGGGCGGCGGAGTCGTCGAGGACGCCCGCGAGCGCGGCGGCGGTGATCTCGCCGACGCTGTGCCCGGCGACCGCACCCGGCGCGACCTCGCCGAGAGCGGAGGCGGAGAGCAGTCCGGCGGCCACGAGCAGCGGCTGGGCGACGGCGGTGTCACGGATGGCGTCGGCGTCGGCCTGCGTGCCGTAGTGGGCGAGGTCGAGGCCGATGGCGTCGGACCAGGCTGCGAGCCGGTCGGCGGCGCCGTCGAGTTCGAGCCAGGGGGTCAGGAAGCCGGGCGTCTGGGCGCCTTGGCCGGGAGCGACGAGTACGAGCACTCTCACACTCTCTCTTGTGGACGGCGGCAACCGCCCGTGGGGACAGGGACGAAGAACAGTCAGGGGAATTGTGGATCCCCGACAAAAGTCTAGGACTGGGGATCTCCGTCGACCAGACGCCCCAGGATCAGCGCGATCCGCAGCGTGAAGGCCGAGCGGACATCGGAGGGTGACCATCCGGTGACGTCAGTCACACGTCGCAGCCGGTAGCGCACGGTGTTGGGGTGCACGAACAGCATCCGCGCGGCGCCTTCGAGGCTGCTGGCCTGCTCCAGATAGACGCTCAAGGTCTCCAGGAGCGCGGAACCCGCCTCCTCCAACGGTCTGTAGATCTCCTCCACCAACTGCTCGCGGGCGGCCGGGTCTCCGGCGATCGCGCGCTCCGGCAGGAGATCGTCCGCGAGCACCGGGCGCGGCGCGTCCTGCCAGGCCGAGCAGGCCTTGAGTCCGGCGGCCGCGGCCTGCGCGGACCGGGTGGCGGCGAGCAGGTCGGGCACCACGGGTCCGGCGACCACGGGCCCCGCCGCGTACGGGCCGATCAGGGCCTTGGCGACAGCCAGGGGGTTGTCGCTGCCGCCGGCGATGACGACGAGCCGGTCGCCGAGCACCCCGGTCAGAACCTGCAGCTTGGCGTGGCGCGATGCCCGACGGATCGCCTCGACGGTCAGCTCGCTGTCGCCGTCGGGCGCGGTGCCGAGGACGACGCACACATGCTCGGGGGAGTTCCAGCCGAGCGCGGCGGCCCGGCTGACGGCGCCCTCGTCGGCCTCGCCGGACAGCACCGCGTTGACGACGAGCGATTCGAGCCGGGCGTCCCAGGCGCCGCGGGCCTCAGCGGCCTGCGCGTACACCTGCGCGGTGGCGAAGGCGATCTCGCGGGCGTAGACGAGCAGCGCCTCGCGCAGGATGCCCTCGTCGCCGGGGGCCGCGACCTCGTCGATCGCGGACTCCATCACCTCGATCGTCGTACGCACCATCTCGACGGTCTGGCGCAGCGTGATCGCGCGCGTCAGCTCGCGCGGCGCCGTGCCGAAGACGTCCGTGGAGATGGCCTGCGGGGCGTCCGGATGCCGGAACCACTCGGTGAACGCGGCGATGCCGGCCTGGGCGACGAGGCCGATCCAGGACCGGTTCTCCGGCGGCATCGCGCGGTACCACGGCAGCGTCTCGTCCATGCGCGCGATCGCCTGCGCGGCGAGGCTGCCGGAGGACTGCTCAAGTCGCTTGAGCGTCGCGGCATGCGAGTGCGGTACGGGCGGCTGCGGAGATTCGTCTACGGGTTCGGGCACGGGACAAGACTGCCTTATCCGGGCGGGTCGGCGGAGTGCCGGGTCTACCGTGGGGGGCGTGATGGACGTACGGCGCGCCGACGAGCGCTACCCCGGAGGCGACCCGAAGGCCGGCATCGAGTCGTGGCACGCCTTCTCGTTCGGCCCGCACTACGACCCCGACAACCTGCGCTTCGGCGCGATCATCGCCTGCAACGAGGAGCGGCTCGCGCCCGGCGCGGGCTTCGACGAGCATCCGCACAGCCACACCGAGATCGTCACCTGGGTCGTCGAGGGCGAGCTGACGCACCGCGACACGACGGGCCGCGAGTCCGTCGTCCGCCCCGGCGACGTGCAGCGGCTCAGCGCGGGCGGCGGCGTCCGGCACGTGGAGCGGAACGCGGGCCCGGAGCCGCTGGTCTTCGTGCAGATGTGGCTGGCCCCGCTGCAGCCCGGCGGCGACCCGTCGTACGAGGTCGTGCACGGCATAGCCGACTCCACCCCGTACGAGGTCGCGGAGGCGGGCGCGATGCTGCACGTACGGCGGCTCGCGGCCGGCGAGCGGACGGCGGTCCCGGACGCGGAGCTCGCGTACGTCCACGTCACCCGGGGTGAAGTCGCCCTCGGGGACGTGGAGTTGGGGCCGGGGGACGCGGTGCGGCTCACCGGGGGGCGGGGCCTGGAGCTGGTGGGGCGGTCGGCGGCGGAGGTCCTGGTGTGGGAGCTGCCCGCGCCGTGGGTCCCGCCTAGCTCCTGAGTTCTGCGAGCACCGCGTCCGTGAACGGGGGCCAGGCGTCGATCGCCCACTGGCCGAAGGCGCGGTCGGTGAGGGCCACGCACGCCGCCCCTGTGTTGTTCCCACCCGCCCACCCGGCGTCCGGGTCGATCCACAGGAACGTGCCCGACTGGCCGAAGTGCCCGAACGTGCGCGGCGAGGACGAACTGCCCGTCCAGTGCGGGGACTTGGAGTCGCGGATCTCGAAGCCGAGGCCCCAGTCGTTGGGCTTCTGGTGGCCGTAGCCGGGCAGGATCCCGGACAGGGCCGGGTGCACGACGGACATCGCCTCGACGACCGTACGCGCGTCGAGGAGCCGCGGCGCCTGCACCTCGGCGGCGAACCGCACCAGGTCGTCCACCGTGGACACGCCGTCCTTCGCCGGGGAGCCTTCGAGGGTGGTGGCGGTCATGCCGAGCGGTTCGAGCACGGCCTGCCGGGCGTACTCGGCGAACGGCATGTCGGCGGCCTTCGCGATGTGGTCGCCGAGCACCTCGAAGCCGGCGTTGGAGTAGAGCCGCCGGGTGCCCGCGGGGGCCATCACCTTGTGCTCGTCGAAGGCCAGGCCGCTGGTGTGCGCGAGCAGGTGCCGCACCGTGGAGCCCTCGGGCCCGGCCGGCTCGTCCAGCTCGATCGCCCCTTCCTCGTACGCGACGAGCGCCGCGTACGCCGCGAGGGGCTTCGTCACCGAGGCGAGCGGGAAGCGGTGCGCGGAGGGGCCGTGCGAGCCGACGACGGTGCCGTCCGCGCGGACGAGGGCCGCTGCCGCGGTGGGGACGGGCCAGTTCTCGATTTGGGCGAGGGCATGCATGCGTATGAGGTTACGGGGTGGGGTTCGGGCGGCCCGATCCGCACCGTTGACTCGGGCCCCGCCCATCGGCCTGGCGGCCTCGTCCTCAATCGCCGGACGGGCTCCATTTGAGGACCAGCTCGCGTATGACCTCCACCCGTTCCGCCGCGATCAGGCAGTCCACCCTCGCGCGGCCGCCCGCCTCCGCCGTGAAGGGGATCAGCACGCCCGGCCGCTCGCCCAACTGATCGGTCACTGCTGCCAGTTCGGCCGGGGCCGGAGGGCGGAAGACCGGGTCCTGGAAGGACGTCGGGCAGTGCACCAGGAGGGGGCCATGGAAGGTCAGTTCCAGGCCGTGGTGGTACGTGAGGTCGTGGTCTGCGGCGAGGCGCAGGGAGTCCGTGTCCCAGGCGAGTACCTCCCAGTCCCACCAGGAGCCTTCCGGGAGGACGAGCCCGCTCATGCCCCGTCCCCCGGCAGCAGCAGCCGCATCGCCGGTTCCCGCATGTGGTGGAAGCCGAGCGAGGTATAGAGGGACTCCGCCTCCGGCGACGCGGTCAGGTCGACCTTGCGGATGCCGCGTTCGGCGTACCAGTCGAGGAGGGCCCGCATGCAGGCGCGGGAGTGGCCGCGGCGGCGTCGGGTCGGGTCGGTGCAGACGTTGAAGACGTACCCGATCGCGCCGTCGGGGTTGTCCGGGGAGCCCAGGCGGTGCTCGATCTTGCCGGTCGCGCAGGCGGCGAGGCGGCCGGGGGCCGTCGGGTCGTCGACGACCGTCGCCATCAAGTCGCCGTCGGGGCGGGCGAGTTCGGTGCGCAGGTGGCGGGCCGTGCCGGCCTGCCACCCGATGTCGTCGCTGGGGCGCAGCGAGTCCAGCATGATCTTGCGGAGCCGGATGAGCTCCTCGGCGTCCTCGGGCGTGGCGCGGCGTACGGGACTCATGGCCGGGAGCGTAGTGAGAACACCGGGTGATCTCCTCCCGATTTCGCTTGCTTGGAGTGCACTTCAGGGTCATAGCGTGGAGGCATGACGGTGATGGAGAGCACTCCCGTGACCCCCGAGCAGGAACCGCTGGAGACGGTGGAGCGGTGTGCCGGGGCCGACCCCGAGCACCCGCGGCCCGACGGCCGGGACCGGTACACGATCAGCGAGGTGGCCGCCCACACCGGGCTCAGCGCGCACACCCTGCGCTGGTACGAGCGGATCGGCCTGATGCCGCACGTGGACCGCTCGCACACGGGTCAACGCCGGTTCACCAACCGGGACTTGGACTGGCTCTCGCTCGTCGGCAAGCTGCGCCTCACCGGCATGCCGGTCGCGGACATGGTCCGCTACGCCGAGCTGGTGCGGCAGGGCGAGCACACCTTCGAGGAGCGGCAGGCGCTCCTGGAGCAGACGCGGCGCGACGTCCTCGGGCGGATCGCCGAACTCCAGGGCACCTTGGCGGTACTCGACTACAAGATCGACTTTTACGCGGACGCCCGGCGGGCGTCGGAGAGGGCCTGGGCCTGATGAGCACGGAGAACGGCACGTACAGCAGCACCGAGAAGATCGCGACCACCCGCCTCGGTGCGGGCGGCCCCGAGGTCGGCGTCCAGGGCCTCGGCTGCATGGGCATGAGCTTCGCGTACGGCGAGACCACCGACCCCGACGAGGCGCGGGCCACCCTGGAGCGGGCCCTTGAGCTCGGCGTCACCCTGTTCGACACCGCGGACATGTACGGCCACGGCGAGAACGAGAAGTTCATCGCGCCGTTCGTGAACGCCCACCGCGACGAGATCGTCCTCGCCACCAAGTTCGGCATCGTCCTCGACAAGGACGACCCGTTGAAGCGCGGCATCAACAACGACCCCGCGTACATCCGCAGTTGCGTCGAGGGCAGCCTGCAGCGCCTCGGCGTCGACGTCATCGACCTCTACTACATGCACCGGCGCGACGTGAACGTGCCCATCGAGGAGACCGTCGGCGCCATGGCCGAGCTCGTCGCCGAGGGCAAGGTGAAGCAGCTGGGCCTCAGCGAGGTCACCGGGCCCGAGCTGGAGGCCGCGCACGCGGTGCACCCGATCGCCGCCGTCCAGTCGGAGTGGTCCCTGTTCAGCCGGGACGTGGAGGCCGGTGTGGTCCCGGCCGCGGCCCGTCTCGGCACCGCGTTCGTGCCGTACTCGCCGCTCGGCCGCGGCTTCCTCACCGGAGCGTTCACGGACGCGAGCGCCGAGCTCGGCGCGGACGACTTCCGCCGTACGATGCCCCGCTTCAGCGGCGACAACGCGACCGTGAACGCCGCGCTCCTCGCGCCCGTGCGGAAGCTCGCCGAGTCCCGTGGCGCGAGCCTCGGGCAGATCGCCCTCGCCTGGGCGCAGCAGCGGGCCGATGTGCACGGCCTGCCCGTGATCCCGATCCCGGGCACCCGCAGGCGCAGCCGCGTCGAGGAGAACGCGGCCGCGACCCGACTGGTCCTGACCGAGAGCGAGTTGGAGCTCCTGGAGCCGATCGCCGCGCAGGTCGCCGGCGGCCGCTACGCCAACATGAGCTTCACCTCGGCGGGCCGCGAGTAGCCGAGACGCGGCGGCCGCCGGCCGGGGGCTGGGTACCCTCGGAAAATTTATGTCTCACTGTGACATCACTTTTACGGGGTCCCCCGGCCGGCGGCCGCCCCTCACGCCAGGCCCAGCGCGAACGCCGCGAACCCCGCCGCGAGCACCCCCGCGGCCGCCCGCCGGATTCGGGCGGCCCGCGTGCCCGCGCCCCAGGGCTCCTCGAAGCGGCGCGCGTACCGCCCGAGCGCCACGAGCAGCAGCGCGAACAGCGGCAGCCAGGCCGCCCGCGCCGCGACCCACGCGAACGAGTCGGGCGAAGTCGTCAGGCCCGCGAGCTCCCCGAAGCGCGCGCCCGTGGCCGCCGCGGCGAACATCGCCGTCTGGTGCCAGCACAGGATCGTCATCGCCGACAGGTTGATCACCACGACCGGCGCCCACAGCGCGGGCCTGCGAAGCAGCGCGCCGATCCGGTCCCGCAGCAGGATCGCAGCACCGCTCTGCGCGGCCGCGAGCGCGAGGACGAGCAGCGACGGCGGATGCGAGTTGGTGCGCGCCTCGCCGGGCACTCCCACCATCGACGCCGGGTAGTGGAAGGCCAGGAGCAGCACCGCGAAGAGCGCCGTGCCGCCGAGCAGCAGCAGCCACGCGCCGCGCCTGCCGAGCCTCTTCTCGGCCAAGGAGACGCCCAGTTGGTACGCGAACAGCCACCCCGGCAGGATGTTCAGGACGCTCAGCCAGGACGGCACGGCCTCCGCGTACGGCCCGTAGCGCAGGAAGTCCACGGCGGCGACGGTCGCGAGGAGCGGGGCCGCCGACCAGGCGCCGAGGCGTTCGGCGGCGCGGACGCAGAGCGGGGTGAGAGCGGTGATCACCGTGTAGACGCCCACGAACCACAGGGGTTGGATCACCAGCGTCGAGCCGGTGCGCAGCGAGTCGCCGGGCACGCCGAGCGCGGAGAGCAGCGGGATCAGCAGCGCCCACACGGCCGTCACGCCGAGCACCGGCCGCCCGAGCCGCGCTGTCCGCCCGCGCAGCCAGGCGGCGGTGGACCCGCCGCGCTCCCGGGCCCGCCGGTAGGAGAGGACCGAGGCGTACCCGCCGACCAGGAAGAAGATCCCGAGCAGTTGCAGGAACCAGCTCACCGGCGCGAGCCCGCCGAGCGCGGACAGCGGGCTGGCGTTGTGCAGCGCGCCGTCCGCGTCGAGCGTGAACCCGCCGAGCAGCCAGTGCCCGGTCGGCACGGCGAGCAGCGCGAGCGCCCGCAGCCCGTCCACGGCCCGGTCGCGATGCGCGGGCGTACGGGCCTCGACGGTCGCGGCCGTACGAGCCAGGGCGCGACGGGCGGAGCGCAGGGGAGCGGCGGACCGGCGGCCGCCACGGCTCAACTGCTGGACGGGTGGGGCGAGTTCGGAGTGCAACGACATGGCGAGTCCTAGGTGGGAGGTCTCAGCAGGGGTTCGGCAGCGGGAGGTCTCAGTGGGCGCTGCCGACGGCGATCTCGGCGAAGGCGCGGAGCGAGTCCGTGCCGGGCGCGAAGTAGCCGGTGTGGCCCTGGGCCCGCGCGGTGGGTACGGGGCGGGCGCCGAAGGCCGGGTCGGCGGGGTCGGCGCCGTGGCCGAGGCCGAGGAGGCGGATGTGCGGGACGTCGTCGATCCAGTCGTCCGCGTTCTTCGCGGCCCAGACGCGCGCTCCGGTGCGCAGTTCGGCGGCCCGGTCCACGCGCATGCCGGGGGAGCCGGCCACGACCAGGTCGGCCGCGGGGGCGTCCGGGGCGGCGAGGCCGCACACCACCGAGCCGTAGCTGTGGCAGAACAGCGCAGGGCGCGGGCGGCCCGCCGCGACCAGGCCCTGCGCGAGCCGGGCCAGTCGGGGCGCGCCCGCCTCGGCGAGCCGGCCGGTGGCGGCGTCGGGGCCGAGCCCGACCGGGGTGGTGTAACCGGCCCAGGCGATCACGGCCGTGCGGTGACCGGCCGTGCGGTGACCGGCCGTCGCCGCGTACAGGGATCGGGCCATGCCGGCCGGGGTGCCGTACCGGTCCTTCGTACGGTCGAAGGTGTTCAGGTCGATATCGGAGCCCGGCACGATCACCGCGATGTGCTCGGCGGCCGTCAAGTCCCCGTAGACCTCGGCGACTTGGCCCCGGCCGCGCGGGTCGAAGGCGAGGATCCGCCGGCCGGGCCCGGCCAGTTCGGCGTACCGCTCGGCGCGGGCGCGGGCCGCCGCCCGGTCCTGGTCGGGCAGCCGCGGGTCGGCGGCGCGGGCCAGCTGCCCGGCCCGTTCCTGCCGCAGGGCACGGGAGTTGGCTGCGTACCGCAGGGCCGGCGGGGCGCCGTCGAGGTTGCCGACGACCAGGGCGTGCCGCTCGGCGAGCGCCTGGCGTTGCGGCTCGCTCAGGCCGGCGAAGAACTCGGCGATCCGGGCCGGGGACGCGGTCGCCGGGTCGGGCAGGGGGCGGCCGTGCAGGTCGGGGGCGCGGTCGGCACGCCACGCGCCGGCGCCGGGAAGCGGGCCGGTGACGGCCTGCTGTTCGGAGCCGACGGCCCAGCCGGCGCTGCCCGCGACGACCGCCGCCGTCAGCACGGCCGCGAGCAGCGTCCTACGGCCCCGCCCCCAGTGCTTCTTCGTGCGCTCCGCCCGCTCCGCCTGCCGCCGCTCGGCCATGGCCGTCGCCCCTTCCCGTACGTTCCGTACATCCGTCTCGATGACGGGAGGGAAGGTAGGAAGACGGCCGTGCCCGACACGTCACACCGGGGAGCCAACTCCCCGGTGATACCCGGGTCTTGGGGCCTGCTCGCGGGGTGCTACCCCGGTAGGGGGTGTGGTTCTCAGCCCGCTTCGCCGGGCGCGACGAGCCCCGACTCGTACGCGAAGATCACCGCCTGGGCGCGGTCGCGCAGGTCGAGTTTGGCGAGGACCCGGCCGATGTGCGTCTTCACGGTCTGCTCGGCGAGCACGAGCCGTCCGGCGATCTCCTGGTTGGACAGGCCGCGGGCGATCAGTTCGAGCACCTCGGTCTCGCGCGGCGTCAGCCCGTTGAGGCGCAGCGCGGGGTCCTTGGCGCGGACCGGTCTCTGCCGGGCGAAGTCCGCGATCAGGCGCCGCGTCACGGACGGGGCGAGCAGCGCGTCCCCGGCGGCGACCACGCGGACCGCGGCGATCAGGTCGGCGGGCGGCGCGTCCTTCAGGAGGAACCCGGAGGCGCCGGCGCGCAGCGCCTCGTACACGTAGTCGTCCACGTCGAACGTGGTCAGCATCAGGACCTTCGGCCGGTGCACGACGCCCGGCGGGGGATCGAGCAGGGCGCGGGCCGCGGCGAGGCCGTCCATCTCCGGCATCCGCACGTCCATCAGGACCACATCGGGGTGGGCGGAGCGGCTCAGCTCCACGCCCTGCCGGCCGTCGGGCGCCTCGCCCACCACGTCGATGTCGCTCTGCGCGGCGAGCAGCGCGGCGAAACCGGCCCGCACCATGGCCTGGTCGTCGACGATGAGCACACGGATCGTCACGGGCTGTCCGGTCCTTTCGTACGCAGGGGAAGCCTGGCCTCGACGTGGAATCCGCCGGCGTCCACCGGCCCTGCGTCGAGCGTGCCGCCGGCCAACCGTACGCGCTCGCGCATGCCGACCAGGCCGTGTCCCGTACCGCCGTGCTCCAGGGGCGGCGTCGGGGAGAGCGGCGGGCCGTTGTCGACGAGGACGACGAGATCGCCGCGGTCCACGCGCACGGCCACGTCCGTACGGGCACTGCTCGGTGAGTGCCGCACGACGTTGGCCAGGGCCTCCTGCACGATCCGGTACGCGGACAGCTGGACGGCCTGCGGCACCTCGGCCGGGTCGGCGGAGAACGTCAACTCGGTGGGCACACCGGCCCGCACGGTCGCCTCGACCAACTGCTGCAGCCGGTCGAGGCCGGGCTGCGGGGCGAGCTCGCCCCGGGTGTCCTCGCTGCGCAGCACCGAGAGCAGCCGCCGCATCTCGGTGAGCGACTCCCGCGCGCTGCCCGCGATCGCCGCGAACTCCTCCTGCGCCTCGGCCGGCAGGCCCTGGATGCGGTACGGCGCGGAGTCCGCCTGGACCGTGATCACCGACATGTGGTGGGCGACGACGTCGTGCAACTCCCTTGCGATACGGGCCCGTTCCTCAAGGAGGGTGCGCTGCGCCCGCTCCGCCTCGCTGATGGTCTCCTGCACGACGAGCCGCTGCTGCGCCTCACCGCGGGCGCGCAGCGCGTACGTGAGGACGAGGACGACGCCGCTGAGCACGAACAGCAGCAGCTGCACGCCGTCGCTGCGGTCCTGGGAGAGCAGCTCGAAGAGCAGCCCGGCGAGGCCCGTGGCCAGCCAGACGGCGACGAGGGTGCGCCGGGACTCGCGCAGGCCGAGCAGCAGCATCAGGAGCAGGTACCCCACGACGACCATGGGCGTCCACGGCCAGCTGCGGCCGGGGGTGCCGTCGGCGCCGAGCAGCGCGAGCGCGCCGAGCACGTCCGCGACCCCCACGATCCACCAGGCGGGCAGCGGTCTCGTGACGGCGAGCAGCAGCGGGGCGGTCTGCGCGCTGCCGAGCGCACCGGCGAGGGCGCCGCCCATCCGATAGTCCTGGACGAGGACGGTGACGGTGACGGGCAGCAGCGAGGCGACGAAGGCGAGCACGACGGCGTACGGCAGGAACCGCACCCAGGCCTTGCTCGCCCCGGAGAGGGGGGCCTGGCCGGAGGCGGCGGGCGTGATGAGCGCGGTCCCGAGCTCCCGCAGCCCGGCGCGCAGTGTTTCTGGCGTTTCCATGAGGGCTTCAGCGTAGGCAGGCGGGCGTGTAACTGCCGTCATACCTGGGTCTTCAGGGCGGAGTGCTACCTGGGTATGACAGCCCTGCGGACAGACCCGGGGCTGCACCCCGGCCCCCGCCTCCGGGGCTCCGCCCCGTTCCCGGTCGTCGTTCGTCTGCTGCGCCGTCGTGGCTGGTCGCGCAGTTCCCCGGGGGGCCGGGGGGGGGG
>NZ_JASCIQ010000042.1 GCF_029968035.1 Streptomyces cavernicola | reverse complement strand
CGGACGATGAACGGCCGGGAAGCGGCCGCTCCGTGGACCGTCGTGGTGCCCGTCAAGCCGTTCGCCGTGGGCAAGTCCCGCCTTGCCGCATGGGCCGGGGCCCAACGGGCCGCGCTGGCACGCTCGTTCTACCTGGACACGCTCGACGCGATACGCGGCGCCGCGCCAGTGGCACGCGTGGTTGTCGTGACCGCCGACGCCGAAGCGGCCGCCCTGGCCCGGATGCGGGGAGCCGACGTCGTGCGCGACAGGCCGCTCGGCGGTCTCAACGCGGCCGTCGAACGTGGTGTGGCGTACGCGCGGACCCCTGTGTCCGGTTTCTCCGGCACGACGTCTTTCTCCGACACGATGCCGGTGGCTGTGCTGACGGCGGATCTCCCCGCGCTCAGGTCCGCCGAACTGCGCCGCGTTCTCGTCGAGGCGAGCCGCCATCGACGGGCCTTCCTGGCCGACCACACGGGGCGGGGCACCACGCTCCTGGCCGCGGTGCGCGGGCACGCCCTGCGGCCGGAGTTCGAGGGACCGTCCCGCCGCAAGCACGGGCTCAGCGGCGCGGTGGAGGTCAGGACCCTCGGAGTGCCGAGCGTCAGACTCGACGTGGACACCGTGCACGACCTCCGCAGGGCCGAGGAGCTGGGGCTCGGCCCGCACACGGCGCGGATCGCGCGGGCCCTGACCCAGCGCATCGGGCCCTGAGCCGGCAGGTCACCGCCGGCGGCCGCACCGACTCCCTCCCGCCGTCGCCCCGACACTCATCCGCGACGTACCCGCCGGGTCTCTTGGCAAGGACACTCCACCATGACCAGTTCATCCGCCGTATCCCCGAGCAGTCCTCGCGCCGCCGTGACGCCGGCCGGGGCCGCCCCGGGACCGGATCCTCGACGTTGGTACGCGCTGGCGGTCACCGCCGTCGCTCAGCTCGTCGTGCTCCTCGACAGCACCATCGTCACCATCGCCCTGCCCTCGGCCCAAGCAGATCTCGGCATGGGCGACGGCAGCCGACAGTGGGTCATCACGTCGTACAGCCTCGCCCTGGGCGGCCTGCTGCTGCTCGGTGGCCGGCTCGTCGACATCATCGGCGGCAAACGTGCCTTCATGGCCGGACTCGTCGGCTTCGCGGCGGCCAGCGCGGTCGGGGGTGCCGCCGGCGGGCCGGGCGTGCTCTTCGCCGCCCGCGCCACACAGGGCGTCTTCGCCGCGCTGCTGTTGCCCGCCGCGCTGTCCTTGCTGATCACGACGTTCACCGAACCCAAGGAACGCGGCAAGGCGTTCGGGGTCTACGGGGCCGTCTCCGGGGTCGGCTCCGCCACCGGCCAGTTCGTGGGCGGCCTGCTCACGGAGTACCTGAACTGGCGTTGGTGCATGTATGTCAACGTCCCCATCGTCCTGGCAGCCGTCGTGGCCGCCGCGATCGTGCTGCCCGACCGACGCGGCAGCAGCGAGATACGCCTCGACATACCGGGAGTTCTGCTCGGCTGCGGCGGGCTGACCGCCGTCGTCTACGGATGCAGCGAGGCCGAGTCCCACGGCTGGATCAGCACCCTGGTGCTCGGGACGCTGGCTGCGGGCGCGCTGCTGCTCGCCCTGTTCGCCGTCCGGCAGACCTCGGCCCGATGGCCCGTGCTGCCGCCGGCCGTCGTCCGCGACCGCCGGCGGGCGGGAGCGCTTCTCGTCTCCGGCCTCGGCCAGGTCGCCATGTTCGCCCTGCTCCTGTTCATGACGTACTACCTGCAGGTCGTCCTCGGTTACTCCGCCGTCGCCACCGGTGCCGCCTTTCTGCCGCTCACCGTCGCGATGACGATCGGCGTCACCCAGATCGCCGCCCGCCTCACCCCGCGTGTGGCGCCCCGTCAGCTGATCGTGCCCGCTCTGCTGGTGGCGGCGCTCGGCATGCTGCTGCTCACTCAGGTCGACACGTCTTCCTCGTACGTCGCCGGTGTGCTGCCTGCCCTGGTGCTGTTCGGCCTCGGCCTGGGAGGTGCGGGCATGGCCGCCATGGTGGCCGCCACCTCAGGTGTGCCGCCGCGCGACTCCGGCGTGGCCTCGGCCATGGTCACCACGTCGCAGCAGGTCGGTGGGGCCATCGGCACGGCCGTGCTCAACACGGTCGCGGCGAGCGCGGCGGCGCGTCAGCTGGCGCACGCCACTCCCGCCGCGAGCATGGTCCACGGATTCACCGTGGCCCAGTGGGTCGTGGTGGCGCTCCTGGTGGCAACCGCGGTCCTGGCCGCCGTCCTCATCGACAGTCCGGCTCCGAACCGCGCCGATCCGAGGAGCCGCGCCGAGACGAGCGGTGTATGACCCGTGACAGCCGGAGTGTTCAGCCGGCCGCGACGGCGGCCTCGAGCACGGACGCGTGCGACGAGGGCTCAAGGAAGCGCGTCGTCACGAACCCCGCCTCCGTGAGCAGCGCCTCGTACTGCGCCCGGGTACGACCCTTGCCGTTCAGGACCGTCATCATCAGCATGTCGATCGTCTTGCCCGGGTGCGGCGCGTTGCCCGCCGGGATCATGGCGTTGACGGCGAGCAGCCGCCCGTGCGCGGGCATGGCGGCGCGGCAGGCCCGCAGGATCTTCAGGCACTCCTCGTCCGGCCAGCTGGCCAGGACGTGCTTGAGGAGGTAGACGTCGGCGCCGGAGGGCACGGAGGAGAAGAAGTCCCCGGCCACGGCCCGCCAACGCCCCTTCAGGTCCGGGGTGTCGAGGACGTGCCCGGCCACCACGTTCTCCAGGTCGAACAGAGTGCCCGTCAGCTGCGGGTTGCGCCGCAGGACCGCGCGCAGCAGGCCGCCGCGGCCGCCGCCCACGTCGACGACGCTCTTGGCCTCGGGGAAGTCGCAGACCGCGGCGATGTCGTTGCTCAGCGCCCCGGAGAACGCCGCCATGCTGGCGTTGAAGGCCCGGCCGAACTCCGGATCCTCGGCGACGTAGTCGTAGAAGGGCATGCCGTACAGGCCCTCGAACGCGGTGGTGCCGGTGCGGACCGCGTCGTGGAGGTGGCCCGCCGACTGCCAGAAGGCCGGCTCGCCGCGCACCACGATGTACTCGCGCAGCGACCGCTCGGCGTGCGTGCACAGCGGCTCGGCGAGCGGCGTGAGGTGGAAGCGGCCGTCGTCGTCCTCGCGGAAGACGCCCTTCGTGGCGAGGAACCTCAACAGCCGGTACAGGTAGGCCCCGTCGGCCCCCGCGGCCGCGGCGAGCTCGTCGGCGGTGCGCGGGCCGTCCGCGAGGTGGTCGGCGACGCCGAAGCGCGCCGCGGCCTGCAGGGCCGCCGAATACACGTAGCCCAGGGCGAGTTCGAGCAGCTCGTCGGTCACCTGCGCGGAGGTGGACGGCTTCGGGTCGCGTGCGGCCTCCAGGCGGGCGCCTGTCATCGGTAAGGTCCCCTCTCCCATGCCGTACGAGGCCGAGGGGTGCACGGAACGTGCACGGGGCCCGGCATGCGTGACCCAGTCTCTGCCCGAGGCATCGCGTCCCGCTCGAGTGCCGATGCAGCCCGTCCGGCGTTCGAGGCCGAGGCCTCCCCCTGGGGGCGTGCTCCAACCTCGCTCGACCCGGCCCCGAGCCGCCCCCGCGAGGATCCTCGGCGATCTGCCCGAACACGTTGCTGAGGGGACCTGCATGCCTGACGACGCCTCGCACGGCTTCGCCGACGCCGCCGAACTGCGGCGCAAGAATCGTGCCACCGTCGAGAAGTACCTGGCTGACACCAAGGGGCCGGCCCGGTTGCGCCGACACGAGCTGTTCGTCGAGCACGGCAGTGGCGGCCTGTGGACCAACGACACCGGGGAGCCCATCGTCATCAAGGGCCGCGACCGGCTCGGCGAGCACGGGGTCTGGTCGCTCGAGATGTTCCCGGACTGGGAGTGGTACAACATCCAGGTCTTCGAGACGCAGGACCCGAACTTCTTCTGGGTCGAGTGCGACGGTCACGGAAAGATCCGCTTCCCGGGCTACCCCGAGGGCTACTACGAGAACCACTTCCTGCACTCCTTCCAGCTCGACGACGGAAAGATCGTGCAGAACCGCGAGTTCATGAACCCCTTCCTGCAGCTCAAGGCCCTCGGCATCGAAGTGCCCAAGGTAAAGCGGGAGGGCATCCCCACCTGAGCGCGGCGGCACCGGGTTGAGCGCGGCATACAGCAACGGCCGCGCTGCCGTGACCACATAGGCCCCGGTCAGCGCCCCGACCACAGCGAGTGCCCGCCGGGCGCGCCACCGCGGTGACGGCGTACGTGTCGGCCCCGAGCACGGAGGCATGCAGCAGCGCGCGCCGCACCCGGTGACAGTGGTCGTGGCGACGGAGCCGGGCGCTCCGCTGCCTTCGGCCCCGGCCCGGGGCCGGGAATCCCTACCCCTCCTGCTCCTGGAGCTGCGCCGCCAGCTCACTCCAAGTTGCCGCGCAACTGCGGGCCAAGTCGGCGACCTTGGGGGCCCAGTGGCGGGGCAGGCCGCGGCCGAGGCTCTCGATGCTGTCGCCGTCGACGGAGTACTGGAGCAGCCAGCGCAGGGCGCTCCGGCCGGCTTCGCTGTGCCGCAGTGAGGGGTCCTCGCTGAGCTTGGCGAGCAGCTCCTGCCGGTCCACAGCGGCGGGCACCGCGGGGGTGGGCGAGACGTGCCGCCGCTGCCGTGCCGACGTGGCAGCGGCCGGTGAACTCTCGGCGGGCTTCTCGTCTTTCGTGGTGCGGTAGCGGCCCGGCACGGGGTCCTCGCCGCGGCTGACGCGCAGGCGCACGTCGCGCACGGTGGCGGGGGAGAGGCCGGTGGTACGGGCGACTTCGCGCAGGCTTGCCTCGGGCTGTTCGTGGAAGACGGCGGCGGCGTGGCGGCGGCGCTCCGCGCTGTCGACGGGGCGCACCCGGCCGTCCCGGCCGATCCGGGTGCTGCTCCGCTCGGCGCTCGCGCCCGGGGACTGCGCGCGGATACGCGAGACGGTCTTGTCGGAGATGCCGGTGGCGGCGGCGATCGCGCTGTCCGACCACTGCGGGTGGGTGAGGACGATGCGGCCGGCCGCGGCGGCACGGTCGGCCCGCGAAAGCGGCAGCCCGTGGGTGACGTTGGCCTTGACCGACAGGACGAAGGCGTCGGCCGGAGCACAGTCCACCAGGCGCGCGGCGATCTCGGTGCGGCCGTTGAGCAGGGCCGCGCGTACCCGGTGCGCCCCGTCGATGACGCGCAGGGTGGGCCGGTGCACGGTGATGGGCGGCAGCCGGTCCCCGGCCTCGGCGAGCAAGCAGATGTGCTCGGGGTCTTCGGCGTCCAGGCGGGGGGAGTCCGTCAGGACGAGCGAGTCGATGCGTACGAGGGTCGGCGGCTGCGCTTCGACCGGGACGGCCGATGCTTCTGTCTCGTTGCTTCCTTCGATGCTGCCTTCGTCGCTTCCTTCGATCTCGACGCACGGGTAGATCAGCTCTTCGGCCCGAGACAACTCGCCCCTCCTGACAGCAAATCTTCTGTTGGCGCACGCGTCGAGGTCTTCCGGATACGTCCCTGAGCGGCGTCGGCCACCGCGAGCCCTCATGACCCTTCCGACGCGGGCGTACAGGTGGCATGCGCTGTGCGGAGGCCGGAGGCTTGCGCCCCGTCGCCGGAGCCTGACGTGTCGTAGATCAAGCAAGAGAGTACCGTTCAGCCGGTTTTTTTGTAAACCCGTTGCCAAGCGATCCAGCGGGTGAGATGCCCTGCTCTGCCTCCTTCGAGTTGGGGACGGGAGGTCGTGAGAGATTGAGAAAACATCCTGGTCGGTTTCTCTTAGGGGGTAACTCGGGCATATCGCTGCCATGTTGACCGCACGGCCCGGAACCTTTACTTCCGGCCAACAGGGCGGAGCGGCCCCCGGATTCCGCGCGTGGCCGATCCGTCGAGGTGAGATGCCTCGTTCGGGGTGTGTGCCCAGCGAGCGGATTGAGTCGCATCCCAGCCCCGGGACGACATGATCCGTTCTCGCCCTAGCTTTAAAACCGTCGAGTTGGTTTCATATGTCGGGCAGGACCCCTCTCTCCAGTGGGAGCGTCAACAGTGAACCAACAGGAACGGGCCGCCCGAACCCAGAGCGCACTCATCCGCTCGGCGGCCGAGCTGTTCGAGCGGCACGGCTACGAGAAAGCCAGCCTGAACGACATCAGCTCGGGCGCCGGGGTCAGTCGCGGCGCCCTGCACTTCCACTTCGACACCAAGGCCGACGTGGCCGGCGCCGTCGAGGACGCCGCCGCCCGCGCCCTGCGCGACGCGGTGGACAGCCTGCCGCCGGGGGGCGGCGCGCTGCAGGATCTGACGGACCTCTCGCACCGCCTGGTCGAGCTGCTGTTGTGGGACGTGGTCGTGCGGGCCGGGTTCCTGCTCAGCTGCGACGCGGGGCAGCGCGCCCGCGTCGACCTCTGCCGGGACTGGGAGACCTACGTGCACGAGTTCGTCGCCCGTGCCGCGGAGGAGAAGTGCCTCGCGCCGGGAGTGCAACCGGAGGGTGTCGTGAACGCCGTGGTGGCCGCGACGGTCGGTCTCGTGGTGCTGAGCCGCACCGACAAGGAGTGGCTGGCCGGCCGTCGGCACACCGGCCTCTGGAAGCTGCTCCTTGACACGGTGGCCGACCCGCGCACCGCGGACAGACTCAACCCGGGCGGCACCGGGGCGCCGTACGACAGCACGTGCGGACTGCCGGACTCCGCATGCGCGGGCGGCCTTCAACCCTGTTGACGTACCGGGCAGTTCACACCGGAGGCTACGCTGCACGACGCAGCGGCGCCGCCAGCCGGCGTCCGAAGGGGACATTCAGCCGCCGGAACAGGGGAGATCGCGCAGCATGCCGAAGGCACAGGGTTCGCTCGACGGGAAGGTCGCCTTGATCACGGGCGCGAGCAGCGGCATCGGCGCCGCGGCCGCCCGGGTGTTCGTACGCGAAGGGGCGCGGGTCGTCCTGTTCGCCCGGCGTGAGGCCCGCCTCAAGGAGCTCACGGCCGAACTGAGTGCGAGCGGCGCCGACGCCGTGTACTGCGCCGGCGACGTCCAGGACTCGGCCGACGTGGAACGGGCCGTGGCCCACGCGGTGCAGACGTACGGGCGCCTCGACGTGGCGTTCAACAACGCGGGCACCGGGGGAGAGTTGGCCCCGCTGCACCTGCTCGATGACGCGGCGTACGACCTGGTCATGGACACCAATGTGCGCGGGGTGTGGAACTGCCTTCGGCACGAGATCAGGGCGATGACCGCGGCGCCGGAAGGTGGCGGTGCGATCGTGAACACGAGCAGCGTGGCCGGCCTGGTGGCGCCCTCCGTGCCGGCGCCGTACATCGCGGCGAAGCACGCCGTGATCGGCCTGACCAAGGCGGCCGCGGTCGAGTACGCGGCCGACGGCATCCGCGTCAACGCCATCGCTCCGGGGCTGACGCGGTCGGAGATGGTCGAGGACTGGTTCGCCCGGGTGCCGGGTCAGGAGGACCGGAGCAAGGCGTCCGCGCCGCAGAACCGTGTGGCCGCGCCCGAGGAGGTCGCTGAGGCAGCCGCATGGCTGTGCAGCGACCGCAGCTCGTTCGTCACCGGTGCCACCTTGCCCGTGGACGGCGGCCGCACCACCTGGTGATCAACTGCCGCGCCGGCTCGCGCAGTTCGCGGGCCGGCGCGGATCAGCCGGCGACGGGTGCGGTCTCTTCCGCGGCCCGAGCCGCTGCCGTGGCCTGCTCCTCGGCCGCCTCCCGCAGTTGCGCGTTCAGGCGCGCGCCGCGGTCGGCGGACAGGTCGAGGCGGGTCAGTACGGCGGGTGTGGCGATCGTGGGCATCATGTGCTGGTACAGCGCGGAGATGCGGTGCTCGACGTCCTGCAGGCCGGTTTCGAGCTGGGAGAACAGCTGGACGCCGTGGAAGGCGCTGGCCAGCAGCTCGCCGGTCTGCTGCGGCACGATGTGCCCGAGGACCTCGCCACGCTCCTTGGCCTCGGAGAGCGTGCGCACCGAGCGCTGTACCAAGTCGGGCCAGGCGCTGCCGTAGTGCTCCCTGCCGCGGGGGTCGGAGGAGAGCACGGCGCCGGCGTGCACCACCGGGTCCCGCGGCAGCTGGTAGGCGAGCAGCATGCCCTGGTCCACCCACTCCTGGATCTTGAGGTCCTGGGGCGGCAGGGGCTGTTCGACCTGCGCCTCGATGATCCCGCGCGCCAGGGCTTCCTTGGAGTCGAAGTGGAAGTACAGGCCGCCCTTGGTCGTTCCGGCGACCTTGAGGATGTCCGCCACCGTGGCCGCCGCGTAACCGCAGTCCGCGAAGACCTTCGCTGCTGCCTCGAGTACGGCACGGCGGGTCCGGATTGCACGTTCTTGTCGCGCCACGTGTCCATCCCTTGCGCTCAAGTGCCTGTGATGTTCAGGTCTGGTGTCCAGTAAGCGGCGGCCGAGCAATACCAAACCGTCTGGAGGGTATCTTACATACGAAGGGCGGAACTTTTCCGTGATCCGGAACGTCCGGTTATGAGCGGCGCAGCGGGACTTCCTCGACGAGCAGGGCCGCGACGAGCAGCACCGCGCCCGCCACCGCTCCGGCCAGGAACGACGCCTGCAGACCGGCCGCCGCAAACTGTTCGGCCGCGCCATGGCGCAGGTCCGGGCCCGTCGTCTGCCGGACCCGGCCGTTGAACAGGCCGCCCATCACGGCCACGCCGACCGAACTGCCCAGCAGGCGAAAGAGAGTGACGCTCGCGGACGCGATGCCGATGTCCCGCCGCTCGGCACCGTTCTGCGAAACCAGCATGACGGTTTGGAGCAGGCAGCCGAGCCCCGCGCCCAGCACCGTGACGCACAGGGCCACCTCGATCCGGGAGGTGTCGGCGGTCAGCCGGGAGAGCAGCGCCATGCCGCCGAGCAGGAGCGCGCCGCCGGCCACGAGGACGGGCTTGTAGCGCCCGGTGACGGTGACGACCCGCCCGGCGGCCACGCCGACCGCGGTCATCGCGACGGGCATCGGCAGCAGGAGCAGTCCGGACGCGGTGGCCGATGCGCCCCGCACGGCCTGCTGGTAGAGCGGCAGGAACAGGGCGGCGCCGAACAGGACGAACCCGGTCAGAAAGCCGATCAGCGCCATCAGTGGAAAGTTGCGGCGGCGCAACAGGCGCGGCGGCACGAGCGGTTCGGCCGCGCGGGTCTGCCAGAACGCGAACGCGGCCAGGCACGCGGCTCCGGCGGCCGCGGTCGCGAGGACGGCCGCCGAGTCCCAGGCGTACGTGGTGCCGCCCCAGGACGTCACCAGGACGACCGCGGTGATCCCGGCCATGAGCAGCACCGCGCCCAGGTGGTCGGCCCGCGCCTTGGTGCGCCGCGCGGGCAGGTGCAGCAGGGCGCCGATCAGGGCGAGGGCGACGGCGCCGAGCGGCACGTTGACGTAGAACGCCCAGCGCCAGCCGAACTGGTCGGTCACAGCGCCGCCGACGGGTGGTCCCGCGATCATGGCGGTGCCCACGACGCCGGCCACCAGGCCCTGGTAGCGGCCCTGGCCGCGCGGCGGCACCAGCTCGCCGATGACGGCGACCGTACCGGAGATCAGTCCGCCGGCACCCAGGCCCTGCACCCCGCGAAAGGCGATCAACTGGCCCATGTCGTGGGCCGCCCCGCACAGCGCGGAGCCGGCCAGGAAGAGCGCGACCGCCGTCATGAACACGCCCTTGCGGCCGTACATGTCGCCGAGCCTGCCCCAGACCGGCGTGGCCGCGGCCGTGGCCAGCGTGTAGGCCGTGACCACCCACGCCATGTGCTCCCGGCCGCCCAACTCCCCGACGACCGTGGGCATGGCGGTGCCCACGATCGTGTTGTCGAGCTGGGACAGGAGCATCACGAGCAGCAGCGGGGCGAGCAACAGGCGCAGCCGGCCCGGCAGTTCGGCACCCGGCGGTACGGGGCCCGCCGGGTGCCGCGCGTCGGCCATGCGCCCCTTGGCTGCCATCGCCGCCGTGCTCAGCCGATCTTCATCGTGGCCATCATGCCCATGGCCGAGTGGTCGAGCATGTGGCAGTGGTAGACGTACTCGCCCTGGTAGGCGTCGAAGGTGGCCTGGAGCTTGACCGTCTCGCCGGGCATCAGCCGCACGGTGTCCTTCAGGCCCGCCTCCTCCAACCCGGGCGCGGCACCGCCCCGCTCCAGGACGCGGAACTGCACCAGGTGCATATGGAAGTTGTGCGGCACCTTCGTGTTGGCGTTGGTGACGGTCCAGACCTCGCTGGCACCCGCCCGTATGTGCGCGTCCACGCGCGCGTGGTCGTACACCTTGTCGTCTATGTACGCCTTCGGGTCCGGGCGGCCGTCCTCGTCCATCCGCAGTACGACGGTGCGCTCGGCGGTGGGCTCGGGCAGCGGCGGCAGCTTGCGCAGCACATTCGGCACCGAGCTGTCGTCCTCGGCGGTGCGCACCACGTCGAAGCGCATCACCTGGCTGACGTCGTCGACCGCCGCGAAGCCGGTGTTCTTCAGGACGAGCTTGGTGCCGACGGGGTAGCGGGAGAAGTCGACGACCACATCGGCCCGTTCGCCCGCGGTCAGGTAGACCGCCTTGGTGGTGTGCGGCCGCGGCAGCAGCCCGCCGTCGGAGGCGATCTGCGTCATTTCGCCGTCGTCTTCCAGGCGCAGCTCGAGGAAGCGCTGGTTGGAGTGGTTCGCCAGGCGCAGCCGGTAGGAGCGCGCGGCGACCTGGAAGTACGGGTACGGCGCCCCGTTGACGAGCAGCGTGGTGCGGGACCTGTCGCCCATCTGGTACTGCAGCGTGCCGTTAGCCGTGTCGAAGTGCGCGTCGCGGATGGAGACCAGGACGTCGTACTCGCCCTTGGGCAGCGGCAGCGCCTCCTCCTCGTCGTCGGTGAGCAGATAGGCGCCGTGCAGGCCGCGGTAGACGCTTTCGGACTCTGTGTGGTGGGCGTGGTCGTGATACCAGAGCCCGGCGTGCGGCTGCTTGTTGGGATACGTGTACACGCGCTCGGCGCCGGGCGCGATGACCTCCATCGGGCCGCCGTCGTCCTCCGGCGGCACCGAGGCGCCGTGCAGGTGCACGGAGACGCCCACGTCGAGCTCGTTGCGCTGCCGGATGACGACCGGCCGGTTCCTGCGGGCCTTGATGGTGGGGCCGGGGAACTGGCCGTTGAACGTGCGCAGTTCGGTCCGGAGGCCGGGCAGGATCTCCTTGGTCTGGCTGCGCATCGTCATCTCGTACGTGTCCGTGCCGTCGGCGGTGGACACCGGCTTGAGGACCGGCACGATCGGCATCGGCACGGCGAACCGCTCGGCCGCCGCCGCGGCCTGCCCGCCGGGCGCGGGCACGGCGCCGGCCTCCCGGGCGTTCAGGACGGGCAGCAGCGAGACCCCGGTGAGCCCGGCGCCCACGACGGACAGTCCTGCACCGAGCACTCGGCGACGGGTGGCCATGGTCGATCCTCCGGTCTGATCTGGCGTGATCTGTGCGCAAGGAGGAGAGCATCCGGAACTCGCCCTTCGCTCGTGCCTGAGCCGTGGGCCGCGCCCCGCGGCCGCGCACCAGGGCCTGTCGTTGGGATCTCGCCGAGGTCGCGGGGCCGGCCCGCCCGACCGGAACGGGGGCGCGTTCCACAGCCGCTCGAGCAGCGCGCGGGCGGCGGGCCCGAGCCTGTGAGCGTCGCCGGAGCGCGGGCCCGCACCGGGCGCGGCCCACCCGGCACGGAACATCGGCAGCCACGGAACGGAGACCCATGTACGCGGAGGTGGCCGGCTTCTACGCCCGCCAGATGCGGCGCCTGGACGAGGGGGACGCCGAGGGGTGGGCGGCCACCTTCACCGAGGACGGCGTCTGCCGACTGTCCACCCGCCCGGAGCCGATGCGCGGGCGCGCCGCGCTGGCCGCGGGGGCCCGGACCGCCGCGGCGGCGATCCCCGCCGGGGAGCGGCGCCGCCATATGACCGGCATGTTCGAGATCGAGGCGCGCCCCGGCGGGATCCTGCACGTGCGCGCGAACACGGTCGTGTACGCCACGGGCGCGGGAGGCGAGGCACGGGTGCACCAGGTCTGCGGCTGCACGGACACTCTGGTGCGCGGGCCCGGGGGTGAACTGCTGGTCAAGGACCGTCGGATCGATGTCGACGGCGCATGAACACAAGGCCGGTCGGCCGGTTTTATCCGCGGAACCCGCCGGCCAGGCCGTGAACACCAGTAGCGTCGGCGGCGAATGCCCACACGACGACCTACCCGGGAGACACCTTGCCCCGTCAGCTCGCACACCTGCGCCTGGTCGCGGTGAACATCGACGGCGTCCTGCTCAACGACAGCTTCAGCCCCGTGATGCGGCGCCTGGTAGAGGGGTACGGGGCGACCTATGACGCCCGCTTCGAGCGGGAGATGCTGTCGCAGCCGCAGCGCGTCGCCGCCCAGCGCGCCGCGGACCGGCTCGGCGGCGACGCCGGGCAACTGATCAAGGAGTACTTCGCGCTGCGCGAGGAGTACATACGCGAGCACCCGGTCCACCTGTTGGACGGAGCGGCCGAACTCCTGGCGACGCTGCGCGAGTTCGACGTGCGCACGGTGTGCTACGGAGGGCTCGAGCGCGCGCACTTCGACCGTCATCTCGGTGAGTTCGCCGACTACTTCGACGCGCCCGGCTATGTGTGCACCAACGACTTCCGCCCTGGCATCCGGGAGATCAGCGAGCTCTTCGGGCTCCGCCACGACCAGGCCCTGTTCATCGACGACGTGGCACGCGTGGCGGGCACGGCGCGGGAGCTGGGCACGCCCTTCATCGGACACCCCGGCGAGTCCTCGCACGGCTACCAGCGGCAGTTGATGGAGGAGGCCGGGGTCCGGCACATGGTCGGCACCCTGCGGGCGATCGACGCACCGCTGCTGCGGACCGTCGACGCCGAGGCGGCCGCGGGCACCGTCTGGGACTGACCTCCGCCGGATCACCCGGCAGGGAACGCGGCATGGAGCGCGGCGTGGAAACCCCTCAAGCGCGGCTGGAGAAAAACCGGGAAAGCGCGCGGTTTTCGCTACTGTGCTCGCTGCGGCGATAACCCGCCGACGATGATTCCGCGTTGTATGGGGGTGTCCGTGGAGATTCAGGTCCTGGGATCGTTGAACGCCGAAGTCAACGGGGGAGCGATCGTGCCGAACGCGGCCAAGCCGCGGCAGATCCTGTCCCTGCTCGCCCTCCGTCCGGGGCGGGTCGTGCCCGTCCACACGCTGATGGAGGAGCTCTGGGGCACCGAGCCCCCGCAGAGCGCCCGCACCACCCTGCAGACCTACATCCTCCAGCTCCGCCGGCGCCTCGGCACCGCCATGGGCCCGGACGTCCCCGGCGCGGCCAAGGACGTGCTCGTGACCCGGCACGGGGGCTATCTGCTGCAGGTCCCGCCGGAGTCCGTCGACGTCTACCAGTACGAGCGCCTCGTCGCCGAGGGGCGCTGCGCCTTCGAGGACGGCGACGACGAGGAGTCGTCGGACTTCTTCCGGCGGGCCCTCGGCCTGTGGCGTGGGCCCGCGCTCGTCGACGTACGCGTCGGGCCGGTCCTGGAGATCGAGGTGCTGCGCCTCGAGGAGAGCCGACTGGGCGCCATCGAGCGGCGCATCGACGCCGACCTGCGCCTCGGCCGGCACTCCGAACTCATCTCCGAGCTGACGGAGTTGACGGCCCGTTACCCGCAGCACGAGGGGCTGCACTCGCAGGCCATGGTCGCCCTGTACCGCTCAGGCCGGCAGGCCGCGGCCCTCGACGTCTACCGCCGGCTGCGCACGCGCCTGATCGACGACCTGGGGGTCGAGCCCTCGCCGCAGGTGCGGCGGCTGCACCAGGCCATGCTGGCGGTCGACCCCAAGCTGGACGTCGTCGCCGGACCCCGGCGCACGTCCACGTTCGATCTCTACGCGGCCTGATTCGGTCGGTACGCGGCGGCTCGGCGAGGGCGAACTTCCAGGCATCCTCCACCGGTTGTCCAACTTGGTCGGGCACTGTACGGGAAAGCTTCCGAGGACCCTGGGAGTGGTCCCGGCGAAGGGAGAAGCCGGTGGACGAGGTCCTGCACAAGGACGCCAGGACGCCGATGCACGGTCTGTCCGGGGTGCCGCCGCTGCTGCTGGCCGGCGTCGACGACGACACCGACGCGGAGCCCGAAGAGCCGAACATCGTGCGCAGTATCGACTAGTAGCGCGGTGCCAAGTGCCACGACCCAGGGGGGAAGACACCCCCTAGGCCGTCTCCTTCGGATCTTGCCAGGCCCCGCGCCTTGCAGCTGCACGCACCAGGCCCCGCTCAACTCGACCGCCCCGCACCGCCGACCAGATCCGGCCTGACCCGAAGGAAACGGCCTAGTCGTCCGTGCCCGCGGTCTGCAGCTCGTCCAGGATCCGGCCCGTGGCGAGAGTCGGCAGGTGGAGTGCCCAGAAGGAGGCGAGGGCAGGACGGGAGAGCCAGCTGGCGTCGTCGCGCCCGAGCGCCTCGAACCCCACGGTCGACGCCGTGATGAAGTCGACCGCGCTCTGCCGTGACAGGCCGGGGGCGAGCGCGTTCTCCCGCGCTGCCTCCGCGAGCAGTCGATCGATGTGGGCGTGCCACTCCCGGCGCAGATCGGGCAGCGGCCCGTGGCCCTCCTGGTTCAGCAGTACACCCGCTTTGACCACGCTGTCGGTGCGCAGCAGTTGGGCGATCACGTGCGAGGCGTCGATCAGGCGCTGCAGAGCGCACGCGGGGGCGCGGTGGACCCTCGCCACGGCCGACCGGATGCCGTCGACGGCCTCGTGCACCACCGCCGCGGCCAGGTCCTCCTTGCGCTCGAAGTGGAAGTAGAGCGCACCGGTACTGACCCGTGCCCGCCGGCTGATGGCGGTCAGATTGGTCCGTACGAAGCCGCTTCGACTGAAGTCGTCCGCTGCGGCCGCGATCAGCTGGGACCGGGTACGGGCGGCACGCTCCTGCTTCGCCATATCAGCTCCTGATGGATCGGGGCGGAGGGTGAGTCTACTAGTAAACCGTACGGTCGGTTTCATTCGAACGTGCTCGCGAACGCGGGTGCGGTGTTGCCAAGTCGCGGGGAGATCAGGGGAGTTGGAGCGAGTGGCGACTCGGCGTGCCGTGCGGGTGTTGACCGGATCTCTCGCCTTGATCTAGGGCGCTTCGAGCAGCCGAAGCTACGGTTTCCGAGCAAACGGGAACAGGAGATCGATTTTTCAGGACGAAATTCCTGTCTCTCGACGGCTCTCTTCCGCCAACGCGCCGCGAAGCGGCGACGGGTAGCCCACGACGCGCCGGCTCTTCGGACGTGAGGGATGTGTGGGCGTGAGCCGCGAGGCCTGACGGGGGTTCTACGGGGGTTGGTTGAGGTGCGTCCGGTAATTCCGGAAGCGGGTGGGCACGGTGTCAGACCGGTGCGACCGCTCGTCCTGAGCGCGGCCACATGGGTGCCGTCGGGTCGGGAGACGGTGGACGAGATGCTCGTCGCCGGGCGGCTCGCCGTGGACGACACGCAGGGCCTGGCGCTGACCGAGGTGCCCGTCGCGGATCGTGCGGCGCCCGACATGGCCGTACTCGCCGGCCGCCGCGCTCTCGAGGCAAGTGGCGTGGATCCGGGGCGAGTTGGGCTCGTCGCCCATGCGTGGACCTACCACCAAGGGCACGACTTCTGGTCGCCCGCCCACTACGTAGCCCGGCACGTGGGCGCCCACGCGGCCTTTCCCGTGGGGGTGCAGCAGTTGTCCAACGGGGGCGCCGCCGCGCTGGGCATGGCGGTCAGGCAACTGATCGCCTCTCCGGAGACGGACGCGGCCCTTGTCACCACGGCGGACCGGTTCGCATGGCCCGGATTCGACCGCTGGGCCGCCGACTACGGGGTGGTCTACGGAGACGCCGGGACGGCCGCAGTGCTCCACCGCCGGGACGACGTGCGGCCCTCCGGCGCTCTGCTGCTGAAGTCGCTGGCCTTCGCCACGGATGCCTCGTTCGAGGACATGTACCGGGGGCGGGACGCCTTCAGCCCGGCCCCACTGGCCCGTGACGGCGGGATCGATGTGCGGCGCCCCAAGAAGGCGTACCTCGAGATCCACGGCGGCATCGAGAGATTCCGGAAGGCCGCGACGGGCTGCGTGGACGAAGTGCTGCGCCGCGCCCTGCACGAGGCGGACGTGGATCCCGCTGATCCGCGTCTGGTGCACGTGCTGCTGCCCCGGCTCAGCGACAGCACGCTCGACCTCATGTACCGCCCCGTGGTCGGGAGTCTGCTGAAGGCGGACGTGCTCGACCTTCGCGAAGCCAGCGGACACCTGGGCGCGGGCGATCTGCTGGCCAACCTGGCGCACCTCACCTCACCCGGAGTGCTGCACCCGGGCGAGCGCGCCGTCGTACTCGGCGGGGGCGGTGGCTTCACCTGGTCCTGCGCCGTCGTCGAGGGCCTGTAGCCGCAGCTCTGCTCGCCCTGCCCCATTTCTATGTCCCGGTGGGCCGTAGCCCTTCCCGGGAGTGAGAGGACCCAGCCAGCCATGAGTAACGCGTACGACGTCATCGTCAACGGGGCGAGTGCCGCCGGATGCACCGCCGCGATTCTCTACGCCCAGCGCGGGGCCAGGGTGGCTCTGCTGGAGCGTCGCGCAGATCCGTCCGCGCACAAGGTCCTGTGCACCCACTACATACAGGCCTCCGCCCATCCCGTCATGGTCGAGACGGGCCTGGCCGCGGAGCTGGAGAGAGCCGGCGCCATCGCGAACACCGCTCACTACTGGACGCGTTGGGGCTGGATCCAGCCGCCCCACGACGAGACCAGCACCCACGGGTACAGCGTGCGCCGCCAGACCCTGGACCCGTTGCTGCGCCGGCTGGCCGCCACCACCAAGGGGGTGGACCTCAAGCTGGGGCACACCGTGAACGGGCTGCTGCGCGAGGCGGACCGCGTCGTCGGAGTCGAGGGAACGGCCGGCCGGGAGCGCTTCGCACTGCACGCCCCCCTCGTCGTCGGAGCGGACGGCAAGGACTCGACCGTCGCGCAGCTGGCCGGAGCCGCGGCCGAGACCACCGACAACAACCGCTTCAGCTACTTCGCGTACTTCCGGGGGCTGCCGCGGCACCAGGACAACGCGGCCAGGGTCTACTACCTGGAGCCCGACAACGCGTACGTCATGCCCAACGAGGACGGCGTCACCGTCGTCGCCGCCGTCGTCTCCAAGGACCGCCTCGAGGAGTTCAAGGACGACCTCGAGGGCGCCTACACGAAGTTCGTCCGGTCGCTGCCCGACGGGCCCGACTTCGACCGGGCCGAGCGCATCTCCAAGATCATCGGCACGCTCAACTATCCGCTCACCTCGCGCGTACCCGCCGGCCCCGGGTGGGCCCTGATCGGCGACGCGGCCCTCACCAGCGATCCGCTCTCCGCCGTGGGCTGCGCCTGGGCGATGCAGTCGGCCCACTGGCTCGTCACGGAGACCTCCGACGCGCTGACGGCCGCTGACCAGCCCGGGGATTCCTCGGCCGCGGTCGACGAGGCCACCGGCCGCTACCGCGCCCGCCACGCGCAGGAGACCGGCCCGCACCACCACCTCATCGCCGACTTCGCGACGGCCCGCCCGTTCAACGAGATCGAGGAGTTCTCCTTCTCGGCCGCCGCCAGGGATCCCGAAATGGCCGCGCACTTCCACACGTTCGGCTCCCGCCTGATGACGGTGGAGGAGTTCCTCGCACCCGACGTCGTGGCCCACATGGAGAAGGTCAACGGCCACGGCCTGTCCGAGGAGACCCTTCGCCTGCTGGCAGGCGAAGGGGAACAGCCGCCCCGACACACCGCAACCCAGGACGAGTTCGCAGGAGCCACCCGATGAGCACCTCCGCCACGCCCGTGCACCCGACCCCTTCCGACCGCTCCCCGCAGGAACTCTGGAACGCCTGGAACCGGCTGTGGAACGGCGACTACGCCATCGCCGACGACTTCGTGTCCCGCACCATGCGGGTGAACATCCCCCAACACGGCATGCCGGACCCCGACACGCTCACCGACGGCCCGCAGATAGCCGCCTGGATCTCCGCCTTCCGCTCCTCCTACGAGGACGGCGCGAGCATCAGGGGCGAGCTCGGTCCCTTCTTCATCGGCGACTACGCCCTTGGCCGCTGGGTCTTCCGTGGCACCTGGAAGGGCGGGAGGCCCGCCGCCGCCACCCTCGAGCCGGGCACCGAGGTCACCTTCCGCGGGGTGGACATCCTCCGCTTCGAGGACGGACGGGTCGCCGAGTACTGGCTCTCCGACGACCAGCTCGACCTCTACGACCAGCTCGGTGTGCTCGGCGACGGCCCCGGTGCCGCGCAGGGCCCGGCCCCGTTGGCGCAGCGGATCACCGGCCACTCCCCGGACGCCGCACGCGCCCTGCTCCTGGAGCGAGTCCTCGACCTGACGGCCGAACTCCTGGAGGACGAGGGAGTTCGGGACACGGCCGGCACCGAGACCTTCCTCTCGCTCGGCCTCGACTCCCTCCTCGCCGTGGCGCTGCGCAACCACCTCGAAACCGAGTCCGGAACAGCGCTGTCCAGCACGGTGGTGTTCGACTGCCCCACCCCGCAGGCCCTCGCCCAACACCTGTGGACGCGCCTTGAGGGCGGTGCCGGTGCTCCGCCCGCGGACCTTTCGGCCACCTTGGACCGGCTGGAGGAGCTCGCCGACACGGCACCGGAAACCGACCGAGCCCGGCTTGCCGAGCGTCTTGCCCGGCTGGCCGAGCGGCTGGCACCGGCACCGGACGCCGCGCCCGAGCAGCTCGACAACGCCTCCGCCACGGAACTGTTCGCCTACCTCGACAGCAGGCTCGGACCGACCGGGCGCGCCCGGTGAACGCCCCGCTGACCAGCGGCCCCGACGAAGCGCCAAGCGAAGACGAGAACGGAATGTCTGACGAAGCACGACTCCTGGACTATCTCAAGCGCACCACCGCCGAGCTCGACCTCGCGCAGGCCCGACTGCGCGAGGAGCAGGACCGCGCCGCCGAACCCCTCGCCATCGTGGGCATGAGCTGCCGTTTCCCCGGCGGCGTGACGACCCCCGACGAGCTGTGGCAGCTGGTGGACGAAGGCCGCGACGCCATCACCGACTTCCCCACCGACCGCGGCTGGGACCTCGACGGCATCTACGACCCCGACCCGGCCCGGGTCGGCAAGACCTACGTGCGGCGCGGCGGATTCCTGCACGACGCCGCCGAGTTCGACCCCGCCTTCTTCGGCATGTCCCCGCGCGAGGCGCTCACCGTCGACCCCCAGCAGCGACTCCTCCTGGAGACGACCTGGGAGGCGTTCGAGGACGCCGGGATCGTCGTCGACAGCATGCGCGGCAGCGACACCGGCGTGTACGTCGGCATCATGTCCGACGAATACGGGCTGCGGTTCCTCAAGACCCCGATCGAGGGCATCGACGGCTATCTCGGGGTCGGCAGCGCCAACAGCGTTGCCTCCGGCCGGATTTCGTACACCTTCGGATTCGACGGCCCGGCCGCCACCGTCAACACCGCCTGCTCCTCCTCGCTCGTGGCCCTGCACCTCGCCGGTCAGGCCCTGCGGCGCCAGGAGTGCTCGCTCGCCGTGGTCAGCGGTGTGATGCTGATGGCGACGTCGTTCTCGTTCACCGAGTTCAGCCGGCAGCGCGGGCTCGCCCCGGACGGCCGGGCCAAGTCCTACGCCGAGGGAGCCGACGGCACCGCCTGGGCGGAGGGCGCCGGCACCCTGCTGGTGGAGCGGCTGTCCGACGCACGCCGCAACGGCCACCGCATCCACGCCGTCGTCCGCGGCTCCTCCGTCAACCAGGACGGCGCCAGCAACGGCCTCACCGCCCCGCACGGCCCCTCCCAGGAAAAGCTCATCCGCGACGCGCTGGCCGCCGCCTCCCTGGCGCCCGCCGACGTGGACGCCGTCGAGGGGCACGGAACCGGCACCAAACTGGGCGACCCCATCGAGGCACAGGCGCTGATCGCCACGTACGGGCAGGGCCGTGACGGCGTCCCCCTGTGGCTCGGCTCCCTGAAGTCCAACGTGGGCCACACCCAGTCCGCGGCCGGCATCGGCGGCATCATCAAGATGATCAAGGCGATGGAGCACGAGCGGCTGCCCCGCACGCTGCACGTCGACGCTCCCAGCTCACACGTCGACTGGTCGGCCGGTGACGTGCGGCTCCTGACCGAGCCGACACCGTGGCCCCGCCGGGAGCGACCGCGCCGGGCAGGCATCTCCTCCTTCGGCATCAGCGGGACCAACTCCCATGTGATCCTCGAGGAACCGCCCGTCGAGGCGGCCCCCACCGCCCCGCCCGTCGAGGGCGCGCCCCTGCCCTGGATCATCTCGGGCGGCACCGCCGAGGCCCTGTCCGCCCAGGCGCGCAAGCTGCACACCGCCCTTGCCGCCGAACACCCTGCGCATGCGGCCCTCACCCTGGCCACGGCCCGTACCCCGATGGAACATCGCGCGGTCGTCATCGGCAGCGACACCGAAGAGCTGCTGCGCGGCGTCGAGGCCATCGCGGCCGGCACCCCGGCCGGACACGTGGTACGCGGCACGACCCGCAACAACGGCCGGACCGCGTTCCTGTTCACCGGGCAGGGAAGCCAGCGGCCGCGGATGGGCCGCGAGCTCTACGACACCCACCCCGTGTACGCCGCGGCCTTCGACGAGGTGTGCGAGGCCCTGGACGCCCACCTCGACGTGCCCCTGGCCAAGGTCCTCTTCACCGACGACGACGCCGGCGAGGCGACCCTCAACCGCACGGAGTTCACCCAGCCGGCGCTGTTCGCCGTCGAGGTGTCCCTCTTCCGGCTCGCCGAGGCGTGGGGGCTGCGCCCCGACTTCGTCACCGGGCACTCCATCGGCGAGATCGCGGCCGCCCATGTGGCGGGCGTCCTGTCCCTGGCCGACGCGGCGAAGCTGGTCGTCGCCCGGGGCCGGCTCATGCAGGCGCTGCCCGGCGGTGGCGCGATGACCGCGATCGAGGCCACCGAGTCCGAGGTGCTCGCCGCGCTCGACGGGCGGGAGAAGCAGGCCTCCGTGGCCGCGCTCAACGGCCCCCGGTCGGTGGTGCTGTCCGGCGACGCGGCCGTGGTGGACGAGATCGCCGACGGCTTCCGGGCACAGGGCCGCAGGACCCGGAGCCTGCCGGTCAGCCACGCGTTCCACTCACCCCACATGGACGGGATGCTGGACGAGTTCGCCGAGGTGGTGTCCGGTCTGACGTTCACCGCCCCGACCATCCCCCTGGTCTCCGACGTGACCGGTGAGCTCGCGGGCCCCGAGCAGCTGTGCCGCCCCGGCTACTGGGTCGAACACGTCCGCAAGCCGGTGCGCTTCAGCGACGCCGTGGAGACGCTCTACGGTGAGCGCGCCAGGACGTTCGTGGAGATCGGCCCCGACGGCACCCTGTCGGGTCTGGTCGGCGGCTGCCTGGGCGACGACCGTCAGGCCCTCGTCGTGCCGCTGCTGCGGCGCGGCCGGAGCGAGCCCGAGTCGGTCCTGAACACGCTCGCCGAGCTGCACGTGAACGGCGTCTCCCCCGACTGGTCCGCGGTGCTCGACGGGCTCGGCGGACAGCGCGTCGACCTGCCGACGTACGCGTTCCAGCGGCAGCGCTACTGGCTCGACGAGCCCGCGGACGCCGGTGACGTCACCGCGCTCGGCCTGCAGTCCGCGGACCACCCGCTGCTCGGGGCCGTCACCGAACTCGCCGCGGGCGACACGGTGGTGTTCTCCGGCCGGCTCTCCCGACAGTCCCACCCCTGGCTCGCCGACCACGTGGTGCACGACACGGTTCTGGTGCCCGGCACGGCCCTGCTGGAACTGGCCACCCGGGCCGCGGCCCACGTCGGCTGCGGCACCGTGGAGGAGCTGACCCTCGAGGCGCCGATGGTGCTCCCCGAGCACACAGGCATCCGTGTGCAGCTGTCCGTCGGCGCCCCCGAGGAGGAGGGACGTCGGCCGGTGTCGCTGCACTCTGTCGCCGACGACGCCCCCGAAGGCACCGAGTGGACGCGGCACGCCTCCGGGTGGCTCGCCCCGGGCAGTGGCCGTGCCCCGGAGGACCTGCGGGTCTGGCCCCCACAGGACGCCGTGGAGGTGGACCTCGAGGGGCTGTACGAACGTCTCGCCGACACCGGCTTCGACTATGGTCCGGCCTTCCAAGCGCTGCGCGCCGTGTGGCGGAGCGACACCGAACTCTTCGCGGACGTCGCCCTGCCCGCGGAGCAGCAGGAGCAGGCCGGTTCCTTCGGCCTCCATCCCGCGCTGTTCGACGCGGCGCTGCACGCCCTGGCCTGGGAGGAGATCCGTACCGACGGCGCCTCGGGGCGGCTGCCCTTCTCCTGGAACGGGGTGAGCCTGCACGCGGTCGGCGCGGACGCGCTGCGCGTGCGGTTCAGCTACGACACCCCGGACTCGGTCACGATGACCCTCGCCGACCAGGAGGGCGACGCCGTCGCGTCGGTGGAGTCCTTCGTCTCCCGGCCGGCCGCGCCGGAGCAACTGGGCGCGGGCCGCCGTGTCTTCGGCGACGCGCTGTTCCGTACGGAATGGACGCCCGTGCCCATGCCCGGCGGTCTGCCCGCGGACGTCCTGAGCTTCGCCTCCCCGGCGGCGCTGCTCGACGCCCTGGCCGCGGGACCGGTGACGGCGCGCACCTGCGTGGTGCACTGCCGTCCGGACGCCTCCGGCGACATCCCCGCCGCGGTCCGCCGCACCACCCACGAGGTGCTCGCCCTGCTCCAGAGGTGGCTGGACGAGGGCCCTGAAGCACCGTCCCGCCTGGTGTTCGTCACCCGCAGGGCGATCGGCACCCGCCCCGACGAGGACGTCCTCGACCTCGCTGCGGCACCGTTGTGGGGGCTGGTGCGCTCGGCCCAGTCCGAGTACCCCGAACGCTTCCTGCTCGTCGACACCGACACCGGCACCGGCCACGACACCGAAGACAGCGTCCTCGCCGCCGTGGCCGGTGACGAACCCCAACTCGCCGTGCGCGAAGGCGCGTTGCTCGTGCCGCGGCTGAAGGCGGCGCAGGCCGAGGCCGTCGCCGCTGCCCCCGCCACGGCGTGGCAGGGCACCGTCCTGGTGACCGGCGGCACCGGCGGACTCGGCGCGCTGCTCGGCCGTCACCTGGTGACCGCGCATGGCGCACGCCGCCTGCTGCTTGTCAGCCGGCGTGGCCCGCAGGCCGAGGGAGCGGCCGAACTCGTCGCCGAACTCGCCGAGTTCGGGGCCGAGGCGACCGTCGCCGCCTGCGACGTCACCGACCGTGCGGCCCTGGCGGAGCTGCTCGCGTCGGTCCCGGACGCACATCCGCTGAGCGCGGTGGTCCACACCGCGGGCGTACTCGACGACGGCATCCTCACGTCGCTGAACCCCGAGCGGCTCGACCGGGTGCTCGGCCCCAAGGTGTCCGCGGCCTGGCACCTGCACGACCTCACCCGGGACCTGGACCTCGGCGCCTTCGTCCTCTTCTCCTCGATCGCCGGAGTCCTCGGCAGCCCGGGTCAGGCCAGCTACGCATCGGGCAACACCTTCCTGGACGCACTCGCCCAACACCGCACCCACAGCGGGCTGCCGGCAACCTCTCTGGCCTGGGGCGTGTGGGAGCCCACCGGCGGCATGGCAGGCGCCCTGCGGGACGTGGACCTGAAGCGGATGGAACGCTCCGGCATTCTGCCGATCTCGCCCGAACTCGGCACGGCGCTGTTCGACGCCGCCGTCGCGGGTACGGCACCCGTCCTGGTCCCGGCACGCCTCGACCGCAAGGCGTTGCGCGGACTCGGCGACGGCCTGGCGCCCGTTCTGCGGGGGCTCGTCCGCACCGCTGTGCGCCGCGCCGGCAGCGCGGGTCCGGCCGCCGACTCCGCCGCCTCCGCGGCAGGCACCGGGACCGCGTCCCTGCACGAGAAGCTGGCGAGCCTGCCCGAGGAGCGGCGCCGCGCAGCGGTCGTCGACGCGGTCGAGGACGTCGTCGCGGCCGTGCTCGGATACGACAGCGCCGACGCCATCGAGCCCGACACCCCCTTCCGGGACCTCGGCATGGACTCGCTGACCTCCATGGAACTGCGCACCGTGCTGAACCGGGAGACGGGACTGAAGCTGCCCGCGACCATCGCCTTCGACCGCCCGAGCGTGGGGGCTCTGGCCTCGCACATCCACGAGCAGCTGGAGGCGCTCGCCCCGGGCGAGACCGCCGCGGCCCCGCCCAGCGCCCTGACCGAGCTGCTGCGCACCGCGCACGAGGACGGTCGTCTGGGGCACGCGGTCGACCTGCTGGTCGCCGCCTCTCAGATCCGTCCCGCCTTCGGGGAAGGGGACCGGACAGCACCCTTCCCGAAGGCCGACGGCCCGGCCGACGAGCCCGCGGTCGTCTGCTTCCCGTCGATGATCGCCATCTCCGGCCCGCAGGAGTACGACCAGTTGCTCCCGCACCTCGAAGGGCGTGCCGTCTCCGTCCCGCCGCTGCCCGGATTCACCGGGGGCGAGGCGCTGCCCGCGTCCCTGCCGGCCCTGGTCGACGCCCTGGCCGACGGGGCGGTACGGGAAGCGGCGGGCAGGCCGCTGGTCCTGCTCGGCCGCTCCACCGGAGGCTGGATCGCCCATGCCGTGAGCGGGCGCCTCCAGGAGCGGGGAATCGACCCGGCCGCCGTCGTGCTGATCGACACTCTGGCCAGTCCGCTGGACCTCGACGACCTGTCGATGGTGGCCGACCAGATGCTGACGGAGCAGAACAGCCAACTCCTCGACGACGACCGGCTCATCGCGATGGGCGGCTACATCCGCGTCTTCGACGGCTGGGAGCCGCAGCGCAGCGGCGTACCCACGCTGCTCGTCCAGGCGCGGGAACGGTCCGGCGCGCATGCTCTGCCCCGCTGGGACCTGGCGGACACCACGGTGGAGGCCCAGGGCGACCACTTCACGATGCTGGCCGAGCACTCGGCGACGACCGCGCGGGCGCTGACCGACTGGCTGAGCACGGTCCTCACCCGGGACGAGAGCCGCGGCGGTGCGGGGAGCCCGCGATGAGCGCGTCACTCGGGACCCTGGAACGGGTCGAGTTCCATGTGCCGGACCGGCGGCTGACCATTGAGGCACTGGCCGAGCCGCTGGGGCTCAGCCGCCCCAAGCTGTCCCTGTTCCGCAAGGTCCACGGACTGCACACGCTGCACGACGATCCGGACAGCTCCCTGTTCGACCTGGTCCTTCCGGCCGCCCGGCGGGTGGTCGAGCAGGCGCCGGACCCGCGCCGCATCCGCTGGGTGATCTACGCGCACGCCATCCACGAGGTCGCTCCCGCGGACACCGATCTCGCCGCCGGCATCCGCGACGCGCTGGGTCTGCGGCACGCGGAGGCCTTCGCGCTCAGCCAGCAGAACTGCGCGTCGGGCCTGGGAGCCGTCGATGTCGCGGCGCAGCTGCTGCGCGACGGCGACGCCGCGGACCGGGTGCTGGTGGTGACCGGGGAGAAGCCGCACTCGCCCCTGATCCGGACTGTTCCCAACACGGCGATCATGGGCGAGGCCTCCGCGGCCTGCCTGGTCTCGGTGGGCGGCACCGGCGACACCGTGCGCTCGTACGTCTCGCACACCCTGGGCGAGTACGCGCAGCTCGTCGGCATGTCCCCCGAGCAGGCCGCCCTGTACGGGAAGGCCTACGCGCCCACGCTCGCCGACGTGGTGCGGCAGGCCGTCGCCGAGGCCGGACTCACGCTCGCCGACATCGACCTGGTCATCCCGCACAACGTCAATCTGATGGCCTGGCGCAACACCGTCGCCGAACTGGGCATCTCCCAAAACCGCGTGTTCCTGGACAACGTCCCGCGCTACAGCCACTGCTTCGCCGCCGACCCGTTCGTCAACTACGCGTCACTGCGCGACGCCGGACGGCTCGTCGAGGGCCGGCACTACCTGATGGCCTGCGTGGGCGCCGGTGCGACGTTCACCGCCCTGACCCTGACCCATCGACGAGGAGACACCCGGTGAACGCCGTCGACGTGCCCCGTCCCCCGCAGCCTGTCCGACCGAGAACCCTGGAGTGCCGGCGATGACGACATCCGTGACGACCCTCGAGGCCGTGGAGTCGTTCGTGCCCGACCGAGTCGTGCCCATCGAGCAGCTCGCGGAGCGCCTGCGGCTGCGTCCGACCAAGGTCCGTCTCTTCCGCCGGATCCACGGTCTGCAGGAGATCCGGTTCGATCCCGAACTCTCCCTGTACGACGTGGTGTTGCCGGCGGCCCGCCGGATCCTGGACGGGCCGGGGGTCCGCGACCGCATTCGGTACGTCGTCTACTCCCACACCACGCAAGCGGTGGCCCCGGCCCACATCGACCCCGCCCGGGAGATCAGGAACCGGCTCGGGCTCGAACACGCCGAGGCCTTCGCCGTGAGCCAGCAGAACTGCGCGAGCGGCATGGCCGCGGTCGACGCCGCGGCCGAACTCCTCAGAGCGGAGGGCGGGCCGGGCGACCGTGCCCTGGTGGTCACCGGTGAGCAGGCCTTCTCCCCGCAGATCCAGCTGATCCCGGACATCGCCATCATGGGCGACGCCGGGGCCGCCTGCCTGGTGGGCCTGGACGGCGCCGGGGACACGGTCCGCTCGTACGCCACCCGCACCCTGGGCGAGTACAGCGCGGCCATGCTCCTCGACGAGGAGAAGTCCCTTGAAGTCAGCACGGTCTACGCGCCGGTGCTCGCCGAGGTGGTACGCGAGGCCGTCGAGCAGGCGGGTCTGACCCTGGACGACATCGACCAGATCATCCCGCACAACGTCAATCTGCAGTCCTGGCGGCAGACCATCGGCGAGCTGGGTATCGACCGCTCCCGCGTCTTCCTCGACAACGTCGGGCGCTACAGCCACTGCTTCGCCTCCGACGTGTTCCTCAACTACACGACGCTGCGGGACGCGGGCGCCCTGCGGCACGGACGTACCTACGTGTTCGCGACCGTCGGCCTCGGCGCCACGTTCGCGGCCATGGTCATCACGCATCGCGCCTCCGGCGTGGCACAGGAGGCGGCATGAGCACCGGTGAGTTCCGGATACAGGGTCTGCCGATCTCGGACCTCGCCGCCGAGTTCGGCACACCGCTGTACGTCTACGACGCGGATGTCCTGCGCGACACGTACCAAGGGTTGCGGGACCGGATGCACCCCGCGGTGGACATCTTCCTGTCCCTGAAGGCCAACCCCAACATCAGCGTCATCGGCCTGCTCGGGTCGTTGGGCGCGGGCGCGGAGGTCTCCTCGCTGGCCGAGCTGGAGACGGCACGGCGAGCCGGCGTCGCACCGCAGAACACGATCTTCCTCGGGCCGGGCAAGACCCGGGCCGAGCTGGAGGCCTGCGTGAGCGCCGGTCTGCACGCGATCGTCTGCGAGTCGCTCGACGAACTCCGGGCCCTCGACGACCTGGCGGCACGGACGAACCAGGGTCCGACACCGGTGATGCTGCGGATCAACCCCGACTTCCACACCAAGGGCTCCGGTCTTGCCATGGGCGGCAAGCCCCGCCAGTTCGGCATCGACGTCGCTCACGTACGCCGGTCCCGGGAGCTGTTGAAGAGCCTGCGCCACGTCGATGTCATGGGGCTGCACGCCTACATGGGCACGCGCTTCCTCCACCACGAGGACCTGGTCCACAACACCCGCGAGATCCTCGCGACAGCGCGGGAACTGTCCGCCGAGACCGGGATCGAGCTGCGCACGGTGGACTTCGGCGGCGGCTTCGGCATCCCGTACTTCGACAACGAGTCCCCCCTCGACCGGGACGCGCTCACCGCCGGCATCAACGAGACCGTGACGGAGTTCCACCGCGATCACCCGGACTGCCGCCTGATCAACGAGCTCGGGCGCTACCTCACCGCCCCCTGCGGCACCTATGTCACCCGCGCGCTGCAGGTGAAGGAGTCCATGGGGGAGCAGTTCGTCGTCGCCGACGGTGGTACGAACCACCACATGGCGGCCGTCGGCGTCGGCAGCTTCGTGAAGCGCAACTTCCCGATCCGCTCCCTGACCCGGTACACCGAGCAGCCGGACCGCACGTACACGATCACCGGGCCGCTGTGCACGCCCAACGACGTGATCGGCAAGCGCGTGGCGCTGCCCGAGGTCGCCGTGGGCGACCTCATCGGGGTCGAACGCTCGGGCGCGTACGGGCCCTCGGCCTCGCCCGGCCTGTTCCTCAGCCATGGCTTCCCCGCCGAGGTCATGGTCCACGACGGCACCGCCCATCTGGTGCGGCGCCGCGACACTCTCGACGACCTGCTCGGCAAGCAGCGTCTCGTCACGTTCTGACCCGGCCTTCTGACCCTCAACTCCCTTTCGAACCAAGGAGCCTGACCATGGACAAGCACATCGTCGCCCAGGTGGAAGCCGCCCTCAGTGAGGTACTAGAGCGCGAAATCACCGGCCTGACCGAGGAGGCCCGGCTCCTCGAGGACCTCCATCTGGACTCGACCTCGGTGATGGAGATGCTGATGCACCTCGAGGACAGCCTCGGGATCGTCATCGACCCGGAGAACCTCGACATGGAGGACTTCCAGTCCGTCGGCACGCTCACCGCCTACCTGGCGCGCGTCGCCCCCGAGCCGCAGCTGCAGGGCCGGTGAGCGACGTGACCACGCTCTTCGCATCGTCCGTCGTCGTCTCCCCGGACGCCGGCCCCTTCCACGAGGACCCGGGCGTACTGGGCTTCTATCGCGACCTGGTCGAGCCGTTCGGCTCCACGGTGGACGAACAGCGGTTGCGCAGCGGCCGGAACGTGTTCCACAAGGACCTCGTGGACCGTCTCGTGGAGAGCGAGGAACTCACCGGCGCCACGGCCGACTTGGTCGTCGTCACCCACGCGCTGCCCGACGTCCACCCGTTCACGGCCGTCGCCTCACACCTCAACATGCGGCTCGGCGGCGGGGCGCACAGCTTCTCCGTCAGCGAGCAGGGCCTCGCGGCGCCGTTCACCGCGCTGCGGATCATCTCCGCCTACCAGCGCGGCGGCCGGTCCGAGAACGCCGTGCTCGCCGTGCTCGAGCAGACGACGCTGCCCACTCCCCACCCGCTCGTCGACTCCGGCGAACTCACGGACACCGGGGTGCTGTTGGTCCTGAAGAACGGTGCAGGGCTCCAGGCCGAGGCGGTCGAGTCGTTCGACGACGCCGAAGCGACCCTCGCCCGGCTGCGCGAACTCGCCGGCAGCGGACCGGACACCCTGCTCGTCACCGGCCCGTGGGTCCAGGAGCAGGACTTCGGCTCTGCGGCGCGCGTGCACCGCGTCGCTCCCGGCAGCTACTGCACCAGTGTCTGGCTCGACCTGGCCCGGCACTGGCAGCAGTGGCAGCGGGATCACCGCCTCGTGGTGCTGTGCGACGTGGACCCGTTGTCCGGCAGCGGACACCTCGCGGTGCTCCGCTCGACCGGCACCGCGGGCTAGCGGAAGCCCGGGGCGCCCGCATGCGTATCGGTGTCGATGTCCTTTCTCCAGCAGAACTTGACCGGCTCACGACCCGCGAATGGTTTCGTCGGCACACCTATGCCGAAGAGGAGCTGGAGTACGCGGCGACGCTCTCGCCCAGTCGGGAACGGGAGTTCCTGGCCGGCCGGTTCGCCGCGAAGGAGGCGGTCGTGAAGGTTCTGGGGACGGGCTTCGGCAGAGGCATCCGCCCGGCTCAGGTCTGTGTGGCGCGTGCTGACCGCTCAGCACCGGTCGTCCGCCTCTCCGGCGCGGCCGCGCGCCACGCGGAGGAGCTCGGGCTCGGCGCGATCACGGTGTCCATCGCGCACAAAGAGGCGTGCGTCGTCGCTGTGGCCGTCGCAGCGGACCACAGCGACGCCACGCACCCGCCGTGCACCGAGCGGGGTACGGCACCGGTACCGCCGCGCACGGAATCACTCGGCTACGAACAGGTAGGGGACATGCAGGGAACGCCAACACCCGAGGCCCCGGCGGACATCACGGCCACTCTTCGGGTGCGGATGGGCCCGCAGGACGCGCACTACGGAGGTGAATTGGTGTCCGGCGCCCGCCTGTTGGAGATGTTCGGCGACCTCGTCACCGAGATCACCATCAAGACCGACGGCGACGAGGGACTGCTCACCGGATACCAGAAGGTCGAGTTCCTCGCCCCGGTGTCCGCGGGCGACTACATCGAGGCCACCGCCCGGCTGCGCAGCCGCAGCCGGCTGCGCAGAACCGTCGAGTTCACCGCGTACAAGACCGTCGTGGCCCGGTACGACCTCGGCGCCACCCGGGCGGAAACGCCGGCCGAGCCCGTGCTGGTCTGCCGTGCCGTCGGCACCGCGGTCGTACCCCCCGCTGCCGCCCGCCGTGCCTCCGCACGCACGGACTCGGCACGCACGGACTCGGCACGCACGGACTCGGCACACACGGACTCGGCACAGCACATGCCGGTCCTCACCTGATCAACTTCTACAGCAGCGACCAGAGGGAAACTCGGATGACCACCCCTGCCCCCGCCCGCACAGCCACGCCGGGACGCGTCCTGGCCATCGCTGTGTGCAGCGCGTTCCTCGTCGGGCTCGACTCGATGATCACCGTCCCGCTGATCCCCGAGATCGCCTCCGACACCGACACCGCCGCGCGCTCCGGTGGCCTGCTCGTCAGCGCCTACGCACTGCTGTTCGCTGTGGTGGCACCGCTGTGCGGAGCCATGTCCGACCGGATCGGACGCCGCCGGATCCTGTGCACCGGTCTGGTCGTGTTCGCCGTCGCCAACGTCCTGACCGGCCTCGGCAGCGACTTCACCTTCATCCTCGCCACCCGGGCCCTGGCCGGCCTCGGCTCCGCCATGATCATGCCGAGTGTGTACGCCCTGATCGCCGAGAACTTCCCGTTCGAGCGGCGCGGCAAGGTCATGGGCATCGTCGTGGCCGGTCTGCTCAGCTCCACGGTGCTCGGTGTTCCGCTCGGTTCCTCCCTTGCCTACCTGCTGGACTGGCGCGCGGCCTTCGTCGCGGTGGCGGTCGTCGCCGCCGTGGTCTACGTGACGGTCCTGCTGCTCCTGCCGGCCGCCGCGCCGAAGGCCCCGGAGGAGCGCGCCTCCGGCAGCCCGATGGCGGCCTACTTCGGCATGATCCGCCGCGCCGTCACCACGCCCGCGCTGCTGTGCGTCCTCGGCTCGACCCTGCTGTGGAGCGCGGCCCTGTACGGGATGTTCTCCAACATCGGCGTCTTCTTCGCCGAGCGCTTCGACTTCAACGAGGCACAGACCGGGTTCGCGATCATGGGATCCGGGGCGGGCAGCATGGCCGGCGCCCTCCTCGGCGGCCGGATCGCCGACCGCCTGGGCAAGCGTCGAGTCCTCGTCGTGGCAGCACTGGTGGCGGCCGCCGGAGTCACCGCCGTACCGCTGATCGGCGATCGCCTCGCTGTCGTCCTGGTCGCCTTCATCCTGTGGGGCACCGCCGTCGGCGTCGGCCAGCCGGCCCTCAACGCCCTGGTCAGCGAGCTGCGGCCGGAGATGCGCGGCACCGCCCTTGCGCTGAACGGCTCCGCACAGTACGCCGGGATGATGCTGGCCACCAGCCTCGCGGCCACCCTCCTGCAGAACAGCGTCTCCTTCGGCGTGATCGGAGTGATCTGCGGTGTCTGCGCCCTGGCGGTCCTGCCGCTGCTCGTCGGGGTCCGGGTGACCGCGGCCCAGACCGCGCCCGCCACGGAGTCCGTGTCCCAGAAGGAGGCGGCGGCATGAGCGCCCTCGACGGCCAGGAGACGGACCTCGGGAAGATCCTCTTCGAACGGTTCGTCGACCTGTGGAACGGTGAGGTCGACTTCGCGGACACCCCCGCCTTCATCGCCGACGACTTCGTCGTCCACAGCGCCGAACTCGCCCGCTATCTCGGTTTCCCCGACTCCAACCGGATCACCACCAGGGACGGGCTCCTCGACTGGGTCCGTTCCGTACGGACCTTGCTCGACGACGTCCGCTTCACCACGGACCCGGGCCCGCTGCGCGACGGCGACTACGTGTCCGGCGGGTACACCGTCACCGGCAGGTACGCGGGCGGCGCACCCACCGCCACCGTCGCGGTCGGCACCCCCGTGCGCTACACGGGCATGTCCATCGTCCGCCTCGAGGACGATCGGCTGGCCGAGTACTGGGTGCTCTCCGACGGCCTCGGCCTCCTCTCCCAGCTGGGCGCGATCCCCAGCCCCTGACCACCCGCATCTGCTGAGGACCTGACCACGATGTCTCAACCCGCCCTGCTCCACGACCTGTTGGACGCGACGGCCGGGGAGTCACCCGACCGCCCCGCCGTCACGCGTCTCGATGTGACCGTGACCTACGGCGAACTGCGGCGCGCGAGCCTGAACCTCGCCGCCTGGCTGCGTTCCCGAGGGGTCGCGCGCGGCCACCGGATCGTCATCTCCCTTCCCTCCGGCCCCCTCACGCCGGCTCTGGTCTACGCCGCTTCGCGGATCGGCGCCCTCTACACGGTGCTGCACGAGCAAGTCGTAGGCACCCCGCTTGAGCACGTGCTCGACGACTGCGAGCCGGCCCTCGTCGTGGGCGCCGACGCGGCGGTTCTCGACATCGCCCGCGGGCGGAGCATCACCGCCGTCTCCGCGGCGGACGCCACCACGGTCGCCTTCGGCGGCGACGAGGTCTTCGAGGTGCCGGAGAACGAGGCGCCGGAGAACAAGGCCGGCGCCCCGCTGGCCGTGGACCCGGTCTCCCTCATCTACACGTCGGGCACCACGTCGATGCCCAAGGCGGTGGTGAGCACCCACCAGCAGGTGCTGTTCGCCGCCCAGGCCATCCAACAGGTCCTCGAGTACCGCCCCGACGACGTCGTCTACTGCCCGCTGCCGCTCTCCTTCGACTACGGCCTCTACCAGCTGTTCCTCGGGGCCCTCAGTGGAGCCCACGTGGTCCTCGGCGGTGCGGCCGAGGCCGGCCCGGCCCTCCTGCGCAACCTGCTTGACAGCGGTGCGACGGTGCTGCCCGCGGTTCCGTCCGTCGCGGAGTCGTTGGCCTGGCTCGTCAAGCGGGCCTCCCGCCGCCCGGCCCTGCGCCTGATCACCAACACCGGTGCGGCCCTGTCGACGGAGACGCTCAATGCGTTGCGCACGGCGATACCCGGTCTGCGCGGTCAGGTCATGTTCGGCCTCACCGAATGCAAGCGGGCGACGATCATGCCCCCGGACGGGGACCTCGACCGCCCCGGATCCTGCGGACTGCCGCTGCCCGGCACCGAGGTCGTCGTGGTCGACGACGCGGGGGACCCCTTGCCGTGCGGCGAGATCGGGGAGATCACGGTGCGCGGACCGCATGTGATGTCCGGCTACTGGCGGCGCCCCGAACTCAACGCGGAGAGGTTCCCGCGCCGCGACGGCCTCTTTCCCGAACTGCGCACCGGCGACTACGGCTGGCTGGACGACGAGGGCTACCTCTACTTCTCCGGCCGGCGGGACGATCTCTACAAGGAGCGCGGCTTCCGCGTCAGCGCCACCGAGGTCGAGGCCGCGGCCCACCGCATCCCCGAGGTCGTATCGGCCGCCGTTCTGCCTCCGCGTGAGAAGAAGCCGGCCCTGCTGGCCGTGGTCACGGATCTCGCCTCCGACGAGGTACTCGGGCGCATGCGGGACGAGTTGGAGGAGTTCAAGATTCCGCGCCGCTGCGTGGTCCTCGAGGTACTCCCCCTGAGCCGCAACGGCAAGGTGGACCGCAAGGAACTGGCACGCCTCGTCGAGGACCGCACGGCCCGGACCGAGCCGGTCGGCAGCGGTGAGTCCTGAGCCCCTGAGTTCTGAGCCCCGAGTCTGAGCCCTGAGTTCTGGAAGAAGGATCGCGGCCCGTGCGGAAGACGTCCCATGCCGACCGGACCGCCGCCCGAACCGCCTCCCCGGCCCCACGCGCCGACGCACACGGCGCGGTGACGGTCCCACGTCCGGCGCCGGAGGCGGCCGCGCGTCTCTTCCTGTTCCACCATGCCGGTGGCTCACAGCTGCTCTACCGAGGCTGGGAGCGGGCCTTCCCCGCCGACTGGGAGCTCTGCCTCGTCGACGCCCCGGGACGGGGCCGGCTCCTCGGCCGTCCACTGATCGGCACCTGCGACCAGCTGGTGGACTTCTTCAGAGCCGAGTTGGAGCCGTGGACAGACCGACCGTTCGCATTCTTCGGGCACAGCATGGGGGCGTTGGTCGCCTACGAGCTGACGCGGCGCCTCGTACGAGAGGGGCGGCCGCTTCCCTCGTGGATCGGCCTGTCCGCCTGCGGGGCTCCCGGTACGGCGAGGAGTTCCCGGGACCGGCACGCGTGGACGGACGGCCAACTGCGGGACTGGCTGGGGTCGGTGGGCGGAACACCCGCCAAGGTCCTCGACGACGAGCGCCTCTGGCGCCTCTTCGGGCCGATCTTCCGCAATGACTTCGCACTCGTCGACACCTGGCGCCCGGACCCCGGCACCACGCCCCTGCCCGTCCCGCTCTCCGCGTTCGGCGGCACCGAGGACGAGCTGGTGGGACGGGCACGGCTCGCCGCCTGGGCCGCTCACAGTCAGGAGTTTCGCGGCCTGCACATGATGAGCGGCGGCCACTTCTATCTGCGGCACCACGGGCGTTCCATCGCCCGGCACATCATCGCGGCCATGACTGCCCCTGCGTGAACCGTCCGACAAGAAGACGGCGTGAGGCCGGAGTCGGCGACCACTCAAGTGGTCCTTGTTCATTTCTGTACCGGGTTACGGCGGTTGGCGCCTCAATCGCGTTGCAAAACCGGCGGGACGGTTTCTAAAATCCTGGTGAAGGTCTACCAGTGACACCAGACTCCAACGGGGCAACATGCGGGAGCAGTTGATGAAACGGCAGTCCATGGACCTGTTCGGGATACAGGAAGACCGGTTTCACGGGGGAGCGTGCACGGCGACGCTGCCGCGCAGGCCCCGGCCCGACATCACCACGCACCAGTCAGGCCGCAGCGCCCTGCGCGTCCTCGTCGTCGAGAACGAGCCGCGGGCCGCCGAGTCCCTGGTGCAGGGCCTGTGCCGGCACGGCCACCGGGCGCAGAGCGTGTCCACGGGGGCGGAGGCGCTGCACGCCCACCGGAGCGCGGAGCTGATCCTGCTCGACCTCGACCTGCCGGACATGGACGGCCTCGAAGTCTGCCGCAGCATCCGCGCCGTGGCCGAGACGCCCGTGATCGCGGTCACCGCGCGCGACAGCGAGCTCGACCGGGTGCTCGGCCTGCAGGCAGGGGCGGACGACTGCATGGTCAAGCCGTACGGCTTCCGGGAGTTGGTGGCCCGGATCGACGCCGTGATGCGCCGCGTCCGCTCGCAGCCCGCACCGGAGCAGATCATCACCTGGGGCCCGCTGCGGGTCGACACCGGCACCCGGGAAGTCCGGGTCGACGGGCGCAGCGTCGCGCTGACCCGCAAGGAGTTCGACCTGCTGCGGCTGCTCCTGATGCAGCCGGAAACCGTCGTCTCGCGCAAGCAGCTCATGACGCAGGTCTGGGACGACTCCTGGTCCCGCCCGGGGCGCACGATCGACACCCATGTCAGCAGCCTGCGCAGCAAGTTGGGATCCAGCACCTGGATCATCACGGTCCGGGGCGTGGGTTTCCGGCTCGGGCACCCGTGAATTCCTCTTCTTGCTTTTCTCTGACGTTCCTCGCACCCGTTCTTTTCGTACGCGCGACGGCATGACAAAAGCTGACCGAGTCCTGCACGGGCCGATATTGAAACCGAAACCGGGGGTGAAGAAGCTGGGTGACGCATTCCGCTGAGCCGTTCCGAACAGCAAAGGCACCGTCGGCGCGGAAGCGCACTCACCGATTCGAGGGGGACTGACGCGAGTGGCCCGACGCGCCGTCATCACGGGAATAGGGGTCCTGGCACCGGGTGGTATCGGGACCAAGGCCTTCTGGAACCTGCTGAGCGAGGGACGCACGGCGACCCGCGGCATCACGCGCTTCGACCCGTCCCCCTTCCGCTGCAAGGTCGCGGCCGAGGCCGACTTCGACCCGGAGCTGCACGGTCTCACGCCGCAGGAGATCCGCCGGATGGACCGCGCGACCCAGTTCGCCGTGGTGGCGGTCCGGGAGGCGGTCGCGGACAGCGGCCTCGAGACGGGCGCACTCGACCCGCACCGGGTGGGCGTCGGCATCGGCAGCGCGCTCGGTGCGACCACGAGCCTCGAGCGCGAGTACCGCGTCCTGAGCGACGCCGGCCGGCGTGAACTGCCCGACCACGCCTACGCGTTGCGGCATCTGCACGACTACCTCACGCCGAGCACGATCGCGGCCGAAGTGGCCTGGGCGGCCGGGGCGGAGGGCCCCGCAGCGGTGGTCTCGACCGGCTGCACCGCGGGCCTCGACGCGGTCGGCCACGCCGTCGACCTGATCAGGGAGGACGCCGCCGACGTGATGATCACCGGAGCGACGGACACCCCCATCTCCCCGATCACGATGGCGGGTTTCGACGCGATCCGGGCGACGACGCCGCGCCACGACGACGCCGCGCACGCCTCGCGCCCCTTCGACGCCAGCCGCAACGGCTTCGTCCTCGGCGAGGGCGCCGCGGTGTTCGTGGTCGAGGAGCTGCAGGCCGCGCTACGGCGCGGTGCGCACATCTACGCCGAGCTCGCCGGGTACGCCTCACGCTGCAGCGCCTTTCACATGACCGGCCTGCGCCCCGACGGCCGCGAGCTGGCCAGAGCCGTCACCGAGGCCCTGGACGAGGCCCGGATACCCCCAGGCGCCGTCGACTACGTCAACGCACACGGCTCCGGCACCCAGCAGAACGACCGGCACGAGACCGCGGCGCTCAAGGCGGCCCTCGGCCACCACGCGTACCGCACGCCGGTCAGCTCGATCAAATCCATGGTGGGCCACTCGCTCGGCGGCAGCGGCTCGGTCGAACTCGCCGCCTCAGCCCTCGCGATGCGGCACCACGTGGTGCCGCCCACCGCGAACCTGCACACCCCCGATCCCGAGTGCGACCTCGACTACGTGCCGCTCACCGCGCGCGAACACCGCACCGACGCGGTCCTGACCGTCGGCAGCGGATTCGGCGGATTCCAGAGCGCGATCGTGCTCGCCCGCCCCGACAGGAGCCTGCGATGAGCGTCCGGACCGTGATCACCGGGATGGGCGTGGCCACGCCGCACGGGCTCGACATCACCGACTTCTGGGCCGCCACCCGAGTGGGCAAGAGCGCCATCGGACCCGTCACCCGGTTCGACGTGTCCGGGTATCCGGCCCGTCTCGGCGGCGAGATCCGCGGCTTCACGGCGGCCGAGCACCTGCCGGGACGGCTCGTGCCGCAGACCGACCGCGTCACCCAGCTCGCGCTCGTCGCCGCCGACCGCGCCTTCAAGGACGCGCGCCTCGACCCGCACGACGTGCCCGCGGACGACATGGGGGTCGTCACGGCCGTCACCGCAGGCGGCGCCGCCTTCGTCCAGGACGAGATGCGCAAGCTGTTCAGCCGGGGGAGCCGGCACGTGAGCGCGTATCAGTCCTTCGCCTGGTTCAACGCCGTCAACAGCGGACAGATCTCGATCCGGCACGGCCTGCGCGGCCCCACCGGTGTCCTCGTGAGCGAACAGGCCGGCGGCCTCGACGCCCTCGCGCAGGCCCGCCGTCGACTCCGCAAGGGCAGCGCGCTGATGGCCGCGGGCGGATTCGACGCGCCGATCCACCCGCTGGGCTGGGCAGCGGAGCTGGCCGGCGGCCGGCTGTCCACCAGCGGCGACCCCGAGCGTGCCTACCTGCCCTTCGACGCCGCCGCGCGCGGACACGTGCCGGGGGAGGGCGGCGCCCTGCTGATCGTGGAGCGGGAGGACGCGGCGCGCGCCCGCGGTGCCAGGGCGCCGTACGCGGAGATCGCCGGGCACGCCGCGACCCTCGACCCCCGGCCGGGCAGCGGCCGCCCGCCGGGCCTGCGCCGCGCCATCGAGCTGGCTCTCGCGGACGCCGCCGCCGACGCCCGCGACGTCGACGTCGTCTTCGCCGACTCCGCGGCCACGGCCCGGCTCGACCGCGAGGAGGCCGACGCACTCACCGCCGTCTTCGGCCCGTACGGCGTTCCGGTCACCGCGCCCAAGACGATGATCGGCCGCCTCCAGGCCGGCGGCTCCGCCGTGGACGTCGCCACCGCGGTCCTGTCCATCCGCGAGGGCCTGATCCCGCCGAGCATCCACGTCCGCCCCTCGCCCGACCACCGCCTCGACCTGGTGACCGGACAGGCGCGCACCGCCTCGGTGCACACGGCGCTCGTCCTCGCCCGCGGCGCGGGCGGCTTCAACTCCGCGCTGGTCGTACGAGCCCTCGACTGACCAGCGCGCCCACCTCCCGCCGGCGTCCGTGTCCGGTGGGAGCGCTCGACCGCACCCACTCCGTGCCCCGCAGGGCACGGCGTACCGACGAAAGGAACCAGCCATGGCCACGCAGGAATTCACCGTCCAGGACCTCAAGCGCATCCTGCGCGAAGGCGCCGGCGCCGCCGAGGCCGTCGACCTCGACGGCGACATCCTCGACCGCGACTTCGAGGAGCTCGGCTACGAGTCGCTGGCGCTCCTGGAGACCGGTGGCCGCATCGAGCGCGAGTTCGGCATCGAGCTCGACGACGAGATCTTCGCCGACCACCGCACGCCGCGCACCCTCGTCGAGGCCGTCAACGCGCAGCTCAAGGCCGCCGTCTGAGCCTGGCGCGGCCGCGCCCCCAACCCGTTCGCGTTCCCTTGGAGGGAAGAACCATGACCGACCAGACCGACCAGGTGCAGCGAGTAGCCGTCGTCACCGGAGCCACCAGCGGGATCGGCCTGGCTGTCGCCCGGCTCCTGGCGGGCCAGGGCCACCGGGTGTTCATCGGCGCCCGCAGCGCCGAGAACGTCGCCGCCACCGTCAAGCAGCTCACCGACGAGGGCCTCGACGTCGACGGCGCCGCGGTCGACGTCCGCGACAAGGCCGCGATCCGGACCTGGATCCAGACCGCCGTGGACCGGTACGGAACCCTCGACGTCGTCGTCAACAACGCCGGCCGCTCCGGCGGCGGCGTGACCGCGGACATCGCCGACGAGCTCTGGGACGACGTCATCGACACCAACCTCAACAGCGTCTTCCGCGTCACCCGGGAGGCCCTGACCACCGGCGGCATGCGGGACAAGAACCGCGGCCGCATCATCAACATCGCCTCGACCGCGGGCAAGCAGGGCGTCGTCCTCGGGGCGCCGTATTCCGCCTCGAAGCACGGAGTCGTCGGCTTCACCAAGGCCCTCGGCAACGAGCTGGCCCCCACCGGCATCACCGTGAACGCCGTCTGCCCCGGCTATGTGGAGACGCCCATGGCCCAGCGGGTCCGCCAGGGCTACGCGGCCGCCTACGACACCGACGAGGCCGCCATCCTGGAGAAGTTCCAGGCCAAGATCCCGCTGGGCCGCTACTCCACCCCCGAGGAAGTCGCGGGCCTCGTGGGCTACCTGGCCTCCGACACCGCCGCGTCCATCACGAGCCAGGCCCTGAACGTCTGCGGCGGCCTCGGCAACTTCTGACAGACCCGCCCGCCGCACCTGCCACTCGATAACCAAGGAGCGACACCATGACGCAGCCCGGACTGCGCGAGGTCGAGCACGAGACCGTGATCTCCGCCCCGGCCGACGCCGTCTACCGGCTCATCGCCGAGGTGCAGAACTGGCCCCGCATCTTCCCGCCGACCATCTACGTCGACCACGTGGAGCGCGGCGAGCACGAGGAGCGCATCCGCATCTGGGCCACCGCCAACGGCGAGGCGAAGAACTGGACTTCGCGCCGCACCCTCGACGCACAGCGGCTCCGCATCACCTTCCGCCAGGAGGTCCCCGCGCCGCCCGTCGCGGCGATGGGCGGGACCTGGATCATCGAGCCGCTGGCGCAGAGCGAGTCCCGGGTCCGGCTGCTGCACGACTACCGTGCCATCGACGACGACCCCGAGAGCCTCGAGTGGATCGACCAGGCCGTCGACCGCAACTCCCGCTCCGAGCTCGCGGCCCTGAAGAAGAACGTCGAGGCCGCCCACGCGGCCGAGGACCTGACGTTCTCCTTCGAGGACACCGTGCACGTCGCGGGCTCCGCGAAAGACGTGTACGACTTCGTCAACGAGGCCGACCGGTGGTCCGAGCGGCTGCCGCACGTGGCGACCGTACGCCTCACCGAGGACACGCCGGGGCTCCAGGAGCTGGAGATGGACACCCGGGCCAAGGACGGCTCGGTGCACACCACCAAGTCGTACCGGGTGACCTTCCCGCACTGGAAGATCGCCTACAAGCAGACGACCCTGCCCGCCCTCATGACCCTGCACACCGGCTACTGGACCTTCACCGAGGACGGCGACGGCGTCACGGCGTCCTCGCAGCACACGGTCACCCTCAACACGGAGAACATCGCCAGGGTGCTCGGCGACGACGCCACCGTCGAGGACGCCAGGCAGTACGTCACCAACGCGCTGAGCACCAACAGCCGGGCCACGCTCGGCCACGCCAAGACGTACGCCGAGAGCGCCCGGGGCTGAGGGGCGGAGGCGACCGTTGCGGTGCTGCTCAGGACCACCGGGCAGACGCCCGCGTTCACCGTGTCACCGGACCGCGTCGACCTGTGGTTCGTGCACCGGCCGCACGCGGCGCCGCTCGACCGCTCGGACCTCGACGCGGCCGAGTCCGCGCGTGCGGACGCGTTTGTGCGGCCCGCCGACGCAGCCCTGTACGTGACCGCGCACGTCGCCCTGCGCCGACTCCTGGGCCGGTACACCCGTCAGCCGCCCCGGCAGGTGCGGTTCGTCCGCGAGCCGTGCCCCGGGTGCGGTGCGGCCCACGGCCGGCCCGCGCTCGACCCCAATCCCCGGGCGCTGCACTTCTCGCTGTCGCACAGCCTGGACACCGCCCTGATCGGGGTGGCCGCCGTGCCCATCGGCGTCGATGTGCAGAAGCTGCCGCGGCCCGAGACCCTGCGGTTCTGCTCGAAAGCGATGCATCCACGAGAACGGCACGAGCTCGCCGCGATCCCCGAGGGCGAACGTAGTGCGGAGTTCGGCCGGATCTGGACCCGCAAGGAGGCGTATCTCAAAGGACTCGGAACGGGTCTGAGGCACGGCCCGGCCGCGGACTACGTCGGCGCCGAGGCCGCTCGCCGCCTGCCCGGCTGGACTCTGATCGACATCCCGTGCGGCCCCGCACTCGCGGCGGCGGCCGCGGTCCGCGGCCCCGCTCCTGCCGTCCTCGAGCTGCGCCGGCTGCCCGCCGCGTGGCTGGGTGCGGATCCGCCGGACGAACGCTGAGGCCGGACGCGCCCGCGCCGCGCAGCCGACACCTACGCCCGCAGGAGGCGACGTACCCATGACGAGGCTCGATCCCGCCCGCCCCGCGCACGCCCGCGAGGTGACCGCATGAGAATGCTGGTCACCGGAGGCGCCGGATTCATCGGCTCGCACTTCGTGCGCACCCTGCTCGCCGGCGGCTACGACGGGCACGGGCAGACCCGGGTCACCGTGCTCGACAAACTCACCTACGCCGGCAACCGGGACAACCTGCCCGCGTCCCACCCCCGGCTCGACTTCGTCCGCGGGGACATCTGCGACGCGCGGCTCCTGGACGGGCTGCTGCCCGGCCACGACGCGGTGGTGCACTTCGCCGCCGAGTCACACGTCGACCGGTCCGTGCACTCGGCCACCGAGTTCGCACGCACCAACGTGCAGGGCACGCAGATCCTCCTCGAGGCCTGTCTGGCCGCGGGCGTCGGACGGGTCGTGCACGTCTCCACGGACGAGGTCTACGGCTCGATCCCCGAGGGTGCCTGGACCGAGGACTGGCCGCTGCTCCCCAACTCGCCCTATGCCGCCTCGAAGGCGGCCTCCGACCTCATGGCCCGCGCCTACTGGCGCACCCACGGCCTGAACGTGTCGATCACCCGCTGCTCCAACAACTACGGGCCCTATCAGCACCCGGAGAAGCTGATACCCCTCTTCGTCACCAACCTCCTGGAAGGCCTGCCCGTGCCGCTCTACGGCGACGGGCGCAACGTCCGGGAGTGGCTGCACGTCGACGACCACTGCCGCGCCATCGACCTGGTCCTCGCGCGCGGCCGGGCCGGCGAGGTGTACAACGTCGGCGGCGGCAACGAGCAGACCAATCTGCACATCACCGAACGGCTCCTCGAACTGTGCGGCGCGGACGAGTCCATGGTCCGCCGCGTCGCCGACCGCAAGGGCCACGACCTCCGCTACGCCCTCGACGAGAGCAAGATCCGCGAGGAGCTGGGCTACGCGCCCCGCATCCCCTTCGAGCAGGGCCTCGCGCAGACCGTCGCCTGGTACCAGGAGAACCCCGGCTGGTGGAAGGCCGTGAAGTACCCCGAGAACGCGACCGGCCCCAACAGCCGGGAAGGACACACCTCATGACCGACCACAAGGGTCTGATCCTCGACGAGACGAGGAAACTGCACCTCAGCCGCCAGGACGACGGCCCCTTCGTGCCGGGCGTCACCGAGATCTGGCCCGCGGGCGCGGTACTCGACGAGACCGACCGGGCCGCGCTCGTCGAGGCGGCCCTGGAGATGCGCATCGCCGCAGGACCCAGCTCGCGCAGGTTCGAGTCCCGGTTCGCGCGCAAGCTGGGGCGCCGCAAGGCGCACCTGACCAACTCGGGCTCCTCCGCGAACCTTCTGGCGCTGACGTCCTTCACCTCGCACCTGCTCGAGGACGCCAGGCTGGTGCCCGGCGACGAGGTCATCACCGTCGCCGCGGGCTTCCCGACCACGGTCAACCCGATCATCCAGAACGGCCTCGTGCCCGTCTTCGTCGACGTCGAGCTCGGCACGTACAACACCACCGCGGACCGGGTGGCCCAGGCCATCGGGCCGCGCACCCGGGCCATCATGATCGCCCACGCGCTCGGCAACCCCTTCGAGGTGGCCGAGATCGCCCAACTCGCCGAGAACCACGGCCTGTTCCTCATCGAGGACAACTGCGACGCGGTCGGCTCGACGTACGACGGCCGGCTGACCGGCTCCTTCGGGGACATCACGACGGTCAGCTTCTACCCCGCCCACCACCTGGCCATGGGAGAGGGCGGCTGCGTGCTGACCTCGAACCTGGCCCTCGCGCGGATCGTGGAGTCGCTGCGCGACTGGGGGCGCGACTGCTGGTGCGAGCCCGGCGAGACCAACAAGTGCCTCAAGCGCTTCGAGTACCAGATGGGGACGCTGCCTGCGGGCTACGACCACAAGTACATCTTCTCCCACGTCGGCTACAACCTGAAGGCGACCGACATCCAGGCGGCGCTCGGCCTCACCCAGCTGGAGAAGCTGGACGACTTCTGCGCCGCGCGCCGGCGCAACTGGCGCCGCCTGCGCGACGGCCTCGACGGGCTGCCGCACCTGATCCTGCCGGAGGCGACCCCGCGCAGCGACCCGAGCTGGTTCGGCTTCGCCCTCACCGTGGACCCCGAAGCACCCTTCCAGCGGGCCGAGTTGGTGGACTTCCTGGAGGGACGCAAGATCGGCACCCGGCGACTGTTCGCCGGCAACCTCACCCGCCACCCCGCCTACATCGACCAGGAGCACCGCGTCGTCGGCGACCTGACCAACAGCGACATCATCACCGAGCAGACCTTCTGGATCGGCGTCTATCCGGCCCTCACCGAGGAGATGCTCGACTACGTCGTCTCCTCGGTGAAGGAGTTCATGGGAGCGCGCGGATGACCACCATCGCCGAGTCCGCCCCCCGCGACGCCGTCGCCCGGCTCGGGCCCCGCCGCGACCGGGAGCTCGCGCGGCGCATCGCGCGCTCCGCCGCCGCGCCCGAGGGCGCCTTCCTCGCCACCGACGAGGTCGACGGATGGCTGGCCGAGCGCCGCCGCGCCCACCCGTTCCGGGTGGACCGCATCCCGTTCGCGGATCTCGACGGCTGGTCGTTCGCGCCGGAGTCGGGCAACCTCGTGCACCGCAGCGGGCGCTTCTTCACCGTCGAGGGCCTGCGGGTCACCGGCACGGACGGCCCGTTCGGCAGCTGGCACCAGCCCGTCATCCGGCAGCCCGAAGTCGGCGTACTCGGCATCGTGGTCAAGGAGTTCCAGGGGGTACTGCACTTCCTGATGCAGGCCAAGATGGAGCCGGGCAACCGCAACCTGCTCCAGCTGTCCCCGACGGTGCAGGCCACCCGCAGCAACTACACCGGGGCGCACCGCGGCGCCCGCGTCCGCTACCTCGACTACTTCACCGGCCCCGGCCGCGGCCGGGTGCTCGCCGACGTGCTGCAGTCCGAGCACGGCGCCTGGTTCCTGCGCAAGAGCAACCGCAACATGCTCGTGGAGGCCGTCGGCGACGTCGAGCTGCACGAGGACTTCTGCTGGCTGACCCTCGGCCAGATAGGCCGCCTGCTGCGCCGCGACAACGTGGTGAACATGGACGCGCGCACCGTCCTCGCCTGCGCCCCGCAGGCCGGCGCGGACGACACCGACGCCGCCGCCCTGCACTCGGACACCGGCCTGCTGTCCTGGTTCACCGGCGAGCGCGCCCGCCACGACGTGACCGCCGAGCGGGTCCCGCTGGCCTCGCTGCCCGGCTGGTGGCAGGGCGACCGGTCCATCGAGCGGGAGGACGGGCGGTACTTCCGGGTGGTGGCCGTCGGGGTGCAGGCCGGCAGCCGAGAAGTGGGCGGGTGGACGCAGCCGCTGTTCGAGCCGACCGGCACCGGCGTGACGGCGTTCCTGACGCGCCGCATCGAGGGGGTGAGCCACCTGCTCGCGCACGCCCGCACGGAGGCCGGTTTCGCCGACACGGTGGAACTGGCCCCCACGGTCCAGTACACGCCGTCCAACTACGCAGGCCTGCCCGAAGCCGAGCGCCCGCCCTTCCTCGACACCGTCCTCGGCGCCGAGCCGTCCCGCATCCGTTACGAGGCCCTGCACTCCGAGGAGGGCGGCCGGTTCCTGAACGCGGAGAGCCGCTACCTCTTCGTCGAGGCCACCCCGGACGAGGCCCCGCTGGAGCCGCCGCCCGGCTACGTGTGGGTCACCCCGGGCCAGCTGAACGGCCTGCTGCGGCACAACCACTACGTCAACGTGCAGGCCCGCACGCTGCTTTCGTGCCTGGCCTCGGGGGCGGTACGGCTGTGAGCGGGCCGGTACGGATCGGGGTGCTCGGCTGCGCCGACATCGCCCGCCGCCGCATGCTGCCCGCCATGGCGGCGAGCCCCGAGGTCACCCTGGCCGCGGTGGCCAGCAGGGACGCCGCACGGGCCCGGCGGACCGCACAGGACTTCGGGTGCGCCGCGGTGCACGGCTACGAGGCCCTGCTGCGGCGCGACGACATCGACGCGGTGTACCTGCCGCTGCCGGCGGCGCTGCACGCCGAGTGGGCCGGCGCCGCCCTGGACGCCGGCAAGCACGTGCTGGCCGAGAAGCCGCTGACCACGCGTGCCGCGAGCACCCGGGAGCTCGTCGCGCGGGCGGGGAGGGCCGGGCTCGCGCTGATGGAGAACGTGATGTTCGTCCACCACGCGCAGCACGCGGCGGTGCGCGCGCTCCTCGACGACGGCGCGCTCGGCGAACTGCGGGCATTCCAGGCGGCGTTCGCGGTCCCGCGCCGGCCCGACGGCGACATCCGGCTCGACCCCGCACTCGGCGGCGGCGCCCTGTGGGACACCGGCGTCTATCCCGTCCGCGCCGCCCTTCACCTGCTGAACGAGCCGCTGTCGGTGGCGGGCGCCGTGCTCGCCCGGGGCCGCGGGGACCAGGTGGACACGTCCGGCACCGCGCTGCTGCGCACGGCGGGCGGCGTCGCTGTACAGCTCTCCTTCGGCCTCGACCACTCCTACCGGTCGGCGTACGAGATCTGGGGCAGCCAGGGCCGCCTCACGGTCGAACCCGCCTTCACCCCGCCCGCCGGCCACGCACCCCGGATCGTGCTCCAACGGCAGGGCGGGACCGAGGAGTTCGTGCTCGACCCCGACGACCAGGTGCGGCACACGGTCGAGGCCTTCGCCGCGGCCGTCCGCTCCGGAGCACCGGCCGACCCCGCGTGCGTCGAGCAGGCGGACCTGCTGGACGCGATACGCGAGGCCGCGGCCGGGGGCCCACGGGGCGGGGCCCGCCATGGCTGACGGTGCCGGGAGCGCCGCGGGCGACGAGAGCCAGGCGGGCCCCGCGGCCCCGGTGCGGCGGGTCACGCTCGATGCCCGCGGGGTGCCGGTCTCGGGGCTGCTGGCTCTGCCGGAGCGGCTGCCGCCGCGTGCCGTCGTACTGGCGGTGCACGGCGGCGGCATGAGCGCCGCGTACTTCGACAGCCGGGTCCAGCCGGGCATGTCGCTGCTCGGCCTCGGCGCCGCCCTTGGCTTCACGGTGCTGGCGGTGGACCGGCCCGGCTACGGGGCGTCGGCGGCCGCGCTGCCCGACGGGCAGAGCCTCGCGGAGCAGACACGGACGCTGCACGACACCCTCGACGCGTTCGCCGCCCAACACGCCTGCGGTGCGGGCTTCTTCGTCGTGGCGCACTCCTACGGCGGCAAGCTGGCCCTGTCCGCGGCCGCCGACGCGCGCGCCGGCCGCCTGATCGGGCTCGACATCTCCGGCCTCGGCCGGAACTACGCCGCCGACCTGCACGAACTGCCCGGGGCCGGCCGGGGCGGCGCATGGCGGCGCCACTGGGGAGCACTGCGCTTCTACCCGCCGGACGCCTTCCGGCGAGGACGCGACCTGGTGCGGCCGGTGCCGGTACGGGAGTCCGAGGAGAGCCACCTGTGGCCCGGACGCTACCCGGGCATCGCGGCGAGGGTGCGGGTGCCGGTGCGGTTCACCTTCGCCGAGCAGGAGCGGTGGTGGCAGCACGACGACCGGGCCCTGGCCGAGCTGCGCGCCCCGCTGGCGGCCCCCCGGACGGAGGTCGCCCGGCAGCCCGGTGCCGGCCACAACATCAGCCTGGGCTGGGCGGCCCGCACCTACCATCTCAAGGCGCTCGCGTTCCTTGAGGAGTGCCTGCTGGAACGCAGCATCTCCGGTGTCGGGGCGGGGAATTGAGTTCCGGTGGAATCCGGCCGAATCCGACAGTTCTCTGACGCAAATTCACGGACCTCTGAAACAAGCCACATTGACGTGCTGTCATGCCGATGAGGAGACTCGTCACGTATTCGATCGTGTCGGAAACTGTTCCGGAAACCGGGCCGCGAACCGTGCCGGAAATCATCCCTACTCGGCGGGAGTCAACGCCATGCGCTTCAATCTCGTAGGCCCCTTTGAGATCGTCGCCGACGACGGCCGGGTCTACCGTCCGGGAACGCCCAAGGTGTGCCAGACGCTAGCCCTGCTGCTCACCCGGCCCGGCGGGGTCGTCACCACGGAATCGCTCATCGAGGAGTTGTGGGGAGACAGACCCCCGCGCAGCGCCACCACCACGCTCCAGACGTACGTCTACCACTCCCGCCGGATGCTGATCAACGAGAACCTGGTCCCCGAGGACCGGCAGCTCATCGTCACCAGCGCTCCCGGCTACTCGATCCAGGTCGACGAGGACGAGGTCGACGCGAAGATCTTCGAACGCCTGGTGGCGCAGGCCCGCCGTGAACTCGCCGACGGACAGCCGGAGTCGGCCCTGCGCACGTCCACCGAGGCCCTCGACCTGTGGCGCGGCCCCGTGCTGTCCGGCTCTCCGGCCGGCAGCATCCTCGCCGGGCACATCGTGCACCTGGAGGAGCTGCGCATCCGGGCGTACGAGATCCGCATCGAGGCGGAGGAGCGGCTCGGCCGGTACCGCGAGTCGATCCCCGAACTGTGCCGGCTCATCTCCGACTACCCGCTCAACGAGTGGTTCCACAGCCAGCTCATCTCCGCCCTCGGCGCCACCGGACGCCGGGCCGAGGCCCTGCAGGCGTACCAGAGCCTGCGCAAGGTGCTCGCCGACGAGCTGGGCCTCGAACCCTCCCCGGAACTACAGCAGTTGCAGCTTCAGCTGCTGACGCTGAAGCCGCTGGGCGCGCCGGGCCCGGACCGCCTCGCGCGGCACGGGGAGCACGCGCCCGCGCCGCGGAAGGCGCCCGCTCCGGGAAGCGTGCCCGCGTAAGCCGCCGGGCGGCACGTCCTCATACGGTGCCGACGGCCGCTTCGACCAGGCGGGCGCCGTAGGCATCGCCCGCCTGGTCGAACCGCAGCGCCACATGGCTGGCCATGCTGTGGATGTCCCGCCACACACGCTGCAGCGGATGCGCCTCCAGGAACGCCGAACTGCCCGCCACCCGCACGAGCCCCTCGACCGAATCGACCAACTGCGCCACCGCATGGGCGCAGTCCGCGGGGTTGCGGGCCTGGGCCAGGGCGGAGGCGCTCGGGGCGTCGGCCACCCGGGCCGCCCGCTCGAGGAGCAACCCGGCCGCGTCGATGGTGCCGGCCGCCCGCGCGAGGCCGATCCGGGCGCTCGCGCCCCGGGCGTCCGTGGTGTCCGGCGGCTGCTCCGCCGAGCGCAGCCGCAGCGCCGCCCGTGCCGCGCCGAGCGCCGGGGCGCCGAACAGCACGCCGCTGAGCAGCCGGAGCGGCGCCGTGTGGCAGCGGGCGTCCGACCCCACGCTGCGGCCCGCCACCATGGCGTCGCGGGCGAAGCCGCGGTGCCGGGGCACGAACACGTTGTTGACGACCAGCGTGTTGCTGCCCGTGCCGCGCATGCCGGTCGACGTCCAGGTGTCCGCCACCTGATAGTCCGCGCGCGGCAGCGCGAAGAACCACGGCTGCGCCCCGCCGCCCTCCTGCGGCAGCAGCGCGCACACCAGCGCCCAGGCCGAGAAGTTCACCGCGCTGGTGAAGTCCCACTGCCCCGTCACCCGCCAGCCGTCGCTGACCTCGGTGGCGCTGCCCCGCGGGATCAGCGCGCCCGCCAGCGGCGTGTCGGCCCCCTTGGCCCACAGCTCGCGCTGGCCCTGTTCGGGCAGGTACGCGCCCAGGCGCCCGGTGCCGGCGAGCACGGACGCGGACCATGCGGCCGAGGTGCAGCCCTCGGCGACCGCGGCGACGGAGTGCAGCAGCTCAAGGACGGTGCCGTCGGCGCCGCCCCAGCACCCGGGCACGAAATGCCCCGCGAACCCGGCGTCGAGGAGCGCCTCGACCACCGGGTCCGGCAGGGCCCGTTGTGCGTCGGACTCGGCGGCGTACTGGGCCGCCACCGAGGCGAGCCTCTGCACGGAGGCGCTGAGGTCCGCGGCTGACGTCGGCTGATCTGGCATCGGGACCACTTGTCCTTCTGGCTGGGTGCGGCGGCCGTAGCCATGGCGATACAGACAGGTACGGCGGTCACAGTGGCGCCGCCCGATCCAGGTCCACTGGAGGTGGGCTCGACGTCCACGGGCCCGCATCCGCCGTCTCGAACCGGCCTCGACCGCGGCTGTGCACAGTGAGGCGGTAGCGAGCCGCGTACCCACGGCGCGTGCCCATGAGCCGGAAGGACGAGACGAGATGACAACAGCCGAGCAAGCGGTGCGAGCCGTCCACGAAATCGCGGTCCGCGCACCGGCGCGGGAGACCTACCGGCTCCTGGCGGATCTGGACAACTGGCCGTGGATCTTCAAGCCGTTCGTGCACGTCGAACGCACCGGCCAGGAGGGCGAGTTCGAGCGGCTCGGGATGTGGACGACCGGCGGTGACCGGGTCGAGCGCTGGGGTGCGCTGCGGCGCCTCGACGAGGCCGCGCTGCGGATCGAGTTCCGCCCCGAGGACGTCCCCCCGCCTCTGACCGGCATGGAGCGGGTCTGGGCCGTCGAGCCCGACGGGGAGCACGCCTGCCTGGTCCGGCTGCTGCACACCTACACGCTCGCCGAGGACACGCCGGCGGCGCGCGCCCAGGTCGCCGGGGTCATCGACACGGTGGCCGGAACGGAGACGCAGGCGGTGCGCGAAGCAGCCGAACTCACCGCGCACACCCCCGAGTTGCGCCTCGTCGTCACCGACACGGTCGGCATCGAAGCCGAGCCGCGGACCGTCGGCGACATCCTCTACGACATCACGTCCTGGCCCCGGTTCCTGCCGCACGTCGCCCGCGCCGAGGCGCTCCAGGACGCGGACGGCCTGCAGTTCGTGGAGGTCGACACGGTGGAGGGCAACGGCTCCCTGCTGGCCATGCGGACGGCCCGGGTGCGGACCTCGGCGCGCAGCCTCGCGTACAAGCAGCTGGTCCTGCCGCCCATCGGCAGCAGCCACCACGTCCGCTGGCACGTCTCCGGCCGGGACGGGGGTGCCGTCGTGCGCTCGGAGCAGACCGTGGTGATCAAGCAGGACGGTATCGAGGCGATGCTGGGCGACGGCAAGGTGCTCGCGGACGCGACGGAGTTCATACGGCGCGAACTGAGCGCCAAGGTGCGCCTGATCCTCGACGGCGCGAAGCGCCGGGCCGAGGGAGCCTGAGACCACCGGGCCGCCGGGCCGCCGGGTCCGGCGTATCGGGGCCGAGACCGGTGGTTCGGGCTCCTCGCGGCATGGCGGACGGCCCGCGTGCGAGATGCGCGCGGGCCGTCCGCCCCACTCCCGGTGCAGTCAGGCGGCGCAGTGGGGCAGGCCGCCGTGGAAAGCCGTCATCTCGCCGAACAGCTCCCCGACGTCGAGGAGATGGCCCGGCGCGGCACCCGCGGCCTCCGCGTAGGCGCGGTGCAGGTTGGGGACGATGCGTTCGCTGTCCAGGAGCTCCGCGAACTCTCCGAGGTCCGCCGTACGGGCGGCCTCCAGCGGCGTCAGGCCCGCGGCGAGCGACTCGGCCGCCAGCCGCTGCACGAACCGCAGATAACGCTCGGTGGAGTCCAGCAGACCGGCATCGCCGACCGGGCCGTGGCCCGGCACCACCACGGCAGGGTCCAGCTCCCTGAGCGCGCTCAGCACGGTGAGCGAGCCGGCGACGGAGCCCGTCATACAGAACGGGGTGGCCCCGGACATCACGATGTCGCCGGTGAACAGCACGCGCTGTCCGGGCAGCCACACGACGGAGTCGTTGGTCGTGTGCGCCGTGCCGAGGTGCATGACCTCGGCACGGAACTCGCCCAGGTGCAGCGTGACGGTGTCGCGGAACGTCAGGGAGGGCAGCGTCACCTCGATGTCGCCCCAGTCGACGTCGGGCCACAGGCCCGTCAGATGGAGCCCGGCGAGGTCCATCTCCGCGCGCGTGCCCTCGTGCGCGACGATCACGGCGTGCTCGGCGAAGACCTGGTTGCCGAAGGTGTGGTCCCCGTGCGGGTGGGTGTTGACGACATAGCCAGGGGGCCGGGCGGACACCCTGGCGGCGGCATCCCGCAGCGCCAGGGTGCGGGCCCGCGTGGCGGCCGTGTCGACCAGGGCGGGCCGCTCGCCCGCCGTGATGAGGCCCGCGTTGTTGAGGCACCAGCTGCCGTCGGGCTGTACGTACGCGTAGACGTGCTCCGCGACCTCGACCAGCGTGGCTGCGGAATCCGCCAACGTGACTGCGGACGGGGGCTGTTGCGACACTGCGCTTCTCCTGACAAGGGGGTCGCTGAGCGGTCCGGCAGGGTCAGCCGGCCGTCGTGAGGCTCGGAGTCGGCTCCGGGCGGGTGAAGCGCCGGTCGTGGTACACGAGCGGGTCCAGGCCCGAGACCGACGCGGACGTGACATGGCCCACGAGGATGCTGTGGTCCCCACCGTCGAGGACCTCGCGCAGAGTGCACGCGATACGGGCCACGGCGCCGGCGAGACCCGGCAGACCTTCCTCGCTGGGAACCATGTCGCCGTCGCCGAACTTGTCCTGCCCGGAGCGCGCGAAGCGGCCGGCGATGTCCGACTGGGTCGCGGAGAGCACATTCACCAGGAAGCGGTCGGCCGCGACGAACGCCGGGTGGCAGGAGGCCGTCTTGGCGGGGCAGACGAGGACCAGGGGAGGGTCCATCGACAGGGAGCTGAAGGAACTGGCGGTGAACCCCCAGGGCCGCCCGGCCGCGTCCACCGTGGTCACCACGGTCACCGGAGTGGGCACCCGGGCCATGGTGCGGGTGAATTCGGAGGGGTCGACGGCGGCCAACGGACCTCCAGTACGTACGAGCATCGTTTCTCCTCCTAGAGCCTGACTCTCGGTCGGCCGCGGTCGGCCTCGAGCGGTGCGCCGTACCGACCGCGGCGTACCGGCTACGCGGCGCGGCGCACGACCATCGCCGCGTTGAACCCGCCCCGGCCGCGGGCCAGAACCAGAGCGGCGCGCAGCCCCGTGGTCGGGCGCGCTTCGGTGACGAGGTCGACGGGGCAGTCGGCGGCCGGAGCCGCGACGTTGACGGTGGGCGGGATGACCTGGTCGCGCAGGGTGAGCAGCGCCGCCGCGACATCGGTGGAGGCGGCGCCCGCCGAGAGGCGGCCCGTCATCGTCTTCGGAGCGGTCACGGGCACGCCGCGTTCGCCGAAGAGCGCGCAGATCGCTTCGGCCTCCTCACGGTCGGCGGTGCGCCGGCCCGCGGCGTCCGCGAAGACGACGTCGATGTCCGCGGGCGTCAACCCTGCGTCCTTCAGGGCGAGTTCGGCCGCATCGCGCAGCCGCGGGGCCCCGCCGCTGCCCGGCGCGGGATCGAAGGTGGCGGCGTATCCGGCGATCGAGCCGTACACCCGCGCCCCGCGCTCCCGCGCCGCGGCCGCGTCCTCGAGGACGAGCAACGCCCCGCCCTCGCCCACCACATGGCCCGAGGCCTCAGCGGCGAACGGCAGGTAGGCGCGCTCCGGGTCCTCGCATGTGGACAGCTCGGCGCCCGCGAGGTGCGCGGCCCAGCCCCAGGGGCACAGGCTGGAGTCGACGCCTCCGGTGATGAGCAGCGCGAGGCCCTTGCGGAGCTGTCGCCGCGCCTGCGCGATGGCGTCGAGGCCGCCCGCCTGCTCGGTGACGAGGACGCCGCTGGGGCCGCGCAGCCCGTTCCTGATGGATATCTGGCCGGTGTTGACGGCGTAGAACCAGGCGAAGGACTGGTAGGCGCTGACGTACTGGCCGCCCTTGCTCCACAGCGCCTCGAGCTCGCGCTGGCCGAACTCGAAGCCTCCGGCCGAGCCGGCGGTCACCACGCCGGCGGCGTACTCGGGCAGCTGCTCGGCGTCCACGCCGGCGTCGGCGAGCGCCTCGTCGGCGACGGCGAGGGCCAGCCGCGTCATGTGGTCGGTCTGCGGCAGCAGCCGGCCCGGCACGTGCTCGGCCGGGTCGAAGTCCGGTACCTCCCCGGCGAGCCGGGCCGGATAGCCGGAGGGGTCGAACCGGGTCAGCGGGCCGATGCCGCTGCGGCCGTTCAGGACGGCGTCCCACCAGGCCGGTACGCCGAACCCGTTCGGGGCGGCGACACCCAGGCCGGTGACGACGGGCGCCGCGGTCGCCGCGGCGGCGTCGGGGTCGGGGTCGGGGCGGTTCAGGGTCTGCGCGGTCATGCTGTCTCTTCCAGGCGCGGGCGGGTCAGGACCATGGCGCTCTGGAACCCGCCGAAGCCGCTGCCGACGCTCAGGACGGTGTCCGTGCGCTGCTCGCGGGCGATGAGCGGGGTGTAGTCCAGGTCGCAGGCCGGGTCGGCGGTGTGCAGATTCGCGGTCGGCGGCACCGTGTTGTGCTCGATGGCCAGGGCGCTCGCGGCGACCTCCAGGGAGCCGATGGCACCGAGCGAGTGGCCGATCATGGACTTGATGGAGCTGATGGGAACGTCGTACGCGTGCGCGCCCAGGCTGTGCTTGAAGGCGGCGGTCTCGTGCCGGTCGTTCTGCTTGGTACCCGAGCCGTGCGCGTTGATGTAGTCGACCGCGGTGGGGTCGAGGCGGGCCTCGTCCAGGGCGATGGTGATGGCCTCGGCCATCTCCCGGCCGTCCGGGCGCAGCCCCGTCATGTGGTACGCGTTGCAGCGGCTCGCGAAGCCGGAGATCTCGGCGTACACATGGGCGCCGCGGCGGCGGGCGCTGCCCGCCTCCTCCAGGATCAGCACGGCCGAACCCTCGCCGAGCACAAAGCCGTTGCGGGTGGCGTCGAAGGGCCGCGACGCCGTCCCCGGCTCGTCGTTGCGGGGCGAGGTGGCCTTGATGGCGTCGAAGCAGGCCACGGTGATGGGCGAGATGGGCGCCTCCGTGGCGCCCGCGATCATCACGTCCGTGCTGCCCTCGCGGATGAGCTCCACGGCGTGCCCGATGGAGTCGAGGCCGGAGGTGCAGCCCGTGGAGACCACGGCGACGGGACCCTGGGCGCCGTGCCGCCAGGCGACCTCGGCCGCCATCGAGCTGGGCACGAAGTAGTCGAAGAGGTGAGGGACGGCGAGCGTGTGGTCGACGTTCCAGGTGGAGCCGCCCCGGCTGACGGCGTTGTACTCGGTGTCGAGGCCCATGGTGCAGCCGACGGCGCTGCCGAGCGCCACGCCGGTGCGCGCCGGGTCGAGCCCGGTGAAGTCCAGGCCGCTGTCCTCGACGGCCTCACCGGCGGCCGTGAGCGCGAACTGCGCGGCGCGGTCGAGGCGCTCGGCGTCGCGCTCGCTGAAGCCGTGCTCCAGCGGATCGAAGTCGGCCTCGGCGGCGATCCGGGAACGGAACGGCGAGGCGTCGAACAGGCTGATGGCACGGGTGGCCGTGGTTCCGGAGGTGAGCAGGGACCAGAACTCCTTGGTGCCTACTCCCCCCGGCGCGACGACACCGATTCCGGTGATGACGACACGACGGGTCATGGGGTGTCCTTCACGAATGAGTCCTCTTGTCGCTGGACAGTCGGTACGAGGGCGGATGCCACGCGGCGGCGGACCCCCGCGGCACCTGTCTCACGCCACGGCCCGGGTGGTCTCCGCGGTCCGCGCGGCCAGGGACTTGCGCAGCGAGGCGACCACGGTGAGCACGTCGGCGTCGCTCAGCCCCGGGTGCAGCGGCAGGCACAGCGTGCGCTCCGCGGCCCAGTCGGACGCGGTCAGGTGCGCGTCGGAGCCGTAGGCCGGCACGCGGTGCAGCGGGGCGTAGCGGAACGTGGTGTAGATGCCGTCCCCGTACAGGTCACTGGCCAGCTGGTCCCGGACCTGCGGGTCCACCTGGATCCAGTAGAAGTAGTGCGTGGAGTCGTGGCCGTCGGGCAGCGGCGGCGGAGTCAACAGGCCTTCGGTGTCCGCGAGTTCGCGGTCGTAGAGGGCGACGAGCTCCTTGCGGCGGCCGACGAGTTCGGGCAGCCGGCGCAGCTGTACGGAGCCGATGGCGGCGGTCAGGTCGTTGCCGATGACACGCCGGCCGGGCTCGGGGATGTCCAGCTCCCACCACCGGGCGGAGACCTTGGCGTAGCCGAAGCCGCTGGGCTGGGCGAGGCCGTGGTAGGCGAGCCGGCGCACCCGGGCGGCCTGCTCCGGGTCCCTGACGTAGATCATGCCGCCGTCACCGGTCACCAGGACCTTCATGGCGTCGAAGCTCCACATCGCGAAGTCCCCGAAGGTGCCCACCGGGCGGCCGTCGACACGGGAGGCCACGGCGCACGCGGCGTCCTCGATCAGCGCGATGCCCCGCTCCCGGCAGCGCTCGGCGATCCGGACGACGTCTCCGGGGTAGCCCCCGTAGTGCAGGACGACGACCGCCTTGGTGCGCTCGGTGACGGCCGCCTCGATGTCCTCGAGCGTCGGGTTGAGGGTGCGCCGGTCCGCGTCGCAGAACACCGGCTTGGCGCCCGCCGCGAGCACCGCGTTCGCGGCGGCCAGAAAGCTGAGCGAGGGAAGGACGACCTCGTCGCCGGGCTCGAGGTCCAGCGCCTCGACGGCCAGGAACAGTCCCGCGGTACCGGAGTTGACGAAGACGACGTGCTCGGGGGCGACCCCCAGGTGCGTGGCGAACTCCTCCTCGAACGCCTTCGTGCGCGGCCCGTGTCCAAGCCACCGGTCCCCGAAAACGGCGTTGACCGCGTCGAGTTCCTCGGCGCCGACCTGGGGCTGAAAGAGATTGATCATAGCCACCTCTCACGTCCTGCAATCGCCTCAACTCTGGCCAGACACGCTCGGCCCTCGGTCGAAGCTCAGCGGAGGGGCCCGGCGAACCCGGCCGTCGCCGGTGGTCTTCGGTCCGGCATGAATGCGACGGCGAGCCGTCCCCCACGGCTCTTCGAGCCGCTCTCCAGAGGCCCCCCGAATCCTGCTCGGGACAGATCAGCGACGGCCGATCAGAAGGGCAGTGCGACGATGACCGGTGACCTCGAGGAGAACGCCACGGCGACCGCGGCGCGGACGGACCGCGCAGCGCCCCGGGTCTGGCTGATTACCGGCGCGTCCCGCGGTCTCGGCAGGGCCATCACCAGCGGTGTGCTGGCGGCCGGCGACACCGTCGTCGCCACCGTCCGCCGCGCGGGCGCCCTGGACGACCTGGTGAAGCAGTACGGCGAGCGGCTCATCCCGCTCGTCCTGGACGTCACCGACCGCGCGGCAGCCTTCGCCGGGGTGGCCGAGGCCGCCGAGCGGGTGGGCCGGATCGACGTGGTCCTGAACAACGCCGGATACGGTCTGGCCGGCGCCGTCGAAGAGGTCGCCGAGGACGACGTCCGCGCCCAGTTCGACGTGAACTTCTTCGGCGCGCTGTGGGTGACGCAGGCGGTGCTTCCGGTGCTGCGCCGGCAGGGCAGCGGCCACCTGCTGCAGATGTCCAGCATCGCCGGCGTCACCACGTACCCCAACCTCGGCATGTACTGCGCGAGCAAGTGGGCCTTGGAGGCCATGGGCGAGACACTGGCGCGCGAGGTCGCGACGCTGGGCATCAAGGTGACGCTCATCGAGGCGGGCGAGTTCCGCACGGAGTGGAGCGCGGGCAGCATGGTGCGGTCCGCCCCGATGGCGGCGTACGACGAGATCCTCGCCAAGCCGCGGCACGGGCTTTCCGGCGCGTACGCCCATCTGCAGCCCGGCGACCCGGACAAGGCCGCCGGCGCCCTGCTGGAACTGGTCGGCGCCGAGCAGCCGCCGCTGCGGATCCTGCTCGGCAACGGCGCCGTCGAGCTCGCGCCGCGCGTGCTGCGCGACCGCCTCGACGAGTGGCAGGCCTGGGAGGGTCTCGCGCGTACGACGGACTTCACGCAGGGCCCGGCGGCGTGACGTCCGGGGGCCGCGCCCCCGGACCCCGAAGCGACCCGTGAGACGGCCGGGCCCCGTCCTCCGTGCGAGGGCGGGGCCCGGCTCCGTGGGCGGTCACGCCGGGGTGCGGGCCGCCGCGGTCGCGAACGAGCCGCTGCGCACCGCGGGGTCGGCGCCCCGCAGCGACTCGGCGATGTCCATCACATAGCGGCCGTACCCGGACTTCTCCAGGCGGGCGCCGAGCCGATGGCACTGGTCCGCGTCGATGAACCCCATGCGCAGGGCCACTTCCTCGAGGCAGGCGATCCGCAGCCCCTGGCGGCGCTCCAGGGTCTGGATGTAGTGGCTCGCGTCGAGCAGTGAATCGTGGGTGCCGGTGTCGAGCCAGGTGAAGCCGCGCCCGAGGTCGACGAGCCGCGCCTTGCCGCGGGCGAGATAGGCCCGGTTGACGTCCGTGATCTCCAACTCGCCGCGGTCGGAGGGCTCGAGGCCGCGGGCGATGGACACCACGTCGTTGTCGTAGAAGTACAGGCCGGTGATCGCCCGGTCGGAGCGCGGCCGCTCCGGCTTCTCCTCGATGGAGATCAGGCGCCCGTCCGCATCCGCCTCGCCGACCCCGAACCGCTCCGGATCGCGCACCGGATAGCCGAAGAGCAGAGCCCCGTCGGTGTGCGGCATGTGCTCCTGCAGCAGTACGGAGAAGCCCGGCCCGTGGAAGATGTTGTCGCCGAGCACCAGGGCGACGCATTCGTCGCCGATGTGGTCGGCCCCGATCGTGAACGCCTCGGCGAGGCCCCGCGGTTCGTCCTGGACGGCGTACGACAGACACAGCCCGAGAGCGGATCCGTCCCCCAGAGCCCTGCGGAACTGGGGCAGGTCCCCCGGCGTGGAAATGATGAGGATGTCCCGGATGCCGGCCAGCATCAGGACCGACATCGGGTAATAGATCATGGGCTTGTCGTAGACCGGGAGCAGCTGCTTCGACATGCCCAGCGTGATCGGATGCAGCCGGGTGCCACTTCCGCCGGCCAGCACGATGCCTTTCATCAACGGTCACCTCATGTCCGGTTCGGCCTGAAGGCCGTGAGCGGCCTCGGTCCGTCGAGGCTGAGGGGCGCCGGTCGAGCACATCTGGAAGACAGCCTGACTTCCCCGGTGTTGAGCACCCTTCCAGCTGCCCTGGATCCCGTGCCACCAGTGTGAGCCGGACTGCCCGCACGTACGGAAGCCGGCCAGTCGGCACACTCAGCAAAGGCGGTTCGGATGATCGACTCGACACCCATCGGCTCCCTCACGGAGTCGGACTCCCCGGTCTCTGCGGAGCTGTACACGCGCGTGCAGCAGTTCTACGCCCGTCAGATGGGGCTGTTGGACGACGGCAGGCCCGACGACTGGTCCGCCACCTTCACCGAGGACGCGGTGTTCCAGGAGGCGAGCCGGCTCGACGAGCCGCTGCGCGGCCGCGACGCGATCCGCGAGTCCTCCCGGGCCCGCAAGCAGCGGCTCGACGAGGCCGAGATCGACTTCCGGCACTGGCTGGCCATGCTGCAGGTCCACCCGCAGGCGGACGGCACCCTGCGCACCCGCGCCTACGCCCTGGCCATGCGCACCCCCCGCGGCGGCAGTCTCGACATCTTCGCCAGCGTCGTGTGCAACGACCACCTGGTGCCCGTCGACGGCGGCTGGCAGGTCGCCCGCCGCGAACTCCACCACGACGGCTCCAACCGCGACTGACCCGGGCCCGGACAGGCCCAGCCAGGGAGGCACTGTGAAATTCGGAATCGTCTTCTTTCCCACCGTGGGCCCCGCGGACAAGCCGGCCCCGGAGTACTTCGACGAGGCCCTGCGCCTGGTCGACCTCGCGGAGGAACTCGGCTACGACCACGTGAAGATGGTCGAGCACTACTTCTTCCCGTACGGCGGCTACAGCCCCGACCCGACGACGTTCCTGGCCGCAGCGGCCGGGCGTACCAAGCGCATCCGCCTGGGCACCAGCGCCACCATCCCCGCCTTCCAGCACCCGGTGAAGCTCGCGGGCAAGCTGGCCATGCTGGACAACATCTCCGGCGGCCGCCTGGACGCGGCCTTCGGGCGGGCCTTCCTGCCGGACGAGTTCAAGGCGTTCGGTATTCCGATGGATGAGTCCAAGGACCGCTTCGTCGAGGGCACCGAGGCCATCAAGCGGCTGTGGAGCGAGGAGAACGTCGTCTTCGAGGGCCGCTTCCACCAGTTCGGTCCGGTGACGCTGCTGCCGCGCCCGGTGCAGCAGCCGCACCCGCCGGTGTTCGTGACCACCGCGCGCAGCGCCGAGTCCTGCGCCGAGGCCGGGCGCAACGGCCACCACCTGCAGACCGTGCCGAACGTGATGTCCACCGAGGAGCTGCAGAGCCGGCTGGCCGTGTACCGCGCGGAGTGGGCGGCCTCCGGCCGCGAACCGGGCACGGAGCGCATCCACTTCAGCTACCCGTGCGTGGTCGCGCATGACGGCGACGCGGCGCGCGCCAAGGGCCGCCTGGACGACGACCGCAACACCGCCGCGATCGCGGCCGCCGTCGCCTCCTGGGAGACCACCCGCTCCGAGGCCTACCCGGGCTACGAGAGGCTCGTGGCGGCGACCAAGCAGTCCCACTTCGACTCCAAGATGGAGCAGAAGAAGCTGCTCATCGGCGCTCCCGATCAGGTGCGCGCCCAACTGGAGCAGATCGCCGACTGGTTCGGCGACGACATCAGCGTCAGCCTGAGCGTGCACTCCGGGCATCTTTCCTTCAAGGACGCCGAGACCACGATGCGGCTGATGGCCGAGGACGTCATTCCGAAGCTCAAGGGAGGCCGCGTATGACCGGCACACGACAGCCGACCGTCACGGTCGTCGGCGCGGGCACGATCGGCCTCGGCTGGATCGCCCTGTTCCTCGGGTATGGGTTGCGGGTGCGGGTCAACAGTCGCAGGGCCGAGGCCCCGCGCATCGTCGAGGAGGCCCTCGAACTCTTCGCGCCCCATCTGCCCGAGGGCACCGAGGACCCGTCGACCTTCGCCGGGCGCCTGGAGTTCGAGCCGGACCTCGAGCGGGCGGTGGCGGACGCCGACATCGTCGTCGAGAACGCGCCGGAGAACTTGGAGTTGAAGCAGGAGCTCTTCGAGGCGATCGGCAAGGCGGCCCCGGCCGAGGCGCTGATCCTGTCGTCCACGTCGACTCTGAACCCCGACGACATGGGCGCGCGGATGGCGGACTCCAGCCGCCTGGTCGTCGCCCACCCCTTCAACCCCCCGCACGTCGTGCCGCTCGTGGAGGTCGTCGGCGGTGAGCGGACGGCACCGGAGGCGATCGAGGAGGCCGTCGCCTTCCTCTCGTCGGTGGGCCGCGAGCCGGTGGTGCTGCACAAGCCGATCCTGGCCTTCGCCGCGAACCGGCTGCAGTCCGCGCTGCTGCGCGAGTCCGTGCACCTGGTGCGGGAAGGCGTGGTGACGCTGGAGGAGCTGGACCGGGTCGTGACCCACTCGGTCGGGCTGCGCTGGGCCACCGTCGGCCCGTTCCTCGCTTTCCATCTGGGCGGCGGCCAGGGCGGCTTGCGCAAGTGGCTGACCACGCTCGGCGCGGGCCTCGAGCAGGGCTGGGAACTGCTCGGCCGGCCTCCCATGGACGACGAGACGATCCAGCTGCTGATCGCCCAGGCGGACGAGGCGTACGGAGACAAGTCGTACGAGGAGCTGGTGCGGGAGCGCGACACGAAGCAGACGGCGATCCTCAGAACGCTCGCGGAGGTGTCCAACGCTGACGGCCGGAACCCCGACAGCCCGTCCGAAGTTCGAAGTTGAGCGCGTTCAGCCCCGACCAGGGGGTCGGGGGCGCAGCCCTCGGCGGCGGCAACTCCGGTGGGCGGCAACCGTCGTTGAGCCGGTCTTGAGGTCGTTTCGAGACGGCTCACCGACCCTTCGTCCAACCGGCGGCGTCGGCAGACGCGGTGCCCGACCCCCGGCAAGCAACCAAGCGAGAATGCGGTGATTGCCATGAAGGCTGCGGCCCTTACGTCCTTCGGAGGCCCGGAAGTCCTGTCCCTGACCGAGGTGCCGGCGCCCGAGGCCGGTGCCGGCACGGTCCGGGTGCGGGTTCGGGCCGCCGGCGTCCAGCACTTCGACACCCGCATCCGCCGGGGCTGGGCGCCGCCCACCGTCGACATGACCTTTCCGGTGATCCCGGGCAACGAGTTCTCGGGCGTCGTCGACCAGGTCGGTGCGGGCGTCGACGGCTTCGCGGTGGGCGACGAGGTGCTCGGCTACACCACGACCAGGAGTTACGCCGAGTACGTCGTCGCGCCCGTCGGCCAGGTCGTGCCCAAGCCCGCGAACATGCCCTGGGACGTCGCCGGCGGCTTCACCGGCAACGGTCAGGGCGCCGCCATGTGCCTGCGGCAGATGGGCGTCGGCTCGGGCGACACCGTGCTGATCAACGCCGCGGCCGGTGCGCTCGGCACGTTCTCCGTGCAGCTCGCCAAGGCCTGGGGAGCCACCACGGTGATCGGCACCGCGAGCGAGGCCAACCACGACTACCTGCGCTCGCTCGGCGTGATCCCGGTGACCTACGGAGAGGGCCTGGCCGAGCGGATCCGTGCCGTGGCCCCGCAGGGCGTCGATGCGGCGATGGACAACGTGGGCGAGGAAGCCCTGCGCGCCTCGGCCGAGGTGGTGAAGGACAAGAGCCGCATCCGCACCATGATCGACGACGACGTCGCGTCGGAACTCGGCATCCCGCTGCTGAAGCCGCACCGCTCCGCGGAGCAGCTCGCCGAGCTCACCGCGCTCTATGCCGAGGGCCTGATCAGGATTCACCTCCGCGCGGCGTACCCGCTGGCGCAGGCCGCCGACGCGCACCGCGAGATCGAGACCGGCCACGGCCGCGGAAAGATCGTCCTGCTCGTGGACTGACTCCCGGCCCGTCCGCACTCGGCGGCCACGTCGGCCACCCGCCCCGGGAGACGGTGCCCGGGAACAAGGGGGTGCGCGGACGGGGCCGCCGAGTGCGGTCAACACCGCCCCGCACAAGGGGCGTTCGCCCCGGGGTCGAACGCCCCCGTGCCCGACACCGCATGACGTACCGCGCCATGACGTACCGCGTCAGCCGTACGTCCGTGCCCGTAGCCCCATGTCCGTACGCCCCTTGCCCGTACGCCCCGTGCCCAATCGCGCCGGCAGTCGCGGTGAGACATCTCGCGCTCCGGCCCGCACCAGAGAGGACCAGCATGACGACGACCGCTGCCCGCCCGGCCGAGGCGCCGTACGTCTCCGCGGAGCTCTACGCCGAGGTACAGGCCTTCTACGCCCGCCAGATGAGTCTCCTCGACGGCAGCGACATCGACCCGGTGGCGTGGTCGCAGACGTTCACCGAGGACGCCGTGTTCGGCACGAACATGCAGGAGGAGCCGGACGTCGGCCGAGCCGCCATCCTGGAGAGCCTCAACGGCGGTCTGAAGCACATCCACGGACAAGGACCGGTCGACTTCCGGCACTGGTTCGGCATGGTCGACGTCCAGGAGCAGCCGGACGGCAGCCTGCACACCCGCTACTACGCCCTGGCCATGGCCACTCCCCAGGGCGGCTCCCTGAAGATCCGCGGACACATGCTCTGCCGCGACGAGCTGGTGCGCCGAGACGGCCGCTGGCTGGTGAGCCGGCGTCACCTGGAAGCGGACGGCCTGCCCGCCTGAACACAGCGCCGGCAGCCGCCGCGAGACGTCGAACGGACGTCGAGCGCACTTCTAGGCGAGGTCCCGACGATAGGCCCTGCTCAGCACGGACCGGCCGCGGCGCAGCCCGCCCGGCGAACCGAACGCGACGAACTGGGATGGCTCATGTACGAGAACAACAGCGCCGCCGAAATGTACGACCTGCTCTACCAGGACAGGAAGGACTACCCGGCCGAAGCGCGCGAGGTGGCCGAGCTGATCCGACAGCGGAAGCCGGACGCCGACAGCCTGCTCGACGTGGCGTGCGGCACCGGCATCCACCTGGAGGCCTTCGCCGGACACTTCGGGCGGGTCGAGGGCGTGGACCTGTCCGAGCACATGCTTCAGGTGGCGGCCCAGCGGCTGCCCGGCACCGTGCTGCACCGCGGTGACATGCGGCAGTTCCGGCTGGACAACAGCTTCGACGCGATCGTGTGCATGTTCAGCTCCATCGGCTACCTGCGTACCGCCGACGACCTGAACGCCGCCCTCGCCACCTTCGCCCGGCACCTGAACCCCGGCGGCGTCCTGGTGATCGAGCCCTGGTACTTCCCGGAGACCTTCCTCGACAAGCACGTCTCCGGCCATGCCCTCACCCAGGGCGGGCGCACCATCACGCGCGTCTCGCACTCCACGCGGGTCGGCGACGTGGCCCGGATGGAACTCCACTACGTACTCGCCGACAGCGAGGGCGTGCAGCACCGCAGCGAGATCGACGAACTCACACTGTTCACCCCCGACCAGTACGAGGCGGCCTTCAGCCAGGCGGGCCTCAAGGTCGACTACGCCGAGCCCACCGGGCCGAGGCCCGGCTACTTCGTCGGCACCGCGGTCTGACACCCAGCACAGGGAGCGAGTAATGCCCTTCACCGAACTCGAACGTGCCTATCTGCGCGAGCAGCCGCTGGGCAGGCTCGCCACCGTCAGCCCCAAGGGGCAGGTGCAGAACCGTCCGGTCGCCTTCACGGTCAACACCAGGACCGGCACCATCGACATCGCCGGCCACACCATGGGCACCACCCAGAAGTTCCGCAACGTCACGGCCAACCCCCGGGTCAGCCTGGTGGTCGACGACATCCCCTCCACCGACCCGTGGCAGGTGCGCTGCGTGGAGATCCGCGGCCGCGCCGAGGCGATCTCCGGTCCCACGGGAAGCAACGACGCCATCATCCGGATCCACCCGACCCGGATCCTCACCCTCGGCCTCGACCCGGAGCACCCCAAGACGCAAGCCCGTGACGTGGCCGACGCCGCATGACACCGCCCGGCGCCGGGCCCCGGGAGCAGGAGCTGAAGGAGATACGCGCATGCATCTGTCGGTAATCGACCAGTCACCGGTGCCCGAAGGGTCCACCCCCGCCGAGGCGTTGGAGAACACCCTGGAATTGGCCACCCTCGCGGACCGGCTCGGCTATCACCGGTACTGGGTCGCCGAGCACCACGCCTCCCCGTTCCAGGCCGGACCGGCACCCGAGATCATGGTCGGCCAGATCCTGGCACGGACCACCGGCATCCGGGTCGGCTCCGGCGGCGTACTGCTGCCGTACTACAGCCCGTTCAAGGTGGCCGAGACCTTCCGGGTGCTGCACGCCCTCTACCCGGACCGTGTCGACCTGGGCCTGGGCCGTGCACATCTGTCCCGGGAACCCGCCGTACGCGCGCTGCGCCGGGACGCGGCCGACCCCACCGCCACGCACGACTTCCTGGACAAAGTCCAGGAGCTGCGGGCGTTCCTCGGCGGCGACGAATTCCCCGCGGGCCACACCTACGCCGGGCTGCGTCCCTCGCCCGAGACGCCCGGCCGCCCCGACCTGTGGGTTCTCGGCGCGAGCACGTCGAGCGCGGTGGCCACGGCGCGGCTCGGACTCCCGTACGCCTACGCGCACTTCCTCGGACCCGACCAGACCGTCGAAGCGGTACGCCGCTACCACGAGGAGTTCGTCGCGCACACCGCTCCGGGGGAGCCGGCCGGGAAGCCGCGCGCCATTCTCGGCATCGGCGTGTACTGCGCGGAGACGCAGGAGGAGGCCAACGCGCTGTTCTCCGGCCACCGGCTGTTCCGGCACCGCATGGAACGCGGCGTCATGGGACCGGTGCCCTCGCCGCGGCAGGCCATCGAGGAGCTGGGTGAGGACGTCGCGCTCGCCCCCGACCCCGGACCGGGCCACGAGGGCCACGACCCCTACGTCCGCAACGCCGTCGGCACGCCCGAGCAGGTCCACGCCCGCATCAGCGAACTGGCCGACACCCTCGGCGTCGACGAGGTGATCGTCATCAACTCGATCCACGACCACAAGGCGCGGATGCGCTGCTACGAGCTGCTCGCCGAAGTCTTCGGCCTGCAGCCGCGCGCCGCGCGCCGCTGACCGGAACACCCACCGCGCCCCTCCCCGTGCGCCCCCGACGCCCCACGTCGCCTGCGCCCCCACCGCGTGCCCCGGACGCCCATCGCGTCTCCGGCCCCCACCACGCGGCACCGACGCCCGCGCCACGGCGCACACCCGCACTGCAGGCCCCACGCCTGCGCCCAACTCCCTGCCCCATGAGAGGAACGACATGAAGACCCGATCTGCCCTGAGCATCGCGGCCATAGCCGTCGCGGCGGCCATGACCGCCGGTACGGCCACCGCCGCCACCGGTGCGGAGCAGACCGCAGGCACCGACCTCGGCGTGCTGCCCGGCGGCGACAACAGCCTCGCCTTCGACGTGAACGACGGCGGCCTGGTCGTCGGCTACTCCAACGCCAGCGCGGGCGGCCCGAACCGCGCCGTGCTCTGGGACGCCCAGGGCCGCGCCAAGGACTTCGGCGTGCTGCCCGGCGACAGCAACAGCGTCGCGTACACCGTCAACGACAAGGGCACCGCCCTCGTGGGCACGTCGTACAACAAGCACGGCGTCGACGAGCAGCCGGTGAAGTGGAACCGCTCCGGCGCCGTCACCGAACTGCCCCTGCCCGACGGAGCCACCACCTCCCGGGCGTACGCCGTCAACGACGACGGCACCGCCGTCGGCTTCGCGACCGGCGCCGACGGCGTGTACAAGGCCGTCAAGTGGAACGCGGACAACAAGCTGACCCTGCTCCCCGCGCTGCCGGGCGACAAGGCCTCGGGCGCCGCCTGGATCACCAACCGCGGCACGGTCGCCGGCTACTCCAAGGACGCGGCGGGCGTCAGCCGCGCAGTGACGTGGAACAGCGCCGGACAGGTCACCCCGCTCAACGCCCCCGAAGGCCACACCAACGCCCAGGCGATCTCGGCCAGCGACACCGGCATCGTCGTCGGCAACTCCTCCGCCGGCGGGACCTGGCACGCGCTGCGCTGGAGCCCGAACGGCGAGGTCACCGAGTTGAAGCCGCTGCCGGGCGACGCCTCGGCCAACGCGTTCGGCGTGAACGACGCGGGCACCGTGATCGGCTTCTCCGTCGACGCCGCCGGCAAGAAGAAGGCGGTCACCTGGAGCGCCGACGGCACGGTCACCCACCTGCCCGGCGGAGAGGGCGACTCCGGGGTCTACGGCATCAACGACGCCGGTGTGACGGCGGGCTTCACCAGCAAGGCCGACGGCAAGAACCGCTCGACCCTGTGGAAGGACTGACGTGAGAACCCACCCCATGGCCGACGGGCACACGCCCGCGCGCACGGAGGGCCGGGGCGGCCTAGCCCGCCGCGTGCTCACCGTCCTCGCGACCGGCGCGGTCCTGGCCGCCACTGCCACCGCCCCAGCCCACGCCGCGCCCACCGGCACCGTGCTGCCCGCCCTGCCCGGCGGCACATCCGGCACGGCCTTCGGGATCGACGACAACGGCGCGGTCGTGGGCCACGCCGGCACCGCCGCGGGGACCCGGCACGCGGTGCGCTGGAGCGCGGACGGCCGCCGGGTCGAGGACCTGGGCACCCTGCCCGGCGACACCGAGAGCACCGCGTACACCGGCCGCGAGGACGGCCTGACCGTCGGAACGTCCGTCGGGCCCGACAAGGTCGAGGACGCCGTCAAGTGGACCCGGTCCGGCGCCGTCCGGCTGCCCGGCCTGCCCGGCGCCACCGTGACCCGCGCCTACGGCGTCAACGAGAACGACGCCGCCGTCGGCATCTCCAGCACCCCGGACGGCGTGCACCGGCCGGTCAGATGGAGCCCGTCGGGCGAAGTCACCGCACTGACCACGCTGCCCGGCGACCCGGCCGGCGGCGTCGGCGGCATCAACGACCAAGGTGTGGCAGTCGGTTACTCGGGCACCCCCGGCGGCGTCCTCACATCCCTGCGGTGGGCCGCCGACGGCACACCCACCGAGCTCAGGCCACTGCCCGGGGACGACTCCAGCCACGCGAGCTGGATCAACAACAAGGGCGTCGCCGTGGGCCATTCGTACGTCGCCGGCGCCCAGCCGCTGATCCGCCCCCTGCGGTGGGACGCCGACGGCAACGCGACGGCCCTCGACCTGCTGCCGGGCGACACCGGCGGCTCCTCCTGGGGCATCAACGACGAGGGCTACAGCACGGGTTACACGTACACGCCGGGCGGCCGGACACACGCCGTGCGATGGGCCCCCGACGGCACCGTCACGAAGCTCGGCGACCTCACGCCCGGCGACAGCGACGGATACATGATCAACGCCCACGGGGACGTCGCCGGCTACACCACGTCCGACGACGGAGCCACGCTGCCCGCACTCTGGAAGGACTGAGGCAGGCTCCCATGCCCTCGACATCCGAAGCGCCGCCCCTGGGACGGCCGTTGATCGTGCTCGCCGGCGTCCAGATGGTCGGCTCGTTCGCCGCACTGCTCGACGCCACCATCGTCACCGTCGCCCTGGACGTCACCTCCCGGGAGTTCGGTGTCTCGGAGAGCGCGGTCGCCTGGGTCAGCACGGCCTATCTGCTGACCATGGCCCTGGTCACCCCCGTCGTGGGGTGGGCGATCGACCGCTTCGGTGCCCGACGCATGTGGATGTTCGCACTGACGGTCTTCCTGGCCGGCTCGGTACTGTGCGGCCTGGCCTGGTCGCTGGAGAGCCTGGTCGCCTTCCGCGTCCTCCAAGGCATCGGGGGCGGCCTCGTCCTGCCGCTGAACATGGCGATCCTCGCCCAGGCAGCGGGACCGGACCGGTTCGGCCGCATCATGAGCATGGTCGGCATCCCCGGCCAACTGGCCCCGATCCTCGGGCCCGTGCTCGGCGGCGTGATCGTCGGCGCACTCGGATGGCGTTGGATCTTCTTCGTCAACATCCCGCTGTGCCTGCTCGCGCTCGCCCTGTCCTGGCGGGTACTGCCCGCAGCGGTCCCCCCGGGCAAGGCACCCCTTGACCGAGTGGGCCTGGCCCTGCTGCCGCCCGGCCTGGTGCTGCTCGTGTACGGCTTCTCCCGCGTCGCCGACGCGGGAGAAGCCGTCGGCGCGGTCCCCGTACTGTGCCTGGTCGCCAGCGCGGCGCTGCTCATCGCGTTCGTCGTGCACGCGCTGCGCGCGCAGGCCCCCCTGATCGACCTGCGGCTGTTCGTCCACCGGACGTTCACCGCCTCCGCCGTGATGACCTTCCTCCACGGCATCGCGGTCTACGGACCCCTGCTCCTCCTGCCGCTGTTCTACGCCCGGGTCCGTGGCTACGAGGCGGACACCGTCGGCTGGCTGCTCGCACCCCAGGGCATCGGGTCGCTGATCGGCATCTCGGTGGCCGGGGCGCTGGCCGACCGGTACGGGCCCCGGCCCCTCGTCATCGGCAGCACCGTCCTCACCCTCGCCGGCACGCTGCCCTTCACCCAGCTCTCCTCGGACCCGCCGGTGGCGCTGCTCAGCGTTGCGCTCGTGGTGCGCGGATTCGGGGTCGGCCTGCTCGGGGTCGCCAACGCCACGGCCGCCTACCGGGACGTGCCGCAGGAGCGGATCTCCCGGGCGACCGGCACCATCAGCGTCGTCCAACGGATCGGCGCCTCGTCCGGCACCGCGGCCATCGCCCTCGTCCTCGGGCTACAGCTGGCGGACGTCTCGGCCACGAAAGCCGGCGAGGCGGAGGCCTACGGCAACACCTTCTGGTGGGCGGCGGGACTGACCCTCGTAGCCCTGATCCCGGCCGCCCTGCTGCCCCGCATCAGACCGGGCGCCGCCGAGCAACAGCCCGCCGACGACGACGGAGCAGAGGCGAACGGCAACGGCACGGACGCCGCGGACGCGGAACCGCAGCAACGGTCGGATTCCGGCCGCACCGCCTCGTGACCTTCTGGATCTTCTGGCTCAGTTCTCAAGGACGCGTCGAGAAGCGCCCGGCAGTCTCTGCGCCGGTAGCCGTCAACTCTCACGGTGTCTCATGGAAACGAGGTCGACGCGATGCGCGTGCTGTTCGCCGTCTCTCCGGGACTGGCCCATGTCTATCCGTCCCTGGGGCTCGCCTGGGCGTTCCGCGTCGCCGGCCACGATGTAGCCGTAGCCACTTCGGGAGTCTCCACGCAGGCCGCGGCGCACGCGGGTTTCGCGGTACGGGACGTATCACCCGGCGCCGACTTCGCCGCCGTCTTCCGCCGCAAGGGCTCCGCCGCGGACAAGGCGCGCGCCATGCGGGAGCTGGGTCTCGCCGTCGCCGAGAACCCACAGACGCCGGACACCATCCTGGAGAAGTTCTCCCGGGTCAGCGAGCTCATGCTGGACGGCACCCTGCGCTTCGCCGAGGCCTGGCAGCCGGACCTGATCGTGTACTCCCGGCTGCAGGGCGCGGCCCTGGTCGCCGCACGCGCCCTGGGCGTGCCCGCCGTCGACCACGGCTTCAGCTTCATGCGCGAGGGCGCGCTGCCCGGCCGCTACCTGCCGTATCTGACGTCCCTGTACGAACGCGTCGGCGTCCCGGCCGAGTTGCCCGCCATCACGTCCCTGTACTTCGCTCCCGAGCACATGATGCACGGCGAGGGCGAGGGCTGGACCATGCGGTCCGTGCCCTTCCAGGGCGGCGGCACCCTGCCCGACTGGATGGCCGAGCCCAAAACCCGGCCCCGCGTCTGCGTCACGCTCGGCACCACGGTGCCCCAGGTCAACGGCGTCGGCAGCGTGGAGAGCGTGCTGAAGGCGGCCACCGGCCTCGACGCGGAGTTCGTGCTGGCGCTCGGCGACGACCCGGACCTGGCCCCCCTCGGCACGCTGCCCGACAACGTGCGGGTCGTCGGCTTCACACCGCTCAGCACCCTGCTGACCACCTGCGACGCGATCATCCACCACGGCGGCGCGGGCACCACCCTGGCCTCCTCGCACGCCGGCATCCCCCAGCTGGCGATGCCGCACGGCGCCGACAACTGGCTGAACGCCGCCATGCTCGAACGGTGCGGACTCGGCCTGAACCGCGAACCGGCCGACGTGGACACGGAGTTGCTCAAGACCCTGCTCTACGACGACGGGCTGCGCGACTCCGTACGGGACGCGGCGAGCGTGCTGGCCCAGTCGCCGGGCCCCGGCGAGATCGTGCCGCGCCTGGTGAGGCTGGCGGAACACTGACCCGCCCCACCCCTGCGGGCCCCCGGCCTTGACCTCAACCCCACATGAGGTTCAAGACTCTTCTCAACAGCTATCAAGGAGTACCACGTTGAGTGAAAACAAGATCGTCCTCGTCCTCGGCGCCACCGGGAACCAGGGCGGCGCCACCGCCCGCGAACTGCTCTCCCGCGGCTGGACCGTGCACGCCCTGGTCCGCGACGCCGACAAGCCCGAGGCCCAGGAGCTCAAGGCCAAGGGCGCCGTGCTCGTGCAGGGCGACATGGACGACACCGAGTCCCTGCGCCGCGCCATGACCGGCGTGTACGGCGTCTACAGCGTGCAGCCGCTCGGCTGGGACCCGGAAGGCCTCGCCGCAGAGGTCCGCCAGGGCAAGGCCGTTGCCGACGCGGCCAAGGCGAGCGGCATCGCGCACCTGGTGTACAGCTCGGTGGGCGGAGCCGAACGCAACACCGGCATCGACCACTTCGAGACCAAGGCCGAGATCGAGCAGCACATCGCCGCACTCGGCATCCCGACCACCGTCCTGCGCCCGGTCTTCTTCATGAACAACTTCCTCGGCTACGCCGAGGCCGAGGGCGAGCGCGTGATGGAGCTGCCGGTCAAGCCGGACAAGCCGATCCAGCTGATCGCCTCCGACGACATCGGCCACTTCGCCGCAGACGCCTTCGACAACCCCGACGAGTTCATCGGCAAGCAGATCGAACTCGCCGGCGACGAGATCACGTTCACCGAGGTCGCCGCGGTCTACGAGCGCGTCACCGGCACCCCGAGCCGCCTCGAGCCGCAGCCCATCGACGACCGCATGTTCGAGTGGTTCGCCGAGGACGGCTACCAGGCGGACATCCCGCAGCTGCGCCGTCGGCACGCAGGCCTGATGACCCTGGAACAGTTCCTCACCCGCCGCCTCAAGCCGGCCTCCTGACCCAGGATCACTCCGGCAACAACGCAAGGGCAGGGGCAGGTCTCGTGTGGAGACCTGCCCCTGCCCTTCGCCAATGCCACGTTCGCCGTCAGGTGAGCTTCTCGGGGCGCAGGGGTGACTGGGGGATCTCCGCAAGGGCGGCGGGTTGTTTGCTGCGGGTGCGCTCGGCGGCGATGGCGGCCGCCGCGGCCACGCAGGACAGCAGGCCTCCGACGACGAGTCCCGCTCTGGCGCCGGTGAGATCGGTGAACACACCGACGAGGACCGCACCGATCGGGGTGGAGCCTTGGACGACCAAGGTGTAAAGGGCGAGGACGCGCCCCTTGTACTGGGGCGCGGTGCCCAGTTGAAGCCGATGGTTGGCGGCTTGAGCGAACCAGATGCTGGTGAAACCGGTCAGGGCGAGCAGCGCAAGGGCCGTGACGAACGAGGGCGCGTATCCGGCAGCTGTCTCCGCGGCGCCGAAGGCGAGCGCAGCGCCGGTGACCATACGAGCGCTGGGGCGCGAGCGGCGCGCTGTGGCGACCAGGGCTGCGGCCAGTGAACCGGCGGCCAGGGCAGAGGTGAGCCAGCCGAAGGCGGCCACATCGGAGCGGAACTCGGTCTTCGCCATCAAGGGCAGGGTGAGCTGGAAGTTCATCCCGAAGACACCGACAGCGCCCGCCAACGCCAGCACGACAACCAGATCCCGACGGCCCGCTGTGTAGCGCAACCCGTCGCGTACGCGACCCCGCTCGGCCGGCCGCGGAGCCCGGTGGATCTCCGCCGTGCGCATCAGCAGAAGCGCTGCCAGAGTTGCTGCGTAGCTCACGGAGTTGAGCAACATCACCGTCCCCGTACCGAGCCACGCGATGAGCGCACCGGCCAGCGCGGGACCCGCGACCCGGGCCACGTTGAAGTACGCGGCGCTGAGAGCCGAGGCATTGGGCAGGAGTTCCGAGCCCACGAGCTCGCCCACGAAGGCCATCCGGGCGGGCACTTCGACCGCGTTGACGACACCGAGGCCGAGCGCGAAGAGACAGATATGGGCGAGCTGCACCCGACCGGTGAGCGTGATCACGCCGAGACCGCAGGCGAGCAATGCCGAGGCAAGGTTGGCCACCACCAGCAGGGTCCGCTTGTCGTAACGGTCGGCGAGACGTCCGCCGTACAGAGTGAACAAGAGCAGCGGCGTGAACTGGAGGGCGGTGACCAGCCCCAGGGCGCGTGCGGAACCGTCGGTGATGGACAGTACGAGCCAGTCCTGAGCGACGACCATCATCCAGGTGCCGGCCACAGAGACGAGCTGACCCACCGTGAAGAGACGGAAGTTACGCACCCGCAGGGACCGGAACGTGCTCGACAGGAAGCGGGACATGTTCAGGCGATGGGCACGGGGATCGGGCTGCCGTTTGGTCATGTTGCGCATGCGGATCGCCGTAGCGAGTACACCTCCACTGAACTCCCCTGTGAAATAGGCCCGTTGGGATGCTTCTTTGCGCGGCGAAGACGTCGCTGAGGCCGAGGCTACTGTTGGCCGCACGCAGCCTCAACGCACCCCGGTTCAGACCCTGGCGAATCTCCGTCATGTCTCAAGCGGACCCGATGCCTGGGGACGGGGCGGCACGCCCAGACCCTTGTCCGCAGCGGACGTGAATGCCTGGGCGGAGGATTTCGGACTTCGCTGAGGACTCACTCCGGCGCATCTCCGACGGTCGGGTGTCGTTGCAGTGGAAGAAAGATCCACTGCAACGTGAGGGAGCCAAGTGCCGGACCGGACAAAGGACTTCGGCAAACACGGTGCTTCAGGAATCGAGGGCGGCGAAGCCGTGGCCCGTCAACTCGACCGCCTGGTCGACGGAATCGCCTCACCCATCACCACCAGGAGGGGTCTCCAGGCGCACCTGCGCTACCTCACGAGAACCCCGAGAGCGAAGGCAGCGGCCCGCGCGGCGGGCCTGACGGTTACCGATCGCACGCTGAAGGCCTGGCTGGCAGGAGAGCGCACACCCAACAAACGCAACCTGGAACGCATCGAGCAGGCCTACTGGACCGTCCGCCGCCAGAACGTCGCCCGCTACCTCCACAGACGACTCGAGTCACGCGGTGGCACCAGAGTCGAAATCCACCCCCTCAACCAGTCCCACGTCGACCGCCGCTACCAACGCATCCTGGAATTCCGCACGTTGAACATCCGTCAGTGGAAACACATCATCACGGCCTGGGCCGCCGGCGACCGACGAGCACTCCAGGATCTCTGGTGCGACGAGATCACCGCTCTCGGGTCGCAATGGGGACAGTACGAGTATGTGACGACGGTGGGGTTCGCGGCGTAAGGCCTTCGGCGGTGGATACCCGTCTAGCCGCCTTCGACTGTGCCTCCCGACCCACTGATCTCGTCGACCAGCATGCGGAGTGTCAACGAGTGCTTCTCTGGAGGTAGTGCGTCCATGGCTTGTCGGGCATGGGCAAAGCCACCGTGCTTGTCTCCGGAGCGGGCCATCATCAGGCCTCGGTGCAACTCCAAATGGGTTGCGAATCGGGGTAGTTCAGCTGGGAGCTCCGCGCGAGCCGCTTCCTGGGCCTCGACTGCGCCCTTCTCATCCCCGAGGCGGGCGAGCAACAGCGAACGGAACACGTTGAGTCGCCAGTAGGGGACGGCATAGTCGGAGGTCTGCTCGAATGACCCGGTCCGGTCGAACACCAGACGTCCCTGGGTGTCCAGATTCCTCGCCGTTTCCGCGTCTCCGCGCAGAGCAGCTGCATGGGCCTTGCCGTAAATGGCATTGAGAAGCCCCAGAGAGGGCTTTTTGGCTCCGATGGCCAGCGCCTGATCAGAGAGCACATCAGCAACTCCCAGAGCAGCTCCTTCGTACCCCAGCGCGATGGCAGCACGGCCGCGTACCCATACTCGGGCGGCGTCGTCCTGGGATTGGTCAGCGGACTTTGCTGCCATGCGGTACCAATGCACTGCCTTGGAACCGTCCGACCCTGGGAAAGTCTTCGCATAGAGGGTCATCAAACGACTTGCCACTGACCACAATTGAGGCTGGTCGAGCTGCTGTTGCACGGCAACCAATTCTCCGCTGATACGGCGCTGAATGTCAGCGGCCCCCAGCGACATGTACTCGGTTCCATACGTGGCTAGTTTGCCCTCCCAATCGCTTATCGTGGGACCGCCGTTGAGTCTCGCGGAGAATCCTTGTGACAGCAGATCTGAAGCCACGACTGGGGCTATGGACGCCCCAACAGCATCGGTCAGAAAGTTGCGGCGCTTCACATCGTCCTCAAGTACAGATAGGGGTACGTCTAGCACAGCAGACAAGCACCGAAGGTAGTAGGCCCCCGGTGTGACCTTGAAACGCTCCCAGCGACTGATGTACTCCCGATCAAGGTTGGTACCGAACGCCTTGTTGAGCTCTGAGGCCAAGCGTCCCTGAGACCAGCCGCGTGTCTTGCGCAGCTCCCTGATGAGTGTGCTTACGTCCATCCCTCCATGATGCCCCTACGCATGCCACTTGCCTTGCTCAAATGGGGAGTTGGCCCTGCGTTGCCCCTAGAGATGCCCCTACTGGGGAGCCTCGCTCTGATCGATCCTCAAGGTGGCGGCACCACCGGCAGGAAGAGGCAGTCGTGACAGCGTCAATGGAACCGACATATCAGTACGCATGCTATGCCCCAGAGGGGATGGCATGTCAGGAATGCGGAAACGAGATCGGTCGCTTTGACTTAGTTTATCGGTACGAGTCGGATCGTTCATCCGGAGCGCCTCTTCTGTCGTACAAGCACCCTTTTCCTTGTCCTACGACGCAAGTTGGGCGTACCGATTGACTTGCCGCAGACTGCATGTGAGGGGGAATGCTGAGTGGTGGTTGCAGAGCGAATAAATACCACTGCGGACAACGGAGTTGGCCGTCGGCCGGCCACGGATTGACCTGCCGCTTCGGGAGCCAAGCGAATAATCCGCTCCACCACGTAGTGGCGGAGCGTCGTGTTCCGGTGTTTGTAGGTGTTGGCTGGAATCCAGCCGAGGTTTCGCGATGGCACCTCAATGGAGGCAATCGGGCTGTACGGGGTGTGCGCCTCTATTCCATAATCTATCTGGTGCTCTTGTTTGACGCACACGACTCGGCAGGCGTGGCCTGCATCGATCCGCAAGGTCGACTTGATGGCGACCAGTTGACCTGGTTACTCAACTTCCGGCAATTCGAGGGAACTTCGCACCTTCGAGAGAGAGTCTGCAGCTCGCGCCAGAGCGCCCCTCATCTGAGTGGCTGTCGTTTAGGAGT
>NZ_JASCIQ010000041.1 GCF_029968035.1 Streptomyces cavernicola | reverse complement strand
TGCCGCGCTCGCCGAGCACGGTGCGACGCGCGTACTGACCGCGGACGCGCCGGAGTTCGCGGACTATCTGGTGGTCCCGAAGGTGGACGCGCTGCAGGCGGCTTACGAGGCCGTGCAGCCCGCCGCTGTGCTGGTCCCCTCGTCCGCGGAGGGCAAGGAGATCGCGGCGCGTCTGGCGGTCCGTATCAAGTCCGGCATCATCACGGATGCCGTCGACCTGGAGGCGGGGGAGGATGGCCCGGTCGCGACGCAGTCCGCGTTCGCCGCGTCCTTCACCACCAAGTCCCGTATCACGCAGGGCACTCCGGTGATCACGGTCAAGCCGAACAGCGCTGCGGTGGAGCCTGCTCCGGCCGCGGGTGCGGTCGAGGCTCTGGCCGTGTCCTTCTCGGACGCCGCCACCGGTACGAAGGTGACTGCGCGTACGCCGCGTGAGTCGACCGGTCGTCCGGAGCTGACGGAGGCCGCGATCGTGGTCTCGGGCGGCCGTGGCATCAACGGTGCGGAGAACTTCGCGATCATCGAGGCCCTCGCCGACTCGCTCGGTGCGGCCGTCGGCGCCTCGCGTGCCGCGGTGGACGCCGGCTGGTACCCGCACTCGAACCAGGTCGGCCAGACCGGTAAGTCGGTCTCGCCGCAGCTGTACATCGCGTCCGGCATCTCCGGTGCGATCCAGCACCGCGCCGGTATGCAGACCTCGAAGACGATCGTGGCGATCAACAAGGACGCCGAGGCCCCGATCTTCGACCTGGTCGACTACGGCGTGGTCGGTGACCTCTTCGAGGTCGTCCCGCAGCTCACCGAAGAGGTCAACACCCGCAAGGGCTGAGGTTCGCGAATCCAGAAAGGGCGGCACCGCCATGCGCCTCTCAACTGGCCTGAAAGCCAGGGAAGTTGATCCGTCGCCTCCGTTGGAGGAGCTGCGGTTCCAACGCTGCACCTGGTGCTCCACCGTGGTCTTCCGGACCTGTCTGCTCTGCCCCGTCTGTGCCTCCACGGACCTCCCGTGGCAGCGCGGCCCGGCGACCGGGAAGATCTGCGGCGTCATCCAGGTCGGGAGGAAGGGTCATGGGCTCCGGACGGACATGGTGGTGGAGCTGGACAACGGGGTCCGGGTGCGCTGCGAGGTGGAGAACGCGCCGATCGGCCTCACCGCGTACGGCGCGTGCGTGACCGCCGTCGGCACCGCACCGAACGGCATGCCGCTGTTCCGCGTGGACCCGGTGGTCAGAGAAGAGCGGTGGTGAACCAGGAAGTCGGCCCAACTCGCCCGTGTGACAGGCGAGTTGGGCCGACGTTGCTCGTCGCCGAGCTGGACGGCGCCTGCGGTCAACATGGCTGAATCTTCCGGGAGTTGAGCAACAGGGCGCCCTGTTATGGTGCGCGGATGTCCTCGATCAAGCACTTCCAAGTCACCTTCGACTGCGCGGAACCCGCGCGCCTCGCCGACTTCTGGTGCGAGGTACTGGGGTACGTCGTACCGCCCGTCCCGGACGGTTTCGACACGTGGGCGGACTACCACCGCTCGCTGCCGCCCGAGGAACAGCCCGTCTACTTCGCGTGCAGCGACCCCTCGGGGGTGGGCCCGCGCCTGCTCTTCCAGCGCGTTCCCGAAGGCAAGGTCGTCAAGAACCGGGTGCACCTCGACGTGCGGGTCGGCACCGGACTCGTGGGCCAGGAGCGCCTCGACACACTGCAGGCCGAATGCGCACGCCTCATCGCGCTCGGTGCGGCGCATGTGCAGACGCTGCTCGCCGACGAGGACGAAGAGTCGTGCATCGTGATGCAGGACATCGAGGGCAACGAGTTCTGCCTCGACTGAGCAACCACTGAGCAGCCACTGAGCAGTCACTGAGCACCGCAGAAAACCGCCGCGCAGGCCCTTCCGACGCATCAGTCGCACGGCCCCGTGGGGGATGCCCGTCGGCCGGGAGATCGGCAGGCTGGTGCCCCGGGCCTCGTGGAAAGGGGCCGCACGGAGAGGACCCCATGGGCAGAACGCATGCGACGGGCCCGGTGAGCGGCAAACGGAGCGGCAAGGCAAGCGGCCAACGGAGCGGTCGTACGAGCAGTGCGCCGAGCCGGGCGGCGCGATGGCTGGCGCGCCTGGCCGTGCTCGCGGCGCTCGGCGCGCTGGTCGTCCTCGTCCTGGCCCTGGGCGAGGGCGGACTCGAAGTGATCGGGGCCGGGCTGCTCGGCCTTGTGCTGTGCGCGGCCGGGGTGTGGTGGTTCGTGGCGCACCGCGGGGCCGTACGGCTCTTCGGCGCGCTGGTGGCGGTCGCCGCACCTGCCGGAGTGGTGGTGCTGTTCGCGCGGCACGGCCTCTGGCGGACGGCCCTGGTGCTCTGCCTGTGCTGGGCCGCCGCGCTGGGATGCGCCCGCGTGGCGCTCGTACGGTCGCGGCCGCAGCGCGAACAGCGGAGCGTCGCCGCGACCCGGCCCGAGCGGCCGGTGCTCATCATGAACCCGCGGTCCGGCGGCGGGAAGGTCGGCCGGTTCGAGCTCGTCGAGCGGGCCGAGCGGCTCGGGGCGCGGGTGATCCTGCTCGACCCGGACGCCCCGGCCGACATCACCGTCCTCGCGCGCGAAGCGGTGGCCGAGGGCGCCGACCTGCTCGGCGTCGCGGGCGGCGACGGCACGCAGGCCCTGGTCGCGGCGGTCGCCGCCGAGCACCGCCTGCCGTTCCTGGTGATCTCCGCCGGCACCCGCAACCACTTCGCCATGGACCTCGGCCTGGACCGCGCCGACCCGTCCCGCTGCCTGGACGCGCTCACCGACGGCGAGGAGATCCGGGTGGACCTGGGGGACGTCGTGGGCCGGGCCTTCGTCAACACGGTGTCCTTCGGGGTGTACGCCGACGTCGTGCAGCGCCCCGAGTACCGGGACGACAAGGCGGGCACGGCGCTCGCCCTGATGCCGGACCTGCTGCTCGGCGAGGGCGTACGACGACTCACGGCCCGCGTCGACGGCACGGAACTCGACGCCCAGCAGGCCCTGTTGGTCAGCAACAACCCGTACACCTCACCGGACGTGCTCGGCGGCGCGGGGCGGCGCCCGCGGCTCGACGACGGGGTGCTCGGGGTGCTCGGCATCCGGGTGGAGACCGCCGCCCAGGCCGCCGACCTCGCGGTGCGCGGCTCGCAGTCGGCGGGGCTGCGGGTCATGAGCGCGCGGCGCGTGGAGGTGCGCGCCGACGCCGAGACGATCCCGGTGGCCGTGGACGGCGAGGCCCTGCAGCTGCCCCCGCCGGTCGTGTGCACGGTGCGTCCGGGCGCGTTGCGCGTCCTCGTGCCGCGCGACCGGCCGGGCGTCGTCGCCCCGCCGCCGCGCGTCAACTGGCCCCGGATCCTCGCCCTGGCCTTCGCCCCGACAGGCCCGACAGGCGGGACGGGCCGGACGGGAAGGCCGCGCAGGTGAACCGCACGACCGAACTCTTCCCCGAGGATGAGCCGGACACGGCCGCTCAGGTAGTCGGCGCGCCTCTGCGCCGCAGCCGCAGCCACAGCGCGGCGCAGAGCGGGAGCGCCAGAGGCAAGTAGCCGTAGCCCGAGCCGAACTCCGACCAGACGCTCGCCTCGGGGAAGTGCCGGGGAGCGATCAGGCTGTACGCGCCGACGCCGACGACCCCGGCCAGCTCGACCGCGCACAGGCGCAGGGCCCAGCGGCGCGCGACGCGCCCGTGCCCCTTCCCTTCCGCGTCACCGTCCCCGTTTCCGTCCCCGTCCCCGTTCCGGTCGGCGGCGCGGAGGGCGACGAGCCCGGCCACGTAGATGACCGCCGCGCAGGCGGACAGCGTGTACGCGACGGGCGCTTCGGCGGCGCGGGTGGCCAGTTGGACCGTGCTGCGGCCGACCGCCGCGAGGGCGAACACGGCGTACACGGCGGTCAGCGCCTGCCCGGCGGCGTCGACGCCGCCTCCACCCGCACGCGGGCGAGGGCTCGCCGACACCTCAGGCATACGCACCCCCCGACGTGGCCTGCAGCCGCAGCGTCACCACTGCGACCGCGGCGCAGGCGACGGCCTCGAGCACGCTCGACGACTTCCGCCCGTCCCGCAGGACCACCGCGAACAGCGGCAGCAGGAGGAGGGAGGCGACGAGGTACGAGAGGTGTGTGGCGAGGTCGTCCGGGCGGCGGCCGGTCGCGAGGCTCACCCCTTCGATCGCGGCCTGGACGACGAGCCCGGCCTGCAGCACCCACAGGGCCGCCCGCCGCGGATCGACCCCGCCCGCACCCTCCGCACCACCCGCGCTGCCCGCACCCTCCGTACCCTCCGCGCTCCGTGGCCGGCGTACCGCATGGGCTGCCGACCACAGGGCGAGGGCGAACGCGTAGAGCACGACGGTGAGGGCGAGGGGCATGCTCATGCCGACACCTCGTCCGCCTTCTTCTCCTGCTGCCGTTCCTGCCGGAGCATCCGGCGGGCGCGCTGCTTGCGCCTGCGGGACGTCCAGGTGGCGAGGCCGGTGAGGGCGAGGAGCAGCGGCAGGAGCCCGAAGACCGCCCAGACGGTGCGCCACCAGCCGTTCACGTACCAGCCGAAGTGGCTGGTGTAGACGGCCTGTTCGTAGAACGTGTTGGAGGCGGTGGAGCCCTCGCCGTCCCACACCACCTTGACGTGGCCGGCGTCGTGCCGGTCCACGTAGACCCAGCCGTTGCCGGCCAGCATCGTCTCGCTGTACGGGTCCTTGCCGGGCTGGGAGATCTCGAAGAGGTAGCCGGCGGCGGGGTCGTCCGCGGCGGGCAGCCGGTTGTTGTGGATCTCTCCCGGCACGGCGGCGACGGCGGCCGCTGCGGCCTCGTCCACGCCGATGTCCGGAGTGCCGGCCTTGACCGGGCGGCTGGTGAAGTCCCAGTTCTGCGACTTGATCTCCGCCGGGTTGCCCGCCGTGACCGCGAGCCACGCCTTCTGCACGGACGGGAATTTGGCGGCCGCGCCGGTGAGGGCCCACATCAGCAGGAAGGGCACGGCGACGATGCCCACGACCTTGTGGAGTTCGCGGTTGCGGACATAACTGCTCTTGCCGCGGCGCACCGTGAATCCCGACGCGAACCGTTTGAGGCCCGGCCACCACAGGACGATTCCGGAGGCCGCGAGGAAGAGCAGCAATATCCCGGAAAGGCCGACGACGGCGGAACCGTACGTCATGCCTTCCAACTCGTCGATGCCCAGGGAGGGAAGGGGCTTGCCGAGGGCGGGAATGTAGCCGGGGTAGGCCGGATTGGACAGGCCGAAGGCGTGCAGGTTCTCCACGAAGCCCTGGAATCCGCCGTAGTAATGCCCGGACCCGGTGATGTCGCCGGTTCCCGGATCGACGGCGTAGAGCTTGTTGAGGTCCGGGTCGGTGACGAGATAAATACCCTCGTCGGGCACGACGTTCCCGGCGACGAAGTCGGGGTGCGCCTCCCGTACTTTCTCCAGCGCTTCCCCGGCGGACAGCGGGTGCGCGGAATGCGTGGGCCGGTAGAGGTCCGCGTTCGTGGCGCGGAAGATCTCGGCCCCGTACAGGAGGGGAACGCCGCAGGTCGTGACGGCGAGGAGGACGACACCGAAGAAGAGCGTCGACCAGCGATGGAGGGCGGTGAGGCAGCGCCGGACCGGCCCCGGCCGTTTCGACCGGCGGGTATTCCGCTCAGGAGTCATCATCCATTGCCTTTCGCTCACGGAAAGACGCACGAAGCCGTCACGGGCAGTGGCTTGGGAGGGAGGAGGGGGAGGGGTGCCGGAAGGCGCGACCAGGTAAGCCGGTTTACGGCGCCGAGCCGCGCACAGCACGCGAACTCCAACGCCCTTGTGGGGCGCTGAAGTTCGGCCAGACTAACCAGGGAATCCGCCCATGCACAGATGTAGAGGCTGAATATCTGCCTACTCCTGGCCGCCGTCCCCGGAAAGCACCGGAAGCAGCAGCGCCGCCGACCAGCTGAAGTTGGGGGAGTTGAGCGGGGCCCCGGTGAGCGGGTTGTAGTTCTCCATGATCGGGGCGTCGTCCGTCAGGCCCGAGGCGTTGGTGAGGAGACGGGTCGTCAGGGTGTCGGCGTCCTTGCCGTAGCCGTAGCGGCGCAGACCGCTCAGGGCGAAGTGGGCCTGGTCGAACCAGACCGGGCCGCGCCAGTACTTCGTAGGGGAGAAGTACGGGGACGACTTGGAGACCGTCGGGAACGGCACCGCCGTCGCGAACTCCCCCTGATCCGTGAGGCGTTGGCGCACCGCACGGGCCTGCTCGGCGGACGCCGTCCCGGTCCACAGCGGGATCGCGCCCTCGATGCCGCGCCCCCGCTCCGTGAGCAGCTTCCCGGTGCCGAGCGCCGCATCGTGGAACCATCCGCTGTCCTCGTCGTACATCTCCTCCCGTACGCGGGTGTGCGTGGCCGTCGACCGCTCCTCCCAGCGGCGGGCGTCCTCGTCCCGGCCGAGGGCCTTCGCGATCCGCGCCAAGTAGCCCTGATCCGCGGCGAGATACGCGTTCAGGTCGACCGACTCCTGGTTCAGGGACCAGCCGAGGAGAGTGCCGTCGGCGTCCCGGTTGGCGACGACGGAGCTGCCGAGCTCGGCGTCGAAGCGCGGCGCGTTGTCCATGCCGCTCTCCCAGGCCGCGGCGAGGCGGCGCTCCTCGGCGGAGTCGTTGGCGGCGTCGACGGTGGCGCCGTACTCGGCGAGGCCGTTCCCGTCGTGGTCGCGGTTGCGGTACCACCACGCCTGGTAGGCGGCGAGCTTCGGGTACAGCTCGCGCAGGAACGCCCGGTCGCCGGACGCGCGGTACACCTCCCACACGGCCCAAGCGGCAAGCGGGGGCTTGGAGTTGCGCTCGTTCCAGTTGCCGCCGCCGCGCTCGGGGTCGTTGTAGAAGATGACGTCGGGGATCATCCCGGCGTCCTGCGGGCGGGTCCCGGAGTCGGGCCGGATCTGCCAGTCGAACATGGAGCGGATCTGCGACTGCGCGAGCGCCGGGTCGAAGCGCGCGGTGCCGACGGCCTGCTTCCAGGTGTCCCAGGACCAGACCCCGCCCGCGAACCACTTGTACGAGATCGACGGAGTGATGCCGTCGTGCTCGATCCGCCCGGCCGCGCTGCGCCAGTTGGTCACGAGCGTCTGCAGGGACTTCACCGCCGTACGCCGCCGGTCGGCCGGCACGTCGCGGGTCACGCCGGAGACATAGCCGCGCCAGCGCTCGTCGTTCTCCGCGACCACGGACGCGGGGGCGGCGAGGACGGCGCGCACCCGTGCGGCCTCGCGGGTGCGCTCGGCGTCGGTGAACGTGTACGACTCGGTCCAGTCGAAGCGGTGCGAGCCGCCGGGCGCGAGGCGCACCGGTTCGGCCGCCTCGGTGCGGTACGCGTCGCCGTCGACGGTGGTGCGCACCGGCGACCCGTGGGTGACCTCGAAGCGTTCGGTGCCGTCCGTGAGGTAGTCCCAGGTCTCCCGGACCTCTCCGAAGTCGACGCCCACACCGCTGCCGGTGGCGGTCAGGGAGGGCGCGTCGCGCATCGGCTGCTCGGCGGGGCGGAGGAGGCTGCCCGTCCAGTCGGCGGTGAGCGTACGGGCGGCGGTGCCGTCGTTGCGCACCTCGGCGCGGACCAGCGCGCTGCGGTCGGTGGCGAAGCGCAGCTCCAGGGTGAGGGTGAGGCCTTCGCCCAGGTCGTACGACTGGCGCAGCAGGCCGGGGAGCGACGTGGTGTGCGGGGTGCCGCCCGTGTCGAGGGCGAGGCGACGCCCGTCCTCGGTGAGGCCCATGCGGCTGAAGGACTTGCTCAGCCACCACGGGTACTCCTGCGCGATGTACAACGGCCCGGTGAAGCCGCCGTACGCGGACCGGTCGCCGGGCTCCGGCAGGGCGTACGCGTGCCAGGCCCCGCGGTCGGCGAAGACGCTGACGGCGTTGTTGCCGTCCTCGTCGCCGGGCAGCGCCGCCTCCGGCGTGCCGCGCAGGTCGAGGACGTCGGCGTACGGGGAGGCAGGCGCGGGGCGGTTGGGCGCGGGGCGGTCCGCGGCGGCCACGGGACCGGGCGCGGCGAGCGCGCCCGCGGCGAGCAACAGGGCCAGAGCGGCGGGGAGTTGGCGATGTCTCTTCACGGGGCGATCTCTCCGGGGAAGTCGGTTTCAGGGACGGGGACGGGGGCGGGGGCGAGCCGGACGACGGCCGCGCCGAGCGGGGCGAGCCGTACGGAGCTGTGGGCGGCCTCGCCGGTGAGCAGGTCGGTGCCGCCCGCGGCGTACGGCCCGGTGAGCGGGATGAGCGCGGGGCGGTCGTCGTGGTTGAGGAGGAAGAGGTAGCGGCCCTGCGGACCGGTGCGGAGGGTCACCTCCACGCCTTCGGGGACATCGAGCAGCGGGGCGACGCCCGCCTCCGTCAGGGCCCGGTCGAGTACGCCTCCGATGCCCTCGGCGAGATGGCAGCTCACGTACCAGGCGGCCCCGGTGCCGTACGCGTGCCGCGTGACGGCGGGCCGCCCGGCGAGCGGGCCCGAGGCGTACGAGTCGACCGATTCCGCGCCCTCGGCCACCAGCCACTCGGCCCACAGCGAGGCCTCCGCACCGGACGCGAGCGGCACCGTCGCCCCGTCCGGAACCGGCCAGAACTCGTCGACGGACACCCCGAGGACCTCCCGCAACGGCCCCGGCGCGCCCCCGTCGTGGATGTGGTCGTACCCGTCGACGACCCCGCTGAACGGCCCGCACACCAACTGCCCGCCCCCGCGCACATACGCGGCGATCCGCTCCGCGTGCTCCGGGCGCAGCAGATGCAAATTGGGGGCCAACACGGCCCGGTAGGCGGCGAGTTGGGCGTACGGGGGGACGAACGTGATCGGGACGCCCCGCGCGTGCAGCGCCGCGTACCAGGGGCGCAGCAGGTCGCGCCAGCGCATCCGGGCCGAGGGGTGGTCGTCGGCCTCAAGGGCCCACCAGGAGTCCCAGTCCAGGACGATCGCGACCTCGGAGCCGATGCGGGTGCCCGCGATCTCGCCGAGGCGGGCGAGTTCCGCGCCGAAGCGGACGGTCTCGCGCCAGCCGCGCGACTCGGTGCCGCGATGGGGGAGCAGTGCGCTGTGGTACTTCTCCGCGCCCGCGCGGGACGCCCGCCACTGGAAGTAGAGGACGCCGTCCGCGCCACGGGCCAAGGCCTGCAGCGACCAAAGCCGTTGCAGGCCAGGGGGTTTGGGGACGTTGACGGGCCGCCAGCTGACCGCCGAGGGGGCCTGCTCCATGAGGAGCCAGGGCCGGCCGCCTTTGAGGGAGCGCATCAGGTCGTAGTTGAGGGACGCGTTGACGTGGGCGCGCGGATCGGCCGGGTCGGGGTAGGCGTCGTCGGAGACGAACTCCTCGTGCTCGGCCCACTTCCAGTAGTCCAGGGCCTTGAACATCGACATGAAGTTGGTCGTGGCGGGGACTCCCGGGCTCACCTCCGTGAGGATCTCGCGCTCCGCGCGGTGCAGTGCGAGGAGCGCGTCCGAGCAGAAGCGCCGCCAGTCGAGGAGCTGGGTCGGGTTGACCGGGCCCGGCGCGGTGCGCGGCGGCTCGACCTCGGCGTACGAGCCGTAGCGCTGGGACCAGAAGGCCGTGCCCCAGGCGTGGTTGAGGGCGTCGACAGTGCCGTAGCGCTCGGTCAGCCAGGCCCTGAAGTGCTCGGCGGAGCGCGCGCAGAAGCACTCCGTGACGTGGTCCCCGTACTCGTTGTGGATGTGCCACAGGGCGAGCGCCGGGTGGTCCCGATAGCGCTCGGCCAGGGCGCGGGTGAGGCGCTGGGCGGCGTTGCGGTACTCCGGCGAGGACGGGCAGTAGTGCTGGCGCGAGCCGAACTCCAGGCGTACGCCGTCCGCCGTGACCGGGAGGATCTCCGGGTGGGCGCGGACCAGCCAGGCCGGTGGGGACGCGGTCGCGGTGGCCAGGTCGACGGCGATCCCGTGCGCGTGCAGCAGGTCCAGGAGCTCGTCGAGCCAGCCGAACTCCCAGGTGTCGGGGCCGGGTTGGAGTCGCGCCCAGGAGAACACGCCGACCGTCGCCATCGTGACCCCGGCCTCCCGCATGAGCTTCGCGTCCTCGGCCCACACCTCCGGCGGCCACTGCTCGGGGTTGTAGTCCCCGCCGTACAACAACCCTTCGACACGGGTGAGGCGGCTCGCCCCCTCGGCGCTCACCCCTTCACCGCCCCGCCGAGCAGGCCGGCCACGAACTGCCGCTGGAACAGCAGGAAGAGCGCCATCAGCGGCAGCGTCGCGAGCAGCGAGCCCAGCATCAGGCCGGAGTGGTCGACACGGGACAGACCGGTGAGGGTGTTCAGGGCCACGGGCACGGTGTACTTCTCCTCGCTGTTCAACATCAGAAGCGGCCAGATGAAGCTGTTCCACTGACTCATGAACGTGAAGATCACCAGAGCGCCCAACTGCGGCCGCACACAAGGGAGTACGACCTGGTAGAAGGTGCGCAGATCCCCTGAGCCGTCCACGCGGGCCGACTCCAGGAGCTCGTCGGGGAAGTCGACGAAGCTCTGCCGCATCAGCAGGATGCCGAAGGAGTTCGCCAGGAACGGCAGGATCACCGCCTGGTACGAGTCGATCCAGCCGACGCTCGCCATCATCTGGAACAGCGGCACGAGCAGCACCTGGAACGGGATCATCATCGTCGCGAGCACCACGCCGAGCAGCAGCCCACGGCCCCGGAACCGGTACTTGGCGAGCCCGAACCCGCACATCGCGGAGACCGCCGAGCTGACCACGGTGTGCACGACGGCGATCCCGACGCTGTTCAGGATCACCCGGCCGAAGCCGATGGTCTCCTGCAGCCGCAGCAGATTGTCGAGCAGCGCCCCACCGGGCAGGAACGGCGGCGGCGACCGGAACAGCTCCGCCGTCGAGTGGGTGGCCGCGATCGCCATCCACAGGAACGGCACGAGGCTGACCACCGCGCCGAGCACGAGCAGCAGACGCAGCAGGAGACGGAGGAGAGGACCCAGGGCGGTCACCGGCGGCGCTCCCTTCCGAAGGCCAGGTACTGGACGGCGGAGATCGCGGCGATCAGGAGGACGACGACCCAGGCGATGGCCGCCGCATAGCCGAAGTCCAGCTGCTGGAAGCCGACTTTGTAGAGGTAGACGACCGGGGTGAGGGTCGCGTCGTCGGGTCCGCCACGCGTCAGGACCCAGTTCTCGTCGAAGAGCTGCAGCGTGCCGATGGTCGAGGTGATGACGCAGAAGAGGATCACGGGCCGCAGCTGCGGAAGCACCACCCGGGCGTACGTCGTGAACGTCCCCGCCCCGTCGATGGCGGCGGCCTCGTACTGCTCCTTGCCGATCGACTGCAGCCCGGCGAGCAGGATCACCGCGTTGTAGCCGGTCCAGCGCCAGGTCAGCGAGGCGATGAGGGAGATACGGGCCCAGGTCGGGTCGTTGAGCCAGTCGACCGGGCCCGCCCCGAACACCCCGACGATCTGGTTGACGAGCCCGCCGTCCGTCTTGAGCAGCACCTGGAACACCACGGCGTACGCGACGAGCGTCGTCACCGCGGGCAGGAAGTAGATCGCCCGCCAGGTGCCGCGGAAGCGCAGCCACGACTGGTTGAGCAGCACCGCGAGGACGAGGGCGAGCCCGATCATCACCGGGACCTGCACGACGAGGATGAGGCCGGTGTTGGCGAGCGACTCCAGGAACGCCGGGTCGTCGACCATCCGCCGGTACTGGGCGAAGCCGACCCAGCGCGAGACGCCAGCGTCCTCGGCGGTGAAGCTCTGCGCCAGGCTCGCCCCCAGCGGATAGGCGAAGAACATCGTGAACAGGACGGCCGCCGGACCGGCGAAGATCCACGCGGCCCGGCGCGCCCGTCGTCGCCGCGGCGGCTTCCGGGGCGGCGTCCGTACGGGGTCGGGCGACCGCTCGACGGCGGCGGGGGCCGACGCGCTGACGGGGGAGGGGACCGGGGCGGCCATCGCTATCCCGTCCTCTTGCGGCCGGTCGCCCGTGCCAGCTGCTCGGCGGCCGAGCCCAGCGCCTCCTTCGGGTCCTTGCCGCGCAGCATCACCCCGGTCACGGCGGACGTCATGATGTCGGTGGCCTTCGCGTCGTCCTTGTTGTACTCGACCGGCGGGATGGAGCGGGCTAGCCGCGCGAACACGTCCAGGGTGCGCTGCCCGCCGAAGTACTCCTGCTTCCCGCTCAGATACGGGTCGTCGAGCGCCGGCAGATACGCGGGGAAGAGGCCCTCGCGCTTCAGCATGGACACCTGGTTGGCCTTGCCGGTCAGCAGGAACTCCAGGAACGCCCAGGCCAGGCGCGGGTTCTTGCTCTGCGCCGGAATGCACAGGGTGGAGCCGCCGAGGTTGGAGGTGCGGGTGCCGTCGGCGGTGAAGCCCGGCAGCGGGACCACCCCGAACTTGCCCTTCAACTCCGGCATTTCGGCGGTGAGGGTGCCGCTCCACCAGGCCGCCGTCGGCGTCGTCGAGACCTTGCCCTCCTTCGTTCCGGTGACCAGCCCGTCCCAGCCCTTCTCGTACGCGACCAGACCCTCGTCGCGCAGCCGCTTCATCAGCGACAGGGCCTCCACGGCCTCGGGGGTGTCGACGGCGACGCGGCCGCCCTTGAAGTACGACTGGCCCTGCTGCTGGAGAAGCAGTGGCAGGATCCCGGTGTCCGTCGAGTCCAGGATCAGCAGCTTGCGGCCGGTCGCCTTCCTGATGCGGATCCCGGCTTTCACGTAGTCGTCCCAGGTCACAAGGGACTTGGGGTCGACGCCCGCGGCGCGGAAGTGGTCGGTGCGGTAGTAGAGCGCGCACGGGCCGATGTCCCAGGGCAGGGCGTACACCTTGCCGCCCGGGTCGGTGACCGTCTTCCATGCCGCCCGGTCGAAGTCGCCGCCGTGGCGGCCGCCGAGATCCGTCAGGTCGTAGAAGCCGTCGGGGAAGTTGCCGATGTAGTTCGGCAGATAGCTGCCCTCGACGGTGAGGACGTCGGCGAGGCCCGTGCCGCCGCGCAGCCCCACGGTGATCTTGTCGTAGGCGTTGTCGTAGCCGATGTCGACGATCTCGACGGCGGTGCCCGGATGTCTCTTCTCGAAGTCGCCGGCGAGGCGCTTCATCGCCTTGGCGGCGACGTCCCAGGACCAGACGGTGATCTTGCCCTTGAGCTTCGCGCCTTTGCCCTCCTCCTCGTCGCCGAGGTCACGGGCCGGTCCGCCGCCCGTGCCTCCCATGGCGCAGCCGCCGAGTACGGCGCTCGCGCCGGCCGTGAGTCCCGTGGCCAGAACGGCCCGCCGGGTAGGTGTGGTTGACACTCTTGCCTCCTGGAGCCCGAATGCCTAATGCTGTATTCAGAACACTGAATGACGGACTCATCGTCAAGAGGCGTACACAGAAAGACTTTTGAGGCCAGGCCGACTTCACAGGGTGTCCAACAGGCCCGGCCCCTCTCGCCCTTCTCCCCGCTCTCCTCGCCCGACCGAAAGGCACGGCATGACGTCCGCAGAGAACGCTGTTCACCCCTACCTCCCGAACTCCGCCCCGGCCGTACGGCAGGCGATGCTCGACGAGATCGGCGCGGCGAGCGTCGAGGAGTTCTACGCCGACATCCCGGACTCCGTCCGGCTGCACCGCCCCCTCGACCTGCCCGCCCCCATGCGTTCGGAAGCCGAACTCGCCCGGCACATGGAGCAGTTGCTCGCCCGCAACACCTCGACCCGGCAGGCCCTGAGCTTCCTCGGGCAGGGCTGCTACCAGCACCACGTCCCCGCCGTCGTGGACGAGGTGGTCAACCGCAGCGAGTTCCTCACCGCCTACGCGGGCGAGCCCTACGAGGACCACGGCCGCTTCCAGGCCCTGTGGGAGTACCAGTCGATGATGGCCGAGCTGCTCGACGTGGAGGTGGTCAACGTCCCGGTGTACGACGGCTTCCAGGCCGCGGGCACCGCCCTGCGCATGGCCGGGCGCATCACCGGTCGCCGCCGGCTGCTCCTCGCCACCGCCGTCGACCCGGACAAGCTCTCCCGCGTCCGCGACTACGTCCGGCCCGACCACGACGTCGTGGTGGTGCCCGTCGACCCGCGCACCGGCTGCGCCGACCTGGACGCGGTGGCCGCAGAGCTGGCCAAGGGCGATGTGGCGGCGGTCTTCGCGGACATGCCGTCGGCGCTCGGCATCGTCGACGCCGCCCTGCCGCAGCTCGCCGAACTCGCCCACGGCGCAGGGGCGTTGTACGTCGTCGGCTGCAACCCGCTCGCCCTCGGCGTCCTCGCACCGCCGTCCGCGTTCGGCGCGGACATCGCCTGCGGCGACATCCAGACCCTCGGCGTCCACCAGAGCTACGGCGGCGGCAACGCCGGGTTCATCGCAACCCGGGACGAGGAGCACCTGGTCGCCGAGTACCCGTCCCGGCTCTTCGGGCTCGCGCCGACGACCGTCGACGGCGAGTACGGCTTCGGCGACGTCGCCTGGGAACGGACCTCCTTCGCGCTGCGCGAGGACGGCAAGGAGTGGGTGGGCACCGCCGCCGCCCTGCACGGCATCGGCGCGGGCGTCTACCTCGCCCTGATGGGCCCGCACGGCATGCGCGAGATCGGCGACACGATCCTCACCCACACCGCGTACGCACGACAGCGCCTCGCCCAAGTCCCGGGAGTCCAGGTGCCGTTCGGCGACTCCCTGCACTTCGCCGACTTCACCGTCCGCTACACCGGCGGCCGCACCGCCGCCGAGATCCGCGCCGACCTCAGGCAGCACGGCATCTTCGGCGGGGTGCCGCTCGGCGATCAGCAGGCCGCGTACTGCGTGACCGAGGTGCACACCAAGGCCGACATCGACCTGCTCGCCACGACCCTGGAGGAGATCATCAAGTGACCGCCCACCACGAGCAGTCGACCGCGTCGTCGCCGGTGTCCACCGTTTCGGCCGAGGACGCGCGGATCGCGCCCAAGCCGCGGCTGCGCCGCTTTCACCAGGCCTCCTGGGACGAGGACCTGATCTTCGACCTCGGCTCGCCGGGCGAGCGCGGCGTGCTCGTGCCGCGCCCCGACCCGTCGCTCACCCCGCCCGAGATCCCGGCGGCCCTGCGGCGCGCCGAGCCGCCCGCACTCCCGGAGATGGCGCAGCAGCAGGTCCTCCGCCACTACCTGCGCCTGTCCCAGGAGAACCTGGGTGCCGACCTCAACATCGATGTGGGCCAGGGCACTTGCACCATGAAGTACAGCCCGAAGGTCAACGACCAGTTCGTCCGCGACCCGCGCATCGCCGCCCTCCACCCGCTGCAGGACGAGGACACCGTGCAGGGCGTCCTCGGCATCGTCCACGCCCTGGAACAGCTCCTGAAGGAGATCTCCGGAATGGACCGGGTCTCCCTCCAGCCGGGCGCGGGCTCCGCCGCGATCTACGCCAACGTCGCGATGATCAGGGCGTACTTCGAGGCGCGCGGCGAACTCGACCAGCGCGACGAGGTCATCACGACGATCTTCTCGCACCCGTCCAACGCGGCCTGCGCCAAGACCGCCGGCTTCAAGGTCATCACGCTCCACCCGGACGCGGACGGCTACCCCGACATCGAGGCCCTGAAGGCCGCGGTCGGCCCGCGCACCGCCGCCCTCCTCATCACCAACCCCGAGGACACGGGCATCTACAACCCGCGCATCGAGGAGTTCGTCCGCATCGTGCACGAGGCGGGCGGCCTCTGCTCCTACGACCAGGCCAACGCCAACGGCATCCTCGGCATCACCCGCGCCAGGGACGCGGGCTTCGACCTGTGCCACTTCAACCTGCACAAGACGTTCTCCACCCCGCACGCCTGCGGCGGCCCGGCCGCGGGCGCGTGCGCGGTCACGGCCGAGCTCGCGCCCTATCTCCCGCGCCCCACGGTCGAGTTCGACGGCACGACGTACCGCATCGACGACGACCGGCCCGAGTCCGTCGGCAAGATGCGGCCCTTCCTCGGCGTCGTGCCGAACCTCGTCCGCGCGTACGCCTGGATCATGTCGCTCGGCGCGGAGGGCCTGCGCGCGGCGGCCGAGACCGCCGTCCTCAACAACAATTACCTGCTCCACAAGGTCCGGCAGATCCCCGGCGTCTCCGTCCCGTACGCCGAGGGCCGCCCGCGCGTCGAACAGGTCCGCTACAGCTGGCAGCAGCTGTACGAGGACACCGGCGTGCACTCCGAGGAACTCGGCCTGCGCGCGGCCGACTTCGGCACTCACTACTGGACGAGCCACCACCCGTACGTCGTCCCCGAGCCGATGACTCTGGAGCCGACCGAGTCGTACACGCGCGCCGACCTCGACGAGTACGCGGCGATCCTCACGGAGGTCGCCCGCGAGGCCTACGAGTCCCCGGAGACCGTCCGCACGGCTCCGCACCGCTCGACCGTTCACCGGGCGCGCCCCGAGTCCCTTGAGGATCCGGCCACTTGGGCCGTGTCGTGGCGCGCGTACCGCCGCAAGATCCTCGGCGAGGGCCTCCGGTGAGTTCGCGCATCGGCCTCGTCGTCAACCCGGTCGCAGGCCTCGGCGGCCGGGTCGGGCTCGGCGGCACTGACGGGCCCCAAGTCCTGCAGCGTGCCCGGGAGTTGGGGGCGGAGCCGTTGGCGGGGGTGCGGGCGGCGCTCGCGCTGCGGGAGGTACGCGCGCGGCTCGCGGCAGCCGCCCCGACGAGGCACGCCGGGACGTCCGCCCCTCGACTCCTCACCGCTGCGGGGGAGATGGGCGCCGAAGCGGCAGCCTCGGCGGACCTCGACGCCCGTATCGTGTACGGTGCCGGGGCCTTGCCCGCCGAGGGCGGAACCTCGGCCGCCGACACCGTCGCCGCGGTGCGGGCGATCGCCGCCGAGGGCGTCGACCTGCTCCTGTTCGCCGGCGGCGACGGCACCGCCCGCGACGTGCTCGCCGCCCTCGAAGCCTTTGGCGGCCGCCCGCCCTGCCCCGTCCTGGGCGTCCCGACCGGCGTCAAGATGCACTCCGCGGTCTTCGCGGTCAGCGCCCGCGCCGCGGGCGAGGCAGCCGCCGCATGGCTGCGGCGCGACGGCGGCGTACGGCTGCGGGACGCCGAGGTGATGGACCGGGACGACGACGGCGTACGGGACGGGAGGGTGGCGTCACGCCTTTACGGATGGCTGCCCGTGCCCGATGTTCCCGTACGGGTTCAGCAGCGCAAGACCGGGAGCACGGCCCCGGTGCCGGAGGCCTTCGGCGGGATCGCGGCGGAGGTCGCCGAGCGGGTCGGCGACGGCCTGCTGTTCCTCGGGCCCGGCACCACCACCCGCGCCGTCGCGGCCGAACTCGGCGCGGAGACCTCGCTCACCGGCGTGGACGTACTGGCCCTGAGCCCCGGCAAGCCCGCCCGTGTGCTCCTCGCCGACGCGAGCGAGGAAGCGCTGCTCGGGGCGGGCCCGGCCTGGATCGCCGTCTCGCCCATCGGCGGCCAGGGTTTTCTCCTCGGCCGCGGCAACCAGCAGATCTCCCCGCGCGTGCTGCGCGCCTGCGGCGGACGCGAGCGGCTGCTCGTCCTCTGCACGGAAGCGAAGCTGGCCGCACTCGGCGGCCGCCCGCTGCTGCTCGACACCGGCGACGAGACGCTCGACGCCGAACTGGCCGGGCACGTCCCCGTCGTCACCGGCCGCCGGAGCACGTCCCTGTACCGCGTGACGCGCTGACGGCCCGGCCGCCCGATCCCTCAATTCCCGTACCGCGAAGGAGTCCTCATGATCTCGCTCGACGGCAAGCGTGCCATCGTCACCGGCGCGGCCACCGGCATCGGCCGCGCGACGGCCCAGGTACTCGCCGAACTCGGCGCCCGCGTGGTGATCGCCGACATCGACGCCGAGGGCGGCGAGCAGACCGCCAAGGACACCGGCGGCGTCTTCGTCCGCTGCGACGTCTCCCGGCGCGCGGACTGCGAGGCCGTGGCCGCGACCGCGCAGGACCGCTTCGGCGGCGTCGACGTGCTGTTCAACAACGCGGGCGTCATCCGCCGCTCCACCGTCTGTGAGATCACCGACGACGACTGGGACCTGGTGATGGCCGTCAACATCCGCTCCATCATGCTGATGAGCCGCCTCGTGATACCCGGCATGGCGGCGCGGGGCGGCGGCTCGATCGTCAACACAGGTTCGGGCTGGGGGATTTCGGGCGGGGCCCGCGCCGTTTCGTACTGTGCGTCGAAGGGCGCCGTCGTCAACATGACCCGCGCGATGGCCATCGACCACGGCCCCGACAACATCCGCGTCAACTGCGTCTGCCCCGGCGACACCGCCACCGGCATGCTTGCGGAAGAGGCCCGCCAACTCGGCGAGAGCGCCGACGCGTTCTACGCCGACGCCGCCGACCGCCCCCTCGGCCGCATCGGGCAGCCCAGGGACATCGCGCAGACCGTGGCGTTCCTCGCGTCCGACGCCGCCGCGTTCGTGAGCGGGGCGATCATCCCCGTGGACGGCGCGGGCACCGCGTGACGAGACGGGGGACGGGCGACGCATAATCGACCGGACCAAAAGGGGAGGGCCGCCTGACATGCCAATCGAAAACCGCCCGCTGCGCGAACAGGTCAAGGAGGAACTGCTGAAGCGCCTGGGGCGCGGCACCATCGCGACCGACGAGCCGATCAACGAGGGCCAGCTCGCCACCGAACTCGGCGTCAGCCGCACGCCGTTGCGCGAGGCCCTGATCACCCTTGAGCGCGAGGGCGTCATCACCAGCGAGCGCGGCAAGGGCTTCCGGTTCACCGCGCTCAGCGCCGAGGAGTTCCGCGACCTGACCGCGATCGTCGCGACACTCGAAGCCCTGGCTCTCCGGTCCAGCGACCCCGGGCAACTGCGGGCGACCGCCCCTCGACTCCTGGAGGAGGCCCGCGCCTTCTCCGCGCCGCAGGCGCCGCACGACGTCATAGAGCGATACGACGACGCCTGGCACGACCTGCTCCTGTCGGGCTGCACCAACCAGCGCCTGATGAAGCTGATCACCTCCCTGAAGGTGACGATGCACCGCTACGAACGGGTGGCCCTCGGCGACCACGACATCCTGGAGCGCTCCGCCGTGGAGCACGAGCGCATCGCCGAGCGCCTGCTCCACGACGACCTGGAGGGGGCGGTGGCGGCGCTGGAGGAGAACTGGAACAGCGGGATGCACCGGATCCTGGAACACCTCAAGGACTGAAGTGCCGGAAGGGGGCGCCGGCGCAGCCCGCTCTCACGGGTGTCAGGCGTCGACCGGCGGACCGGGCCGGACGGTATCCCATCCCGCGTCAGGCGGGGGAGGCTGTCCTGCTGAACTAGGGGGAGACACCCCCTAGGGAGCCGACGGCCCCGACCGCGAGCGTGTGCTGCGTTCGCTCGTGGGGCGGGGCCGCCGGACGCGCTGTCGTACGGGCTGTCGGACGTGCCCGTACGGCTATGGGGCGTGGCTACTGCAGGACCGCGTTGCGGTCGACGTCGAGGATCTTGCAGGTGGTCTTGGTGACGCCCTTCAGGTCGTCGCCGAAGGCGAGGGCGACGCTGTTCTCCTTCTTCGACGACCCGTGGTTGAGGTCGCTGACCACGGAGTTGATGGTGGTGACCTGGTTGCCGTCCTGGTCGGTGACCTCGCCCTCGATGAAGTAGGAGGCGCGGTCGTCCCCGTTGTTGGTGACCTTGAGGGACACGTCGAGCTCCTGGCCGCCGAACTCGGTGTCCTTGACGGCGCAGGAGGTGATCTCGACGTCCTTGTCGGCGGCGCGCCGGTTGTCGGCCTCCTGGCTCTGCTGCTCGCGCTGGATGTCCTTGTCGATGTTCTTGGCGGCCTCGTCGACGGCGCCGACGAACGCGGCGTTGATGACGAAGAACATGATCACGGAGAGGATGCCGGTGACCAGACCCGTGATGGCCGCGCCCTTGCCCTTGCCGACCTTGCTCGATCTGGCCAGGCCGACGCCGCCGAAGATCACGGCGAGTATCGCCAACGGCCAGACGACGACGTTCAGGACGGGGATGAGGCTGACGACGAGCCCGATGATGCCGAGGACGAGACCGGCGACCGCGAGCCCGTTGCCTCCCTGCGGGGCGGCGGGCGCGGGTGCGGGGGGTTGGGGGTATCCGTAGCTCAACTCGGGCTCCTGCGTAGAGGGTCGGGTCGAAGTTGAACGCTGCTCAACTTCAGGAGGACGACAACCTATACGCAAAGCTCCGCGTTTGGGATACCAGGGGAAATTTTCCGGCCAGGCCACCCGATGGTGCGTACGACGAAGCCGGGACGCCCGCAGGGATCACCCCGCGAAACGCCCCGGCGCGAAACGAACGTACCCAGGAGAGATCAAGCCGTAGCCGGCCGCCGCAGCGGCAGGTCCAGACGCCCGGCGAGTTCCTCGACCGTGGTGCCGAAGGTCTCCCGGACCGTGAGGCCCTGTGCCGTGACGTCGAAGACGGCCAGGTCGGTGTAGACGCGGTCGACGCAGGCCAGGCCGGTCAGCGGGTAGCCGCACTCGGGCACCAGCTTGGGTGTCCCGTCCTTGGCGAACAGGGTCATCATCACGAAGACCTTCTTCGCCCCGATCGCCAGATCCATGGCACCGCCGACAGCCGGAATGGCATCGGGCGCGCCCGTGTGCCAGTTGGCGAGGTCGCCGGCCGCGGAGACCTGGAAAGCGCCCAGGACGCAGATGTCCAGGTGCCCGCCGCGCATCATGGCGAACGAGTCGGCGTGGTGGAAGTAGGCGGCGCCCGGCAGCTCGGTGACCGGCACCTTGCCCGCGTTGGTGAGGTCCGGGTCGACCTGCCCCTCCTCGGCCGCGGGGCCCATGTTGAGCATGCCGTTCTCGGTGTGCAGGACCACGCCCGAGTCGGCGGGCAGATGGTCGGCGACGAGGGTCGGCTGGCCGATGCCCAGGTTCACGTACGCGCCCCGGGGGATGTCGCGCGCGATGAGCGCGGCGATGGCGTGCTTGTCCAACGGGCCCTGACCGCAGGTGAGTTGACTGTTCCGGTTCATGTGCGATCCGCCTCCTGCACCACACGGTCGACGAAAATGCTCGGTGTCACCACGGTCTCCGGGTCGAGGACGCCGGTCTCCACGACCTCCCGCACCTGCGCGATCACGGTGGTCGCTGCGGTGGCCATGACGGGCCCGAAGTTGCGGGCCGTCTTGCGGTAGACGAGGTTGCCCGTGCGGTCCGCCCGGTGCGCGCCGATCAGCGCGACATCGCCCTTGATCGGGTACTCCAACACGTACGTACGCCCGTCGATGACACGGGTCTCCTTGCCCTCGGCGAGCAGCGTCCCGACCCCGGTGGGGCAGTAGAACGCGCCGATGCCCGCTCCCGCCGCCCGCATCCGCTCGGCGAGGTTGCCCTGCGGCACGACCTCCAACTCGATCTTCCCGGACCGGTACAGCTCGTCGAAGACGTACGAGTCGGACTGCCGGGGGAAGGAGCAGACGACCTTGCGGACCCGGCCCTTCGCGAGGAGCGCCGCTAGGCCGGTGTCGCCGTTGCCCGCGTTGTTGGAGACGACGGTCAGGTCCTTCGCGCCCTGACGGATCAGCGCGTCGATCAACTCGACCGGCATGCCCGCCATCCCGAAGCCGCCGACGAGCACGGTCGAGCCGTCCTCGATCCCGGCCACCGCCTCGTCGGCGTGCTCGCAGAGTCGCGCACTCATCGACTCGCTCCCGTCACGTTCTCCAGGACCACGGCGAGCGCCTGGCCCACGCCGATGCAGATCGCGGCGAGGCCCCACCGCTCACCGGACTCCTGCAGGCGGTGGGCCAGGGTGCCCAGAAGCCGGCCGCCGGACGCGCCGAGCGGATGGCCGAGGGCGATGGCGCCGCCCTTCGCGTTGACGAGCGCCGGGTCGACTTTCCAGGCGTCCACGCAGGCCAGGGACTGCACCGCGAACGCCTCGTTCAGCTCGACCGCGCCGACGTCGGACCAGCCGATGCCCGCACTCCGCAGCGCCCGCTCCGCCGCCTCCACCGGCGCGAAGCCGAACAGCTGCGGGTCGAGCGCGAACACCCCGCGCCCCGCCACCCGCGCCAGCGGATCCACGCCGATCCGCGCACCGGCGGCCGCCGAGCCGAGGAGCACCGCCGAGGCCCCGTCGCTCAGCGGCGAGGCGTTGCCCGCGGTGATCGCACCGTCGGGCCGGAACGACGGCTTGAGCGAGGCCAGCTTCTCGACCGTGGAACCCGCCCTGATGCCCTCGTCCCGGCTGACCGTGGAGCCCTCGCCGTCGCTCACCGGGCGGCCCTTGCGGTCCACCGTCACCGGCACGACCAGGTCGTCGTAGAACCCGTCCGTCCAGGCGGCGTCGGCCAGTCGGTGGGACCGTACGGCGAACTCGTCCTGCCGCTCCCGCGGGACGGAGTACCGCTCGGCGAGCTGCTCGTTGGCCTCGCCCAGGGAGACCGTCCACTCCTTCGGCATCCGCTCGTTGACCAGACGCCAGCCGAGCGTGGTGGAGACGGCCGTCAAGTCCCCTGCGGGATAGGCCCGTTCGGGCTTGGGCAGCACCCACGGGGCGCGGCTCATCGACTCGACGCCACCGGTGAGCACGATGTCCGCGTCGCCACACTCGATGGTGCGGGAGGCGATCATCGCCGCGTCCAGGGAGGACCCGCACAGCCGGTTCACGGTCGTGGCGGGCACCGACGTGGGCAGCCCGGCGAGCAGTACGGCCATGCGGCCGACGTTGCGGTTGTCCTCGCCCGCGCCGTTGGCGTTGCCCCAGACGACGTCGCCGATCTCGGCCGGGTCGAGGCCGGGCGTCTTGGCCAGGACGCCGTTCACGGCGAGCGCCGCGAGGTCGTCCGGCCTGACCCCGGCGAGAGCACCGGAGAACCGGCCGAAGGGCGTCCTTGCCGCTGCGTACACGTAACTGTCGGTCATGCCCCTCACGCTAGAGCGGCCGCTTCATCACGTCCAAGACCTAGTCTCGCGGTATTCATAAGGAGCCATTATGAATGTCTAGAATGGGGTCCATGGAGCTCCGCCAGGTCCGCTACTTCCTCGCGCTCGCCGAAGAGTGCCACTTCGGGCGCGCGGCGGCCCGCCTGCACGTCGCCCAGCCCGCCCTGTCCCAGCAGATCAAGCAGCTGGAGCGCGAGCTCGGCACGCCCCTGTTCCACCGCTCCACCCGGCACGTCGAGCTCACCGAGGCGGGCCGGGAGCTGACCGGGTACGCGCGCACCCTGCTCGCCGAGGCCGAGCGGGCCCGCGTCCACATGCAGGAGCTCGCCACCGGCCGCGCGGGCCGCGTCTCCGTCGGCTTCATCGGCACCGCCACGTACGACGTCCTGCCCCGCGTCGCCCGTACGGTAAGGGCCCAACTCCCCGACATCACCCTGGAGTTGCACGGTGAGCTGCTCACCCCGCAACTCGTGGACGGCCTGCTCTCCGGCGGCTACGACCTCGCGGTCTTCCGCTCCGGCACCGCGGCCGAGGGCATCGACCTCACGCCGCTCCGCACCGAGAAGCTGGTGGCCGTACTGCCCTCCCACCACCCCCTGGCCGCGAGCGCACCGCTCCCGCTCGGCGCCCTCGCGGGCGAGCCCTTCGTCATCCACCCCGCAGGGCCGCGCTCCGCCATGCACGACCGCATCCTCACCGCCTGCCGCGAGGCCGGATTCCAGCCCCCGTCCCTCGTCGAGGTCGGCGAGACCGCCACCCTCGTCGTCCTCGTCGCCGCCGGACACGGCGTGGCCCTCGTCCCCGAGTCGGTGCAGAGCCTGCGCCTGGACGGCGTCACCTACGTCCCCCTCGCGGAGCAGGAGACCGTCGACCTGGTCCTGGGCCGCCGGGCTCCCCACAGCACGGCCGCCGCACAGCAGGTCGCCGCGGTCGTCGAGGAGTGCGTACGGGAGTGAACGGCGCTCCCCGACAGTCACGGCCCGCACGCCGGACGAGCGCCGGGGCGAGCGCCGCCGGGATCTCTTGACTCCGCGTGACACCTGACTTATCAGTTGGGGCCACCGTCAGGGAGAGCGCCCATGAAGCCCCTCGTCCGCAACGCCAGCCTCAGCGGCTACGTCGAGCTGAGCCGCTCGCTCGGCATCGACCCGCGCGCCCTCCTGCGGCAGGTCGGCCTGGACCCGGTAGGGCTGACCATGCAGGACCGGTGGATCTCGGGGGCGGCCGTGATCCGGCTCCTGGAACTCTCGGCCGCGGCCGCGCACCGCGAGGACTTCGGGCTGCTGCTCGCCGAGCGCCGGCGCTTCTCCAACCTCGGCCCGATCAGCCTGGTCCTCCGCGAGGAGACCGATGTGCGCAGCGCCCTCGCGTTCCTGCTCCGCTACGAGCACATGTACAACGAGATGCTCCACAACCGGCTCTCCGAGGCGGACGGCCTCGCGACGCTCAAGCTCGGCCTGGAGCTGACCGGGCCGGTGGCGGCCCGCCAGGCCGTGGAACTCGCGGTGGGCGCCTTCCACCAGCTGCTGCGGGAGTTCCTCGGCGCCCGCTGGCAGCCGCTGACCGTCTGCTTCACCCACCCGGCGCCCGCCGACCCGGCCTCGCACCGGCGGTTCTTCGGACCCGTGGTCGAGTTCGACCAGGAGTTCAACGGCATCGTCTTCTACAGCGGCGACCTCGACGTGCCCAACGCGATGTCCGACCCGCTCCTGCACACGTACGCGCGGCAGTACTTCGAGTCCATCGCCGTGTCCAGGGACACCTCGGAGGCGGACCGGGTACGGGAGTTGATCGGCGCCCTGCTGCCGACCGGGCGGTGCTCCGTCGAACAGGTGGCGGCCAGCCTCGGCGTCGACCGGCGCACCGTGCACCGGCACCTCGCGGCGTCGGGCGAGACGTTCTCCTCGCTCCTCAACGCGACCCGCATGGAACTGGCGCAGCAACTCGTGGCCAACCCGCGCCGCTCGCTGACGGACGTCTCCGGGCTCCTCGGCTTCTCCGCGCCCAGCGCCTTCTCGCGCTGGTTCCGCGAACGCTTCGGGTGCAGCGCGCGGGAGTGGCGCGCCCGCCAGGCCTCCGACGCCTGTCCCGAATAGGTAATTCTCCTGTCACCTGTGGTGCAGCGCGCCCCTGAACGGCGGCCTAACGTGGCCTTACCGATGGGGCACTCGCCCCGCACGCAGAAGCGCCCCGCGACATCCGCGGCGATCGTCAACTCCCCTTCACCACAAGCCGGTTCGTACGGCGATACGCCGTGCCGCGCCGTGCGGTGGCGTGGGCGACCGAGCGTGTCGCCGGCCCGTAGACCAAGGAGAACCGCCATGCACTTCCTCGACGACTCCCTCTACCCGGAGAACCAGGAGAAGCTGGTCATCCAGGCCGCCCCGTACGGCCCCGAGTGGCTGCCCGGCGACGCCGACGACCTGCCGGTCACCATGGACGAGCACGTCCAGGCCGCGGTCGACTGCCACAACGCCGGCGCCACCGTGCTGCACATCCACGTCCGCGAGCTGGACGGGCACGGCTCCAAGCGCATGTCGATGTTCAACGAGCTGATGGCCCGGCTGCGCGAGGCCGTGCCCGACATGGTGCTGCAGATCGGCGGCTCCATCTCCTTCGCGCCGGAGGACGAGGGCGCGGACGCCAAGTGGCTCAGCTACGACACCCGGCACATGCTGGCCGAGATCACCCCGCGCCCCGACCAGGTGACGATCGCCATTGGCACCAGCCAGATGAACATCGTGGAGCTCTTCGACGACGAGGACATCGAGGGCACGTCGATCGCGAAGCCCGCCATGTACCAGGCGTACCGCGACATGGTCGTCGAGGCGGGACCCGAGTTCTACCTCGAACACCTCAAGCGGCTGCGTACCAATGACATCCAGCCGCACTTCCAACTCGCCCACCTGGCACAGCTGGAGACCGTCGAGCGGATGATCCGCAAGGGCGTCTACAGCGGGCCCCTCGTCCTCAACTACGTGGCCATCGGCGGCGGTTTCGCGGGTCGGCACCCCGCCGACCTGGTCGAGTTCATCCGCCGTGTCCCGGACGGCGCAGTCCTCACCATCGAGGCGTCCATGCGCGCCGTGGCCCCGATGAACACCGTCGGCATCGCCCTCGGCGCGCACGTCCGGGTCGGCAACGAGGACAACCTGTGGCGCAGGAAGGGCGAGCGCATGTCCTCCGTGCAGCAGGTCGAGCAGATGGTCCGGATCGCCGACGCGGTGGGCCGCGACATCGCCACGGGCCCCGAGGCGCGCGAGATCTACCAGCTCGGCGAGTGGTACGCGGACACCGACGAGACCCTGGCCCGCCTCGGCATGGTGCCCAACCGCCGCCCAGGACACCGCGGTTCGATGCTGCGCGACGTCACGCGCTGACCCTGTCGACCCATCAACGGACGGAGCATCCGTGGCACACGCCATTCGATTCGAGGAGACCGGCAAACCCGAGGTCATGCGGTGGGAGGAGGTCGCGGTCGGGGACCCAGGACCCGGCGAGGTGCGCATCCGGCACGACGCCGTCGGCCTGAACTTCGCCGACACCTACTTCCGCACCGGCCTCTACCCCGTGCCCCTGCCGAACGGCCTCGGCGTCGAGGCGGCCGGCGTGGTCGAGGCGGTGGGCGAGGGCGTCACCCACGTCTCGGCGGGCGACCGCGTCACGTACACCGGCAGCCCCCTCGGCGCGTACAGCACCGAACGCGTCATGCCGGCCGAGCCGTTGATCAAACTCCCGGACGCGATCAGCTGCGAGACCGCGGCCGCGATGACGATGCGCGGCCTCACCGCGGCGTACCTGCTGCGCCGCATCCACCCGCTGAAGCCGGGGGACACCGTGCTGCTGCACGCGGCGGCCGGGGGAGTGGGCCTCATCTTCGCGCAGTGGGCGAAGCTGCTCGGCATCACCGTCATCGGCACCGTCTCCAGCGAGGAGAAGGCCGAGATCGCCGAGGCCCACGGCTGCGCGCACACCATCCTGTACCGGCACGAGGACGTCGCCCGGCGGGTCCGTGAACTGACCGACGGCCAGGGCGTTCCTGTCGTCTTCGACAGCATCGGCAAGGACACCGTCGCCGCGTCCATGGCGTCCCTGCGGCGCCGCGGACTCCTGGTGTGCTTCGGCACCGCCTCCGGGGTGCCGCCGCTCGACGCCATGCAACTCGCCGTCCACGGCTCCCTGTTCGCGACCCGGCCCGCGCTCGCCGACTACATCGCGGACCCGGCCGAGCGGGACGCCCTGGCCGCGGAGCTGTTCCGGCACGTCGCGTCCGGGCGCATCGACATCCGCATCGACCAGCGGTACGCCCTGCCGGACGCGGTGACGGCCCACCACGACCTGGAGGCCGGCCGGACCACCGGCTCCTCCGTGTTCACCCTCTGAGGATCTGACCGCTCCGAGCGCTCTGAGCTCACCCCACCCGACTCTCCAGGAGTGACGACCACATGACCAGGACCGCACAGCCGAAGGAGAAAGCGGCAGCACCCGCACCGGTGCGTCCCGGCGCCCCGCGCCCCTCCCTCACCGTCGAGCCCCTGACCTGCACCATCGGCGCCGAACTGCACGGCGTGCAGCTCGCCGACGCCGCCCGCGACGACGACTTGTTCGCCCGGATCGAGCTGCTCCTCCTGCGGTACAAGGTGTTGTTCCTGCGCGACCAGGACCTGACCCGCGCCGAGCACGTCGCCTTCGCCTCCCGCTTCGGCCCCCTGGAGGACCACCCGGTGGCCGGCAGCGACCCCGAACACCCAGGCCTCGTCCGCATCTACAAGGACCTCGACAGTGCGCCGGAGCACTACGAGAACTCCCTGCACTGCGACGGGACTTGGCGCGAAACCCCGTCCATGGGGGCCGTGCTGCGCTGCGTGGAGACGCCTCCCGTGGGCGGCGACACGATCTGGGTCGACATGGCCGAGGCCCACCGCCGCCTCCCGCAGCACACCAAGGACCGGATCGCGGACCTGCGCGCACGGCACAGCATCGAGTCGAGCTTCGGCGCCGTACTCCCCGTCGAGGAGCGCCGCGCACTCGCCGCCAAGTACCCGGACGCCGAACACCCCGTGGTCCGCACCCACCCGGTGACCGGCGAGCAGATCCTCTTCGTCAACAGCTTCACCACCCACTTCGTCAACTACCACCGGCCCGAGCATGTGCGCTTCGGCCAGGACTACGCGCCCGGCGCCGCCGACCTCCTGACCTATCTGCGCAGCCAGGCCGCGGTCCCCGAGTACCAGGTCCGCTGGCGCTGGACGAAGAACAGCGTGGCCGTCTGGGACAACCGCTCCACCCAGCACTACGCCGTCCAGGACTACTGGCCCGCCGTACGCAAGATGGAACGCGCGGGCATCGTCGGCGACCGGCCCTTCTGAACCGAGGTGACGTCCATGGGATCGAGCACGGCCGACGCGGCCGCACCGGAGACCACTCGCCCCCGCCCGGCCGTGCCCCGCGGCTACCCCTGGCTGGTCTTCGCCCTGAGTTTCGGACTCCTGCTCTCCGACTACATGTCCCGGCAGGTCCTCAACGCGGTCTTCCCGATGCTGAAGGCCGAATGGCTTCTCTCCGACGGCCAGTTGGGCACCCTCAGCGGCATCGTCGCGCTGATGGTGGGCCTGCTCACCTTCCCGCTGTCGCTCGTCGCGGACCGCTGGGGGAGGGCCCGCAGTCTCGTCGTCGCCGCCGTGGTGTGGAGCCTCGCCACGCTGGGCTGCGCGGTCTCGGCGAGCTACGGCGAGATGTTCCTCGGCCGCTTCATGGTCGGCGTCGGAGAGGCGGCGTACGGCAGCGTCGGCATCGCCGTCGTCCTCAGCGTGTTCCCGGTCCGGCTGCGCGCCACGCTCTCCGGGGCGTTCATCGCCGGCGGCTCCTTCGGGTCCGTGCTCGGCGTCGCGGCCGGCGGCGCCATCGCCCAGGAACACGGCTGGCGTTGGGCCTTCGCCGCCATGGGCCTCCTCGGGCTCGTCCTGGCCGCGGTCTACGGAAGCGTGGTCACCGAGCAGAAGCTGACAGCCGCCGCACGGGCGTACGGAGCGGCCCCGGGCACGGCAGGCCGGGCGCCGCTGCGGACCCTGCTGCCGCGCCTGTTCTCCTCGGTCTCCGTCATCTGCGCCTACGTGGGCAGCGGACTGCAGATGTTCATCGCCATGGCCCTGCTCGCCTGGACTCCGAGCTTCTTCCACCGCTACTACGCCATGGACACCGCCGACGCCGGCTTCGCCGCAGGCGGGTTCGCGCTGCTCGGCGGCACCGGGATGGTCCTCGGCGGCATCGTGTCCGACCGGCTCAGCCGGACCGCCCCGGTCCGCAAGTGGAGCGTCGGACTCACCTGCAGCCTCGGATCGTTCCTGCTCCTGACGACGGGCTTCCACCTGCCGCCGGGACCCGCGCAGGCGGTGCTGATCGCCCTGGGCACCCTCGTCGCCAGCGGCACCGCGGGACCGGCCGCGGCCATGGTGGCGAACCTGACCCCGCCCGCCGTCGCGGCCACCGCCATGGCCACCCTCACCCTGGCCAACAGCCTGCTCGGCCTCGCACCCGGACCGGCCGTCACCGGCCTGCTCGCCGACCGCACCGGGCTGCTCGGCGCGCTCCAGCTCATTCCCTGGGTCGCCGTCGTGAGCGGCGCCGCCTTCGCCCTCGGCAGGTTCACCTACCCAAGAGACCTGCGCCGCCTGGGACTTCTCCCCGACACGGCGCTCGCACCCGTGGAGCCGCGCACATGAACCCACCGACCGTCGTGATCGTCCCCGGACTGCGCGACCACGTGCCGCAGCACTGGCAGACCCTGCTCGCCGACCGGCTCGACGACGCCCGCCTCCTGCCGCCCCTGGAGACGGACCGGCTGAACCGCCACGCACACGTCGCGGTCCTCCAGCGGACCCTCGCGCAGATCCTGGGACCGGTCGTCCTCGTGGCCCACAGCGCCGGAGTCATCACCACCGTCCACTGGGCCGCGCAACACCACCACGAGGTCCGGGGCGCCCTGCTCGCCACACCCCCCGACCTCACGCCCCCCCTCCTGGAGGGACACCCCTCCCCGGACGCCCTGCACGCGGGCGGCTGGACCCCCGTCCCCATGAAACCGCTGCCGTTCCCAGCATCGTCGCGGCCAGCACCGACGACCCCCTGGCCACCTACGACCACGCCGCAGATGTGCGTGCCACACCCCGCGACCCCGGCAAGATCCAAACGACAGGCCCTAGGCCCGGTCGGCCACCTCAACCCGGCCTCCGGCTACGGGACTTGGGAGCGGGCGGAGGAGTTCGTACGGGAGTTGAGCTAGCTCTCTGCAGGGCGCGGGTGACGCCCGCCGTCCGGCGCAGGGCCTCGCCGTCGACGATCTTCACGCGGGGGCGGCCCTCGCGCTCGCCCGCCGTGCGCTCGGCGGTGTCGATCGCGTGCCAGCCGGCCAGGTCGACGGCGTCCATGGGGCCGTCCGTTGTGGGGGCCGTGAGGCGGCCGGCCTCGAAGTCGTCGAGGAGTGCCGTGACGGTCTCCTGCGCGCAGGACTTGTTCGTGCCGATGAACCCGCTGGGGCCGCGCTTGATCCAGCCGGCCACGTACACCCCGGGTGAGACCCGGCCCCTGTCGTGCGGCACCGTGCCGGTCACCTCGTCGAAGGGCAGCGCCGGAACCGGGCGTGCGCGGTAGCCGATCGCGCGCAGGACGAGCCCGGCCTCGATGGTGGAGGTCTCCCCGGTGGCGGTGTCCGTGGTCGTCAGGGTCCGCACGGTTTTGTCGCCGACGATCTCTGTCGGCGCGGTGCGGAACCGCAGCACGATGCGCCGTCGGCCCGGCACGGGCGCACGGGCGGCGAGCCGGGCGAGCAGCTCCGTCTTGGGGGTGGCGTCGTGCGGCAGGTCCCGCGGCCAGTTCTCGACGAGGACGTCCACGTCGTCCAGGGCCGCGAGGCCGAGCAGTTCGGGCAGGGTGAACGCGGCCTCGGCGGGGCCGCGCCGCCCGAGCACGACCACGTCGCGGACCCGGCTCGCCCGCAGCGCGGACAGCGCCGTGTCCGAGATGTCGGTACGGGCCAGGCGCTCGGGGTCGGCGGTCAGAATGCGGGCCACGTCCAGGGCCACGTTGCCGTTGCCGACGACGACCGCCCGCTCGTGGTCAAGGGGGAAGGAGGCGCAGCTGTGGTCGGGGTGGCCGTTGTACCAGGCCACGAAGTCGGTCGCGGAGACGCTGCCGGGCAGCCGCTCGCCGTCGATGCCGAGCCTGCGGTCCGTGGCCGCACCCACCGCGTACACCACCGCGTGGTGCCGGCGGAGCAGGTCGTCGTGGGTCACGTCCCGGCCGACCTCGACGCCGAGGCGGTACGCGAAACCGGGCTGGCTCTCGATGGCGCGGAAGAGCTCGGTGACCTGCTTGGTGTCCTGATGGTCCGGCGCCACCCCCGCCCGCACCAGGCCGTACGGGGTGGGCAGCCGGTCGTACACCGTCACGCTCACGTCCGGGAAGCGGAGCAACTCGTCGGCGGTGAACAGCCCGGCGGGCCCGGCGCCGACCACGGCGACGCTCAACTTGCCCGTCGGCAGGGTGCGTTGGGCCGGAACCAGGGCCATGGGTGTGCGGTCGGCGTGTGGCGACGTGTCGTAGTAGGCGCGGTTCAGTTCCAGGAACGGCAGTTCCGCCTCGGCGAGCCGGGTGTGCGGCTTCAGCGCGTCCACCGGGCAGGCCGACGTGCAGGCGCCGCAGTCCACGCAGGTGCGCGGGTCGACGTAGAGCATCTCGGTCGTGCCGAAGCCCGGTTCGCCGGGGGCGGGGTGGATGCAGTTGACCGGGCAGGCGAGCACACAGGACGCGTCGGCGCAGCACGAGCGGGTGACGACGTAGGGCATGGCGAAGGAGTCTCCGTTCGGGGAGGGGCCGACGACGGCCGGACCGGCCTGGCTCCGGCGTGGAGCGGTACGGCTCAGGCGCGGTGCGGGGCCGGTTCGCCGCGGAAGCGGGACGGGCGGCCGTCGATCCGCAGCATCCGCCACACCCGCCGGGACGTCCGGTTCATCAGGCCGATGTCCTCGGCGAGCATCCGTACGTCGGAGAACAGGTCCCGCAACAGCCGCTGCCCTTCAGGGGACTTCCAGAAGATGTCCTTGATGACCCAGTGGGGCACGCCGATCTTCTCGGCGACCTTCCGGTCGGGCACCACGATGACGTCGCCGAGAACCCGCATGATCACCGGGAACGCCACCGAGAGCGCGCCCCTGCGCGCCTTGCCGTAGCCGGGGACCTTCTCGCGGAGGAACTCGTGGGCGAAGGAGATGTGCCGGGCCTCCTCGGCCACATGGATCTGCATCAGTCGCCGCATCAGCGGGTGGAGGGAGTCGCCGCCGCGCAGGATCGCCTTCTGGAGGTGGTCGATGGGCTCCTCGCCCGCGAGGACCCCGGTGAAGAAGGACTCCGGGACCAGTGAGCCGAACAGCGGCAGGAAGCGGCTCACGACACGGAAGGAGCGCCGCCCGCCGGGCACGTCGGCGCCCGAGCGGTTCACGAACTCCTGGAACATCTGGGTGTGATGGCACTCCTCGGTGACCTCGTGCGTGAGGTACCGGAACTCCGGGTTCTGGTTGCGCAGCGCGAACAGGTAGTCCATCACCCCGCGGATCAGCACGTTCTCGAACTGCATGCCGACCTTGACGATGTTCGCGTACCGCCACAGGCCGATCCGCGCCCGGACCTCCAACGGCTGTTCCTGGTACCAGGGATGGCCGCCGAGCGGGTCGGCCGCGGGCAGCACCCAGCGCGGGTCGGTCGGGTCGATGGCGAAGTCGGGGTTGTCCCAGTCGATGTCGGTGAACGCGTCGAAGTGGACGTGCACCGAGCCCTCGGACAGGGTCTGGAGCCGCTCGTGGTACGCCTGCCGGCTGGTCATGGTCATCGTTGATCCTCGCTGTCGGCTGATGCGGAGGTCGGCTGGTACGGAGATTGGCTGGTGCGGAGGGCGCTGATGCGGTTGAGGGGCAGGCAGCTCGCGGCTCCCGGCGTGTGGCTCGCGGCTCAGGCGGCGGGGGACCGGTCCCGTTCGGTCGCAGGGCGCTCGGCGGAGGGCACGGCGCGCTCGAACCGCAGCGCCGGGTCCTCGACGGGCGCGCGCCGCAGGGCCTTGCGGTCCCGGTAGTAGTTGTTCCAGATCCGCCACGGGGCGCGGGTGCCCTGGCGCGGCATGATCGTGTCGCCGCGGGCGATGTAACCGGAGGTCAACGACTCGCCCATGATGGAGGCTTCGGAGCGGTCGGCGGCCGTGGCGACCGGCGTCACCCGGGTGAGGCCTCGCCCGTCCATGTACGCGATGAGTCTGCTGAGGTACTCGGCGGCCAGGTCGGCCTTGAGGGTCCAGGAGGCGTTGGTGTAGCCGATGACGATCGCGAGGTTGGGGACGCCGTCGAGCATCACGCCCTTGTAGAGGACGTGGTCGTGCGGGTTCACCGGCTCGCCGTCGACGGCGATCTCCATGCCGCCGACGAGCTGGACGCGCAGACCGGTGGCGGTGATGACGATGTCGGCCGGGATCTCCTCGCCGGACCGCACCTTCACGCCGGTCTCCGTGAACGTCTCGATGTGGTCCGTGACCACCGAGGCCGCACCGCTCTTCAGCGTCTTGAACAGATCGCCGTTCGGCACGACGCACAGCCGCTGGTCCCACGGCTTGTACGTCGGCGTGAAGTGCCGCATGTCGACGGACTTGCCGACCTGCGCCCGCACCGCGCCGAGCAGGACCCGGCGCATGAGGCGGGGCGCCTTGCGGCACAGCGCGTAAAGCCCGCGCTGCAGCGCGATGTTGCGGGCCCGCCCCACCCGGTGGACCACGGAGGCCGGGACGCGCAGCTTGCGCAGCAGCACCGAGACCGGGTCGTCCTCGGGCAGCGTGAGGATGTACGTGGGAGAGCGCTGCAACATCGTGACGTGCGCGGCCTCGGCGGCCATCGACGGGACAAGGGTGATGGCGGTGGCGCCGCTGCCGATGACGACGACGCGCTTGCCCGCGTAGTCCAGGTCCTCGGGCCAGTGCTGCGGGTGCACGAACGCGCCGCCGAAGCGCTCGTCGCCGGGGAGTTCGGGGCGGTGGCCCGCGTCGTAGTCGTAGTAGCCGGTGGCGCCGACGAGGAAGCGGGCGGACCAGAGCTCCCGCTCGCCGGTGGCCTCGTCGACCGTCGTGACGGTCCACCGCCCGCTCTCGCTCGACCAGTTGGCGCTGACCGCCCTGCGGCCGAAGCGGATGTGCCGAGCGACGTCGTGTGCCTCCGCGGTCTCCTGGACGTACCGGCGGATGTCCGCGCCGCCGGCCAGGACCTTCGTGCCGCGCCAGGCGCGGAAGCGGTAGCCGAAGGTGTACATGTCCGAGTCCGAGCGGATGCCCGGGTACCGGAACAGGTCCCAGGTGCCGCCGATCCTGGCGCGCCGCTCCAGGATCGCGTACGAGGCGCCGGCGTTGCCCTCGCTCAGGTGGACGGCGGCGCTGATGCCGGACAGGCCCGCGCCGATGATCAGTACGTCGACGTTCTGGTGCTCCATACTCCATGCCCCTCTTTCGCCGAACCGCACGTGCTGTCCCGCCGGTTCGCGCAGCGGCCGCGGGGGCCGCGGGGGCGGAGAGCGGGAGAGGGGGTGCGTGATCGGTCGTTCCGGCCGGTGCCTGGTACTCCGTCAGTGCCCGCAATTTACCTGCGTCACGCTGTCACAGATACCGCCGGTAATGTGATCTGCGCCACTATGGCGAGGGTGGGGATAGGATCCTCGCCGTGATGGAGAGGGACGGGAACGGGGACGGGGACGGTACGCGGGACGCCGAGCGCCGGGACGGCCGGGACACGCGCTGGAACGACCACAGGGCCGAGCGCCGGGACCGCGTTCTCGACGCCGCGCTTGCCGCCATCGCCCGCGAGGGGAGCGGCGTCAGCGTCGCGGCGATCGGCAAAGAGGCCGGGATGCCCCGCTCGGTCGTCTACCGGGTGTTCCGCAGCCGCGAGGACCTGGACGAGCAGATCCGCGCACGCATCATGGACGACCTGATGTCCGAACTGGCCCCGACGCTCGACCCGAAGGGCACGGTCCGGGAGGCGGTCCGGCTCGTGGCCGCCACGTACGTCGGCTGGGTCGTCGAACACCCGAGGCTGCATCAGTTCCTCGGTACGGGCTCACGCGTGGTCGTCGGCACCCGCACCGCGGTCGCCCGCCAACTGGCGGGCTTGCTCGACGAGTTCGCTGTACGACTCCTCGCCGGCGCGCAGGCCCCCACCGGGTACAGCCTGGACCTGGCCTTCGGCATGGTCGGACTGGTCGACGGGGTGGTCAACCGCTGGGTCGCCCACCCCGAGTCGCGCAGCACCCCCGAGGACCTGACGGCGTTCCTGAGCGACGCCTTGTGGGGCGTACTCTCGGGCGCCGCACGGCAGTTGGGCGTCGAGCTCGACCCGGACCTGCCGATCGACGACCTGCGCTGAGACGTCCTCCGGCGGCCTGCCTCAGTCCGTCAGATCCTGCAGGAACGTCGCCTCGCTGCTGCCCTCGACGACACCCCCGCGCCGCCAGGCCTCCTCAAGGGCGGGAGACGGGAAGTGCTGCTTGACCCGCTCGATGTCGTCGAAGCGGAACAGGACGACGGCCTCGCTCGGGTCCTGCATGTTCCGCATGACGGCGACTGTTTCGAGGCCGAGGGCCTTGCGCTGCTCGTCGAGGGAGTCGAACGCCTCGCGCCACGGGGCGTAGTCCGCGAACTTCTGACGGATCAGCAGAAAGGGCATGGACGCATGGTAGAGCCGGGCCGCCTTGGCTAACACCAGTCCGTAGAAAGGGAGTTGGGGGCGGAAGTCCGGATTCGGAGCGCGGCGACAAGGCGGGCCGTGACCACCGCGCCCGAGGCGAGAGCGGCCGCCGCCGCGCAGACGAACAGGGCCGGCCAGGCGTGGGCGACCTGGCTCAGCGTCCCGGAGCGGCGCATCAACAGGCCGAACAGCGGCGCGAGTTGGGCGAGGAGGAGCAGCGGCAGGGCGTACGGCAGGAGGCGCAGCGCGCGCCGCCACCACGCTCGTCCCGCGGTGCGCCGGACCCAACGGCCCGCGCGGAGCGTGCCGCGGATGCCGAGGGCGAGGGCGAGCAGGGTGAGCGCGGCCAGGACCGGGTCGGCCGTGACCGAGAACGGGGCGTCGGGCTCGGGGCGTTCGCCCAGGGCGAGGTCGACCAGGCCCTCGGTGATCTGGGCGGCGTCGTCGCCGGAGATCATGCCGGTGTTGGTGACGACGGCGATGCCGGTCCGGCTGTCGGGCAGCAGGGTCGCCATGGAGTTGTGGGTGAGCAGCTGACCGGTGTGCGTGAGCTGCCGGGGCCCGCCGTCGACGGTCTGCCGCGACCAGCCCATCGCGTAGTCGCCGCCCCGGGGTGTGGCCGGCGGGGTGTGCGAGACGTCGATGGTCCGTGCGGCGGCTACGCGCCGCCCGTCGGCGGAGACGCCGTCGTTGTTCTGCAGGATCAGCCACCGCGCGAGGTCGTCGGCGGTCGTGACGACGCCGTGCCCGCCCGCCGCGAACCAGCGCGGATGGTCGGCCGCCAGAGTCGTGCCGTACGCCCGCACGTACCCCCGGGCACGCCCCGGCATCCGGTCCGTACCGGAGACGGACGCGGTACGGGTCATGCCCAGCGGGCGGAAGACCTCCGCGGCCATGTGCGCGGCGAAGGGGCGGCCGGTGACGACCTCCACGAGGCGTGCGGCGACGAAGTAGTTGGGGTTGTGGTAGCGGAACCGGGCGCCGGGCGCGGTGGCGAGCGGCGCCCCGCGCATCGCCTCGACGGCCTCCTTGAGCGTGTGCGGCTGGGCCCGCGTCAGATCGGGGTACGCGGAATCGGCCATGCCGGACGTCTGCGTCAGGAGCTGCCGTACGGTGATCCGCTCGGCGCGCGGGTCGGCCATCGTGAACTCGGGCAGGTAGCGGCGCACGGGCCGGTCCAGGTCGACCTTCCCGGCCTCGACGAGCCGCAGCACGGCGAACGCGGTCATGGCCTTCGACAACGACGCCACCGGCAGGCGGGTCCGCGCGGTCATGGCGCCGCCGGACGCGGTGTGCCCGTACCCGGCGGTGTGCACCACCTTGTCGTCCCGGGTGACGGCCACCACCGCGCCCGGCAGACCCGTCTCCTCGACGTAGGCGCGTACGAAACGGTCGACGGCGGCAGGGCTAAGCGCGGCGGGGCTCAGCGAGGGCGAGGGGGCCCGCTCGGCAGCAGGGGCAGGTGCCGCGCCGAGCAGTGTGCTCGCCGTGAGGCCGAGCGCGGCGGCCAGGACGGCGAGGCCGCGGCGGCTCCGGGAACGGACACAAGTGCGGGTGTGGCTCCGGGGGCAGACACGGGATCGGCCGGTGAGGATCTTCATGCCGACCAGTGCACCGTCCGGCGCACCCCAAGGGCATTGGCGCAGAGGGGAGTTCGAAGGTAGTGCCCGCACTACTGCTTCAAGATCCCCGTGCCGCTACCTTCGACGGATGCGTCACCGCAACGCCTGGCAGGCCCTGGCCCAGAACCCGCTGAAGCTGCTCCGCACGAGCTGGCCCTGGCGGTCCCTCGCCTACCTGCTGTCCGGCACCGCCTTCGGCGCCGTCGCCACCCTCCTCCTGGTGGGCCTGCTCGTCGCCGGGTTCGCCTCGCTGATCGTGCTCGTGGGCGCGGTGCTGCTGCTGGGCGTCGCCCTGTCCGGCATCCCCGTCACCCGGTTCGAGCGGTGGCGGCTGCGGCTCGTGGACCGGGACCCGGTGCCCGACCCGCACCGGCCGCCGGACCGGCCGGGACTGCGCGGCCGGCTCCGCACCCGCCTCCACGAGCAGGCCACCTGGCGCGAACTCGGCTTCACCGCCGTCTCGTTGACGGCCCTGTGGTGGATGGACTTCCTCGTCCTGGCCTTCGCCCTCGCCGTCCCCGTCCTCGTCATGCTGTCGCCCGTCGACGACCCCGGCGCCTGGCCGCTGTTCGTCGTCGGCCTGTGCCTGCTGCCCGCCGCGCCCTACACGATCACCGCCTGGGCCGGGGCGCGGGCCGCCGTCACCCGGCTCATGCTCGAACCCCGCGACAGCGAACTGGGCCGCCGCCTCACCGACGTACAAGCGTCCCGGACCCGCCTCGTCGACGCCTTCGACGCGGAGCGCCGCCGCATCGAACGCGACCTGCACGACGGCGCGCAGCAGCGCCTCGTCTCCCTCAACGTGCAGCTCGGCCTCGCCCGCCTGGACGCCGCACCCGACTCGGCCCTGTCCGCGCAGCTCGCCGCCGCACAGGAGCAACTCACCCTGGCCGTCGAGGAGTTGCGGGACCTGAGCCGCGGCGTCCACCCCAAGGACCTCACCGACCACGGGCTCACGGCCGCCGTGGCGAACCTCGCCGCCCGCGCCGCCCTGCCCGTCACCGTCGACATCCGGCTGCCCGGCCGGCCGCCCGCGCCCCTGGAGAGCGCCGCGTACTTCGTGATCTCCGAGGCCCTCGCCAACGCGGCCAAGCACAGCGGCGCGAGCCACGTCCAGGTGCGGGCCCGGCTCCACACCAACCTGCTCACCCTGTCCGTACGGGACGACGGCCGCGGCGGCGCCGAACCCGGGCCCGACGGCGGCCTGACCGGGCTCGCCGACCGGGTCGCCGCCGCCGACGGCCGACTCCGCCTGTCCAGCCCGCCGGGCGGACCCACCCTCCTGCACGTGGAGCTGCCGTGCCGCTGACCGTCGTACTCGCCGAGGACTCCCCGCTCATGCGGGACGGCCTGGTCGGGGTGCTCACCCGCTTCGGGCACGAGGTCGCGGCCGCGGTCGGCGATGCGGACGCCCTGGTCGCCGCCGCGCGCGAGCACCGGCCCGACATCGTCGTCACCGACGTCCGCATGCCCCCGGACCACGGCGACGACGGCCTGCGCGCCGCCCTCGCCCTGCGCCGGGAGAACCCGGAACTGCCGGTCCTCGTCCTCAGTCAGTACATCGAGCAGTCCTACGCCGCCCACCTCCTGGACCTCGGATCGGATGCCGGGGTCGGCTATCTCCTCAAGGACCGTGTCAGCGCCGTCACCGAGTTCGTCGACGCCGTCGTCCAGGTCGCCGCGGGCGCGACGGTCGTGGACCCCGAGGTCGTACGCCAACTCCTCAACCGCCGCCACGACCCGCTGCAACGGCTCACGCCCCGCGAGCGCGAGGTGCTCGCCCTGATGGCCGAGGGCCGCGCCAACGCCGCCATCGCCCGCGCGCTGTACGTCACCGAAGCGGCCGTGAACAAGCACGTCGGCAACATCCTGCAGAAGCTCGAACTCCACGTCGACGGCGAGAGCCACCGCCGCGTCCTTGCTGTTCTGGCCTACCTCCGCGCGTGAACTCCCCCGGTAGGTAAGGGAGTTCACGGCCCCGGCAGCTCTCCCACCGCGGCAGCCCCGCCGGGGAACATCGACGCCAGCTGCCGGTCCTGCACCCGTGCGCCGCGCGCCTCGATCCGCCGCCGTCCTCCCGGCAGGAGCCCGAACACCCGGTACCGCATGGTGTTGCCCGCGAGGGACAGGAGCAGCGCCCAGGGCAGCCGCCACCGAAGCCCCAGGTCCCGCATGCCGTCCCGGCCCACGAAGACGCCGAGCAGGCTCGCCTGCCGGGCCCGCTCGGCCGGGGGTGGGGCGAATCTGGTGTGGGCGAGGCGGAGCGTCGCCGTGTGGTTCCAGCGGAGCTGGATGTGGCTGATCCGGCTCGGACTGTCGGTGTGCGGTGTTAGCGTCCGGTTCATGCAGCTTCGGTACGCCTTCAGGTTGTACCCGAACGCCGTCCAACAGGCCGCGTTGGCGAGGGCGTTCGGGTGCGCCCGTGTGGTGTTCAACGACGCGGTCCGTGCCCGTGAGGACGCCCGCAAGGACGGGCGGCCGTTCCCGACGGCCGGTCAGCTGTCTAGGGAGCTGGTCACCGAGGCGAAGCGGACGAAGGAGCGGTCCTGGCTGGGCGAGGTCTCCGCGGTGGTTTTGCAGCAGTCCTTGCGGGACGTGGAGGCCGCCTACCGCAACTTCTTCGCCTGCCTGAAGGGCGCCCGCAAAGGCCCGAAGCTGGGCGCTCCTCGGTTCAAGTCCCGCAAGGATCATCGGCAGTCGATCCGGTTCACTGCGAATGCCCGCTGGAAGATCACCGACGCAGGTCGTCTGAACCTGCCGAAGATCGGTGCGGTGAAGGTGAAGTGGTCCCGCGCTCTGCCCGCCACACCGTCCTCCGTGACCGTGATCAAGGACGCGGCGGGCCGGTTCTTCGCGTCGTTCGTCGTCGACACCGACCCGGCCACCGACCAGGCACGGATGCCGCAGACCGAGAACACTCTCGGTATCGACCTCGGGCTGACTCACTTCGCGGTCCTGTCCGACGGCACGAAGATCGACTCCCCGCGCTTTTTGCGGCGCGCGGAGAAGAAACTGAAGAAGGTACAGCGGGAGCTGTCTCGCAAACAGAAGGGATCGAAGAACCGGGCCAAGGCCCGCGAAAAGGTCGCCCGCGCCCACGCGAAGGTCGCTGACGCGCGCCGTGAGTTCCACCATCAGTTGTCCACGAAGCTGATCCGCGAGAACCAAGCGATCGCCGTGGAGGACCTGTCGGTGGCGGGACTGGCGCGCACGAAGCTGGCCAAGTCCGTGTACGACGCGGGCTGGTCACAGTTCGTCGGCATGCTGACGTACAAAGCGGGACGGTACGGCCGCACGCTGATTACTATCGGCCGGTTCGAACCGACCAGTCAGGTCTGCTCGGCCTGCGGTCACCGCGACGGCCCCAAACCGTTGAATGTGCGGGAATGGACCTGTCCCGCCTGCGGCACCGTCCACGACCGCGACATCAACGCCGCACGCACCGTCAAACAGGCCGCCGGACTGGCGGCATCGGCCTGCGGAGCGCCGGTAAGCCCGGGAGCAACCCCGGCACAGCGCGATGAAGCAGGAAGCCACGGATTCGAGACCGGCAACTGTGCCGCGTAGCGGCACAGCACCCAGTCAAGAAGGCCAGAATCCTCGCCCCCCAGGGCGAGGAGCAAGTCAAAGCGAGCACCATCTGCACGCCCTCCGCCGCCGCATCCGGGACCTGGGCGCGGCCTACCTCGCGGGGCGGGCGCCGGGGGAGCGGACCGGGGCGACCCGCTCGTGGGTGATCGTGGCCGCGATGGAGGCGCTCAGCGTCCGCTGGGTACTCGAACGGCCCGCGATCCCACGGGAGTTGCTGGTCGAGGAACTCACCGCACTGGTCACGAACTACATGGCCGGGGGCGCGAGACGTACGGCCGGGGAGCGGAACGCCTGACGCCGGGGGATCCCCCGCCCTTGCCCCTGCCCCGAACCGGCGAGACATCCGGCGAGTCATGCGGACAGCCGGGGCTGCCACCCCCCACAGGAGAAAGCCCCGGCTGTGCCGCACGCGGCCGATGCGCCGATGCGAATGCGGGCCGCATTTCGTTCAGCGGCGGCGGACGCCTGAGTGTTACACCCATACGGAACGGGCCTGGTCAGCCGCCTGTGCGAGGCGGGTCGCCCGCGCCTGGATGGATCCGGCCAGAGCGTTCCGTACGAAGTGAACTTGGCGGGAATCCCTCTTGTGCAAGATGGCGACCCCCTCTTCAACGAGCCGTAAGGTTAGGCTAACCTTCGGGCCGTGAGAGTTGGCGAAGAGACCCCCGAGGTCACGCATGCGCACGGCCACGCCCTGACGGCGACGGACGTCACCGTGGCGTACGACCGTGTCGACGTGCTGCACGACGCGTCCGTGACCCTGCGCCCCGGCGAAGTGACCGTCCTGGTCGGGCCGAACGGCAGCGGAAAGTCGACGCTGCTGCGCACCATGGCCCGCCTGCAGCAGGCACGCACCGCCCGCCTGACCCTCGACGCCGACACCGACGCCCTCGCCCTGACGACGCGTGAGTTCTCCCGGTACGTGGCCCTGCTGACCCAGGGCCGCCCCACGCCGAGCGGCCTGACGGTGCGCGACGTCGTCGAGTTCGGCCGCTACCCGTACCGCGGCCGCTGGGGCAAGGCCGACCCGGGCGGCCGGGAAGCCGTCGACCGCGCGCTCGACCTGACCGGCGTCGCCGACTTCGCCGACCGGGGCGCCGAACACCTCTCCGGCGGGCAGCTGCAGCGCGTCTGGCTCGCCGGCTGCCTCGCCCAGGAGACCGGCGTCCTGCTCCTCGACGAGCCCACCACCTACCTCGACCTGCGCTACCAGGTCGAACTCCTCGACCTCATGCGCGACTTGGCGGACGACCACGGCATCGCCGTCGGCGTCGTCCTGCACGACCTCGACCAGGCCGCGGCCGTCGCCGACCGCATCGTCCTGCTCCGCGACGGACGCGTCGTCGCCGACGACATGCCCGAACAGGTCCTCACCGCCGAGCGCCTCACCGACACGTACGGCATCCGTATCGAAGTCGACACAGACCCCCTCACAGGACGGCTCCGCACCCGTGCGATCGGCCGGCATCACACCCGAACCGAAAGGCTCCACGTCCCCTCATGAGACGCCTCCTCCTGACCGCCGCCGCGGCCACCGCCGCGCTGCTCACCCTCACGTCCTGCGGCACCACCGAGCCCGCCGCCGACGACGCGAAGAAGGGCGCCGAGCCCATCACCCTCACCGACGCCACCGGCGCGAAGGTGAAGCTGGACGGCCCCGCCAAGACCGTCGTCGGCACCGAGTGGAACGTCGTCGAGAGCCTCGTGTCGCTCGGCGTCGACCCGGCCGGCGTCGCCGACGTCAAGGGCTACAAGACCTGGAACACCGCCGTCCCGCTGAAGAACAGCCCCAAGGACATCGGCACCCGCGGCGAGCCCAGCACCGACACCGTCGCCTCCCTCAAGCCCGACCTCATCGTCGCGACCACGGACCTCCCCGAGGCCGCCGTGAAGCAGTTGCGCGACATCGCCCCCGTCCTCACGGTCAAGCCCGCCGACGCGGCCGACCCCATCGGGCAGATGACGAAGAACCTCGACCTCATCGCCGAGGCCACCGGCACCGAGAAGCAGTCCGCGAAGCTCCAGAAGGACTTCGAGGCGAAGCTCGCCGAGGGCAAGAAGAAGCTCGCCGACGCCGACCTCGACGGCGCCGACTACGCCTTCGCCGACGCCTACGTCCGGTCCAACCAGGTCTCCATCCGGCCCTTCACCAGCGGCTCCCTCGTCGGCGCCGTCAACGAGGAGCTCGGCCTGAAGAACGCCTGGAAGGTCAAGGGCGACAAGCTGTACGGCCTCGGCGCCACCGACGTCGAGGGCCTCACCAAGCTCGACGACGACGCGCACTTCGCGTACATCGGCAACGACGGCGACAAGGCCAGCATCCCGTTCACCGGCGTCCTCAAGAAGGACAAGGTGTGGAACTCGCTGCCGTTCGTGAAGAAGGACAACGTCCACCGACTGCCCGACGGCGTCTGGATGTTCGGCGCGACCGGGTCGATGAGCAAGTACGTCGACTCCGTCGTCGAGGAGCTGACGAAGTAACACCATGGCCGTCACCGCAACCACCACCCGTCCGTCGACGAGCGCATCCCCCTCACGGGCGGGCGCGGCTGCGGTGACGGCCGCACTCCTCGTCCTCGCCGCCGCACTCGCGGTCGTGGACATCACCCAGGGCACCGCCGCCGTCGGCGCCCCCGACATCCTCAAGGCCCTCACCGGCCGCGCCGACGAGAGCGACACCGCCGTCGTCGTCGCCTCCCGGCTGCCGCGGATGACCGCGGGACTCCTCGTCGGCGCCGTGCTCGGCATGGCCGGCGCCGCCCTGCAGACCGTCAGCCGCAACGTCCTCGCCTCGCCCGACACCCTCGCCGTCAACGCGGGCTCCTACTTCGCCCTCGCCCTCGCGGCCGTCACCGGGCTCTCCCTGCCGCTGTTCGCCTCCGCCGGCGTCGCCTTCGTCGGCGGGCTCGCCGCGGCGGCCGTCGTCCTCAGCCTCTCCGGGCTCGGCGCGGGCACCGTCCGGCTCGTCCTCGCCGGCAGCGCCCTCACCCTCGGACTCACCGCCGTCACCGAGGGGTTGCTCCTCCTCTTCCCCCGGGAGACCGAGGGCATCTACAAGTGGAACCAGGGCAGCATCGCCCAGAACGGCTTCGACGGCGTCCTGCAGACGGCGCCCGTCGCCGCCGTCGGCCTCGTGGGACTGCTTCTCCTCGCCCGCCGCGTGGACGCCCTCGCCCTCGGCGACGACGCCGCGCGCGGAGTCGGCGTCCCCGTGCGCGCCACCCGCGTCACCGCCGTCGTCCTCGCCGCGCTCATCTCCACCGCCGCCGTCACCCTCGCAGGGCCCATCGGCTTTGTCGGCCTCTGCGCCCCCGCCCTCGTACGGCCCCTGGCCCGCAGGTTCCACGCGTTCACCCGCTCCCGCGCGCGGCTGCCGCTCGCGGGGCTCGCGGGCGCGATCCTCGTCCTCGGCTCCGACGTGCTGCTGCGCGCCGTCGTGCCCGAGGACCTGTCGGTGGCCGTGCCGACCGGCGTCGTCACCAGCCTCGTCGGGGCCGCCTTCCTGATCTTCATGGCCGCACGCGTCAAGGACTCGGCCGAGGCCGAATCCGCCGAGCGGCTGCGCATCCGGAGCAGGACCGTCTTCGCCGTCACCACCGCCGTGCTCGTCGCGCTGCTCGTCGGCCTGACCATCGCCGCCGTCCTCCTCGGCGACACCAAACTGCTCCTCGGCGACGTCCTCAACTGGGCCCAGGGACAGTCCGGTCAGGCCATCACCTTCGTCCTCGACACCCGCGTCCCCCGCGTCCTCGCCGCCCTGCTCGCCGGCGCGGCCCTCGCCCTCGCCGGCACCCTCATCCAGGCCGTGACACGCAACCCCCTCGCCGAACCAGGGGTGTTGGGCGTCACCAACGGCGCCGCCCTGGGCGCGGTGCTGCTCGTCACGACCGTGCCCCTCGCCGGATCGTGGAGCCTCGCCGCCGGCGCGTTCGTCGGCGCCGCCGTCAGCTCGCTGCTCGTCTTCGGCCTCGCCGCGCGCGGCGGCTTCCGGCAGAACCGGCTCGTCCTCGTCGGCTTCGGCATGGCCACCGGCGCGTCCGCGCTGATCAGCCTGCTCATCATCCTCACCGACCCGTTCAACGCGACGAAGGCCCTCACCTGGCTCTCCGGCTCCACCTACGGGCGCACGCTGCCCGACGTGACGCCGCTGGCCGTCGTCCTCGCCCTCGGCACCGTCGTCGCGGCCCTGCGCCGCACCGAACTCGACCTCGTCTCCCTCGACGAGGACACCCCGCGGCTGCTCGGACTCAACCTGGGCCGCGGACGGTTGGGCTTCCTCGTCCTCGGCGTCCTGCTGAGCGCGACCGCCGTCGCCGCCGCCGGCACGATCGGCTTCGTCGGGCTCGTCGCCCCGCACGCGACCCGCGCCCTCGTCGGCCGACAGCACGCGCGCGTGGTGCCCGTCTCGATCCTCCTGGGCGCGCTGCTCGTCTGCACCGCCGACCTGGTGGGCCGCACCGTCATCGCCCCGGGCCAGCTCGGCGCGGGCCTGATGACCGCCGCGATCGGCACCCCGTACTTCCTGTATCTGCTGGTACGCAGCCGCCGATAGCCGAGGACAGGAGCCGGTCCGGGCTCAGAGCTCGTCGTCCCACTGGGCCAGGAGGTCCTCCGGCGTGAGGTCGTCGGGCTCCGGCCCCTGGACGTGCACCGGCTGCTCGGTCCAGATGACCTTGCCGCGGGCGGTGTAGCGGGTGCCCCAGCGCTCGGAGAACTGGGCGACGAGGAACAGGCCGCGCCCGCCCTCGTCGGTGGTGTTCGCCCGGCGCAGGTGCGGGGACGTGCTGGAGCCGTCGGACACCTCGCAGATCAGGCTGTTGCGGTCGTACAGGAGGCGCAGCCGGACCGGCGGGATGCCGTAGCGGATGGCGTTGGTGACGAGTTCGCTCACCACCAGCTCCATGGTGAACGTCGCCTCCGCCAGGCCCCAGCCGCCCAGACGCCGGGTCACCTCGGAGCGGACCCGGCTCACCGCGGCGGGATCGCTCGGCACCTCCCACTCGGCGATCCGGTCCGGGTCGAGGATCCGGACCTGGGCCACGAGCAGGGCGACGTCGTCACCGGGGTGCGGCGACAGGAGCGCGTCGAGGACCGCCGTGCAGGTCGCCTCGGGACCCCCGTGCGCCTCTTCCAGCGCGGAGCGCAGCAGGGCGAGGCCGGTGTCGAGGTCCCGTCCGCGGTCCTCGACGAGCCCGTCCGTGTAGAGGACGAGCTGCGCGCCGACGCCCAGGGTGACCTGGGCGGCCTCGAAGGGCAGTCCGCCGCCGAGGCCGAGCGGCGGCGAGACCGGCACGTCCGGGAACGTGACGGCCCCCTCCGGGTCGACGAGCGCAGGACCCGGATGCCCCGAACGCGCCATCGTGCAGACCCCGGTGACCGGGTCGTAGACCGCGTACAGGCAGGTGGCGCCGGTGATGCCCTGCGGGCCGCCGTTCTCGCTGCCCTCCTCCTGGTCGATGCGGGCGACGAGCTCGTCCAGGTGGCTCAGCAGCTCCTCGGGCGGCAGGTCCAGGGCGGAGAAGTTGTGCACGGCGGTACGCAGCCGCCCCATGGTCGCGGCCGCGTGCAGCCCGTGCCCGACCACGTCGCCGACGACCAGGGCGACCCGGGCGCCCGGCAGCGGGATCACGTCGAACCAGTCGCCGCCCACACCCGCCTTGGCCGGCAGATAGCGGTGGGCCACCTCGACCGCCGACTGCTCGGGCAGCGAGCGCGGCAGCAGACTGCGCTGCAGGGCGACGGCCGTCGAGTGCTCGTGCGTGTAGCGGCGGGCGTTGTCCACGGCCACCGCGGCCCGAGCCGTCAACTCCTCCGCGAACGACAGGTCGTCGGGCTCGAACGGCTCCTGCTCGGAGCGCCAGAAGTTGGCCAGGCCGAGCAGCACGCCGCGGGCCCGCAGCGGCACCGAGATCAGCGAGTGCACCCCGTGGTCGAGGATCGCCTGGGCCCGCTCCGGGTCCTGGTCCCGCCAGCCCCCGGACGATTCGAGATCCGCCAGGAGCACGGCGTGGCCCTCCGCGATCCCCACGGCCATCGGTGTGGTGGACACCCACGGGATCCGCTCGCCCGGCGGGATGAACGGCGGCCGGTCGCGCAGCCCGCGGATCGCGACCCGGCACATCATCGCGGCGTCGCCGCCCGGCTCCTCGCCGCGCAGCACCGGTTCGAGGAGTTCGACGGTCGCGAAGTCGGCGAACCGCGGCGTCGCCACCTCGGCGAGCTCCTCGGCCGTGCGCACCACGTCGAGAGTGGTGCCGAGGCGTACGCCCGAGTCGTAGAGCAGCCGCAGCCGTTCGCGCGCCACGTCGGCCCGGCCGGCCAGGGCACGCAGCTCCGTGGTGTCCCGCAGCGTGGCCACGCTGCCGGAGGGGCCGCCGCCCTGGTCGATGGACCGCAGGTTGACCGCGAGCAACCGCTCGCCCGCCAGGTGCAGTTCGTCGGTGGCCGTCCGCCCCGACACCAGCAGCTCGGCCGCGTCCGCGTCCAGGCCGAGCTCGGTGACGGGGCGCTGCTCGGCGTCCGGCGGCAGGTCGAGCAGGCGGCGCGCCTCGTCGTTGGCGAGGAGCAGCCGCCCGTCGCCGCCGATGATCAGCACACCTTCGCGCACCGCGTGCAGAACGGCGTCGTGGTGCTCGTACATCCGGGTCATCTCGGTCGCCCCGAGACCGTGCGTCTGCCGCCGCAGCCGCCGGCTGACGAGGACGGACCCGCCCGCGGACAGGGCCAGTGCGCCCGCCGCGCCGAACGCGAGGAGAGGCATCTGCGCGCCGACCACGTCCTCCACCCGCTGCACGGTGATGCCCGCCGACACGACGCCCGCGAGGGAGCCGTCCGGCCGCAGGACGGGAGCGCCGGTGTTCACGGTGCGGCCCGTGCTGGCCTCGAAGGTGTCGGTGTACGGGCGGCCGGCCCGACCCTCCTCCAGCGTCTTCTCGAACGGGCCGATCACATGCTTGCCGATCAGGGCCGGGTCGGGGTGGGTGTAGCGGATGCCGTCGGTGTTCCACACCACCACGTAGTCGACGCCCGTGCGCTTCCGCGTCTCCTCGGCCCGTGGCTGCAGTACGGCGGTGGGGTCGCGGGTGCCGAGAGCCGCGAGCGTGCCGGGCGCGTTCGCGAAGCTCTCGGCGACGGCGATGGTCCGTTGCTGGGCCTCCCGGATGGTGTCCCGGCGGGCCTGCAGCACCAGGGCCACGGCGGCGGCGGCGACGAGCAGCAGCACGATCGCGAGCTGCAGCAGGAACACCTGGCCGGCGACGGTGCGCACATTCAGCAGCCGGGACGCCGACCTCGGCCCCGAGCCGGCTCCCGACCCCGCCTCCGGGCGCGGCACGTCCCGCCTGCGCGCGGACCGGCCCGCGCGCAGGTGGGGAGACGGTTCCGCGAAGCGCCGGAAGCGTCGACGAGCGTCCATGTTCCCAGTGTTGCCCAAAGCCGATGCCGGTGGTGACCTGCATATTCCGTACGGGCGTGAGTCACCGTCCGTAACTCTTGAAGTGCTCGCCCACCTGCTCGGGGCTGAGCGCCTCGTCCCAGGTGAGGAGCTCGTCCAGATCGCCCCGCAGGCTCGCCCTCGGCAGGCCCACCGAGCGCATCGGCAGCGGCACGGAGGCGTCGACCGCGCCGACCCGCTCGCCGTCGGCGTACAGCGTGGTCCGCCCCGGCTCGGCCACCCACGTCAGCTGGACCCAGCGGTCGAGCGGCAGCGTGTAGTCGAAGCTGTGGTCGGCGGCGCCCGCGTCGCCGTAGCGGCTGAGGCCGACCATGCCGGTGCCGGACTGCTGCAGCTTCAGCGCGCCGAACTTGGAGCTGAGCAGCACCCCGCCGCTCTCGGGTCGTGCGGTCGCGCGCACCCAGGCCGAGGCCGTCCACGGTTCGGCGACGTCGAGGCCACCGAAGCCCACGCCGTCCCGGTCGTGGTCGAAGCGGAAGGCCTCCCCGCGCACCCCGCCGTCCACCAGGGCCGGGTTGTAGATGATGTACGTCGTACCGGGCAGGTCGCCCGCCGTGTCCTCCGCCATGATCGTGTTGCCGGGACTCCCGGCGTACGTCCAGCCGCTCGGGTACGCGGCCCGGTCGAACGTCCAGTGGTGGCTCGGTTTCCCGTCGTCCACGCGCTGCTTCTCCGGGGCGGGCCGTACGCCGGGCGGATCGCCGATCGCGGCGACGCGGGCCTTGAAGTCGGCGAGCGAGTCCGGGGGAGCGGAGCCGTTCCAGGAGCGGTCGGCCATGACGGCGCGCGGCGCGGCGCTGTGCTGCTCGAAGTAGCCGTCCTCGGCCCAGAAGTTGTAGTCGGCCCAGTGCATCAGGCCCGAACCCAGCATGTCCTGCTCGGAGTTGGGCTTCCACGTGCCGTACATCCACTGCTCGTCCGGGTACAGGTTGTGGTAGTTGTTCGGCGTCACGTAGAAGGGGCCGATGGCGATCTCGTCGTGGCCCGGGATGACCGGCTCGCTGCCGGTGCCCTCCCAGGTGAGGAAGACGACCGGCCCGTGCACCCGCTGCTGCGGCGCGTCCATGTGCTCGGAGCCGTTGTAGACGGCGGTGCGCTTGCCGTGTGCGGTGACGACGTCGTCGAGGGTGTTGATGTAGCGGTTGAGGAGGTCCCCGAGGGTGCTGACGTCGGGGTCGTCGGCCAGGAACTCCTTGACCCGCGGGCACTCGCCGAGCTGTCCGGGCACCTCCTCGGCGCCGATGGAGAACAGCGGGGCGTCGAACCAGCCCGCGAACTCGTCGACGATCTGCTTCGTCTTCTCGACCGCCTTCTCGCTGGTCATGTCGACGATCCAGTCCGGGGTGAGGTGCGAGTGGGTGTGCTCCCCGGTGCAGGGGTCCGGGCCCGCGCCGAAGCCGATGTCGAAGGCCTCGCTGATGACGGTCGCGTGTCCGGGCACTTCCAGGCCCGGCATCAGCTGTACGTGGTGGCGCTCGGCGAAGGCCTTGAGGCGGTCGATGTCGGCGCGGCTGTAGCTGTGCTCGGGGTCGGCCAGGCCCGGGAACTTCGGGCTGTGGAGGCGGAAGCCCTCCGACTCCGAGAGGTGCAGGAACAGCGTGTTGAGCTTCTGGTCGCCCATCCGCCGGATCAGGTTCTCCAGGTGGTCCGGCTCCCAGTACTTGCGGCCCGCGTCGAGGTGGACCATCCGCACCCGTTGCGTCGGCCGGTCGGTGCTCCGCGCGCGGGGTACGGAGCGGTGGTCCTCGGCGGCGCGCAGGGTCTGCAGCAGGGTGCGGGTGCCGTAGTACAGACCGTGGGTGGAGGCGGCGTCGATGCTGATGACGTCGGAGCTGTCCAACCGGTAGCCCTCCGCGCCGAGTCGGGCGTCGTCGGCCAGGCGGAGCCGGATGTCGCCCGGCCGCGGCTCCACCGGTTCACCGGTGACGTCCGGGGCGAGACCGCTGATCTCCCCGATCTCGTCCCGCAGTTGCTCCGCGAGCTGCAGCGTGGTCTGCCGCGCGGGTCCGGGCAGCTCCTGCCGCCCCTCGGACAGCGCCGTACGGGACCGGGACGCCGGGTCGACGACGATACGGGTCTCCTCGGTGAGCCCGACCGTCCCGCCCAGGTCCTCCCACTGCGCCGGTCTGGGGACGACGGGCGGCGGCCCGGAGGGCGGTGCGGCCCCGCTCGCGCTCGCGGGGGCGAGGGAGAGGCCGGCGAGTATCGCGACGATCACGGCGAGTACGGACAGGGCGCGACGCATGGCCGCCTCCGAATCGGTGGATGGCAGGGCGGGACAGCACAAGCCGCCGACATCCGACCCAGCGATTCACCCCACCTCTACCCCGACCTGACGGACCATTCGGCGGCCTACGGGCCTGGAACGTAGAGATTCATCGGATGACTGTCAACCACTCTCGGCTCGATCTCCGCCCTGGCCGTCACCCCTCCGTGTGGGCCGAGTCCTGCTCGCGGAGTGCGGGCTTGAGCACCTTGCCGCCCGCGTTGCGGGGGAGTTGGGGGAGCAGCACGAGGTCCTTGGGCCGCTTGAAGGAGGCGAGCCGGCCGTCGAGGAAGGCCGTCAGGTCGGCCAGGGTCAGCTCGGCGTCCGGCGCCGTGGCGACGTACGCGACCGGGACCTGGCCCCAGCGCTCGTCGGGCCGGCCGATCACCGCGACCTCCCGTACGGCGGGGTGTGCGGCGACGGCGTTCTCCAGCTCGGCGCAGTAGATGTTCTCGCCGCCGCTGATGATCATGTCCTTCTTGCGGTCCACGACCCAGACGAACCCCTCCTCGTCGCGCCTGACGAGGTCGCCGGAGTGGAACCAGCCGCCCTCGAAGGCCGCCGCGGTCTCCTGCGGCTTACGCCAGTAGCCCTGCATCAGGGTCGGCCCGCGGTAGACGATCTCGCCGACCTCGCCCACCGCGACGTCGTTCATGTCGGCGTCGACGATGCGGTGTTGGATGCTCGGGATCGGCCGGCCGACGGAGCCGAGCTTGCGCAGTGAGTCCTCGCCGCGGAGCACACAGGTGATCGGCGAGGTCTCGGTCTGGCCGAACACCGCCACGTTGAGGGCGTCCGGGAAGTTCTCGCCCATCGCACGCAGCGTCGCGTCGCTCGCCGGAGCCGCACCCCAGCTGGTGATCCGCAGCTTCAGGTCGCGCTTGTCGATGTCGGGCTGCGCGCACAGCAGATCCCACTGCTGCGGAACGTTGAACACCACGGTCGCGCCCTCGCGTTCGTACGCGTCGAGGACGGCCTGCGGGTCGAACGCCCCGAGCGGATGGATCACGACGGTGCTGCCGACCACGATGTGCGCCACGATCGAGCCCAGACCCGCGATGTGGAAGAAGGGCGCGGTCAGGAAGCCGATGTCGGAGTCGTCGAAGATCTCCATCGCGCGGATGCAGGTGATCGCCTGCACCTGCATGTTGCGGTGGGACAGCATCACCCCCTTCGGCTGCCCCGTGGTGCCCGAGGTGTACATGATCAGCGCGGTCGACTCCTCGCTGACGTCGGGCAGTTCCATCGGCTCGTACGCGGACAGGAACTCCTCGTACTCGAGGGGCGCGAGCCGGTCCCCGGCCCCTCCGGCCCTGCCGGGCTCACCCTCGGCCGGTTCCCCGATGACGACGACCGTGCCGATCGACGCCGCCCCCGGCACCGACCGCAGCAGCGGCAGGAGTCGGGCGTCCACGACGATCGCCGCAGGGGTGCAGTCGGCGAGGATGTAGTCGAGCTCAAGGGGCGCGAGCCGGAAGCTGAGGGGCACGGCCATCGCGCCCAGGCTGTTCGCCGCGAACACGCTCTCCACGAACCACGGGTGGTTGAGGGTGAGCAGGGCCACCCGGTCCCCGGCCGCGACGCCCCGGTCGGCGAGCGCGGCCGCCAACTGCAGTGAACGGCCCGACAGTTGTGCCCAGGTCGTGGTCTCCCCGAGGTGGCGGAGGGCGGGCTTGTCGGGGCGCATCATCGCGTGCGTGGCCGCCTGGGACATCCAGTGGTGCCGGAAGGACCAGGAGGGCGCCGTGTCGGTCGACATGGGGGCTCCTCGGTGTCGTGACGAGCTGGCGTATCGAACGGTGACCGCTGCGGCATTGTGCCGCTCTACACGGCCCGCGGGGAACGGTCTTGACGTAATTTGTTAATGGGGAATCACGTCGGGCGGGTGGACCGTGCGCAGGTTGTCCCCTGCCTGGTCGTCACCTGGCCGTCACCTGGTCGACGTGGGGGCGGCGTGTGGTTGACTGAGCCGCATGGCCCCGTCTCCGCACCCTTCCGCCGGTTCATGACCGCCGAGTCGATCTCCGCCACCCGCCCGCGCAACCGCCGGCAGCTCATCGTCGAGGCGGCGGGACGGCTGTTCAGCGAGCGCGGGTACCACGCGGCGTCCATGGAGGAGATCGCCGCGGGCGTGGGCATCTCCGCCGCGGCCCTGTACCGCCACTTCCCCAACAAGTACGCGCTGTTCGCCGAGTGCGCGCACGCCATGGTGGACCGGCTCGTCGCCGCGCTCGACGAACTCCCGCCCGACGCCGCCCCCGCGGACGTGTTCACCGCGCTCATCCGGGTCACCGTCGCGCACCGCGCATCGGGGGGCGTGTACCGCTGGGAGGCCAGGTACCTCGACCGCGAGGACCGCCGCCTCCTCAGGGGCAAGTTCGCTCGCGTCGTCGGCCGGGTCGCCGAGGCGGTACGGAGCGAAGTGCCGCTGCCGGACGCGCAGTTGAGGGCCGTGTCGGCGCTCGGCGCGATCGGCTCGCTCACCATGCACCGCACCTCCATCGCCCAACGCCGGGTCGAGGAACTGATGGTGGACTGCGCCCTGCGGCTCGCCGCGACCGATCCCGCGCGCGGCCGGGGAAGCGCACCGCGCGTCGAGCTGCCCGCCCTGCCCGTGCCGCGCTCGCGGCGTGCGGAGATCCTCGCCGCCGCCGTCCCGCTGTTCGCCCGCGACGGCTTCACCGCCGTCACCAACGGCCAGATCGCGCGGGCTGTGGGGCTCACCCCGTCCGCGCTCTACCGGCACTACCCGGGCAAGGTCGACATCCTGGCGGCGGCCTGCCTGCAGGCGGCCGGACTCCTCGCCCAGGCGGTGGACCAGAGCCTGCGCGACGTGACCGACCCCAGGGAGGCAGTGGAGGCCCTCGCGGCGACGTACGTGGCGTACAGCTTCGAGCACACCGCCCTCACCAGCGTCGCGGAGGCCGAGTTCGTGGGCCTGCCGGCCGAGCTCCAGCGGCCCCTCGTGCAGGCGCAGCGCGAGCACATCGCCGTCTGGGAGGAGCAGTTGAGGCTGGCCCGCCCTGGACTCGACCCGCGTCAGGCCCGGGTCCTGGTGCACGCCGGGTTCGGCGTGGTGGTCGAGGCCGGGCGGAGCCTGCGCTGGCGCGACAGCCCCGAACACCGGTCCACCGTAACGGAGTTGGTCGTGGGGGCCCTGGGCGTCTGAGCGCCGGAGACCCTCACGAGCTCGGCCGGTTCCCCGTCGGGATCACGATGGGCGTCGTCGTGCCCGACGAGCCGTTGTTGAGGAACGCCATGGCCAGGGCGCGCACGAACTGGTCGAAGACGTAGAAGGCGCCGGGCGCGACCGGCGTGAGACCCTCGCGGAACAGGACGAAGGCCGGCCACCCGGTGCGGATCAGGGCCGCCGCAGCAGGGTCCCGCTCCAGGCCGAGCCAGTCGCCGATCTCGTCGCTGAGGACGTAGCGCACGAACTCGTTGAGGAACCCCCGCGTCACACCCAGGTCGACCTGGGACGGCAGCCCGAGCAGATCCTCGGCCAGCCGGATCCCCTCGGTCGTCGGCGCGAGGATCGGCGTGAGCACCTGTTCCGACTGCTCCTCCGCGGCCGCCCACGACTTGGGGATGTACTCCTCCCGTACGCCGAGCAGATGCAGGGCCACCTGCCAGCTGTGCAGGAACGCCTCCTGGTCCTCGGCCGAGAACGGCACCTTCCATTCGAGCAGCTTCCTGCGTACGTACGTGCCGAGGCTGTGGAACGTGACCAGGATGTCGGCGTTGCTGATCGGGATGTCCTGGTCCGAGCCGCCCGCCCAGTGCGGCGACTGCGGCAGCAGATGCCGCACCGCGGCGTGCACCAGACGCGTCTTGTTGGCCGTGACCACGAACTGGCCCTCCGGCTCGAAGCCCTTCAACTGCGCCAGGTCGTACCCGAACGTGAACGTCTTGGCCGCGCGGTCCTTCATGTCCGCGCCGCCCGCCGACCAGTAGACGCTGCGCGCCTCACGCGGGATCACGGTGCTCATGATCCCGCTGCCGAGCCCGTACAGCATGAACAGGTACGTGTCCTTGCGGCGGTTGAAGTCGGCGGCGCGCGCGAGCTTCGCCGGATCCGCCCACGACGGCAGGGAGTTGACCTTCCGCAGCCACGCGCCGAGGTCCGTCGGCAGACCGGCGGGCAGCGGGTCGTCGTTGTTCACCCACGATGCCAGGGCGTTGTTGACCTCCGGGACTTGACCGTTCTCGATGAGGGCGACGAGCAGCCGGTCCACCTCGTCGTCCCACACGTACTCCGGGTCGGTGCCCGCGCCCGATCCGGCGACCGAGCCCTGCGGTGACCACGCCCACGCGGTGCTCGGGCCCGCCGCGCCCACGAGGCCCAGGGCGACCCCGAGCGAGATGACTTTCCTACGGCTTGGATTACTCATTGACTTAAGCGCCTTCCTGGTGGGGCGTGTCACTCAACACGCCTTGTAAGACTCGGTGTTGGCGTTGCCGGCACGGCTGAGGAGCTTGTTCCAGGATGTGATTTCCGATTAACATAGCGAGGCGCGTCGCCGTCGACAAGGGCATGCGCAAGGGCGTGCGTGAGCCGTGCGCGAGGCGTGCACAGGGGTGTCGACGGCGTCCCGTAGTCCCCCTACTCCCCCTCGTACTCCCCCCCGTAGTCCCCGCCCCCCCCGCACTCCCCGTACGACCGAGTCCGTACGACCGAGGAGCTCGCATGACCACGGAACAGGACCAGACCCCCGCACCACCCGATGAGGAGACGGCGGACGGCGAGGCGTTCGGCGCCCGGCCCGCGTGGGTGACGGACGAGGCGATCGCGCGGTGGTGTGTGTGGGTGAGCCGCGAGGGCGAGGGTTCCGATGCTGCACCGGACCCGGTCCTCGCGCCGTTCGACCTGACGCCGCTCCCGGCCGTCCCCGCCTGCGTACCGGAGGACGTCGAGGCGGCGGTGGCGAAGGCGCGAGCGGCCCAACTCGCCTGGGCTCACACGCGGTTGAGCCGCCGAGCCGACGTCGTGCTCGCCTTCCACGACCTGCTGCTCGAACGGCAGGAGCAGGTGCTCGACCTGATCCAGTGGGAGACCGGCAAGGCCCGCTACCACGCCTGGCAGGAGGTGGCCCAGGTCGCCGCGATCGCCCGGCACTACGCGCGCTGCGCCCCGCGCCACCTCGCCGCCAGGCGGGTGCGCGGCATGGTGCCGGGCCTGACGAAGGTCCGGGAGGAGCGTGTGCCGAAGGGCGTGGTCGGCGTCATCTCCCCCTGGAACTACCCCCTTTACCTCGGCGTCGGCGATGCGCTGCCCGCGCTCCTGGCCGGTAACGCCGTCGTCTCCAAGGCGGACGAGCAGACCGCGCTGACCCTGCTGTGGACCCGCGCCCTGATGGCCGAGGCCGGGCTCCCCGCCGACCTGTGGCGCATCGTGACAGGACCGGGGCCCGTCGTCGGGACGGCGCTCGTCGACGCCGTCGACTTCGTCTGCTTCACCGGGTCGACCGCCACCGGGCGCACGGTCGCGGAGCGCGCCGCCCGCCGCCTGGTCGGGGTGTCCCTCGAACTCGGCGGCAAGAACCCGCTGATCGTGCGTGAGGACGCCGACCTCGCCGCCGCGGCCGCAGGCGCCGTCGTGGCCGCCTTCGCCAACACCGGCCAGATGTGCATCCACATCGAGCGGGTCTACGTACACGAGACGGTCTACGACGCCTTCCGCACCGAACTCGTCCGCGCCACGCGGGACTTGAGCCTCGGTCGCTCCTACGACTACACGGCCGACGTCGGCTCCCTCACCTCGGCGGCCCGCCTCGCGGCGGTCGCGGCGCACGTCGACGGCGCGGTGGCCGCGGGCGCGACCGTACTCGCGGGCGGCCGGGCCCGCCCCGACATCGGTCCGCTCTTCTACGAACCGACGGTCCTCGAAGGCGTCACGGACGAGATGCCCGTCTGCGCCGAGGAGACCTTCGGTCCGGTGCTCTCCCTCTACCCGTACGGCACGGACAGCGAAGCCGTGGACCTGGCCAACCGGGGCTCCTACGGCCTGTCGGCGTCGGTCTGGTCGAAGGACACCCGAGCGGCCGGCCGCCTCGCCGGGCGGATCCGCGCCGGGGCGGTCAACGTCAACGACGGCGCGGCAGCGGCGGCCGGCAGCATCGAGGCAGGGATGGGCGGCATGGGCGACAGCGGACTCGGCAGACGCCACGGGGCCGAGGGAATCCTCAAGTACACCGAGAGCCGGACGGTCGCCACGCAGCGGCTGCTGCCCCTCGGACCGCCGAAGCCCGGCCCGACCGCCGTGCAGGACTTCGTCCGACGCACCAACAGCCAACTGTCCCTGCTGCGTCGGCTACGGGTGCGATGAACGGCGACGCTGCACGCGTGCACGTACGCGAACGCCGGCAGGCACTGCGCGCGACGCCGACCAGCGGGCCGGGCGCGTACTCAAACCCGTGCTGCTTCCCTCCCGTTGACCGCTCTCGTCGCACGTACGAGAGCACCCCAGATCGGAGCCCTGATGACGTACACGAGCGCATCCATGTCCACGAGCGTGCCGGGGATCTTCGGCGGCCGCTCGCTGTACGACGCCGACCACGAACTGCTGCGTCAGACGGTCCGGGCGTTCGCCGACAAGCACGCCGCCCCGCACGCCGAGCGCTGGCGGGCCGAGGGCAAGGTCGACCGGGAACTCTTCCGGGAGGCCGCCCGCGCCGGGATCCTCGGCTTCAACATCCCCGAGGAGTACGGCGGCGGCGGGGTCGCCGACTTCCGCTTCAACGCGGTGATCGCCGAGGAGTTCTCCCGCCACCCCGCGTCGGACGGCCTCGCCGGGGTCGGCCTCTCCAACGACATCGTCGTGCCGTACTTCACCGGCCTGACGAACGACGAGCAGAAGGCCCGCTGGCTGCCGGGGATCGCCGCGGGCGAGTTGATCGTCGCGGTCGCGATGACCGAGCCCGGCACCGGCAGCGACCTCGCCGGCCTCACCACCACCGCGGTCAGAGACGGCGACTCCTACCTGGTGAACGGCAGCAAGGTGTTCATCTCCAACGGCCAGAACGCCGACCTGGTCGTCACCGCCGTACGCACCGGACCCGACCGGCACGGCGGGATCAGCCTGCTCGTCGTCGAGGCCGACCGGCCCGGTTTCGCGCGCGGCCGCAACCTGGAGAAGATCGGCCTGCACGCCCAGGACACCAGCGAGTTGTTCTTCCAGGACGTCCGCGTCCCCGCCGCCAACCTGCTCGGCGCGGAGGGCTCCGGCTTCAAGTCCCTGATGCGCAACCTCGCCCAGGAACGTATCTCGATCGCCGCCAACGCCATGGCGTCCATCGAGGGCGTACTGGAGCGGACCGTGGCGTACGTCAAGGAGCGCAAGGCGTTCGGCCGGACCGTCGGCTCCTTCCAGAACACCCGTTTCCAGCTGGCCGAGATGGTGACCACGGCACGCGTCGGCCGTACCTACATCGACGACCTGCTCGCCCGGCACTCGCGCGGCGAACTCGGCCCCGTGGACGCCGCGGCGGCGAAGGCCTGGGCCACCGAGCACTACGTCGACATCGTCGGCCGCTGCTTCCAACTGCACGGCGCCTACGGCTACATGCTGGAGTACCGCATCGCCCACGACTACCTGGACTCCCGCATCACCACCGTCTACGGCGGCACGACGGAGATCATGAAGGAGATCGTGGCGCGGGACCTGGGCCTGTAGGGGCGCTTTGGGTGCCTCGGGACCAGTGCGCTTCGGGGCCAGTGCCGCCTCGGGACCAGTGCGGCCTCGGGACCAGTGCCGCCTCCCTCTCAGGGGTGAGGGGACCCCGAGCCTGGTCCCTGAGAGGGAGGCGGGAGAAGGGGCCGCAGGGACGACGCGGCTGATGCGGCGACGGCTCTAGGCTCCGAATCGTCCCGACCAGAGAACGGACCCGCCCATGCAGTACGCGCTCCTCCGCCGCGGCCTCACCGCGGCCATCGCACTGCTCACGCTCGCCGTCGGCATCGGCGGCCCGCCTGCCTCGGCCGCCGAGGAGCCGGGCGTCGCCGCACCGCATCTGCCCCGACCGACCGGGCCCCGCGCGGTCGGCAGCACCTCCCTGCACCTCACCGACGCGTCCCGCGCCGACCCCTGGGTTCCCGAGGCGGGCGCGCGCGAACTCATGGTCTCCCTCTGGTACCCGACGGCGTCACCGCACGGGCGGCGGGCGCAGTACATGACGCCGACCGAATCCGAACTGCTCCTCAGGGAAGGCGGCATCACCGGCGTCCCGCCGGACGTGCTGAGCACGACCCGGACCCACTCCACAGCCGACGCCCGACCGGCAGGGCCCCCGCGCAGGCTTCCCCTCGTCGTGCTCTCACCCGGCTTCGGCAAGCCCCGCGCGACGCTGACCTCCCTCGCCGAGGACCTGGCAAGCCACGGCTATGTGGTCGCCGCGATCGACCACACCTACGAGAGCGTCGCCACGACCTTCCCCGGCGGCCGGGTCGCCACCTGCGCCGCCTGCGAGGTCGGGCACGACGAGGCGTTCTGGAAACGGCTCGTCACCGGCCGGGCCGCCGACGTCTCCTTCGTACTCGACGAACTCACCGGGGAACACGCGCGGTGGGACGGCGCTCGCCTCGTCGACCCCGCACGGATAGCGATGGCCGGACACTCCGTCGGCGGCGCGAGCGCCGTCCCGTCGATGGCGACCGACCCCCGGGTGCGCGCGGGCATGGACATCGACGGCACCACCGACGTGCCGGTCCCGGACAGTGGACTGCCCCGGCCGTTCTTGTTCTTGGGCAGACAGGACCAGTACACGCCGGGCAGCGGCGGCGGCGCGGTTGCCACCTGGGAACGTGACTGGCCGCATCTGACCGGCTGGAAGCGCTGGCTCGTCGTGGCCGGAGCCGAACACGCCTCCTTCACCGATGTCGGGCTCCTCGCCGAGCAGTTGGGACTCGACATCGGAGCCGAACTGCCCGCCGCCCGCGCCACGGAGATCGTCCGCAGCTATACCCGCGCCTTCCTCCACCAGCATCTGCGCCACCGCGCCCAACCCCTCCTGGACCGGCCGTCCGAGGACTATCCGCAGGTCAGGTTCTGCACCCTGGAGACCGGCAGCTGCACCTGAGCCGGCACGGCGGACGGACGACGCCGACGACCGTACGGAGCAGCGCTCCCGCAGGCGCATACTGAGGGCAATGACTAAGCCCGCAGCACCGAAGCGTCATCTGCCCACCAGCCCCTTCAAGGTCCCCGACACACCGGCCCCCAAGTACTTCGCCGTAGGCGACCAGGTCACGCACGACATGTACGGCCTCGGCCGGGTCATCGGCGTCGAGGACGGCATCGCGGTCCTCGTCGACTTCGGCTCGACGCAGCAGCGCATCCTCAGCCCCTACAGCAAAATGACCGCGCTCTAGAAGATGACCGCGCTCTGGAAACGGTGAGACGCCGCCCGCGGCGTCTCACCGTCACGGGTTCAACTCCGGTGCGCGGACGCTGCCTAGCATGGCCGGATGGAGCTCTCACAACTGTCCGCGGACGCCCGGGAACGACGCAGCGCGGAGATACGGGCCTTCCTGCGGTCGCGCCGGGCCCGGGTGACGCCCGAGGACGTCGGCATGGCAGCCGGCAGCGGCCGCCGCACCCCAGGACTGCGGCGGGAGGAAGTGGCCGTGCTCGCCGGGGTGGGAGTCTCCTGGTACACGTGGCTGGAGCAGGGCCGGGACATCAACGTGTCGGCCGAAGTCCTCGACGCCGTCGGCCGGGTGCTGCGCCTCGACCCCGCTGAGCGCGAGCACCTCTACCTCCTCGCCGGGCTCAACCCGCCCCCGGCGGACCCCGCCGACCGGGCTGTGCCGGCCGGGATCCGACGCGTCATCGACGGCTGGCTGCCGCGCCCCGCGTACGCCATCGACCGGCACTGGCGACTCCTCGCCGTCAACCGCGCCGCCCAACTGGTCTTCGGCTATGGCGAGTTGGACCACAGCTGCTGCCTGGTCAGCTTCTTCACCCGCGCGCACTTCCGGGCCTCGCTGTGCGGCTGGGAGGACGCGGCCCGGCAGATCGTCGGCCAGTTCAGGGCCGACGCGGCGCGCTACCCGGACGACCCCGAGTTCGGCCGGCTCGTGGAGGACATGTGCGCCGCGAGCCCGGCCTTCGCCGCGGTCTGGGCGGAGCATCCGGTGGGCAGCACCACGGAAGGCGTGAAGTCCCTCGTGCACCCCGACGCGGGCGAGTTGGCCTTCGACTACACGATGCTGCCCCTGGCCGATCTGCCGGGCGCGCGGCTGCTGCTGTACACGCCACTGGAGGGGACGCCCACCGAGGAGCGGGTGGCGGGGCTCCTCGACGCGACGGCGACCCCGCACCCGACCCCTATCCCTACCGCCGACGTCGCGTAGGACGCTCACCCCCCGGCGGGAGCGCGAGGGTGGTGGTGACAGACCCAGGTTCGACCGACACTGCCGGGGCCGCGCGCGGCCGCCCAGGATCGTCGGCATGCAGAGATTCACGAACAAGACGGCCCTGATCACCGGCGGCACCAGCGGCATGGGCCTCGCCACCGCACGACGCTTCCTCGACGAGGGCGCGTACGTCGTCCTCACCGGCCGCGACCAGGAGCGCCTGGACGCGGCCGTCGCCCGGCTCGACGCGGTCGACGACCGGGTCCTCGCCGTACGGGCGGACGCCTCCTCGACGGCCGAACTCGACGTGCTGATGCGCCGGGTCGAGACCTGGCGCGGCACCCTCGACGTGGTCTTCGCCAACGCGGGCATCGGGGTCTTCAAGCCGGCCGCGGACCTCACCGAGGACGACTTCGACCGCACCGTGGACGTCAACTTCAAGGGCGTCTTCTTCACCGTGCAGAAGGCGCTCCCGCTGATGCCGCGCGGCGGAGCGGTCGTCCTCAACGCCTCCTGGACCCTGTACCGCGGCCTGTCCGTGGCGTCGGTCTACTCCGCGAGCAAGGCGGCCGTGCACAACCTCGCCCGCACCCTGGGCTCCGACCTCGCCCCGCGCGGCATCCGCGTCAACTCCGTCAGCCCCGGCTACATCGACACGGCGATGTGGCGCGAGGCCAACCCGGACCCGGCTGCCGAGGCCCGCAACTCGGCGGAGGTGGCGCTCGGTTCGCTCGGCCACCCGGATGAGGTCGCCGCGGCGGTCGCGTTCCTCGCCTCCGACGACGCGGCGTACATCACCGGCCAGGACCTCGTCGTCGACGGCGGCCTCGTCGGCTCGGTGCCCGCCGTATGAGCGCTCAGACGACGCGGGCGGCGTCCGCACGGCCGCGGCCGGACCGGTCGCCCGCGGCCACGGCGGGACGGCGCGGCCATGTTCCCGTACTCGTCGCCGTACTCCTCGCCCTGCTCGTCCTGCCGACCTCGGTCACCGGGTCCGGTGTGGCACTGCCCGCGGTCGGGCGGGACACCGGCGCGTCCCTCGCGGCCCTGCAGTGGGTGGTCCACGGGTACAACCTGACCTTCGCGAGCTTCCTCCTCGCCTGCGGCTCCCTCGCCGATCTGTGGGGCAGGCGGCGGGTGTTCGGGGCCGGGGCGGCGCTGTTCACGGCGGCGTCGGCGGTGAGCGCGACGGTGGACGACATCATGGCCCTCGACCTCGCGCGCGCCCTCGCGGGCCTCGGCGCGGCGGCCCTGCTGACCAGCGGCAGTTCCCTGATCGGCGAGACCTTCCAAGGGCGGGCGCGCAGCCGGGCGTTCGGGGCGCTCGGCATCATGACGGGCGCGGGTCTGGCGCTCGGCGCGATGGCCGCGGGCGTCGTGACCGAACTGCTCGGCTGGCGCGCCTTCTTCGGCCTGCACGCGGCGCTGATGCTGCTCGTGTGCTGTGCTGTGCGGTGCCGCTGCTGCCGGGCGCGGGCGGGCGTGAGAGTGCGCCGACGGCCCAGGCAGGGCGGGCCAGGGTGGACTGGGCCGGTACCGCGGCCTTCTCCGGTGGGCTCTTCCTGCTGATGCTCGGCACCGTCGAGGGCCCGCAGCAAGGCTGGGGGAGCACCGGTGTGCTGGGGCTGCTCGCCGGTTCCGCGGTGCTGCTCGCGGTGTTCGCGGTGGTGGAACTCCGCGTACGGCAGCCCATGCTGGACCTGCGGCTGCTGCGCAACGGCCGGTTCATGGCGCTGTGCCTGATCCCCGTCGTCGCCACCTGCTCGTTCGTCATCCTGCTCCCGCTGCTGCCCAACTACCTGCTGGTGGCGAACGGTTACTCCGGCCCCCAGGCGGGCGGCGTCATGCTCCTGATGACCCTGCCGATCCTGGTGACCCCGCTCCTGGCCACCTGGCTGCCGCGCCGAGGCCTCACCGCACGCCACGTGTTCGGCCTCAGCCTGCTCTGCCTCACGGCAGGAGTGGCCTGGCTCGCGGGCACGCTCGCGCCCGCCGTGACCCCGGGCGAGCTGGCCCCGCCGCTGATCACCCTGGGCGTCGGGCTCGGCCTCAACTTCGGCCTGGTCGACGGGGCGGTACTGGACGTCGTCGCCCCCGAGGCCACCGGCACGGCCGCCGGGTTCCTCAACACCCTGCGCCTCGGCAGCGAGGCGCTGGCCATCGCGGCGGCGAGCGCGGCCCTCGTCGGCCTGGTCCGCAGCAACGTCGCCACGGGACTCGACCGTTCCCCTCCTACGAGGCCGGGCCCGCCGAGCTCGCCGACAGCGTCAACGCCGGCGACCTCACCGGACCGCTCGCCCAGGTCCCCGCCCAACTGCGCCCGGAATTCGGCACGTTCGTCGCCGAGAGCCTCACCGGCGCGTGGCAGTCGGTGCTGTGGGCCGGTGCGGGGGTGTGCGCGGGCCTCTCGGTACTGATCTACGTCCTGCTCGGCGGGCGGCGCGCATCATGACGCGGCTCTAGGCCGTGCCAGGCGTCGGGGGCAGGCAGGATTTTACGGACACGGCCTAGGGGTCGGTGATCTCGCGCAGTGTGGCCTCCGGGGTCAGAGTCGGGGGCGCCTCAGGTGACCAGCCCCTGGGCGGCCTGCAGCATCCGGGCGCGGTAGGCCGGAGTGTCCGCCGGCTCGCTCTCGCCGAAGATCGCACGCATCCAGTGCCCGTCGGTGTTGTTCGGGAACAGGATGAAGTCACGGCCGAACCGCTCGGAGTCCTCCGTGGCCAGCGCCTTCCGCTCGGACACCGACTTGACGTAGTAGCGACGGGCGAAGTCGTTGAGGTTGTCCCCGAGGTAGGCGATCACGTCGTACTCCGCCGCGATGGCCCGCTGCGCCGGCTCTTTGTCCGAGGAGTCGCGCAGCATCGTCACATGTGCGTCGTCGGCGAAGGCGAGTCCGGCGTGGCGCAGGTTGGCGACGCCGAGTTCATGGGTGTCCGGCCCCTGGTCCCGGGACGAGACGTAGAAGACCTGAACGCCCCTGCTCTCGGCGTAGTGGGTGAACTCGACGGCGCCCGGCGTCGGGGTCGGGCCGTTCTCACGCACCCACGCGTCCCACAGCTCGTCGTCGAAGGCCTGCTTGCCGGCGGAGAGCAGCCGCGCCCAGTACGTGTCGGACGAGAGGACCGTGTCGTCGACGTCCGAGACGAACGCCAACGGGCGGCGCCCCCGGCGCTGTTGGCCCTCCCCGCGCAGTGCCGCGTCGAGCCGGTCGGCCGCGATGTTGAAGGCCTGCCGGTACAGCATGTCGCGCTCGGCGGCGGTCTGACGCCAGGCGGCCGCGGTGCTCAGGATGTTCTGCACCTCGTCACCGGCGGCATCGGCCTGCGCCTGTGCCTGTGCCTGCGACTGAGCGGCCAGCGGCAGCACCGTGCCTGCGGCGATTCCGGTGACCATGGCACGTCGGGAAAGAGCCATTCCTGCTCCTCGGCTCGACCTCAAGGGACGAGTGGTAAGGGGGTGTTGGGGACGATGGGGGTGATGCGGATGATGCGGGTTCTCGGGGGAGAGTGGGCGCGCCCGCCGGTCGCCGCCGGGTCCAACTCGACAGGTGGGCGAGGGAGTTCGGCGCGTACGCGATACGGGGCCACAGCCCTGTGGGCGGCCGGGGGCGGGCCTGAGCTCGGGGTCTCCGCTGCTCGTGGGCAGTGATGTTACGGGAGCACGGACTCGCCGGGAGCGTGCATTCGTTGCGTGGAGGCGGCGGATCATTGCGCGACCGACCACGACGCCCGCGAGGCCGGGGAGCCCGCCGCGCTGCAGGTCAGGGGAATTGTCTTGCGGCGCCGACGGCCCGATCGGCATGCTCGCCGACGTGACCACTCCCCGCGCAGCCACGCCCGCCGTCACCGATACCGATACCGAGACCTATGCCGACGCCAACTCGCCCACCGACCTCGTCGTACCGGTGAAGGTGCGCGACCTGCTGCCCCGCGACCTGGCCGACTGCGGCTGGTCGGGCTCGGCCACCCATCTGAGCCATGTGGAGCACGAGTTGGCGCGCGCCGCCGCCGGAGAAGTGGACTACCTGGCGGTGTGCACCCCGGCGGACGTACCCGTGGCGATCGGCGGCGTCGACTACCAGGCGTCCGAAGGGGCCGGCACCCTCTGGCAGCTGGCCGTGCTCCCGGCGCTCCAGTCCTGCGGCCTCGGCACGCTCCTCGTCCGCGCCGCCGAACAGCGCATCCGCGCCCGCGGCCTGAGGAGAGCCGAACTGGCAGTGGAGGAGGACAACCCACGCGCCCGCGCCCTGTACGAACGCCTCGGCTACGCCGCGTACGGCCGCGAACCCGACGCCTGGGACGAGGAAGGGCCCGACGGTGAGCTCCGCCGCCACGAGACGATGTGCACCTTGATGGGACGACACCTCTGAGACGCGACCGGGGGTGGGGCTCGACGAGGTGCTGCGCGCGGGTCCTCGTGGTAGGCGACGGTGAGCCCGAGCAGCGCGCTCGCCGGACGGACGGCCGGCGGCGAGCAGCCGGAAGGCGTCGTCTTGTAGCGGAGGGACGCCACGGGGCGGTCGCTGCGGGCGAGTTCAGGCGTGGGGCCCACCCAGCCGATGCAGGTGCCGTCCCCGGCTCAACCCCCGCTGCCGGGGCGGGGCTTGGGCGACTGAAACGATGAGGCGCATGACGCAGGAATCGCAGAGTCACGGAGAGGCGCTCGTCGCCGCCGCGCGCGCCGGGGACGAGAAGAACGCGTGGCGTCACACCGACTTCTTCGTGCTCGGGCACCACGTGGACGAGGGCATTCCGTACTGGGAACGGGCGGTGGCCGAGGGTGACGCCTTCTCGCACTACACCCTCGCCCGCTACCGGAAGGTCCGCGGCGACCGGACCGCGGCCGAGGCGCTCTACCGTGCCGTCGCCGAACGGCACTCCGACTCCGCCTACGGACTCGGCGTACTCCTCAAGGAGAACGGCGACCCCGAGGCCGCCGAGTGGTTCCGGCACGGTTGGGAGTGGGGCGGCCACCTCGACTGCAAGATCGAGCTGGGCAAGCAACTGGCCGCCGAGGGACGCCTGGACGAGGCGGCGAAGTTCCTGCGGGAGGACGTGGGCCTGGGCGACATCGCGGTCTTCCGCTGGGTGGAGCTCTTCGAGTCGATCGGGGAGCAGTTCGCCCGGATCGAGGAGACCCTCGACAACGCCGAGGCGGCGGCGGAGTACGGCGACGCGGAGACAGCCGCCGAGCGGGCCGTCGAGACGACCGGCCCGCTCCTCGACCTGGAGGAGCAGGGGCACTTCCGCACCTACCCCGGCCTCGCGGAGCAGGCCGCGGACCTCTACCGCAGGGCCGCCGCCCGCAGCGAGAAGGCCCGCGTCGCGCAGGCCTCGTTCCAGGCCGTCACCACCGACTACGAAGCCTGGCCCGAGGCACGCGCCCTGCTCCTCCAGGCCCACGAAGCGGGGTATGACGGTGCTTCGTTCGGCCTCGGCATCCTGCACTCGGAGCGCGGGGAGATCGCCGAGACGGAGCACTGGTACGAGGTCTCGTACGCCCGCGGAAACCGCCGCGCCGCCTGGAAACTGGGCCTGCTGCGCAAGTGGCAGTGGCGGTACGAGGACGCCGAACGCTGGTTCCGCAAGGCTGGGGAGAACGACGCGAAAGTTCTCGCGCAGCTTGAGAACATCGCCGCCCTGCGCGCCGAGGACGACGCGAGCGCACCCGGCGACCCCGACCCGCGCGGCCTGACCGCACTGCGCGAGCGCGCGGAGGCGGGCGACGCCGACGCCGCGTACGCGTACGGGGAAGCGCTCGCCGAGCGGCCGGGCGTGGCCCCCGGGCCCTGATCCGGTGGTACGAACCCGCCGCGGCGGCGGGCGACGCGGAGGCCGCGTACGACCTCGGGGACCTGTACCGCGAGGCGCGCGAGCCGGTGCTGCGCGACAAGTGGTACCGCAGGTCCGCCGAGGCGGGGAACCATTACGCGTGCTTCAAGATGGGCCGGCTCTCCGAGCAGCACTACGACTTCCAGGAGGCGGAGCGCTGGTACGAGCGCGCGGCGGCCGGCGGCAGGTCGCTGCACGCCCTGCTCGCGGGCAAGTTGAAGGCCCAGCGCGGCGCGTACGCCGAGGCGGAGCCGTTCCTGCGCGAGGCCTGGGAAGAGGGGTACGGGGAACCGCACGGGACGGAGGCCGCCGGGTACTACGGGCTCGTCCTGCACCGCCTCGGCCGGCTCGCGGAGGCCGTCGAGCCGCTGGAGGAAGCCGCACTGAGCTGGGACGAGGACGTGCGCCCCCGCTACAGCCGGGACGACCTGACCGTGCTCGCCCGGATGATGGATCCGCAGCAGGAACTGGAGAAGGTCAACGCGGCACTGGCCGACTGACGGGACCCGGCCGGCTCCCCTGGCCGCCACTCCGGCGGGCCGGACCTCAGATCCCGCCCCCTCACCTCGACTTCAGGCCTCGGCGACCTCAGGCCTCGCCCTTGACCTCGAAAGTCCCGTACTCCGGCAGCCCCGTGCACTGGAAGACGTGGACGGAGAGACCGCCGGGCGTCGTCCGGTGCCCGTCGAGCCGGAGACCGGCCGGGGCGCCGCCGTCGGGGAACAGCCGGCGGCCCTGGCCCACGACGACCGGGGCGATCACGAGCCGCAACTCGTCGACGAGCCCGGCGGCGAGCAGGGACTGAGCGAGCAGGGCACTGCCGTGCACCTGGAGCTCGCCGCCGGGCTGCTGCTTGAGCCGCGCGACGTGGGCGGGCACGTCACCGGACAGGATCGTGGTCGGATCCCAGGCCGCCTCGTCGAGGTGGTCGGACGCGACGTACTTGGGCAGGCCGTTCATCGTGTCCGCGAGGGGGTGCAGGCCGGCCATCGCGGGCCAGTCGCGGGCGAAGTTCTCGTAGGTGCGGCGGCCGAAGAGCAGCGCGTCGGCCCGGCCGAGCCAGTCGGCGGCGAGCTGTTCGAACTCCTCGTCCAGGTGCGGTACGAACCAGCCGCCGCGGGTGAAACCGCCGCTGGTGTCCTCGTCCGGCGCCCCCGGGCCCTGCGAGACCCCGTCCAGGGTCAGGAACTCCTGCACGACCAGCTTCATCACACACCGCTCTCCTCGACCGCCGTCCTCACCATGGTCGTCGCGGCCACCACACGCGGCAATGCGACCGAGAGAACCACGACGACCGCTACGACGACGGTGGCGGCGCGGTGTGCGCGCGGTAGACGGCCATCCGCACCGTGGCCGCCGTCGCGTCGGGGGCGCGGTCCGTGACGGAGAGCCGGGCGTACGGGGAGGCGTTCGGCAGCAGGTCGACGCAGACCACCGGGCCCGAACGCGGGCGGAGCGCGACGAAGTCCCGAGCAGGCGAGCCCTCCGCGCCCTCGGCGCCGGTGTCCGTGCCCGAACCCTCCGTCGTCGGGCCCGCGCGCGATCCGTGCGCGTCCGACGGGCCGAGGCCCGCGGCCTCCGCCTTCGACGGGTCCAGGCCCGTGACGTTCCGTACGCCGACACTGAGCACGTCGGGGATCCACGTGCCCCGGCCCGGCGTGCCGCGCAGGACCCGCCACCAGGACGCGTCCACCGTGACCCGCTCGACCGCGCCGATCGGCACATGGACGTCGCCGTGCCGGGCTGCGAGCTTCTCCCACCAGGTGAGGCGTACGACAAGCTCGCCTCCGCGGACCACCAACCGGGCCATGGCAGCTGCACCTTCTTCGGCGTTCACCTACCTGACCAGGATATTCCGCAGGCCCACCGCCGACCCGGCGGAGCGGGGGCGAAGCCGAGCAGCAGTCGGCTCCGCTCCGCCCCGCTCCCGGATCACGCGGCCGTGAGCCCAAGCCCCGCCGCGATCCGCCCCCGGTGCCAGGCCGGTGTGCCGAGGAGCTGGGTCGTGCCGTGGGCCCGCTTGAAGTAGCGGTGGGCGTCGTGCTCCCAGGTGATGCCGATGCCGCCGTGCAGCTGGATCATCTCGCCGGCCACCGTCGAGAACGCCTCCGAGCAGGCCGCCTTGGCGACGGCCGCCCGTCGGGTCAGTTCCGTGGAGCCCTCGGCCGCCGCGAACGCCGCGCCCAGGGCGGCCGTCCGGGCCGACTCCACCAGCACGAACGCATCGGCCAGACGGTGCTTCACCGCCTGGAACGAGCCGATGGGACGGCCGAACTGGACGCGTTCCTTCGCGTACGCGACCGTCAGCTCCAGGCAGCGCTCGGCCGCACCGACCTGCTCGGCGGTGAGCGCCGCGCAGGCCAGGTCGAGCACGTGCCGCAGCACCCGGCCGCCCTCGCCCGCCGCGCCGACCAGCCGTCCCTCGGCGCCGTCGAGCTCCAGGCGCGCCAGGTCCCGCGTGCCGTCCATGGCCACGACCGCCGAGCGGCGCATCCCCGCACCGTCCACCGGCAGGTGGAACAACGACACCCCTTCCGGAGTGCGGGCCGCGACGAGCAGCAGGTCCGCCGTGGCCCCGTGCAGCACATGCTCCTTGGCGCCGGTGAGGTGCCACGTATCGCCGTCAGGCCCGGGAACCGCCTCCGCCCGCACAGCCTCCGGATCCCAGGACCCCTCCTCGGCCCAGGCCAGCGCCCCGACCGCCGTGCCCTCGGCGAGCCCCGGCAGGAACTCCTCGCACGCCGCCTTGTCGCCGGAGGCGAGCAGCGCCTGTACGGCGAGCACCGCGGAGCCGAGATACGGGACGGGGCTCAGCTCGCGCCCCAACTCCTCCATCACCACGTGCACTTCGAGCGCCCCGCAGCCCGCCCCGCCGTACTCCTCGGGCACGGCAAGCCCGGTCGCGCCGATCTGCTCGGTCAACGGCAGCCAGGCGGCGGCCCCTTCATGGCGCCCGAGCAGCGACCGTACGGCGGAGCGCAACTCCTCCTGCTCCTCGGTCAGCCTCATACGTCAACTCCCTTCTCGAACACGGTGGTTGAGGGACCGGGAGCCGGCGGATTCTCGCCCGAGGCCCCGGCATCGTACTCCTCCGACAGGTCCTTGCCACGGGTCTCGCGGATGCGCCAGATCGCGAGCAGCGACACGACGGCGCAGACGATCGCCAGAATCGCGAGGGGTCCGCTCCGCATCCCCTCCGGGCCGGAAAGGAGACCGCCGGCGATCAGCGGCGTGAATCCGCTGCCGATGAGCGCGGCCAGCTGGTACCCCATGGACGCCCCGGTGTAGCGGACCTCGGTGCCGAACATCTCGGAGAGCAGCGGCCCGAGCGGCGCGTACATCGCGGACTGCAGCAGCTGGCCGATGAGCATGCCCACGATCAGCAGGGCCGGCTTCCCCGTGTCGATCAGGGCGTACATGGGGAAGGCGCACAGCGCGATGCCCACCGCGCCGCCCACCACGACCTTCCGGCGGCCGAGGCGGTCGGACAGTGCGGAGAACAGCGGGATCGTCACCAGAGCCATCAGCGAGGCGGCGATGAGCCCGTTCATGACGTCGGCGGTGGCGAAGCCGATGCCCGTGGCGTACGTGAGCATGAAGATGCTGATCAGGCCGGTCAGGGCGAAGGGGCCGATGCCGACCGCGCAGGCGAGCAGCAGCACGCGGGGCCTGCGCAGCACCTTCAGGAGCGGCGGACGGGGCTTGGCGACGGCCTGCTTCTGCTGGGCGTCGACGGCCTGCCGGAACAGCGGGCTCTCCGAGACGCTGATCCGCACGTACAGGCCGATGGCCATGAGCAGCGCGCTGAACAGGAACGGGACGCGCCAGCCCCAGGACATGAACTGGTCGCGGGGCAGTGTCGTGGTCGCGGTCACGGCGAGGGTCGACATCAGGAAGCCGATCGGCGACCCCATCTGCATGACGCCGTTCCACAGCCCTCGGCGTTCCGCCTCGGCGTGCTCGACGACCATCAGCGTCGCGCCGCCCCACTCGCCGCCGATGGCGATGCCCTGCACGACGCGGAGCAGCACGAGCAGCACGGGCGCCGCGATGCCGATCGACTCGTACGTGGGCAGGAGGCCGATGAGGAAGCTCGCCGCTCCCATCAGGACCATGGTCAGGACGAGCATCGTCTTGCGGCCGACCCGGTCGCCGAAGTGGCCGAAGACCATGCCGCCGACCGGCCGTGCGACATAGCCGGCGGCCAGGGTGCCGAACGAGGCGATCATGCCGACCGTCGGGTTCGACTCGGGGAAGAACAGCGGGCCGAGGACGAGGGCGGCCATGGTCCCGTAGAGCAGGAAGTCGTAGTACTCGATGACGGTGCCGAGCAGACTCGACAGCGCCACCTTGCGCAGCAGCGCGGGGTCGGGCGCGGCTGCGGGTCTCGCTGGGTCCTTCGGGGAGGGTGCGGCGGACATGGGTACTCCCGTGTGCGGTGGGCGGAGTAAGTGCGTGGGGGTCCCCCTGCTCGAGCGAAGCCGAGAGCTTGGGGGAGGGTGTGGGGAGTTGGGCCTAGGGGGTGTCTCTCCGATCTTTGCGGATCAGGCCGCGGCGTCTGGTGCGTGCTCTCGGCGTGCGACCGGATCTCCCTCGTACTGGAGGTACTTGGGTGATTCGGGCGTGCGGCGATGGGGGTACCTCCCTGCTCGAGCGCAGCCGAGAGCTTGGGGGAGCGTGCCAGGCGTCGCGGACCCGCAAAGATCGGGGAGACGCCCCCTAGCGGAGACGGCGGGGGAGGGGGCTCAGCCGGCGAGCACGCGGGCGCGGCACTCCGCGGGCGTGCCCCAGGCCGTGCGCAGCGCGCGGGCCTTGCGGATCCACAGGGACAGGTCGAGCTCCTCGGTGTAGCCGAGGGCACCGTGGAGTTGCAGCGCCGAGCGTCCGGCGGTGTACGCGGCCTCGCAGGCGGCGACCTTCGCGGCGGCCACCGCGGGGCCCGAGGCAGGGCCCTCCGCGTCCCCCGACGCGAGCGCGAGGGCCGCCGCGTGCACCAGCGGCTCGGCGAACTCCAGGGCGATCAGCGCGTCCGCGAGCCGGTGCTTCACCGCCTGGAACGAGCCGATCGCGACGCCGAACTGGGTGCGCCCGCCCACGTATGCGACGGTCTGCGCGAGCAGCGTGCGGCCCACGCCGAGCGCCTGTGCCGCCGTGCAGAGCGCCGCGACCTCGGCGGCGTGCGCGGCGGCGGCCGCCATCTCCTCGCCCTGCCGTAGCACCGCGCCCCCGACCGGCCGGGCCAGCCGCCGGGCAGGGTCGGACGACGGCTGCACGGGCCCCGTCGACTCCGCGAGCCGCAGCGTGTCCCCGTCGACGACGAACACCGCGTCGGCGGCGTCGGCGTCCAGGGCGTACGGGGAGGTGGGGGAGGCCAGGCAGAGCGATGCGGCGGTCTTGCCGGAGGCGATGCCGGGCAGGTGGTCGGCGGCGAGAGGGCCGCCGAGCCGGCCGAGCAGCGCGGCCGCGGCCACCGTCTCCACGAGCGGACCCGGCGTCGCATGCCGCCCCAACTCGCGGAAGGACACGGCGAGTTCGACCGGCAGGAAGCCCGTGCCCTCGTGTTCGTCCGGCACGGCGAGGGCGAACACCCCGGCCTCGGCCAGCCTCGCCCACAGGGCGCGGCCGGGGCCGGTGTCCCCGGCCGCCCAGGCCCGGATCGTCGCCGCCGGGTCGGCGGCGCTCAGCATCTTGTCGAGCGAGCGCGCGAACTCCCGCTGCTCGTCGTCGAGGAGGAACCGCATCACCGACGTCCCTTCGGCAGACCGAGCAGCCGCTCGGCGATGATGTCGCGCTGGATCTCGTTGGTGCCCGCGTAGATGGGCCCGGCGAGCGAGAATGTGTACCCCTCGGCCCAACTCCCGTGCGCAGGCGCGTCGTTCGCCTCGTCGGACAGCTCGCCGTACGGGCCGAGCAGGTCGAGCGCCGTCTCGTGCAGGGCGATGTCCAGGTCGGACCAGAAGACTTTGTTGAGGCTGGACTCCGCGCCGATCGATCCCGCCCGTCGCCCACCACCACCCTTGCCCGAGGGCCCTGCGGGCCCGCCCCCCTCTTCGGCGATCCGCGAGGCGTTGGCGTACGTGAACAGCCGGTAGGCGCGGGCGCCGATCACCGCGTCCGCGACCCGGTCCCGCAGCGCCGTGTCGCCGGGGTCGCCCTCGGCGCGCCACAGCTCGGTGAGCCGGTCGGCGGCCGCCGTGAACCGGCCGGGGCTGCGCAGAGTCAGGCCGCGCTCGTTCCCCGCCGTGCTCATCGCGACCTTCCAGCCCTGGCCGGGCTCGCCGATCACGTCCGCGTCCGGCACGAACACCTCGTCCAGGAACAGCTCCGCGAACGCGGGCTTGCCGTCGAGCCGCCCGATGGGCCGCACGGTCACACCGTCCGCGTCCAGCGGGAACATCAGATACGTGAGGCCCCGGTGCGGCTTGCCCGCCTCCAGGCCCTCCCGGTCGCTGCGGAACAGGCCGAACGCCCGGTCCGCGAACGCAGCGCGCGACGACCAGGTCTTCTGGCCGTTCAACAGCCAACCCCCGTCGACCCGTTGGGCGGTGGAGCGCAGTGAGGCGAGGTCGGAGCCGGACTCGGGCTCCGACCAGGCCTGCGCCCAGATCACCTCGCCGCTCGCCATGGACGGCAGGACGCGGGCGCGCTGCTCGTCGGTGCCGTGCTCGAAGAGGGTGGGGGCGAGGAGGTTGATGCCGTTCTGGCTGACCCGCCCGGGGGCGCCGGCCGCGTAGTACTCCTCCTCGAAGATCAGCCACTGCAGGATCGAGGCGCCGCGGCCCCCGAACTCCTCGGGCCAGGACACCACCGACCAGCGGTCGGCGTGCAGGGCGCGCTCCCACTCCCGGTGCGCGGCGAAGCCGTCGGCGGTCTCCAGGGAGGGCAGCGGGGTCGCGGGGACGTGCGCGGCGAGCCAGGCACGGGCCTCGGTGCGGAACGCGTCCTCCGCTGCGGTGAAGTCGAGGTCCATCAGCGGGAGTTCTCCTTCGCTTTGACGGAATCGGTGTACGTCACCGTGCGGCCTCCTTCATGGCCCGTACGTCCATGCCGCCGAGCGAGTCCTTCGCCGTCTCCGCGTTATGTGCGTGCGCCACATGGTGCAGCCCGAAAACGGAGTCCAGACCTGTGTGCAGACCCTGTAGGTCCTCGGCCTGGTTCACCGCGCGCTTCGTCAACGCGAGGCCCAGGCGCGGCATGTCGGCTATCCGCTCGGCCAACTCCAGGGTCCGGTCGCCGAGTTCGGCCCGCGGCACGACCCGGTTGACCATGCCGACCTCGTACGCGCGCTGCGCGCTCATCCGGTCCCCGGTGTACAGGAACTCCTTGGCGATGCGCGGCGGCATCACCCACGGATGCGCGAAGTACTCCACGCCCGGGATGCCCATACGGACCACGGGGTCGGCGAAGAACGCGTCGTCGGAGGCCACGATCAGGTCGCAGATCCAGGCGAGCATCAGACCGCCCGCCACGCAGGCCCCCTGGACCGAGGCGATCACCGGCTTGGGCAGTTCGCGCCAGCGGCGGCACATGCCCAGGTAGACCTCGGACTCGCGGGCGAAGCGGCTCTCCGCGCCCTCCTTGTCCGAGTGGTCCCACCAGAGGCCGGCCTTCCGGTCGAACGGCAGATGCGCGTCCCGCTCGGGGGTGCCGATGTCATGGCCGGCCGAGAAGTGCTTCCCCTCCCCGGCGAGCACGACGACCTTGACGTCACTGTCGTCGGCCGCGCGGTAGAAGGCCCGGTCGAGGGCGTACGTCATCGCGGAGTTCTGGGCGTTGCGGTGGTCGGGCCGGTCCATCGTGACGATCGCGACGGGGCCGCGGCGTTCGTAGCGGACGGGTTCCCTGGGCTCGGTGTTCCCGGGCCCGGTGCGGGCAGCGGACATCCGCCCTCCTTCCCTAACAAGTGTTTGGTAGGTTAACGTACGGGCCCTCGGCCGTCGAGAAGTCGAGTCGCCGAGTTGAAACGCAGAGCCGAAGCCGAGACGCACCGTCGAAGTCGAGCCGCAGAGTCGAAGTCGAGCCGCTGAGCCGCAGAGAGCAGCCGGAGCCGCCCATGAGCAACGTCGAGGAGTTCCGCACCGAGGTCCGCAGCTGGCTGCGCGCCAACCTCACCGGAGAGTTCGCGGCCCTGCGCGGGCGCGGCGGCCCCGGCCGGGAGCACGAGGCCTTCGCCGAACGCCTCGCCTGGGAACGGCACTTGGCGGCCGCCGGATGGACGTGCATCGGCTGGCCCGAGGAGCAGGGCGGGCGCGGCGCGAGCCTGGAACAGCAGGTCGCCTTCCATGAGGAGTACGCCCTCGCGGACGCCCCCGCCCGCGTCAACCACATCGGGGAGCAGCTGCTCGGGCCCACCCTCATCGCCTTCGGAACGCCCGAACAGCGCGCCCGCTTCCTGCCGAAGATCGTCGCCGTGGAGGAACTCTGGTGCCAGGGCTACAGCGAGCCCGACGCGGGATCGGACCTCGCCAACGTCCGTACCCGGGCCGAACGCGACGGCGACGAGTGGGTGGTCACCGGCCAGAAGATCTGGACCTCGCTCGCCCACGAGTCCGACTGGTGCTTCGTCGTCGCCCGCACCGAACCCGGCTCCACCCGCCACCAGGGCCTCTCGTACCTCCTCGTCCCGCTCCACCGGCCCGGCGTCGACATCCGGCCCATCACCCAGCTCACCGGCACCTCAGAGTTCAACGAGGTGTTCTTCGACGGCGCCCGCACCCCCGCCTCGCACATCGTCGGCGCCCCCGGCGACGGCTGGAAGGTCGCGATGGCCACCCTGGGCTTCGAACGCGGCGTGTCCACCCTCGGCCAACAGGTCGGATTCCAGCGCGAGTTGGAAGCAGTCATCGCCCTCGCCAAACGCAACGGCGCGGCCGCTGACCCGCTGATCCGGGACCGCATCGCCCGCGCCTGGACCGGCCTGGAGATCATCCGCGGCAACGCCCTGCGCATGCTCGACGGCGTCGCCGCCGGGGCGCCCGGACCCGAGGCGTCCATCGGCAAGATCTACTGGGCCACCTGGCACCGCGAGCTCGGCGAACTCGCCATGGACGTCTGCGGCGCCGACGGCCTCCTCGCGAACGGCGAGCCCTACGACCTCACCGACTGGCAGCGCCTCTACCTGTTCTCCCGCTCCGACACCATCTACGCCGGATCGAACGAGATCCAGCGCAACATCATCGCCGAGCGCGTGCTCGGACTCCCCAAGGAGGTACGCGGATGACCTCGACCCCGCCCCCGTACGTACCCGGCCACCAGCTGCTCGCCGGGCGCAGCGCCGTCGTCACCGCCGCCGCAGGCGCCGGCATCGGCGGGGCCACCGCACGGCGGCTCCTCGAAGAGGGCGCGAGCGTGGTGATCTCCGACGCGCACGCCCGCAGGCTCAAGGAGTCCGAGGCCGAGCTCGCCGCCGAGTTCGGTGCTGACCGGGTCGCCGCGCTGCCCTGCGACGTCACCGACGAGACGCAGGTCGCCGCGCTGTTCGACCTCGCCGAGGAACGCGGCGGACGGCTCGACATCGTCGTCAACAACGCGGGCCTGGGCGGCACTTCGGACCTCGTCGACATGACCGACGCCCAGTGGGACAAGGTCCTCGACGTCACCCTCAACGGCACCATGCGCTGCACCCGCGCCGCCCTCCGCCGTATGAAGGCGGCGGGCGAGGGCGGCGTCGTCGTCAACAACGCCTCCGTCGTCGGCTGGCGCGCCCAGAAGGGCCAGGCCCACTACGCCGCCGCCAAGGCCGGCGTCATGGCCCTGACCCGCTGCGCCGCCCTGGAGGCCGCGGATTTCGGCGTACGCGTCAACGCCGTGTCCCCGAGCCTCGCCATGCACCCGCACCTGGTGAAGGTCACCACCCCCGAACTCCTGGAGGAGCTCACATCCCGCGAGGCGTTCGGGCGGTACGCCGAGCCCTGGGAGGTCGCCAACGTCATCGTCTTCCTCGCCAGCGGCTACTCCTCGTACCTCACCGGCGAGGTGCTGTCCGTCAGCAGCCAGCACGCGTGAGAGCGCGATGACGCGACGCCGAGCAGCAGCGAGCAGACCGTGATGAGCACGGCGCCCCAGCGGCGCGAGGAGATCCTGGCCACCGCCGCCGAGGTGTTCGCCGCCCAGGGCTACAACGCCACCACCGTCCGCAAGATCGCCGACGCCGCGGGCATGCTCGCGGGCAGCCTCTACTACCACTTCGACTCCAAGGAGTCGATGCTCGACGAGATCCTCTCCACCTTCCTGGACGCCCTGTGGGCCCGGTACGACACCGTGCTCGCCGCCGGGCTCGGGCCCAGGGAGACCCTCGGGGCGCTCGTCACCGAGTCCTTCCGGGAGATCGACCGGCACCGCGCCGCCGTCGCCATCTACCAGAGGGAGTCCAAACACCTCCTGGACCAGCCGCGCTTCGGCTACCTCGCCGACTCGCAAGCACAGTTCGAGAAGGCGTGGCTCGGCACCCTGGAGCGCGGAGTCGCCGCCGAGGCGTTCCGCGCGGACCTCGACATCCGGCTCACGTACCGCTTCGTGCGCGACACCGTGTGGGTCGCCGCGTCCTGGTACCGGCCGGGCGGACAGCACAGCGCCGAGGAGATCGCCCGCCAGTACCTGTCGACGGTCCTTGAGGGCATCGCCCGGCGCACATGACACTGGACATACGGATAGAGGGAGACACCATGGCCGAGGCCTACATAGTCGAGGCGGTTCGCACCCCGGTCGGCCGGCGCAACGGCGGCCTTGCCGCCGTGCACCCCGCCGACCTGGGAGCACACGTACTCAAGGCGCTCATGGAGCGCGCCGGGGCCGACCCGGCGGCCGTCGAGGACGTCGTCTTCGGCTGCCTGGACACCGTCGGCCCGCAGGCCGGCGACATCGCCCGCACCGCCTGGCTGGCCGCCGGGCTCCCGGAGGAGGTGCCCGGCGTCACCGTGGACCGCCAGTGCGGCTCGTCCCAGCAGGCCGTGCACTTCGCCGCCCAGGCGGTGCTCTCCGGCACCAGCGACCTGGTCGTCGCGGGCGGCGTGCAGAACATGTCGCAGGTCCCCATCGCCTTCGCCAGCCGGCAGGCCGTCGACCCCCTCGGCCTGCCCGAGCCCAGCCCGTACGCGGGCGAGGGCTGGCGGGCCCGCTACGGTGACCAGCCCGTCAACCAGTTCCACGGCGCCGAGCTGATCGCGAAGAAGTGGGACATCTCGCGGCGCGACATGGAGGAGTTCGCGCTCCGCTCCCACCAGCGGGCCGCCCGCGCCATCGACGAGGGCCGCTTCGACCGCGAGACCGTCGCGTACGGGGACGTCGCCCACGACGAGGGCCCGCGCCGCGACACCAGCCTGGAGAAGATGGCCGGGCTCCAACCCCTCGTCGAGAGCGGCCGGTTGACCGCCGCGGTCTCCTCGCAGGTCTCCGACGGCGCCTCGGCGATGCTCCTCGCGAGCGAACGCGCCGTACGGGAGCACGGGCTCACCCCGCGCGCCCGGATCCACCACCTGTCGGTGCGCGGCGAGGACCCGATCCGGATGCTGTCCGCGCCGATCCCGGCGACGGCGTACGCCCTGAAGAAGGCGGGCATGTCGCTCGACGAGATCGATCTGGTCGAGATCAACGAGGCCTTCGCGTCCGTGGTCCTCGCCTGGCTGAAGGAGACCGGCGCCGACCCGGAGAAGGTCAACGTCAACGGCGGTGCCATCGCCCTCGGCCACCCGCTCGGCGCGACCGGCACCAAGCTGATGACGACGCTCCTGCACGAACTGGAGCGCACCGGCGGCCGCTTCGGCCTCCAGACCATGTGCGAGGGCGGCGGCCAGGCCAACGTGACGATCATCGAACGTCTCTGAGCGGACCGCTGGGCGCGGCCTGGGCCCATGGCTGCCCATGACTGGGCGTGGCCTGAGCCCATGGCTGGGCGTGGCCCGGCGAAAGGCCCGCGGGCAGGAAA
>NZ_JASCIQ010000040.1 GCF_029968035.1 Streptomyces cavernicola | reverse complement strand
CTTAGGGGCGCGGGGAACTGCGCGCTCAGCCACAGAAAAGCCGCAGACGCGTCTGCTCATGCACCACGCAGACGCGACTGCAGCTTTCGTCGTGGCCGGTCGCGCAGTTCCCCGCGCCCCTATCGGGGCACGACGCGCACGGGGAGAGCCGCCATCGCCCTGCGCAACTCCGCGGCCAGCGCCTCGTACTCCGCCCCCCGCGCCGCCCCCGTCCGCATCGCGAGGGCGATCCTGCGGGTGGGGGCGGGCTCCGCGAAGTACCCGGTGAGGAGCTGACTGGACCGGGACGTCTCCACCTTGACCGCCGTACGCGGCAGCAGCGTCACACCGAGGCCGCCCGCCACCAACTGCACGAGCGTGGAGAGCCCGGCCGCGGTCGTCGTCACCGGCAGATCCCCGCGGCCCGCCTCCCGGCAGATGTCGAGGGCCTGGTCGCGCAGGCAGTGCCCCTCGTCGAGAAGCAGCAGGTTCAGCTCGCGCAGCGCCTCGCGCGGGATGCCCTCGCGGCCGCCGAGCCAGTGGTCGAGCGGCGTGATGAGCACGAAGTCCTCGTCGAACAGCGGGAGTTCGCTCACCCCCGGCACACCGAGCGGCACCGCGAGCAGCAGCAGGTCGAGCCGCCCGCCGAGCAGCCCGTCGACCAGCGAGGCCGTCTGCTCCTCGTGCACCTGCAGGTCGAGCTCCGGGTACCGCTCGTGCACGAGCCGCAGCACGGTCGGCAGCAGATACGGCGCCACCGTCGGGATCGCGCCGAGCCGCAGCGCCCCGGTGAACGGCGCGCGCACCGCCTCCGCCTCCTCGATCAGCGCGCCGACCGCTTCCAGTACGTCCTTGGCGCGGGCGGCCAACCGCTCCCCCGCCGGCGAGAGCAGCACCTTGCGCGTGGTGCGCTCCAGAAGCTGCACGCCGAGGACCTCCTCCAGGGCGGAGACCGCCCCGGACAGCGCGGGCTGGCTCATGCCGATCGCCGCCGCCGCGTCCCGGAAGTGCAGATGCTCGGCGACGGCGTCGAAGGCGCGCAGCTGCGCCAGGCTCGGCTGCTTACCGCTGCGGGCCACACCCTTACCGGCCGCCGTCCCCTTACTGAAGGTCACTGATAACCACCTCCGATCAACACTGCCAAGTCTAGCTATTTCCACAATCAATGCAGGCCGTGCCAGTATCGGGCCACGTCCAACCCTCAGGAAACCCTGGAATTGGGGTTTCCGATCCTCGCAAGGAGAGCGCGTGCTCACTGTCGGTGACAAGTTCCCCACGTACGACCTGACCGCCTGTGTGTCGCTGGAGAGCGGCAAGGAGTTCGAGCAGATCAACCACAAGTCCTACGAGGGCAAGTGGCGCGTGGTGTTCTTCTGGCCGAAGGACTTCACCTTCGTCTGCCCCACCGAGATCGCCGCCTTCGGCAAGCTGAACGACGAGTTCGCCGACCGCGACGCCCAGATCCTCGGCGTCTCCGGCGACTCGGAGTTCGTGCACCACGCCTGGCGCAAGGACCACGACGACCTGCGTGACCTGCCCTTCCCGATGCTGGCCGACTCGAAGCACGAGCTCATGCGCGACTGCGGCGTCGAGGGCGAGGACGGCTTCGCGCAGCGTGCCGTGTTCATCGTCGACCAGAACAACGAGATCCAGTTCACGATGGTGACCGCCGGTTCCGTGGGCCGTAACCCGAAGGAGGTCCTGCGGGTCCTCGACGCCCTGCAGACCGACGAGCTCTGCCCCTGCAACTGGTCCAAGGGCGAGAACACCCTGGACCCGGTCGCGCTGCTCTCGGGCGAGTGATCTGACATGGCACTCGACGAGCTGAAGTCCGCCGTTCCGGACTACGCCAAGGACCTGAAGCTGAACCTCGGTTCGGTGATCGGCAATTCGGACCTGCCGCAGCAGCAGCTGTGGGGCACGGTTCTGGCCTGCGCCATAGCCTCGCGTTCGCCGCGGGTGCTGCGTGAGCTGGAGCCGGAGGCGAAGGCGAACCTGTCGCCGGAGGCGTTCACCGCGGCCAAGTCCGCGGCCGCCATCATGGCGATGAACAACGTCTTCTACCGCACGCGCCACCTGCTCTCCGACCCGGAGTACGGCACGATGCGCGCCGGCCTGCGGATGAACGTCATCGGCAACCCCGGTGTCGACAAGGTCGACTTCGAGCTGTGGTCCCTCGCGGTGTCCGCGATCAACGGCTGCGGGATGTGCCTCGACTCGCACGAGCAGGTGCTCCGCAAGGCGGGCGTGGACCGCGAGACGATCCAGGAGGCGGTCAAGATCGCGGCCGTCCTCCAGGCGGTCGGCGCGACCCTCGACGCCGAGGAAGTCCTCGCGTAACAACGCATGTCGCGGCCCTCCACCGGTACTCCCCGGTGGAGGGCCGCCGCGTTTCTCTCCCCCACCCCGCCCCTTCCCGAAAGTCCTGCCGGAGGGTCTGAATTTCACGCGCCCCGATAGGGGCGCGGGGAACTGCGCGCCCAGCCACGACGGCGGGAAAGCCGAACGAACACCGCCGGAGGCTTTCGGGAAGGGGCGGGGAGGGGATCAATCCGCCGAAGGCGAAGGCGCGGACGAAGACGCAGACGCAGACTCAACCTCTGGCACAGGCGTGCCATGCCGAAGCGCCTGCTCATGGGAGTAAGCCCGCAAGTACCCCACCACCGTGTTCGCCACGGCGACGAGCGGAACGGCGACCACCGCTCCCCCGATACCACCCACCATTCCGCCCGCCGCAACGGACAGCACGACCGCCAGCGGATGCACCCGCACAGCCCGCCCGAGGATGAACGGCTGCAGCACATGCCCCTCGATCTGCTGCACCGCGAGCACCACGACCAGCGCCATGAGCGCCGTGAACACGCCCTGCGTGACGAGCGCGACGACCACCGCGAGCGCGCCCGAGATCACCGCGCCCACCAGCGGGATGAACGCGAACAGGAAGATGAACACGGCGAGCGGCACGGCCATCGGCACGTCGAGGAAGTAGATGCCGATGCCGATGAAGATCGCGTCGATCAGGGCGACGATCACCGTGCCCCGGACGTACGCGGTGAGGGTGCGCCACGCCTTGGGTCCTGCGCCCGCGACTCCCGGACGGGCCTGCGCCGGAACGGCCTTGAGGGTCCAGTTCCAGATCCGCTTGCCGTCGTAGAGGAGGAACAGCGTGGAGAACATCGCGAGCAGGATGCCCGTCATGAACTCCACGATGACCGTGACGCCTTCGAGCCCGGCGGTGGTGATCTCCTCTGTGTTGGTGCCGACGGCCTCGCGGAGGTTCTTCGCGATCTCCTTGATCTGGTCCTCGGTGACGTGGAAGGGGCTCTCCAGGAGCCACTTCTGGAGTTCGTCGATGCCCTCCTGCACGCGTTCGGCGAGGGTGTCGGCGTTCTCCAGGACCTGCCAGACCACGAACCAGCCGACGAGCCCCATGATGACGAAGCCGGTGATGAACGCGACGGCGGTGGCCAGGCCGCGCGGCAGGCCGAGCGCACGCATCCGTGCGACGGCGGGCTGCAGCAGCGCGGTGATGAGGAGCGCGGCCAGGAAGGCCATGACGACGAGCTGGACGGAGGTGATGGCGTAGGCCAACACCCAGAGCGCGGCGGCCAGTACGAGCAGTCGCCAGCCGGCCTCGGCCGCGACCCGCAGCCCCCAGGGCACGGCGTTCACGGGCTCGGGTCTGGCGGCGACAGCGGGAGCGTAGGCCGGCGGTGCGGGCACCACCGGTTCGGGCGCGGAGTCGGCGGCGGAAGCGGCGGAGGCGGGCGCGGAGCCGGACGGCGCGGGCGCGCCCGTCTCGACGGGTCGGTGCGGCTCACCCTCCGCTGCGGCGCGGCGCTCTTCCAAGCGCTCTCCCATCCGGGTCAGTCGGCCCCCGATCCGCTCCAACCACCCTGGCACTCTCGTCATCAGCTTTCCTCGTCCCCCGGATTTTCTTTGTGACCGTACATGCGTGGAGCCCCTCACCGTAGGACGGTGAAGGGCTCCACGAAGTTGAGCGTCAGGCGAAACGCCGGTATCTCAGTACCAGTTGTTGGCCTGCCAGAAGTCCCAGGCACCGCAGGGGCTGCCGTACCGGTCGTTCATGTAGTTGAGGCCCCACTTTATCTGCGTGGCCGGGTTGGTCTGCCAGTCGGAGCCGGCGGAGGCCATCTTGGAGCCGGGCAGCGCCTGCACGAGACCGTACGCACCGGAGGACGGGTTGGACGCCCGGTAGTTCCAGCTGGACTCGTGGTCCACGATGTTGCTGAAGCACTGGAACTGGTCCGCGGGGACCATCTGACGGGCGATCGCCTGCGTCTCCGCGATGGAGTACGAGGACTGCTGCGCGATGTCCGAGATGTCCGCGCGTGCCTCGGAGCGGCTGGCCTTGAGCTCCGCCTCGCGCTCCTTGGCGGCCTTCTCCTCGGCGAGCTTCTGCTCCGCGGCTTCCTTCTTGGCGACCGCGTCCTCGGCGGCCTTCTTGCGCGCCGACTCCTCCGCGGACTTCTGCGCGGCGGCATCGGCGGCGACAGCCTGTGCGTCGGCCTGCTGGGCCAGAGATGCGGTCTGCACCTCGGCCTGCTGGCCCGCGGGGATGTCGGCGAGCAGCGTCCCTTCGCCCGACGCTGCCGTCGCCTCCATGTCGTTGGAGGGCTGGGTGCTGCCCGAGGCAACGCCCACGACGGCGCCGACAGTGGTGACCGCCGTGGCCGAAGCCACCGCGAATCCCCGGACCGAAATCCGGCTCACATGCATTCCTTCCAGCATCGCCCGGTCGGTGACCTTTCGGGCGCAATCGTGCCCCTGACGCTGGCCACCCACTGATACATGGTCACGGGCAGCACGGACCCCAGGAAGCAACTCCCTTACGAGAGCGGCCTCCTGTGAATCGGGTGGCATGCGGCGGTCTCTATGAAGTTCTGGTGTTCCACACCGCTGGGGGTGCGCAAGTGCCGCATGCGGGGCCTGACAGGACCACGACTCTGCCGGAACGGGATGCCGCGAGGCAATTCTCCGTTGCGTGTGAAAGCTCACACCCCGTTTGCCCCAGGGGTTTTGCGGAAATGCGCGTACGGCGCGACGCCGCCCGGCTAAGCTCTTCGGCTTCGCCGGACGGCGCCAACTGCCGCGTAGATATGTGGAGGTACTGCATTTCGGGCATCGCGCACATGCCCCGTCAGACCCCGCTAGATATGAACGTCCTCCAGCATTTCGGTCACGAGCGCCGCGATCTGCGAGCGTTCGGAGCGGGTCAGGGTCACATGCGCGAAGAGCGGATGCCCCTTCAACTTCTCGACGACGGCGACGACTCCGTCGTACCGGCCGACCCTGAGGTTGTCGCGCTGGGCGACGTCGTGCGTGAGAACCACCCTGGAATTGGCCCCGATTCGGGACAGAACGGTCAGCAGGACGTTCCGTTCCAGGGATTGGGCCTCGTCCACGATCACGAAGGCGTCGTGGAGCGAGCGGCCGCGGATGTGGGTGAGCGGCAGGACCTCCAACATGCCGCGCGCCGTGACCTCCTCGATGACCTCGCGGCTCGTCACCGCCGAGAGCGTGTCGAAGACCGCCTGCGCCCACGGGCCCATCTTCTCGGCCTCGCTGCCCGGCAGATAGCCGAGCTCCTGCCCGCCGACCGCGTACAGCGGCCGGAAGACCATCACCTTCTGGTGCTGCCTGCGTTCGAGCACCGCGTCGAGTCCCGCGCAGAGCGCGAGCGCCGACTTGCCGGTGCCGGCCCGGCCGCCCATCGACACGATGCCGATGTCCGGGTCGAGCAGCATGTCGAGGGCGATGCGCTGTTCGGCGCTGCGGCCCTTGAGTCCGAACGCCTCGCGATCGCCGCGTACGAGCCGGACGTTGCCCTCGGGCGTGACCCGGCCGAGGGCCTTGCCCTTCTCCGAGCGGAGCGTGAGCCCGGTGTGCACGGGCAGGTCCGCGGCCTCCGGTACGTACAGGGTGTCCTGCTCGAAGAGGAGGTCCACCTGCTCGCCGGAGAGGCCGAGTTCGGACATTCCGGTCCAGCCGGAGTCCGTGATCGCGAGTTCCGCGCGGTACTCCTCGGCGAGCAGTCCCACCGAGGACGCCTTGATCCGCAGCGGCAGGTCCTTGGAGACGACCGTGACGTCGTACCCCTCCGCCTGCAGGTTGCGGGCGACCGCGAGGATGCGGGAGTCGTTGTCCCCCATTCGATAGCCGGCCGGAAGCACTCCGGGATCCGAGTGGTTGAGCTCGACCCGCAGCGTCCCGCCCAGCTCGCCGATCGGGATCGGGGCGTCGAGCCGCCCGTGCCTGATCCGGCAGTCGTCCAGCATGCGCAGGGCCTGCCGGGCGAAGTAGCCGAGTTCGGGATGGTGCCGCTTGGCCTCTAGTTCCGTGACCACCACGATCGGAAGCACTACTTCGTGTTCGTCGAAGCGGTTCATGGCGTTCGGGTCAGCCAGCAGCACGCTGGTGTCGAGAACGTAAGTGCGCCTGTCGGGAGTGCGGCGCTTTGTGCTGGTCACCACGGAAGGACGTACCCCCTCGGATGAGGTAGGGGAGCGACGGTGTCGCGGAGGACTGGACCGGGCTCGGGCCGCTTGCACGGGCCGAGCGCCGGCCCTCCACGAGTCCCGTACGGAATACGGTCCTTCTGGTGCAAAGGGCCTCCCGGGCGGATGGCCCCGTGCCACCCGCTGAAGGGCGACTCCCCTGGCCGGGGGGTCACTTGACATGGGTATGCCCTCGAACAACCTCAGCCATGCAGCCGGGGACGGCGACGCCTCGGTGAACCTCCGGTGACCTGCTGGATCGTGACTGAGCGTCAGGATCCGTAACGCCGGTGCCGGGCGGCGTAGTCGCGCAGCGCGCGCAGGAAGTCGACCTTGCGGAACGCGGGCCAGAAGACTTCGCAGAAGTAGTACTCGGAGTGCGCGGTCTGCCAGAGCATGAAGCCGGACAGGCGCTGCTCGCCGCTGGTGCGGATGACGAGGTCCGGGTCGGGCTGGTCGCTGGTGTAGAGGTGGCGGCCGATCAGGTCGGTGTCGACGATCTCCGCGAGGGACTCCATCGACGTGCCCTTCTCGGCGTGGTCGAGGAGCATCGAGCGGACGGCGTCGGCGATCTCCTGGCGGCCGCCGTAGCCCACCGCCACGTTGACCGTTATGCCGTCGACATGGGCCGTGGACTCCTCGGCGTCCTTGATCGTGCCGCGCAGCTGGGCGGGCAGGATGTCCGGGGTGCCGACGTGGTGGACGCGCCATCGGCCGTCGTCGGCGAGGGTGCGCACGACGTTCTCGATGATGCCGAGGAGCGGGCCGAGTTCGTCCGCGGGGCGGTCGAAGTTGTCGGTGGAGAGCAGCCAGAGAGTGACGACTTCCACATCGGTCTCGGAGCACCAGCCGAGGAATTCCGAGATCTTCTCGGCCCCGGCCCGGTGGCCGTGCACGGTCGTGCTGCCCGACGCCTTCGCCCAGCGCCGATTGCCGTCCATGATGACGCCGATGTGCTTGGGCACGGCGGAGTGGTCGAGGCGGCCTTCCACCCGGCGTGCGTAAAGCCCGTACACCAGGTCGCGCAGGTTCACTCTCTTCAGCCCCTCCGTGCAGATGGCAGATGCGGCCCCCGAAGGCGCCACCTTACCGTCGGTCGCGGGCCTCTCCGTCCAAGGGTGCTTCTGCCCTGGAGGTAGCTTCGTCCCCATGAACGACAACCGTGTGTACCGCGCCGCCGGTGACCGTTACGACTCGATGGAGTACCGGCGCACCGGTCGCTCCGGCCTGAAGCTGCCCGCGATCTCGCTCGGCCTGTGGCACAACTTCGGCGACGACAAGAGCCTCGACAACCAGCGCGCGATCCTGCGCCGCGCCTTCGACCTGGGCGTCACGCACTTCGACCTGGCGAACAACTACGGCCCGCCGCCCGGCTCGGCGGAGCTGAACTTCGGCAAGCTCCTGCAGCAGGACTTCACGCCGTACCGGGACGAGCTGGTCCTCTCCACCAAGGCCGGCTATCTGATGCACCCGGGCCCGTACGGCGAGTGGGGTTCCCGCAAGTACCTGATGTCGTCCCTGGACGCCTCCCTGAAGCGGATGGGCGTGGACTACGTCGACATCTTCTACTCGCACCGCTTCGACCCGAACACCCCGCTGGAAGAGACGATGGGCGCTCTGGCGTCGGCGGTGCAGCAGGGCAAGGCGCTGTACGTGGGCGTCTCCTCGTACACGAGTGAGCAGACGCGGGAGGCGGTGCGCATCCTGCGGGAGATGGGGGTGCGGCCGCTCATCCACCAGCCCTCGTACTCGATGATCAACCGCTGGACGGAGGACGACGGGCTGCTCGACGTCCTGGAGGAGTCGGGCATGGGCTGCATCTCGTTCGTGCCGCTCGCGCAGGGGCTGCTCACGGGCAAGTACCTGAAGGGCATTCCGGAGGGTTCGCGGGCGACGCAGGGCAAGTCGCTCGACCCGAACCTGCTGAGCGACGAGGTGCTGCGCCGCCTGAACGGCCTGAACGACATCGCGGCCCGGCGCGGCCAGTCGCTGGCGCAGCTGGCCCTGAACTGGGTGCTGCGGGACGAGCGGATGACGTCGGCGCTGATCGGCGCGTCCAGCGTGAAGCAGCTGGAGGAGAACGTCGCGGCGCTGAGCGGTGCGAAGCTCACCGACGAGGAGCTGGCCGAGATCGACGAGTTCGCGGTGTCGACGCCGGGGACGAACATCTGGGCCGGGCGGCAGTAACGGCGCGGAGCCCGTACGACGTCTGTCGACGTCTGTGTGCGGGCATGAAAAACGGGCCGGTCCATGGGGGGGGAGATGGACCGGCCCGAGGGGGGGTTTCCACCATAACCCTTCGTGAGCGCCGTCGCGTGCAGCGGCGTGGCGGGCTAGGCCGCGAGCGCGCCGCAGAGGAGGCCGGTGACGGTTCCGGCGAGCATGCAGGGGCCGAGCGGCATCGCCGTCCTGCGGCCCGCTCGGCCGCGCAGGACAAGGGTGAGCGCGTATCCGCCGCCGTATCCGAGGCCCGCGAGGAAGCCGAGGACGAGGACGCCCCAGCCGTACCACCCAAGGGTTACGCCGAGGGCGACCGCGAGCTTGACGTCGCCGAAGCCCATGCCGGTGGGGTGGGCGAGGAACAGCAGCAGGTAGGTGCCGCCGAGGGCGAGGCCGCCGAGGAGTGCGCCGGTCCAGGAGCCGGCCGCGCCGTCGAGTGCGGCGGCGGCGCCGAGCAGGACGAGGGCGGCGGCGGCGAGCGGCAGGGTGAGGACGTCGGGCAGCCGGTGCACGGCGTGGTCGACGACGGCGAGCAGCACGCCGAACGGCACGAGGGCGAGCCAGACGGCGAGTTCGGGCCGGGGTCCGGCCGCGGCGGCGAGTGCGGCGCACAGGAGCGCGGTGAGCGCGGCGAGCAGCGGGGTGCTGGGGCCGTACCAACAGGGCGTGTGCGGTGGGCAGTTGGGGCAGCGGGCGGTGCCGAGCCAGCCGCCGGCGGGGCCGGTGAGGGGGTGGCCCTGGGGGCAGTGGGCGCGCCAGGGTTCGTCGTAGGCGACGGCGAGGCGGTGGGCGGCGCGCGGCAGGAGCACTCCGGTGAGTGCGCCGTAGGCGGCGGCGAGGGCGGCGAGCAGCGCGGGCACGTGGTGACTTTAAGGGCGTCGCGGGCGGCGGGGTAGAGAGCCCGTACGGCGACGGGCCGTCGGGGAGGGAGAGCGGCTTGCGGCACCGCCCGGCCCCCTCCACCGCGCGGTGCCGCACCGCGTGGCTTTGCCGACGCGAATTAGCCTTGGTCTGAACTTACGTGATGCCTACACGGTGATCGACCGGTTCAGATAACAATGCGGAATCGAAGAGGGGGAGTTGTCCGTATTGCCCGCGTTTGCGAGTGCGCGATGGCGTGCTCCTGGGTGGGGTTCTCCATGTTGTTCCGTTTTGAACTACCGCTGGCCGTCGCGAGCTGCGGGTGCGTTCGGTTCGTTCGTTCGGCGGGTTCGTTCGGCGGGCCGCGTCGATACTCGTGCCATGACTCTCAGCGTCTCCTGGACCGCCGCCCACGCCCGGCGCCTGACCCGGCAGTTCCTCGGCTCCCCCGCCGCCGGGAGCGCACCCCCGTCGATCAGCGCGGACCTCGCCCGTACGGCGGGGGCGATGCTCGGGGCGCATGCGCAGGTGCTCTCGGCCGCCGAGCTGTCGCTGTGTCTGCGGCACGCGGGGGCGACGCGCGCGGACGTGCGGGCGGCACTGTGGGAGGCGGGCACGCTGACGAAGACGTACGGGCCGCGCGGCACCGTGCATCTGCTTCCGACCGCCGAACTCCCGCTGTGGACCGGCGCGTTGTCGGCGCTGCCGATGGGCCGCAGCCCGCACCCGGAGGGCGTACGCCTCACCGGGAAGCAGACCGACGAGGTGGTCGCGGCGGTCGCGGACGCCCTCGACGGGGCGTGCCTGACGGCCGACGAGCTGACCGAGGCGGTCGTCGCGCGCACCGGGCCGTGGGCCGGGGAGCTCACGGTGCCCGCGTTCCAGGGGAGGTGGCCGCGCTGGCGGCAGGCCCTGCACACCGCGGCCCATCGCGGCGCGCTCTGCTTCGGCCCCAACCGCGGCCGCAAGGTGACGTACACGCGGCCGCGCGGAGTGGTGCCCGAGCCCGGTGACGCGGCGCTCGCGGAGCTGGTGCGGCGCTATCTGCACGCGTACGGCCCGGCGACGCCGCAGTCCTTCGCCAAGTGGCTCGCGGTGTCGCCGAGTTGGGCCGTCTCGTTGTTCGGTTCGCTCGGCGGGCGGATCGAGGAGGTCGACTTCGAGGGCGAGCGGGCGTGGGTGGCGGCCGGGGACACGGAGTTCGACGGCGGGGCGGTGGACGGGGTGTGGCTGCTTCCGTACTTCGACGCGTTCGGCATCGCGGCGTACCCGAGGGAGCGGCTCTTCGCCGGGGCCGCCCGCGAACGCGCCCTCGCCGGGGGCCAGGCGGGCAACTTCCCGCTTCTGCTGGTGGCCGACGCGGTCGCGGGTGTCTGGCATCAGCGCAGGTCGGGGCGGCGGATCGCGGTGACGGTCGAGCCGCTGCGGCCCCTTTCGGCAGGGCGGTCACGGGAGTTGGAGGGGCGGGTGCGGCGGGTCGGCGAGGCGCTTGAGGGGGCGGCCGAGCTCACCGTGGGCGAGGTGACGGTGGGGCCGCACGCCTGAGACCTGCCGCCCCCCTGGGGAGCCCCCCCCTGAGGAGACGCCCCCTGAGGAGACGCCCCCAGGTCACCAGGCCTTCTCCCGCAACAGTCGCAGGCCGTTGAGCGCGACCAGGATCGTCGAGCCCTCGTGTCCGGCGACGCCGAGCGGCAGCGGGAGGTGGCCCACCAGGTCCCAGACCGTGAGGATCGCGATGCACACGCCGGCGATCACCAGGTTCTGGGCGACCAGGCGGCGGGCGCGCCGGGAGATCCACACCGCCCTTGGCACGGCGGCGAGTTCGTCGCGTACGACCACCGCGTCCGCGGTCTCCAGGGCCAGGTCGGAGCCCGCGCGCCCCATGGCCACTCCGGTGTGGGCGGCGGCGAGGGCGGGGGCGTCGTTGACTCCGTCGCCGATGACGAGGACGGCGCGACCGCTCTGCGCCAACTCGCTCACCGCTGCGGCCTTTTCATGCGGCAGGAGACCCGCGCGTACGTCCTCGATGCCGACCGCCGCGGCCACGTTCGCCGCGGCGCCCGGACCGTCGCCGGTGAGCAGGACCGGGGGCGTGCCGGTGAGCCGGGCCAGGTCAGCCACGGCCGCGGCGGCGTCGGGCCTGGGCCGGTCGGCGAGGGCGAGGCGGCCCGCGGGGGCGCCGTCGACCAGGACCAGGACGGTGGTCGTGCCGTCCGCCTCCGGCGCGGTGCCCTGCTCGGTCGCGTCCGGGAGGAGGCGGGCGGGGGCGCCCACCTCGACCTTGCGGCCGTCGACGGTGGCGGCGACGCCACGGCCGGGCGTGGAGGTGAAGTCGTACGCCTCCGGGAGCTTCAGGTCGCGCTCGCGGGCCGCTTCGGCGACCGAGCGGGCGATGGGGTGTTCGCTGCGGTGCTCGACGGCCGCCGCGAGGGTGAGCAACTCCCGCTCGTCGAAACCGGTTTCGGGGGTTACGGCGACCACGCGCGGCGTGCCCTCGGTGAGGGTGCCGGTCTTGTCGTACGCGACCGTGTCGATCTGGCCGAGGCGTTCCATCGCGACGGCGGACTTCACGAGGACGCCGTGCCGGCCCGCGTTGGCGATCGCGGAGAGCAGCGGCGGCATCGTGGCGAGGACGACCGCGCACGGGGACGCCACGATCATGAACGTCATCGCGCGCAGCAGGGCGCCGGTGAGGTCCGCGCCGAAGGCCAGCGGGATCCCGAACACGGCGAGCGTGGCGACGACGACGGCCACGGCGTACCGCTGCTCCACCTTCTCGATGAACAGCTGCGTCGGCGCCTTGGTGCGGGACGCCTCCTCGACGAGGGTGACGATGCGGGCGAGCACCGTGTCGGAGGGGTCGCGCTGGACGCGTACGCGCAGGGCGCCGGCCGGGCCGTTGACGGTGCCGGCGAACACCTCGTCGCCCGGCCCCTTCGGCACCGGCAGGGACTCGCCGGTGATGGTGGCCTGGTCGACCTCGCCCCCGCCGTCGACGACCTCGCCGTCCGCGCCGATCCGCTCCCCCGGGCGCACCAGGATCTCGTCGCCGACGCGGAGTTCGGAGGTGGGGACCTGCGCCGTGCCACCGTCGGCACCCGTGACGCGGGTGGCCGTTTCGGGGGCGAGGTCGAGCAGTCCGCGTACGGAGTCCTCGGTGCGGGCGGTGGCCAGGGCCTCCAGGGCGCCGGACGTGGCGAAGATGACGATGAGCAGCGCGCCGTCCATGACCTGCCCGATCGCGGCGGCGCCGAGGGCCGCGACGATCATCAGGAGGTCCACGTCGAGGGTGCGCTCGCGGAGCGCCCTGAGCCCTTCGAGCGCGGGCTCCCAGCCGCCGGCCGCGTAGGCCACGGCGTACAGCGGCGCCCACCACCAGGCGCTCAGGCCCGCGAGCTGCAGCGGCAGCGCGAGCAGGAACGCAAGGGTGGCGGCCCCGGCCCAGCGCACCTCGGGGAGGGCGAGGAGCTTGGTGCGGCGGACGGGGGCGGGGGCGCGGGGTGGTGCGGCGGGGGCCGCCGGTTCTTCGACGGTCGTTTCCCGTACGGAGGAGGGCATGGCGAAGGAGCCCCTCAGCTTGGCGGCGAGCAGGACCCTTTCACCATACCCGCATGCATGAACAGGTCTTCATTCATTCCGATGGGTGATCGCTTTCGCTCGCTACGATGTGCGTATGGGCCACGGAGTCGACAAGGAGCGCGCCAGCACCCGCGCACGTCTGGACACCGTCGGCGCGGCGGACGTCGCCGCGACGCTGCAGGCCCTGGCCACGCCGTCCCGGCTGCGGATCCTGGCCCGGCTGCAGGAAGGGCCGTGCGCGGTGAGCGAGTTGGCCGAGGCGGCGGACCTGGAGCAGTCGGCCTGCTCGCACCAGCTGCGGCTGCTGCGCAACCTGGGCCTGGTCACGGGCGAGCGGCGCGGGCGGTCCATCGTGTACGCGCTGTACGACCACCACGTGGCCGAGCTGCTCGACCAGGCGCTGTTCCACGTCGAGCATCTGCGGTTGGGGTTGCGGGACGAGGCGTAGGTTTCCTGGGGGGGTAGGTTCTGGACCCGCGTCCGGCGCCGTCGACTCGGGGACCGCCGATCGCCCTCCGGGCTCGTCCTCAAACGCCGGACGGGCTGCTTTTGCTCCCCTCCCCGCCCCTTCCCGAAGACCTGCGGTCGGCTGCGGGGCTCCGCCCCGTCCCCCGGTTGTTGTTCGGCTGCCGCGCCATCGTGGCCGGTCGCGCCGTTCCCCGCGCCCCTGTCGGGGCACGCGAATCCAGCCCTTCCGGCGTTGGCCCCGTGGCGGGGCGGGTGGATCAGGGGCGCGGGGAACTGCGCGACCCGCCACGACGCAGCGGCAGCCGAAAAGGCGGGCGGGGGCGGGGCGAAGCACCGAAGCGGGGCCCAGGGGCGGCAGCGCTCGGAGCCCTCCGCTGCTGGATTTGGTGGGCTGCGACCGCCCCTGTCAGGGGCGCGGGGAACTGCGCGACCCGCCACGACGCAGCGGCAGCCGAAAAGGCGGGCGGGGTGCAGGGCGAAGCACCCGGCGTCCCCGACAGGGGCGCGGGGAACTGCGCGACCCGCCACGGCGAAGCCGCAGCCGAAAAGACGGGCGGGGCGGGCGAAGCCCAGAAGGGGGCCCGGGGGCGCAGCCCTCGGAGTCGTCCGCTGAGGACTTTCGGGAAGGGGCGGGGTGGGGAGGAAACCGAGCGTTGGGCCAACTCGCTTGCCTTGGAGTGGACTTCAGCGCCTAGCGTCGGTGGGGGTTCGGGAGCGACGAGAGGAACATCTTGCGTTACACACTGTTCGGCAGGACCGGTCTGCGGGTCAGCGAACTCAGCCTGGGCGCCATGACATTCGGCGGCGAAGCCGGGTTCGGCGCGGACGCCGAGGCCAGCGCGAAGATCCTGCAGACGTACACCGACGCGGGCGGCAACTTCATCGACACCGCCAACATCTACACCGGCGGCAACTCCGAGCTGATCCTCGGCGAACTCCTCGAAGGGCGCCGCGAGTCGTACGTACTGGCCAGCAAGTACACCTGCGCCACCCACCCCGGCGACGTCAACTCCGGGGGCAATCACCGCAAGAGCCTGGTGCGGGCGGTCGAGGACAGCCTGACCCGGCTGCGCACCGACCACCTGGACGTCCTCTGGGTGCACGCGCGCGACAACTTCACACCCGTCGACGAGGTGATGCGCGCCCTCGACGACGTCGTACGCGCCGGGAAGGTGCTCTACCTCGGGGTGTCCGACTGGCCCGCATGGGAGATCGCCACCGCCAACACCCTTGCCGAGCTTCGGGGTTGGACCTCGTTCGCCGGTTCACAGCTGCGCTACAACCTGCTCGAACGCACCCCGGAGCGGGAACTCCTGCCGCAGGCGCGGGCCTTCGACCAGGCGGTGCTCGCCTGGGCGCCGCTCGCCGCGGGCAGGCTCACCGGCAAGTATTGGCGGGGCGAGCGCGGCCGACTCAGCGGCTCCGCCGAGGGCGGTTCCGGTTCGGCCGAGCAGGATGCCCGCGAGGAGGCCGTGATCACCGCGGTCCTGGACGTCGCCGAGCAGTCCGGCGCGAGCCCGGCCCAGGTCGCCCTGGCCTGGCTGCGCACCCGCCCCGGCACCGTGATCCCGCTGATCAGCGCCACCAAGCCGGAGCAGCTCGCGGACAACCTGGGCGCGGTCGACGTCACCCTCGACGAGTCCGCCGTCCGCCGCCTCGACGAGGCGAGCGAGATCCCGCTCGGCTTCCCGCACGCGTTCCTCCGCGACCCGCAGGTCGTACAGACGGTGTACGGGGACCGGGGCGCGGAGATCGTCGACCGGCGCTCGACGTACCGGCGGACGGTCACGGAGGTGCGTTGACGGAGGTGCGTTGACGGGCGTCCGGAGTGCCGCGACCGCCACCGGGGCCGACGGCGGCCGCTGAGACCGAGGAGTCGGGCGGCCGGGGCCGAGCCGCTCAGGGCGTCAGGCTCTCCAGGTCGATATCCATCAGGAACGGCACCGTCGTCTTGAGGCGGCCTCGGTGGATGCCCGTCGCCACGTAGGAGTGGGTGAGCCGGTCGAGCTCGTAGACGTGCACGGCCGGCTCACCCTCCTCGTCCTCCACCCGCCAGAAGTGCGGGATCTCGGCCTGCGCGTACTTGAACGGCTTGAGACTGCGGTCGCGGTCGGCGGACTCCTCGGAGACGACCTCCACCACGAGTGCGACCTCGTCCGGGAGGTAGCTTGTCCTGTCCGGTTCGTACGGCGCGGTGGCAACCAGGACGTCGGGCTCTGGCCGGCTCTTCTTGTCCAGGCGGACGGTCATCTCCCGCTCCGCCTCGAAGCCGTCGGGAGCGGCCTGACGCAGGGCGAAGGTCAGGTTCTCGACGAGGCGAGAGTGCCAGGACCGCTGTGGGGACATCATGAAGATCAACGCTCCGTCGATGAGTTCGGTGTGCCGGGGCGCCTGGGAGAGATTGTCGAGGTCGTCCGCCTCCCATCCACTCGGGCGGGGGGGATACATCCAGTCGGGCAATTCTGCGGTCATGGTCTCCTCCTCCGCCCCACTGTAGGCGGGTCTCCTGGGTCAGCGCGGCTCACCTGCGCGCTCGCCTCGAAGCGGGAGCCCGGCCGTGGGCGCGCGAGCGGGTTGATCGGGCCATCAAGCCGTCAAGCCGTGAGGCCCTGCAGGATTCCGGTGAGCGCGCCACCGCCCAAGGCGCAGACGAACGCCAGCGTCATCACCTTGCGGCTGCGCGTGCGGTGCGCCCGTACCGCGCAGAGGATCGCCAGGCCGCCGACGACTATCGGCGCCAGACCGGCGAGCCGGGCCCCGGTCGAGCTGCCGGGCGACACCAACGCGGCAATTCCGGCGAAAGCCAGCAGACCCCCGATGCCGCCCGCGAGCATCGCCATTCGATTCCAAATGCGATCCCAAACTTGTGCCCGCGAGTTGTCACCCATATCGTTCATCAGCATGTCCGGCAGGCTACGTGATTTCCGTTGACCGTCGAAAGGCCGGACAGCGCGGCACAGTGCAGCGCGACGCAGCACCACCGCATTTCAAGATCACACGTCCGGATACGCGATCACCAGATTCACGATCACCGGATTCGCGATCAAGAGTGCGCCGCGATCATCACGTGCGGGAAACAGAGCGAGGGGCGACGTGACGGATTTCAAGGTCGAGCCGGGCGACATCGGCGGCTACGCGACCCAGATCGGCCGCGCCGCGGACGACCTGCAGGCCGCCAAGAAGTACGTCGACTCGCACACCGAGGTCGGCTGGTACGACAACGGCCTGATCAGCAACCTCGCCAACTCCCACGACAGCCTGGTGCAGCAGCTCGGCGAGGCCCTCGCCAAGACCGAGTCCATCCTCCGCGCCTGCCGGACCGAACTCGCCGCGGTCTCCCGGTACTACGCGGAGACCGACCGCGGGAATGCAGCCGACCTCGACGCCAAGTACCCGGAAAGCAAACGGTAGTTCGCTTCTTCGGTCAGCTCATCGCCTTTAATTCTCCAGGAGTTCGAAACCCGCATGTCCGGATTCAGTGACGTCTCCGAACCGTCGAGCCATCTGACGGCCCCCGACGAGACCCCGGAAGAATTCTCGCAGGGCGTTCTCGTCGACGTATTCAATGATCTCGGCGATCTGATGAGCCCCACCTGGTACGTCACCGAGGCCATCAACCTCGTCTTCGGATTCAATCCGCTCGAAGAGGTCATCGACTGGTACAGCGGCGACTGGGAGACCTTCCTCAGGTGCGGCCAGGTCTGGACGAACGTCGGCAAGGCCTGCGACGCCGTCGCCGCCAACGTGAAGGCCGGCAACGGCTCGCTCGACGCCACCTGGAACGGCAACGCCGCGGACGCCGCGTACGTCTACTTCGAGGAGCTCGCGAAGAAGCTCGGCGAGCAGCAGGACACCCTGGACCAACTGCAGGACGCCTACAAGCACATGGCGCACTCCGCGTATCTGAGCGCCGAGGGCGTGAAGGGCATCCTGTCCGGGATCATCGACGGGCTGCTCATCGTCGGCCTGGAGATCGCGGCCGGCACGGCCCTGTCGTGGACGGGTGTCGGCGCGGCGGTCGGGTACGGGCTCGCCGCCCTGGAGATCGCCAACATCCTGCGCCAGTGGGGCACCGCGACCGAGGCCATCACCCAGGCCCAGCAGCTCGCCCAGCTCACGGCGAGCGCGGTCGAGAACCTCGCCAACGACCTGAGCAACTCGTTCAAGAACTTCCCCGTGCCCGGCGCCTCGTACGACCACCCGAACAAGGCCATCGCCTGAACTCGCGTACGTACGCGACCAGTTGGAGACCCAGGAGACCCTCATGACGGAAGAGCGCCAGGACCGGCAGATCGGCGACGCCGACCTCACCTCGATGACCGGCGGCGACGAGGCGCGCGCCCGCGCCCTGCGCAAGACGCTGCAGCGGCTCGCCGACAGCGACAAGGCCGGGCCCGCCCTGCAGGAGATGGCCCGCGAGGTCCTCGCCGGCCGGGTCGGCCTGCGCGAGGCGATGCGCGTGGGCGCGTACGCCGACGCGCTCGGCGAGAAGCTCGCCGAGGGCCGCCGCGCGTACGAGGCGATCCCCCGCGAGGAGCGCGAGCGCCAGATGGAGGCGGCCCGCGGCTACCTCGCCGAACAGCGCGCCGAGATCGACCGCGAACGGTCGGAGGCGGCGCTGCGGCGCGGCCAGAAGCACAACCGCTGAGCGCGCCTCACTCCGTGCCGCGCGGGAAGGACACCTCGACGCGGCGGTTCTTCTTGCGGCCCTCCTCCGAGGAGTTGTCGGCGATCGGGTAGTCCTCGCTGTAGCCGCGCACCTCGAAGGTGATCTCCGGGCCCAGGTCCTTGCTGAGCTGGTCGTGCACGGCGTCGGCGCGCTCCTTGGAGAGCTTCTTGCCGTGCGCGTACGTGCCCAGGTCGTCCGTGAAGCCGAAGACGCGGACCTTCGTCGAGTCCTGCGCCTTGATCTCCTCGGCGATCGCCCGGATCCGCGCGCCCGCCTCGGGGTTGAGCTTCGCGCTGTCCTTCGGGAACAGCACTTCGGCCTGCAGCGCGAACTTCACGTCGGTGTTGGTGTCCTCGCGGCGTTCGGCGCCGCCCATGTCCTCGACGACGGACTTGATGTCAAGGACCTTGGCCGGTGCGAGCTTCGCCCCGTCGGCGAGCTTCAGCCCCGGCGCACTCGGGTCCACCTCCGGCGGCGGCTCACTCGTCACCGATCCGGGCGGCACACTGGGCTCGTCGTCGGCGTACGCGGTACCGGTGAGGGTCGCTGCGGCGAGGAGGGTCAGGGTCAGGGCGGTGAGGGTGCGGTTCCTCGATACGGGCATGGGCGATCACTCGCCCTCGGTGATCTTGATGTCGGCGGGGGGCATGTCCGCGATCTGGAACGTGATGTCTGTGGTGGATTGGGGTGGGGCGGGGAATTGGGCGTACCAGGTCGCCGACTCGCCGCCCTTCACCCCTCCCGTGAACTGGGTGCACAGACAGTGGCCTTCGGTGTCCCGAAGGATCAGGTATCGCTTCTTCCCGGCCTGGTCGACGAGTGTCGCTCCGGCCATGGACTGGCCGTTGCCGGAGAGCTCCTTCTCGTCGCCGCGCCACGAGGGTGCGATCCAGCGGCTGCTGCCGTCGTTGCGGACCGTTCCGGAGACAGTGAGGAATCCGCCGTCGTCGCGGACAGCCGAGTTGATGACCAGCGTGATGTCATCCGCGCCGGTCACCTCGGCCAATACCTTGTCCTCGGCGGGCTCCTGAGGCTTGTCCTCCTGCTTGGCGTCCCCGCCCTCGGGCGACGCGTTCGACTCCGAGCTCGTCTTCTTCCCGCCGTCGCCCTCGGTGCCGCAGCCGGCCATAGTCAGTACCAGGCCGGTCGCGAGCGCCGCAGCGGCCAGAGCCCTTCGGGCCTTCATCGAGACTCCTTCGTAGACATCAGTCGGCCAGGTGGACAGCGAACAGGTCCTTGGCCTCGGGGAGTTCGACATCCCCCGGGTCCTTCGGATCAATCTCCCAGTCTCCGCTGCCGTCGCAGGTGAACTTCACTTCCTTCGACGGGTCGACGTCCAGGTCGATGGTGCAGCGGGGTTCGATCACAGCGGTCGCTCCGGCCTTGGCACGGGTGTTTTCCGTACCGGGAATCAGGGACTCGCCGACGGTGTAATCGGTTTCGACTCGTGCTTCGAAGGAAGGTTTTCCATTCAGCGAGCCGACGTCGAGACCGGTAAGAGTCGACTCGTTCGCAGCCGCCAGGTCGGTGGCCGCGGCCCGGCCGTCGCCGAGGAACTCGTCGCCGCCGAGCCAGTTCTCCCAGCCTCCCGATTCAACGCCGTCGAGGAATCCGTCCGTCAGCTCGTCCCGTACCTCCTGGGCGGCCGCGAGCGCCGCAGCGTCGGCTGCGGACTGGGCACCGTTGCGCGCCACAGTCCCCTTCGCGAAGACGAAGAAGACGAAAGCGACGAAGAGCAGGACCGTGACGAGCCATATGTACAAGGGGATGGTTGAGCCCTGGTCCCCCTGCAGGCGGGCGGCGACTAGTTGCCGGTGATTTCGTCGACGGCGTCGCTGATCGCGGTCGAGATGGTGTCGTCCAACCCCAACCCCATAACCGCAGTGACGATCGCCGCAATCAGAATCAGCAGCCCCGCGTACTCGACGAACCCCGCCCCCGCGTCGGATGTTCTGCCGCGCATGCGCGCGATGACCGCGCTCTTCCAGGTGCGGATCCTCGACATGGTCTTCCCCTCCGGCCCCTCGGGCCCACTTCGCCCGTACAGGAGAAACGTACGCCGAAAACCGGCGTTTTCCAGAGGGGGCCTTGGGCCAACTCCGGTCACGGGTGTGTGCCGTTGGCTTCATCGCGGCCCCCTCCCCGGATCCGCCTCGCAGAGACGACGCTCGGCAAGACTGTCGCACAACGCGTTGCAACCGCGAAGCGGCTTCCGGGAGTTGATGCCGATTCGAGACACGCTCAGCCTCCGAGGACCGAGAAGAAGTCCGTGTCCGAGCCGAGGAACATTCCGCACACGATGAGGATCAGCGTCGCCGGGACCATGAAGATCAGGGTGACGAGCGTGGTTTTGGGGACCGTTTTGGCGGCCCGGCGGCGGGCGTTCTGGGCGTCGGTGCGGCGCATGTCGGCGGCGATCTGGATCAGCGTCTCGGCGATGGGGGCGCCCAGCTCCTCGCCCTGCTGGAGGGCCGTCACGAACTGGCTGACCTGTTCGCTGGTGTTGCGTCTGCGCAGTTCCTCGAAGGCCTGGCGGCGGGAGACGCCCATGTCCATCTGGCGCAGGGTGATGGAGAGTTCGTCCGCCCACGGACCCTCGTAGCGGTCCGCGACGCGTTCCAGGGCCTGGCGGAAGCCGAGTCCTGCGGAGACGACGACGGCCAGTACATCGAGAAAGTCCGGAAGTATGCGTTCGATCTGGTCCTTGCGCTCCCGGACCGCCTGCCAGATCAGCGCGTCGGCGGCGAACAGGCCGAAGGCGAGCGCGCAGAACCCGAGGAGGGGGACGCCGCCGCCGAACAGGGACAGGGCGCAGAGCGCGCCGAAGATGCCGTAGACGGCGCGCCGGGCCGCGTACCGGTCGACCGTGAGGCCGCCCGGGTTGCCCGCCTGGTCGATCTTGCGGCGCTTGGCGTCGACCCGTTTCGGGCCCATGAGGCGGAGCACGGCCGGGGCGAAGCGCATGCCGAGGCGGTCCACGGCGGAGTCGGCGGCCGAGACGCGCGAGGAGCCCACCTCCAGCGCGAGGGCCAGGTCGTCGGGGAGTTTCGTCTCCGCGCGGTACATGCGTACGCCGATGAAGGCGCCCAGGACGGACAGGGCGAGGAGGACGGCCGGCAGCAGTGCCCAGATCACAGCTCAGGCCCTCACACTTCGATCTTGCCGAGGCGGCGGATGACGACGAACCCGGCCGCGTACAGGCCGAGGGAGAGAAGGATCAGGATCTGGCCGAGCGGCGAGCCGGTGACCTTGGCGAGGGCGCCGTCGTTCATGGCGTTCAGCATCAGCATGGCGCCGATGCCGAGGCACGGGATGGTGAACGCGGTGGCGTTGACCTCGGAGAGCATCGTGCGGACCTCCCGCCGGGTCTCCTTGCGCTCCTCCAGGGTCTGCGTGAGGTTGCGCAGGCTGTCGACGATGGTGCCGCCCGCCTTGTTGGAGAGGATCAACGTCGTCACCAGGACGCTCAGTTCGCGGGACGGCAGCCGTTCCGCCAGCTCGCCGAGCGCGTCGTCGATGGAGCGGCCGACCGACAGCTGGTTGGAGACGACCGTCAGCTCCTCGCCCGCCGGGGCCTCCAGCTCCTCCGCGGCCATCGCGAGCGAGGTACGCAGGGCGAGGCCCGCCGAGGTGCCGTTGGCGAGCAGCCGGGCCAGGTCGGGCAGCTGGTTGATGAAGGCCTCGATGCGCTTCTGGTGCTGCCAGTTGAGGAACGCGTTCGCCCCGCCCACCGCCGCCACGGCCGCGATCGGGCCGAAGAACGGGGCGAGCAGCGCCCCCGCGAGCAGCCACAGCGCCGCCGCGCCCACGAGCAGGTAGACGAAGAACTCGCCGGGCGTGACGTCGAGCCCGGTGGCCGCCAGCTTCAGCTGGATACGGCGGCCGACCCGGGTGCCGCGCAGGCGCCGGTCGACGGTCGTGAAGCGCCGCTGCCGGCCTAGCGGCAGCGGCCCGTCGTCCGTCAACCGGTCGACGAGCGCCTGCCGTTGGGCCCTTCCGGAGGCGTACGAGTGGACTCCGGCGACGGCGAGCACGCCGCACAGGAGCGTGGCGCCGAGGGCCGGCATCACCAGGGGGCTCACGGGGTCTCCCTCGCGTTCAGGACGTCGACGCCGTCTATGACCCCGTACGAGGGCGGGATCGGCTCCGCCGCGAGATAGAGGCGGTCGGCGACGCGGCGGGGCAGCGGCAGATGCTCGAACGTGCCGCGGACGATCCGGTCGGAGCCGATCGGGGCCGGGGCGAAGCGGGCCACCGGGACCGTCCTGAAGGGCTCGCGGCCGTGCGAGACGAGCAGCGAGATCTCGGTGATCTTGCGGGAGCCGTCGGCGAACCGGGTCAGCTGGGCGACCACGTCCACGGCCGAGTTGATCTGGTCGCGCAGCGCCTCGAACGGCACGTCCACGTTGGACATGGAGCCGAGGGTCTGCAGCCGCATCAGGGCGTCCTCGGCGGAGTTGGCGTGCACCGTGGCGAGCGAGCCGTCGTGCCCTGTGGACATGGCCTGCAGCATGTCGAGGGTCTCGCCGCCGCGGACCTCGCCCACGATGATCCGGTCGGGCCGCATGCGCAGGCTGTTGCGGACCAGGTCGCGGATGGTGATCTGGCCCTTGCCCTCGACGTTCGGCGGACGCGATTCGAGGCAGATGACGTGGGCCTGTTGGAGCCGCAGCTCCGCGGAGTCCTCGATGGTGATGATGCGTTCGTGCTCGGGGATCAGCGCCGAGAGGGCGTTGAGGAGCGTGGTCTTGCCGGTGCCGGTGCCGCCCGCGACGATCACGTTGAAGCGGGCCCGTACGAAGCTGCTGAGCAGCATCAGCATCGGCTGGTCGAGCGTGCCGAGGTCGATGAGCTCGCTCAGCCTGTACGCGCGCGGGAAGCGGCGGATCGTCAGGGTCGGCCCGGTCAGGCTGAGCGGCGGGATGATCACGTTGACGCGCTCGCCGGAGGGCAGGCGGGCGTCGACCATCGGCGTGGACTCGTCGACGCGGCGGTTCACGGTCGACACGATCCGCTCGATGGTCTGCATCAGCTGCTCCTGCGAGGCGAAGCGGAGCGGCAGTTGCTCGACCCGGCCCGAGCGCTCGACGAAGATCGCGTCGGGCCCGTTGACCATGATCTCGGTGATGGAGGCGTCTTCGAGGAGCGGTTCGAGTACGCCGAGTCCGAGCGCCTCGTCGACGACGCGGCGGATCAGCTGGGAGCGCTGCACGGTCGACAGGACCGGGCCCTCGCGGCTGATGATGTGGCCGAGCACCCGCTCCAGGCGGGCGCGGCGGTCGGCGGCGGCGAGGCTCGACATCTCGGCGAGGTCGATCTCCTCCAGGAGCTTCGACCGGTACGCGGCGACGATGTGGTCGTCCTCGTGGCCCGGCCCGACCTCCTCGGGCGGGGCCATACGGGACCTCAGGCTCATCGCGTACTCACTCCTTCTCGGTCCGCGGTCTGCGTGCCCACGGCGCGGTCAGTCCTCGTCGGCGGGCATGGTGACGGTGCGGGTCGCCGTCCAGCCCAGGTCGACGAACGGCACCAGGGTCGGGATGTCCACGGTGACCTCGGCACGGACGAGTTCGGTCCCGCCGACGGCGACCTGCGGCTCGTACCAGGCGCTCATCGCGGCGTCGGCGGCGCCCTGACCCGCACCCGGCTCCAGGGCCTCGGCGCGGGCGGCGGCGCGCGCACCGGAACCGGCCTGCTGGAACGAGTAGCCGACCAGGCCGAGTTGGATCACCGCCAGCCCGACGAGCAGCAGGGTCGGCAGGAAGCCGGTGAACTCCAGGAGGATCGCGCCTCGGTCATCGCGGAGGCGGGTACGGAGGAGGGTGCGTAGGCCGGGGGTATGGGTGCTGGGCCTATGGGTGCTGGAGCTATGTGGGTCGGAGCTATGTGTGCCGGAGCTATGTCTGCCGGGCACATAGGGGTCGACCACATGTGGGCCGACCACATGGGGGCCAGGCACATGTGCGCTGAGCACATGGGCCCCGGCCACACAGGTGCCGGCCACACAGAGGTCAGCCATCACACGGGTCCCGGCCACACAGGTGCCGGCCACACAACGGTCGGCCGCACCAGCACCAGCACCAGCACCAGCACCAGCACCAGCACCAGCACCACAAACACCGGACGCCCTCATTCCGCGTCCTCCCCGCCCTCCTGTGCCGCCCCCGCGTCCCCGCTCACGTGCCAGCCGGCGTCGAAGCCCGGCAGGAACAGCGGTACGTCGACCTCCACATGGGCCTGGTACACACCTCCCGACGTACCGCAGGACGGGCTGAAGCTCCCCTCCCAGGCACTCGGCAGGTGCGCTCGGGCGGCATCCGCGCAGGCGCTCGCCGGGTCGTCCCCGCGTACGGCCGCGACCGCCCCCGCGCGGGCGCCCTCGTCCGCGGCGTTCCCGGCGAGGGACCAGGTGTAGCCGAAGAGGACGCACTGCCAGAGGAGCGCGACCACGGCGAGGATCAGCGGGGCGAGCCCGGCGAACTCAAGGGTGGCGGCGCCCTTGTCGTCGAAGGACCGGCTGCCGTCGAAGGACCGGCTGCCGTCGGCGGCCCGGCGGCGGAAGGGACCGAACGGCCCGAGCGCGCCCCGGTCGCCCTGGAATCGGGTGAGCGCCTTACGCCCGGAGCCGGAGCCGGAACCGGACCCCGCCCCTGACGCGGACCCGGACGCGCCCGCGAGCAGGCCGAGTTCGGCGGCGAGGCCCCACAGGGCCTGCTTGACCGTGGAGCGGCTGTCGAGGTCCTGCATCCGGCCCGCGTCGACGGCGGCCTGGAGCTCCTTGTACTGGGAGGGGATGACGGTCCGGGCGACGCGGGTGCCGGTGATCCGCTCGACCAGGGGCGACTGGATCTCGGTGAGGCGCGAGTTCCGGTTGACCACGGTGAGGGTCTCCTCGGCCTTGCGGATCTGCAGCCGGTCCCACATCCGCACCATGCGCTTGGCGGCCCGTACGGCGACGACGTCGGGTGTGACCACGAGCAGCGCGCGGTCGGCGAGTTCGACGGCGGCGGCGTTGGCGCCGTTCATCTGGGTGCCGCAGTCGACGACGACCACCTCGTACCGGTTGCGCAGGGCGCTGATCACCTGGCGGGCGACGCGGTCGGTGACCTCCTCGCCGCGTTCGCCCTCGGCGGGCGCGAGCAGCAGGCCGAGCCCGGTGGGGTGGCTGAACACGGCGTCCTGCAGGACGCGCGTGCCGATGTCCCCGATCCCGGCGAGGTCGACCACGGAGCGCCGGAACTGCACGTCGAGGTAGGAGGCGACGTCCCCGGACTGCAGGTCCAGGTCGAGCAGGGCGACGCTGCGGCCCGACGCGCGGGCGGCGAGGGCGAGTTGGACGGCGGTGAGGGTAGCGCCGACGCCGCCCTTGGCGCCGGTGACCGTGACGACCGTGCCGCCGGGGCCGCCGCTCGCCTCCTGCCCGCCGGCGAGGTGTCGGCGTACGCCCTGGGACCAGGACGCGGCGCTCTGCACGCGGGCCGCCAGTTCCTCGTACCCGAGGGGCAGTCCGACGAGGCCGCGGGCGCCGGAGTCCATGGCGGCGGAGAAGAGGCCGGCGCTGGCGTCGGAGGTGATGAGGACGGTGCCGACGGCCGGAAAACGGAGGGCGACCTCCTTGATCAGGTCGAGCGCGGGGACGGGCCCGATGCGCTCGTGCACCAGGACGACCTCCGGCAGCTCGTCGATCGACTCGGCGGCGAGCTGCGCGAGGGTGTCGAGCAGCGCGGTCGAGTCGGTGACGGGCAGCGCGGGCTCCGCGTCGGGGAGCTGGCCGATCAGGGACGTCAGGTTGCGCGCGGCGTCCGCGTCGCCGATGGCCGGGAGGATTCTGGTGGTCACGGGTGCCCTCACTTGTCCTCGTCGAGGGTGTAGCTCCGGTCGTCGGCGGACACGGGGGTTCCGGTGCCGCCGCCGACCAGGGCGAGACGTACGTGGGTGGCGAACGACTCGGCGTAGGCGACGCGTTGGGCGTCCGCGGTGTTCAGGGCGAAGGTGATCGGCACGGCCTCGGTCTCGGCGCGGCGGGTGCGGTCGTCCGTGCGCGGCTCCAGGGCGGTGAGCTTGCCCACGTCGACGACCTCGGCGTTCTCGACGATGACCTTCGACTGGTCCTTCTGGCCCTGCTGTTCGCCCTGGAACGTGGCGAAGATGTTGACCTTGGCCCCCGGGGTGATCTTGCCCGCCACGCCGGTGGCCGCGTCGATCATGATGGCGATCTCCTGCTGGCCCTCGCCGACGGCGGGCCGGTCCACGACCATGTCGCTCTGCAGCAGGGACCCTGCCTTGAGCCGGGTGACGGCGATCTTGCCGCGGATGTCGTCGAGGTCGGTGACGGCGTTCTCGGACAGCCACCGCTCGGGCATCTCGATCTTCTCGAACTGCCCCGCACTGAGCGGCTTGTAGGGCGCTATGTCGCTCTTCAGCCGGTACGCGGAGACCTCGGGGCCCACCTTGGAGTTCACGTCGCGGATCACCGTGAACACCCCGGCGAAGGCGCCGAGGGCGCACAGGACCGACAGGAGCAGGAGTATGACGCCGCGGCGCTGGCGAGAGTTCATGCTGCGAACTACCTCGATCGAGAACGGGTACGGGCGGGGCGGGCAGGGGCGAGGCGGGCGGGTTCGGCGGCCGGGCGGGCGGCGGCCCTTCGACTGATCGGCTCAGGGGAGGGCGGCGGCTCCGGGCACGGCGGGGGTCAGGGGACGGCGGCTGGGATCAAGGTCCTATGGCCCTTCTCGCCTGCGCGGGCCCCGGGGTGAGCACCCTCGTGCCCCCTTCGGCCAGTTCACGCCGGCCCACCGCGTGCGTACGGGTGCGCTGGTCGCGCGGGAGCAGCGGTGCGGCGCAGAATCCGCAGCGGCCCCCGATGAGTTCGAGCCCGCACCAGTGGCAGTCCTCGCGCTGTACGGAGGACACCAGCTGGTAGAGCATGGTGATGTCGGGGATGGCGGCGGCGAACTCGACGAGCTTGCCGGTGGCCCACCAGCGCGCGGACTCGGCGGGTAGCGGCGCCTCGGCGACGCCCTGCACGCGCCAGGCGGGGGCGAGCTGCGCGGTGACCCAGTCGGAGCTCAACTGGCTGCGGGCGATGAGGAGTTGCGTACCGAATCCGGGGCCCTGGAGCAGGGCCGGGCCCTGGACGGCGGCGTTGCCGCCACTGACCTTGACCAGCTGGGGCGCGGGTGTGGCGAGGACCGCGAACTGCGAGCCGGGGACCCAGGACTTGGCGTGCGAGCCGAGGCCTACGGGGACCCGGTCGAGCTTGGCTACGGAGCCGAGGAGGGCGCCCGCGTAGATGTAGTGCGACAGGAGCCGGGCGGCGGAGGCGAGCACGCCGGGGCTGAAGTCGCAGAGCGCGAGCTGGCGCAGCTGCAGGGCGAGCGTGGCGAGGCCGAGCGGCGGCAGGTCGAGGCGGAGCAGCGCGATCCGGTCGGACTCCAACAGGGCGCGCGCGGTGTGCAGTCGGTGCACGGTGCGGTCGGGGAGCGACGCGGGGTACAGGACGACCACGTACCCGTGCTGGTCGAGCAGGGTCTGCAGTTCGGCGAGCGTGTGCTCAAGCGTGTGCTCTTTGCCGGCCGGCCGGAGCACGGCGGCGTTCGGCGTCTGCCCGTCGGGCGGCGGCAGCACGAGGTCCGCACTGGTGACGGCTATCGCGGTCGGCACTTCCCCACACCCCCACACCCCGTTCCCTTCGGCAGATGCGGCCAATCGCCCGCCTCTGCACCATATCCAGCGCGGAGGCGGCTCAACACTCCGCACGGGGACTTCCCTTGGCCCGGACGTTGGCCCGGACCTTGGCCCAGACCTTGACAAGCGCATTGGCCTAGACCAGCTTGTACGGGCAGCACCAGCGGTGGCCACCGCCCCAGCACGGCTCCTGAACTCCCCCATACATCCCCCACAGGAGGCAGCAGTGCACCGCTTCACACACTCCACGCGCTCCACGCACAAGGTCAGGAACAGGTGTCTCGGCGCGACCGTCGCGGCGTTCGCCGCGGGCGCGCTCGCTCTCGCCGGTACGGCCACGCAGGCCGGCGCCGCGGGCGTCGACGAGGCGGGCTTCCAGGTCGCCGTCGGCGCCGAGGCCGTACCGAAGCACGCCGTGACCGGGTACTGGCAGAACTTCAACAACGGCGCGACCGTGCAGAAGTTGGCCGACGTCCAGGACGAGTACGACATCATCGCCGTCGCCTTCGCGGACGCCACGGGCACTCCCGGCGAGGTGAAGTTCAACCTCGACTCGGCCGGGCTCGGCGGCTACACGGTCGACGCCTTCAAGGCCGACATCAAGGCGAAGCAGGCCGCGGGCAAGTCCGTGATCCTGTCCGTCGGCGGCGAGAAGGGCACGGTCGCGGTCAACGACGCGGCGTCGGCGGCGGCGTTCGCGGATTCGGTGTACGCGCAGATGCAGGAGTACGGCTTCGACGGGGTCGACATCGACCTGGAGAACGGCCTCAACTCGACCTATATGTCCCAGGCGTTGAAGTCCCTGGCCGCAAAAGCACCCGGCCTCGTCATCACGATGGCGCCTCAGACGATCGACATGCAGTCGCCGCAGAACGAGTACTTCAAGACGGCCCTCGCCATCAAGGACATCCTGACCGTCGTCAACATGCAGTACTACAACAGCGGTTCGATGCTGGGCTGCGACGGCAAGGTCTACTCGCAGGGCACGGTGGACTTCCTGACGGGCCTCGCCTGCATCCAGCTGGAGAACGGCCTCGCCCCGTCCCAGGTCGGCCTCGGCACGCCGGCTTCCGCGAAGGCTGCGGGCGGGGGGTATGTCGACCCGTCCGTGGTCAACGCGGCCCTCGACTGCCTCGCCAAGGGCACGAGTTGCGGCTCGTTCAAGCCGTCGAAGACGTACCCGGACATCCGGGGCGCGATGACATGGTCCACGAACTGGGACGCGGCGTCCGGCAGTTCCTGGTCAACCACGGTGGGCCCCCACGTCCACGCCCTCCCGTAGCTGTCTTCTCCCCCACCCCGCCCCTTCCCGAAAGACCGCCGCCGGGCCTCGGGGGCCAGCCCCCGAACCCCCTCCCCCAAGCTCTCGGCTTCGCTCGAGCAGGGGGGACCCCCATCTCAAACCCCGGAGGGGCTGAATTTTGCGGGGTGGGGGCTGGATTTGGCGCGGCGAGGCGGGGTGAGTGCCCCAATAGGGGCGCGGGGAACTGCGCGACCGGCCACAACGACGCAGGCACCCGAACAACAACCAAGGGCTGGGGGCTAAGCCCCTGACAGAGGCGCGGGGAACTGCGCGACCGGCCACGACGAAGCAGGCACCCGAACAACAACCAAGGGCTGGGGGCTAAGCCCCTGACAGGGGCGCGGGGAACTGCGCGACCGGCCACGACGAAGCAGGCACCCGAACAACGACCGGAATCCGGGGCGCAGCCCCCGTAGCTGTCCGCAGGCCACGCGGCGGCAGCCGCAAAGTGACACAGCCGGGAAGGGGCGGGGAGGGGATCAAACCAGCCCCTCACCCACCCGGGGGCGGACCCCCAAAGCGGGCCCCAGGGGCGACAGCCCCGGGGAAGGGCCCAGGGGCGGAGCCCCAACGCACGGCCCAGGGGCGGAGCCCCAACGCACGGCCCGGGGGCGGAGCCCCGATGCACGGGCCGGGGGCCGCCCCTGGAGAAGGGCCGGGGCGGAGCCCCGACGCAGGGGGACGGGGGGCGTGCCCCCCGTTACGACCAGGGGAGCTCTCGGACCTGCTGTACGCAAAGGACAATGAACAACAACCCCGCCGCCCCCAACATCCCGTTGCTGACCCACCCGTTCCGCCACTCCGCAGGAGTCCGCGAGGAGTTGAGGAGCCAGATCAGGGTCAGGGCGAGGAACGGCATGAAGAACGCCCCGAGCACCCCGTACGCGATCACGAGCCCGAACGGCTGGTCCAGCCAGAGCAGCGCCATCGGCGGGAACGTCAGCCACAGCAGGTACCCGCGGAACGCCCCCGACCGCTCCCTCTCCCCCGTCGCCACCTCGGCCACCGCACCCGTGCCGGACCCGCCCCGCAGCCGTCCCACGAAGTCGGCGAACATCAGGCTCACGCCGTGCCAGACGCCGATCAGGGACGAGAACGACGTGGCGAAGAAGCCGATCAGGAACAGCTTGGCCGTGACGGCCCCGTACCGGTCCTCCAGGATCACGCCCAGGTCGACGAGGCCCTTGTCGCCCTGGGTGAGGGCGAGTCCGGAGGTGTGCAGGAGCTCGGCGCCGACGATCAGCATGGCGACGACGAAGATGCCGGTGGTGACGTACGCGACCCGGTTGTCGAGCCGCATCACCTTCATCCAGCCGGTGTCGGTCCAGCCCTTGGCGTTCACCCAGTACCCGTACGCCGCCATCGTGATGGTGCCGCCGACGCCGCCGATCAGGCCGAGGGTGTAGAGCAGCGACCCGTCCGGGAGGACCGGCACCAGGCCCACGAAGGCCTCGCCGAGGTTGGGCGTGACGCGGATCGCGACGTAGACGACGACCACGAACATGACGCCGATCAGGACCGTCATGGCCTTCTCGAAGACGGCGTACTTGTTGAACCAGACGAAGACGAGGCCGACCAGGCCCATTCCGATGGCCCACACCTTGAGGTCGGGCCCCTCGGGGAAGAGCGCGACGAGCGGCAGGGCCGAGGACGACATCGCCGTGGCGCCGTAGACGAAGCCCCAGATGACGACGTAGATCGCGAAGTATCCCGTCGTCCAGCGGCCGAGGCTCTGCCAGCCGTCGAAGAGGGTGCGGCCGGTGGCGAGATGCCAGCGGCCGGCCGCCTCCGCGAGGGAGATCTTCACGAGGCAGCCGATCACGGCGGCCCACAGCAGGGTGTATCCGAACTTGCTGCCCGCGATCAGCGTGGCCACCAGGTCACCGGCGCCGACGCCGGTCGCGGCGACGACGATGCCAGGTCCGATGTACCTCCAACTCGACTTGCGTGGCTGCGAGATGGCCCCCGCTCTGCTTGTGGTGTTGCCGGTGGTGTCCGCCATGGCGCCTCCCCGTCGTCCGGGGCTCGTCCCCGAGTACGTCAGTGATCGTGGTCACCAAAGCGCGAACCCGCTGTTCGCACAAGGGTTTTCACCGAGGCCCCCCTTGACCGCGCCCGACCCCTCTTGACCAGTCCATGCCAGGGGCCCACGATGAGCCGCTGAGCACCACCCCCCAAGCAGGACCCGGAAGAGCGAGCAGACCAACTCAGGCTCTACCCCCCACATTTCAGGAGAGCTCATGCGTCTACGCGTACGCAGCAAACGCGGCGCCGCCATGGCGGCGCTGATAGCGGTGGCGATCGCCGCCCCGCTGACCGCCAACGCCGCCCCGCCCGACGCCGATCCGCAGCCGAAGGCCGCCGCGTCGGCCGACGACCAGAAGATCAGGCAGTACGAGATCCACGGCCCGTCGACGGCCGCCGACCGCACGAAGATCGCCTCGTCCGGCGTCTCCGTCGACGAGGCCCGGGACCACTCCGTGGTCGTCTCGGCCACCGCCGCGCAGGCCGAACTCCTGCGCACCCAGGGCCACAAGCTGAAGGCCCTCGCAGGTCCGCCGAAGCGGCTCGGCGGCAAGGCGGCCGAGCCGAGGGACTTCCCGGCCGAGGACGCGAAGTACCACACGTACGACGAGATGAACGCGGCGATCGACGAGCAGATCAAGGCCCACCCGGACCTGATCAGCAAGAAGGTCATCGGCAAGTCCCACGAGGGCCGGGACATCATCGCGGTGAAGCTGAGCGACAAGGTCGGCGAGGACGAGGCCGAGCCCGAGGTCCTGTTCACGCACCATCAGCACGCGCGCGAGCACCTGACCGTCGAGATGGCGCTGTATCTCGTCAAGACCTTCGGCGACGGGTACGGCTCCGACGACCGGGTCACGAAGATGCTGGACGAGCGCGAGGTGTGGATCGTCCCGGACGTGAACCCGGACGGCGGCGAGTACGACATCAAGACCGGCGAGTACCAGAGCTGGCGCCTCAACCGGCAGCCCAACGAGGGCGCGGCCACCGGCACCGACCTCAACCGCAACTGGGCGTACAAGTGGGGCTGCTGCGGCGGCTCGTCGGACGAGCCGGGATCGGAGACGTACCGCGGGGCCGAGGCCGAGTCGGCGCCCGAGACGAAGGTCGTCGCGGACTTCGTGCGCGGCCGGGTGGTCGACGGGAAGCAGCAGATCAAGGCGGCCATCGACTTCCACACGTACAGCGAGCTGGTGCTCTGGCCGTACGGCTGGACCACCGACGACACCGCCGAGGGCCTGACCCAGGACGACCGGGACGCGCACGCGGCGATCGGCGAGAAGATGGCCGAGTCCAACGGCTACACGCCGCAGCAGTCCAGCGATCTGTACGTCACGGACGGCTCGATCGACGACTGGCTGTGGGGCGACCAGAAGATCTTCGCGTACACCTTCGAGATGTACCCGTCCTCGCAGGGCGGCGGCGGCTTCTACCCGCCCGACGAGGTGATCGAGAAGGAGACCAGCCGCAACAAGGACGCGGTGCTGCAACTCCTGGAGAACGCCGACTGCATGTACCGCTCCATCGGCAAGGAGGAGGAGTACTGCAAGTGACTCAACCCCCGTGCCCCGCACGGCCGTTGAGGTAGTACCCGAGGACCGGGGCGAGCTCGGCGAACCACTGCTGCAGCCGCTCCGGCGCCTTGGCCTCCACCATGCACTCGACGAAGGCCCCGCTCGCGTGCGTCACGCCGACGCGCAGGCAGGTGCCCTGGCCGGTGAAGTGGACGTTGCCGATCTCGGCCCAGCCGAACTCGGCGGTGTGCCCGTAGTTCTCGAAGCAGACCCCGGCCGCGTCCACGACGACGGCCCGGCCCCGGTCGCTGGCCAGGAAGTCCGGGCCCTGGGGCGGCCCCTGGGGCGGGGGCTGCGGAGGGTAGGCGGGCGGGGGCGGGCCGAAGGACATGGCCCCGATTCTAAGCAAGCGCCGGACGGGCTGGATTCAGCCCGTCCGGCGCTTGTCGTGCGTGGGAGCCCGGCTAGAAGAACAGACTCAGCAGCGCGGCCACCGCGAAACCGGCGACGGACAGCACCGATTCGAGGACCGTCCAGGACTTCAACGTGTCCCGCTCGGAGATGCCGAAGTACTTGGAGACGATCCAGAAGCCGCCGTCGTTGACGTGCGAGGCGAAGATCGAGCCGGCCGAGATGGCCATGATGACCAGGGCGAGGAAGGCCTGCGAGTGGCCACCGCCCTCGACCAGCGGGACGACGATGCCGGCGGTGGCGACGATCGCGACGGTCGCCGAACCCTGCGCGACGCGCAGCACCACGGAGATCAGGTACGCGAGCACGATGACCGGCAGGCCCATGCCGTTGAAGGCGTCGGCGAGCGCGTCCGCGATGCCGGAGCCCTTGAGGACGGCGCCGAAGACCCCGCCCGCGCCGACGACGAGCAGGATGTTGCCGACCGGCTTCAGGGAGGCGGTGGAGACCTGCTCCAGGGACTTGCGGTGCCAGCCGCGGCGGATGCCGAGCAGGTAGTACGCGAGCAGCAGCGCGATCGTGAGGGCCACGAAGGGGTGGCCGAAGAACTCGATGACCGAGCGCAGCGTGGAGGGGTCGAGCGCGATCGAGGAGAACGTCGCGGCGAGGATCAGGATCAGCGGCGTACCGATGATGGTGAAGACCGTGGAGAGCGCGACGGGCTTCTCCTTGCTCACATCGCCGGTCTCCTTGCGCTCGGCGGCGACGGCGGCCTTGGCCTCCTCGGTGGCCTCCAGCATGTCGTGCGGGACGGGCACGAAGATCTTCTTGCCGATCCAGGTCGAGTACGCCCAGGCGGCGAGGACCGCGGGGATGCCGCAGACGATGCCCATGATGATGATCCAGCCGAGCGAGACCTTGAACAGTCCGGCGGCGGCGACGGGGCCGGGGTGCGGCGGCAGGAACGCGTGGGTCATGGACAGACCCGCGAGCAGCGGCATCGCGTAGAGGAGGATCGACTTGCCGGAGCGCTTGGCGGCGGCGTAGACGATCGGCGCGAGGACGAAGATGCCGACGTCGAAGAAGACGGGGATGCCGAAGATCAGGCCGGTCATGCCCATCGCGAGCGGGGCGCGCTTCTCACCGAAGAGGCCGAGCAGGCGGGAGCTCAACACCTCGGCGCCGCCGGACACTTCGAGTATGGCGCCGAGCATCGTGCCGAGACCGATGATGATCGCGACATGGCCGAGGATGCCGCCCATACCGGTCTCGATCATCGAGACGGCGTCGGATCTCTGGACGGTGCCGAAGAGTTCGGTGACGGAGAGGCCGGCCGCGAGTCCCACGGCGATGGAGACGGAGAGCAGGGCGACGAAGGGCTGCAGCCGGACCTTGATGATCAGGAAGAGCAGCAGGGCGATGCCGAGGACGGCGACGGTGAGCAGTCCGGCGGTGCCGTCGATCAGGGTGAGCAGTCCACCGGTGTGGGGTGGCGGCTCGGTGGGGGGCGGGGCGGCGGCGAGCAGCGTGGGCAACATGGGAGTAACTCCATTGTCCAAACGGGGGATTGGGGAGAGCGGGGGGTCACGGCACGGCGCGCCGGGGGTGCGGTGCGCCGTGCCGCGCTCGGGTGGAGCGGAAGGTCTAACGGCATGTCTAACGGCATGTCTAACGGCATGTCAGCCGAGGACGGCCAGGGCGTCGATCTCGATGAGGAGGCCCTTGGGGAGGCCGACGTAGACGGTCGTACGCGCGGAGGCGGGGGCCTTGAGGCCCTGCTCCTCGAAGTACTCGTTGTAGATGGCGTTCATCTCGGCGAAGTGGTCCACGTCCGTGAGGTAGACGCGCATCATCATCACGTCGTCCCAGCTCGCGCCGCCCTCTTCGAGGATCGCCTTGACGTTGGCGAAGGTCTGGAGGGTCTGCTCGCGCAGGGTCGGGCCGGCCGGGGTGGGGGCCTTGCCCTCCTCCGCGGGCAGGAAGCCGACCTGGCCGGCGACCTGAAGGATGTTGCCCTTCTTCACACCGTGCGAGAACTTCGCCGGCGGGGTGGTGTGGGTGGCCGGGGTGAGGGCGGTCTTCTCGAGCTTCTCGGACATGAACTGCCTACTTTCTGAGGGGTGTTGAACAGCGAGCGGGTCGGTCGAGTCGGGTCCGGGTCGACGGGCCTAGGGGGTGCCCCCGGGGGTGTGGCCCGAGTACTCGCGGCTGATGGCGTCCGCGGTGCGGCGCACCTGCGGAAGCAGGGTGAGGAGTTCCTCAGCGGTGACGACGACGTTCGGCGCGGAGACCGACATGGCGGCGACGACCCTTCCGTCCGCACCGCGGATCGGGGCCCCGATGCAGTTGATGGACTCCTCGTGGCCACCGAGGTCGGTGGCCCAGCCCTGTTCCCGTACGGTCGCGAGCTCCTTCAGGAAGGCCGCGGCGTTCGGTATGGAACGGGCCGTGTACATGGGGTAGTCGAGCTTCTCGGCGACCGCGCGCCGCTCCGGCTCGGACAGGTCGGCGAGCAGCAGCTTGGCCACGGCGGCGACGGTGATCGCGACGGGCTTGCCGATGCGGGAGTACATCCGCACCGGGTAGCGGCTCTCCACCTTGTCGATGTAGAGGACCTCGTTCTCCTCGTACACGGCGAGGTGGATGGTGTGCCCGATCTGCTCGTTCAGCTCGACGAGGTGCGGGTGGGCGATCTCGCGTACGTCCAGGTTCTCCACCGCCTCCTGGGCGAGGGCGAAGAGCCGGGCGCCCAGGCGGTAGCGCTGGTCCGACTGGCGGTAGACGAGGCCGTGCTCGTGCAGGGTGCGCAGCAGGCGCAGCGCGGTCGACTTGTGGACGTCGAGCCGCTCGGCGACCTGCCCCAGGTCCGCGGGCCCCTCGGCGAGCAGCGGCAGGATGCTCAGCGCCCGGTCGACGGTCTGGCTCATGTGGTCACTACCTCCCCGGCCCAGTTCTTGATCGTGTCCGGGCCAAGGCGCAGTGTCCCCCACGCCTCGGCCGGCAGCGCGGCGAGCCGGTCGGCCTCGGCGCGGGCGGGCGGAGCGCCCAGGTCGCCGGGAACGAGCAGGGCGGCGGCGGCCATCAGGTGGCCGTGGCGCAGCCGCTCGGAGTCGGTGAGTCCGCGCAGCGTGGCGGAGAGGAACCCGGCGGCGAAGGCGTCGCCCGCCCCGACGGACGCGACGACGTCCACCTTCAGAGAGGGCTCGTACGTGGCCTGCGTACCGCTGAAGACCGTCGCGCCCTGGGCGCCCTGCTTGACGACGAGGGTCGCGGGCTCGGGCAGCGCGGCGCGGATCGCGGCGGGCCCGCCGGTGATGCCCCAGGCGGCCTCGGCCTCGTCCTCGCCGACGAACACGAGGTCGCAGCCGCGCGCCAGGTCGAGCAGCACGGGCCCGGCCTGCGCGGGGTCGGCCCACAGGTGGACGCGGTAGTTGACGTCGAAGGAGACGAGGGGCCGACCCGGCCGGGGTGCGGTGAGGTCCCGCATCAGGGCGAGGCAGTCGGCGGAGAGGGCGGCGGTGATGCCGGAGAGGTGCAGGATCTCGCCGTCGGCGAGGGAGTCCGGGTTCAGGTTCCCGGGGGCCATCGCCGAGGCGGCGGAGCCTGCGCGGTAGTAGGCGACTTCAGCCGTGGGCTCAGTTGCGGACTCGGGGCTCCGCCCCGGACCCCGCTCCTCAAACGCCGGAGGGGCTGAATTAACGGCCCGCTCTCCCGCCGTACGGAAGTAGATCCCCGTAGGCCGAGAGGGGTCCACGGCGACGGCCGAGACATCGACCCCGCAAGCGCCGATCGCCGAGATCAAGTGCTCGCCGAAGCCGTCCGCGCCGACCCGGCTGACCCACCGTGCCCGATGCCCGGCCAGGGCCAGCGTGCAGGCCACGTTGGACTCCGCGCCGCCGATGCCGCGGTCGAAGGACGGGACGTCGGCGAGCCGCCCGGGGCGGGAAGGCCGGAACGTGACCATGGACTCGCCGAGGCAGACGACGTCGGTACCGACGTGGTCCGCCCCCTGGAGGGGCCCTGACGCGTTCACGGTGGGCACGCTCGTTCTCCTTCGACGCTGGGCCGGGCGCCATTGACCCGGTATTGGCTCGGATGTTAGACAGCAGTAAGCGAAATGCGCAATGGCCGTTGCAGAGCGTGCAACGCAATCCAAGGAACGGCAGCGGACCGTTGCGAACAGCCCTGAGGAGGCCCCCTATGGCAGCCGACAACGCAGTCGGACAGCGCGCGGCGGGACACACGTCCCGGACCCAACTCGCCGACGAGCGGGTCGACTTCCGCTTCAAGGGGCTGCCCCCGGACGCCGCGGGACTGACCGTCGGCGAGCTCGCCGGACAGCGCCGCAACCTCTTCACGGACGGCTTCACCACGCCCGTCCTCGCCCTCTCCGCCGAGCGCGTCGAGCACAACCTCGCCCTCATGGAGACCTACTCGACCCGCCACGGCCTTGCCTTCGCCCCGCACGGCAAGACCTCCATGGCCCCCGAGCTCTTCGCCCGCCAGGAGGAGCACGGCGCCTGGGGCATCACGCTCGCCGTCCCGCACCAGGTCCGGGTGGCGCGCGCGTACGGCGTCCGCCGGGTCTTCCTCGCCAACGAGCTGGTCGACGCCGCCGCCCTGCGCTGGCTCGCCGCCGAGCTCGACGCGGACCCCGACTTCCGCTTCATCTGCTACGTGGACTCCGTGCGCGGCGTCGAGCTGATGGACGCGGCCCTGCGCGCGGCGGGCTCCTCACGCCCCGTCGAGGTCGTGGTGGAGCTCGGCGCGGGCGACACGGCCCGTACCGGCGTGCGCACCGAGGCCGAGTGCGCGGCGGTCGCGGACGCGGTGGCGGCCACGACCACGCTGCGCCTGGTCGGCGTCGCCGGGTACGAGGGCGAGGTGCCGCAGGCCGACCCCGAGCGCGTCCACGCCTGGCTGCGCCGCCTGACCGGACTCGCCGCGGACTTCGACAAGGCCGGCCGCTTCGCCGGGCTCGACGAGATCGTGGTCAGCGCGGGCGGCAGCGCCTGGTTCGACGCGGTCGCGGACGTCTTCGCCGAGATCCCGTCCCTCTCGGTCCCGGTCCTCAAGCTGCTCCGCTCCGGTGCGTACGTCTCGCACGACGACGGCCACTACAAGCACCTCACCCCGTTCAACCGGGTCCCGGACGAGGGCGCGCTGCAGCCCGCGTTCCGCCTCTGGGCCCAGGTGGTGTCCCGCCCCAACGCCGAGCAGGCCTTCGTGAACGCGGGCAAGCGGGACGCGGCGTACGACCTGGACCTGCCCGAGGCGCAGGTCGTGCGCGACGCGCGCTCCGGGGAGGTGCGGGAGGCCGCCGGTGTCACGGTCACCGGCCTCTCCGACCAGCACGGCTGGGTCCGTACGACGCCGGAGGCGGACCTGGAGGTCGGCGACTGGGTCGGCATGGGCCTGTCCCACCCCTGCACGTCCTTCGACAAGTGGCAGCTGATCCCCCTGGTCCAGGCCGACGGCACGGTCACGGACTACATCCGCACGTACTTCTGAGCCCACCCACCCGCCCTGAACCGCGGGGGCGAACCCCCACGCCCCCGCTCCCCCCCCTGCGGGGCGGCTTCCTTCCCCACCCCGCCCCTTCCCGAACCGGGGCTCCGCCCCAGCCCCCGCTCCTCAAACGCCGGAGGGGCTGGTTTTGGCTGGGGGGGGTGCCCCGTCAGGGGCGCGGGGAACTGCGCGCCCAGCCACGACGGCGCGGCAGCCGAAAGACAGCCCGGGGGCCGGGGGCGGAGCCCCCCGAGGCCGTCCGCCGAGGACTTCGGGAAGGGGCGGGGGAGGGGAGAAAAGAACCCAGAGAGGCAGAGAGCACCCATGGACCTGGTCATCCGCGACGCCCGCGTCATCGACGGCACCGGCGACGCCTCGTACCGCGCGGACATCGCGATCGACAACGGCCGGATCGCCGAGATCCGCAAAGAGGGCGAGGGCCCCCGGCCCTCAGGAGAGCGCACCGTCGACGCCGACGGCCTCGCCCTCTCCCCCGGCTTCATCGACATGCACGCCCACAGCGACCTCGCCCTCCTCCGCGACCCGGACCACAGCGCGAAGGCCGCCCAGGGCGTGACCCTGGAAGTCATCGGCCAGGACGGCCTCAGCTACGCGCCCGTCGACGACCGCACCCTCGCCCAGGTCCGCCAGGCCATCACCGGCTGGAACGGCGACGGCTCCGACATCGACTTCAGCTGGCGCACCGTCGGCGGCTACCTCGACGCCCTCGACCACGCCCACGGCGGCCGCGGCATCGCCGTGAACGCCGCGTACCTGATCCCGCAGGGCACCGTCCGGATGTACGCCGTCGGCTGGGACGACCGCCCCGCCACGGCCGAAGAGCTGGACCGGATGCGGCAGTTGGTCGCCGAGGGCATGGAGCAGGGCGCCGTCGGCATGTCCTCGGGCCTGACGTACACGCCCGGCATGTACGCGAAGGACTCCGAGCTGGCCGAGCTGTGCCGGGTCGTCGCGCGGTACGACGGGTACTACTGCCCGCACCACCGCTCGTACGGCGCGGGCGCCCTGGACGCGTACTGCGAGATGGTGGACCTCACCCGGGACGCGGACTGCGCGCTGCACCTCGCGCACGCGACCATGAACTTCGGCGTGAACAAGGGCAAGGCCCCGGACCTGCTCGCGCTCATCGACGACGCCCTCGACTCCGGCGCCGACATCAGCCTCGACACGTACCCGTACACCCCCGGCTGCACCACGCTCGTCGCGATGCTGCCGAGCTGGGCGAGCGAGGGCGGGCCCGACGCGATCCTGGCGCGGCTGCAGGACGACGAGACGGCGGCGAAGATCCGCCACCACATGGAGGTCATCGGCGCCGACGGCTGCCACGGCGTGCCCATCGAGTGGGACACGATCGAGATCTCGGGCGTCTCCGACCCCGGCCTCGCCTCCTGCGTCGGCAAGACCATCGCCCAGTCCGCGGAGATGCGCGGCGAGGAGCCCTGGGTCACCGCCCGCCGCCTCCTCATCAACGACAAGCTGGGCTCGACGATCCTCCAGCACGTCGGCCACGAGGACAACGTGCAGGCGATCATGCAGCACCGGGTGCACACCGGCGGCTCGGACGGCATCCTGCAGGGCTTCAAGCCGCACCCGCGGGCGTACGGGACGTTCCCGCAGTACCTCGGCCGGTACGCGCGTGACCTGGGCGTCCTCGGCCTGGAAGAGACCGTCGCCCACCTCACCTCCCGCCCGGCCGCCCGCCTCCGCCTCCCCGACCGCGGCCTCGTCCGCGAGGGCTACCGCGCGGACCTCGTCCTCTTCGACCCGACCACGGTCGCCGCGGGCTCCACCTTCGAGTCCCCGCGCACCCTGCCGATCGGCATCCCGCACGTCCTGATCGACGGCAAGTTCGTCATGCGGGACGGCAAGCGCACAGACGTCCTGGCGGGCCGGGCCATCCGCCGCGCCCCTTAAAACAAGCCCCTCCGGCGTTTGAGGAGCGGGGGTCCGGGGGCGGAGCCCCCGAGGCTGCTGCAAGCTTTCGGGAAGGGGCGGGGTGGGGTAAATCACTCGCCCTGCCCCAACCCCTCATCGCAAGCCCACACCCCCACCCGAACCCGGCATTCCATGCGCACCCCCCAGCCGACCCATGCGATGGAAGGCCCCGCCCCGCAGGGGCGCACCCCCCGAGCCCAGTCAGCCGAAAAGCACGAGCACCGCCCCGAAACACCCTCGTAAAGTTGCTGCATGCAGCTGATCCAGTCGACGAAGCTCTCGAACGTCTGCTACGAGATCCGGGGCCCGGTTCTCGAGGAGGCGATGCGGCTCGAAGCAGCAGGCCACCGCATCCTCAAGCTCAACACCGGCAACCCCGCGGCCTTCGGCTTCGAGGCGCCCCCGGAGATCCTCGAGGACGTCCTGCGCAACGTCGGCTCGGCGCACGGCTACGGCGACGCGAAGGGTCTGCTCGCGGCCCGCCGCGCGGTCGTCATGCACTACCAGACCCTCGGCGTCGAGTCGGACGTGGAGAACGTCTACATCGGCAACGGCGTCTCCGAGCTGATCGTCATGGCCATGCAGGCCCTCCTCGACGACGGCGACGAGGTCCTCGTACCGGCCCCGGACTACCCGCTGTGGACCGCCGCGGTCTCCCTCTCCGGCGGCACCGCCGTGCACTACCGCTGCGACGAGCAGTCCGACTGGATGCCCGATCTCGCCGACGTGGAGCGGAAGATCACCGACCGCACCAAGGCGCTCGTGATCATCAACCCGAACAACCCGACGGGCGCGGTCTACAGCGACGACGTCCTGCGCGGCCTCACCGACATCGCCCGCCGCCACAACCTCCTGGTCTGCTCGGACGAGATCTACGACAAGATCCTGTACGACGGCGCCACCCACACCCCGACCGCCGCCCTCGCCCCCGACCTGCTCACGCTGACCTTCAACGGCATGTCGAAGGCGTACCGCGTGGCCGGTTACCGCACCGGCTGGATGGTGATCTCGGGGCCGCGCGCGCACGCCGAGTCGTACCTGGAGGGCCTGACGATCCTGGCCAATATGCGGCTGTGCGCCAACATGCCGGCCCAGCACGGCGTGGTCGCGGCGCTCACCGGGCGGCAGTCGATCAACGACCTGGTGCTCCCCGGCGGCCGACTGCTCGAACAGCGCGACACCGCGTACGAGCTGCTCACCCAGATCCCCGGTGTGACCTGTGTGAAGCCGAAGGGCGCGCTCTATCTGTTCCCGCGCCTCGACCCGAAGGTCTACAAGGTCAAGGACGACCGGCAGATGGTGCTCGACCTGCTGCGCGCCGAGAAGATCATGGTGGTGCACGGCACCGGCTTCAACTGGCCGGAGCCCGACCACTTCCGCATCGTGACCCTGCCGCAGGCCTCGGACCTCGCGGACGCGGTCACCCGGATCGGCAGGTTCCTGGACGGGTACGGGCAGCCCTGACCGACCCCACCCGCAGCCCTGACCTGCCACTTCACACTCGGCTCAACTTTAGATTGAATCTAAGCTAGGATGGCTTCCTGGAAACCTCAGGAGGCCGTCCTATGTACGAACCGATCCGCAGCAAGTCGGTCCACACGATGGCCGCCCGTGGACGCGACCGGCGGCAGGACTTCCCGCACCGCTCCCGCGAGGAGGAGCTGGACATCCAGCTCGCCGGACATCTCGCGGCCCTGCTCGCCGTCACGGACGAGCTGCGCGCGGTGGCCCCCGCCACGGAGCTGACCGACGCGGCCGAGCAGCTGGCCCGCCAGATCGCCCGGCTGCGCGGCGGCCACCCGCCGGTGCGCTCCGCGGTGGCGGCGGCGATCCACGAACCGCACCTGTCCGGCCTGCACCAGCGCGCCCACGCCCTCGCCGGCCGCGCCCTGGTGGTGGCCGCCTCCCGCGCCGACACCGCCGCGGCGATCCTCGCCGCGGAGCGGATGGACGCGCACGAGGCCGCTCTGCGCGAGCGGGAGCCGGCAGCGGCCCACTGACGGCCCCGGCCCGCAGCCGGGGAGGCTACGGGCCGGGAGCCACTGCCCCGCAGGGGCGATAGCCCCAGGGGCGCGGGGAACTGCGCGCTCAGCCGCGACGAAAGCCGCAGTCGCGTCTGCGTGGTGCATGAGCAGATGCGACTGCGGTTTGTCGTGGGTTGCTCGCGCCCACGCGGCAGAGCCGCAAATGTCACAGCCCCGCGCCCCTAACGGGGCCCGGGGCCCCTGAAGAATCAGCCCAGGCGCTGCACGAGCGCCCGGTACTCGTCCCACAGCTCCTTCGGCGTGTGATCGCCGAACGTGTTCAGGTGCTCAGGAACCAGCGCCGCCTCCTCGCGCCAGACCTCCTTGTCGACCGTGAGCAGGAACTCCAGGTCCGCGTCGGCCAGTTCGAGGCCTTCCGTGTCGAGCGCCGCGGGCGTCGGCAGCACGCCGATGGGGGTCTCCACACCCTCCGCGCGGCCGTCGAGCCGGTCCACGATCCACTTCAGGACGCGGGAGTTCTCACCGAAGCCCGGCCACACGAACTTGCCCGCGTCGTTCTTGCGGAACCAGTTGACGTAGTAGATCTTCGGGAGCTTCGACTGGTCCTTGCCCTTGGCGACGTCGACCCAGTGGCCCATGTAGTCGCCCATGTTGTAGCCGCAGAACGGCAGCATGGCGAACGGGTCGCGGCGAAGCTCGCCGACCTTGCCCTCGGCCGCGGCGGTCTTCTCGGAGGCGACGTTCGCACCGAGGAAGACGCCGTGGTTCCAGTCGAAGGACTCGGTCACCAGCGGTACGGCGGAGGCGCGGCGGCCGCCGAACAGGATCGCCGAGATCGGCACGCCCTTCGGGTCCTCCCACTCGGGCGCGATGATCGGGCACTGCGAAGCCGGCGTGGTGAAGCGGGCGTTGGGGTGTGCGGCCGGAACGTCGGACTCGGGCGTCCAGTCGTTGCCCTTCCAGTCCGTGAGGTGCGCCGGAGTCTCCTCCGTCATGCCCTCCCACCACACGTCGCCGTCGTCCGTGAGCGCGACGTTGGTGAAGACCGAGTTGCCCCACAGCGTCTTCATCGCGTTGGCGTTGGTGTGCTCACCGGTGCCGGGCGCGACGCCGAAGAAGCCGGCTTCCGGGTTGATCGCGTACAGGCGGCCGTCCTCGCCGAAGCGCATCCAGGCGATGTCGTCGCCGATGGTCTCGACCGTCCAGCCGGAGATCGTGGGCTCCAGCATCGCGAGGTTAGTCTTGCCGCAGGCCGAGGGGAACGCCGCCGCGACGTACTTGGCCTCGCCCTGCGGCGGGGTCAGCTTGAGGATCAGCATGTGCTCGGCGAGCCAGCCCTCGTCGCGCGCCATGACGGAGGCGATGCGGAGCGCGTAGCACTTCTTGCCGAGCAGCGCGTTGCCGCCGTAGCCCGAGCCGTACGACCAGATCTCGCGGGACTCCGGGAAGTGCGAGATGTACTTGGTGGGGTTGCACGGCCACGGGACGTCCGCCTCGCCCTCCTGGAGCGGGGCGCCCAGGGAGTGCACGGCCTTCACGAAGAAGCCGTCCTCGCCGAGCTCGTCCAGGACGGGCTGGCCCATCCGGGTCATCGTGCGCATCGACACCGCGACGTACGCCGAGTCGGTGATCTCCACGCCGATCGCGGAGAGCGGGGAACCGAGCGGGCCCATGCAGAACGGCACCACGTACATGGTGCGGCCGCGCATCGAGCCGCGGAAGACTCCCTCCCGTCGCCCACCACCGCCCTTGCCCGAGAGGCCTGCGGCCTCGCCCCTCTCGCTGCCCTCCTTGCCCTGGAAGACCTCGCGCATCTCCGCGGGGTCCTTCCAGTGGTTGGTCGGGCCGGCGTCCTCCTCCTTCTCGGAGCAGATGAAGGTGCGGTCCTCCACGCGCGCGACGTCCGTCGGGTCGGAGGCCGCGTAGTACGAGTTGGGTCGCTTGATCGGGTCGAGTTTCTTGAACGTGCCCTTGGCGACGAGTTCCTCGGCCAGGCGCTCGTACTCGGCCTCGGAGCCGTCGCACCAGACGACGCGGTCCGGCTGGGTGAGCTCGGCGATCTCTTCGACCCAGGAGATCAGCTCCCGGTGGTTGGTCGGGACAGTGCTGGGAGCCGCGTTGTCGCGCGCCACGATCGCTCCTTGATGAGGGGGCTTATGAGGGGTGTGTTCATCTGTGCCCCGTGGGGGCTGCGACCCGGATGCGTCATGGCTGCTCATCCGGTGCCGACCGCACTCATTTGATCATCCGACCCGAGTGCCCATATGTCCAGAGGGTCGCACACGTGAGCAGAAGTGAGCATCACCACCCCCGCTCAAGGCCTCCCAGGACCTGCGGTAACACCTCCGGATCCTGCTCAGGACGATCTTGACGGGAACGCTCTGATACGCAACCTACGGGCGCGTAGCTACCATTCCGCCTATGACTGCGCCTGCCCTCCCGTCCTCCGGCCCCAGCACCGACGGGTCGACGCCGATAGCGCTACCGCTCCCGCTCCCCGCGAAGCCGAAGCTCCGCGGCTGGCTGCACGCCGGCATGTTCCCGGCGGTGCTGATCGCCGGCCTCGTGCTCACCGCGCTCGCCGACTCCACCCGAGGCCGCATCGCCTGCGGGATCTACGTACTCACCGCCTGCCTGCTCTTCGGCGTGAGCGCGGTCTACCACCGGGGCAACTGGGGCCCGCGCGCCACCGCCGTCCTGCGCCGGCTCGACCACGCCAACATCTTCCTGATCATCGCGGGCACCTACACCCCGCTGACGATGCTGCTGCTCCCCGAGTCCAAGGGCCAGTGGCTGATGTGGGGCATCTGGGCCGCCGCCGCGGCGGGCATCGCGTTCCGGGTCTTCTGGGTCGGCGCCCCGCGCTGGCTCTACACGCCCTGCTACATCGCGATGGGCTGGGCCGCCGTCTTCTTCCTGCCGGACTTCATGCGCGCCGGCGGCATCGCCGTACTGGTCCTGGTCATCGTCGGCGGGCTGCTCTACAGCGCGGGCGGCGTGATCTACGGCATGAAGCGGCCCGACCCGTCGCCGCGCTGGTTCGGCTTCCACGAGGTGTTCCACTCGTTCACGCTCGCCGCGTTCGTCGTGCACTACGTCGGCATCTCGCTGGTCGCGTACCAGCACGGCTGATCCCGCCCTCGGCGGCGGGAGAATGAGCACATGACGGTCACGCACACCTCGTCCCCCGCCAGGCCCGGCCTGCGCGAGCGCAAGAAGATCAAAACCCGCGCGGCGATCCGCAGGGCGACGTACGAACTGATCGCACAGCAGGGGTACGAGGCCACCACCGTCGAGCAGATCGCCGCGGCCGCCGAGGTCTCCCCCTCCACCGTCATCCGGTACTTCCCGGCCAAGGAGGACATCGTCCTCGGCGACGGCCACGACCCGGCCGCGGACGCCGCGCTGCGCGCCAGGCCCGCCGACGAGCCGGTACTCGACTCGCTGCGGCACGTCATCGAGGACCGGCTGCGGACCGTGCTCGACGACCCGGCGGAGCGCACGGAACTGCTGCTCCGCGCCCGCCTGATCCGCGAAGTGCCCGCCGTGCGCGCCCGGTTCCACGAGTCCCTCGCCGACACCGCCCGCCTCGTACGGCCGGTCGTCGCCGAGCGCACCGGCCGGGACGCGGACGATCTCAAGGTGCGGGTCTTCACCGCGGCCGTCATCGGCTCCCTGGTGGAGACGGTCCAGCACTGGGCGGAGCACGCCAGGGCGCACGACCGGCCCGGAGAGCTGCTCTCGCTGGTGGACGCGGCCCTCGACGTGTTCGCGGACGGGCTGTAGACGGCCCGGAACACGCCGAACCCCCTGCGGGCGGATGCCCACAGGGGGTTCGAGGCAATCGACGTGCTCGGCCGACTACTTGGCGGCGAAGGTCCAGGTGTGCGTCGCGCCGCCCTCCTCGGGGAAGCGGACCTCGATGCTCTTGGCCGTCGCCGGGACCATGTAGGTCTGGCAGATGGTGTAGCTCTGCCCGGCCTTCCAGTTGTCGATGTCGATGGTGTCGTCGCAGCCGGGCGCGTCCTCGGAGGCGAACATCAGCCGCGCGCCCGGGGCGCCGTCCGCGTAGATCTCGGTCTCCATGCCGACGCTCGGCGAACTCTCCACGACGCCACCGGCCTTGTTGGTGAACTTCACGTGCGCGGTGGCCGCGACCAGACCCTTGGCGTCCTTGGGGTCCTCGACCATCTTCTGCGCCTCGGCCTCGGTGCTCAGGTCGACCTTCTGCGCGGCGATCTCGTACGTGATCTTGGCGTCGTCCTCCTTGAAGGCCGCGGTGACGGCCTCGCCGGCCTGCATCGCACCCGACTCCCCCTCGCCGGCCTCGGGGCTGTCGCCCTTCGGCTTGCTCTCGGACGAGCCCTGCTCCTTCTTGCCCGTCGACCCGCCACCGGAGTCGGAACCCCCGCCACAGGCCGTCAGGGCGAGCGCGAGGACGGCGACGGGCGCGGCGGCGCGCAGCGCGCGGGTGCGGGTGGGCGTACGGCGGGACATGAGCGGCTCCTGTTGTTCGATCTCCCCCGGCGCGCCTGCCAGTTGAACGGAGACCGGCGCGCGAACGGCTTGCGGACCGAACCCTATGAACTCCCTGTGAACCGAGGAGCAGCAGGGCACCGCACCGCCCCATTCGCCCCCGCGACGCCCACTCGCCCGTCGAAAGCCTTCAATATCTTCTGTATCGCCTTTATCACCCGTGTACCCCTACAGGTTCCGTGGGCCCACCCGAGGCCGTGATGGAGGATGGGCGCCATGCCCAATCGCCTTGCCCAAGAGACCTCCCCCTATCTCCTGCAGCACGCCGACAACCCGGTGGACTGGTGGCCGTGGGAGCCCGCCGCGTTCGAGGAGGCGCGGCGGCGCGGCGTGCCGGTGCTGCTGAGCGTCGGGTACAGCTCCTGCCACTGGTGCCACGTCATGGCGCACGAGTCGTTCGAGGACGAGGCGACCGCCGCGTACCTCAACGAGCACTTCGTCAGCGTCAAGGTCGACCGCGAGGAGCGGCCCGACGTCGACGCCGTCTACATGGAGGCCGTGCAGGCCGCGACCGGCCAGGGCGGCTGGCCCATGACCGTCTTCCTCACCGCGGACGCCGAACCCTTCTACTTCGGCACGTACTTCCCGCCCGAGGCCCGCCACGGCATGCCCTCCTTCCGGCAGGTCCTGCAGGGCGTCCACGAGGCGTGGACGGGCCGCCGCGAGGAGGTCGCCGAGGTCGCGGGCAAGATCGTGCGCGACCTCGCGGGCCGTGAACTCCCGTACGGGGACACGACTCCGCCCGGCGAGGAGCAGCTCGGCCAGGCGCTGCTCGGGCTCACCCGGGAGTACGACGCGACGCACGGCGGCTTCGGCGGCGCACCGAAGTTCCCGGCCTCGATGGTGGTCGAGTTCCTGCTCCGGCACCACGCCCGCACCGGCTCCGAGGGCGCGCTGCAGATGGCCGCCGACACCTGCGAGCGGATGGCCCGCGGCGGGATCTACGACCAGCTCGGCGGCGGCTTCGCCCGCTACTCCGTGGACCGCGAGTGGGTCGTGCCGCACTTCGAGAAGATGCTGTACGACAACGCCCTGCTGTGCCGCGCGTACGCGCATCTGTGGCGGTCGACCGGCAGCGAGCTCGCCAAGCGGATCGCCCTGGAGACGGCGGACTTCATGGTGCGCGAACTCCGTACGAACGAGGGCGGGTTCGCGTCCGCGCTCGACGCCGACAGCGAGGACGGCGAAGGGAGCCACGCGGAGGGCGCGTACTACGTGTGGACGCCCGCGCAGCTGCGCGAGGTGCTCGGCGAGGCGGACGCCGAACTGGCCGCCGTGCACTACGGCGTGACCGCGGAGGGCACCTTCGAGGAGGGCGCCTCCGTGCTCCAACTCCCGCAGGGCGACAGCCTGTTGGACTCCGAGCGGCTCGCCTCGATCCGGGCCCGGCTGCTCGCCGCCCGCGAGGAGCGGCCGCGCCCCGGCCGCGACGACAAGGTGGTGGCCGCCTGGAACGGCCTGACGATCGCGGCGCTCGCCGAGGTGGGCGCGTACTTCGACCGGCCCGACCTGGTGAACGCGGCCCTCTGCGCCGGGGACCTGCTCGTACGGTTGCACATGGGGCCTGACGCGCGGCTCGTGCGGACCTCGATGGACGGCAGGGCCGGTACGCACGCAGGCGTTCTGGAGGACTACGCGGACGTCGCCGAGGGCTTCCTCGCGCTCGCCTCGGTCACCGGGGAAGGCGTGTGGCTGGAGTTCGCCGGGTTCCTGCTCGACCACGTGCTCGTCGGGTTCGTGGGCGAGAACGGGGCGCTGTACGACACCGCCCACGACGCGGAGGCGCTGATCCGGCGCCCGCAGGACCCCACCGACAACGCCACCCCGTCCGGCTGGTCGGCCGCCGCCGGAGCACTCCTCTCGTACGCGGCGCAGACCGGCTCCGAGCCGCATCGCACCGCCGCCGAGCGGGCGCTGGGGGTCGTCACGGCGCTCGGGCCGCGCGCCCCGCGGTTCATCGGGCACGGGCTCGCGGTGGCGGAGGCGCTGCTCGACGGGCCGCGCGAGGTCGCGGTGGTGGGCCCGCCCGCCGACCCGGCGCGGGGTGCGCTGCACCGAGCGGCGTTGCTTTCGCCTGCGCCGGGGGCGGTGGTGGCGGTCGGCGAGCCGGACTCGGAGGAGCTTCCGCTGCTTGCCGACCGTCCGCTGGTCGGGGCGTCGGCCGCGGCATACGTGTGCCGCAACTTCACTTGCGATGCGCCGGTCACGGGGGTCGGGGAGTTGGAGGAGCGGTTGAGGCGCGCCTAGGGCGGTTGCTTTCCCCACCCCGCCCCTTCCCGAAAGCCTCCGGCAGCTTCGGGGCTCCGCCCCGGACCCCGCTCCTCAAACGCCGGAGGGGCTGGATTTGGCGGGGTGGGCTGGTTTTTCAGGGGCGCGGGGAACTGCGCGACCAGCCACGACGGCGGGGCAGCCGAAGAACAGCGCCGCAGGCTTTCGGGAAGGGGCGGGTAGGGGAAAATAACCGACCGCACGCCCCCCAACCTCAAGATCCGCCCAACCCCTCCCCCAACACGCCCCGCCCGCAGGACACTTGGGGGAGCAGTGGCCGAGGTGGAGGGGGACGCGTGATGCGGGAGACTCATCGGGGCGAGGCCGAGCGCCTGTTGGCCCGAGCCGTCGAGGAGGAAGTACGCCGCTCCGGCGGCCGCACCGACGGCAACGTCCTCCTGAGCCGGGCCCGAGGCGCCCTCGACGCCATGGCCGAGTCGGCGGCGGAGGAGTACGCGGCGTACTCCCGGGCGCTCGACGAGGCCGAGGCCGGACAGCAGTCGTTCGGGCAGCGGCTCGGCCGGGAGGGGACGACTCCCGCCCTGGTCACCGCCGTCGCCGCCGTCGCCGCCGCCCTCGCCGACCTGGCCTTCGGCACCGGCACGGGCACGGCACTCGGCGCGGGCGCGGTCGTCGCCGTGGCGGGCGCCGCGGCCACCGTCGGCAAGGTGACCGCGGCGCACCTGCCCGCCGCCCACCGCCGGGCGGGCGCGCTCGGCCAGCCCGGCGGCCCCGAGCAGCTGCGGCTGCAGTGGCTCACCGCCCTGGAGGTACGGGGCATCCGCCCGTACCTGGACCAGCAGCGCGTCGTCGCCGCCGGTGCCGGTACGGCCACGAAGAAGCCGGTGCCGCTGCGGCGTACCGACAAGAGCGCGGCGGCGCGGCGGCGAAGCGTCCTTGAGCGGTCGTTCGCCCAACTCCCGGAGCCCGGCGGGCCGTTCGCGGGGCGGCGCGCGGACCTCGCGCAGATCGGGCAGTGGGTGCACGCCGCCCGCGCCTCCACCGAGACCCGGCCGACCGTCGTGGTGCTGCACGGCGCGCCCGGCTCCGGGCGCTCCACCCTCGCGATCCACGCCGCGCACGCACTGCGCGACCAGTTCCGCGGCGCCTGCCTGGTGGACCTGCGCGGCGACAGCACCACCGAGCAGCCCCGCTCCACCCGGGACGCGCTGCTGCACCTGCTCAACCGTCTCGGCGCCCCGCGCGAGCAGCTGCTCTTCCGTGAACGCTCCTCGCAGGACCAGCAGTTGAAGCGGCTCACCGAGCTCTACCACCAGCATCTGACGGGCCTGCCGGTCACGGTGGTCCTGGACGACGCGAGCGACGCCGAGCAGGTCCGCACCCTCGTCCCGGACCGCTCCGACAGCCTCGTCCTGGTCACCTCGCGCGCCCCGCTCGACCTGCCGGACGACCTGCCCGCCTGGGTCCACCAACTGCCCGTCGAGGCCCTGGACGCGGGCGGCGCCGAGGACCTGCTGCGCGCGGCGGCCGAGGACGCCTCGGGCCCGTACGACTCCCAAGCCGCCGACGAGGTACGGGAGTTGTGCGGGGGCCTGCCGCTCGCGCTGCGCATCGCGGGCTCCGCACTCGGCCCGCGCAGCACCCGCGAGCTGGCCACCGACCTGGCCTCGTCGGACCGGGCGGAACCGGTCGAGCGGGCTCTGCGGCTGCGCTACGCGGACCTGGCCGACCCGGCGCGCACGCTCCTGCGCCGGCTCGCGCTCGCCGGGCACGCCTCGCTCGGCGCGGCCGCTGCGGGGGCCCTGTTGGGCACCGACGAGCGGGAGGCGGAACGGGAGTTGACGGCGCTCGCGCGCGCGGGCCTCGTCGACCATGTGCGCGGCAGCCGCTACCGCCTGCACGACCTGGTCCGCTCCTTCGCCCACGCCCGCCTCCTCGACGAGGAGGAGCCGGCCGACCGCACCGCCGCACAGGAACGCCTCATCGCCAACTACGCCGAGCTGGCCGACTCGGTGATCCGCCTGGTCGACGGCAAGACGTCGACGCGCGCCGACACCTCCTTCCACGCGAGCGCGGTCGGCCCGCACGGCTTCACGTCCCTGGACGCGGCGCTTCGCTGGCTGGACGACGAGTCGAGCTTCATCACCTCGGCCCTGCGGCACGCGGAGGGCGTCGACGAGCAGGCCGTACTGAACCTCCTCGGCGCGCTCTGCGACTACTGCCTGCTGCGCGGCGACCTCTACCGCCTCGGCGAGATCAGCGAGTTGAGCCAAGACCGTCAAGCAAGGGCCCAGGGCCTCCTCGGCCGCTCCGTGCAGTGGCGCACGGGCATCGCGGCCCGCCAGCTCGGCGAGCTCGACAAGGCCCGTACGACGCTGACCTCGGTGGTCGACCTGTACTTCGAGGCCCACAACGAGGCCGGCGCGGCCCGCGCCCTGGGCTCCCTCGGCATCACCCTGCACCACCAGGGCCAGCTCACCGAGGCGGCCGCGAAGCTGCGCGAGGCCCTCGACCTGCAGTCCGCCGAGCACCTCGCGGGCGACCGCGCCTGGAACCTGCACGCCCTCGCGGCCGTCGAGCGCGACCGGGCCCACCTCGCCGAGGCCCTCGACCTGCTCACCACCGCCCTCGACCTGCACCGCGAGAGCGAGTCCGTGCACGGCCAGGCCTGGGCCCACTTCCAGCTCGGCCAGCTCTGCCTGCGCCTCGGCGACGTGCCGCGCGCCGAGGCCGAGTTGAGCACCGCCCTCGACCTGTACGGCCGCACCCGCGACCCGCGCGGCGAGGCCTGGGCGCTGACCCAGCAGGCCCGCGCCCGCCTGGTCGACGGCGACCCGACCGCCGCGGTGGAGGCGCTGCGCGGCGCGGTCGCCCGGCACCGGGACAACGAGGACGCGCGCGGCGAGGCCTGGTCCCTGTACCACCTCGGCCAGGCCCTGGAGGAGACCGGCGACCTCACCGAGGCGGTACGCGAACTGGAGCGCGCCCGCACGATGTTCTCCCGCATGCGCGACGTGTACGGCCTGGCCTGCGCCCGCCACCACTCCGCCCGCGTCACCCGCGACCAGCGCGCCGCCCAGACGGGTTCGCTGCGCAACTCCGGCTTCGCCCGCCAGCTCCTGGTCGACGCCCGCGCCGACTTCCAGCGCATCGGCGTCGCCCACGGCGAGGCCTGGACCTGCCTGGAGCTGGCCGTCGTCGACGCCGGCAACGCCCGCTCCCCGCAGGCGCTCGCCCTGTGCGACGAGGCGGCGGCGCTGTTCTCCTCGTACGGCGACCGGCGCGGCGAGGACTGGGCGCGCTTCCTGCGCTGCACGCTCCTGCCGTACGCCTCACCGGGCGGCTCGGAGATCGGCACGGCGGTCGCGGCCGAGGAGCTCGCCCAGCTCACCCGCGCCACCCACCCCGCCCGCGACCCGAAGCTCCAGGGCTACCTGCCCGCGTACGCCCTGATGCTCGACCGCGGAGTCGAACTCGACGCAGGCTGGCAGGCCTGGCGCCTGGGCATGGTCCCGAACAGGCAGGCAAGAGAAATCATGGGCGTCCGGGTCCCCTGACCCCTCTGTGGGCACCCCGGCACCGGGCCCTGTAAACACGCCTGTGCCCCGGCACACCGAGGCGGAACCACGGTGCCGGGGCACAAGAACGACAAGCTCAGCCCTGGTAAGGCTTAGCCTCAAGAATCTTGACCATCGCCATCTTCCCGTTCGGCAGCTCGTACTGAGCCTCCTCGCCGACCTTCTTCCCGCTCACACCCTGCCCGAGCGGCGACTGCGGCGAGTACGTCGTGGTGCCCTCCGAGGCGTACTCCCGCGAGGCGAGGAGGAAAGTGAGGGTGTCGTCCACGTCGCCGTCGAAGGCGATCGTCACGACCATGCCGGGCTCCACCACGCCGTCGTCGGCCGGGGCCTCGCCGACCTTGGCGCTCTCGAGCATCTGCGTGAGCTGGCGCACGCGGAGCTCCTGCTTGCCCTGCTCTTCCTTGGCTGCGTGATACCCGCCGTTCTCCCGCAGGTCGCCCTCCTCGCGGGCCTCCGCGATCTTGGCGGCGATCTCGGTGCGCGCGGGACCAGACAGATACTCCAGCTCGGCCTTGAGCTGGTTGTACGCCTCCTGGGTCAGCCAGGTGACGTTGTCGCTGGTCTGGGTCACAGGTGCTCCTCGTCGGTACTGGGAATACAAAGCATCGCCCTACCCAGAAGGATGTTCCCTAACGGGTGGGCGAAACCACGAGCCTAACAATTCAGGGGCAAAAGGGGGAGGACGTTAATCGCTCGAAAACCGCCGGGAACCTGTCTCAGCAGGTCAGCGCCGGTTCAGCGGGCGTCGCAGGAGACCAGCTCGGCGGCGGTGGCCCGCTCGGTCGTACGCAGGGTGACGACCTGGTTGACGAGGTCCTCGCGCTGCTCGAAGGTCACGTCCTTGCGGCCGACCTCGACGCCGGACTCGGCGAGGGCGCGCAGCGTGCACGTACCGGAGACGTCGGGGTCCTTGCGGACCTCCAGGTGGACGTCGACGGCCGAGGCGGAGGCGACCTTGAACTTGATGAGCTCGCCGCTGAAGGCGCTCTTGCCGGAGATGTAGCCGTAGCCGATCCAGGCGACGACGCCGAGCAGCAGCACGCCGAGCACCGAGCCGACGATCTTCAGCTTGCGGTCCGCGCGGGCGTCCGCGGAGCGGCCGTACCGGCCCTCGGGGAGCTGTTCGCGCACCGCGCTCATGATCGACCTCTCAAGATGGCTTCGGCCGGGGGTCCGGGAATTATCGAGTCCCCGATTCGGTCACTATAGAAGCCCCCTGAAGCACCCGAAGACCGAGGGCCGCCCCCTGACCGAGGGCGCCGTACACATGAGGATCGAGTCTTGACTGAGCAGCTGCGACTGATGGCGGTTCACGCGCACCCCGACGACGAGTCGAGCAAGGGCGCGGCCACCATGGCCAAGTACGTGTCCGAGGGGGTGGACGTGCTCGTGGTGACCTGCACGGGCGGTGAGCGGGGCTCCATCCTCAACCCGAAGCTCCAGGGCGACAAGTTCATCGAGGAGAACATCCACGAGGTCCGCCGCAAGGAGATGGACGAGGCGCGCGAGATCCTCGGCGTCAAGCAGGAGTGGCTGGGCTTCGTCGACTCCGGCCTGCCGGAGGGCGACCCGCTGCCGCCGCTGCCGGACGGCTGCTTCGCCCTGGAGGACGTGGACAAGGCGGCCGGCGAGCTGGTCAAGCAGATCCGCTCGTTCCGCCCGCAGGTGATCACCACGTACGACGAGAACGGCGGTTATCCGCACCCGGACCACATCATGACCCACAAGATCACGATGGTGGCCTTCGAGGGTGCGGCGGACGCGGAGAAGTTCCCGGAGTCCGAGTTCGGTCCGGTGTTCCAGGCGCAGAAGCTGTACTACAACCAGGGCTTCAACCGCCCGCGTACGGAGGCGCTGCACAACGCCCTCCTGGAGCGCGGTCTGGAGTCGCCGTACGAGGACTGGCTGAAGCGCTGGGACGAGTTCGAGCGCAAGGAGCGCACGCTGACGACGCACGTCCCGTGCGCGGACTTCTACGAGATCCGGGACAAGGCGCTGATCGCGCACGCCACGCAGATCGACCCCGAGGGCGGCTGGTTCCGGGTCCCGATGGAGATCCAGAAGGAGGTCTGGCCGACGGAGGAGTACGAGCTGGCGAAGTCGCTCGTCGATACCTCCCTCCCCGAGGACGACCTCTTCGCGGGCATCCGGGACAATGCCTGACATGAGCGCAAGCGCAGCAGCCAATCTGGCCATGACGCACCTCGTCCCGCTGGCCAAGGAGATCGACGAGGACAAGGTCACCCCCGGTGTCCTCGGCTTCATCGTGTTCGCGGCTCTGGCCGCGGGCGTGTGGATGCTGATGAAGTCGATGAACCGGCACATGGGCCGCGTGAACTTCGAGGAGGCCCCGGAGGGCGCCCCCGCGGAGGCATCCGGCGCCGCAGCGGCCAAGGCAGAGGCCAAGACCGAGAGCGGCAAGAAGAAGTAGGCGTACGACGAAGGCCCCGGTGCTCGCAGCACCGGGGCCCGTTGTCGTGCGTTCGGCCGCCGCTCGTCGCCGGGGTCAGCCGCCCGCCTTGCGGTACTTGCGGACCGCGAGCGTGCGGAAGAGCGCGATGATCAGGATCGAGTAGATCAGCGACGCCCACACCGGGTGCTGCATCGGCCAGGCCGCGGACTGGGAGACGCCGGGGTCGCCGAAGAGGGTGCGGCAGGCCTGCACGGTCGCGCTGAACGGGTTCCAGTCGGCGATGTGCCGCAGCCACGGGGTCATCTGGCTGGAGTCCACGAACGCGTTCGAGATGAACGTGACGGGGAACAGCCAGATCAGCCCGCCGGACGTCGCCGCCTCCGGTGTCCGCACGGAGAGGCCGATGAGCGCGCCGATCCAGGTGAACGCGTACCCGAGGAGCAGCAGCAGGCCGAAGCCGGCCAGGATGCGGCCGAGGTCGGTGGGCTCGGCGAAGCCGGGGCGCCAGCCGACGAGCAGGGCGACGACGGCGAGGACGAGCAGTGTCAGGGCGGTCTGCACCAGGTCCGCGACGGTGCGGCCGGTGAGGACCGCGCCGCGGGCCATCGGCAGGGAGCGGAAGCGGTCGATGAGCCCCTTGTGCATGTCGTCGGCGATGCCGGCGCCGGCGCCCGCGGTGGCGAAGGTGACGGTCTGCGCGAAGACGCCGGCCATCAGGAAGTTCTTGTAGACGTCCGCGTCGGTGCTGGCGCCGATCTTCATGGAGCCGCCGAAGACGTACGTGAAGAGGATGACGAACATCACCGGCTGGATGAGGCCGAAGAGGACCACTTCGGGGATCCTGCTCATCCGGATCAGATTGCGCTTGGCGACGACGAGCGAGTCCCGTACGGACCCGGTGACGCCGCCGCCGCTCACCGGGGTTCCGGGGCGGGCGGTCTCGGGCAGGGCGGTCACTGGACGGCTCCCTTCTCCGCTCTTTCGGGCGTCTCGGCGTCGGCCGGGGCGCTGTCCGTCACCGCCGCGTGGCCGGTGAGCGAGATGAACACGTCGTCGAGGGTGGGGCGGCGCAGGCCGATGTCGTCGATCTCGATGCCGTGGGCGTCCAGTTCGCGGATGACCTCGGCGAGCAGCTTGGCGCCGCCGGTGACGGGGACGGTCAGCTTGCGGGTGTGCTCCTCGACGGCGGTGGCGCCGCCGCCCTTGGCGAAGCCGCGCAGCACCTCCTCGGCGGTGGCCATGTGGCCGCGCTCGTGCACGACGACCTCGACGCGCTCGCCGCCGGTCTGGGCCTTGAGCTGGTCGGAGGTGCCGCGGGCGATGACGCGGCCGTGGTCGACGACGCAGATGTCGTGCGCGAGGTGGTCGGCCTCTTCGAGGTACTGGGTGGTGAGGAGCAGGGTCGTGCCGCCGCCGACGAGTTCCTTGATGACCTCCCAGAGGGCCTGCCGGTTGCGCGGGTCGAGGCCGGTGGTGGGCTCGTCCATGAACATCACGGGCGGCCTGACGACCAGGGCCGCTGCGAGGTCGAGGCGGCGGCGCATGCCTCCGGAGTACGTCTTGGAGGGGCGGTCGGCGGCTTCGGCGAGGTCGAACTGGTCGAGGAGTTCACCGGCCCGCTGCTTGGCCGCCTTGGCGTTCATCTGGTAGAGCCGGGCGACCATCTGGAGGTTCTCGCGGCCGGTGAGGTATTCGTCGACGGCGGCGAACTGGCCGGAGAGGCCGATGGAGCGGCGGACCTCGTTGGGGTGCTTGAGGACGTCGATGCCGGCGACCTGCGCCTTGCCCGCGTCCGGTGTGAGGAGGGTGGTGAGGCAGCGGACCGTGGTGGTCTTGCCCGCTCCGTTCGGCCCGAGGAGGCCGAGCACGGTGCCCTCGGGGACGTCGAGGTCGACGCCGTCCAGAGCTTTGACGTCGCCGAAGTGTTTGACCAAGCCCTCGGCATGGATGGCGCCTGGCATGTGGGTCCCCCAGTTTTTGGGTGAATTCCTAAGCGAATTTTAGGTATGCCGGATTCATTCCGCCCATGGCTGCCCAGGGGCGGAGCCTTCAGAACCTCACCGTAACGCGATACATCGCGTTCCCTCAAGTGACTTTCGCCAGGCGTGCGTTGGGGCGTACGCGAGCTGCGCGACGTATATGACGTATATCGCGAGCGCGTAGCTCAAGGGCGCACGGCTGCTCAGTGCATCACCGTGCAGCCCGCCTCACGGCATGACCGTGTAGCCCGCCTCCCGCAGGGCCGCGGCCACCTCGACGCAGTGCTCGGGGCCCTTCGTCTCCAGGTGCAGCTCGACCTCCACCTCCGTGAGGCCGAGGCGCGGGTCGGTGCGTACGTGGCCCACGTCGAGGACGTTGGCGTCCACCACCGTCAGGACCCCGAGCAGCGTCGCCAGGGCGCCGGGCCGGTCGGCCAGGCGCAGCCGCAGCGACAGGTACCGGCCCGCCGCCGCCATGCCGTGCCGCAGGATGCGCTGCATCAGGAGCGGGTCCACGTTGCCGCCGGAGAGCACCGCGACCACCGGCCCCTGCACCGACTCCGGGTCCTGCAGCAGCGCCGCCACCGGGCTCGCCCCGGCCGGCTCCACGACCAGCTTGGCCCGCTCCAGGCAGAGCAGCAGCGCGCTGGAGAGGGAGTCCTCGGAGACCGTGCGCACCTCGTCCACCAGGTCGGCGACGATGCCGAACGGGACGTCTCCGGGGCGGCCCACCTTGATGCCGTCGGCCATCGTCGCCGGGCTGTCGATCGCCACCGGCCGCCCGGCCGCGAGCGAGGGCGGGTAGGCCGCGGCGCCCGCCGCCTGCACGCCGATCACCTTCACGTCGGGGCGCAGCGACTTGACCGCCACCGCGATGCCCGCCGCGAGCCCGCCACCGCCGACGCCCACCAGGATCGTGCGGACCTCCGGGCACTGCTCCAGGATCTCCAGGCCCACCGTGCCCTGCCCCGCGATCACGTCCCGGTGGTCGAAGGGGTGGATGAACACCGCGCCCGTGTCGCGCGCGTAGTCCTCCGCGGCGGCGAGCGTCTCGTCGACGACCGTGCCCTGCAGCCGCACCTCCGCGCCGTACTCCCTGGTCGCCGCGACCTTCGGCAGCGGGGCGCCCTTCGGCATGAACACCGTGGAGCGCACGCCGAGCAGCGAGGAGGCGAGGGCGACGCCCTGCGCGTGGTTGCCGGCGCTCGCCGCGACCACGCCGGCCGCCCGCTCCTCGGCGATCAGGCCCGCGATCCGGACGTACGCGCCGCGCAGCTTGAACGAACCGGTGCGCTGCAGGTTCTCGCACTTAAAGTGAACCGGGGCACCGACCAGCTGCGACAGGTGCCTGCTGCCCTCCATCGCGGTCACCCGCGCGACCCCGTTCAGCATCTTCTGCGCACCGCGCACGTCGTCCAGGGTCACCGTCGGCCAGGAGGGAGCCGTGCTGTACTTCATGCCCCCAAGTCTCGCAGCCCGCGCGGGGCGGGGCTCGACCGGCGGCCGGTTTGTGCAGCGCAGGTACGACGAGGCCGATCGCCGCGTACCCTGTCCCCCAACCCACCGACGACGCACGAAGTGAGCCCCCGGCCATGCCCACACCTTCGGACATGACGACCGAACCTCAGAGCGGTACCCCGGAGCTTCCCGGCCTCCTCGACCACCTGCAGCACGAGGTCGCGGTCTTCGCCCGCCGTGCGGAGCAGACCCGGCTCGGCGGGGTCGGCCAGGTGCGCAACTCCATGGACCGCGCCGCGTACCTGCTGCTCAACCGCCTCGACACCGAGGGCCCGATGGGCGTCAAGGCGCTCGCCGCGAGCATGGGCATCGACTCGTCGACGGTCACCCGGCAGGTCGCGCCGCTGGTCGAGTCGGGCCTGGTCAAGCGGACCTCGCACCCGGAGGACGGGCGCGCCGTGGTGCTGCAGCTGTCGCCGCGCGGGCAGTCCAGGCTCGACGAGGTGCGGGCCTCGCGGCGCGAGCTGATGGCGCAGCTGACGGAGGACTGGGCGCCGCGGGAGCGCGAGGAGTTCTGCGCGCTGCTCACGCGCTTCAACGCGGCCCTTTCGGCCCGGCACGGTTCCGGTACGGAGTAGCGGGGCCGCCTCTTGACCTCGCGCCCCCGCCCGCGCCTATATGGGAGCGAGGCAACGGGAGGCGCGCGATGCGTCCACGCCAGGCACGGCAACAGGTCCTGCACGCCCGGGAGTTCGAGTCGTTCGTCGCGGGCGCGGCCGGCCGGCTGCTGCATGCCGCCACGCTGCTCACCGCCGAACCCCCCGACGCCAACCCCTGCGCCCGCCGCCTGCTCACCGACGCCCTCGCGCGGACGTACGCCGATTGGGACCGGCTGCGCGGCGAGGACCCGTACGACCGGGCGCGGCAGGAGCTGGCCGCCCGCTTCGCCCGCTCGGCCTGGCGGGCACACCGCGGCCGGGGCGGGGTGCTCGGCGCGCTCGGCCCGCAGGAGCGGCTCGTCGTGGTGCTGCGGCTCGGCGAAGGGGTGGCCGAGGAGCAGGTGGCCGCGCTGCTCGGGCTTCCGGCGGAGCGCGTACGGGCGATCTGCGCCCGCTCGGTCGCGGAGCTGGTGCGGTCGTGAGCGCGCAGCGGGCGGAGGACCAGGTGCGGCGGCTCCTCGACGGGCCGCACCCCGTCGTCCCGCCGGAGCTGTGCCCGGAGGCGGTGCGCCGCGGGGCCCGCAGGGCGCGGCGGCGGGCGCGGGGGCGGTGGGTGCTGTGGCTGCTGCTCGGCGCGGCGTTCGTGGGGTTCATGGTCTGGGCGACCCTGAACCACCCCTGGACCCAGCCCCCGGCGAACCGCACACCACCCCTGGAGGGCTGGTGACACGGGACCCCACCGGGGCCCCGCCCCAGCCCCCGGCCTTCCGCCGCGGGCTGCTCTTCCCCTCCCCGCCCCTTCCCGAACCGGGGCTCCGCCCCAGACCCCTCCCCCAAGCTCTCGGCTGCGCTCGAGCAGGGGGGACCCCCATCTCAAACGCCGGAGGGGCTGAATTCACGTGCCCCTTCAGGGGCGCGGGGAACTGCGCGACCAGCCACGACGGCGCAGCAGCCGAACAACAACCGGGCCCGGGGGCGCCGGCCCCGAAGCCGTCCGCTGAGGACTTCGGGAAGGGGCGGGGAGGGGAAAAGAACCAGCCCGTCCGGCGCGGACCTCAGCCCAGAGCGACCCGCAGGTCCGCCATCAGGTCGGCCGCGTTCTCGATGCCCACCGAGAGTCGCACCAGGTCGGCCGGGACCTCCAGGGGCGAGCCCGCCGCCGAGGCGTGCGTCATCCGGCCCGGGTGCTCGATCAGCGACTCCACGCCGCCGAGGGACTCCCCGAGGGTGAACACCGAGGCCCGGTCGCAGACCTCGACCGCCGCCTCCTCGCCGCCCTCGACCTGGAACGACACCATGCCGCCGAAGGCCTTCATCTGCTTGGCCGCGACCTCGTGTCCGGGGTGGTCGGCGAGGCCCGGGTAGAGGACGCGGGTCACGCGCGGGTGCTGCGTGAGCATCTCCGCGATCCGCTCCGCGTTCTCGCTGTGCCGGTCCATGCGTACGGCGAGCGTCTTGATGCCGCGAAGGACCAGCCACGCGTCGAAGGGCCCGGCGACCGCGCCCATCGCGTTCTGGTGGTACGCCAACTCCTCGCCCAGATCGGGGTCGTTGACGATCAGCGCGCCGCCGACGACGTCCGAGTGGCCGCCCATGTACTTGGTCGTGGAGTGCACCACCACGTCCGCGCCGAGCGCGAGCGGCTGCTGCAGGTACGGGCTCGCGAAGGTGTTGTCGACGACGAGCCGCGCGCCGGCCGAGCGGGCCACCGCCGCGAGGGCCGCGATGTCGCTGATGCCGAGCAGCGGGTTGGAGGGCGTCTCGACCCAGATCGCCTTCGTACGGTCCGTGACGGCCGCACGGACCGCCGCCGGGTCGCTGGTGTCGGCGACGGAGAACTCCACGCCCCAGCGCGAGACGACCTTCGCGAACAGGCGGAACGTGCCGCCGTACGCGTCGTTCGGGATCACCACGTGGTCGCCGGTCACGAGCAGCGTGCGCAGCAGGCAGTCCTCCGCGGCGAGGCCCGAGGCGAAGGCGAGGCCGCGCCGGCCGCCCTCAAGGGCCGACAGATTCTCCTCCAGGGCGGTACGCGTCGGATTGGCACTGCGGCTGTACTCGTAGCCGCCGCGCAGGCCGCCGACGCCATCCTGCTTGTACGTCGAGACCTGATAGATCGGCGGCACGACGGCACCCGTCAACGGGTCCGCGGTGTTGCCCGCGTGGATGGCGATCGTCTCGAAGCCACGGCCGCTGTGGGCGGGCCCGTTGCTGTCACTGCTGTGCGTGTCGGTCATGCGGCCCGAGCGTAGTCCTCGGACTGGTTCGTCGTTTGTCAGTGGCGTCTGGTTCGCTTGTACGCATGGACATTCTCTGGGTTCTGTTGGGCCTCCTCATGCTCGGTGCGGCGCTCGGGCCGTTCCTGTTCCGCAGGCGCGGCGGAATCCAACTGGCCGCCCCCGGCTCGCCGGACGCCGCGGACCCGGCGAACTACGGCTTCGCGCTCCAGGAGGAGCTGGACATCCGCATGCCGGGACCGGACCAGGACCTGCTCGACGTCCTGGACGTCGTGCAGCGCACGCAGGACTGGAAGTACGCGGCGCAGCTCCTCGCCGGCACGGAGAAGGAGGGCGAGGTGCGCTGGCAGCGCGTGCAGGCCTTCGCGGGCGCGGCCTCCCTGGAGCTGGCGCAGCAGCCGGGCGGCGTCTCCGCCTCCCCCGGCGGCCAGTGGCTGCGGGTGTGGCGGGCCGAGTCGCCGAAGGACGCGGGCGGCGCGGCGGTGCACGCGGAGTTCCTGGTCCAGCAGGCGTTCCGGACGTCGATGCCCGGCACCGACGAGTACAGAATCATTCTCGAAGAGGCCAAGCAGGCCTGCGCGGAGGCGGCCCTGCTCGCCCCGGAGGACGTGGTTCCGCACCTCACGGAGCTGGCCGTGGCCCGTGGACTCGGCTATTCCCGCGAGGAGTTCGACCAGCTCTGGCTGAAGATCCTCGACCGCGCCCCGCAGCACATGGGCGCGCACCTGGCGGCGCTGCCCTGGTTCAGCGAGAAGTGGCACGGCTCGCGGGAGCGGGCGTACGAGTTCGCGGAAGCGGCCGCGGCGCGCGCCCCGCAGGGCTCGCTCCTCTCCGCCCTGCCCCTCTTCGCGGTCTTCGAGCACCTGCCGGAGGTCAACCTGGTGCGCAGCTTCTGGGAGAGCGAGGTGGTCCGCAAGGCCGTCGAGGGCGCCCAGTTCGCGGAGCACTCCACGCAGGCGGTCCGGCCCGACGACCCGATGCTCGCGCCGGTGCGCCATCTGCTCGTGTACTTCCTGGTCCGCTCCGAGCGCTGGGCCGAGGCGATGCACCAGCTGATCGCGGTCGACGGCCACGTGGGCGCGCTGCCGTGGACGCTCTCCCCGGATCCGGCCGCCGAGTACGCGGTGTTCAGAGCCCTGGCGGTCGCCGGGTACGAGGCGAACGGCGGCAGCCCGGCCACGCTTCCGCACTGAGGAATTCCGCCCGGCCGTCGGACGTTGACGGTACGCACACCCCTGCCCTTGGAGGACCTGATGCTGTTCGGACGTACGCCCGTCCTGCCGACCCGCGAGGAGGCCCTGGTCGGCCGCCCGGAGCGGGCCTACGCGGTCCCCGAGCGCCACACCGTCCTGGGCAACCCGCTGCTCGGCCCGTACCCGGAGCGGCTGGAGGTGGCGGACTTCGCGCTCGGCTGCTTCTGGGGGGCGGAGCGCAAGTTCTGGCAGACCCCGGGCGTCTGGACCACCCACGTCGGTTACCAGGGCGGCTTCACCCCCAACCCGACGTACGAGGAGGCCTGTTCGGGCCTGACGGGGCACACGGAGGGCGTCCGTGTCGTCTTCGACCCCGAGGTCGTCTCGTACGAGCAGCTCCTGAAGCTCTTCTGGGAGAGCCACGACCCGACGCAGGGCTTCCGCCAGGGCAACGACGTGGGCACGCAGTACCGCTCGGCGATCCACACCCACTCCCCCGCGCAGGCCGCGGCGGCCGAGTCCTCGCGGGCGGCCTACCAGCAGGTCCTCACGTCCTCCGGCCACGGCACGATCACCACGGAGATCCTCCCGGCGGAGGACCGCCCCTTCTACCCGGCGGAGGCGTACCACCAGCAGTACCTCGACAAGAACCCGGGCGGGTACTGCGGCATCGGCGGGACGGGGGTCTCCTGCCCGATCGGCGTGGCGAGAGCCGAAGGCTGACGTCACCGGGGTGGGCTTCGGAACGGACGCGCGCAGAGTGCGCGACGAGCGGTTGCCGCTCGCCCGACGGCACACGGCGTTGAGGTGCGCCGTCGGGAAGTACGGTCCGCTCGGATTCAACGCCACATGGGCGTACCTGGCCGCGACCGCGTGCCCCGCGCCCGATCTGCGGAGGGATCCGGTGGCCCTGCTGCGCGCACTGGACACGTTGGAGGAGAGCCGAGAGGTCCGGCTGGCCGAGGGGGAGCGCTTCGCCGCCCGTCGTCGTACGGAGAAGGCGGCCGGCCGTCGAAATCCGCGGGCCTCCGATGTGGCCGCCCTGCGTGGCCCTCGATGGCCGAGTGCCGCGCCGCCCTCCCGGTTGGGGCTGGTCGCCGCCGTCGCCAACCGCCACGCCGAGTTCCGGCGACTCCCCCGCCCCGGCGAGGCGCTCTCCCGCACCGTTCAGGGATGCCGGCTCGTCGACCTCCACACCCGGCTCGACGCCTCGGGCGCCGCGTACCTCGAAGCCCTCGGCCTCCTCGACCGCCCGGCGGCAGAGCAACTGGCAGCCACCGTTCACGGCCTCCACAGCCTTGCCCGTGCCGGCCACGCACCGCTGAGCAAGCACCAGTTCCCATGGCTGCGCTTCGCTGACCTCCTCGCCTATGCGGCGGGGGCTTCCTCGGCGATCGAGCGATGACATCAGCTGAGGACCCGTACCCGGTCCCGGCCCGCCTGGCGGCGCTCTGGCGGGCGCGACGCCCCTCGGGCCCGCCTGTCGCGCACGCGTTCCGGGGCTCGTACGCGGACCGCTGGGTGCGCTTCCACAGCCTGCCTGGGTCGAAGCGGTACCCGGAGTCGCCGGGCGAGTACGCGACCGTACTCGCCCGGTACAACACGGTCCTCGACGAACTCTTCGCCGGGCAGGACGTGTTCGTGGTGACCACCGACTGGTCCACGAGCCCGACCGGCCCCGCCGCGCACCCCACGCGCCGGGCACTCCACCCCGGCGCCGCCCTGTGGTGGACCGAGGCGGACGACGACGACCCGGACTCCGGGTTCCACACGTACGTGCACATGTATGCGGACGTGCGCCGGTGGGAACGCGGGTGTGCGGACGGCCTGTTGCGTGCCGTCGCCGGTGACGAGCTCGCCGGCGTGTTCCTCACCGACAGCGGGCTCCGACGGATCCACCACCCCTACGACGGCGGCGCGGACGTCGTCCTCGCCACTCCCGAGGAGCGCGACCGCCTGCGCGAGCGACACCGCGCGTGGCTCCCGCACCTCAGCCCGTCCGGCTCTTGAACGACCCACGACGCCACGCCCCCACCACCCCACGACGGCCCGGCAGACGAAATCCCGCCGAGGGGGCTCACCGAGCCTCGATGCGCCGAGGCCCCAGCGCTCGGGCCGTGTCGAGGAAGGCTCGGACGTGCGGGGGCGGAGTGAGGTCCGGGAGGGCCAGGGTCCAGCGGGTGGCGGGGGCGTCCTCGATGGGGACGAAGACCACGCCGGGATACGTGTAGTAGCGAGACACATGGGAGTTCAGGGGGCAGACCGCGCGGCCCGCGGCGACCAGCGCGAGGATCTCGTGGAAGGTCAGCGCCGGTGGCCCGCGGTGGATCAGCCGGCCGCCCGGCGTGCGGTCGGGGCACATCGCGCGCCGCCACTCGTCCGGGGCGCGGCCGCCCGGGTCCGGGACGGTACGCCCGGCCAGGTCCTCCAGGGACACCCGGGTGCGCGAGGCGAGCTCGGAGCCCTCGGCCACGGCCAGGACCCGCCCTTCGGTGAACACCACGGGCCCGGCCCGCAGCCCCGGCTCCGGCACGGGGGCCCACATCAGCTGGACGTCCGCCTGCCCGGAGCGGATCCGGGCGAACGGGTCGCTGAAGTGGAACTCCGTGAACGCCACGTCGCAGCCGGGGTGCCGGGCCCTGAACTCCTCGACCAGCGCGCCCAGTTCGACGGGGAGCACCCCCATCACGGCAAGCCGTACGGTCCCGGAGCAGGAGGCGGAGGCGGCCGCCGCGCCCGCCAGGGCCTGGCGGATCATCCGGTAGCCGGGGCGCAGCTCGTCGCGCAGGCGGCGGCCGAGCGGGGTGAGCGTGACGGTGCGGGTGCTGCGGTCGAACAGCGCGCCGCCCAGGCTGCGTTCCTGCCGGCTGATGGACTGGCTGACGCGTGCCTGCGAGAGGTGCAGCCGCTGTGCGGTGCGGCCGAAGTGCAGTTCCTCGGCGAGGGCCAGGAAGATCTCGATGTCCCGCAGTTCCACGTCCGCCGCCGCCCCCTCGCGGCGCACCCCGAGTGCGCCGCCCCCGTCCCGTCGATCACTCCCGCTTATGGCGGTGTTGCGGCCATCGGCGTTGATCAGGTCGGAAGCCTAGAGCAGGCTCGTACGCAGCACGGTCGAACGCCGAAAGGACCCGCACCTTGCCTCCCGACTCTCGTGTGCCTCCAGGCCCTCGCGTGTCTCCCGACCCTCGGGCGGTCCACCCGCTGCCCGCGCACGAGCGCGTGGTGTTCCTGAAGCCTCTGGTCGCCTCGCCGCAGATCGCCGTCGGCGACTACACGTACTACGACGACCCTTCCGGGGCAACGGAGTTCGAGCACCGCAACGTCCTGTACGCGTACGGCCCCGAGCGGCTCGTCATCGGCAGGTTCTGCGCGATCGCCACCGGGACGCGGTTCCTGATGGCGGGGGCGGAGCATCCGACGGTGGGGGTGTCCACGTACCCGTTCACGATGTTCGGCGGGCGCTGGGCCGAGGAGACGCTCGACATCGTCACGTCCCTGCCGAGCCGCGGCGACACCGTCGTCGGCAACGACGTCTGGTTCGGCTACGGGGCGACCGTGATGCCCGGCGTGCGCATCGGCGACGGTGCGATCGTCGCGGCCGGCGCGGTGGTCACCGCGGACGTGCCGCCGTACACGATCGTCGGCGGCAATCCGGCGCGGCCGATCCGGCAGCGGTACTCCGACGCCGAGGTCGAGCAGCTGCTCGGCGCGGCCTGGTGGGACTGGCCGGTCGAGCTGATCACCGAGCACGCCCGCACGATCATGGCCGGCGCCCCGGCCGACATCGCCCGCATCGCGACGGCACGCGCCTCCAACTGACCGGCAGTACACGGAAGTTCAACGACAGCGCCGTCCCCGCGACGGTCCGACAAGGCAAGGAGCACCTGCCATGAAGTTCGCCCTCGTCATCTTCGAGACGGACGAGTCCCGCCGCCGCATCAAGGAGGACCGGTCCGCGTACCGCTCGGCCTACGAGGCGTGGATCGGCGAGCTCGCCGGGTCCGGGAGGCTGGTCGGCGGCGACGCCCTGGACACCGGGACGGCCGGCCCGGTCACCGTCCGTACGACCGGTGAGGGCACGCCGGAGGTGACCGAGGGCCCCGCGTACGTCGGGGAGGAGAGCCTCGGCGGCTGGTTCGTCGTCGAGGTGGCCGACCGGGAGGAGGCCGTCGGGGTGGCGAAGAGCCTGCCGACGCCGGAGACGGTCGAGGTCCGCCCGCTCCTGGAGTCCGCCTGACCCGCACGCCCCTCCGGTCGAGCAGGATTCGAGAAGCGCGGCTCACCGCCCGGTACCTAGCATCGGGGCATGGACCTCACCATTCACACGAGCGCGCTGCCGCACACCGATCCCGAGGCCTCCCTCGCCTTCTATCGGGACACCCTGGGGTTCGAGGTGCGCAGCGACGTCGGGCAGGGCGAGATGCGCTGGATCACCGTCGGACCGGCCGGACAGCCCGACACCTGCATCCTGCTCGCGCCGCCCGCCGCCGACCCCGGGATCACCGAGGCCGAGCGGCGGACCATCGCCGAGATGATGGCGAAGGGCACGTACGGCTGGATCCTGCTCGCCACGCGGGACCTCGACGGGGTCTTCGCGAAGGTGCGGGACGGGCGCGGGGAGGTCGTGCAGGAGCCGACGGAGCAGCCGTACGGCATCCGCGACTGCGCCTTCCGCGACCCCGCGGGGAATCTGATCCGCATCCAGGAACTCCGCTGAGGAGGCGCCCCATGTGCAACCCCGCGTGGGCGCGCGCCCGCACCGCGGCCCAGCAGCAAGCCCAACGCGAGGCACAGCCCGAGGTGCAGGGCGAGGCACAGCCCGAGGTGCAGGGCGAGATGCAGCGCGAGACGCAGGCCGCTCAGTCCGAGAGCGTGACCGGGCGGTCCTCCCGCAGCTGTGCGAACAGGAGCTTCGACTTCTCCTTGTCCCAGACGATCGCGCTGCCCTTCGACGTGGCCAGGCCGACCGTGCGGACCGGGACGCCCAGCTGCCTGCCGTCGCCGCCGGACACCGCGCGCAGCGCCTTGAACAGCCGGGTGAGCTGACGCAGCCCGGTGGACTCGTCCACGACCAGGGTGTCCAGGCCCGCCTCGGCCGTGCCGACCACCGCCGAGGGGCTCAGCAGCACGTCGCGGGAGGCGGCCTTCGTCGCCAGGGCGGCCATGAACTTCTGCTGGTTGCGGGAGCGGCCGAGGTCGCCCTCCTTCTCCTGGTGCCGCTGGCGTACGAAGGCCAGGGCGTCGCGGCCGCCCAGGGTGTGGCAGCCCTTGGCCAGGTTCAGGCCGGACTTCTCGTCACGCAGCGGCCGGTCCACGCACATGCGGACGCCGCCGACCGCGTCCACGATGCCGACGAACCCGGCGAAGCCGATCTCCGTGTAGTGGTCGATGCGCAGTCCGGTGTTCAACTCGACGGTGCGGACGAGGAGTTCGGGCCCGCCGAGGGAGAAGGCCGCGTTGAGTTTGTTCTTCGCCGCCTTGTGGTGGATGCCGGTCCGCGGGTCCACGTACGCGGGGACGGTGACCCAGGAGTCGCGCGGCAGGCTGACCAGGCTGGTGCCGTGGGCGCCGGTGTGCAGCACCATCATCGAGTCGGTGCGGCGGCCCTCGGAGCCGATGGACGAGCCGGTGTGCAGGTCCCTGGTCTGCTTTTCGCTCAGGCCCTCGCGGCTGTCGGAGCCCACGATCAGATAGTTGGCGCCCTTGCCGGGGGCGGGCCGGTCCGGCAGCGCGGAGAGGTCGACGTCGCCGCCGAGGCGGGAGTCGGCCCACACATAGGTGCCCGCGCCGCCGAGCACGCTCAGGAGTACCAGGAGGCACAGGGCACGCAGCACCCGGCGGAAGCGGGAGCGCCGCCGCTTCGGCCGCCGCCCGCCGGGCCGTGGGCCGGCGCCGCCGGTGCGGGGGCCGCCGCCCGCCGCCCCGGAGACCGCGGGTTCGTGCGGCTCGCGGACCGGTTCGGGCGGGTGGCTGTCGTACGCGTCATACGTCTCGTGCGACGTGTACGAGACGTGTGCGTCGTACGGCTCCGGGGAGCCGAGGGATATCGGAGTCAGCGGGCGGGAGCCAGGGCTGGAGTTCAAGACCTCACCTCGAGACCGGCAGGCCGCGGCGGTCCGCCTCGGCGCCGATGTGCTTGGCCGCGGCGGCGGCCGTACCGGATCGGTGCATGCGCTGCCACTTCAGGCGGCTGCCGCCGACGAACGCGACCACCGACTGGATGACCACGAGATACATCAACTGCCGGTAGACGAACAGCTGGAAGGGCAGCGACCAGAGCGTGCGCCGGCGCTCGCCGTCGAGCTTCAGCGCGTACGCGGCAACGGCGATCTGCACGGCCAGGAAGCCGATCCACGTCGCCATGGACTTCACCGGGGAGTCGGTGAACAGGGCGCTGTAGAGCATGAAGACGTCGATGACCGGGGCGAGCAGCGGCAGCACCACCTGGAAGAGGAAGAGGTACGAGAGGCCGCGGCGGCCGAAGCGCCCTGCGGGGCCGACCTCGAAGACGGCTCTGCGGTGCTTCCACATCGCCTGCAGGGTGCCGTAGCACCAGCGGTAGCGCTGCCGCCACAACTGCCGCAGGGAGGTGGGGACTTCGGTCCAGGCGATGGCGGTCTCCTCGTACACGACCCGCCAGCCGGCCCGCCACAGCGCCATGGTGAGGTCGGTGTCCTCGGCGAGGGTGTCCTCGCTCAGGCCGCCCACGCCCATGAGCGCGTCGAGCCGGAACGCGCCGATCGCGCCGGGCACGGTCGTCATGCACTCCAGGACCTCGAACATCCGGCGGTCCAGGTTGAACCCGAAGACGTACTCCAGATGCTGCCAACGCCCCAGGAAACGGCGGCGGTTGCCCACCTTGGTGTTGCCGCTGACCGCGCCGACGGCCGGATGCGCGAGCGGCTGGACGAGGCGCTCGATCGCGTCGGCCTCGAAGACGGTGTCCGAGTCGACCATCACGACGTACGGGCAACGGGCGTACTTCAGGCCGTGGTTGAGGGCGGCGGCCTTGCCCGCGTTGGGCTGGCAGATCACCTGCACGCGCGGGTCGCGGTCGGCGTACTCGTGGGCGATCTCCACGGTGCGGTCCGAGGAGCCGTCGTCGATGACGATGATCTGCAGCTGCCGGTGGGTGGAGGCGAGCAGCGAGCGCAGGGTGCCGCCGATCCCGGCCTCCTCGTTGTACGCGGGTACGAGGACCGTCACCGGGTCGCGGATCTCGCGCAGCCAGGGCGAGCCGGGCCGGTACCGCTCCAGGCGCTTGACGTGGGCGCGGGCGAACACGACGAGCACGAACAGGCGGATCAGGCCGAGCACGGCGGCGGCGGTGAGGATCACGCCGAGGGCGGCGACGAAGCTGCGCCCCAGGTCCTGGAAGCGCATCAGCGCGGTGCCCAGCCACTGCTGCGGCTGGCTCGCCGGGGTCATGGCGGGCCCGGCGGCCAGGGCCGGCCCGCCCTTCGCATCGCGGAGGCCCTCGGAGACGGTGGCGAAGCGTCGGGCGTCCGGGTCGGCGAGCAGCTGACCGGTCTCGCGGTAGGCGAGGGAGGTCTGGCTGAACTGGCGCACGAGCCCGGCGGCGGGCTTGCGACCGGGCCGGTCGGCGGCGACCAGGAGGTAGCCGTCGTCCTCCGAGGCGCTGCGCGCGGCGGGCCACTCGGCGCCGCACAGGGTGGGGACGGTGGTGGTCATCGGCATCCGCAGCAGCGAGGTGCGGAAGCCGTCGGCGCCCGCGAAGGCGGACTGCGTGAGGTGGTGCTCCATGGCGCCGCGGACGGTGGAGGCGGTTCCGAGGTCGGCGCCGGTGTAGGTGTTGGAGCCGATCTCGTGGCCCTCGGCCCGGATGCGGTGCACCAGGTCGGGGTACTCGGCGGCCTTGGCGCCGCTGAGGAAGAACGTGGCGTGCGCGTCGTGCTTCTTGAGCAGGGCGAGCAGCCGCGGGGTCCACTCCGGGTCGGGGCCGCCGTCGTAGGTGAGGGCGACGGTGCCCGCGGGCATGGAGGCCGACCGCACCCGGTCCCCCTGGATGGAGAGGACGGGCCCGGCGTCGGCCGCGGCCCGGGGCACGGGTGCGGTGCAGTCCTGCTTGTCCTTGGCCCCGTCGACCTCGTTCTGCACCCAGCCGTGGAAGAGCAGGGCGCCGAAGAGGACGGACAGGGTGACGAAGAGGAGCGGCCAGTGCGCCCTCGGATCCCGTGCCTGCTTGTGCCGTGCCGCCATCAGGCGCCAGACGCGGCGGGGGCGTCCGGTTCGTTCAGGCCTTCATTCGATGGCCATATCAGCCACTTTTTCTTCACGCGCCAATCACACATGGGAGGCGAGTGTATTGATCTCGTGACCCGAGAATTGGGGCATTTACCGAAGAACCAGGACCACCAAGGAGCGTGACCTGCCCCACACTTCGTGCTTTCCCCCCACCCCGCCCCTTCCCGAAAGCCTGCGGCAGCTTCGGGGGCTCCGCCCCCGGACCCCCGCTCCTCAAACGCCGGAGGGGCTGGTTTTCAAGGGGCGCGGGGAACTGCGCGACCAGCCACGACGGCGGGGCAGATGAACGACAGCCGACGGCAGTCTTTCGGGAAGGGGAGGGGTGGGGAGAAAAGGGCGGCGGCCCTAGATCGTCGAGGCGTCGATCACGAAGCGGTACCGCACATCGCTGGCAAGCACCCGCTCGTACGCCTCATTGACCTGCTCCGCGCGGATCACCTCGATCTCCGCGCCCAACCCGTGCTCCGCACAGAAGTCCAGCATCTCCTGGGTCTCCGCGATGCCGCCGATCATCGAACCGGCGAGCGTCTTGCGGCCGCCGATCAGCGAGAACATGCTCAGCGAGTTCGGCTCCTCGGGGGCGCCCACGTTCACGAACGCGCCGTCCGTCTTCAGGAGCCGCAGGTACGCGTCCATGTCGAGCGGCGCGGACACCGTGGAGACGATCAGGTCGAAGCGCCCGGCGAGGGTCTCGAACGTGGCCGGGTCGCTCGTCGCGTGGTAGTCGGACGCGCCCAGGCGCAGGCCGTCGTCCTTCTTGCGCAGGGACTGCGAGAGCACGGTCACCTCGGCGCCGAGCGCGTTCGCGATCTTGACGCCCATGTGGCCGAGGCCGCCCAGGCCGACGATCGCGACCTTCTTGCCGGGGCCGGCCTTCCAGTGGCGCAGCGGCGAGTACAGCGTGATGCCGGCACAGAGCAGCGGCGCGGCCACGTCGAGGGGCAGGCTGTCGGGGATGCGGAGCGTGTAGTTCTCGTCGACGACGATCTGCGTCGAGTAGCCGCCGTACGTCGGCTCGCCGTTCTTGTCGAGCGCGTTGTACGTGCCGACGTTGCCCTGGGTGCAGTACTGCTCCAGGCCCTGCAGGCAGTACTCGCACTCTCGGCAGGAGTCGACGAAGCAGCCGACGCCCACGTGGTCGCCGACCGCGTGCTTGGTCACGCCGGGGCCGACCTCGGCGACGACGCCCGCGATCTCGTGGCCGGGCACCATCGGGAAGATGCCCTCGCCCCAGCCGTCGGTGGCCTGGTGGATGTCCGAGTGGCAGATGCCCGCGTACTTGATGTCGATCAGTACGTCGAACTCGCCGACCGGGCGCCGCGGCACGGTGGTGCGCTGGAGCGGGGCCTTGGCGGCGGGGGCGGCGTACGCGGGAACGGAAGTGCTGGTTGTCATGGCATCGAGCCTGCCGGAGCTGCCCGCGCGTACCCAGACCTCTGCTCTGCGTACGTCTGCGGTTCCTACCACTGGCAAGGACAGGCTCGCCGTCGTACGTCCCACGCTCAGGCGCGATACTGGCCGAATGGCCCCCATCGACCCGCCCGCCCCCCGTCCGGACGGCCCGCAGCCGGCAAGGCACTCGGCGGAGTCCCAGCTCGGCGAGTTCCTGCGGACCCGCAGGGCGCGCCTGAAGCCCGGCGACGTGGGGCTGCCCGACTTCGGCCGCCGGCGCCGCGTGCCGGGGCTGCGCCGGGAGGAGCTGGCGCAGCTCGCGGGCGTCTCGGTGGCGTACTACACGCGCCTGGAGCAGGGGCACGGGCAGAACGTCTCGGTGGAGGTGCTCGACGCGATCGCGCGGGCGCTGCAGCTCTCGGAGACCGAGCACGCGCATCTGACGCATCTGGCCAAGCCCAAGCAGATCCGCAAGAAGAAGAAGCTCTCGGCCCGGCCGCAGCAGGTGCGGGTGCAGCTGCAACACCTGCTGGACGCGATGGAGGGCATCCCCGCGTACGTCCTGGGCCGCCGCCTCGAAGTGATCGGCTGGAACCGGATGGCGTGCGCCCTGCTCGGCGACTTCGCGGCGCTGCCGCCCGAGGAGCGCAACATGGCCCGGCACACCTTCCTGGACCCGGTGGCGCACGAGCTGTACGGGGACTGGGAGGCGAAGGCAGTCGAGGTGGTGAGCGTGCTGCGCCTGGAGGCGGGCTGCTACCCGGACGATCCCCAACTCTCCGCCCTGGTCGGCGAGTTGTCGGTGAAGAGCGAGGACTTCCGGCGGCTGTGGGCGGCGCACACGGTGCAGAAGCGCGGCCACGGCACGAAGCTCATCCGGCACCCGGTGGTGGGCGAGCTGACCCTCGCGTACGAGACGCTCGCGCTGCCCGACAACCACGACCAGCACCTGGTCACGTTCCACGCGGAGCCCGGCTCGCACGCGGCGGAGTCGCTGCGCCTGCTCAACTCCTGGAGCACACAACCGGCTTGAGCCGCGCGACGACGCGTACGTACGACCGCGGGCGTACGTACGAGAGCGGGCCCGCACCGGAGTTCCGGTGCGGGCCCGCAGGCGTTCAGGGTGGGGGTCAGACGGCGGAGCCGGCCTTCCACTCGTCCCAGCTCATGTTCCAGCCGTTCAGGCCGTTGTCCGGGGTGATCGTCTTGTCCGGGGAGTTCTTGACGATCACGACGTCGCCGATCAGCGAGTTGTCGTAGAACCAGGCGCCCGCGGTCTTGGGGTCGTCCGCGCCCTTGGTGTCGGAGAGGCCGACGCAGCCGTGGCTGGTGTTGGCCGAGCCGAAGATCGACTTGGCGCCCCAGTAGTTGCCGTGGATGAACGTGCCGGAGGTCGACAGGCGCATCGCGTGCGGCACGTCCTTGATGTCGTACTCGCCCTTGCCGTCGTCGTCGGTGAAGCCGACCGTCGCACCGTTCATCCGGGTCTCCTTGAACTTCTCGGAGATCACCATCTGGCCGTTGTACGTGGGGTTGTCCGGGGAGCCCGCGGAGATCGGGATGGTCTTGACGGTCTTGCCGTCCTGCGTGACCGTCATCGTCTTGCTCTTGGCGTCGACGGTCGAGACCTGGTTGCGGCCGATCTTGAAGGTCACGGTCTTCTGCTGCACGCCGTACACGCCGTCGGCGCCCTCGACGCCGTCGAGGTCCAGCTTGAGGGTCACGGTGGAGCCCTCCTGCCAGTAGTCCTCGGGGCGGAAGTCCAGGCGGTTGGCGTTGAACCAGTGGCCGACGACCTCCTGGCCGCTGCTGGAGCTGACCTTGATGCCACCCTGGACGGCGGCCTTGTCGGTGATCGCCTTGTCGAAGTTGATCGACACCGGCATGCCGACGCCGACTTCCTTGCCGTCGTCCGGGGTGAAGTTGCCTATGAAGCTGTTGGCGGACGACACGGTCGTGAACTTGGCGTTCTCGTGCGCCTCACGACCCTTGCCGTCCTCGGCGACCGCGGTGACCTTGTACGTCGTGCCGCGCTCCAGCTGGGCGTCGGGCTTCCAGCTCTTCTTGTCGGCCGCGAGGGACCCGGCGACCTCGGTGCCGTCCGTGGTCTGCATCTCGACCTCGGTGAGGGTGCCATCGCTGACGGTCACCTTGGCCGCGTTGTTGATGCTGGCCTTGTTCTCGCCGTTCTTGGGCGTGATCTTGATCTGGGCGGCCGAGGCGTCCTTGGCGGCGGCCTCGTCGGCCTGGCTCTGCGACTTCCTGTTGCCGTCGCCCGCCTTGCCGCCCTCGTCGCCGCCGCTACAGGCGGAGAGCACCAGAACGCCACTGACCAGGGCAGACGCGGCTATGAAACCCCTGCGCCGGTTACCGACCGTCATCACACGCTTCTCCATCGTTGCCGAATCCCCATGTCCCCGTGCGGGCGCCCGCGGAGGCGATCCCGTCATGCTTTAGAACACCCATGACGGTTCGTCCGGTTCCAGGTGTGCGGAAGATGTGGGGAAGGCCACGTGCGTATGCCCGTAACCCTGCCGTTTCTAGCAGTACGTCTCGGGGTGGCGGAACCCGGCCCCGGTCACTGCTCCTCGTCGGCCTCTTCGTCAGCCTCTGCGGACTCTTCGTAATCTTCGGACTCGTCCTCGTCGACCTCCCAGTCGACCTCGTCGTCCACCTCGTCGTCGTCCCAGTCCTGGGCCTCCGGGTCGAAGTCCACCGGCTCACTACTCCACGAGGCCTGCGCGAGCTCGACGCCCGGCACCTCACCGACCAGGCCGAAGGGGTCGACCAGATACGCGAGCGCCTCCGCCGCGTCCTCACGCACCGCCGACTCGGCATGCGCACGCTCCTCGTCGGGCATGAATTCGTCGTGCCCGATGCGGTCGAGAGCGGCGCCCGTGAGGGCTTCGGATTCGGTGATGTCCAGGACCAGTTCGACCTTCAGCCGGACATAACGGGATGTCTCAGGAGTGCTCATATGACGGAGCGTAAGGCGTGGCCCCCTCCCGGCTTTCCCACGACCCGCGGCTTTCATTAGCATCAGCTCACACGGCCAAATCGCCAGTACACAAGGGGGATCGATCCCGTGTCCGCCGCACGTCGCTCGCTGCTCACCACCGCCGCCGCGGCCTCCGTTCTCGGCGCCCTGTGGTTCGTCCCCTCCGCGAACGCGACGGCCGACCGGCACGAGGAACGCCACCGTACGGAGCGGGCTCCCGTCGCCGCCTCGGCAACCCCGCGCCCAGACGCCGCCCCGGCCTCCACCGCCTCCGCCCCTGCCGGGACCCGCCTCGCGGAGACCGGCGCGGTGAACACCACGCCGTACGTGATCGGCGGGCTGCTCTTCCTCGGCGCGGGCGTCGGCTTCGTCGCGTACTCGGCCCGCCAGGAGCAGCTCTCCTGACCGCCGGAGCCCCGCAAGGGCTCTAGGCCAGCGGTCCCGTCACCGACTGCACCGCCGCGAGCAGCGCCCCGGTGCGCACGAACTCCTCCGCCGCCGCCAGATCGGGCGCCAAGTGCCGGTCGGGGCCCGGACCTTGCAGGCCGGCCGCCCGCGCGGCGGCGATCACGGCACGCGAGGCGGGCGCGGGTTCGAGGCCCGCGCGCAGCTCGATCCCGCGCGTCGCGGCACACAGCTCGACGGCCAGGATCCGCGACAAGTTCCGTACGGACGACCGTAGTTCACGCCCCGCCGACCAGCCCATCGAGACGTGGTCCTCCTGCATCGCGGACGACGGGATGGAGTCGACCGACGCGGGCACCGCGAGCCGCTTCATCTCGCTGACCAGGGCGGCCTGCGTGTACTGGGCGATCATCAGGCCCGAGTCCACGCCCGGGTCGTCGGCCAGGAACGGCGGCAGCCCGTGCGACCGGCTCTTGTCGAGCAGCCGGTCCGTGCGCCGCTCGGCGATCGACCCGAGGTCGGCGGCTGCGACGGCCAGGAAGTCCAGTACGTACGCGACGGGCGCCCCGTGAAAGTTCCCGTTCGACTCGACCCTGCCGTCGTCTAGAACCACCGGGTTGTCGACGGCCGCGGCCAACTCCCGCTCCGCGACCGTACGGGCGTGCGCGAGGGTGTCCCGGCCCGCGCCCGCGACCTGCGGGGCGCAGCGCACCGAGTAGGCGTCCTGGACGCGCGGCGCGTCGTCCTGGTGGTGGCCGGTCAGGCCCGAACCGTCAAGCACCTTCCGCATGTTGGCGGCCGCGGCGGCCTGGCCGGGGTGCGGGCGGACGGCGTTCAGCTCGGGCGCGAGGACCTTGTCGGTGCCGAGCAGCGCCTCCAGGGAGAGCGCGGCGGTGACGTCCGCGCTGCGGTAGAGCAACTCCAGGTCGGCGAGGGCGAGGAGCAGCATGCCGAGCATCCCGTCCGTGCCGTTGAGCAGCGCAAGGCCTTCCTTCTCGTGCAGTTCGACGGGGGCGAGGCCGTGCTCGGCGAGGAGTTCGGCGGCGGGCCGCACCGTGCCGTCGGGGCCCTCCGCCTCGCCCTCGCCGAGCAGCGTGAGGGCGCAGTGCGCGAGCGGCGCGAGGTCGCCGGAGCAGCCGAGCGAGCCGTACTCGTGGACGACCGGCGTGATGCCCGCGTCGAGCAGCCCCGCCAGGCCCAGGGCGACCTCCGGGCGGACACCGGTGCGCCCGGAGCAGAGTGTCTTCAGGCGCAGGAACATCAGGGCGCGCACGACCTCGCGCTCCACGTGCGGGCCCATGCCCGCGGCGTGCGAGCGGACGATGTTGCGCTGCAGCCGGGTGCGCAGCTCATGGTCGATGTACCGGGTGGCGAGCGCGCCGAAGCCGGTGGAGACGCCGTAGACCGGCGCGGGCTCGGCGGCGAGCGCGTCGACGATCCGGCGGGACGCGGCGAGCGCCGCCAGCGCCTCGTCCGACAGCTCGACGCGGGCGCCGCCCCGGGCGACGGCGACGACCTCGGCCGCGGTGACCCCCGAAGGGCCAAGGACGACCGTGTCCACGGGATGCTCACCGTCCACGGAATGCTCACCCTCACGCATGTGCTCAGCGCCCCCGGAAGCGGCGCCGCTCGCCCTGGCGAAGTGCCGGGCCCGGCTCGTCCGCGAGCCGCACGACCGGATCGTCCGGGCCCTCACGCCCCGCCACCACGGGCTTCTGGGAGCGCGCGGCCTTGGCCCGGTACTGGGCGGCGTCCGCGAGCCGGAACAGGCGGCGGGCCGAGCGCACCGGGCCGATCGGGTCGCCGGTCGACGCCACCCCGCACGCGACGCCCTCGCCCAGCTCCAACTCGCCCCCGCGCACGCAGAGTTCATCGGCGACCCGGACCACTTCGTCGGCGCTCGGCCCGGTCGACAGGAGGCAGAACTCGTCGCCGCCGAGCCGGGCAGCGAGCGCACCGGGCAGCATCGCGCCGCACAGCGAGAGCACCGAGCCGAAACGTTCGAGCAGTCGGTCGCCGACCGCGTGGCCCCGGGTGTCGTTGACCCGCTTCAGCCCGTTCAGATCGCAGACGACGAGGGAGACCACGACGCCCTCCGGGTCCGCCCGGTGCCGCTCGATCGCCTCGTCCATGCGGGCGTCCACGGCCCGGCGGTTGGCGAGCCCGGTCAGGGAGTCGGTGTACGCGAGTCTGCGGGCCTCCTCCAGGCGCTCGAACTGGGCAATCCCGGCGGCGATGACGGACACGAGGACGGTGGCGAAGTCCGCGTCGTTCCGATCGAACACGGGGACGCCGGGCGGCCGCGCCACGTACAACTCGCCCCAGGCCCGCCCGTGCAGCACGATCGGGGCGACCACGCAGCTGCCCCGACCGCGCCTGCGCAGCGCGGCGACCCTCCCCCAGCTAACGCTGGGAGGTGCCCCCAGGTGGCAGTGGCCGGCCCTGGCGTCCTCCCTCGGACCCTGCGCGGTCTCGACCCAGGCGTCGGGCTCGCCGCCGCCGGCCCACCTCTCGTGCAGGAACTCGGTGATCTCCGGGAACTGGTGCACGGGGTACGCCTCGTCCTCGGGGAACTCCTCCTCGTCCGGGGCCCGTTCGCCCGCGTTCACGAGTACGCGGAGGCGCCCGCGATGCCGCTCCCACACCGAGAGGGCGGCGAAGCTCCCGCCCAACGCCCTGCGCGCCCCCTGGGCCGCGGCCAGCCAGGACTCCCTCGGCGAGTGCGCGGCGGCCATGGCCTGCGCCAACGCGACGACGGCCCGCAGCCGGTCTTCCTCCTCAGCCATTCCCCCAGGCTAGGGAGTTTCCCCCCACTTCGCCCTTTTCCCCACCCGGGGCTACCACCCCGCCCCCCACTACCGGGGCTGCGCCCCGAACCCGACGGCCGCCCTTCGCCTGCACCTCCGCTGTGGCCGTTCGCGCAGTTCCCCGCGCCCCTAAAAAACCGCGGCTACCGCCCCGACCCTCACAGCCGTCTTTCACCTGCAGCTACGCCGTGGCTGGCCGCGCAGTTCCCCGCGCCCCTAAAAACCGGGGCTGCGCCCCGGCCCTCCTGCTCCGCAGATGCCGCGGGCTGGATCCTTGCGAGGTGGGGCTGAACTGTGCGGGCTGGGGCTGCGATGAGTGCCCCGATAGGGGCGCGGGGAACTGCGCGAACAACGACAGCGGCGCGGCAGCCGAAAAACAGCCGGGGGCCGGGGCGCAGCCCCCGATCTTCAGGGGCGCGGGGAACTGCGCGAACAACCACGACGGCGCGGCAGCCGAAAGACAGCCGGGGGCCGGGGCGCAGCCCCGGTAGCAGGGGTCAGGGGAGGAAACTACGCCCCAGGCCACACCGGCTTCCGCTTCTCGTTGAACGCCGCAACCCCCTCCGCCCGATCCCCGGAAAACGCCACCGAACGCCAAGCCGAGTCCTCCACATCGAGCCCGGACCGCAGGTCCAACCCCTGCCCCAACCGCAGCGCCCGCTTCGCCGCCCGCAGCCCGACCGGCGAGTTGCCCGCGATCCGCGTGGCGAGGGCGAGCGCCGACTCCCGGTCCCGCCCGGCCTCGACCAGCTCGTCGACGAGCCCCAACTCCCTTGCCTCGTCCGCCTCCACGCGCCGCGCGCTGAACACCAGCTCGGCCGCGCGCGCGGCCCCGACCCGGCGCGGAAGCAGCTGCGTGCCACCCCCGCCCGGGATGACGCCGACGGACACCTCGGGCAGGCCGACCACGGCGGTGGCGTCGGCCACGATCAGGTCGCAGGCCAGGGCGAGTTCGAAGCCGCCGCCGAGGGCGAAGCCGTGCACGGCGGCGATGGTCGGCATGGGCAGTTCGAGCACACCCGTGTACGCGGCGCGCGTGGTGGGCCGCTGCCGTACGAGCTCGGCGTCGGTGAAGGAGTTGCGCTCCTTCAGGTCCGCGCCGACGCAGAAGGCCCGCTCATGGGTGGAGGTGAGGACGGTGACGCGTACGTCCGGATCGTCGCCGAGGGCGCGGCAGGCGGCGGAGATGGAGCGCGCCATCGCGGTGGACACGGCGTTCATGGCTTTCGGCCGGTCGAGCACGAACTCGGCGACGTACTCGTGTCGCCTCACGACGACGTGTTCCCCGAACCGCTGCTCCGACATGGCGCCTCCGCCCTCGATCACGCTGGTTAACGACCGTTACCAACGGATCATGTCAGGCCTGCCCGACGAGGCCAAGGCCTGTGGATAACCCTCGCCCGCCCAGCCCGCACCGCCCGCGCCGTCCGCACCGCCCGGAACGACAGCCCGGGGCCCGGCTCAGTCGCGCCGCGAAAGCAGCCAGGGCTCGATCATGCCGAGGCCGCGCACCGGGCGCTGCCACATCGGCTGGAGCCCGAAGCGGTACGCGACCGGCTCCGTGCCCTCCTTCTCGGCGCGCTCGGCCTCCGCTGCGGCCTCGGACTCGGAGGCCGGGGCGTCGCCGGTCCTGGTGAGCTCCTCGGCGAGGGCCCCGTCGACCAGGACGGTGTCCTTGGGCGCTATCGAGGTGAGCCGGCTCGCGAGGTTCACCGTCGTACCGAACACGTCGCCCATGCGCGTGGTCACCGTGCCGAAGGCGATGCCGACGCGCAGCTCGGGCATCGTGTCGTCGTTGGCCATCGTCTCGATCAGGCGGAGCGCGATCTCCGCGGCGGTGCCCGCGTCGTCGGCGCAGAAGAGGACCTCGTCGCCGAGGGTCTTGATGAGGCGGCCGCCGCGGGCCGCGACCAGGTCGGCGGCGGTGGTCTCGAAGGCCTCGACCAGCTCGCCGAGTTCCTCCTCCTCCATACGGCGGGTCAGGCGCGTGAAGCCGACGAGGTCGGCGAAGCCGACGGCGAGACGCCGGTCGACCATCTCCTCGTCGTCGCCCGCCTGCACGACCCGGCTGGTGGCGGCGGCCAGCTGGCGGCGCCACACGTAGACGAGGAACTCCTCCAGCTCGGGCAGGAGCAGCTCGACCAGCGGGTACGTCACCTCGGTGCGGGTCATGCCCGGCTCGGGCGGCTCGGTGAGGCCCTCCAGGAAGGAGTCGATCTGCCATTCGGCCAGGCGGGCGGTGGTCTGCCCGGTGGAGCGGGCCACCTGCACGGCCATCGCCTCGCTGAGGAGGCCCGCCTCGACGAGGCCCGCGAGGCGCCGGAGCGCCAGCACGTCCGCCTCGGTGAGCGCCTTGGCCTGGCCGATGTCGGGGAAGCCCATGGCGCGCCAGAAACGGGACGCGAGCTCCATGGAGACGCCGGCGGTGCGGGCCGCCTGGAAGGCCGTGTAACGCCGCTCGGCGCCGAGGATCAGCTGCTCGAGCCGGAGCGCCAGCGGATCGCCCGCGTGGTCGGCCGTGGCGTCGTCGGCATCCCGGGGGGCGGGGTGGGTGCCCGTGCCTGAGCCCGTGTCGTCGACGGTCACTGCGTGTTGCCCTTCCGGTCTGTCGCGGTCTGATAACGACCGGCCCCAACGATACGGCAGGTGTGGGTTGCCTCACGTATGCCGGAGGATCCCGTCCGTCCGGGATTCGAGACAGCTGCCGCTGGGCACACTGCCCGATCACTTTCGGCCCCTGTCGCGGGGGGGGGGGGGGGGGCGGGGCCCCCCCCCCCCCCCCCCGGCGGGGGGCCGGCCCCCCCCCG
>NZ_JASCIQ010000004.1 GCF_029968035.1 Streptomyces cavernicola | reverse complement strand
CTGATCCGGACTCCGCGGGGCCGCGGATTGGTGTGTGGAACCAATCCGCCTGGGTCCTCGGCTACGGACCATCAGTATGAAGTCGCGGGGACCACCCAGCTCGGAGGCGTGTTCAAGGCCGGCACCTCGACGTACGGTCAGCCGACGGCCGCGATCTGGGCGGCCAGATGACCGCCTCCGTAGCCGTTGTCGATGTTGACCACCGCCACGCCCGGCGAGCAGGCGTTGAGCATGGACAACAGCGGGGCGATGCCACCGAACGCGGCGCCGTAGCCGACCGAGGTGGGCACGGCCACCACCGGGGCGCTGACGAGACCCGCCACCACGCTGGGCAGCGCGCCGTCCATCCCCGCGACGACCACGATCACCCGGGCACGGCGCAGCAGGTCGAGGCGGCCCAGGACCCGGTGCAGCCCGGCCACCCCCACATCGACGACCAGCTCGCATGCCCGGCCCAGGTAGGTGGCTGTCAGCAGCGCCTCCCTGGCCACCGGTAGGTCCGAGGTCCCGGCCGCGACGACCACGACCGGGCCGCCCGAGCGCTCGGGCGGCTCCGCCGGCCAGGCAAGCAGCCGGGCCTCCTGGTCGTAGTGGGCTTCGGGGACCTCGGCGAGCACCGCCTTGGCATGGTCGGCGGCGGCACGGGTGAACAGGGTGGGCGCGCCGCGGTCGCGTACCGCTGCGGCGATGGCGCCGACCTGGGCGGGCGTCTTGCCCTCGCAGTACACGGCCTCGGGATAGCCGCGCCGCTCGGCCCGGTCGTGGTCGAGTTCGGCGAAGTCCGCGAGGATCCGCGACGGTTGACGGTCATCGGTCATTTCGAGGCTCCGGTGGCTGAGACCAGGGGAAGGGTGAAGGCGCCGGACTGGATGCCCGCGAGGTCGACTGCGACCATCCGGAAGCCGGCCGCCCTGACAGCCCGGAGCACCGCTTCGCGCGTCGGGCCGGAGACGGCACGCGCGATCTCCGCCTCGGGCAGTTCGAGGCGGGCGACATCGCCGTGATGGCGGACCCGTGAGTCGGAGAAGCCCAGTTCACGCAGTGCCTTCTCGGCCCGCTCGACCTGGGCGAGCTTCTCCGGCGAGACCTCCTCGAAGTGCGGGATGCGCGACGCCAGACAGGGCGCGGCCGGCTTGTCGGCGCAGGGGAGCTCCAGGGCGCGCGCGATGCGCCGTACCGCTGCCTTGTCCAGGCCCGCGTCGGCGAGCGGGCGCAGCACACGGTGCTCGGTCGCCGCCCGGCTGCCTGGGCGGTCGGGGCGGAGCGCGTCGTCGGCGTTCTCGCCGTAGGCGACGGCCGCGAGTCCGTGCGTGCTGACGACCTCGTCGGAGATCCGGGTGAACAGCTCGTTCTTGCAGTGGAAGCAGCGGTCCGGGCCGTTGGCGCGGTACGCCTCCTGCTCGCCCTCGTGGGTGGCGACCTCCAGTACGCGGGCGCCGATGAAGGCGGCGACGTCGTGGGCCGCCGCCCTCTCGTCAGCGGCCAGGCTGGGGGAGACCCCGAGCACTGCCACGACGCGGTCGGGCCCCAGGGCGCGGACCGCCAGCGCGAGCAGCAGCGAGGAGTCGACCCCGCCGGAGAAGGCGACGCCCAGCGGGTCCGCGCCGTGCAGGGCCGCGGCGACGCGGTCGGCCGCCTCGGCGTCGGCGCCTGTGAGGAGTTGTGATGCGCTGGTTGTCATGCCGGTCTCCTGTGTTCCGGGTGGGGGTGGACGGGGCGTGGTCCTGCTCGCAACGGGTGTGCGAGCAGGACCGTGGTGGCTCCGGGCCTGGGACCGTCGTCGCGCCGGCTGCCGGATCCCCCGGCGGCCGGCGCGGTGCTTGCGGCGTCCTCAACTGCCCTTGATCAGACCGAGTTCCGTCGGCAGCCACGTCGATATCTCGGGTACGAAGACCACCAGGAACAGCACGACGACCAGCGCCGCGAAGAACGGCAGCAGCTGTCGGATGACCGGTTCGATGCGCTGTTCCCCCACTCTGGCCGCGATGAAGAGCACATTGCCGACCGGCGGCGTGATCGTGCCCAGGCACAGGTTGAAGACGATCATCATGCCGAAGTGAACCGGGTCGATCCCGAACTCCTGCACGATCGGCAGGAAGATCGGAGTGAAGATCAGGATCGCCGGTGTCGGGTCCATGAAGGTTCCCACCACCAGCAGGATGAGCATCATCAGAACGAGGATGACGGTGGGGTTGTCGCTCATTCCCAGCAGCGCGTCCGAGACCAGCCCCGGGATCCCGGTGAAGGACATCACCCACGACATCACCGAGGAGACACCGACCAGGATCATCACGATCGCTGTCGTCCTGGTCGCGTTCAGCAGGATGCCCGGGAGATGCCCGACCTTGATGTTCCGGTACGCGAAGCCGAGCACCAGACAGTAGAGAACCGCGATCGCCGCCGACTCGGTCGGGGTGAAGAAGCCGGCCAGGATGCCGCCGATGACGATGAGGATCATCAGGAGGGACGGCACGGCCTTCCAGACGACTCCGGCCGCCTGTCGGAGCGTCACGCCACCCGAACCCTTGAGTTCGGGCCGCCTGCGGGAGCGCGCGTACACGATCACCATGCAGGCCAGTGTCCACAGCAGGCCCGGCCCGTAGCCGGCCATGAACAGAGCGGCGATGGAACTGCCGCTCACCAGCGAGTAGACGATGAACGTGTTGCTCGGCGGGATCAGCATTCCCGCCGGGGCGGAGGCCGCGTTGACGGAGGCCGCGAACGCGGGATCGTAGCCCTCGGCCCGCTGCCTCGGGCCCATGACACCCCCGACGGCCGCTGCGGAGGCCACGGCGGCGCCGCTCACCGAGCCGAACAGTGCGTTGGCGACGACGTTGGTCTGGGCAAGCGACCCCGGCGCCCGTCCCACGAGGACCTTGGCCGCGTCGACGAGCCGGGCGGCGATGCCGCCGTTGTTCATCAGCACGCCGGCCAGGACGAAGAACGGAATGGCCAGCAGGCTGAACGAGTTGGTGCCGGTGAAGATCTGCTGGGACGACACCAGGACGGCGTTGTCGAGGCCCAGCACGGCGATGGTGGCAACGGTGGCGGAGAGCCCGACGGCGACGGCGATCGGGACGCTCAGAAGTATCAGGCCGGCGATTCCGACCAGCAGGATGAGCCCTGCGAGCGTGGCTGGATCCATCACTGCCCCTCAGATCGCTTCGGTCGAATCGTCGGTCTCGATCGCGGCTTCCTCGCCGCGCAGTACCGAGACCAGGTGGTACACCGCGTACAGCGTGATGATCACGCCGGTGACGGGCATGACCAGGTGGAGCGGGCCCACCTGGGTGGGAAGCACCGTGAGGTTCTGGTCCCAGGTCAGCAGCACCATCCTGGATCCGCCCCAGATCAGCGCGAGTGCGGCGAAGGCGATGACCGCGAGCTGCACGACGACCGCGGCTCCCCGCTGCACGCCGGCGGGGCATTTGCGGATGAGGAAGTCGACCGCGATGTGTCCACGCTCGGAGAAGACGAGAGCGGCCCCGAACATGCCGAGCCATACGAACACGTACTTGGCGAGCTGCTCCGACCAGTTGCTGGGAGCGTTGAGCACCTGCCTGCTGAAGACCTGCCACGACACCGTGAGGACGAGGACCGCGAAGAGCGCCACACAGGCCGCGGCGAGCACTCGGTCCAGAAACTTCTTCACTGCGAGCATGTCGGGCCCTTCGCCTTCCTGGCTGTTCGTCGGTTCATCCGGCGGCCCTCCGGCTCGCCTCGTACACCTCTCGGGCGGTCTCGGTGGTCAGCGCCTCGTCGGTGAGCGGAGCGAGGGCCTTACGGAACGCCTTCTCGTCGACGTCGTGGAACTGCACTCCCGCGCTCTTGGCGTCGGCGACGGCCTGTGCGGTCTCGGTCTTCCAGAGCCTGGTGAATTCCTTCATCGCCGCGGCCCACTCCCTGTCGAACGCGGCCCTGTCACGGTCGGACATCGACTCCAGCCGGCCGGTGTTCCCGACCAGATAGTCGAGGCCGACGAGGTGGTCGGTCCTGGACCAGTGCTTGGCGACCTCGAAGTGCTTCTGCGTCACATACGAGACCTCGTTGTTCTCGGCGCCGTCGAGGACGCCGGACTGCAGGGCCGTGTAGACCTCGCCGTAGGACATCGGCGTCGCGGCGCCGCCCATCAGCTCGATCATCCGGATGTGCACCTTGCTCTCCTGCACCCGGACCTTCATGCCGGCGAGGTCGGCCGGCTTGGTGACCGGCTTGTCCGCGTAGATGCTGCGGGTGCCCTGGGTGAACCCGCCGAGCACGGTGAGGTCGTTCCGGTCCTCGAGCGAGGAGTACAGCCCGCCCACGATCTTCTTGTCGTTGATGACCTTCATCTGGTGGTCGACGGAGTCGAAGACGTGGGGCAGGTTGAAGGCGACGAAGTCCTTGTTGAGGTCCTCCAGTTGGGTCCCGGAGACGATCGCGAGGTCGACGCTGCCGTCGCTGGTCAGCTGGAGCGCCTCCTGCTGGGCCCCGAGGTTCTCGTTGGGGAAGACCTCGATGTTCCACCGGCCGTCGGTGGACTCGGTGAGCCGGTCCGCGAAGTGGTCGAGCGCCACGAACGAGGGGTGGTCCTCGGACTGGTTCAGCGCCAGCCGCAGGGTGGTTCCCCTGCCGGCACCGGCGCCGCCCTCACCCCCGCCGCCGGAGGCTCCGCACCCGGCCAGCAGCGCCATGGCGCTGCTCGCGGCCGCGACCGAAAGGGTCGTCCTGTTCATGTGCTCCCTCTTCGCTCGTCACGCTCGTCATTGAGCTCCCGGCCGCCCTTCGCCTCCCGGCTCTCCTGCGCCCGACCCTGGAGGAGCAGGGGCGGGCACAGCAGAGCCGGGCAGTTGTGCCGGGATCCGGGACGCATCTCGCCGCGTGGCTCGTAAACGCCATGGCTGCGTGGATGTCGCCATGTATTCATCCAGGTCGGTGCGGCGGTGGCAATCGGTTGCCAGATGTTGCTGTGTCACGTGTGGGTGCGCGCACCGGGCCCACCGGTCCCGGCACGTGCGGAGACCGGTGGGCCCGGTGCGGGCGGCGGCGGCTCAGCGGCGGTAGCCGAGGCCGAAGCCGAAGGTGTAGGCGTCGCCGGAGCCGTTCACATAGGCGTAGCCGGGGCCCTCGTCGTAGCCCGGGACATCCGGTGCGTTGCCGTCCACGGCGTCGAGGGAAGCCGGGACGGTGACCGGCAGTTTGCCGGTGGGGTCGGTCCTGCCCCGAATGACGTCGACGACCGCCTCGGGGGTGACGTCGAACGTGGCGAGCGTCGCGTCGGCGTCCTGGTCGATCTCTCCGACCAGCCAGGGGTTGGTCATGTTGATGCCGACGATGTTGGTGTCGACCTCCTCCTGGATCTGCCGGATCCGGGCCACGTCGATGCCCGTCTTCTCGTCGAGTTCGACGGAGAGCCGGCTGGTCTCGGTGTCGTCACGGAGGTTCAGGTTCGGCCGTGCCCAGAGGAAGGCGTGGGTGGCCTCCTCGGGCCGGTCGACCAGGGTGATCGACGGGTCGTGCTCGGCGATGCGCTTGGCCAGGCCGGCGGTCTGCTCGGCGGCGTCGTCCCGGGTGAACACCTCGACGTAGAGGCGGACGTCCTCGGTGTCCTGGTCGGTGAGGGGCAGCGCCTGCCCTTCGTTGCGCAGCATCGCGACGGACTTCCGGTGCGCCGCGTCGGCCTTGGCCTGGGATGCCGGGTCGTCGGCGATCGTCTGGGCGCGCCGGGGATCGTTGTACGGGTCCTCGAACAGGCCGAGGTCGAACATCTCGGTGAGGAGGAAGCTCACCGACCGGTCGATCTCGGACTCCTTCACCAGGCCCTCCTCGACCGCCCGGATCAGGTCCTTCGGGTCCGCTTCACCGGAGAAGATATTGGTACCCGCCTTGATCGCCTTGGCGTAGCGCTCGGTGGAGCTCAGTTCCTCCACGCCCCAGGGCTGGGCGGTGGTGATTCCCGTATCGCTGTTGACGTAGCCCTGGAAACCCATTTCGTCGCGGAGCAGTCCCTGAAGAAATGCACCGTTGTAGGCGAATCCGACTTCTTCGAATTGCTGATCCTCGGATTGCCACAGCTTTTTCGGCAGCTGCGGTGCACTGCCCTCGTTCCGGGGTGCGGAATAGTACGGCATGATCGAGGTCGTGCCGGCATCGACGGCGGCCTGGAAAGGCGGAAGATGATAGCGCTGCAGGCTGCCCTCGTTCGGATACGGCTGGAATTTACCCCAGGAGAAATGCGGGTCCCGGCCGTCCTCGCGGGCGCCGCCGCCGGGGAAGTGTTTGGTGGTCAGTGAGACGCTCTCGGCGGAGAGTTCATCGCCCTGGAAGCCCTCGACGATCGACTTGATCATGTCCGCTGCGAGCTGCGGCTCCTCGCCGAAGGTGTCGCTCGCCCGGGTCCAGCGCGGCTCGGTGGCGGTGTCCGCCATGTACATGTAGCCCTTGTGGATGCCCGCCGCGCGCCACTCCCGGGCCGCGATCCGGCTGAACTCCCGGACCAGGCCGGGATCGCGGGTCGCCGCCAGGCCGAGCTCGCCCGGCCAGGTCGAGAACTTGCCGCCGGCCTCGGAAACGCCGAAGGTCCGGTCGGAGTTGAGGTGGTTGCGCGGATTGGAGGCCATCACCACGGGGATGCCCAGCCGGCTGCCCTCCGCGATTTCCTGGAGGGCGTTGGTCCAGCGGGCCAGATCCTTCGCCTCCCGATCGTCCCGGACGATCAGGTGCCGCAGATGGCGCTCGCCGATGCCCTTCGTGGCCCCCGAGGCGGACAGCACCGGCTTGTCGTAGGGCTTGCCGTCCCAGGAGTTGGTCTCCTCCCACCGGTCGTGTTCGCACAGCAGCGCGGTCCCTCCGCCGTCGCCGCAGTTGTCGCTGGTGCCCATGTAGTGCGAGGAGATCAGCATCATGCCGGCCTTCTCCTGGAGGGTCATCCGGGAGAGGAGGTCGGCCGCACGCGTCGTGGTGGGCAGGCGCCAGTTCTCGTACGGGTCCAGACGGGCGTTGTCGTTGAGGTCCCGGAAGCGCAGGCCTCCGGTCTCGATGATGTCCTTCACCCGTGACTCGACCTCGGGCGAACCGGCGGGGCCGGCTGCCGCGGCGCCGGTCGGCGAGCTGTCCCCCGGTGCCGCGGTGGCGGTGCCGAGAAGCGCCAAGGTCAGCGGGACCACCGCGAGCGTAGTGGCCGTTCTTTTTCGGAAGGGCCGGGCGCCTGGGGCCATCTGCGTACTCCCTTGAACAGAGAATGGCTGAATGTCGGAAATGTTTCGGCCGGATGGTTCCTGAATGTCAGGGCATGAAAAAGCTCTGCAGAATTCAAGCCGGAATCTCCGCGGCGTTAACCATCCAGGAGTCCGCGCGAGGCCTCAATCAGTTGCCAGGAGTTGCCGTGCTTTCCGGGGGGCTCGGCGTGGATTTTCCGCGGTGCGGGAGGCTCTCAGGCAGCCATGGGGATGCCCGCCCTGCCGTGGGCCTCGGGCGGGTGAGGGCAGCTGCGGGGATGTTGAGATGATCCCGGAGGTCGCCGGCCGTCGGCCGGCTGTCGAGAGGGAAGGATGAGCGGAATACTCACCGGCTTCAGCACGATCGGAGCCATCATCGTCCTGGGCGTGGCGCTGGGGCACTTCGGCGTCCTCGACGTGCAGGCCCAACGCCTGCTCTCGCGGCTCGCGTTCTACGTGGCGAACCCGGCGCTCATGGTCACCGTGCTGGGCGAAACGGATATCTCCACCGTCCTCTCGGCAGGGCTTCCCGCGTCCCTCGGGGGCGTCGCGATCGCCGCCGGCCTGCAGATCGCGGCGTCCCGGTACGTGTGGAAGAGCTCGGCGGCGGAGACGACGATCGGCGCCTTCTGCGCCGCCTATGCCAACGCGGGCAACCTCGGCCTGCCCATTGCCGGTTACGTACTCGGCGACGCCTCACTGGTGGCGCCGATGCTCCTCACCCAGCTCCTGCTGCTCCAGCCCGTCGGGCTCACGGTGCTGGACCTCAGCACCGGTGACCGGCCGCGGACCTGGCGCACGGTCGTGACGACCCCCTTCACGAACCCGTTGCTGATCGGCTCGCTCGTAGGGGTGCTGCTGGCCCTCACGGACGTGCGGCTTCCCGCGCCGGTACGGGACCCCCTGGAGCTCATCGGCGGTATGGCGATCCCGGCGATGCTGCTCGCCTATGGACTCTCGCTCCGCTTCGGCCCGCTGCCGGGCAAGGGCGGACGCCTGGCGCGGACGGGACTCACCGTGTTCCTGAAGCTCGCCGTGCAGCCTCTCGTGACGTTCCTGCTGGCCCGCTACGCGCTCGGCCTGGACGAGGCGACGGTCCTCGCGGTGACGGTGATCGCCGCCCTGCCCACGGCTCAGAACGTGTTCGTGCACGCGAGCCGTTACGGCGTCGACGTCGTACCGGCCCGCGACTGCGTCTTCCTCTCCACGGTCCTCTCCGTGCCCGCACTCTTCGCCGTCGCGACCCTCCTGGCGTGAGGAGCACGACGCGTACGCAGGGGAACCGTGCCCGGCGAGGGCAACTTATGGCAACCGATTGCTGAAACCGGCCGAGAGGTGCGGTAATCCTCCCGGCGCGGCCTCGCCTGCTGATGAGTCGGCAGTGTTCCGAGGCAAGTCGGCGCCGTTCGAGGGCAGCATGCGCCGCGCTGTGACAGTACGGGCCGGGCACGCTGTGGCAGCAAGGGAGCAGAGATGGCCGACGGGACGATGACGGTCGACCAGGAGAAGGACCCGTACGTCCTCGACCCGGCCATGGTCAAGGAGCCTCCGAAGGGCTGGCGAGGCGGACTGCGCTTCCTCGGGCCCGGCATGATCACCAGCGCGGCGGTCGTCGGGTCCGGTGAGCTGCTCACGGCCACCACGCTGGGAGCCGAGGTCGGCTTCATGCTGTTCTGGCTCGTCTTCGTCTCCACCTTCGTCAAGGTGTGGGTGCAGGTGGAGCTGGCGCGCTGGTCCATCTCGACCGGCAAGGCCGCGATCACCGGATACAACCAGGTCCCACCGAAGATCGCCGGTCGCGGCTGGATGGCCTGGCTGGTGCTGCTGATGTTCCTGCAGTTCCTCATCGGGCAGGCCGGCGTGATCGGCGCCGGCGCGCTGGCGTTCTCCACGCTGCTGCCGATCGGGGGCGATCCGTTCTCCACGACCTCGATCGCGGTCTGGGTTCTCATTCTCGTGGTGATCGCGATCGCCATCCATGTGGTGAACCGGTACAAGCTCGTGGAGTCGATCTCCACGGTGCTGGTCGTCCTCGTCACCGCGTTCGCGGTCGTCATGGTGTTCCTCGTCCAGTTCACCGAGTTCCAGTGGAGCGTGGCGGACGTCAGCGACGGGCTGCGGTTCCAGGTTTCCGCCGGCTCGATGGGGGTGGCCCTGTCGATGTTCGGGATGACGGGGGTCGGCGCCGGGGAGATCACCGCCTACACCTACTGGTGTGTGGAGAAGGGGTACGCCGCGTGGGCGGGCCCGAACGACGGGTCCGAGGCCTGGGTGCGGCGTGCGCGTGGGTGGATCCGGGTGATGAAGCTGGACGCCTGGGTCGCCTGGGTCGTCTACACCGTCTCCACCGCGGCGCTCTACATGCTCGGTGCGGCGGTGCTGCACCCGCAGCCCGAACTGCGCCCCGAGGGGCCCGAGGTGATGGGGGTCATCTCCAGCATCTTCACCTCGACGGTCGGCCAGTGGGGCGGCACGGTGTTCCTCGTCGGGGCGGGGGTGGCGCTGTTCAAGACGATCATCGCCAACGTGCCCAGCCTCGGCCGCCAGGTGGGCAACACCCTGGCGGTGTTCGGCGCCTTCGACTGGACCGACATGCGCCGGCGGGACCGGTGGATGCGGGTGATCATGGTCGTGCTGCCCATCACCTGGGGCCTGCTCGCCGTCGCTGTCCAGGCGCCGTTGACCCTCGTCGTCATCGCCGGGATCCTGAACTCCCTCTTCCTCATGGGCGTGGCCGTCGCGACTCTCCACCTGTCGCGCACCGAGACGGACCCACGGGTCAAGGACGGGAAGCCGTTCACGGTTCTGCTGGTGATATCGGCCGTCGCGATCTTCGCGGTCGGCTTCATCGGCCTGACGGACATCTGAGCAAGAGGAGAACACCCACATGCGCGCTGTCGTGGTCCACGCTGCGAAGGACCTGCGGGTCGAGGACGTACCGGACCCCGAGTGCCGGCCGGACCAGGTGATCGTCGCCATGGAGTGGGGCGGCATCTGCGGTTCCGACACGGCGTACTGGAAGACCGGCACCTCAGGCACCGCCGTGCTGAAGGACCCGCTGATCCTCGGGCACGAGGTGGCCGGGCACATCGTCGAGGTGGGATCGCGGGTCAGCGGGGTGGAGGTGGGGCAGCGCGTGACGGTGCACCCCGCGACCCTGGTCGGCGACCACACCATGCCCGAGGAGAACGCCGGCCGGACCAACCTGTGGCCCGAGGTGCGCTACTTCGGGTCCGCCGCCTTCCAGCCCCATGAGCCGGGCGGATTCAGCTCGTTGCGGGCCGTACGCCCCGAGCAGTTGCGGCCGCTGCCCGACCGGGTGAGCACCAAGGAGGGAGCCCTCGCGGAGCCGTTCGGGGTGGCGATCCACGCGGTGCGACGTGCCGGTGACGTCTCCGGGCGCACGGTCCTCGTCAACGGCTGCGGCCCCATCGGGGCACTCGCCGTCGCGGCCGCCAAGGCGGCGGGCGCCGGCCGGGTCCACGCGGCGGACCCGTCCGCGAACGCACTGCAGGTCGCCCGTGCCATGGGCGCGGACGCCCTGATCTCCCTGGCCGGCGGAGAGCCGCTGCCCGCCGATGTCGAGGTGGCGATCGAGGCCTCCGGCGCCGCACGGGCCCTCGGCGGTGTGATCTCCGCGGTGCGCCGTGGCGGCGTGCTCGTCCAGGTCGGCAACCTCCCCGCCGGTGAAGTCGCCGCCGAGCTGGGCAACATCGTGACGAGGGAGATCGACTACCGCGGTTCCTACCGGTTCGTCGACGAGATCACTGACGCGATCACGCTCATGGAATCCGGTGTGGACGTCTCTCCGCTGATGACCCACCGCTTCGCGCTCGACGACGCGCAGGAGGCGTTCGCGGTGGCCGCGGACCGCGACTCCGGCTCCAGCAAGGTCATGCTCCGGCTGGCCTGAGCGCCCGGTGGCCGACAGGGGACCTTCGCTTGCGAGCGGATTCCCGGCCAAGGCCACGGCGTCCTCGGCGAGTTGATCCGCTGCGTGCAGGTCCCGCCGAGCAGCCAGGCCGCCGGAGAGTTCGTGCCCCGCAGGGCGCAGGACGTCTGCGGGGCACCCGGATGCGTCCGGTCACTGGTGGAATCCCACCTGGAATGCGGAACGCGGAACGCGGAGCGTCACCCGATCCGTTCTTCGGAGCGGTCGGCGCCCCACCGGGTGTGGAAGCTGCCTTCCCGGTCCGTGCGGCGGTAGGTGTGCGCTCCGAAATAGTCCCGCTGTGCCTGAACCAACGCTGTCGGCAGGGTGCCGCCGCGCAGTGCGTCGTAGTAAGCCAGCGCGGCGCAGAAGCCGGGGGTGGGGATGCCGAGCCGGGCGGCGGTGGCGATCACCTCGCGCCAGGCGTCTTGCGCGGCGCCCAGCTCCTTGGCGAATTCCTCGTCGGCGAGCAGTGACGGCAGACGCGGGTCCGCGGCGTATGCGGCGCGAATGCGGTTCAGGAAGTCGGCGCGGATGATGCAGCCGCCGCGCCAGATCGTCGCCAGCCGGCCGAGGTCGATGTCCCAGCCGTGTTCTTCCGCGGCGGCCGCGATCATGTGCCAGCCCTGCGCGTACGAGACGACCTTCGAGGCGTACAGGGCCTGCTCCACCTGCTCCGTGAACCGGGCGGCGTCCTCGGGCGGGAGTGCCTGCGGCGTCGGGCCGGGCAGCGCCCGCGCTGCCGCTCGAACCGGAGCGTGGCCGGAGAGGGAGCGCGCGAAGACCGCTTCGGCGATGCCGGACACCGGGACGCCGAGGTCGAGCGCGGTCTGCACGGTCCAGCGGCCGGTGCCCTTCTGGCCCGCCTGGTCCGCGATCACGTCGACCAGCGGCCCGCCCGTGTCGGCGTCGGTGTGGCCGAGGACCTCGGCGGTGATCTCGATCAGGTAGGAGGCGAGCCGGCCGCCGTTCCAGCGGCGAAAGGTCTCCGCGAGCGCGGCCGGCTCCTGACCGCCGGCCCGTCGCAGCAGGTCGTACGCCTCAGCGATGAGCTGCATGTCGGCGTACTCGATGCCGTTGTGCACCATCTTCACGAAGTGGCCCGAGCCGTCCGGTCCCACGTGCGTGCAGCACGGTGTGCCGTCGACGTGTGCGCTGACGGCGGTCAGCAGCGGTGCGACCTTCTCGTACGCGGCGGCCGTACCGCCCGGCATGATCGATGGGCCGTTCAACGCGCCCTCCTCGCCGCCGGAGATGCCGGCGCCGATGAACTCGATGCCCCGCTCGCGCAGAGCCGCCTCGCGGCGGCGGGTGTCGGCGAAGTGCGCGTTGCCGCCGTCGATGATCACATCGCCCGGCTCGAGCAGCGGTGTGAGCTGCTCGATCACCGTGTCGGTCGGCGCGCCGGCCTGGACCATGATGACCAGGCGGCGGGGTCGCGCCAGGGCGGTGACGAAGGCGGTCAGGGACTCCGTGGGGACGAAGGTTCCCTCGTGCCCGAACTCGTCGACCAGGGCACGCGTCTTGGCTTCGGAACGGTTGTACAGCGCTACCGCGCAGCCGTGACGGGCGAAGTTGCGGGCCAGGTTACGGCCCATCACGGCCAGGCCGATCACGCCTACATCAGCATGGGTGGGCATGGTGACTGCATCCAATCGATTGGTCGGGAGGAGATCGGGAGGAGATCGGGCCGGGCCGCGCCCAGGAGGCCGGAACGGCCGGGGCGGGCGGCTATGCGAACAGGTCCGCGACGGCCGTGTAGGAGGAGAGCAGTCGCGGTATCGCGGCTCGTACGGTGCGGTACAGCTCGGTGTCGGCCGGGGAGGCGGGGACGGGAACGCCGTTCTCCGGCGCAGGAGCGCCAAGCAGCGCCGGTGCGTCTGCGAGGCGAGGGGCCCGGCCCAGCGCATGGAGACCCAGCGCCGCGGCGCCCAGCGCCGAACCCTCGGCGTCGGCGACCAGGTGGACAGGCCGGTCGAGCACGGCGGCGATCACCGAAGTCCACAGCGGCGAGCGGAACGCGCCGCCGGTGACCTGCACGGCCTTGACCGGCTCGATGCGATCCAACTCGTCGACGACGGTGGACAGTTGCAGGGCCACCCCCTCCATGGCGGCCCGTACGAAATGGCCGCGGGTGTGCGAGTGCCGCACTCCGAGGTAAGCGCCGGGCACATCGGGGTCCCACAGCGGGGCCCGCTCCGCGAGGAGGTACGGCAGCATCACCAGGCCGTCGCAGCCGGCCGGCACGCTCGCGGCGAGCGCGAGAACGGCCTCGTCGGACAGCGCGTCGTCACCGGATCCGTCGCCGAACGTACGGCCCGCCCAGCGCATCACCACGCTGCCGTTGCTGACCGCGCCGCCGACTGCCCATGCGGTGTCGGTGAGCGCGTAGCAGAACAGCCTGCCGCCCGGAGCGACGAACGGCTCGGGCACGATGGCGCGGACCGCGCCGCTGGTGCCCAGGGACAGGCCCACGGTGCCGGGTTCCATCGCCTGCGAACCGAGGTTTCCCAGCGGCCCGTCGGCGGCGCCCACACACACCGGGGTGCCGGACGGCAGGCCGCTCTCCCCGGCCGCCGCGGCGGACAGCGGCAGCAGGGACGTGGTCGGCAGGACGTCCGGCAACTGCCCCGGTGCGACACCCGCAAGGTCCACTGCCGCCGGATGCCAGGTCCGGGTGGAGAGGTCCAGAAGGCCGGTGCCGGACGCCGAGGACAGCTCGGTGACCAAGGAGCCCGTCAGGAGCCACAGCACGTAGTCCTTGAGCCCCACCCACCAGCGCACCTCGGCACACAGCTCCGGCTCCGCCCGGTGGAACCACATCAGCTTGGTCAGCGGTGTCATCGGATGCACCGGAGCGCCCGTGGCACGGTGCAGCGCGGCGGCGCGTCCGGCGGCCCGCAGCTCCGCGGCCTCCCCGCGCGCACGGTCGTCCGCCCAGGTCACCAGCGGGGTGAGCGGCTTGTGACCGGCGTCCAGACCGATCAGGCCGTGCATCGCCGCGCTGACGGAGACGGCGAGGAGACGCGAGCCGGCGCACTGCTCGGCACACGCGCGGAGGGCGGAGAAGACCGCGGCGGCGATCGTGTCCGGGTCCTGCACCTGCCGGCCGCGCCGCGGAGTGAGCAGCGGGTACTCGCGGACGGCGGTACGACGCCACGCGGACCCCACACCGAACGCCACCGCCTTGACCGCGGTCGTACCCACGTCGAGCCCGATGACGACCTCGCCGGGGGAGCGGTCCGGCGCGGAGGCCGTCATGACGCGGTCAGCTCCTCACCGCTCAGCTCGGCGGCCTGCGCCAGAACTGCCTCCACCACGGGAACGTCGGCGGCGAGTGCCGGATCGAGGTGGCCGAGCACGGCGCGCACGGCGTCGGGGAGCGAGCCGTCGATCCGCGGCAGCGCAGCTCCGGCGGCGTCCTGCACCGGTGCGCCCAAGCCCCGGAGGTGGCACACCCAGGCGGCGAGCACCCGCGTCGCACCCAGCGGAAGCGCACCGCGCGCACGCTCCCGGCGCAGCGCCGGGAGGATGCGGACGGGCAGCTTCTGCGAACCGTCGGCGGCGATCTGTGCGAGCGCATGCCTGATCCGGGGGTTGCCGAACCGCTCAAGGAGCGCGGCCCGGTAGGCGTCCAACTCCTCCTGCGGCAGCGTGAGATGGAGACAGGCCGCGTTCCACCACTCCTCCAGCCACTCGTGGCAGACAGGGTCGGCGACGGCCTCGGCGACCGTCTCGTGGCCACGCAGCGTGGCCGCGTAGGCCAGCAGCGAGTGGGCGCCGTTGAGCAGCCACAACTTGCGTTCCTCATACGGCGTCACGTCATCGGTGAACGTCGCGCCGGAGTCCTCCCAGCGGGGGCGTCCGGCGGGGAATTCGCCGCTGATCACCCACTCGCTGAACGGTTCGGTGACCACGGGGGACGAGTCCACGAGTCCGGTGTGGGCCAGCACGGCGGCGCGATGCTCGTCGCTCGTGGCCGGGGTGATGCGGTCGACCATGGTGGTGACGTACGCGGCCCCCTTGTCCGCGGCCTCGACCGGTTCGGGGCGGCCTGTCCGTTCCGCCAGCTCGCGCACGAGCCGCTCCAGCACCGCGCCGTTGCCCGGCAGGTTGTCGCAGGGCACCAGGGCGACCGGGCCGAGCCCGGCGGCGCGGCGCGCCTCCAGACCGGCCACCAGCTTGCCGACGGCGGTGCGGACGGGTGCGTCGGGGTCCTCGCTCAGTGCGTGGATGTCGGCACGTACGTCATCGCGGTCGACGGCCAGGGAGCCATCCGCGCCACGGGTGTAACCCGCTTCCGTGACGGTCAGGGTGACTACCGCGAGCGCTTCCTGCCGCCAGTAGCCGAGCCATGCCGCGTGGTCGCCCCCCGGGTGGACGGCGGACAGCGCCGCCGGAACGTCGAAGCGGTCGCCGTCCGGTCCGCGAGTGATCAGGGAGTAGAGACCGTCCTGTGCGCCGAGGGCCTGGGCGGCATGGGGGCGGCGGCCGGTGAAGGCCGCGATGCCCCACTCCGCGCTGTCCGGCGCCCGGTCGGTGTACCAGGCCTGATGTGCGCGGAAGAAATTGCCCAGACCCATGTGCAGAACGCGGACCGGGGCCGTGGGCCGGCCGTCGTGCGTCGCGCGGGAGAGGCGGCGGACCACGGACGAGGTGGCGCTCACAGCTTGAAGGCCTTTCGCGGATTGTCGGCGACGAGGGCGACGGCGGTCTCCAACGCCTCGTCCTCGTCCAGGCGGTGCTCGGCGACGAGCTCTGCCAGCACGCCGCTGTCGAGTCGGCGTGACATGTCGTGCCGGGCCGGGATCGAGCAGAACGCGCGGGTGTCGTCGATGAATCCGGACGTACGGGAGAACCCGGCGGTCTCCGTGACGGCCCTGCGGTACCTGCGGATCGCGTCCGGCGCGTCCAGGAACCACCAGGGGGCGCCCGCGTACACCGACGGGTAGAAGCCGGCCAGAGGTGCGATCTCGCGGGAGAACACCGTCTCGTCGAGGGTGAACAGCACCAGTCGGAAGCCCGGGTGCGTGCCGAAGGCGGTGAGCATCGGCTGCAGGGCCTGCGTGAACTCCACCTGGACCGGGATGTCGTGGCCGGTGTCCGCCCCGAAACGTTCGTAGGTCGGCGTGTGATGGTTGCGGTGCACCGCCGGGTGGAGCGTCATCACAAGGCCGTCCTCGGTGGACATCCGTGCCATCTCGAACAGCATGTTGCGCCGGAACGCCGTGGCCTCGGCAGCGGTCGCGGTGCCGGCCAGCGCGGCCGCGTAGATCCGCTGGGCCTCGTCGGCGGGCAGCGGCTCGGCGCGCACATCGAGGTGGCTGTGGTCGGCGGAGGTGGCGCCGTGCTCGACGAAGTGCCGTCGGCGTGCCTCCAGAGCGCAGAGAAAGCCCACATAGGTACCGGTGTCCACGCCGGAGACCTCGCCGAGCCGGGTGACGGCGTCCCGCCAGCCCGCCTGGGCCGGCTCCAGATACCGGTCCGGGCGGAAGGTCGGGATGACGCGGGCGCTCCAGGAGGGGTCGTCGGCCAGCGCACGGTGTGCGCTCAGGTCGTCGCACGGGTCGTCCGTGGTGGCCAGCACCTCGATGCCGAACTGCTGGAAGAGCGCGCGCGGCCGGAACTTGTCCTGCGTGAGCTGCTCGGCGATCTGGTCGTACAGGCGGTCGGCGTTGCCGGCGTCGGGCCGCTCGGTGATGCCGAAGATCTCCGACAGCTCGGCGTCGAACCAGTAGCGGACCGGAGTGCCGCGGAAGGCGGCCCAGTTGGCGCACAGGTGGCGCCAGGCCACACGGGCCTCCGGCTCCGGCAGCGGGCCTCGGCCCACGCCCAGCTCGGCCAGCGGTACCCCGCTCGCGTGCAGCATCCGGGTCACGTAGTGGTCCGGGGTGACGAGCAGGCTCGCCGGATCGCGGAACGGCTCGTCGGTCAGCAGCAGCCGGGGATCGACGTGCCCGTGCGGCGAGATGATCGGCAGCTCGCGCACGGCTTCGTACAACCGCCGCGCAATGGCGCGCACGCCCGGGTCGGCAGGGAAGAGACGGTCGGGGTGCGGCTGCAGAGGAGATGTGGAACGCGGCATACCCAGGAGTCTCGGCATGCCGGAAGGGCTTTGGCAATCGGTTGCCATAAGTTGTCCCGCTGCCTTGCGCAGCTGCTACCGGAACGCCATCGTGCGGTCATGGATGACAGTGCGATCGCGACGGCCGGACAGCTCCCCCGTACCACCCCGGAGGCTCCGCCGGCCGCCCATGTCGGAGGGCCGGACACGGTCCTCACCGATGCCCAGGTGACCGAGTTCGTCACCGAGCAGCTCTCCCGCGCCGGCCTGGACGGGCAGAGCGTCTGCGTGGTCGTGCCGGACGCCACGCGCAGCTGCCCGCTGCCGCTGCTGCTGTCCGCCGTGCACGGCGCGCTCGCCGGGCGGGTGAGCCGGCTGACCGTGCTGATCGCGCTGGGCACCCATGCGGCCATGGACGAGACCCAGTTGGCCAAGCACCTCGGCTACCCCGAAGGGGAACTGGCGGCCCGGTACCCGGGCATGACCGTTCTGAACCACGAGTGGTGGGACCCGGAGACCTTCGCCTCGCTCGGCACCATCTCCGCCGACCGGATCGGCGAACTCTCCGGCGGACTGCTGCACCACGCCGTCGACGTCCGCCTGAACCGCGCCGTCGTCGAGCATGACACCACCCTCGTCCTCGGCCCGGTCTTCCCGCACGAGGTCGTCGGCTTCTCCGGCGGCAACAAGTACTTCTTCCCCGGCGTCGCGGGCGCCGACATCATCGACCTCTCGCACTGGCTCGGCGCCCTCATCACCAGCGCCGGCATCATCGGCACCCGCGGCATCACCCCCGTTCGCGCCCTGATCAACGAGGCCGCGGCGCTCATCCCGGGCCGCCGTATCGCGCTCTGCGTCGTCGCGCAGTCCGGTTCCGGCGCGCTGCACTCCGCCTCCTTCGGCACGCCCGAGGCCGCCTGGGCCGCAGCGGCGGACGTCTCCGCCGAGACCCACGTGCGCTACCTCGACGCCCCCGTCGAGCGGGTGCTGTCGATCATGCCGGACAAGTACGAGGACATCTGGACCGCCGCCAAGGGCTTCTACAAGCTGGAGCCGGTGGTCGCCGACGGCGGCGAGGTCATCCTCTACGCCCCGCACGTCACCACCATCTCCGAGATGCACCCGGAGATCGCCGAGATCGGTTACCACTGCCGCGACTACTTCACCAAGCAGTGGGACCGCTTCAAGGATCTGCACTGGGGCGTGCTGGCCCACTCCACTCATCTGCGCGGCGCCGGCACGTACGACGAGGTGGACGGTGAGCGTCTGCGCGTCACCGTCACGCTCGCGACCGGCATTCCGGAGGAGGTCGTACGGGCGGCGAACCTCGACTACCTCGACCCCGGCTCGGTGGACATCGCGGCGTACCAGGCCGATCCGGACACCTTGGTCGTCCCTCAGGCCGGCGAGGTCCTGTACCGGCTGAGGGCAGATCGCAAGGAGTCATAGCGGGTCACAGCGGGTCACAGCGGGTCACAGCGGCCCGCGCGAGGTCAGGGGGCGGGAGTCTCGCAGGCCCTCGCGGCCGGAGGCGTCCGCCTCCGGCACGCCGTCGACTGCCGTACCACCAGGCGGGTCGGCAGGATCGCCGACTTGCCCGGATGGGCCTGGGAGTCGCCCACCTCCGCGAGGAGTGTGCGGACCGCGGTGTGGCCTTGTATACGGGCCGGCGCGGCAATGGTCGTCAGCTCCGGGGTGACCAGTTCGGACCCGCTGATGTTGTCGAACCCGACCACGCTGAGTTCGCGCGGCACCTGGATGCCCGCAGCCTGCAACCCGCGCATCAGGCCGATGGCCATCTGGTCGTTGTACGCGATGACCGCCGAGGACTTCGGCCGGCCCAGCTCCGCGGCGGCCTGCAGCCCACCTGCCACCGTCGGAGGGTACGCACCGGTGCGGTGCACCCGCACGCCCAGTTCCGACGCCGCCTCGTGCAGCGCGCGCCAGCGCACCCCGCTCGCCCAGGAGGCCTCGGGCCCCGACAGGTACGTGATCGTACGGTGGCCCAGCTCGCTCAGGTGTTGCACGGCCTGGCGCATACCGTCCATGTCGTCGTTGACCAAGCTCGTCACGTCGCTCACCACACGGTTCAGCACGATCAGCGGGCGCTGTTTGGCGATCATGCGGATCGCCGAGTCCGACATGCGGGAGCTGGCCAGCACGATCCCCTCCACCGCCGGCAGCGTCCGCTCCAGGGACTCGCGCTCCAGCTGGTCCGACTCCTGGGCGTCCACCAGGAGGATCAGATAGCCGGCCTCGCGTGCGGCCTTCTGCGCACCGATGACGATCTCCGCGAACACCGGGTTGGCGATGTCGGCGATCACGCAGGCGATCAGCGTCGTACGGCCGGTCGGCAGTGCGCGGGCCAGCGGGTTCGCGTGGTATCCCAGTTCCGCGGCGACCTGCCGGATGCGCTCCGCCGTGGCGGCGTTCACGCGGCCGGGGCGAGAGAACGCGCGGGATACGGTCGACGGCGCCACGCCTGCGGCCGCCGCGACGTCGTAGATGGTCGGCGAACGCGAGGCGCCTCCCTGCGGAGACGGTCTGTCCGTCACGAAAAGCTCCTGGTGGTGAAGGTTCTGTCGGGTCGACGGGCGAGGGCGCGCAGGGCGGTGCCGAGCGGGTCGGCGGGGTGTTCCGTGCGCTGGGGCAATAGATGGCAATCGCTTGCCGTCCAGCTCCTGCTCGCGATCAATTAATTGAACGTTATACCCGCCACACACCGCCGCGGCGATGCTGCAGGAGAGTCAGGAGCACGGGATGCTGAGGCCCCAGGACACCGCAACGCGAGAGCGCAAGAACCTCAACGGCCTCTGGGCCTTCCGACTGGACGCCGAGGGCGCGGGCCGGTCGGCGGGCTGGTGGCGGGACGGACTCCCGGCCGCGCGCGAGATGCCGGTGCCGGCGAGCTACAACGACATCGTCCCCGACCTCGAGGTCCGAGACCATGTGGGCGACGCCTGGTACCAGACCACGGTGCGGGTCCCGAAGGGCTGGGCCGAAGAGCGCGTCGTCCTGCGCTTCGACTCCGCCACACACCGCGCCGTGGTCTGGGTGAACGACACCGAGGTCGCACGCCACGAGGGCGGCTACACACCCTTCGAGGCCGACGTCACCGCGCACGTCACGCCCGGCGAGCAGGCCCGCGTCACCGTGGTCGTCAACAACGAGCTGACCTGGGAGACAGTGCCGCCCGGCAGGATCGAGGACACCCCCCGGGGCCGGAAGCAGAAGTACTACCACGACTTCTTCAACTACGCGGGGCTCCACCGCTCTGTGTGGCTCTACAGCACTCCCGCCGCCCACGTCAGCGACATCACCGCGGTCACCGGCCTGGAGGGCGCGGCGGGCACGGTGCACTACACCGTGGCGAGCGAGAGCGCGGCGGACCAGGCCGTGCGCGTCACGCTGCGGGACGCGGAGGGGGTGACCGTCGCCGAGGGCGAGGGCGCCGAGGGCACGCTGCGCGTCGAGGACGTGCACCGCTGGGCTCCGGGCGACGGATACCTCTACGACCTGGAGGCCGCCCTCGTCGCGTCCGACGGCACGGTCGTGGACAGCTACCACCAGAGCGTCGGCGTCCGCACCGTGGAGGTCGACGGCACCCGCTTCCTCATCAACGGCGAACCGTTCTACTTCACGGGCTTCGGCAAGCACGAGGACGCCGCGATCCGCGGCAAGGCGCACGACGACGCGCTGATGGTGCACGACTTCGAGCTGATGGAATGGCTCGGCGCCAACTCCTTCCGCACCTCGCACTACCCCTATGCCGAGGAAGTCCTGGACTACGCGGACCGGCACGGCGTCGTCGTCATCGACGAGACCGCCGCGGTCGGCATCAACCTGGGCCTCGCCGGGGGCATCTTCGACGACGTCAAGCGCGTGACCTTCTCCGACGAGACCATGGGCGAGCCGCTCCAGCGCACCCACCTGCAGGCGATCCGCGAACTCATCGCGCGGGACAAGAACCACCCCAGCGTCGTGCTCTGGTCCATCGCCAACGAGCCGGAGTCGGACACCCCCGAGTCCCGGAAGTACTTCGAGCCGCTGTTCGCCGAGGCCCGCAGGCTCGACCCCACCCGCCCGCTCGGCTTCGTCAACGTCATGCTGGCACCGGCCGGGAAGTGCCTGGTCAGCGACCTCGCCGACGTCGTCATGGTCAACCGTTACTACGGCTGGTACGTGAACACCGGTGACCTGGAGACCGCCGAGGCCGAGCTGGAGAAGGAGCTGCGTGCCTGGGCCGAAGGCCAGGGCAAGCCGATCATCATGACCGAGTACGGCGCGGACACGGTCTCCGGCCTGCACTCCGTCGTCGACATGCCCTGGAGCGAGGAGTACCAGGACAGGCTGCTGGCGATGTACCACCGCGTCTTCGACCGCATCGACGCCGTCGTCGGCGAACAGATCTGGAACTTCGCGGACTTCGCCACCTCGCCCGGCATTTTCCGCGTCGACGGCAACAAGAAGGGTGTGTTCACCCGCGAGCGGCGCCCGAAGGGCACGGCGTTCACCCTGCGCCGTCGCTGGAACAAGGACGCCTGACCGCTCTCCCCAAGGCGCGTCCCGCGCTGCTCCGCCCTCCGCGGACCGGCCAGTCGGCTTTCCGCGGAGGGCGTCGGCGTCCCTACCTCCCCCGTCCCGTCAGGCAACGATGCCTGCTCACTCAGGGAGCAACAGCATGAAGCTTCGCGTCTCCACCGTGCTCGGCTACGGAGCCGGTGACGCGGCGAACAATCTCGCCTTCAGCCTCTCCGGCATGTTTCTCCTGCTCTACTACACCGATGTCGTAGGACTTTCCGCCGCCGCCGTCGGCACCTTGATTCTCCTCGTCCGCATCTGGGACGCCTTCGCCGACATCTTCGCCGGACGGATGGTGGACCGGATGACCTCCCGCTGGGGCAAGTTCCGGCCCTTCATCCTGTTCGGCGCGGTGCCGCTGCTGCTGCTGAACGTCGCGGTCTTCAACGTCCCGGACATGTCCCAGGGCGCCCAACTGGCTTACGCATACGTCAGCTACGCCCTGCTCGGCCTCGTCTACAGCCTGGTCAACATCCCGTACGGCTCACTCGCCACCGCGATGACCCAGGAGCCCTCCGAACGCGCGAAGCTCGCCGCCATCCGCGGAGTCGGCGCCAACGCGGTCATCATCATCCTGGTGATCGCGATCTCCCCCGCCCTCAAGAGCGGCGGCAGTGGCCTGCAGAGCTTGTTCACGAGCATCACCTGGATCTTCGTCGCCGCCGGCGCGGTGCTGTATCTGTGCACCTTCCTCACAGCCAAGGAGCGTGTCGAGCGCACCGTCACCCAGGTCTCCTTCCGCCAGACCCTGGCCGCGCTCAAGGGCAACCGGCCGCTCTACGTCCTCTGCGCCAACACGGTCGTGGTCCTGAGCGGCCTGTTCGCGCTGCAGGCCGCGGGCGCCTTCTACGCCCGCGATGTGCTCGGCGACCCGAGCCTCTACATCCTGCTCTTCCTCATCAGCGCCGCGATGAACTTCGCCGTCGCGCCACTGATGCCGCGCATCGTCCGGGCCTTCGGCAAGCGGAACGCGTACCTCACGGCAGGCGGCCTCACGGTCGTCGGCGGCCTCGGCACGTTTCTGCTGCCCGCCACTCCGGTGGTGCTGCCCCTCGCCGCCTGGGCTCTGCACGGCCTCGGCCTGGCCATCGTGGGTGCCCTGCTCTGGGCGTTCGAGGCGGACACCGTGGAGTACGGCGAATGGAAGAGCGGAATCCGCACGGAGGGCGCCACCTACGCGGTGTTCTCCTTCACCCGCAAGATCTCCCAGGCCATCGGCGCGGCCGTCGCCTCGTACGCCCTCGCGATCGGCGGGTACGAGGCCGGCGCAGCGCACCTGACCGACGGAGCCCTCATGGGAATCCGCTTCGCTGCCGGTGCCGTGCCCGCGATCACGGCACTGCTCGCCATCGCGATCATGTGGCGGTACCCGCTGACCGACAGCAGGTTTCAGGAGATCGTCCGCGAGGTGGCCGAGCGCCGGGAGCAGCAGGCCGAGGGGGAGGAGGACGGCGCGGCCCGGAGCGCCGCACGGGACGCGGCGCCCGCCGCAACCCCCACCTCCAGTACGGCGCAGTGAAGTTCGGCGGTGGCGCCGGCCCCGACGGAGGCGCCACCGCCACGACGGCAATCCACGCCTCCCCTCGCCTCGCTGCCGCTCTACGGGAGCAGGGCAAGGGACCCGGTCAGGCCCGGCTGCCTGTCCGGCTGCGTCGACGACGTCGCGTCAGGCGGTGTCCGACGGCAGGGCCGCACCCGGTACCAGTCCCTGCGCGGCTGCGGCCGCGTCGGCGGCGTCCAGCACGCTGATGACCGGCAGCCCGTGCGCCGAGGCCAGCGCGGCCACGTCCTCGAACTCCGGCGTGGCCTGGACGATGATTCCGCCGCGATGGGCGACCTTGACCGGCACGGTCCCCTCTCCGAGTACGGCGACCGGCACCCACGTACGCTCCAGGGCGGTCTTGTGCACGGCCCACTCACGTACGCCGATCGTGCTCGTCTCGCGGAACATCCGCTCACGCACCACGGCGACCTGTGCCGACGGGGCCAGCACGCGCAACGTGTGCGCCGGGCGGCCCTTCTTCATCAGGATCGGCACCAGCCAAGCATCCGATGCCCCGTCAGCGAGGAGGGCCGTCAGGACGCCGGGCCACAACCGCGGATCCAGGTCGTCGATGTTGGCCTCCAGGACCACATCGGTGGCTTCCCGGCTGCTGTCCGGGGCGGCCGGCAGCGGAGTGCCGAGCACGATGCGTACGACGTTGGCGCGGCCCGGCGTGTCCTTCGTGCCCGCGCCCATACCGGTCCGCTGCACGTTCATGGCCGGGAGGGTTCCGCAACGCTCGGCCAGCGCGGTCACCAGGGCCATGCCGGTCGGGGTGGCCAGCTCGCCCTCGCCGCCGCTCAACACCTGCCAGCCCGCGGACAGTTCGAGTACCGCCGGCACCGGCACCGGGATGTCTCCGTGCGCCGCGCGCACCCGGCCGGAGCCCAGTGCGACCGGGCTCGCGGTGAGCCTGCCGACACCGAGGTCGTGCAGGGCGGCACACACACCCACGACGTCGGCGATCGAGTCCCAGGCACCGACCTCGTGGAAGTGCACCTCGTCGACCTGCACACCGTGCACCCGGGCTTCGGCGCCGGCCAGCCGGCCGAACACGGCCAGCGCCCGGTCCCGTACCGGAGCGGGGAGACCGGCCTCCGCGATCAGGTCTTTGATGGTCCGCCAGGTGCGGTGCGGATGGTCTTCGGCCAGCGGCTCCACCGCCACCTTCGTGGCGCGCAGTCCGGCGCGCCGAACCGTTGCCTGCGACAGCCGGACGGTGCCGGGAATCACGGCGTCGACCGCTGCCTGCACGACCGGCAGCCCGGCGCCCGCATCGATCAGCGCGCCGAGCAGCATGTCGCCCGCCACACCGGCCGTGGCGTCGATCCACACCTCTTCGGGACGGGCGTTCGCCGCTTGAGTCGGAGGCGGTTGAGCAGCGGAAACGGGCATGTCAGCAGTTTACAAAGGGGCGATGCCCGGCTCCCGAGGGCCCGTCCCCGGACGGTCCTGGGCGGGTCACGTCGAGTCTGCTCGGCGGAGCGACGGGTCAGCGGTGCCACGAGCCGAGCTCAAGTGCGCGGTGAGCAATCGCTCCAGGGCCTGGGGCTGCTCGGCGGCAAGATGTCCGCACACCAGCGTTTTCAGCTCGGCGTGCGGGATGCCCTCGGCGAGTTCGCGGGCGTGGGCCGGCGGGGTGGCCGTGTCCAGCGTGCCGCCGACGACGAGGGTGGCGGCTCTGATCGCCGCGAGGTCGGGGCGCAGGTCGTACGTGGCGAGGGCGTCGCAGCACGCCGCGTAGCCGACCGGGTCGGCGTCGGCGAGGTCGCCGAGCAGCCGGCGGCCGAAGGGGGTTGCGGCGAAGTCGTCCGTGGCGAACCAGCGACCCGGGCTGGTGTCCAGGAGCGGAGCAGTCCCCTTGAGCCGCACCAGGTCGGCCCGCTCGTGCCATGGTTCCGCAGGTCCGAAGTGCGCGGAGGAGCAGACCAGAGTCAGCGACGCGACACGGTCCGGGCGGCGGGCGGCGAGGTGGGCCCCGATGGCCCCGCCCAGGGAGACGCCCGCGTAGTGGAACCGGTCCCAGCCGTGGTGGTCGGCGAGGGAGAGCACCAGCGACGCGAGGTCCCCGACCGTCGTACGGCCGGGCTCGGGGTCGGGCAGCACACCGGACGCGGAACCGCCGTGGCCGGGCAGGTCGAAGCGCAGCACACGGAACCGGCGGGCCAGGGAGGGGAGTTGGGGTTCCCAGACCGCCTCGGAGGTGCCGAGGGACGGCCCGAGGACGAGGGGCGGGGCGCCCGCGGGTCCGGCGACGTGGTGGTGCAGCAGGGGAGAGGCGGGCACGGCGACTCCTGGACGGTTCACTGGTGCTGAGGGCGGGGGCGGGGGCGTGGAGGAGGGTGTGGGCGTGGACGAGGGCGAGGCTCTGGCGCACGCCGACGGAGAAGGTTCCGATGCCAACTTCACTGCCTTGACAGGGGAGTTGACGGTCGAGGGCTCGGGCGGACCGGGCCCCTGAGGTGGGAAGGGCCGGCTGGACCTGATGTCGCCCGGCCGGCCGTCGCGACGGCCGACCGGGCGCGGACCGCCCGCGTCGGTCAAGGCGGGGTCTCCCTCACACCGAGACTTCCCCGGCCGCCAGGTCGGACGGGTGCTGTGCCAGTGGCGTGACCTCGACCGTCATGTACGGGAACAGCGGCAGGTTCCACAGGATCCGGTGCAGCGCCTCGTTGTCGGCGACGTCGAAGACGCTGATGTTGGCGTACTGCCCGACGCACCGCCAGATGTGCGCCCATTCCCCCGTCTTCTGCAGGTCCCGGCAGTACGCCTTCTCCCGGGCCACCAGCTCCGCACGGACCTCAGGGTCGAGGTCGCGCGGGATGTCGACGTCCATACGCACCGCGAACAGCATCGTGCATCACGCCTTGTCGAGAACGAAGTCGTACGTCACCTCGCGGCCGGCGCCGTGTGCGGCGGGGCCGGGGTCGAGGATCAGCTCGGGCTTGACGGCGGAGGCGATGTCGTCGGAGACATGGCTGCCGCCCTTGAAGTACAGCTGGGTGGTGATGAGTTGACGGCCCGGAGCGGACACCTTGAGGTGGAGGTGGGCGGGCCGCCAGGCGTGCCAGCCCGCGGCGGCGATGAGGCGGCCGCAGGAGCCGTCCGTGGGGATCTGGTACGGCGCGGGCTCAATGGTGTGGATCTTGAAGTTGCCCTGGTCGTCGGCGACGACCGCGCCCCGCAGATTCCACTCGGGCAGGCCGGGCGCGAACTGCGAGTAGAAACCGTCGTTGTCGGCGTGCCACATCTCGACCAGGGCTCCGGCCAGCGGGGTGCCGTCCACACCCGTCACCCGGCCCTGGAAGAGCAGCGGCGTGCCCTCCTCGCCGTCGCGCATGGGAAGGGTCGCTTCGGCAGGCAGGCGCGGGGAGTCGGGGACGTAGTAGGGGCCCTCGATCGTGCCCTTGCTGCCCTCGCGGTCCTCGCCCGCGACCTCCTCCACGACATGCTCCAGCCACACGTCGAGGAAGAGCGGCCACTCGCCGTCCTGACCGACCTGGATCAGCCAGGACTTCAGCGCGTCGTACTCGGCGTACGTCACCTTGTGGCGGCGGATGATGTCGTGCGCGGCGGCGAGGAGTTCGGAGACCAGGGTGTCGACGCGCCTGGTGTCCACGTCGGCGCCCTCCGTCCGCTGCTTGCCGCGGAACTTCTCGGTGGCGGCGGCTCCGGAGGCGGCGGCGGTGGCCTGCTCGGTGATGATGTCGGTCATGGTGAATCCCGTCCCTGGAAAGGCTGTTGAGGTGGGTCAGCGGTCCTGGCGGTAGCGCGCCAGCTTGTCGGGGTCGATCTGGATGCCGAGTCCGGCGCCCTCGCGGATCCGCAGGGTGCCGCCGGTGATGGTCAGCGGCTCGGCGAGGAGGTCGTCGGTCATGTCGAGGAAGTTGGAGAGTTCGCCCGCGTAGCGTGCGGTGGTGCGGTGGGCCGCGCCGAAGGCGACCGAGCACAACGTGCCGATCTGGCCGTCGATCTGATTGCCCATCACCACCTCGACACCGAGCCCCTCGCACTCGTGCAGCACGCGCTGGGAGGCGGTGAAGCCGGTGCGGGCGGTCTTGATGCTGATGGCAGTGGCGGAGCCGCCGAGCAGTTCACGCGTCACCTCGGCCGCCCGGGTCGCACTCTCGTCCGCGATGAACGGCACCGGACTCCGGGCCACCAGCCAGCGCCGGCCGAGCACGTCGTCGGCGGGGCAGAGCTCCTCGGCGAAGGTCAGCCCCAGGTCCGCCAACTCCCGCAGGGCACGGGCGGACTCGGACGCCGTCCACCCGCGGTTGCCGTCGATGTAGAGCTCCGCGTCCGGCATGGCCGCGCGCAGCGCCCGGCAGGCTGCCACGTCCTGCGTGTAGGGCCGGCGCCCCACCTTCACCTTGAAGGTGGTGATGCCGTACGTGTCACGGATGCGTTCGGCCTCGGCGACCATCGCCTCGGCCGGCGCGAACCCCACCATGTGGCTGACCCGCATGCGGTCGGTGTAGCCGCCGAGCAGGCCGGAGACCGACATGCCCGCGGCCTGACCGAGGATGTCCCACAGCGCCATGTCGACGGCGGCCTTCGCGGTCGGGTTGCCCACGGTCCGATCGAGGCGCTCGTGGACGGCCTCCCGCTCCAGGGCGGTCAGTCCCGTCAGCTGGGGCGCGAAGATCTTGTCGATCACCGCGACGATGGACTCCTGGGTCTCGCCGTACGTGTACGGGCGGGGCGGCGCCTCGGCGGTGCCGGTCAGGCCCTCGTCCGTGTGCACCCGGACCAGTACGTGGTCGGCGGTGCGCACCTCACCGCTGGCGAATCTCAGCGGTTTCGCATACGGAACGGCGAAGGGGACGGCCTCCACCCTGACGATCTTCATGTTGCTCCCTCGGGCACTTCGATGAACATGTCGTTCTGCTCCAGCACCTCGAGGAGGTTGTGCAGCAGCGGCGATGTGTCGTCCGCACGCCAGGCCAGGTCGAGCCTGAGGACCAGCGCGTCCTCGATCTCCTTGCACACCACGCCCTCACGGGGTGCGGAGCGGACCGAGTCGGGCAGCAGGGCGATGCCGAGGCCGGCGGCCACAAGCGCCAGGGCCGCGGAGGTCTCGGTGACCTCGTAGGCGCGGTGCGGGTAGAAGCCGGAGGCCAGGCAGCCGCGGACCACGGCGTCATGGACGACGGAGCCCGATGTGGCGCCGTACATGACGAAGTCCTCGTGCCGCAGCTGCTCGACACGGACCAAGTCCGCCTCGGCGAGCCAGTGTTGCTCGGGCAGGGCCACGACCAGAGGCTCGGTGGCGACGGGCCGGTGCGCGATGCCCTCCTGGCGGACGGGCGGGCGCAGCAGTCCGATGTCGAGGCGGCGCTCGGTCAGCCCCGCTTCCTGTCCGGGTGTGAGCATCTCGGTGTGCACCTCCAGCATCACTTGGGGCATCTCGCGATGCACGAGCCGTGCGAGTGCGGGCAGTTGGCGGTACGAGGCGGTGCCCGTCAGGCCGATCCTGAGCACCCCCTCCGCGCCGGAGGCGAAGCGCGCGACCCGGGCGACCGCCTCGTCGACGGCCGTGAGGATGCGCTCCGCGTCGGTACGGAACACCTCGCCGGCGCCGGTGAGGGCGACCTGGCGGGTGGTGCGGGTGAACAGTTCCACCCCCAGTTCCGTCTCCATCCGGCGGATCGCCTGCGAGAGCGGCGGCTGGGCCATGTGCAGGCGTTCCGCGGCCTTTCCGAAATGACGTGTCTCGGCTACGGCCACGAAATACCGGAGGTGCCTGAGCTCCATCGGGCTGCCCCTTTTCCTGTTTCGGGGCCCTCGAATGAGCCCCAGCGTAGGGAGCGAATCCCATACACCACAAATACTTGAATTCAGGCTATTGAGACGCTGCCGATATCAATACCCCCCTGGGTCAACCCTGGGGGAATGTCTGGGGCCGACTCTTCACCGCACTGTCATGGTGCTGAAAAGCACTGGCAACGACGCCGCCACTCAGGCGGATCGGCCGAGGCGAAAGGGACGGGATCATGGCCGAGGACTTCAGCCGAGCGCGGACCATCCTCGAAGACGCCCTCGTGGAAGACCCCGACAACGGTGTGTACCGGGTGCGGCGGAGCGTCTTCACCGACGAGGAACTCTTCGAGCTTGAGATGAAGCACATCTTCGAGGGGAACTGGGTCTATCTCGCGCACGAGAGCCAGATACCCGAGGTCGGCGACTACTTCACGACGTACATCGGACGCCAGCCCGTCGTCATCTCCCGTGACAAACAAGGCGAGTTGCACTGCCTGATCAATGCGTGCAGCCATCGCGGCGCGATGCTCTGCCGGCGGAAGACCGACAACCGCACCACCTTCACCTGCCCGTTCCACGGCTGGACCTTCAACAACAGCGGCAAGCTGCTGAAGGTGAAGGACCCGCGCGGGGCCGGCTACCCGGAGCAGTTCAACACCGACGGCTCGCACGACCTGAGGAAGGTCGCGCGTTTCGAGAGCTACCGGGGCTTCCTCTTCGGGAGTCTCAACCCGGACGTCAAGCCGCTCCGCGAGCACCTGGGCGACGCGGCCGTCGTCATCGACATGGTCGTCGACCAGTCACCGCAGGGCCTGGAGGTGCTGCGCGGCTCCTCGACGTACCAGTACGACGGCAACTGGAAGCTCCAGGCCGAGAACGGCGCCGACGGGTACCACGTCTCCGCCACGCACTGGAACTACGCGGCCACCCAGGCCCGCCGTACCTCGGGCGAGTCGAAGAACGACACCAGGACGATGGACGCGGGCGGCTGGTCCAAGCAGCAGGGCGGCTACTACTCCTTCGACCACGGCCATCTGCTGCTGTGGACGAAGTGGCTCGATCCGGCCAACCGGCCGTTGTTCGAGCGGCGGGACGAGTTGGCGGCTGAATTCGGGGAGGAGAAGGCCGACTGGATGATCGGCGTGTCCCGGAATCTGTGCCTGTACCCGAACGTCTACCTGATGGACCAGTTCAGCTCGCAGATCCGGCACTTCCGGCCGATCTCCGTGGACAGGACCGAGGTCACCATCTACTGCATCGCCCCGAAGGGCGAGCCGGCCGACGACCGCACCCGCAGGATCCGGCAGTACGAGGACTTCTTCAACGCCACCGGCATGGCCACGCCCGACGACCTGGAGGAGTTCCGCTCCTGCCAGAAGACGTATCTGGCCGAGTCCATGCCCTGGAACGACCTGAGCCGTGGCGCCGTGCACCAGATCGACGGCCCGGACGAGGACGCGCAGAAGATCGGCATCAACCCGGTCTCCAGCGGTGTGCGTACGGAGGACGAGGGCCTCTACTCCGTCCAGCACGGCTACTGGCTCGACACGATGCGCAAGGCCCTGGACATGGAGGTGGCGAAGTGACCGCAGCAGTCGAAGAGTTGACCCTCGACGCCGTTGAGGAAGTCCGCCGGTTCCTCTACCGGGAGGCCCGCCACCTCGACGACCGCGAGTTCGAGAAGTGGCTGGAGTGCTACCACCCGGACGCCGAGTTCTGGATGCCCGCCTGGGCGGACGACGACGGACTCACCCGAGACCCGCAGCGCGAGATCTCCCTCGTCTACTACCCGAACCGGGCCGGCCTGGAAGACCGCGTCTTCCGCATCCGCACCGACCGCTCCAGCGCCACGAGCCTGCCCGAGCCGCGCACCGGCCACAACATCACCAACGTCGAAATCACCGGCCGCGACGGCGACCTGCTGGACGTGCGCTTCAACTGGTTCACGCTCTACTACCGCTACCAGACGACCGACACGTACTTCGGCACCTCCTTCTACCGGCTCGACGTCTCCGGCCCCGAGCCGCTGATCGTCGCCAAGAAGGTCGTCCTGAAGAACGACTACGTGCACCACGTCGTCGACATCTACCACGTCTGAAATGAGCCCGAGCATGTCCTTCCAGGTCGCCCTGAACTTCGAGGACGGCATCACCCGGTTCATCGAGTGCCGTCCGGACGAGACCGTCGCCGAAGCCTCCTACAAGGCCCGCATCAACATCCCGCTCGACTGCCGTGACGGCGCCTGCGGCACCTGCAAATCGCTGTGCGAGTCGGGGAGTTACGACGGCGGCGACTACATCGACGAGGCGCTCTCCGACGACGAGGCCGCCGACGGTTACTGCCTGCCGTGCCAGATGACCCCGCACAGCGACCTCGTGCTGAGCATCCCGTCCTCCTCCGCGGCGGCCAAGACCGCCGCCGCCACCCATACGGCCACCGTCGCCGAGGTCACGCACCACTCCGCCACCACCGTCGGGTTCACCCTCGACCTCGACGACCGCGACGCGCTGGACTTCCTGCCCGGCCAGTACGTCAACATCGCGGTCCCCGGTACCGACCAGACCCGCTCGTACTCCTTCAGTTCCGGACCCGACCAGCGCCGGCTCTCCTTCCTGGTGCGGATCGTGCCGGGCGGAGCGATGTCCGGTTACCTCACCGAGCGCGCCCGGGTCGGCGACCGCCTTGAGCTCACCGGTCCGATGGGCAGCTTCTATCTGCGCGAACTCACCCGCCCCGCACTGCTGTTGGCGGGCGGCACCGGCCTCGCGCCGCTCCTCTCGATGCTGGAGCGGATGACGCGACAGCCGTCCGCCCACCCGGTGCACCTGATCTACGGCGTGACCACCGACCAGGACCTCGTCCACCTGGACAACCTGGAGGACTACGCGAAGGTCGTCCCCGGCTTCACCTTCGACCACTGCGTGGCCGACCCCGCGAGTACCGCCCGCAACAAGGGGTTCGCCACCGGCCTGATGGACGCCGGAACCCTCCACGACGGCGACGGGGACGTCTACCTGTGCGGCCCGCCCGCCATGGTCGAGGCCGTACGCGGTCACATCACGTCCCTCGGTGTGGCTCCCGCGAGCTTCCACTACGAGAAGTTCACCCCCGCCGCCGCACCCGAACCGCGGGAGACGGCGGAGGCGGCGGCGTGAGCGCGGCCACCGTCCACGCGGACCGGTTCGCCGGCAAGAACGTCGTGGTCACCGGCGCGGCCCAGGGCATCGGCCTCGCGGTCGCCCGCAGGCTGGCGGCCGAGTCGGCCCGGCTGACCCTCGTCGACCGGTCCGGACTCGTCCGCGAGACGGCCGCGGAGCTCGGTGCGCAGGCCGTGACGGCCGACCTGGAGTCGTACGCCGGAGCGGAAGCCGCGATCGCCGCCGCGCTGGCGGAACACGGCCGGATCGACGTCCTGGTCAACAACGTGGGCGGAGCGATCAACTTCAAGCCGTACACCGAGTTCACCGCCGATGAGATAGCGGCGGAGATCACGCGATCGCTGCTCACCACGCTGTGGTCCTGCCGCGCGGTGCTCCCGTCGATGACGGAACAGGGGCGCGGCGTGATCGTCAACGTCTCGTCGGCGGCGACCCGCGGCATCCACCGCATCCCCTACTCCGCGGCCAAGGGCGGCATCAACGCGCTCACCAAGTCGCTCGCCTTCGAGTACGCCGACGCCGGGGTCCGTGTCGTCGCGACCGCACCGGGCGGCACCGAGGCGCCCCCGCGCAAGATCTCCCGCGGCACCCCGACACCACGAACCGCCCGGGAAGCGGACTGGTTCCAGGCCCACATCGACCAGACCCTCGCCGCCAGCCTGCTGAAGCGCTACGGCACGCTCGACGAGCAGGCCGCCGCGATCTGCTTCCTCGCGTCCGACGAGGCGTCCTACATCACCGGCACGGTGCTTCCCGTGGCCGGCGGCGACCTCGGCTGACCGTTCACCCGCCCGCCCCGCCGCCCGGCCTCCTCCCCTTCTCGTGGCCGGGCGGCGGCAACTCCCCGTCCGCTCACCGCACTTGGGGGCCTGATGAACAGTCCACTCCACAGACCCGCCGACCGGCGGCAGCCCGCCGGCCTGCGCTGGATCGTCGCCGTTGTCGGCGCCCTGGTGTCCTTCCTCGTCCCCCGCCGTTCCAGCGAGCCGGCCGCCGAAAGACAAGAAGCCCCCGTCCCGGGCCCGCTGAAGGCCGACGCTGCTAGCGTGCTGGCCCATGAACAACGGCCCTGAGCTGCAGCGAACGCTGATCGGGCGGGTCGGCGAGGTCGCCGCTCTGACCCGCCTGACCGGGTCCGCCCGCGCGGGGCACCCCTGCTTGGCACTCGTCGAGGGTCCGGCGGGGATCGGCAAGACGACTCTGGTCGATCAGGTACTGGAAGCCCAGCGCGGCCGAGCCGAGGAGCCCGTGCCCCACGTCCTGCGCGTCACCGGGGTCGCCTGGGAATCGGACCTGCCGCTCGGCGTCGCCGACCAGCTCGTCCGCGCCCACGGCGACGGGATCCCGATGCCCGACCCGGCGGCCCCGGACGCCGTACTCCGGACCTCCCGGATCCTGCACCAGCAGTGGACGTCCGTGCAGAAGACGGAGCCGCTGGTCGTGATCGTCGACGACGCCCACTGGGCGGACGCGGAGAGCCTGCGCGCCGCCCGCTCCACCATGCGCCGGATGTCGAACGAGCGGGTACTCCTCCTCCTGGTCGCGCGGGACGAACCGTACGAGCTGTACGACGCGCGCAGGGGCCAGGAGGAGCTGCCGCTCTCGGCCCTGCGGACCCTGGAATTCCTCGACGGCTGCAAAGACGTCGCTGTCCGACTCGGGCCGCTGACCGCCGAAGACGTCCGGACACTCGCCCGCGAGGTCCACGGACTGACCTTGGATCTCGCCGCGGCCCGCCACCTGTGCCGCCACACCCTCGGCAACCCTCGCCACCTCACGCAGCTGCTCCGCGAACTGCCCCGTGACACCTGGCACGACTGGCGACCCGAACTGCCCGCGCCAGGCCGCTACGCCGCAGCCGTACGCCACCGGCTCGCCCGATGCCAGGAGAGCACCCGTCGACTGGTGGAGGCGTGTTCCGTACTCGGCGACGACGCCGCGCTGTCCGAGGCCACCGAACTGGCCGGGCTCGGCGACGCCCTGCCCGCGGTCGACGAAGCACGGGCGGCGGGGCTGCTCACGCCCACCATCGACCCCGGACGCACCCAGCTGGCCTTCACCCACCCCCTGGTGCGGGCCGCCGTACTCACCGGCCTCACGCTCACCCACCGCGCCGAACTGCACCAACGCGCCGCCGAGTGCACCACGGACCGCGGCAGGCAACTGGGGTACCGGGTCGCCGCCACCAGCACGGCGGACGACGCGCTCGCCGACGAACTCGACGCGTACGCCGCCGAGTGCGGCTCCGCCGGCGAGTGGTCCGCGGTGGCCGACGCCCTGGTGCGGGCCGGCCGCCTCAGCACCTCGCGAGCCGTACGCGAAGACCGGCTGCTGCGGGCCGTCGACGCGATGACCGGGGCCGGTGACGTGCCGCAGGCAACCGCCTTCGCCGCGGAACTGGAGAGCTTTCCCGCGGGCATCCTGCGGGACGTGGTCCTCGGCTATCTGGCCATCGTGCGCGGCCGCCCGGCCGAGGCCGAGTCCTTCCTGGCCCAGGCCTGGGAGCGGTGCGATCCGGCGAGGCACGCCGATCTGATGGCCAGGATCTGCCAGCGGCGTGTCCTGCACGCGCTGGGCCGGTTCGACGGCCACGACGTGGTGACCTGGGCCCGCCGGGCCATCGACCTCGCGGACCCCGACGACCCCTCGGCCGTCGAGTCGGAAGCCGTGCTCGGGCTCGGACTGGCCATGGCGGGGCGCCCCGAACAAGCCCTCGCCGCCTACGAGTCGGCCGCCGCCAAACTCCCCAGCGGGGCGCAGCCCCAGCGCTTCCAGCTCGGCCGCGGCTGGGTGGACCTCGCCCTGGACGCCCCGGAGGCCGCCCGCCGGCGACTCGAAGCGGCCGTGCCCACCGGCTACCGGATGGGCTCCACCCGCATCTCCCTGTGGGCACAAGCGTGGCTGGCCCGTACGCAGTTCGCGCTCGGCGCCTGGCCGGAGGCTTTGGAGACCGTGCAGCGGGCTGCTGTCCGCCTGGTCGACGTACGGATCGAACTGTCCCGCCCGCTGGTCCACTGGACCGGAGCGCAGATCCACGCCCTGCGGGGGGACTGGGAGGCGGCCGAGCGCCACGTGGGTGAGGCCCTCGCGGCCCCGCACCACTACGAGGTCATGCTGATCCCGTCCTGCCTGGCCCGTGCCCAGGTCGCCGAGGCGCGTGGCGACTACGAACGCGTGGTGGAGGCGCTGTCACCGGTCGTGCACTTCCCGCAGCGCCTTTCGGTCGACGAGCCCGGCTTCTGGCCGTGGCCGGACGTGTACGCCAACGCCCTGGTGATGACGGGCCGACTCGACGAGGCCGACGCGTTCCTCGCCCCGCACGAGGAACTGGCCGCCCGACGCACACGGCGCGCCGCCATGGCCCGGCTCGGGGTGGCCCGCGGGCGGCTCACCGCCGCCCGAGGCGACATCGACCCCGCACGCGAGGTCTTCGAGCAGGCCCTCGCCCACCTCGAACACCTTCCCCTGCCGTACGACCGCGCCCGGGTCAACTTCGCCTACGGCCAGACACTGCGCCGTGCCGGGAAACGCCGTGAGGCCGACACCGTCCTGAAGAACGCCCGCGACGCCTACGCCGCGCTCCGCGCTCGTGCCTACGTCGAACGCTGCGATCGCGAACTGAAGGCCGGCGGCCTGCGCACCGCGCGCCCCGGCATGGCCCGCCTCACGCCGCAGGAACAGGCCGTCGCCCGCCTCGTGTCGGCGGGCGCGACCAATCAGCAGGCGGCCCTGGAGCTGTTCATCTCCGTCAAGACCGTCCAGTACCACCTGACGCACGTCTACTCCAAGCTGGGCATCCGCTCCCGCAGTGAACTGGCGGCCCGTTTCCGGGAGTTGCCGACGGAGCCCGACCGCTGAGCCGCTCCGGGCGAGCTTCGCTCAGGGATGCAGTGCGCTGGGCACGACGACTTCACCGGTGGTGCGACCGCTCGCGTCGAGCAGCCAGCCCATCCGCTTCGCCGAACGCAACGACACCGCGCTGTCCACGAGGTTCAGCCACGGCAGCCGGTCCCCGAGCAGACGCTCCAGGCGCAGCAGATCCGCCAGCGAGCGGGTCCACACGATGAACATCATGTTGGTGTCGCCGGTGGTCGAGACGCACAGCCGAAGCTCGGGCAGGGTCCGCAGAGCGGCCACCGTGCGCTCGTGCTCCAGCGCCGGGACGCGGGCCAGCCAGGTGCAGCAGATGGGCCAGTGCGACTGCACCTGCGCGACCTCGCAGCGGAAGGACAGCAGCTGCGATGCGAGCAGCCGGGCCAGCTGTCGGCGTACCGTCGCCGGATTGCGCCCGGTGATCCTCGCCAGGTCCGCCGCGGTACGCCGGCCGTCCGCGGCGAGGGCTTCGACAAGGGGCCAGGCGCCGGGCGGCGGTTCCACCCGGTTCTCGGGGCGATGGCGCCGGGCCGTGGTCTCCAGCGCCACGAGCTGCTGCCGGTCGAGCGCGTCGAGCCGCCAGTCGCTGCCCTGCTGGTGCACCTCCTTCGCCAGATACGTGCGATAGCGCTGCACGCCCTCCACCTGGGGCAGGTCGTCGAGCACGAAGGCCGTCAGCGCGGGCAGGTCCGGCGTCATGACCGTCAGCAGCAGATCGCGCCCACGGGCCGACTCCTCGATCGTGACGGCCCGCGGGTCCTGGCACAGCGCGCGCACGACGGCGGCGCGGGCACCGGGGGAGCAGTCCACCTCGACGAAGGCGACGACCAGATTCCGGGAGGCGTCGGGGTGCGCGGTGACCCAGGCGAGGCCCTCCTCGCTCAGCCGCTGCCAGCGCGCGGCCAGGGTGCCCGGCGTCGAGCCGAGCACGCGAGCGGCCTCAGCCCAGCCGATCCGTGGGGAGATCTGCAGCGTGTTGATGAGCGCAAGGTCCTGCTCATCGAGTCCTGATGTCACGGATCCTCGGTTCTCAGTGGACTTCTTGAGCGAATCAATCGATCTGGGCCGTAGATGTAATCACGCTCCCACACTGTCAACCACTCATCAACGGCATGACTCACATCACAACCGGAGGTGTCTGCGAGATGACTGTGCTGGAAGACGCGCACGCGATGGCCGGCGAACTCGCCGCGCTGCGCCACGCTCTGCACGCCGAGCCGGAGATCGGCCTGGACCTGCCTCGCACCCAGGAGAAAGTGCTGACCGCCCTTCAGGGGCTGCCGCTGGAGATCAGCACCGGCACCGGCACGACCTCGGTCACCGCGGTCCTGCGCGGCACCGCGAGCGGCAGCGCACCCGACGCTCCGGTCGTCCTGCTCCGCGGCGACATGGACGCGCTGCCCGTACAGGAGGCCGACGGCCTGCCCTACGCCTCCAAGGTCGAGGGCGCCATGCACGCCTGCGGCCACGACCTGCACACCTCCATGCTCGTCGGCGCCGCCCGTCTGCTCGTCCAGCACCGGGACAAGCTGCACGGAGACGTCGTGCTGATGTTCCAGCCCGGAGAGGAGGGATGGGACGGCGCGGGCGTCATGCTCGACGAGGGGGTCCTGCAGGCCGCGGGCCGGCCGGTCGATGCGGCGTACGCCCTGCACGTCTTCTCCGGGCTGGTCCCGCAGGGGCAGTTCGTCTCCCGGCCGGGGACGGTCATGTCCGCCTCGGACGCCCTGTACGTGACGGTCGTCGGGGCGGGCGGACACGGCTCCACGCCGCACCTGGCCAAGGACCCGGTGACCGCGGTCAGCGCGATGGTGACCCAGTTGCAGGCGATGGTGACCCGGGAGTTCGACATCTTCGACCCGGTCGTGGTGACAGTCGGCTCCCTGCACGCCGGCACCCGGCGCAACGTCATCCCCGAGACCGCGACCTTCGAAGCCACGGTCCGCACGTTCTCCGCAGCCGCCCGCGAGCGCATGATGGAGGCCGCCCCGCGTCTGCTGCGCGGGATCGCCGCGGCGTACGGTGTCGGGGTCGACGTCGACTACGTGGCGGAGTACCCGCTGACCGTCACCGACGCCGACGAGACCGCGCACGTCCAACGGACCGTCGGCGAACTCTTCGGCGCCGACCGGTACCGCTCCATGGAACATCCCCTCGGCGGCTCGGAGGACTTCTCGCGCGTGCTCGGGGCGGTGCCCGGCAGCTTCGTCGGCCTCGGGGCGGTCCCGACCGGTCTCGACCCGGCCCGCGCCCCCTTCAACCACTCCCCGTACGCCCGGTACGACGACGCCGTGCTCGCCGACGGCGCCGCCCTCTACGCGGAACTCGCCGTGCAGCGCCTGATGAACGGCACCGGCTCGGCAGTTCCGGCCAGCACCTCGACGCGGACCGGAGACGCTCATGGCTGATATCAAGGACACCGTGACCGCACAGCGGCCGGTGGCCCGGCAGAGCCGCCTGAAGACGGTCGTCGGCACCGGCGTCGGCAACGCCCTTGAGTGGTTCGACTGGAACATCTACGCGATCTTCTCCCCGTTTCTCGCCGCCCAGTTCTTCAGCAAGTCGGACGGCTTGTCGGCGATCCTGGCCACCCTCGCGGTCTTCGCGGTCGGATTCGCCGCGCGGCCGCTGGGCGGCTTCCTCTTCGGCTGGATCGCGGACCGCAAGGGCCGGCGCTACGCCATGACCCTCTCGGTCGGCGGCGCCGCGGCGGGCAGCATCCTGATCGGCATCTCGCCCACATACGGCGTCGCGGGCGCGGCGGCCTCGCTCATCCTGCTGGTCGCCCGGCTCGTCCAGGGCCTCGCGCACGGCGGTGAACTCCCCGCGGCGCAGACCTACATCTCGGAGACGGCGCCGACCGAGCGGCGCGGACTGTGGGCCAGTCTCATCTACGTCTCCGGCACCATCGGCATCATGGCGGGCACCGCGCTCGGCGCCGTCATGACCTCGCTGCTCGCCCCCGGGCAGATGGACGCCTGGGGCTGGCGTGTGCCCTTCCTCCTCGGCGGTCTCTTCGGTCTCTACGCCCTCGTCATGCGGCGGCGGATGCCCGAGACGGAGGCCTTCGAGGAGACCGCCGACGACACGGGAGCCGACCGGCCGAGGATGTGGCCGGCCATCGTGGCCCACCGCAGACAAGCCCTCCAGGTCATCGGCATGACGGTCGGTCTCACCGTCGCGTACTACGCCTGGGCGGTCTACGCACCGCAGTACGCCATCAGCAGCCGCCACCTCGACCCGGCCGGCGCCCTGTGGGCCGGGCTCGCCGCCAACGCCGTCTTCCTCGTCGCCCTGCCGCTGTGGGGCGCGCTGTCGGACCGCATCGGCCGCAAACCCGTGCTGCTCATCGGCAGCATCGGCATGGCAGCGGTGATCTTCCCCCTCAACGCCTTCATCGGCCCGCACGCCTGGCAGCTCGGCGCAGCCATGACTGTGGCGATGATCTTCGTTGCGGCCGGCGCTTCGATCGTCCCCGCGGTCTACGCGGAACTCTTCCCCACCCACATCCGCACCGTCGGCGTCGCCGTCCCCTACGCCTTCTGCGTCGCCGCCTTCGGCGGGACCGCACCGTACCTGCAGACCTGGATGGGCGCCGAACTCGGTGACGCCTACTTCACCGGGTACGTCGTCGTCCTGCTCCTGATCACGTCCGCGGTGGTCGCCACCCTCCCCGAAACCAGAGGCCGCACCCTGCGGTGAACACGGCTCGCACCGCAGGGCGTACGCCCACCCGCCCGTCCCGCAGCTGCGGGGCAGGCGGGAGATTGACGACAGGGCCTAGGCCGCGTGCGCCGGGTCGGCAGCCGGGAGCCGGCCGTTCCTGCGCAGATACGGCTCACTGTCAGCCACCCGGGCCATGAACTCCACGCCCAACTGGGCCCCGAGCAGTGAGGTGTTGTTGGACCGGACATCGATCATCGGGTTGATCTCGACGATGTCGAAGCCGACGACATCGGCGTGCCGAGCGATGCCGAAGAGTGTCTGCTTCATCTCTTCGTAGCCGAACCCGTCGGGCTCCGCCGACGCGCATCCCGGGACGAGCGGCATGTCGAGGACGTCGATGTCCATGCTGACGTAGACGGCGGCTCCCGCAGGGATCTTGTCGAGCAGGCGCTCAAGCCCGTGCCGGCGGTACTGCTTCATGGTGATGACGTCATTGCCGTGACGTCGGGCGTCGGCGAGGTCGTCCTGGCTCATCCGCATGCTGCGCATACCGACCTGCACCATCTGGCCGACCTGGTTCAGGGAGGACATCTTGCGCACCGGACTGCCGTTGCCGTACTGGGCACCGTGCACGAACGGCCGGAAGTCGAGGTGCGCGTCGAAGTGCAGCAGGATGACGGGCTGTTGGTAGGCGCGGACGACGCCGTAGGAGATGGCGTGGTCGCCGCCGTAGACGACCGGCAACGCGCCCGCGTCGAGGATCTTGCGGATCGAGCGGGTGACGTTGTCCATGGTCTGCTCGGGGTTGGTGTAGACGATGTCGACGTCGCCGCAGTCGGCGATGCGGTTGTTCTTGGTCTCGTGCACCAGGTAACGGCGGTCCTCGTCGAGGTCGTAGTAGCCACCGTGCCGCTGCGTGGGACCGTACTCCGCGTACCGGACGGACATCTCCCGGACCTGGCGCGGTGCCATGCGGGCGCCGGGGTACCAGGGCGAGCCCTCATCGCTGGGCACTCCCAGGATGGCGATGTCGGCGTCGAGTTCGTCGAGGTCACCGACGATCGGCGCCCGCATGAAGGACGGGATGCCGGTGAAAGGAAGGTTGAGCTTGGCTTCGGACACGGTGTTTCTCCGTTGCGCTTGTCAGCGGTGGGTGTGAGCGAGTGAGTGGTTTCAGTGGACAGACGCTGCGGCCGTGTCCGGCTGGGCCTTGATGTCGAGTGGCTCGATCTCTCCGACCATGAAGAGGTAGATGAGGCAGCCGACGATGGCTACGCCGGCAGCGGCGAGCAGCCCGCCGACGAAGGAGCCGGTGCTGCTGTAGATCAGGCCGATGACGAACGGGCTGGCGACGCCCGCGAGATTGGACACGGAGTTCTGGACGCCCTGGATGGTGGACGCCCACGACCGTGTGGAGAGCGGCGCGATGTCGGCGGGCAGCGTCACGATGCTCGACGTGGCGAAGGTGACCCCGCCGAAGGACAGTGACAGCAACGCCAGGGCCACCATGCTGCTGTCGACCACGGCGGCCAGGCCGATGAGCGAGGACACCAGCATCCCGGCGATGATGCAGGACTTGCGGGCGAACGTCAGGGTGTGGCCGCGCCGGACGAGTGCGTCCGAGGCCCAGCCGCCCGCGAAGTTGCCGAGGAAGGCGACGATCGCGGGGATCATGCCGAACACACCCAGCGTGAGCAGGGAGAAGCCGCGTGCCTCGACGAGGTACGACGGGAACCAGGTGATGAAGAAGTAGATGACGAAGGACTGGCAGGAGAAGCCCAGCGCCATCCCCCAGACCGTCCGGTACCGCAACAGGTCGCGCCAGCGCAGCTGTGGTGCGTCGTCCGGTGCGTCAGCGTCCTGTTTCTGGCCTGCCTCGATGTAGGCGAGCTCCGCCTCGTTGACCTTCGGATGCTGGCGCGGATCGCGGTACATCTTCAGCCAGAACACCACCCAGATCAGGCCGAGCGCACCGGTGATGATGAACGAGCCACGCCACCCGACCGCCGCGATCAGCGCGGTCACCAAGGGGGTGGCCAGGAGGGTGCCGCCGCGCGCCCCGCTGTCGTAGATGCCCGACGCCGTGCCCCGCTCCTGACGGGGGAACCACCGCTCCACGACCTTCGTGCACGCCGGGAACGCGGCCGCTTCGCCGACTCCGAGCAGCAGCCGGGCGCCGATCAGCGAACCGGCCCCGCGTACGGCCGCCATGGCGACGGTGATCAGCGACCACCAGGCGACGGCTGCCGCGTACAGGACCCGGCTGCCGAAGCGGTCGACGAGCCAGCCCATGGGTATCTGGAACAGCGAGTACGTCCAGAAGAACGCGCCGAGCAACAGGCCCGAGAGCGCGGGGTCGATATGGAGTTCTTCGGTCATGTACGGAAGCGCGACCGAAAGGTTGGCCCGGTCCACATAGGCGATGGTCAGGCCGGCGAAGGCCAGCCAGATCATGACCCATCTGACGCGGGAGCGGCGCTCCTTCGGTGGGGCGGCAGCCCCGGCGGAAGCGGTCATCGCATCTCCTCCTGGAGACCTGAGCCCGAGCCGCCACGTGTGCCGTGCCGACGCCGGACGATCACCCGGTTGCGTCTCCGCGCAGAGCCGGCGGCTCATCGATTGCGAGGAGTGTGCCGCCGACGACAGGGGTCCGTCAATAGTGACGGACCTAGGTCGTTTGTGATGGTGGACCCTCATGCATGGCAGACTTCATCCAGGACCCTGGAGAACTTGGCGGCGGTTCGCCGAACACCGCCGCCCCGCGAGGAGCGCTGTGAACGAAGCAGTACGTGCAGTACGTGACGCAGGTGACGTACGCGCGGTGCCGGGCCGGCCGGCCGACGCCGTCGGCGACGCACTGCTCATCGCCATCGACGAGGCCGGTATCCCCGTGGGCGCCCGGCAGATCAGTGCCGCACTGGTCGGCCAGGGACAGCGCCTGTCGGAATCCACCGTGGCGCGGCGACTGCGCCAGCTCGATGCGGAGGGCCTGACGCTGCAGGTGGGGGGCAAGGGGCGGGTCCTCACCCCCGCGGGAAGCCGAGCTGTCGAGCGCCTGCGGCGTACCTCGAGGAGCGCGAGCCTGGTGTCGGCGTCCGAGGTGCACACCGCCCAGGACGTACTCAATCTGCTCAAGGCCCGGCGGGCCATCGAACCCGAGGCCGTACGGGACGCCACCGCGCACATCTCCGACGCCCAACTCACTGCTCTGCGCAAGGTGGTGGCCGAGCATCACGAGCGGGCCAGGGCCAAGGAACGGCCCCCCAGGGACATCGCGCTCACGTTCCACCGCCTGCTGGCGGCTCCGGCGCAGAACCCTCTGGTGCAGGCGATGATCGCCATCGTGCTCGACGACAGCCATGACCACGTCGAGGCTGCGCTGGACGTCATCCTGGAAGCGCACCACCACAGCGCCGTGAGCGTGGCCGAACACGACTCGATCATCGAGGCCATGGCCGGGCGCGATGCAGAGCGAGCCGCCGACCTCATGCGGGCCCACCTCGACCGGCTCCTCGAAGAGGTCGACGCCTTCGTCGCCCGCTACGACGCCGAGCTGCTGGAACGCCTCCTGCGCCTCCCGTGACCGGGCCGCTCCCCAGCGGGCTCGCCCACCCCACGGAGGGGTGAAGGCAGGGACATAGGCACAGGCTATGAGCCGCTCGCCTTTTGCTTGTTGATGCCGAATCGGCGCTGCTCATAGCGTCGTACGGGGCCGCCGCACAGTCGTGCGGTGCCGGGCTGCCGGTGGTGCGGTCGGAGCACGTCAGCGTGCGCCCTCCCGACGCCCGACGATCCGATAGCGAGTCGACCTTGAGCACTTCCTGGCCGGAGTCCGCCGCGCGCGACGGCCGCAGCACGACCGGAGCCCCGTCGCCCACCCCGAGTCCCGTCCCGAGCGGGGGATCCCGGTCCAGGGGCCGCGCCCTGCTGGATCTCGTCGGATACGGATTCTTCCCCCTCGCGTTCGTCAGCCGGCTGCCGTTCGCCATGACCGTGGTCGGGACACTCACGCTGGTCTCGGACGTGCGGGGTTCACTCGCCCAGAGCGGTGCGGTGTCAGCGATGACGGGCATCGGCACGGCGGTCTTCGGCCCGATGACCGGCTCCTTCGCCGACCGGTACGGTCAGCGCCGGGTCCTGCTGATCGGTTCCGGCGTCAATGTCGCCGCTCTGGTCGGCTTCGTACTGATGACGTACTCGGCGGTGTCGATCATCTGGGTGGCCGCCGTCGGATTCCTCGTCGGTGCGAGCGCCCCGCAGGTCGCGCCGCTGTCGCGGACACGCCTGATCACTCACGTGACCGCCCGAACTCCCGCCGACGGCCGGCGCGACCCGCTCCTGTCACTTGTCATGAGTTACGAGTCCGTGGCGGACGAATCGGCGTTCGTGCTGGGCCCCGTGGTGATCGGCCTGCTGGCCACGGCTTTCGGCGCCGGGGCCCCGCTGCTCGCCGCGGGCCTGATCGCCGCCGTGTTCGTGGTGGCGTTCGCCTTTCACCGGACGGCGGCTCTGCCACAGCACCATGAGGCGGCAGCAGGACCGGTCCCGGCAGCCGCGCGGAGCCTCCTCCGTCCTCGGATCATGATCCTCCCGCTGGGCATGTTTCTGGTCGGGGCGTTCTTCGGGTCGACCTTGACGGCGCTCACCCTGTTCATGCGGGATCGCGGCATGGAGCTGTCGACAGGGATCGTCTACGGAGGGATGAGCATCGGCTCGGTCGCCACCGCGATCCTGATCGTCTTCGTCCCGGAGAGGTTGTCCCTGCGGACCCGCTGGCTGCTGTGCGCTGCGATCGTCCTCGCTGCCTCGGGCGCGCTCGTCGCCGCAACCTCGGTCGTGACGGTCACGGTGGCCCTGGCCTGTGCGGGATGCGGGGTCGGCGGCGTGATTGTGACGTTGTTCGTCATCGCCGGCCGTCGTACCCCGCAGGGCAGGACAGCCACCCTCATGACGACGCTCGCCTGCGCCCTCGTCGTCGGCCAGGCGCTGTGGACCGCCCTCGGCGGAAGCATCAGCCAGGCCCATGGCTCGACAGCCGGGTTCTTGCTGTCCGCCGCCACCGCCGCGGCGCTGATCCTGGCCGGCCTGACGAACCACTGGAGCGAACGTCGCCGCAGCGCGGACGGCGCAGGGAACGGACTCTGAGCCCCACGGCCGTGGGGCGCACTACCCCCGCGGTCGCCGGAAGGCGAGCCTTCAGACGGCCTTCACCGCGAGCCAGAGCGCGGCCAGATCACCGGTGTCGGAGATCCGCTTCCCGGTCAGGCCCTCGATGCGCCGAATGCGGTAGCGCACGGTCTGCCGGTGCACGTGCAGGGCCTCGGCCGTGCGCTGCCAGGACCTGCCCTCTGCGAGGAACGTCCGCAGGGTCGTCAGCAGTTCGTCGGCCTGCGCGGACGGCAGTGCGAGCACACGACCGAGTACGCGATCGGCGAGGGCGCGTGCCTCGACGGGGTTGCGCGGGCCGAGGAGCGGATCGGCATCGGCGTAACGCAGCAGTGGCACGCCCTCGTCCTCGGCAGTGTCGAGCGCCCAAGTCGCCTCTCGTACAGCGTCGTTGATGCGGTCGGCACGGACTGCCGGATCGCTGACACCCGCCCGGCCGCCTGGCCCGAGCGCCTGGACCAGCACCGGCACGGCAGCCTCGGGCAGCAGCGTGAGCGAGGTGCCCCCGCCGCGGTGCACCGTGGTGTGCTCGACGGCCGCCCGCCACAGGTTCAGGTGCATGTTTCTGAGCAGGTCCGGTTCGTCGTTCCGTGCCACCACGCACACCACCTCATCGAGTGCGAGGCCGAGCCCTGTCAGCTGCCGCTCGGCCACGGCCGGGGCCAGCTGGGCATCGAGGATCTGGAGCAGCAGCTCCGCACCGGTCCTGCGGTCGTGCTCGATGGTCAAGCGGGCCTGGGAGAGCGCCAGGGCACACACGGTCGCGGCGTGCTGGAGCAGCAGCGCGTCCGGTTGTTCGGTGGGCTCGGGAAGGGCGACGAGCACCGCGTCCGGGTGCGTCGGTACATCGACCAGGAGCGCCCGACGGTCCCCGCCCAGCGGGGCTGCGACGACGCCGGCGCGCAGCTTTCCGTGACGCCCGGTCAGGGCGGTGCGGATCCGCGCGGAGAGCGGTGCGACGCCCGGGTACCAGTCGCAGCCGGTCGCCCGGTCGCACACCCGGACCTCGCAGCCGAGCTCGCGGGAGAGCGCACCGGTCAACATCCTGAGACCGGCGGTCTGCGAGGAGATCTGTTGCAGCGCCTGGTAGATCCGCTCGGTGCGGATCAGGCGCTGGGACTGTTCCAGGAGTGTCGCCTCGGCGACCGCGCGGGAGATCGCGACGAACGGCATGGGGTAAGCGATCCAGAGCACCGGGAAGCCCAGTTCCTCGCTCGTCCGCGCCAGCCGCCTGGTCAGCGGCGGGGCGTACATCCGCTCGCCGATGGCCAGCGCCGCGGCACCGTGCTCGACCAGCTGCCGGACCAACTCCTCCTGGCCGGACGCGCTCCGCGGAATCGGCATGCCGTTCGTCATGAGGAGCTCGCCGCCCGCGACCCAACGCCACGGCTCGGGCAGGTCCGTTGTATGCGTCCACGCGACGGTCCGGTCCAACGCCCCGGCCCCCGAGTGGAGTTGCAGCCGCAGGTGCGGCATCTCCAGCAACTCACCCACCGCTATCGGCATGGGACGACGATAGGCCGAGCCTGACCGTCCGTACAGGAGTGTTGAGCGAATGGACAAGCCGGCCGGGGAACTTTGAGCGCTGTGCAGCTGCACGACGTGAGTGAAACCGACGTACACCTGGTGCAGCACCTCGGCATGGCCACCGCGAGCCAGGGACTCCTCCATGACTGCTCGATCGAATCTCATCGACGACGCACCGCTCACGCGCTTCCACAAGAAACTGACCGCCTACTCGTCGGGCGGACCGTTCATCGACGGGTACGCGATCGCGATCATCGGTGTCGCCTTCACGACACTCACGCCGGCCCTTGACATGACCGCCGGCGACAAGGGCCTGGTCGCGGCCGCCAGCCTGGTCGGCATCTTCTTCGGCGGGGCGGTCTTCGGATACGTCACCGACAAGATCGGCCGGCACATCATGTACATCGCCGACCTCGCGGCGCTGGCGCTGTTCTCGGTGCTGTCCGCCTTCGCGACCGAGGTCTGGCAGCTCACGCTGCTGCGCTTCCTCCTCGGCGCGGCCATCGGCGCCGACTATCCGATCGCCACGTCGTTGCTGGCGGAGTATCTCCCGCGCCGGTTCCGCGGCCGGCTGCTCGGTGCCACCTTCGTGGTCTGGGCGCTCGGCGCCGCCGCCGCGTACGTCGTGGGCGTGAGCATCGAAGGACTCGGTGCGGACGCCTGGCGCTTCATGCTCGCCAGCCCCGCGGTGTTCGCCGTGATGACCCTGTTCCTGCGGCTCGGCACGCCGGAGTCGCCACGCTGGCTGCTCAGCAAGGGCCGTACGGAGGAGGCCGACCGGGCGGTCAAGAAGGTGTTCGGTCCGCGGTACGGCGTGGCGGACGTGGCCGAGGAACCAGCGGTCGCCGAGGCCGGCTACAGCACGGTGTTCCGCGCCCCGTATCTCCGGCGCACCTTGTTCGTCGGCGTCTTCTGGACCGCGCAGGTGATCCCGCTGTTCGCTCTCTACTCGTTCGCCCCCGACCTGCTGGCGGGCATGGGAATCAGCGGTACCGCCGCGGAGGTCTTCCTCGCCGCGCTGTTCGTCATCGGCGGCATTCCCGGACTCTGGCTGGTCGAGCGCATCGGCCGACGGGCGTTGCTGCTCTGGTCCTTCGGGATCATCGCGGTCGCCCTGGCTGTCCCCGGCCTGATGCCCGGTCTGCCGAGCTGGGTCTCCTTCGCCGCGGTCTGTGTCTTCGCGCTCGCCTCGGGCGGCTCCAGCTTCCTCGAGGTGGTCTACCCCAACGAACTCTTCCCGACCGAGGTCCGCGCCACCGCCGTCGGTGTGGGGACCGCGCTCTCCCGCATCGGGGCGGCAGCGGCCACCTACCTGATGCCGTTCGCCCTGGCCGAGAGCCGGAATCTGCCGCTGCTCATCGGGGCGGTCGTGTCGGTCGTCGGGCTGCTGGCCACGCTGGCCTGGGGCGTCGAGACCCGGAACCGGTCACTCAGCGACACCGCCGCGGGAGCCGAGCGCCCGGTCAAGCCCGCCGACCCGGCCCTCACCCCCACCACCACCACGAACTGAAGGGAGACCGTGATGCACCACGACAACCGGCCCACTCCGATCGGCTCACAGGACGCCACGAAGGTCCCGCGCTTCGCCGGCCTGGGCACCTTCGCCCGGATTCCCGACATCGGCTCGGTCGACGACTACGACATCGCGGTCCTGGGCGTGCCGTTCGACGGAGGTACGTCGTACCGGCCGGGCGCGCGCTTCGGACCGATGGGCGTGCGTCAGGCCTCGCGCCACCTGCGGCCGAGGTTCCACGTCGAACTCGACACCGCGCCGCTGGAAACCGTCCAGGCCGTCGATGCCGGTGACGTCCCCTGTACGCCCTTCAGCATCGATGAGGCGGTCGCCCAGATCGAGCGCTGTGCCCGCGACGTCGCGGGCCGCTCCGACCGGCGCATCGTGGCCATCGGCGGCGACCACACCATCGCGCTGCCCATGCTCCGCGCGGCGCGGGACCAGCACGGTCCGCTCGCCCTGGTCCATTTCGACGCCCACCTCGACACCTGGGACACCTACTTCAACTCTCCGGTCACCCACGGCACGGTGTTCCGCCGCGCCTTCGAGGAAGGGCTGCTCGCCGAGGACAAGTCCATCCACCTCGGTATCCGCGGGCCGCTCTACGACCAGCTGGATCTCGTGAACGACAAGGCCTTCGGCTTCCGCGCCATCCGTGCCGGGGATCTCGACGTGATCGGGATCGACGGCGCGGCGGATGCCGTACGACGACGCGTGGGCGACGCGCCGGTGTACATCTCGATCGACATCGACGTGCTCGACCCGGCCTTCGCTCCTGGGACGGGCACTCCGGAGATGGGCGGGTTCAACAGCCGGGAGCTGCTGCGCCTGCTCCGCAGCCTCGACGGACTCGACATCGTCGGCGGTGACGTGGTCGAGGTCGCACCGGCGTACGACCACGCCGAAATCACCTGCCTCGCCGCCGCCACCGTGGTGTTCGACCTCATCACGCTCATGACGAAGAATCAGGCGGCCGTCCCCGTACCGGTGTCCGCGACGCACGGTTGACGTGAGCGGTCGGCGGCGCAGGTGACGGGGCGCCGCGAGCGGCACCGTCAGCGAAACAACAACGGGTATCGCCAACTGCGGTGGCGATACCCGTTGTCGGGCGGGCGCGGCATGCACGCACTCAGATCAGACGCTGTCCCTTACGGCGGGCCTCCAGCCACTCACGGACGAAACCGCGGCAGATCGTGTACAGCACTCCGGCCACGATGACGGGCCAGATCAGGATGTACACGCTCAGAGCGAGGGTGTTCACTGTGCCTCCTGTTCGTTCACTTGGCGCTTGCGGCGGACGCGGGCCGTTCGTCGGTGGAGACGGCCTGCTGCGGGACGCCCGCCTTGCCGTCGTCGCCACCGTCGCCACCGTTGTCTCCGTCGTCGGCGGAGACGGCGGCCGCGTGCGCTGAGGCGTCGTCGAAGTCACCGGTGCGCTGGGCGATGACGGAGAAGTCGAAGGTCTTGCCGCTCCGCACGGACATCGCCCAGCAGACGACGGTGCTCACGGCGTAGGCCACGAGGGAGCCGCACAGCGTCGCGTGCTCGTGCAGGTGCCCGATGGCGAACGGCGCGGCGAGCACTGCGGCCAGCACACCGACGACCTTCGCTGCCTTGATGCCGAAGAAGCCGAACGTCATCAAACCGAGGACGACACCGATGCCGATGACCGACACCACGTCCACGAAGATGCCGAACGCACCGTCCGTCGGGATCCAGCCGAAACGGACCGGCAGGAAGACCACGAGCGCTGCGATCACCGAGCTGGTGAACGCCTTGCTGGTGACCTTCTCCCAGTAGAAGCTCGCCAGCACCGGGAAGACGAGGGCTCCCCACAGCGCGCCGACGAACACCAGCAGGTCGAGGATGCTCAGCCGCATGCTGGCGAAGGCGACGGCCGCTGCGGTGGCCACCACCATGGTGATGCGCCCGACCAGCAGCATCGTCCTGGGGTTGGCCTTCTCCTTGCCGGCGGCGGCCTGGCCGTAGAAGTCGGTCATCGTGATCGAGGACAGGGCGCAGAGGTCGGCGTCCGCGGTGGAGGACAGCGCGCCGATGATCATGATGAAGAACAGTGCGAGCAACGCGGGCGGCAGGTAGGTCGCGGCCATGCCGGGGATCAGGTTGTTCAGGTCGCTGCCCGGGTCGTAGCCGAGGTACAGGGCGAGCACACCGAGCATGCCGACGCCGATGACCATGGCGCCGTAGCCGATGGTCGCGGTGATGAAGGTCGGCTTGATCAGGCTCTCCTTCACTGCGAAGAGCCGCTGCGCGATGGTCTGGTTGCCGATGGCGTACGCGAGCACCGCGGCGATGTAGGGGGCGCCCTGGTTCATGAACGCCTCGCTGGAGAAGAAGTCGCCCTGCTGCGCGGTCAGTTGGTGCGCACCCGTCTCGAACGCCGCCGGGAAGCCGGACGCGAAGAAGATGACCGGGACGATCACGACCACCGCGCCGAGCATCGCGAGGACCTGCACGAAGTCGGTCAGCACGGAGGCGCGGAAGCCCGACCACACGGCGTAGAGAAGGGTGCCCGCGGCCACGGCGAAGACGCCCTGCACGAAGTTGAACGGTGACAGCAGCGAGATCAGCACACCGCCGGCGATGAAGTTGGACATCAGGCTGATGAGGCTGCCGACGACGTTGGAGCCGGCGAGCATGAGCTGGCTGGAGCGGCCGTGCCGGGCGTACATGACCTCGGCCAGCGTGTGCGCCTTCGGGGCGACGGAGCGGATGCGCTTACCGAAGGGGTAGATGAAGAGGATCATCAGGGCGCCCCAGAGCCCGTAGTGGATGGGGCCTGAAATGCCGTACGTGTACCCCGACGTCGCGGACGCGTACATCGAGGCCGCCCAGATCCAGGTGGCCGTCATGCTGGCGGCGGACATGCCGAAACCGATGTTGTTCCCGCCGGTCATGTACCCATCGGCGTTCTCGTCCTTCTTGCCGATACGGGTCGACATCCAGAAGGACCCCCCGTAGAAGAAGACGAGCAGACCTACCACCACCAAGGCGCTGAACTGGAACGTTTCCGTCCCGTCCACACGCACCACCTCCTCACGACTCGCGGAGCCGCCGCATCAGCCACATCACCCGGCATGCCGACCGGGGACCCGTGGGGCGCGTCTCGTCACAGCGCGCGGCAGAAATTGCTCCGACCCGGACACGGCAGCGTCATCGCTGCGCCGGGAAATTTCACAAAAGGCGGGCGATTCGAGCCCGCAAACCTTCGGCAGGTTAACAGTTTCAACGGCCACCTACTAATGGCGGGCGTTTCGCACCGTGAGGCACTTAAGGTCCGAGTTTGCCGGGCCTTTACCTTTCGGTGGGGCACGAGGCACGTCTCGCCCCGGTCACGGACCTGACGTTCCGTGACCGGGGCGGGAGAGCGAGGGAGGGCCTCTCTTCGCGTCAGGCCTTCGGCAGCAGCCAGAGCTGCGGGAACGCCAGCATGTCGTCGAAGAGGTTGAACGCCGGGTGCTCCATGGTCACGGTCGCGGCGTCGCCGGTGAACAGTGCGGTGCACTCTGCCGCGAGCCGCTCCATGGGAGGAACGTCCGAGTCCAGCGGCTTGACCAGACGGTAGCCGATGGTCGAGTGGAACTGATAGGTGTCGAAGTTCGAGGCGCGGATGTCGAGCAGCGCGCTCAATTCACGGCGGGTGGTCCACAGCGTGTTGAAGGTCGCGTCGTCCGCCGGGGTGAGGTCCATGGTGAAGTTGGCGTCGAAGGGGCGGAATCCCTTGACCTTCATCCTGATCGGCCCCACAGGCGTCAATTCCGACTGCTGCAGCCGCGCCAGGATTCGCTGCGAGATCTCGGAGACGTCCTTGCAGTCGGCCAGCCAGCCCGGCAGCTGGTTCTTGGTGATCGCGTCCTGCGTGGTCGCGTCGAACACGGTCATGTGCATGCTCTGGTGTGGCAGGCACGCGTACTGATCGGCCAGAGACGACCGCCGCATGAGTTTCATTGCTTCGGTCTCAGCCTCGAAGAAGGCGGAGTCCTGCGGTACGGGGCACACGAACGTGTTGCCGCGGAAACGCTGCGCGTTGCCGTCGAGGTCCCACTTCTTACCCGGGCCGGCCGCCAGCGGCTCCCGTCGCCCGGGGCTCCGGTCGGCGGTTGCCGGGGTGGCGTTCGCGGTCGGGGCGAAGGTGAGGCCGGCGGCGGTACCGGCAGCGCCGAAGAGAACGCTGCGGCGGTTGAGGATGGACACGTCGCTCCAGTTGAGAAGGGGGCTGAGAATAAGCGGAACGTATCCGTCCGTCCTGAACACCGAGTGGACGGAAGCCAATTGCGCGGCGAAGCGAGTGAGCAGCGCGCGAGACGCGCGGGTCCGGAAGCCACGGCCGCACTCGTGCCCATCGACGTCACACCGCGCGCACAGCGGATACGAAGGCGCGGATCGACTCGACGCTCTTGACGCCCCGTGAGGACTCCACGCCACTGGAGACATCGACTCCGCTCGGACGGGCCGCGCGCACGGCGGCGGCGACATTGTCCGGGTCCAGACCGCCGGCGAGAAGCCAGCAACCCTCCGGCGGCCGCGCCTGCAGCAGCCTGGTGTCGAAGCGTTTCCCGCCGCCCGGTTCGATGGCGTCGATCAGCAGCCGGTCAGCGGGGTTCGGGTCCGGCCGCTCGAGATACGTGGCGATGTCCAGCGCGCGGATCGTCCGGAACCCCTCCGCCCGGATCCGCTCGAAGGACATCTCGTCCTCGCCTCCGTGGAGTTGGACGGTCGTCAGCCCGACACGTGAGGCCGTCTCCAGCACCTCGTCGATGGGCTGCGCGCGGAACACGCCAACGGTCTCGACCTGCGCCGGGACTCGTGCAGCCAGCGTCCGGGCCGCGCCGGCGTCGATCAGCCGCGGGCTGCCCGGCGCGAAGACGAACCCGACGGCGTCGACACCGGCCCCGACTGCTGCTTCCACGGTCTCGGCGGTGCGGAGGCCACAGATTTTGATGTACGTCGGGCGCAACGCGCTTTCCTCTCAGGCGGCTCGAACTCTCAGGCAGTTCAGGCGTGTGGGGGTGGTGACGCCGAAGAGTGTCGCACTTCGGCTCCCACCGGCTTGGGGATCAGCAAGGACATGAGAAACGCAAGTCCCGTGAGACCGCCGCCCGCGAGCATTCCGAGTTCATAGCCGGTCTCCGCCGTCTGCGAAGCTGCCTGGACAGCCGGCAGGACGGCGAAGCTCAACCCCGCGCCGAGGCCGAACCCGGCCGAGTTCAGGCCCGGAAGGAATCCAGGGTTGCTCGTCGGTGAAAGCACCACACCCAGGCCGTTGAGCATGATGTTCGCCATGCCTGCGTACGTCAGGCCCAGGAACACGGTGCCCGCGACGAGTATCGGGAGGTTGTCGGTGCCGAACATCGCCATGACGACGATGCCACCAGCACTGGCGAGCAGACCGGTTCGCAGAATCGTCGTGTAGCCGAGGGTCGAGGCCAGGCGCCCGGCGAAGGGCCCGGCGAGCCAGCCCAGGAGAGCGTAGGGAGTGAGCAGCAGCAGAGAGGCACTGTCGGCCTCGAGGCGGAATCCGACCTGAGTGTTCTGGGCCAGGGACATCACCAGTCCGTTGACCGTGGCGAAGACACCGGCCATCGTCAGTACCGTGGTGAGCACAGTCGCCCACGTCGCACGTTGCTTCAGCAGGGCCGGCGAGGCGAGCGGCTGGGCCACGGACTTCTCGATGGTCCAGAACAGGACCGCGGTCATCACCCCACCGGCGATGAGTGCCGCTGTGAGGAACCAGTCGGCCAGAGCGCCCTTGCCCATCTCGTTGACGGCCAGTTGGAGCAGCAGGATGCACAGCGTGAGTGCGGCTGTTCCGGACCAGTCCATACGGACGCCGTGTGACGGTCGAGATTCCGGGATGTACCGGAAGGCGAAGAGCGCCGCCGCTGCGCCGACGACCACGATGACCCAGAAGACAGGACGGAAACCGAAGTGCGTGGCCAGGAATCCACCGGCGAGGGCGTCGATGCCGGCGATGCCGCCGTTCACCGCGGTCACGACGCCCATCAGTGCCCCGTAGCGCCGGGCGTCCCTGATCTCGCTTCGCAGGATCATCAGGCACACGGCGACGACCGCACCGGACACGCCCTGAATCGCGCGGGCGGCGATCAGCACCGGCATGTTGGGCGCCAGGGCGGCGAGCACCGCCCCGCCGGTCATGACGGTCAGCATCAGGAGCATGATCCGGCGGCGCCCGACGATGTCACTGAACCGCGGAAGGAACAACCCGAACAGTGCCGTGCTGGTGAAGAAGGCGGTCTGTGACAGCCCCACCGTCACTTCATCGGCCTGCAGTTCCCTGCCGATGACCACCAGAACCGGACTGAGCATGCTGGCGTTGAGCTGAAAGGCGGTGCACGCCGCCAGCAGGGCGACCATGAGAGACACGATCCGGCGGCGCGGCGCGGGCTCGACGCCCACCGTCGCGACCTGTTGGTGTACCGACGGACTCATCGGCAACTCCTCACTTTTTGCACGTGAAATCGTTCGGAATCAACGCCTGCGCAGAGGAGTCAGCGGAAACCGGCTGGTTCTCCGTACCAGGGATTCCTTACGAGGTGGCCTTGAGGGAAGCCCCCGGGGAGGCAAGAACACGCGCCGCAGCTTCGTGACCGCCGACGCATGCGCTGTGCAGATCCTTCGACTTCAAGAAGGCCGACAGGAAGCCGGCTGCGAACGCGTCGCCCGCGCCGGTCAGGTCGCGGATGTCCGTCACCGCGGGTACCGGCACCGTGAATCGGCCCGCTCCCGGCTGGTGGACGGTCGTCGGGTCGGGCCCTGCCTTCGCGACGACCACGGTGTCCGGGAGCAGAACCAGATTCCGGCCCGGCTCGCCCGCCTTCGAGAGTCCGAGAAACTCCGCCTCGTCTTCGTTCGCGATGAGGAAATCCGGGTTCAGATCCCTCAACAGCTCGAAGAACGCGGGCAGTCCGAAGCGGGCGAGCATGCCGGTGGAGGACGCGTCGATCGAGATCATTGCGCCATGCCGCTTGGCCCGGCGTACCACGTCCACCGCGGTCTGCCCGACCGGCCGGCCATCGAAGGTGTAGGCGGGCACATGCAGAAGGTCAAGGCCGTCGAGCCAGGCTTCGGGCACGTTGTCGAGCAGGGTGCAGGCGGCGCGCTGCGGCAGCATGGTTCGCTCTCCGCTGCGGTCGATCAGAACGACGATCGTGCCGGTGTCGCCGCGGCGTTGCACGCATACCTCGACGCCGTCCGATTCGAGGTCCGCGACGAGCGAACGGCCCAAGTGGTCATCGCCCACACAGCCGATGAACCGGGTGGGCCCGAGTCGAGCGGCGAAACTCGCGACGTTCGCACCACTGCCCCCTCGCGTCCGGAAGATTTGCACGTCGGTGTCGGTGCCGTGCTGTACCGGCTCGGCCATCCACACCACGACGTCTTCGACGAGATCTCCCATGATTCCCAGCACGGCGCTCCCTCTCGTCCGAGTCAGTGTGCGAGGGCAGCGGCGATACGACCGCCGAGGGCGACGTTGCCGCGGTAGACCTCGATGTTGACGTCCAGGCTGCGGCCACCGGTGTCCCGCTGGATGAAGTCCAGCAGGAACGGGGTGGTGTCGTTGCCCGTGATGCCTGCCGTCTCTGCCTCCGCCCAGGCTCGGGCGAGGATGGCGTCCAGCTCCGACGGCGGCAGCTGCTTGTCCTCGGCGACCGGGTTGGCCAGCAGCAGGGCCTGCGGGAGGCCCAGCGCGTCCCGCGCGTCGATGAGGGTCGCGGCCTCCTCCGGCGTCGAGACCGAGTAGCCGATCGTGTGACCGGAATCCGTCACGTAGAAACCCGGGTACTTGGTCGTGCCGAAGCCGAGCACGGGGATGTTCAGGGTCTCGAACCGCTCCAGCGTTGCGGCCACGTCCAGGATCGACTTCACCCCGGCGCTGACGACCAGAATCGGGGTTTCGGCCAGGGTGGTCATATCGGCGGATTCGTCGAAGGTCTGCGCCGCACCGTGGTGCACCCCGCCCAGGCCGCCGGTGGAGAACACCTTGATGCCGGCGTGGTGGGCAAGGAACGCGGTGGCAGCGACAGTTGTGCCGCCGTGCAGGCCGAGCGCACTCGCAACGGGCAGGTCCCGCAGGCTGACCTTGGCGCTGTCCTCCTCGTGGGAGAGCTTGGTGATCTCCTCGGTGCTCAGCCCGACCGTGGGTACGCCGGAGAACACACCGATCGTGGCCGGGACCACGCCCTGCGAGCGGAGGTTGTCCTCTGCTTCCAGAGCCACCTCCAGGTTCCGTGGACGGGGCAGACCGTGCGTGAAGATCGTGGACTCCAGCGCCACCACCGGTCGTCCGTCTCGTACGGCTTCCTGGACCTCGTCGGAGACGTGTATCGCGGACGTGCTCATGTTGTGCAACTTCCTTCTCTGGCCACGTGCCTGACCCGGGGACGGGGCGGCTGTCTGCCGATGAAGTTAGGGGTTCGCCACGGTTACATCGAGAAGCAAGTTATCGGCCACTGATAGCCTTCGCCTATGAGAATCACGCTGCGGCAGGTCGAGATCTTCGTCGCCGTGGCTGATGAGCTCCACTTCGGCCGGGCCGCCGAGGCGCTGCACATCTCGCAGCCGACGGTGAGTCAGGAGATCGGCAGACTGGAGCGGGCGCTGGGGCTGCCCCTCTTCGACCGCTCGCGGCGGTCCGTCTCGCTCACCCCCGCGGGCGTGGCCATGGTCGCCGAGGGCCGTGAACTGCTCGACCAGGCAAGACGGCTCATGGACAAGGTTCGCCTGTACGACGAATCCAGGGCGGGTTCCGTGCGGGTGATCGCCTCGCCCAGTGTCGTCAACAGGCTTCTGCCCGCGGTCATCAGCCGCGCGGAACAAGAACTGCCCGGCGTGACCATCGATGACGTGGCGGTGGAAACCGGTGGCGTGTCCGAGCAACTCGCGGCGGGCCAGGGCGACATCGGCATCGGCCGTTTCCTCGACGACATCGCGGGGTTCCGGCGGAAGACCGTCGTGGACGAGGAGGTCTTCGCGGTCATCGGCCGCGCTCACCCTCTGGCCCACCTGGATCGGATCGACCTCGGGCAGCTGCGTGAGGTGCCGCTGCTCCTGTGGCCGCGAGAACAGAGCCCCGCGTACTACGACCACGTCCTGGACATCTGCGCAACTCGCGGACTGGTACCCGAAGTTCACCCCGGACCGCCTCGAATCGTGGGCTCGCGGCTGTACCTGCTGACTCAGTCGCGAGCGTTCTCGCTGATTCCGCGGTCCACCGTGGGGCATCTGTCCGGCGAACTGCGCGCTCTGCCGCTGAGCCGGCCGGCGACGCTTCCCCTGGAGCTGCAGTGGCGTAGCGATGATCCGCGACCGTCTGCCGCGGTCCTGCGCGACCTGATTCTCGACGAGGCCCGGAACCTGAGCATCCCGGCGTAGCGTGCCGGTTCGCCGCTGAAGCGCTTCAGCCGGGATGGGTGCGCGCCACCGCATGTGCGCATCCGTCAGCTCGGCGCCGGTGTGCCAACTGGCCGTCGCGTCGGCGTGGTTGCTTCGGCATGCGCTCTCGCCGGCACTCCCTTGACATCACCTGTACGCCGGTTCAGACTCCACGGCATGATCGATGCTGTTTGTTTTTGATTGGTCAGGGGAGTTTCTGTTGGGTCTCGCGCGTTATCCGTGCCTGGGACCCGCTCTCCCGTAGGCCTCGCAGCAACCACCCTTGCCGCTGAGCCGCTGCCGATGCCGGCGTCCCGGTCACCGCCGGGCGATCGCCCCATGCAGCAGAGCGGACGGCCCTCGCCTTCCGTACCGCCTCATCCGACACCGTGCGGCGAACGAATCGTGCGGCAGGAGCACCGGATCAACCTGGAAGCTGGAAGGAAGAGCTGAATGGCACCACTCACGAGGAGGCGACTGCTGGGCCTGGGCGCGGGTGGCGCGCTTGCGACCGCCGTCGCCGGGTGCGCGAGCCCCGGGGCCGTCTCCGTCAACAAGGCCCCGGCACTCCCCGCCGCCGCGCCCGGAGAGACGGTCACGCTGACGTACTGGTCGTGGGTGAAGGACCTGCAGAAGGTCCTCGACATCTGGAACGCGAAGCAGCCGCACATCCAGGTGAAGGCGACGTGGATCCCGAGCGGAAACGAAGGCGGCTACCAGAAGCTCCACGCCGCCCTCGCCGCCGGTGGTGGGCCTGACATCGCGCAGATCGAAATGATGGCGGTGCCGGAGTACCTGCTGCAGAACGGCCTCGTGGACCTGTCCCGGTACGGCGCCGACAAGATGGCGCACAACTACGACAAGGCGCTCTGGCGTCAGGTCTCCTTCAACGGCGGGGTCTACGGCATACCCCAGGATTCAGGCCCGATGGGCTTCTTCCACCAGCCCGGCCTGCTCGACCGGGTCGGCGGCCGGCCGCCGCGGACCTGGGCGGAGTGGGCGGAGCTGGCCGCCGAGATCCGCAGACTCGGCTCACGGCACTACCTCGACTCGTTCGCGGTCAGCGACGGCTCGGTCTTCACGGGTCTCGCCGCGCAGGCAGGAGCCGTGTGGTTCCGAACGGCCGGGGACGAGTGGGTCGTCGACATGACCGACGACAAGACCCTGAACGTCGCCCGCTTCTTCGACGAGGCCGTCGACGACGACCTCGTCAACGTCTCCAGCGAGCTGTTCTCGCCCGCCTGGTACGCGGCCGCAGCCGAAGGCCGGATCGTGGGTGCCACCTGCGGCTCCTGGGGTGACGCACTGGTGCAGGAGGTCTCCGGCGGAGCCGGCAAGTGGCGCGTCGCCCCGCTGCCGGTCTGGGGAAAGGAGGGTTTCGGCTCGGCCCACCACGGCGGGTCCACCGCCGCGGTGCTCGCCAACTCCGCGCACCCGGCCGAGGCGTTGGCGTTCATCGAGTGGCTCACCAGCACTCCCGAGGGCATCGACGCGGAGATCGAGCATCTGGGCATCGGCTGGTCCCCGGCGCGCCACTACATCGGCGCGAAGCGGCGCGAGCCCAGCGAGTGGTTCGGCGGTCAGCGCTACAACGAGGAGGTCTTCGCGCGAGCGGTCACACAGACCAACCCGGACTGGACCTGGTCGCCCCTGACGAAGCTCACCAGCGACGCACTGGCCAACGGGTTCCGCAAGAAGCTGACCAGCGGTCAGTCGTTCGTCGACTCGGTGGCCCAGGCTCAGTCGACGGTGGTGCGGGCGTTCAGGGACAAGGGGCTGCGCGTGCGGGAGGGGAAGCAGTGAGCACAACGACGACGAGGACTCCGGAGCGCCGCGGCACCCCCGCCCCGGCGGGTGGCGCGGGCCGGGCCAGGTCCGGGCAGCAGCGGAAACAGACGACTGCGGCATGGGTGCTCCTCGCGCCCTTCCTGGCGGTGTTCGCGTTCACCTTCGTCCTGCCCATCGCCACCGCGGTCGGGCAGAGCTTCACCACCACGACACGTCAGGGCCTGTTCGGCGAAGAGGGCATCCAGGTCGCGTTCGCGGGCTGGGACAACTACGTGCAGGCGCTCTCCGGCGGCGGCTTCCTCACGAGTTTCGGACGCGTGCTGCTGTTCGGCATCGTGCAGGTACCCGTCATGATCGCCTTCTGCACGGTGCTCGCCCTGCTGCTCGAATCGGCGAGCGCGAAGTGTCCGCAGTTCTTCCGCACGGCCTACTTCCTGCCGTACGGCGTTCCTGGCGTCATCGCGACGATCCTGTGGAGCTTCCTCTACGTCCCCGGGCTCAGCCCACTGCTCGACGTCGCCGGTCTGGTGGGGATCGAACTGGACTTCCTGGGCGCCGACTCGGTGCTCTGGTCCATCGCGAACATCGTGACCTGGACGTACACCGGATACAACATGCTCATCGTCATCGCCCAGCTCAAGTCCATCCCCGGGGAGATCTACGAGGCCGCCCGGGTCGACGGCGCCGGAGCGTTCCGGATCGCCTGGTCGATCCAACTCCCCCTCATCCGCCCGGCGGTGAACCTGGCGACGGTCTTCTCGATCATCGGGACGCTGCAGCTCTTCGCCGAGCCGCTGGTACTCGCCAACGCCTCCCCGGCGATCGACACCGAGTACACCCCCAACCTGGCCGCCTACACCAACGCGTTCGCCTACAACGAGTACGGGCTCGCCTCCGCGCAGGCCGTACTGATCGCACTGGTCGCCTTCGTACTGTCCTTCGCCTTCATGCTGGCGACCCACCGCACGTCCCGGCCGGAGAGGAAGGCCCGCAAGTGACGACCGCACCCACCCGCATCCCCGCCGCGGGAAAGGCCAGGCGCACGCCGAGGACCACGATCCCGGTCACGGCGCTCCTCGTGACCGTCGCGCTCTACTTCCTCGTCCCCGTCTACTACGTCGTCGTGGCCGCGACCAAGACCACCTCCGACCTGTTCGCGACCAACGGATTCGCTCTCGCCCCCACCTTCGCCCTGTGGGACAACCTCGCCCTGGTCTTCACCTACAACGGCGGCATCTTCGTACGCTGGCTGCTCAACTCCCTGCTCTACGCCGGCGTGGGCGCCGCTCTGGCGACATACTTCGCCGCGGCGGGGGGCTATGCGCTCGCCAAGTACGAATTCCGCGGGAAGCGCCTCGTCTTCGGCACCGTTCTCGGCGGCGTCCTCGTGCCGGGGACCGCCCTCGCGTTGCCGATGTTCCTGCTGTTCAGCTCCCTCGGCCTGGCCAACACCCACCTGAGCGTGCTGATCCCGTCACTGGTGTCCCCGTTCGGGCTCCTGCTGTGCCGGATCTACGCCGAGACGTCCGTGGACACCTCGGTCATCGAAGCCGGCCGCATCGACGGCGCGGGCGAACTGGGCATCTTCCACAAGCTGGGACTGCGCACCATGCTCCCGGCGCTGGTGACGGTCTTCCTGTTCCAACTCGTCTTCATCTGGAACAACTTCTTCCTGCCCCTGGTCATGCTCGCCGACGAATCCCTGTATCCGGTCACGCTGGGGCTGCACAACTGGAGCAGCCAGGTGGACCGCCTGCCGGAGTTCTACCGGCTCACCACGGGCGGCGCGCTCGTCTCGGTCGTCCCGCTGATCGGCGCGATGATCGTGCTGCAGAAGTACTGGCGCGGCGGTCTGTCCGACGGAGCGGTCAAGGGCTAGCTGTCTCCGCAGCGTTCGCTGTACCGACGACATCTCATCCGCGTTCGAAGGAATGGCAGACCCGCATGGCCACCATGACGTACTACGAGGACTTCGAGCCGGGCACAGGAAGGCGCGTCCCGGCACGCTCCTGGGTGTGCACGGACGCGCCCGCGCTGCGCCTCGACGGCGACTGGCGTTTCCGGTACGCGCCTTCGCCGCTGGGCCTCGATGACACGGTCGCCGACCCCGGCTTCGACGACACGGCATGGGACACCCTCCCCGTGCCCTCGCACTGGGTGCTGCACGGCGACGGCGCGTACGGACGGCCCGCGTACACGAACGTGCAGTACCCCTTCCCCATAGACGCGCCCAGGGTCCCCGACGAGAACCCGACCGGCGACCACCGGCGCGGCTTCGACCTGCCCGCCGAGTGGGCGGCCGAGCGGACGCTGTTGCGCTTCGACGGAGTCGAGTCGGCCTACCGGGTGTGGCTCAACGGGGTGGAGGTCGGCACCGGCAAAGCGTCGCGCCTGGCCCAGGAGTTCGACATCACCGAGCTGGTCCGGCCCGCGGGGAACGTGCTCGTGGTCCGCGTGCACCAGTGGTCGACCGGGAGCTACCTGGAGGACCAGGACCAGTGGTGGCTCCCCGGTATCTTCCGCGACGTCACCGTTCTGGGCCGTCCGGCCGGCTGTGTCGACGACGTGTGGGTCAGGTCCGACTATGACCACGTCACCGGCGCGGGCCGGCTGACGGCCGAACTCGTCGCCCGCCCCGAGGCGTTCCCCGTCACGCTGAGCGTTCCCGAACTCGGCATCGAGGAGACCTGGCACTCCGCGGCGGACGTCGCCCCGGTGGCGGCCGGCGTCGTGGAGCCCTGGAGCGCCGAGAATCCACGGCTGTACGACGCCGACATCGCGTCACGGGGCGAGACGGTCTCCCTCCGCATCGGTTTCCGTACGGTCCGCATCGTCGGTGACGCCTTCACCGTGAACGGCCGCCGCGTCGTCTTCCGCGGCGTGAACCGTCACGAGACGCACCCCGAGCGCGGCCGCGTCTTCGACGAGGAACACGCCCGCGCCGACCTGGAGTTGATGAAGCGGCACAACGTCAACGCGATCCGGACCAGTCACTATCCGCCGCATCCCCGCCTGCTGGACCTCGCCGACGAGTACGGCTTCTGGGTGATCGACGAGTGCGACCTCGAAACGCACGGCTACACCTTCCTGGACTGGGCGGGAAACCCCAGCGACGACCCCCGCTTCGAGGTGCAGTACCTCGACCGGATCGAACGCACCGTGGAACGCGACAAGAACCACCCCTCGATCGTGATGTGGTCCCTGGGCAACGAGTCCGGAACCGGTCGCAACCTCGCCGCGATGTCGCACTGGGTCCACCACAGGGACCCGGACCGTCCGGTGCACTACGAGGGCGACTACACCGGCCAGTACACCGACGTGTACTCGCGGATGTACGCGAACCTGGAGGAGACCGAATCCATCGGCAGCGGTGCCGTCACCGGACAGCTCCTCGGCTGCAACCCGGCCGAATCCGCCAGGCAGCGCGCCAAACCCTTCCTGCTGTGTGAGTACGCGCACGCGATGGGCAACGGTCCCGGCGCGCTCGCCGAGTACGACGCGCTCTTCGACGCCCACCCGAAGCTGCACGGCGGCTTCGTCTGGGAGTGGCGAGACCACGGCATCCTGACCCGCTCAGCCGACGGCACGCCGTTCCACGCCTATGGCGGGGACTTCGGCGAGACGGTGCACGACGGGAATTTCGTGATGGACGGCCTCGTGCGCTCCGACGACGTCCCCACACCGGGCCTTGCCGAGTTCAAGGCCGTGAGCGCGCCGGTGCGTCTCGCGTTCGACGACGGGGCGGGGCGGACGGACCGGGCCGCTCCGACGGTCACGGTGCACAACCGTCACCACTCGCTCTCCACCGCCCACCTGGCCTTCGAGTGGCTTCTTGAGCGGGACGGGCACCACGTCGCCGCCGACCGGCTGCCGGTCCCGCCCGTGCCCGCCGGTGAAAGCTCCGTGACCACCCTTCCGCCGCAGGCTCTGCCCGCTGCGGAAGCGGATCCCTCGGCCGAGCACTGGCTCACCGTCCGTGCCGTGCTCGCCCAGGACACGTCGTGGGCACCGGCCGGGCATGTGGTCGCCGCCGCACAGCACGATGTGACACCGCAGTCCGGATTCCCCTTGCACAGACCAGATCTGACGTTGCGTCACCGCGAGACGGCGACCGTTGCCCCTCGGCCCGCGGGACCGGCCGATCCGCCCGCACGGCACGCTCCGAGCCCGGCGGTCGAACTCGGAGCCGCCGCGTTCGACGGGCTCACGGGCCGCCTCGTACGCCTCGGACGGCTGCCGATCACCGGCCCCCGCCTGGAACTGTGGCGCGCGCCCACCGACAACGATCTCGCCGACGGATTCCCGTCCTACGAAGAGGCCGACCCGGAGCTCACCTTCGGCCATGGCGCCCCTGGGCCGAGTGCTGCCGAGCGGTGGCGGCGGGAGGGCCTCGACCGTCTCGTGCACCGCGTCGACCAGGTGCAGACCGGAGCCCACGGTGTGCTCGTCCGCGTGCGCGTGAGCGCCGCGAACAGCGCGAAGAGCGTCGACGTGACGTACCGGTGGTGGAGCAGCGGCAACGGGATCGGCCTCAGGGCCGACATCGTTCCGAGTACCGGGTGGACGACCGCGTGGCCGCGCACCGGAATCTGCTTCGACCTGCCCGCCGGGATCTCCCGGGCCTCCTGGTTCGGCACCGGACCCGGTGAGTCGTACCCGGACAGCCGCGCCGCCGCACTGGTGGGCCGGTTCGACGCCGCCGTCGACGACCTCACCTTCCGCTACGCCCGCCCGCAGGAGAGCGGCCACCGCAGCGACCTGCGCGAACTCGTCCTGTCCGACCGTCATGAACGCGTACTCACGCTGCGCACGGAACCCGATCTGCAGGGCCGCCGGCCCGGGTTCACCGTCAGCCGCTGGTCCCCGCAGCAGACCGCTGCCGCGGGCCACCCCCACGAGCTGCCGGCCACGGACGGCTACCGGCTCCACATCGACGCCGCCCAGCACGGCCTCGGCTCGCGATCGTGCGGCCTCGACGTCCTTCCGCGTCACGCCAACCGGCCGGCCGCCCGGACGATCGAGCTGCACTTCGAGGCCGGTCCCGCCTGAGTGCCTGAACCGCGCTCCTGACCTCGCGTCAGGGCGGTCGACGCCATCGAGGCGGCGGCCGAGGCCCCCGTGGCCGGGGCGCGGGAGCGCGGGTTCAAGCCTTCGGGGCGCCCCTCTGCCGGAGGTCTGCCAGCAGTCGCTTCTGGGTACGCCGGCCCCGGGCGACGACGAGCGGTGCGGCGGCCAGTCCGAGCCTCGGCGCCAGCGAGGCGAGCCGGGCCGCGAGGCCGCGCCGGCCCGGGAGCGCGGTGACCAGGCGGGGTTTGTCGAGCACGGTGCGGACCGCTTCGACGACCTCCTCGGCCTTGAGCAGCTTCCCGGAGAACGACAGTGCGGAGCCGGGGTCGTCGAGCTTGTCGTGCAGCATCGGGGTCCAGATGCCGTCCGGGCAGACGCAGGAGATGTCGACATCCCTGACGCCCGCGAGCCTGAGGTCGGCCATCGTGCTCAGGCTGAAGCCGATCGCCGCGTGCTTGGACGCCGCGTAGACAGCCTCGCCGGCCACGGCGGTCAGGCCGGCGAGGGAGACGATGTTGACCACGTGTCCGCCGCCGGTTCTGCGCATCGCGCTGATCGCGGCGACCGTGCCGTTGATCGTGCCGAGGGCGTTGACGTCGAGCATCAGCCGGCGGCCGGCCTCGTCCTGCTCCCAGGCCGGGCCGGTGACCAGCACTCCGGCGTTGTTCACCCACACGTCCAGGCGGCCCGCCCGGGATACGATCGCGTCGCGTGCCGCCTCGACCTGGGCCTGGTCGCGGACGTCGACCGCCAACGCGGTGGCCCCGTCGCCGAGTTCGTCGGCCGCCTCCTGTGCCGAGGCCGGGTTCACGTCGGTGACGAGGACCTGGTAGCCGCGTGCGAGGAGGAGCCGGGCGAGCTGTCTGCCCAGGCCGCGGCCCGCACCGGTGACGACAGCTCCTGCGGGGGAGCGGGTCACCGCAGCCCCGCCTTGATCTCGCCGTACGCGATCCCGCCGTGTACGTAGGTGGGAACGACGGGCCAGAACCGCTTCCACGGAGCGAGTTCGGTCGAGGGCAGGATCTGGAGCCAGCGCGGGTCCCGCTTGCAGGGGTCGGCCAGGATCTTCTCCTTGACCATCGAGTCGTACTGGTCGAGGGAGTCCTCGAGGGTGTTGGCGTTCGGGCAGATCTCGCGGCCGAACCGTTCGTGGTATCTGCGCACGCCGGGGATCTTCGACAGCTCGGGCTGCCAGTTGTCCAGGGAGATGCCGTTCTCCGACGAGACCCAGACGCCGTCCGGGGTGTTGATCACCAGCGAGTGGTTGCCGTCGGTGTGGCCGGGCGTCCACAACAGGGTGACGCCGGGGCCGAGTTCGATGTCGCCGTCGAAGGTCACGAACTTCGCCGGGTCCACACCGCCGAGCCCGCCGTCGACGTACCACGCCCACTGCATCGGGTGCAGCGACCGGAGTGTCGCCAGCTCGCGGCTGTGCACGAGCATCCTCGCGTCGCCGAACAGCGGTCGGCGCGGTTCGCTCTCGCCCTCGATCGTCTCGGTGGAGCCGAGGATCATCCGCGGGTCCTGCACGTGCAAGTGGTCGAAGGTGCAGAAGTCGATGTCGTCGGCGGTCAGGCCCAACTTCGTCAGGACATCGCCGGGTTCGTTGTAGTACCTGAGGACGGCCCTCCCGATCAGGTCGCCGCCCGGAACCTTGGCCATGAACCTCTGCAGATGCCGGTAGAACGGCGCTTCCGCGGAGCCGTCGGGGACCGTGGGCTCGAACACCAGCGTCCGTGGCACGCCGCTCCAGTCGTCGTACTGGACGACGACCATGCGGTTGATCATCGAGATCAACGGCAGGGTGGGCACCGAGACGGCGTTGTGGAAGGCGTAGTCGACCGGGTACGGAGCCGCCGCGATGTCCACCGACTTCACCCCGCGGACCTGGCCCTGCGCGGTGAAACGCGCCTTGTACGCCGTCGCCGCCTCCCGGACGGCCGCGAGCCGTTCACCACGCGGCCAGACGTCGTGCACGCCGTCGAACTCGGGGATCGGGCGGGCGCCGATCTCGGTGAGGTCCGGGCCGGATCGCTGTGCCGACTGCACCATGAGTCCCTCCTCGGGGTCGCTGCTGACCTCAGAGTGCAGTCTGGACGGGGCCGGAGACTTGTTTCAGCGCGACAGCTCGGGTCACTTCGACGGGGTGGTCCGCCGTGCTGTCCGGCGCAGCTCGCGCGGGCTGCTGCCGTACCAGCGCCTCACGGCATGGCTGAGAGTGGACTGCTCGGTGAATCCGACGAGCGCCGCGACCTGCCCCAGCGGGAGGTCGGACGTGGTGAGGTGACGATGGGCCGCGTCGCGTCGTACTTCGTCGAGGATCGATGCGAACGAGGCGCCCTCGGCGGCGAGTTTGCGCTGGAGGGTGCGCGGGTGCACGGAGAGGAGCCGTGCGACGCCGGCGATCGCCGGCGGGGCGGTGCCCAGGCTCCCGGCCAGCGCGCGCCGGACCTGCGTGGACAACTTCCGTGCGGGGTCCGGGTAGTGGCCGGCGAGGTACTCCACCGCCAGGCGCCGGATCGCCTCGTCGGCGGTGGCGAACTGCTCGTCGAGAAGGCGCCGTTCCACCCGGAGCGCCGCGGTCGGCCGGCCGAAGGCGACGTCGGCGCCGAAGAACCCGGTGTAGCGGGAGACGGGGGACAGGGGGCGGTGCGGGATCTCGATGGAGCGCAGCCCCGCCCGGCTGCCGACCAGCATCACCGAGACCCGGTAGAACAGTCCGAGCCCGAGCTCGATCGCCTGTGGGGAGTACGGCGACTCGTGCACGTCCTTCCGATAGGTCAGAGCGACGACACCGCGTCCTCGCCGAGGGTCGGCCTCGACCGCGACGCTGAGCGCCGGACTGTGGACGAACATGTACGTCGACGCGACGGCGAGCGCCTCGGCGACCGTCGAGGACGACTCGATCACCACCGCCAGCGGGCCGAGGATGCTCAAGTCCTGTGCCTCGGCCAGGCGCAGGCCGAAGTCCGGGCAGCCGAGTTCGTCCGCTGCCGAGTCGAGGACGAGGTCGTTGGCGGTGATCGGGATGAGGTCCTCGTCGGATTCCAGACCCTGCCGTGTGAGGCCGAACCGGGCGAGCAGCCCGTCCGCGTCACCGCCCAGTCCCTCCACGAGCGGGACGAAGCCGCGCAGGCTGGCGGCGCGGATCATCGGGATCATGACGGAAGGCTACGCAGCCCTGGCGAGTTCGCGCGCGGACGCCCGTATCGGGCCCCAAAGGTAAAAAGTTTTGCCTGTTTTGCCCGTATATGGAGGGCGATAAGGGCAGAAAGAGACTTATCGAGGTGCGGGGTGAGTTGCCACGGCGAGGTCGGGAGGCTTATAAGAAGAGCGTGAGTGAAGTAATTCCGGGAATTCCGGTGACGGCCTCCCGCGGAGGTTCCCCATGTTTCTGACTCCGTCCGACACGGAAAAGCTGCTTTTGAATGTCGCCGGAATGGTGGCCCGTGACCGGCGGGCCCGCGGCGTACGACTGAATTACCCGGAGGCTGTCGCACTGCTCGCCTGCTGGGCGATGGAGCGGGCCCGCGAGGGTGCCCGCGTGAGTGACCTGATGGCCGAGGGGCGACAGGTCCTCACCCGCGCTGACGTGCTCGAAGGCGTTCCGGAGATGCTGCATGACGTCCAGGTCGAGGCGACCTTCCCGGACGGGCGCAAGCTCGTCACGATCACCTCGCCGATCCCGTGATCCCCGGCGAGATCCGGACCGGGTCCGGCGTACTGAAAATAAATGACACGCGCGCTCAACGGCAGCTGGCCGTCGTGAACGAGGGCGACCGCCCCATTCAAGTCGGATCTCATCTGCATTTCTCCGAAGCGAATCCCGCGCTTTCCTTCGACCGGTCCCTTGCCGAGGGTTTCCGGCTCGATATTCCCTCCGGCACGTCCCTGCGATTCGAACCCGGAGTCGGTGTCGAGGTCGGCCTCGTCGAGCTGGGCGGACGTCGGGCAGTGCCCGGCATCGTCCTGCCCGGCACCCGTACCGCACGAACGGACAACAGCTGACATGGCACAACTGACCCGCGCCGCCTACGCGTCGCTCTACGGACCCACCACCGGCGACCGCGTGCGCCTCGCCGACACCGACCTCTGGATCGAGGTCGAGGAAGACCGCTGCTTCGGCGGCGACGAGGCCGTGTTCGGCGGCGGCAAGTCCATCCGTGAATCCATGGGCCAGGCCACCACCCCGCGCGCCGACGGCGCCCTCGACCTCGTCATCACCAATGTCGTCGTCCTCGACCACTGGGGCGTCGTCAAGACGGACGTCGGCGTCCGGGCGGGCAGGATCGTGGCCCTCGGCCGCTCCGGGAACCCCGACATCAGCGACGGCGTCCACCCCGACCTGGTGATCGGCCCCGGTACCGATGTGGTCTCCGGCGAGGGCCGCATCCTCACCGCCGGAGCCGTCGACACGCACGTGCACTTCCTGATGCCCGAGACACTGCACGAGGCCCTCGCCACCGGCACCACCACCGTCATCGGCGGCGGCACCGGCGCCACCGAGGGATCGAAGGCCACCACGGTCACCCCGGGCGCCTGGAACCTCACGATGATCCACCGCTCCCTGGACCGCGTACCGCTCAACATCCTGCTGTTCGCCAAGGGTTCGACGGTCGGCGAGGAAGCCCTGCGCGAAGCGGCGCTCGGCGGCGCCGGAGGCTACAAGGTGCATGAGGACTGGGGCGCCACCCCCGCCGCCATCGACGCCGCGCTGAAGGCGGCCGACGCCCACGGCCTCCAAGTCGCCCTGCACGCCGACAGTCTCAACGAGGTGGGCTACGTCGAAGGAACCCTCGACGCCATCGCCGGACGCGGCATCCACGTCTTCCACGCGGAAGGCGCCGGAGGAGGCCACGCACCCGACATCATCACCGTCGCCTCCCACCCCAACATCCTTCCGGCGTCCACCAATCCGACCCTCCCGCACACCGTGAACACCGTCGCCGAGCATCTCGACATGCTGATGGTGTGCCACCACCTCAACCCGCGCGTCCCCGAGGACCTCGCCTTCGCGGAGTCCCGCATCCGCGCCACCACCATCGCCGCCGAAGACGTCCTGCACGACATCGGAGCGCTGTCCATCACCTCCTCCGACGCCCAGGCCATGGGACGCATCGGTGAGGTCATCTGCCGCACCTGGCAGGTCGCCCACACCATGAAGCAGCGCTTCGGCGACCGCGACAGCGCACTGCCCGCCGACAACGAACGCGCCCGCCGCTACGTCGCCAAGTACACGATCTGCCCGGCCGTCGCCCACGGCATCGACCACGTCGTCGGCTCCGTCGAACCCGGCAAGCTCGCCGACCTGGTGCTGTGGGACCCCGCCTTCTTCGGCATCCGCCCCGCGGCCGTCATCAAGGGCGGCATGGTGGTGTACGCGCCCCTCGGCGACGCCAACGCCGCCATCCCCACCACCCAGCCCGTGCTGCTCCGCCCCACCGCCGCGGCCGGCGCCGCCCCACACCTCTCGGTCAGCTTCGTCGCCCCGGCGGCCCTGGAGCACGGCCTCGCCGAACACCTCGGCCTGGAACGGGAGTTGGTCGCCGTACGGCCCACCCGCCACCTCACCAAGGCCGACCTCCCCAACAACACGGCGCTCCCCGACATCGACGTCGACCCGGAGACCTTCGCCATCCGGATCGACGGAGAGCCCGTCGAGCCCGCCCCGGCCGCCGAACTGCCGCTCGCCCAGCGGTACTCCCTGTTCTGATGCCGGGCCTGGCACCCCTCCTGCTCGGCGACGGCCGACTCCCGGTCGGCGCGTACACCTACAGCGCCGGACTCGAACCGTCCGTCGCGGCCGGGCTCACCCGCGACCGGATCCCCGCACTGCTGCGGGCCCGGCTGCGCACCGCGGCCGTCACCGAGGCGGCGGCAACCGTCCTCGCCCTGCGGGCCGCCGGACGGAACCCGGTGGACTACGGTCCCGTACAGCGGGCCCTCGCCGCCCGGACACCCGCCGCGCCCCTGCGCGACGCGTCGGCGGCACTGGGCCGCGGTGTGCACCGGCTCGCCCGCAGGCTGGCCCCGGAACACCCGGCGGTCACCGCCCTGTCCACGATCCGCCCCCGCCCACTGCGGCCGGTCGCACTCGGCGCGCTCGGAGCCGTCATGAACGTCTCGGAGGAGGACCTGGCACACGCGGTCGTCTACGACGAACTGCAGACGGTCACCTCGGCCGCGCTCAAGCTGCTGCCGGGTGACCCCCTCGACACGGTCGCCTGGATCCTCGCCGCCGAGCCGGACGCCACGGCCGCGGTTCAGGAGGCCCTCGCCGTACGGACCCCGGCCGAACTGCCCGCCCGTACACCTCTGCTCACCGAACAGTGGGCGCTCCAGCACGCACGACAAGAACGGAGACTCTTCCATGCCTGACCAGCAGCAGACCCACCCGCACCACCCCCAGACCCCCGGCACCCCGCGGGCCCTCCGGCTCGGCGTCGCGGGCCCCGTCGGCACCGGCAAGAGCTCGATCCTCGCCACCCTGTGCCGGGAACTCGCCGGCGAACTCGCCATGGCCGTCGTCACCAACGACATCTACACCGACGAGGACGCCCGCTTCCTGCGCTCCGCCGGAGTGCTGCCCACGGAACGCATCAAGGCGGTGGAGACCGGCGCCTGCCCGCACACCGCGATCCGCGACGACGTCAGCGCCAACCTCGACGCCGTCGAGGACCTGGAGGAGGCGTACGGGCCCCTGGACCTGGTGCTCGTGGAGAGCGGCGGTGACAACCTCACCGCCACCTTCAGCCCGGCTCTCGCCGATGCCCAGTTGTTCTGCATCGACGTCGCGGGCGGCGGCGACGTGGCGCGCAAGGGCGGCCCCGGCATCACCGGCGCCGACCTCCTGATCGTCAACAAGACCGACCTGGCGCCGTACGTCGACGTCGATGTGGCCGCCATGGTCACCGACGCCCGGAGCGCCCGCAACGGCCTGCCGGTTCTCGCGCTCTCCAAGAACGACCCGGGAGCGATCGCCGAACTCGCCGACTGGGTCCGTTCGGTGCTCGCCCGCCACCGCGACGGCACCCACATCCCCACCGACCCGGGACCGATGGCGCCCCACAGTCACTCCCACGGTCACTCCCACAGCCACGACTCGTGACCTGGCACACGACGGCCCAGGCCGAGCCGGCCGACCCCACGGTCGTCGCCGTGGAGCGCGCCGACGACGAGCGCACCCTCGTCCGCGAACTGCGCCCCGGCGCCTTCCTCGCCCCCCGCCCCCTCCTGCCGGCCCCTGACCGGGTACGGATCGCCCTGGTCAATACCCGGGCCGGGCTGCTCGCCGGCGACGATCTGACGCTGCACATCTCAGTCGGCCGCGGGGCCCGCCTGGAGCTGGTGGAGCCCTCCGGCCTGGTCGCCTACGACCACCGCGGCGGCAGATCCCGGTGGCGGGCCCGTGTCGACATAGCCGAAGGCGGTGAACTGCACTGGGACGCCCGCCCGTTCGTGGTCTGCGACGGCGCCCGGGTGACCCGCTCGATGGACGTCCGCCTGGCGGCCGGAGCGCGGATGCTGTGGCGGGACACCCTCGTCCTCGGACGCTCCGGCGAGCGCGGGGGCACCGTCCGGGCCACCACCCGCGCCACCTACGACGGTCACGAGCTGCTGATCGAGGACCTCGACCTGACGGACCCGGACCTGCGCGAACTCCCCGGCATTCTGGGGCCCCACCGCGTGATCGGTGCGGTCACGGCCCTCGGTTTCCGCCCCCCGGGCCCGCACCACCCCTCCCTCATGGAACTGGCGGGACCGGCGGCGCAGGTACGACTCCTGGACACGGTGGCTCCGGAGATCGACGCGGAACTGGCTGCGGTCTGGGAGCAGTGGCAGAACGGCCGCCCCGCCCGGGTTCCGTCCCTGCCATAGACGGTCCGTCATCAACGGTCCGTCATCACCTGGGCCTTCACCGGGGCGCCCGCCTCCGGCTACCGGGCCACCGGCGCTGCCGTCCGCTCCAGCTCGGCCACGCCGTCGTCCAGCCGACGGCGAAGGGCGATCGCGTCCTCCGCCAGGGCCGTGACCAGTACCGCGGAATCGGACAGCGGAAGGACCGCGGTGTCCGGGTGGGCGGTCACGGCGGGCAGACCGTCCCGTTCGGCGCCCCACTGCGGATCGACCACGAGCAGTGAACCCAGCGCCCGACGCCCACCGGTGACGGCCGGCCCCTGCCAGCCGGGGGCGCCGGGGCCGACCGCCAGTTCCTGGTCGTACAGCGGCCGGTCTCCCCGGCAGACCCGGAGCCGCTGCCTGACGGTCCCGGGCTGCTCCCCGTGCCGGCCGAGCAGCAGTTCCTCGCGCAGCAGCAGGCGCGCGCCCGGCTCCAGCACGACGTCCGTCCTGATGTGGTGGTCGCAGCCGCGCGCGGCGATGACCGGCTCGGGCAGCCATACCAAGGTGGCCTTCCGGCCGACCCGCACCGTCGTCCGGATCCGGGAGGGCTCGCCGTGCGGACCGGGCAGGGCCAGGGTCGCCGACACGTCCCGCAGTACGAGGGCGGCGCCGGCGCCGACATCCACGTGGAACCGCAGGTGGTCGCCGCCCAGCGGACCGCCGGCGCCGGCGGCGCGGGAGATCCGGGCGGTGCCCCGGCCGGTCAGGTCCCAACGCCGCAGCGGCTCGGGGCCGGTGGCGATGGCGGGCCGCAGCAGCAGCGGGCCGTCCGACCGCAGCCGGGCGACCCGGCTGCGGTCCCGGCCGCCCGCACCCGCGGTGAGCGCGACCGCGAGCTCCGCGCGGGCTCGCATCAGCGGGCGGGTACGGAGAGGAGTTCCCGGATCCACGCGGCGACGGCCGTGGCGCCCGGGTCCTCGGTCAGCGAGGTGAACAGCACCGGCAGGTTGCCGCGCTGCGCGTGGGCGTCGCGTGCCATCACCTCCAGATCGGCACCGACGTTCACCGCGAGGTCGGTCTTGTTGATGACGAGCAGGTCGGCCCGGGTGACCCCGGGACCGCCCTTGCGTGGAACCTTGTCGCCGCCGGCTACGTCGACGACGAAGACCTGATGGTCGACCAGACCGTTGCTGAACGTGGCGGTGAGGTTGTCCCCGCCGCTCTCCACCAGCACGAGGTCCAGAGGCGGGAGGCTTCCCTGGAGGTCCTCGATGGCTTCCAGGTTGGCCGAGATGTCGTCCCGGATGGCGGTGTGCGGGCAGCAGCCGGTCTCCACGGCCCGGACCCGCTCGGCGGGCAGCACACCATGGCGCAGCAGGAAGTCGGCGTCCTCGGTGGTGTAGATGTCGTTGGTCACGACCGCCAGTTGGCACTCGGCGCTCAACGCGCGGCACAGTGCGGCCACGAGAGCGGTCTTGCCGGAGCCGACGGGACCGCCGATCCCGATCCGCAGAGGTGCCTGACCTCCCCTGCCCGGCGAGGGCGGCGTCGTGCCCGCGGGGGACCGGGAACCGTCCGGCTGTCCCTCGGACCGCTCTTCGTCGTACGTGTCGGATCGTGCATGGTCAAGATGCAAAGAGACGCACCTCCCAGGTGGCGTGCAGTTCGGTGGAGACATCGAGCAACGGTGCGCCCCAGGCGGGGAGATCCGCTGGGGCGGCGTGTGCCTGCGCGGCGGCGGCGGTGGCCACGGCGTCGAGCCGGTCGCCGAGCCGAGCGAGTACCGCGTAGACGGAATAGGGGTCGAGCCCGAGCAGCCGGACAGCGGCGGTCGCCGGGACCATGACCGAGTCGTGCACGGCAGCCCAGGCGACGGCCCGCGGTTCCAGACCGGCGACGGCCGCGACGGCACCCAGCGCGACCGGCTGGTGCGGACCGCGTCGGGTGGCCGCGGCGAGCTCGTCGAGGGTGCTGTGCGGCCACACCCGCAGGCCGCAGCGCAACAGTTGACGGCCCAGCCTGCGGGACGCGGTGCGCAGCGCCGGGGACGGGGTCCGTGCCTCCAACTCGTCGTCGAGTCGGCTCAGTTCGGCGGCGGTGCCGCTGCCGCCCGTCACCGGGAGACCGGACCGTACGCTCGCGCACGCAGCGGCGGAGAATGCCGCTGCGACATGACCCACGGTCGCCACCCGACCGCGCAGGAACGCCTCGAGGCCGGTGAGGTCCTGCAGGTCCTCCAGGGCGACGGCTGCCTCAAGTCCCCCGGAGTGCGCGTGCGCCCCCGCGGGGAGACGCCCGTCGGCGAGCAGGAGCAGCGCGGCGAAGGAGTCCGGAACCGGCGGTGGTGAGGGGCGGTCCGGCGTGGTCGGCGCCGCCGGCGTCGTCGTCGCGGTGGTCGATGTCGTCATCTAGAAGAGGAAGTAGCGCTGCGTCAGGGGCAGCTCGTGGGCGGGTTCGTGCTCGATCAGCTCGCCGTCGACGCGGACGCTGTACGTGTCGGGGTCGACCTCGATGCGGGGCAGTGCGGTGTTCTCCGGCAAGTCGGCCTTGCCGCGGCCCCGTACGCTCCGGACCGGCACCAGTGGGCGCGTGACCCCGGTGAGCCGCTCGGCCAGACCGTCCTCGATCGCGGCCGGCGAGACGAACGCGACGCTCGTCGACGCCGCCGACGGACTCTTGGCGTTGAAGCCGAGGCGCGGCAGGACCGGATGCGGGGTGGGTACCGATGCGTTGGGGTCGCCGAGCGCGGCAGAGGCCGCCATACCGCCCTTGAACACGATGGTCGGCCGCACCCCGAACAGCGCCGGCTGCCACAGCACCAGGTCGGCCGTCTTGCCCGGTTCGACCGAGCCGACCTCGCCTTCCAGACCGTGGGCGACGGCAGGACAGATGGTGTACTTCGCGATGTAGCGGCGGGCCCGGTGGTTGTCGGCCCGGCCGTCGCCGGGCAGTGACCCGCGCAGCTCCTTCATCCGGTGGGCGGTCTGCCAGGTCCGGGACACCACCTCACCGATCCGGCCCATCGCCTGTGCGTCCGAGGACATGATCGACAGCGCGCCCAGGTCCTGCAGCACGTCCTCGGCGGCGATGGTGCCCGCCCGGACCCGGCTCTCGGCGAAGGCCAGGTCGTTCGGGATCTGCGGGTTGAGATGGTGGGCCACCATCACCATGTCCAGGTGCTCGGCGATGGTGTTGTGCGTGAAAGGCCGGGTCGGGTTGGTGGAGGCGGGCAGCACGTACGGCTCCGCAGCGATCCGGATGATGTCCGGAGCGTGGCCGCCGCCCGCGCCCTCGGTGTGAAAAGCGTGGAACGTACGGCCCTTGACCGCGGCGAGCAGATCCTCCACGAACCCGGCCTCGTTGAGGGTGTCGCTGTGGATCGCGACCTGCACACCCGCCGCGTCGGCGACGGTCAGGGCCGCGTCGACCGCCGCGGGGGTCGCCCCCCAGTCCTCGTGGACCTTGAACCCGGCCGCCCCGCCCCGCAGTTGCTCCCACAGCGCGTCGGGGGAGACCGTGTTGCCGCGGGCCAGGAGCAGCACGTTGACCGGCCAGGGTTCGAGCGACTCCAGCATCCGCTCCAGCCACCACGAGCCCGGTGTCGCCAGCGTCGCAAGGGAGCCCTGGGTCGGCCCGGTACCGCCGCCGACCACCGTCGTCGTGCCCGCGGCCAGGGCCTCCTCGAACATGTCCGGGCCGACGAAGTGCACATGCGTGTCGATGGTGCCCGCGGTCAGGATCATGCCGTTGCCCGCGGCGATCTCCGTCGAGGGGCCGATGACCAGGTCGGGGTGCACGCCGTCCATGGTCTCCGGGTTGCCGGCCTTGCCCAGGGCGGTGATCCGGCCGTCGCGGATGCCCACGTCGGCCTTCACCACACCCCAGTGGTCCAGGACGACGGCGCCGGTGATGACCAGGTCAGGCGTCCCCTCCGCCCGGGTGGCACGGGACTGGCCCATCGACTCGCGGATGGACTTGCCGCCGCCGAAGACCGCTTCGTCACCGCCGGCGCAGCGGTCCTCCTCGACCTCGATGAACAGGTTGGTGTCCGCCAGGCGGATCCGGTCCCCGGTGGTGGGGCCGAACGCGGCCGCGTACTCCCGGCGTTCGACGTCAGCCATCGAGCGGCCCTCCGCACTCTCCCCGCAGCCCGGCGACGACGCGCTGCCCCGCGATCGGAATCAGCACCACCTCCACCAGCGCGCCCGGCTCGAACCGCATCGACCCGCCCGACAGCACACTCAGCCGCCTGCCCCACGCCGCCTTCCGGTCGAACTCCAGCGCCGGGTTCGCCTCGGCGAAGTGATAGTGCGACCCGACCTGTACAGGCCGGTCTCCTGTGTTGATCACACGCATGGTGACTGCGTCCTTGCCCTCGTTGATCACCACCGGACCGTCGCCGTAGAGGATCTCCCCGGGGATCAACGGACGGTCGATGTGCGGCTGTTCGCCGGTGTAGTGCTGCCGGGGTGCCTGCCTCTCGCCGGTCCCGGCCCGCCGCGGCAGGCTCGGAGTGCTCGGACCGCTGTGCGGGTGCCGTGACGCGCCCTTCCGCCCCGAACCGCCCGGATCGTCGCTGGGGTGCTCGCCGCGGGTCATGAGATCGGCCCCGTCACGGTGATCAGCTTGGTGCCGTCCGGAAAGGTCGCTTCCACCTGCAACTGGGCGAGCATCTCGGGCACGCCTTCCATCACGTCGTCCCGTTCGAGCACGTCCCGACCGGCCTCCATGAGATCGGTCACCGAACGGCCGTCCCGTGCGCCTTCCAACAGAAACGACGAGATGAGGGCCGTCGCCTCGGGAAGGTTGAGCTTCACACCGCGTTCTCTGCGCTCGGCGGCGAGCTTGGCAGCCGTGTAGATCATCAAGCGCTCACGCTCGTGCAGTGTCAGCAGCACCGGACCACGCTCCGCTTCAAGAAGGGTGCAACGAGCCGCAATGGAAACACCCCTGACGCACCCGCCCATCTGGACACGCCTTCCCGACCGGCAGACGCACCCCCGGTTGGGCGAGGGCCCGCCCTGCGGCAACCCCACGGCGTGGGCGTCCGGCATCGCGCCGCAGAGTCAGTGCGCGAGGAGGACGTGCAGCCGACCGACCCGGTCCCTGCCCTCGTCCCGGCTTCCTAGGATCGCCCCATGACTGCCACCACCCCCGCTCACCTGCACACCCCTTCCGGCAAGCCGCGCGCCCGTGCCCTCGGCATCCCCTTCGACGGGACACCGGGGCCGGCCAACGCGATCACCGATGTGTCCGGCGTCCAGGTCGGCACGGTCACCCTGGTCGAGGGCGAGGACGTCCGCACCGGCGTCACCGCGGTCCTGCCGCGTGGCCGCGACGGGGTGGGAGTCCCCGTCGCGGCCGGCCTGTACTCCCTCAACGGCAACGGGGAGCTCACCGGCAGCCACTGGATCGAGGAGGCGGGCCAGTTCCACACACCGCTTCTGCTCACCAACACGCACGCAGTGGGCACGGCGCACCGCGGTGCCATCGACTGGATGGTCGCCAACAAGCCCGAACTGCGCGAGGGCTGGCTGCTTCCGGTGGTCGGCGAGACGTACGACGGCTACCTCAACGACATCAACGCCCCGCACCTCCAGCCGGAGCACGCGGTGGCCGCCATCGACGGGGCCGGCACAGGCCCCGTGGAGGAGGGCTCCGTCGGCGGCGGCACGGGCATGAACTGCTACGCGTACAAGGGCGGCAACGGCACGGCGTCCCGCCGGGTCCCGTACGGCGGCGAGGACTTCACCGTCGCCGCCTTCGTGCAGGCCAACTTCGGCTCGCGCCACGAACTGACCGTCGCCGGCCGTCCGGTGGGCCGCGGCCTGCTCGCCGACAACCCGATGCAGGAGAGCCGCCAGGCGAACGCCGCGGTGGCCGCGCCGCCCGAGGGATCCGGTTCCGTCATCGTCGTCATCGCCACGGACGCGCCGCTCCTGCCCCACCAGTGCAAGGCTCTGGCCCGCCGCATCCCGCTGGGCCTGGCTCGCACCGGCACCACCGGATCGCATTTCTCCGGGGACATCTTCCTCGCGTTCTCCACGGCGAACGAGGGCGCGCTCGCCTCGTCCTTCAGCGGCGAGGAGACGTACGACTCGATGCGCGCGATCCCCGCCGGACGGATCAACCCCTTCTACGACGCCGTCGTCCAGTCCGTCGAGGAAGCGGTCCTCAACGCGCTCGTCGCGAACGAGGAGATGACCGGCAGGGCGGGCCATCGTACGCCTGCCCTGCCGGTCGCCCGGCTGGTGCGGCTGCTTGCCGAACAGGGCGTGGAAACGGTCCGGCAGCCATGAGCGCACCGCGGTAGCTCAGACCGTCGCCGCTTCGTCGGCCCGTTCGCCCCGGGGCTCGGCGGACTCTCCGATGTCGGCGCGATGCGACTCCCCGGTCAGGGCGATCGCCACCGAACTGACCAGGCACACACCGATGATGTAGAGGCTGACCGTCCCGGAGTTGGTTCCGCCCCCCGAAGCCGCCAGCAGGCTGGAGGCGATCAGGGGGGCGGTGCCCGCGCCCAGCGTGGTCGCCAACTGGTAGCCGAGCGAGGCCCCGGTGTAGCGGGCCCTGGTGCCGAACATCTCGCTGACGAACGCCGCCATCGGTCCGTACATCGAAGCCTGCAGGATCGGGTTGCCCAGGATGTAGGCGGCGAACAGCAGCGCCGTGGAACCGCTGTTGACCAGGGCGAACAGCGGATACGCGCACGCCGCGGTGGCCAGCGCGCCGGCGATCATGACCGGGCGGCGCCCGATCCGGTCGGAGAGCATCGCGAAGGCGGGGATCGTGAAGACGTGCAGCGCCGAGGAGACGACCTGGGCCCAGAGCACCGTGGAGCGCTCGAAGCCGACGCCGGTCGCGTACGTGAGCATGAAGGTGGCGAGCAGCGACTGGATGACCAGTGCGGCACAGCCGCTCAGGCAGGACAGCACGATGTTCTTCGGGTAGCGGCGCAGCACGGTGACGAGCGGGGCCTCTTGCTTGGCCGCCTTCTGCTCCTGGGCGGCGCGCTGCTGCGCCGCCACGAAGACCGGGCTCTCGGTGACCTTGAGCCGGATGAACAGGCCGATGGCCATCAGGCCGAGGCTGAGCAGGAACGGCACCCGCCAGCCCCAGCTCAGGAACTGATCCTCGGGCAGCGCCGAGAAGCCGGCGAAGACGGCGGTGGCGAGCACGGCGCCGGCCGGGCCGCCCATGTTGGCGAAGGAGGCCATCAGTCCGCGCCGCCCCTCGCCCGCGTGCTCCATGGCCATCAGGGCCGCGCCGCCCCATTCGCCACCGACCGCGATGCCTTGTACGAGACGGCAGGTGACGAGCAGGACCGGCGCCCAGATGCCGATCACGTCGTAGGTGGGCAGCAGGCCGATGGCGAAGCTGGCGATCGCCATGATCGTCATGGTCATCACGAGCATCGACTTGCGGCCGACGCGGTCGCCGAAGTGACCGAAGACGATGCCGCCGAGCGGGCGGGCGACGTAGCCCACGGCGAGGGTGCCGAAGGCGGCGATGGTCCCGGCGAGGGCGCTGAGATCGGTGAAGAAGAGCTCGTTGAAGACGAGCGCGGCGGCGGCTCCGTACAGCAGGAAGTCGTAGAACTCGATGGCGCTGCCGACGAAACTGGACAGGGCGATTCGCCGGGATTCAGTGCGACGCGCAGCGTCATGGGTGGGCATCTGTGGCTCCGGATGGGTCGGCGCACGGCGGACGGTGAACGCGCCGGGTGAACGCGGCCGGCACTTGTTCGCCTGGCCGCCACCCTCGAGTGGTGCGTAATCCGCACTAGGGCGTGTAGATAGCGAACACGGTCCGCCAGGGAGGAGCGCGCCGTCAAGAGGCTCAGCAATGATCGATCAAATCTGGGGATCGGTCCGGGGCGGGGGAGTCGCTCTCCGGATGCCGGCGGACGAGCGGGGTCGGCCGCTCAGCCCAGTGTCGAGATCTCCTCGGCGACCCTCAGCATCGTCGGCACGGCGCCGTCGGCCACGTCCTTGCGGGTGGTGATGAGGTTGACGCAGAGGTGCAGGCCGGGGTCGGCGGTGTGCAGCGGCACGGCGACGCCGTACGCGCCGGGTTCGATCTCGCCGAATGTGCGGGCGTATCCGCGCTCGCGCACCTCGGCGGCGTCGGCCGGTTCGCCCGGTGAGGGCAGCCGCAGCGAGGACAGCGCGAGGCCCGCGGCGCCGATCCCCAAGGGGTGGCGGCTGCCCACGCGGTAACCGAGGTGGTAGTCGACGGTGCGGGGCTCGACGACCGCGACCGCGACCTGCTCGTCGCCCTCCGCGGCGATCAGGGCGACGGTGGCGCCGAGTTCGTCGGCGGTGCGCCGCAGGATCGGGAGGGCCGCCTCGCGTATGCCGGCCGCGTACCCGCGGGCCAGCGTCACCATGCCGGATCCTGCGCGGTAGCGGCCGTCGGAGGTCCGCACGGCCAGGCGGAAATCGGTGAGCGTGACCAGGATCCGGTAGGCGATCGTGCGGTGCACTCCGAGGTGCTGCGCCACGTCCTGCACCGTCAGCCCCTGCGGCCGGCCGGCGATGGCCTCGAGGGCCTGCAGCCCCCGGGCGAGAGTCTGAGATCCCGACGCGCCTTTGCCCGCTGCGCCACCCTGTCGCGTCTGCCCCTTGGAGGTGTCGCCGCCGGCCGGGGAGGCGGCTGCCCGCTCGTCGCTCATCCGGGCAGTTTACGGGTGGGGCATGGCGCCCCGTCAGGCCGGTCGGCGCGCTCGTCGCCCGCTCGGGACGGCTTCGGTCGCTTGACATTCCCGTGACGTACGCGTTCCATGAGCCACGTTGTGCAACTATCGTTCACTAGCGTTCATATAACGCACGACGGTCGAGGAGCCCCCGTCATGGCCATCACCAAGGAAGCCGCGTCGCGTGACATCGAGCTGCCGTCAGGCATGCGTCTGCGGTACTACGAGGCGGGCGAGGCCGATGCCACGCCGGTGGTACTGCTGCACGGCTCGGGCCCGGGTGCGACCGGCTGGTCCAACTTCTCCGGCAACATCGGCACGATCGCCGACGCGGGCTTCCACGTCGTCGCTCCCGACATGCCGGGCTGGGGCGATTCCGACGCCCAGGCCACCGCCGACATGGACCACGACGCGACCCTCGTCGAGTTCCTCGACGCCCTCGGCCTCGACAAGGCGGCCCTGGTCGGCAACTCGATGGGCGCCCACACCGCGGTCCGCTTCGCGACCCTGCACCCCGAGCGCATCACGCACCTCGTGACCATGGGCGCCTCCCTCGGCCGCGGCCCCGCCTCCCTCTTCGCTCCGGCCGACGGCCCGAGCGAGGGTCTGAAGGTGCTGGTCAAGGCGTACAAGGACGCGAGCCCCGAGAACATGAAGGCGCTCGTCGAGATCATGACGTACGACAAGGAGCGCTTCGCCACCCCGGAACTGACCCGGGCCCGCTCCGAGGCGGCGCTCGCCCGCCCCGACCACCTGAAGAACTACGTCGAGGGTCTCGCGCACGGCGCCCCGATCCCGATCAAGGTGGACCGCGACAAGATCTCCGGAATCCAGACGCCGACCCTGCTGATCCACGGCAGGGACGACCGCGTCCTGCACTACGAGACCAGCCTGCGTCTGCTCGCCGACATCCCGAACTCCCGCCTCGTGCTGCTCAATCGCTGCGGTCACTGGGCGATGATCGAGCACGCCGCGGAGTTCAACCGCCTCGTCATCGACTTCCTGTCCCACAACTGACGCCTGCTCACCCGATCGGAAACACCCCATGACCACCTACGACACTGACGTCGTCGTCATCGGAGCCGGACCGGTGGGCCTCACCCTGGCCAACCTGATCGGTGTACGCGGCCACCGTGCCACTGTCCTGGAGGCCCGGCACGAGCTGATCGACTACCCGCGAGGGGTCGGCCTCGACGACGAGTCGATCCGCACCCTGCACACGGCCGGCCTGTGGGAGCGGGTGCAGCCCTTCACGGTCCCGCACCATGTGGTGCGCCTGGTCAACGGCACCGGTCAGGTTCTCGCCACGAACAACCCGGGCACGCAGGAGTTCGGCTACCCCCGCAAGCACGGCTTCATCCAGCCGCTGGTCGACCGGGAACTGGCCGCCGGCCTCGACCGGTTCGACGGCACCGGGCTGCGCTTCGGGCACCGCGTCGTGGGCATCGAGGACCGCGGCGACCACGTCGCGGTGACGGCGGAACGTCCCGGCGCCGACGACGACACCGTCGAGACGGTCACCCTGACCGCCCGCTACGCCGTCGGCTGCGAGGGCGGCAGCTCCTTCACCCGCAAATGGATGGGAGTGAGCTTCGAGGGCAAGTCCCCGTCCACCCGCTGGGTCGTGGTCGACGTCGAGAACGACCCGATCGGCACCCCCTCGGTCTATCTGGGCGCCGACCCCCGTCGCCCGTACGTCTCCATCGGTCTGCCGCAGGGCGTCCGCCGCTGGGAGTTCATGCTTCACGACGACGAGCCGACCGACCTGTGCGACGACCGGGCGTTCATGCACTCGCTGCTCGCCCGGCACGTCCCGGACCCGTCCGCCCTGAAGATCATCAACCAGCGCACCTTCACCCATCACGGCCGCGTCGCCTCCGACTTCCGCAAGGGCCGGGTCTTCATCGCGGGTGACGCCGCCCACCTGATGCCGGTCTGGCTCGGCCAGGGCTGGAACTCCGGCATCCGGGACGCGACGAACCTGGCATGGAAGCTCACCGCCGTCCTCGCGGGTGACGCCGACGACGCCCTGCTCGACACGTACACCGTGGAGCGCCGCAAGCACGCCGCCGACATGATCGATGTGAACATGGCGGCGGGCACGGTCATGAAGATGGGCCGCCTCGGAGGCAAGGTCCGTGACGTGGCCGCCACCGCCCTCAACGCCGTCCCGAAGTGGAAGTCGTACTTCACCGAGCTGCGGTTCAAGCCGATGCCGCGCTACGCCGCAGGTGTCGTCGTCGACCAGGCCGACCTCACGCCCGGCCGGGCGCGCGCCGGGTTCAAGAACGGGACCGGCTTCAAGAACAGGACCGGGTTCAAGGGCCGGACCGGGGGACTGGCGCCGTTCGTCGACTCCGCGGGCGAACTCTCCCCGGTGGGGCTGCAGTTCATCCAGCCGCGGGTCAGCACCGCCGACGCCACCGACGTCCTCCTCGACGACGTGACCGGAGACTGGTGGACCCTCGCGACGTGGGGCACCGACCCGACGGCGTTCCTGTCCGCCGACGATCTCGACCTCGTCCGCCGCCACCGCGTCAAGCTGGTCTCGTTCGTGCCGGAGACCCAGCGCGCCTGGGCGGAGAAGCGGTACGCGGACTCGCCGGCGCCGGTCACCGTCGTCGGTGACACCTCCGGGGCCCTCAAGGACTGGTTCGACGTGCGCGCCTGCGGCCTGGTCCTGCTGCGCCCCGACCGCTTCGTCGCCGCCGCCTCGCTGACCCGGCAGGCGCCGCAGGCCCTCGCCGCGGTCTGCCGAGCCGGTTCGCTGCTCACCGACCGGACCACGGCCGTCCACGAGGAAGGAGTGCGGGCATGACCCTCGCTCTCGTCACGATGTCGCACAGCCCGCTGCTCGACCACGCCGAACCGCCCGCCGAGGTCGCGGGCGCGGTCCAAGGCGCCTTCGCCGACGCGCGCGCATTCGTCGAGGACTACGACCCGACGCTGGTCGTGTCCTTCGCGCCGGACCACTACAACGGCTTCTTCTACGACCTGATGCCACCGTTCTGCATCGGCTACGAGGCGGTGGGCGTCGGCGACTACGGCACCACCGAAGGGCCGCTGAACGTGCCGGCCGAGCGCGCCGAGGAGCTGGCCCAGTGGGTCGCCGACCGCGATATCGACGTGGCCATCTCACGCCGCATGGAGGTCGACCACGGGGCGATCCAGCCGCTCGAGATCCTGTTCGGCGGCATCGACACGGTGCCGACCATCCCGGTCTTCGTCAACGGCGTCGCCGAGCCGTTCGTGACCATGCGGCGCGTGCGCAGGCTCGGCGAGACCATCGGCGGCTTCCTGGCCACACTCAAGGACGAACGGGTCCTCGTCCTGGGTTCGGGCGGACTGTCGCACGACCCGCCGGTGCCGCAGTGGGCCACCGCGGGCGAAGCCGTACGCGCGATGCTGCTCGACGGCCGCCATCCGACGGCCGCCGCGCGGGACGCACGCCAGCAGCGGGTCATCGACACGGCGAAGGCGTTCACGGCGGGCACGGCGACCATCCGCGACCTCAACCCCGAATGGGACCGGGCCCTGATGGCGACGTTCGCCTCCGGCGATCTGGCGCCCGTCGATGCCATGACCCCGCGCCAGATGGCCGAGGACGCGGGCAACTCCGCGCACGAGGTCCGCACCTGGGTGGCCGCGTTCGCGGCGCTCGGCGCGGCCGGCCCGTACGAGGTGGAGCACTCGTTCTACCGTCCGATCCGGGAGTACATCGCCGGGTTCGGCGTGATGGCGGCCCGCACGGCGGCGTGACGGCGGCCTGATGGCGGCCCGCACGGCGGCGTGCGGCGGAATGCCCTGCCCGGACCCGGAGGGCCGCATCCCGTCCGGGTCCGCGAGGCGCTCCCCGTACAGTCGTTTTCTCCCCACCGCAGAAGGCAGACGAAGGACGGAGCCGCATGAGCGAGAACGGCCCCAGCGGTGTGCTGAGCAAGGCGCTCGCCGTCCTGCAGGCGTTCACCGTGGACGACACGACGCTGGGATTCGCCGAACTCCAACGCCGCACGGAGTTCCCCAAGGGCACACTGCACCGCGTCCTCGGCGATCTCGTGGCCGCGAAACTGCTCGACCGCGTGGACGGCCGCTACCGCCTGTCCGGGCTCGTCTTCGAACTCGGCATGCGCGCCTCGGTCGAACGGGGCCTGCTGGAAGTGGCGACCCCCTTCATGGAAGACCTGTACGTGCGCACGCACGAGCTGGTCCACCTGGGGGTCCGCGAAGGCACCGAGGTGGTCTACGTGGCGAAGATGGGCGGCCACCGGCAGGCAGCCTCCCCCTCCCGGCTCGGCGGGCGCATGCCGCTGCACTCGACGGCCCTCGGCAAAGTGCTCCTGGCGCACGCACCGGACGACGTCCGCGACGCGGTCCTGCACGGACCGATGGAACGCCGGGCCCCCAGAACCATCACCAACGTCGATGTCCTGGCACGCCAGCTCGCCGACGTCGCCACGACGGGGGTCGCGTTCGAGTACGAGGAATCAGCCGTCGGCATCGTCTGCGTGGCGTCGGGCATCTTCGGCCCGGCGGACGAGATCCTCGGCGCCGTCAGCGTCACCGGACCGGTGCACCGCTTCCAGCCGTCCCGGCACGCCGCCGGCGTCCGTGCGGCGGCGGCCGGGATCAGCGCCACGCTCGGGCGGCGAGCAGAGCTGCGCCGGCACTGACGCCGCCACACGCCTCTTCCGACGACAGTTCCGTCTCACGGAACTTTTTCCTGGGCGTCCGGCGGACCCGGTGTCCAAGCTGAGGACATGAACGAGACCCCCCGCGGCAGCGGTGCCGTGACCGAGGCCGCACAGCGTCTGCTGCAGGCCGCCGCCGCCCGCACACCCTGCGCCCCGGTACGCGACCTGATCGGCGCCGACGACGTCAAGTCCGCCTACGCCGTACAGGAGTTGCTCACCGCACACCGTCTGGAGCACGGCGCCCGCGTCACCGGACGCAAGATCGGCCTGACCTCTCCCGCCGTGCAGGCCCAACTCGGCGTGGACCAGCCGGACTTCGGCGTCCTCTTCGACGACATGCAGGTCGCCGACGGCGCACCGGTGCCCGCCGGACTGCTCATCCAGCCGAAGGTCGAGGCCGAGATCGCCTTCGTCCTGGGGGCGGACCTCGCCGAGGGCCCGCTCGACGACGCGCAGGTGCGGGCCGCCGTGGCCTACGCGAGTCCCGCCCTGGAGATCGTGGACAGCCGCATCGCCGACTGGGACATCACCTTCGGCGACACGGTCGCCGACAACGGTTCGAGCGCCCTGTACGTGCTCGGCCCGGCGCAGCGGCCCCTGGCCGGGTTCGAGCCGGTCGACGCCACGATGACGCTCGCCCGAGCAGGGGAGACCGTCTCCAGCGGCACCGGCGCGGCCTGCCTCGGCGACCCGCTCAGCGCGCTGGCCTGGCTGGCCCGTACCGCCCGCGAGATCGACTCCCCGCTGCGCGCGGGTGAAGTCGTCCTCTCCGGCGCACTCGGACCGATGGTGGTCGCCCAGGCCGGCGACGCGTTCACCGCCGACATCACGGGCCTCGGCCCGGTCTCTGTCCGCTTCCCCGCGCCGGACGGGTCCGACGCGGCCTCCGTACTCTCCGTCCCCTCCTCCGACGAAGGAACCTCCGCATGAAGACCAAGGTGGCCATCATCGGCTCGGGCAATATCGGCACCGACCTGATGATCAAGGTGCTGCGCCTGTCCGACACCCTGGAGATGGGCGCGATGGTCGGCATCGACCCCGCCTCCGACGGCCTCGCCCGCGCCCGGCGGCTCGGCGTCCCGGTCACGGCCGAGGGCGTCGAGGGCCTGGTCCGGATGGACGGCTTCGAAGACATCGGGATCGTCTTCGACGCCACCTCCGCCAAGGCGCATGTCGCCAACGCCGCGGTGCTCGCCCCGCACGGCAAGCAGCTCGTCGACCTGACCCCGGCGGCCATCGGCCCGATGGTGATCCCGGCGGTCAACCTCGCCGAGCACGTCGCCGCCGAGAACGTCAACATGGTCACCTGCGGCGGCCAGGCCACGATCCCCGTCGTCGCCGCGATCTCCCGGGTCGCCCCGGTGCCGTACGCCGAGATCGTCGCGTCGATCGCGTCGAAGAGCGCCGGCCCCGGCACCCGCGCCAACATCGACGAGTTCACGGAGACCACCAGCCACGCCATCGAGAGCGTGGGCGGCGCCGGCCGCGGCAAGGCCGTCATCATCCTCAACCCGGCCGAGCCGCCGCTGATCATGCGTGACACGGTGCTCGCCCTGGTGAACGCCCCGGACGAGACCGCGCACGACCGGATCCGCGCCTCCGTCGCCACGATGGTCGAGCAGGTGTCGGCGTACGTGCCCGGCTACCGGCTCAAGCAGCAGGTGCAGATCACGCCGGTCCCGGCCGACCAGCCGGTGCACACCCTGACCGCCGACCCCGTCACCCACCAGGTGTCGGTGTTCCTGGAGGTGGAGGGCGCCGCGCACTACCTGCCCGCCTACGCCGGCAACCTCGACATCATGACCAGCGCGGCCGTCCGCATGGCCGAGGCCATGGCCGCCCACAGCAACGAACTCCAGGGAGCGGACGCATGACCGTCGACAGGCTCTTCATCCAGGACGTCACCCTGCGGGACGGCATGCACGCCATCCGGCACCGCATCGAGCCGGAGCAGCTCGGCAGGATCGTCGCCGCCCTCGACGCCGCCGGAGTCGACGGCATCGAGGTCTCGCACGGCGACGGCCTGGCGGGCGGTTCCCTCAACTACGGTCCCGGCAGCCACACCGACTGGGAGTGGATCGAGACCGCCGCCGCGCACATCCGGAACGCCCGGCTCACCACCCTGCTGCTGCCCGGCATCGGCACCATCGAGGAGCTCAAGCAGGCCTACGCGCTCGGTGTGCGCTCGGTCCGCGTGGCCACCCACTGCACGGAGGCCGATGTCTCCGCCCAACACATCGCCACCGCCCGTGAGTTGGGCATGGATGTGTCCGGCTTCCTGATGATGAGTCACATGGCCGACGCCAAGACCCTCGCGGACCAGGCCAGGCTGATGGAGTCGTACGGAGCGAACTGCGTGTACGTCACCGACTCCGGTGGCCGGCTGATGATGGACGGCGTCCGCGAGCGCGTCCGCGCCTACCGGGACGTCCTCGACCCGGCGACCGAGATCGGCGTGCACGCGCACGAGAACCTGTCCCTGTCGGTCGCCAACTCGATGATCGCGGTCGAGGAGGGCGTCACCCGCGTCGACGCCTCGCTCGCCGGCCAGGGCGCGGGCGCGGGCAACACCCCGCTGGAGGCGTTCATCGCCGTCGCGAACCTCAACGGCTGGAACCACGACTGCGACCTGTTCGCCCTGCAGGACGCCGCGGACGACCTGGTCCGCCCGCTCCAGGACCGCCCCGTCCGCGTCGACCGCGAGACGCTGACTCTCGGGTACGCGGGGGTGTACGGCTCCTTCCTCCGCCATGCGGAGACGGCCGCGGAGCGCTACGGCGTCGACGTCCGCTCGATCCTGGTGGAGGTCGGCGAGCGGGGTCTCGTCGGCGGCCAGGAAGACATGATCGTCGACGTGGCACTGGGCCTGGCCGAGTCCGGTTGAATCACCGGAGGGACGATCGGCCTGCGGCGCCCACCCCGCGGGGTGGGCGCCGCACATGCCTGCCGGCCTCTCGGGGTCCTACAGGACCTTCAACTCCTCGGTGATCTCGGCGACGGAGGACTTGGCGTCGCCGAAGAGCATCGCTGTCTTGCGGTCGTAGTACAGCTCGTTCTCGATGCCGGCGAACCCGGGGTTCATCGAGCGCTTGAGCACGATGACGGACTGCGCGTGGTCCACGTTGAGGATCGGCATCCCGTAGATGGGCGAGCTGGGATTCGAGCGGGCCGCGGGGTTGGTGACGTCGTTGGCGCCGATCACCAGGACCACGTCGGTCCGGCCGAACTCCCCGTTGATCTCATCCATCTCCTTGAGCTGCTTGTACGGTACGTCGGCCTCGGCGAGCAGCACGTTCATGTGGCCCGGCATCCGCCCGGCGACAGGGTGGATGGCGTGCTTGACCTCCACGCCGCGTTCCTCCAGCAGGCCGGCCATCTCGCGTACCGCGTGCTGGGCCTGCGCCACGGCCATGCCGTAGCCGGGGACGACGACGACCTGGCTGGCGTAGGCCATCTGGATCGCCGCGTCGGCGGCACTGGTCTGACGGACCGTCTGATCTGTCGGGCCGCCACCCGGGCCCGCTGCGGCGTCCGTTCCACCGAATCCACCGGCGACGATGGCGGGAACCGACCGGTTCATCGCCTTGGCCATCAGGTTGGTCAGGATGGTGCCGGACGCGCCGACGATCATGCCTGCCACGATCATCACGGTGTTGTCCAGGGCCAGGCCGGTGGCCGCGGCGGACAGCCCCGTGAGCGCGTTCAGCAGCGAGATCACCACGGGCATGTCGGCACCGCCGATCGGCAGCACCACCATCACACCGAGCACCGCCGATGCGGCAAGGAGCGCGACGATGAGAAGCTCGGATCCCCGGTTCACCCCCAGCCCGATGGCGACCGCACAGCCCACCGCGGCGACCAGGAGCATCAGGTTGACCGGCTGCTGGCCCCGGCCGAGGCCGATCGGCCTGCCCGGCAGGATCTCCTGCAGCTTGCCGAAGGCGATCAGCGATCCCCAGAACGACACCGAGCCGACGATCGCGGCGAACAGCGAGGTGACGGTGACGTACTCGGCCACCGTCGCGTAGCCCTGGCTGTGCCGGAACTCCACCCACGAGATGAGGGCGACGGCCCCGCCGCCGACTCCGTTGAACAGCGCCACCATCTGCGGGACGGCGGTCATCTTGACACGTCGCGCCGCCGGCACCCCGACCACCGTGCCGATCACCAGGCCGAGCGCGATCAGCCACCAGTTCCGCATCCCGGGCGTCAACAGGGTGGCCACGACGGCGATCAGCATGCCGATGCCCGCCGTGAGGTTGCCGCGTACCGCCGTCCGAGGACCGGTCAGACCCGCGAGCCCGTGGATGAACAGGGCGAACGCGACGATGTAGAGAATCGTGATCAGTTCACTCATGGCCGACTGCCTTTGCGGGTACGGCCGTGGCGGCGGTGTCCGCGGCGCTGTTCGGCTTCTTCTTGAACATTCCGAGCATCCGGTCCGTCACCAGGAACCCGCCGACCACATTGATGGTGCCGAAGGCGATGGCGACGACCATGAGCACCTGGTCGAACACGCTCGTCGCGGTACGGGCGAGGACCAGGCCGCCGAGCAGGACGACGCCGTGGATCGCGTTGGTACCGGACATCAGGGGGGTGTGCAGGGTGTTGGGAACCTTGGAGATCACGGCGTGGCCGACGAAGCCGGCCAGCACCAGGATCGCCAGGTAGGCAAGGAGCATCATCGCGTCTCCGTCAACTGGTCGCTGTCTTCTGTCACACGGCAGGCGGCGAGGATCTCGTCGGAGAAGTCCGGCTTGAACTCCCCGTCGGCCACCGTGAGTTCGAGCAGTGCCGCCACGTTGCGGGCGTACAGCTCGCTGGCGTGCTCGGGCATCGTCGCCGGCAGGTTCAGCGGCGAGCAGACAGTGACGTCGTGCCGCACCACCGTCTCGCCGGGCACGGTGAGTTCGCAGTTGCCGCCGGTCTCCCCGGCCAGGTCGACGACCACGCTGCCGGGCCGCATCCGGCGCACCGCCTCGGCCGTGACCAGCCTCGGCGCCGGGCGCCCCGGAACGAGCGCGGTGGTGATCACGGCGTCGAAACCGGAGATCGCCTCGGCCAACCGCCGTTGCTGCTCCGCCTGTTCCTCCGGGGTCAGCGCACGGGCGTAGCCGCCGTCGCCAGCCGCCTCGACGCCCAACTCGAGCCACTGCGCGCCCAGCGACCGGACCTGTTCGGCGACTTCCGGCCGTACGTCGAAACCGGTGGTGCGCGCCCCCAGGCGCTTGGCCGTGGCCAGCGCCTGCAGACCCGCGACACCCACTCCCAGTACGAGCACGGTGGCCGGCTTCACCGTTCCGGCGGCCGTGGTGAGCATGGGGAAGAAGCGGGTGGAGCGTTCGGCGGCCAGCAGGACCGCCTTGTAACCGGCGACGTTGGCCTGGGAGGACAGTGCGTCCATGGACTGCGCCCGGGAGATCCGGGGCACCGACTCCATCGCCAGGCCGGTGACGCCCGCCCGGCGCAGTTCGTCCGCGATCTCGGGACTGGTGCGGGGCGCCAGGAAGCCGACCACGGTGGACCCCCGCCGCAGCAGGCCGATCTCCCGGGGCGTGGGTGGGTTCACCTTCACCACGATCTCGGCCGACCACGGATCACCGATCGTGGCGCCCGCTTCCTTGTAACTCCCGTCGGGGATCAGCGCCCCACCACCGGCCCCGCCCTCCACCACCACGGCGAGTCCCAGGGCCTTCAGCCGCTCGACCACCTTGGGCACCAGGGCGACGCGGTGTTCATCTGTCGCGGTCTCCCGGGGAACTCCGATCAGCGTCATGTTTCTTCTTCCTGGCTATGAGTGGGCAGGGCGTTGCTCGGCGGCTGCTCGGGCGGTCCGACTGGCCAAGGGATTCATGGGCGTTGCACCACCTGACGGACCAGCGCCGCCGCCTCGCTCGGTGTCCTTCCGACCCGCACGCCCGCGGCCTCCAGCGCCTTCTGCTTGGCCTGCGCGGTGCCCGAGGAGCCGGAGACGATGGCGCCGGCATGGCCCATCGTCCGGCCCTCCGGAGCGGTGAAGCCGGCGACGTAGCCGATCACGGGCTTCGTGACGTGCTCGCGGATGTAGGCGGCGGCGCGTTCCTCGGCGTCGCCGCCGATCTCGCCGATCATCACGATGACGTCGGTCTCCGGGTCGTCCTGGAAGGCACGGAGCACGTCGATGTGGGTCGTGCCGATGACCGGGTCCCCGCCGATGCCGACCGAGGTGGAGAACCCGATGTCGCGCAGCTCGTACATCATCTGGTAGGTGAGAGTGCCGGACTTGGAGACCAGGCCGATCCGTCCCGGCCCGGTGATGTCGGCGGGGATGATGCCGGCGTTGGACTTGCCGGGGCTGATGACGCCGGGACAGTTCGGGCCGATGACGCGTGTGACGTCGCCCTTCGCGGTGGCGTGGGCCCAGATGGTGGCCGCGTCGTGAACGGGGACCCCCTCGGTGATCACGACACACATGCCGATCCCCGCGTCGATCGCCTCCACCACGGCGTCCTTGGTGAACGCGGGCGGCACGAACACCACGGAGACATCGGCCCCGGTGGCCTCCATCGCCTCCGCCACCGTGCCGAAAACCGGCACGGGCGTGCCGCCGACATCGACCTTCTGACCGGCCTTACGGGGATTCACGCCACCGACGACGGCCGTTCCGGCGGCACACATCTTGGCGGTGTGCTTCATGCCTTCGGCGCCGGTCATGCCCTGGACGATGACCTTGCTGTGCTCGGTGAGAAAGATGGCCATCGCCTGTCACGCTCCTGCGGCCGCGAGTTCGGTGGCCGCCTCGGCGGCGCCGTCCATGGAATGCACCTGCCGCACGCCCGGCAGATCCGCCTGGTCGAGGATCGCCCGGCCCTGCTCGGCGTTGTTGCCGTCCAGGCGGACCACCACGGGCCGGTTCACCGGATCCCTCCGGCTCTCAAGAAGCCGGAAGGCCTGGACGATGCCGTCGGCGACGGCGTCGCAGGAGGTGATCCCGCCGAAGACGTTCACCAGAACGCTGCGCACGTCCGGGTCGCTGAGGATGATGTCGAGACCGTTCGCCATCACCTCGGCGGAGGCCCCGCCCCCGATGTCGAGGAAGTTCGCGGGCCGCAGCCCGTCATGGCGCTCACCGGCGTACGCGACGACGTCCAGCGTGGACATCACCAGACCCGCGCCGTTGCCGATGACACCGACCTGGCCGTCGAGCTTGACGTAGTTGAGGCCCTTCTCCCGCGCCCTGGCCTCCAACGGGTCCGCGCAGTCGGTGACTGCGAGAGCCGCGTGATCCTGGTGCCGGAAGCGGGCGTTGTCGTCCAGCGAGACCTTGCCGTCAAGCGCCACGATGCGGTCGTTCGCGTCACGCACCAGCGGGTTGACCTCCACCAGCAGGGCGTCCTCGCTGACGAACGTCTCCCACAGCTTCATGATCGCCTCGGCGGCCGCCTCCGCGACCGTTGCCGGAAACCCCGCGGCAGTGACGATCGCGCGCGCCGTCTCCCGGTCGACTCCGGTGGCGGGGCCGACGGGGATCCGCGCCAGGGCTTCGGGCTTCTCCGCCGCGAGTTGCTCGATCTCCATCCCGCCCTCCGCCGATGCCATCGCGAGGAAGGTGCGGCTCGCGCGGTCGAGCAGGAAGGAGACGTAGTACTCCTCCGCGATGTCGCTGGCCGGTGAGATCAGCACCCGGCGGACCGTGTGGCCCTTGATGTCCATACCGAGGATGTCTTCGGCCATGGATGCGGCGTCGAGCGGCGTCGCGGCCATCTTCACGCCGCCGGCCTTGCCTCTGCCGCCTGTCTTCACTTGAGCCTTGACCATCACCGGAGCGCCGATCTCCGCGGCGGCGGCACGGGCCTGCTCCGGCGTCTCGGCCACGACCGCGGGTGGTACCGGGACGCCGTGCGAGGCGAAGAGGTCACGCGCTTGGAATTCGTACAGGTCCATCAGTCTGCCTCCCGGCCGCGGGCGTCGATGGCCTGCGGCATGCGAGGAGAATAAGCGCTCGGGATACTGTATGCAATCCCTGATCGGCCTCAGTTCTGCGTGCTCGCTCGAAGCGGTCGACGGGGGAGTGGAAGGGGTTGAGGGGCGAGAGCTGTGGTGGTCCCGGACACGGCGAAGGCAGCAGCTGCGAGACGACAGCTGCTGCCTTGGGGCCCAACTCCGTGAACCCGGTGAACGACTCGGTCAACCCGGTCGAGAGGGCGAAGACGCCCGACCGGAGGCGTCCGTCAGTCCGAGGTTTCGTGCTGCTCGGCGTACATCGTGCGCGTCGTTTCCGTATGACGGCGCATCAACTCGCAGGCGTGCTGGGCATTGTGGGCGGCGACGGCCCGGATGAGGGAGGCGTGCTCGTCCCAGGCCTTGCGTCCACGAACCAGGGCGATCGGCGCGTAGTACCAGCGCATGCGCCGGTCGACCATGGCGATGTGCTCGATGAGCACGGAGTTGCCCGCGATCTGCATCAACTCGGCGTGCAGGTTCGCGTTGGCCGCGACAAGACCCTCGGAATCGTCGGCGGCGAGCGCCTTCTCGCCCGCCTCCTGGAGCTCCCACAGGCGCTCGATGTCCTTCGGGGTGGCTCGCTCCGCGGCCAGCAGCGCGGACTCCGACTCCAACAGGGCGCGCACCGCCATCAGATGGTCGGCTTCCTCTTTCGTGGGCATGTGGACGAACGCCCCCTGGGCCGGCCTCAGGTCGACCCACCCCTCGGTGCAGAGGCGCTGCAGTGCTTCCCGTACGGGCTGTCGGCTCACCCCGAGCTGGGCGGCGAGTTCGGTCTCCACGATGTGCTCGCCGGGCTGCAGCACCCGCGTGATGATCATGTCGGCAATGGCGTCGTAGACGGCCTGCCGCAGCGGCACCGGCCGTTCCACCGTGCGCACTTCGCGGCGTACGGCTGTCCCTGTGGGTGTCTTGCGCCCAGCCGCTGCTGAGCGGCTTCCGTTCGTCATGCCCTACTCCCCGGTTCGGTCGAGTCGGCCCGGACGCGAGGCCCTGGACCCGAATTGGTTTGAGTATACGGTCGACGAAAGACGGAAGCTGAGGGTACCGCCTCCCGCTGCAGAGGTCATGGGTCGTGCTGCCGCAGGGCAGGGGTGGACAGCGTAAACAGGAAGTGTATACAGTATCCAAACCTATAGGGAGGAGTCACAGTGAAGATCGCAGTCGTCGGCGCCGGAGCGATCGGCGCCTACTGGGGCGCCGCATTGCACCGGGGTGGAGCCGAGGTCCACCTCATCGCGCGAGGAGAGCACCTGCGTGCGATGCGGGAGAGCGGAGTGCGCGTGATCAGCCCACGCGGTGACTTCGTGGCACATCCGAACGCCACGCACGACCCGGCCGAGGTAGGGCCCGTCGATTACGTCTTTCTCGGCCTGAAAGCGCACAGTTACCCTTCCTGCGCACCCCTCGTGGAACCGCTGCTCGGCGAGCACACGGCCGTGGTCGCGGCGCAGAACGGAATCCCGTGGTGGTACTTCCACGACCTTCCCGGGCCGTACCGGGGCCACCGCATCGAGACGGTCGACCCCGGTGGTGCCACCAGCGCCGTGCTGCCACCGGAGCGGGCCATCGGCTGTGTGGTCTACCCGGCCACGGTCATCGAGGCGCCCGGCGTCATCCGGCATCTGGAGGGCACACGCTTCTCCATCGGCGAGCCGTCGGGCGAGATCTCCGCGCGCTGCACGGCGCTGAGCGAGGCGATGATCGCCGGAGGGCTGAAGAGCCCCGTCGAGGCGAACCTGCGCGACGACATCTGGATCAAGCTGATGGGCAATGTCGCCTTCAACCCGCTCAGCGCGCTGACGCGGGCGACGATGGTCGAGATCTGCCAGAACCCGCACACCAGGCAACTCGTGGTGCAGATGATGGAGGAGACCCTCGACATCGCCGCCAGGGTCGGCAGCACCCCGGACATCTCCATCGAGAAGCGGCTGCGCGGCGCGGAGAACGTCGGACACCACAAGACGTCGATGCTGCAGGACCTCGAGGCCGGCAAGCAGTTGGAGCTCGACGCCATCGTGACGGCCGTGGTGGAGATGGCGGACATCACGGGCGCCGACGCCCCGACGCTGCGCGCCGTACACGCCGCCACAGACCTCCTCGCGCGTACCGGCACGTCAACGGCCGTGCGGGACGCGGGAGTCGCCGCCAGGGAAGCGCAGCCCGTATCCGCCTAGCAGCCGGTCACCCGCGAGCGTCCTGCTGATCGCCGCGTCCGGATGCGCGGCAGGCCGAGACCCGGCGTACGCCGTCCACCCCCACGGCGTCGAGCGGCAGCCGACCAGCTGCGCTGCCGCGGCCCCGGAGCGCGCCTTTCGGCACTCGTATCTCCCACTGCGGACCGACGAGCCTTCGAGGTCGCCTTGCTCGCACAGCGCGGGCACCGTGATCCGCGGGCGCGGAAACCTCTGAAATCCAGGGCCGGTTCGGCTGTCGGCACCTTCCGAACCGCCCGTCCTGAACCGCCTGCCGGGCCCGCGAGTGGGACGCTCCCGGGCCCGGCAGGCACCTCACACAGCAGGGAGCACGGTGAACCGCAGAGCAAAAATCGTATGCACCCTCGGACCTGCCACCGACACGGCGCCGCTGCTCGCGCAGCTCATCGACGCCGGCATGGACGTGGCACGGCTCAACTTCAGTCACGGCACCCGCTCCGACCACCAGGCCCTCTACGACATGGTTCGCCAGGTCGCGGCCGAACGCGGCCGCGCGGTCGGTGTACTTGCGGATCTGCAGGGCCCGAAGATCCGGCTGGGGCGGTTCGCCGCCGGCCCGGTGGTCTGGGCGGCCGGCGAGCAGATCGCGATCACCACGGACGACTGTCCGGGCGACCACGACCGCGTCTCCACCACGTACCGTCATCTGGCCGGCGATGTGCGGCCGGGCGACCGCCTGTTGGTCGACGACGGACGAGTCGAACTGCGCGTGCTCGACGTCAGCGGGAGCGACATCCGCTGCCGGGTCGTGCACGGCGGCCCGGTCAGCGACCACAAGGGCATTTCGCTGCCGGGCAGTTCCGTCGGCGTTCCCTCGTTGTCGGACAAGGACGTCGAGGACCTGAGGTTCGCGCTGCGCGCGGGGGTCGACATGGTCGCCATGTCCTTCGTTCGCGCTCCGCACGAGGTGAAGCTCGCACGCGCGGTCATGGACGAGGTCGGCAGACGGGTGCCGGTCATCGCCAAGCTGGAGAAGCCGGAGGCCGTCGCGGACCTGCCGGAGATCGTGGAGGCCTTCGACGGCCTGATGGTGGCGCGCGGCGACCTGGGTGTGGAAATGCCGATGGAGCAGATACCCAACGTGCAGAAGCGGGCCGTTCGTCTCTGCCGCGACGCGGCGAAGCCGGTGATCGTCGCGACCCAGATGCTCGACTCGATGGTCAGCGACCGTCGGCCCACCCGGGCAGAGGTGTCGGATGTCGCCAACGCGGTCCTCGACGGAACGGACGCCGTGATGCTGTCCGCGGAGACGAGCGTGGGCGCCCATCCCGCGCACACGGTGGCCACGATGGCGCGGATCGTCGAAGAGGCGGAGTCGGCCGAGACGCAGACCGTCACGGCCGACGGGCCGGGTTGGGGCGCGGAGGCACCAGGGCAAGCCGCATCCGGTGCCATATCCAGTGCCATATCCGGTGCCGGTGATGACGGTGCCAGTGCCGGTGACGCGATCGCGGCGGCGGCGTGCGCGGTCGGCCGGAGCCTCGGCGCTGTGGCCCTCTGCTGCCTCACCCGTACCGGCGACACCGCCCGGCGCCTGGCCCGCCGGCGGTCGCCGCTGCCGCTCTACGCGTTCACCCACGACGAGTCGGTCCGGGCGCAGTTGTCGCTCTCCTGGGGTGTCGCGTCCGCGGTCCTCACACCCGCCACCACCGCGGAGACGATGCCGGCCGAGGTGAGCCGGCTTCTGCTCTCCATCGGCGCGTGCCGTCCAGGTGATGTCGTGGTGGTGGCGTCAGGGAGCGTGAGTGGCGTGCCGGGTTCGACGGACTCGCTGCGCGTGCTGCGCGTGGAGGGATGACCGCCGGGCAGCCGCGGGCCCGAGGTGGTCATGCGCTCGGCTGCACCTCTGGCGAACCAAGCGTCCCTATGGACACCGAAAACAACATTGCATACAGTATACTCTGAGGCTCAGGAGGAACCATGGCCAAAGCGCTTGAGGGAGTCCGTGTCGTCGACATGACGCACGTCCAGTCAGGGCCCTCGACCACGCAGATCCTCGCCTGGCTCGGTGCTGACGTGATCAAGGTGGAGGCACCCGGCCGCGGTGACATCACGCGGGGGCAGCTGCGCGACGTGCCCGACGCGGACAGCCTCTACTTCACGATGCTGAACTGCAACAAGCGCAGCATCACGGTGAACATGAAGTCCGAGCAGGGCAAGGCCGTGTTCACCAGGCTCGTCCAGGACGCCGACCTTCTCGTGGAGAACTTCGGTCCCGGTGTGATGGACCGTTTCGGATTCACCTGGGAGCGGCTGCAGGAGCTGAACGAGCGGCTCATCTACGCGTCCATCAAGGGCTTCGGGCCCGGACGGTACGCGGACCTCAAGGCGTACGAAGTGGTGGCGCAGGCCATGGGCGGCGCCATGAGCACCACCGGCTTCGAGGACGGGCCGCCCACCGCGACGGGCGCCCAGATCGGCGACTCCGGCAGCGGCATCCACCTGGTGGCCGGCATTCTCGCCGCCCTTTACCAGCGCACGCACACCGGGCGCGGCCAGCGCGTCATGGTGGCCATGCAGGACGCCGTCCTCAACCTGTGCCGGGTCAAGCTCCGCGACCAGCAACGGCTGACGCACGGACCGCTGGCCGAGTACCCCAACCAGACGTTCGACGACGAGGTGCCGCGCTCGGGCAACGCGTCCGGCGGCGGTCAGCCCGGCTGGGCCGTGAAATGCGCGCCGGGCGGACCCAATGACTACGTCTACGTCGTCGTCCAGCCCGTCGGCTGGAAGCCGATCACCGAGCTGATCGGCCGCCCGGAACTCGCCGAGGACCCGGAGTGGGCCACCCCCGAGGCCCGCATCGCCCGCCTCGACAAGGTCTTCTCGCTCATCGAGGAGTGGACCTCCGGGCTCACCAAGTGGGAGGTCATGGACCGGCTCAACGCCCACGACATCCCGTGCGGCCCGATCCTCTCGACGAAGGAACTCATCGGCGACCCCACCCTGGCCGAACTGGGCACCGTGGTCGAGGTGGACCACCCCGAGCGCGGCAGCTTCAAGACGGTCGGCTGTCCCCTGCGACTGTCCGACTCCCCGGTGGAGGTGGAGCGTTCGCCGCTTCTCGGCGAGCACACGGACGAGGTGCTGGGAGCCCTCGGCTACGCACCGGAGGAGATCGAGGAACTCCGGGGCGCCGGCGCGCTCTGACCGGAGAACGGGGGCCGCCACGACGCACAGGAGGTAGCTGATGCCACAGCCTCGGGTGGGCCACGAACGCCGTACGGGCAGCGGTCGTACGGTCGGAGCAGGCCGGGCCGGACTTCGAAGGAATTCCGGCGAACAGCGGCCGCAAAGCCGACGTCAGCATTCTGGGCGCGGCGTTCCGCAGTTATGATTCACCATTTCCAGGCGGCCAGAATTCCATCGGGTTCGCCCGGCGGGCAACATTCCTGCACCTGACGGAAAGTAAATAGCGCCTGTCCGCACGGATGCGCCGCCGCCCGCGCGGCCCAACTGCCCCGTCGCCAGGCAGCCCTTCATAGGAAAAACCGTCCCGCCCGTGGCGCGCAGAGAATTCGCGCAGCCCCTTTTCGGGTGTTCGCGACGGCAGGGCCCGCATCGTCGAAAATTTGTCGTACGGGCCCTTGTGCCGCAGGAAAATAGCTTTTACCGTTTCGGCATTAATCCGGGCCGCGCGCTCTCCCGTAATAGTTGCTGTGCTGCTCACGGCGCGGCACTAAGAGGTGAATTGCGGGCTAAAGGCTAGAACGACCTGATCAGGAGTCCGTATTATGTCTCGCACGACACGCCCGGTGGCGCTCGCCCGTAACGGCATGGTGAGTTCACCGCATTACCTCGCCTCCACGGCAGGCCTGCAGGTCCTGCAGGAGGGTGGCTCCGCGGTGGACGCGGCGGTCGCGATCAACGCCACGCTCGGTGTGGTCTATCCCCACATGACCGGTCCGGGCGGCGACGCGTTCTGGTTGATCTACGACGCGCAGTCGCGGCGCGTGCACGCGCTCAACGGCAGTGGCCGGGCCGGCGCGGCCGCCACCCGCGACTTCTACCGCCGACAAGGGCATCAGGAAATTCCCTCCCGGGGCCCAGGGGCGGTGGTGACCGTGCCCGGCGCCGTCGACAGCTGGTGCACCGCACACGACCGGTACGGCAAGCTGCCGCTGGAGCGCTTGCTGGCCCCCGCCATCAACTACGCCCGGAGCGGATTCGCGGTCTGCGCCGGCCTGGCCTCGTGCACGGCCGAGTTGACCGAGATGCTCAGTACCCACGAGGCCACCCGCAGCACGATGCTGCCCGGCGGCAGCGCGTCGCTGATGGGAGAGGTCCTCTCCCTGCCGAAGCTCGCCGAGACGTTGGAAACGGTGGCCCAGAAGGGCCGGGACGGCTTCTACCAAGGCCCGGTGGCGGACGAGATCACCCGCGCCCTGCAGAGCCAGGGCGGCGTGCTCACCGCCGCCGACTTCGCCGCGCACTCCTCCGACTGGACCGAGCCGATCAGCACGACCTACCGCGGCTACCGCGCCTACCAGCACGGACCGAACTCACAGGGGTTCGCCCACCTCATGGCGCTGAACATCCTGGAGAACTTCAACATCTCCGGGATGGACCACCACGGCCCCGGCTACGTACACCTGCTGGTCGAAGCCACCAAGCAGGCCTTCGCCGACCGCGACCGCTACCTCACCGACCCCGCCTTCGCCGACATACCCATGGACCATCTGCTGTCCGCCGAGTACGCCGCGGAACTCGCCGGCCGGATCACGGACGCACCGGGGAGCCCGCTGCGGCCGGCCGCGCGCCTGGGCGGCGACACCACCTGCAGCGTCGTGGTGGACTCCGAAGGCAACGCCGTATCGGTCATCCAGAGCCTCTACCACGAGTTCGGATCCGGGTTCATCGGCGGGGAGACCGGCGTCCTCCTGCAGAACCGCGGCTCGTTCTTCTCCCTCGACGACGAGCACCCGAACCGCCTGGAACCCGGCAAGCGCACCTTCCACACGCTGATGCCCGGCATGCTCTTCCGCGACGAACAGCCGTACCTGGTGTACGGAACGATGGGCGGCGAAGGCCAGCCGCAGACCTCCACGGCGCTGGTCACCCGCATCGTGGACTTCGGCTGCGACGTACAGACCGCCATCGACGCGCCGCGCTGGCTGTACGGGCGCACCTGGGGCGAGGCCCGGCGGGACCTGCGGATGGAGAGCCGGTTCTCCGCAGCGACCCTCGACACCCTCGGAAACCTCGGACATCCCGTCCGTCAGGCCGGCGCCTGGGACGACACGATGGGCCACGCCCAGGCCATCCGCATCACCGACGGCGTGCTCGCGGGCGGTGCCGACCCTCGCGGAGAGGGCCTGGCGCTCGGCTGGTGACGGTGACGGAACACAGGCGAAAGGAGCACGGCCATGAGGCTTGAACCGAACATCTGGCTCTGGCTGATCGCCTTCGTGCCGCTGGGACTGCTGCTGTTCCTCATGCTGTTCCGCCGCTGGGGAGCCGCCGAGGCAGGCGTCGTGGGCTGGATGGTGACCGCCCTGATCGCGCTGACGGTGTTCAAACTGCCGGTCGACGCAATCGGGTTGAAGAGCGTGAAGGGCTTCTTCGAATCGATCACCATCATCTACATCATCCTGGCCGCGATCTTGATCTATGACGTGGCGAAGGAGGCCAATGCGTTCGAACCGCTCCAACGCGGGATGACGCGCATATTCGCCCACCCACTGCTGCAGATCATGGCGATCGGCTGGGTGTTCGGCGGATTCCTGCAAGGGATCACCGGATTCGGCGTGCCGGTCGCGGTGTGCGCACCGCTGCTGATCGGCATCGGAGTACGACCGGCCTACGCGGTGGCGGTCGCCCTCATCGGACAGGCGTGGAACAACACGTTCGGCACCCTGGGCGCCGCCTGGCTCGGCCTTGAGCAGGTCACCAAGCTGTCGCCGGGGCAGACCGCCACCACCGCGGGGCAGACCGCGCTGCTCATCTCGGTCGTCGTGGTCGCCGGCGGGTTCGTGATCTCTTGGATGTACGGCGGATTCCGCGGCCTGCGCGAGGGGTTCGTGGCGGTGCTCGCGATCTCGCTGGCGCAGGGCGGGGTCACGATAGCCCTCGCCCGGTGGAATCCGACCCTGAACGGATTCGCTGCGGGCCTCGCCGCGCTGCTCGTGGTGGCCGGCCTCGCCCGGCTGCCGATGTACCGCCGGCCGTCGCGCGTGACGAACAGTCGCGTACTGGAGCCGGTGCGGCCCCAGGCCGACGCCGTGGCGGCGGCGCCACGCGCGGCGGAGACGGTCTCGGGCGGAGGGCGGCGGCCGACTCCCGCGCCCGCCGCCGCCCCGGGAGGCGCGATGCCGATGTCGCTGTCGGCCGCGTTCATCCCGTACGGCACCCTGCTGGTGGTCACCTGCGTGGTGCTGCTGATCGGCCCGCTGAACGAGGTGCTGTCACGGCCGAGTGTGGGGTTGAGCTTCCCGTCGACCAGCACCGGGCTCGGGGTGGTCACCGAGGGCTCGACCCAGCGGTTCGAGTTCGCCACGCATGCCGGAACGCTGCTCCTGGTGACCGCGGTGATCAGCTACGTGGTCTACCGCAAGCACGGGCATCTCGACCGCGGCACCTGGCGCCGCGTCCTCAGCAGCACGGTGGAGAAGTCGGTGGCACCCACCATCGCCGTCATCACGCTGGTCGGGATGGCCGAGGTGATGCAGGCATCGGGACAGGCGGCCGTGCTGGCCACCCAGGTCGCGGTGTGGACCGGTGGGATCTACCTCCTGCTGGCGCCGATGGTCGGGCTGTTCGGCACCTTCATCACCGGCTCCAACATGTCCAGCAACCTGCTGTTCGGCAATTTCCAGCAGGCCACCGCCCAAGCGGGCGGGCTGAGTTCGGCCGCAGTCCTCAGTGCGCAGACCGCGGGTGCGGCGACCGCCAGCGCCATCGCGCCCAGCAAGATCCTGCTCGGCACGACCACCGCCGCCATCGCCGGGCAGGAGGGCAAGGTGCTGCGGCTCCTGCTGCCGTTCGCGGTGGGCGTCACGCTCGTCGTCGGGTTGATCACCACGTTCCTGCTGAACTGACGGCAACGCACCGGAGGTAGTTGAGATGAACCGGAACGCGCGAATCCAGGCATGGTCGACGCTCGTGGCGGTGCTGGGACTGCCCCTGCTGTACGTCGGCGGAGTCCAGCACATGATGCCGCTCTCCGTCATCGGGCTGGTCACCTTTACGGCAGCCCTCCTGGTGAGCCTCGTCCTGCGATTCCTGCCCCAGCCGGCTGAGGCAGCCAGAACCGAGGGCCCCGACGTCGAGGCGTCGGCCGGGTCCGACGTCGCAGCGCCACGCTGATCCCGCAGGAGCGACCGGGCGACCGTGCTGATCGCAGCCCTCGAACGAGCGGCTACGACCGGCACGGTCGCTCCCGGCTGCGGCCCTTCACCGCCGGGCGACCGCACAAGTCGCGTACCCGAGCGAGGAGTTCAGCGGTACGGGTACGGAAGCGGGCGGCCCGGCGAGGGGAACGCATCCGGGCGGTCGGGCCGGAGGCCCAGCCGGTGCGGTGCGTCGGCGACGTACAGCAGGAGTTCCTCGACCACCGCCGCCTTGCGGTCCCGGTCGCCGCCCGGCGCCGTCGCCAGCACGAACTCGATGTCACCCAGGGCCTGGAGCTGACCGATTCCGGTGAGATCGCTCAGCCCGTACGGCACGAGCCTGCGCGCGGAGACGGCCAGGCCCAGACCTGCTCGTACCGCCGCCCACATGCCGTTGGCGTCACTGCTCGTCGCCGTGGCGGACCAGGGCCGGCCTTGAGCGCCGAGGGCGCGAAGGCCGCGCGTCACCGACCTGTTCGGGTACGACGGGAGGACGAGGGGCAGGGGCCGGTGGCGGTCGACGGGTGTGTGCGGCGGGCCGACGAGGACCAGCTCGTCCTGCCAGGCGAGTCTGCTCGTGGTCCCGTCGTCGCCGGGCGCCCGTTCGCCGTAGACGAGGTCGAGGCCGCCGTTGTGCAGCATGGTCGTCAGCTGCCTGCTGGACCTGACGGTGAGTTCCATGCGGACGGTCGGGTTGCCCTCGACGAACTCCGCGAGCAGCGCCGTCGTACCGGTCTCCGAGAGCTCTTCCGCCAGGCCGAAGCGCAACGGCCCGCAGCGCCGCGGGGCGGCGAAGTGCTCCGCGGCGCGCAGGTGTTCCGTGAGGATCTGCTGGGCCAGGTCGACCAGGCTCTCGCCGTCGGCGGTGAGGCTCACCGCGTGGGTGTCCCGGGTGAAGAACTCCCGGCCCAGCGACTGTTCCAGGGTGCGGATGCGCCGGCTCACGGTCGACTGCTGTACGCCGAGCTCAGCCGCCGCGTGGGTGAAGCTCAGCGTCCGTGCGACCGTCAGGAAGGTCCTGAGCTGAATCGGGTCCGACATCGTGTCTCCTGCTTCGGAATGCACCCCGGCCGTGTGCGACCCGGGCAACAGCCCACCGTCCCGCGACACTTGCGACCGCCTCAGCCCGCCTGCCGTCCGGCCGGGCCGAACGCGTGCCAGGGAGTCGCGGAGACGACGTGCCGCCGGTACGAGCGGACCTGCTTCGGCATGTTCCAGCCGAGTACGCCGGTGACGACGCCGCCCCGGCCGTAGAGGGCGACGAAGCGGACCTGGGCCGGATCGCCTTCCACGACGGCCACATCGGCGTCGCCGCCCAGGAAGCCGTGCGACTGGACCTTGACGTCGAACTGGTCGGTCCAGGCGTAGGGGACCGGGGTGTACGGGCGACCGTCGCCGAGGATGTCGGCGGCGACGGCCAGGGCCTGCTCGGTGGCGTTGCTCCGATTCTCCAGCCGCAGAGATCTGCCGATCCCTTCGTGGTGCCAGCGGGCGACATCCCCCACGGCGTAGACGCCCGGTGCGGCTCGGCAGCGGGCGTCGCACACCAGCCCGTCGTCCAGGGTGAGCCCACTGCCGGCCAGCCACCCTGTCGTCGGTACGGCGCCCATCGCGACCACGACCATGCCGGCGGGCAGCACCTCGCCGCCGGCCGTGCGCACCCCGGTGACGTGCTCCCGGTGGGCGGTCAGCCCTGTGACGGGAGTGCCGAGCCGCAGCCCGACTCCGTTGGCGGTGTGCAGATCGGCCAGCGATCCGGCGACCAGCGGGCCGAACTGCCCGGCCAGCGGCGCCGGTTGAGGCCCGACGAGGGTGACGGGCAGCCCCATGGTCCGCGCGGTGGCCGCGATCTCGGCGCCCAGTACACCGTCTCCGACGACCACGACCCCGCAGGAGGCGGCGAGCAGGGCCGACCGCAGCGCCAGCGCGTCGTCGAGGGTGCGCAGCACGTGCACACCTTTCAGGCCGGCCTGTCCCGGAAACGTCCGCGGCTCAAGGCCGGTGGCCACGACGACGGTGTCCGCTCGCAGCGTACGGCCGGAGGCGGTCCGGACCGTACGAGCCGCCACATCGAGGCCCACCGCCGGGTCCCCGAGCGTGAACTCGGCGTCCAGGCCGGCGAGTTCGCCGTCGTCCCGCAGCCGCGACCGTTCGGGCTGCCATGTCCCGGAGAGGATCTGCTTGGACAGCGGCGGCCGATCGTACGGAGAGGCGTGCTCGGCCCCGAGCACCGTCACCCGGCCCCGGTGGCCGCCTCGGCGCAGCGCCTCGACCGTGGCCAGGCCCGCGGCCGAGGCTCCGACCACCAGGACGCTTCCCGATGCGCTCACGCCGACCTGCTCACGCGGATCGCAGCGGAGGGGCACCTGTCGGCCGCCTGCTGTACGGCGGTGTGCTCGGACCTGTCCGGCGCGGCGTTCAGCAGCACCACGGTTCCGTCGTCGTCCCGTTGGTCGAACACCGTCGGCGCGAGCAGCGCGCACTGGCCCGCGCCACAGCACTTGTCCTCGTCGACGGTCACCTGCATCTGTGACTCCCGGGCGAGGCGCTGCTCGACCTCGGCGAGCCTGGTGCGCAGCTCCTGCTCGGCCTTGCGGCGGTCCGAGACGTCCCGCATGATCGCCGAGATCCCGACGGTACGGCCTGCGTCGTCGCGCAACAGGGCCACGCTGAACTCGATCGAGAGGCGGTGGCCGTCGCGGTGGGTGGCCGGGACGTTCAACGGCGTGTCCCCGTAGCGGGTCTGGCCGGTGGCCATCGTTTTGCGGTAGCCCTCCCAGTGCCGCTCCCGCAGCTTCTCCGGGATGATCAGGTCGAGGCTCTGGCCCACCGCTTCGGCCTCCGAGTGGCCGAACACGCGTTCCGCCCCGCGGTTCCACAACCGGATGATCCCCTCCGGGTCGGTCACCACGATGGCCTCGGGCGCCTCCCACACGGCCGACTGCGCCAGCCAGGCGACGGATTCCGTGGTCCTGACATCGCCCACGATGCTTCTCCTTCCCGCCGCCGGAGTCAGCGGCGTGAACAAAGGGATACTGCATACAGTACACTGCAAGCAGTCGCGGCGTAGGCCACGGAGCACGTGACTCGGCGGCCGGCGGCGCCACCCTCGGGGCGTGGAGCGGGGAATGGAGGCCTCGTAGATCCGCCCCCATGGAATTTGCCGACGATGTGGAAAATATTGCCCGCACCGGCTTATCTGCCCATGTTTTGGGAAACCGCTTCCGGTTTTCTCGACGTTCATTAATACTGCCGTCATGACGCAATACAGCGATGACGCGACAATGACGAAAATCCTCACCGAAGCCGGAGACACCTGGGCCATAGTCGGCCTGTCCGGCAATCCGGAGCGGGCCGCCTATCGGGTGGCCGAGAAGTTGCAGCGGATAGGAAAGAAGATCGTTCCCGTCCACCCCAAGGCGGAGACGGTGCACGGCGAGCCGGGGTACTCCTCGCTCGCCGACATCCCCTTCCGGGTGGATGTCGTGGACGTGTTCGTCAATGCCGCACTGGCCGGTGAAATAGCTGATCAGGCGGTTGCCATCGGCGCCAAGGCGGTGTGGTTCCAGCTGGATGTCATCGACGAGGCCGCGTACCGGCGGACCCGTGAATCCGGCCTGCTGATGGTGATGGACCGCTCCCCGGGGCGGGAGATTCCACGGCTGGGCCTCGGCTGACAATCCCCGACCAGCACCACCGGAAATCGAGACAGCGCAAAATCTTTGGCCCCACCGGATTATCGGCCGGTGGGGCCAAAGTTGCGATACGGAAAGAAAATGCGCCGCCCAGGCGTCCGCGCGGTCCAAGAGAATTCGGGAGCGACGATCACCACCAGTAGACCGGATAGTGGCGGCGGTTGATGCGGTTTCCGAGGAGACCGATGAGGACGAGAAGCACCGCGGACATGACGAGGAGCGAAAGGAACTGCGCGGGTGGAGGGTGCTCCAGGCCGACGATGACCGCGGTGGCCGCAGCCGGAGAATGGCTGACGCGGAAAAGGAGCATGACGCCCAACGCCAGGCCGCCCGCCGCCGCGGCACTCCAGAACCCGGCACCGGCGACGGCGACGACCAGATAGCCGGTGAGCGCGGCGACGACATGGCCGCCGACCACGTTGCGGGGCTGGGCGAGCGGGCTGGCGCTCGCTCCGGCGATGAGGGCCATGCTCGCCGCGAGCGGCGGGATGAGTACGGCCTGGTGCAACCACACGCCGATGCCGGCGAGGAGCGTGAGGGCGACGACGCTGAGAGCGGTGGAGGTGAGGACGGCGCGAGGGCCGGCCGCGCGCGGGGCCCTGCTCTCGTACCAAGCCCGCTCGTGGGTCTGCTCCGATATGCCGGAGGGAGGCACTGCCGTTCGGCTCACGAGGTTGCCCTGCTTTCTTGGACGTGGGTTCGCACTGGAAGCTCTGACGGGTCGTGAAGCGGCCGCCGGGAGCCGGTGTTCGGCCATGCGGGTGCGCGCGCCGACGAGAGTCGGTGGCGGTCGGGGGCGCGGCCCGGCCGGGCGCCCCTGGGGAGGCAAGTGGCTTACGAACCACAGGAGTTGGGCGTCCCGTGGTGCCTGTGCAGGTCTTCAGCCAGTTGTTGCCGCATGAGGCGGAGCGGCGCCGACGCGATGCGGGCGTGCCGTGTTGCCGGCCCGGCCGAGTCGGCAAGCAACGGGGGCCGAGCGGGTTGACCGCATGGAACCGGCCCCGAGCCGTTGGCCCGGGGCCGGTTCCACACATGGGGCACGTCCGGCCTCACCTCGCACAGAGGAGGGAGGCCGGCGCGAGGCGCCCAGAGGCACCCTGAGGCGCCCAGAGGCGCTCGGATCAGGCGACGATCTTGTCGGCGCGCAGTCCGGCGATGGCATCCGCGTCGTAGCCCAGTTCGTTCAGGACCTCCTCGGTGTGCTCGCCGAGCAGCGGGGCGCCCTGGATGTCGGGCTTGAACCGGGAGAACTTGATGGGGCTGCCGACGGTCAGGTACTTGCCGCGGCCCTTCTGCTCGACCTCCACCACCGTCCCGCTCCGGCGCAGCGCGGGGTCGTTGGCGATCTCCTTCATGCTGAGCACGGGTGCGCAGGGCACGTCGAACTCGCGGAGGATGTCGACCGCCTCGTACTTCGTCTTGTCGGCCAGCCACTTCTCGATCGCCTCGAAGATCTCGAAGATGCGCGGCTGCCGGGCGAGCGGAGTGCTGTAGTCCGGGTCTTCGACCCACTCGGGGTGGCCGATGGCCTCAGCGGTCCGCTTCCAGTTCTGCTCCTGGAGGGTGAAGTAGATGTACGCGTTGGGGTCGTCCTCCCACCCCTTGCACTTCAGCACCCAGCCGGGCTGGCCGCCGCCGCCCGCGTTGCCGCCGCGCGGCACGGCGTCCCCGAACTCGCCGTGCGGGTGCTGCGGGTACTCCTCCAGGTACCCGACCTTCTCCAGGCGCTGCTGGTCGCGCAGCTTGACCCGGGACAGGTTGAGCACGGCGTCCTGCATGGACACCGCCACCTTCTGGCCCTTCCCGGTCTTGTCCCGGTCGATCACCGCAAGGAGAAGCCCGATCAGCAGGTGCATACCGGTGTTGCTGTCACCGAGAGCGGCGCCGCTGACCGTCGGCGGTCCGTCCCAGAACCCGGTCGTCGAGGCCGCACCGCCGGCGCACTGGGCCACGTTCTCGTAGACCTTGAGGTCGTTCCACGGGGAGTCCTCGTTGAAGCCCTTGACGGAGCCGAAGATCAGCCGCGGGTTCCACTTCTGGAGCGTCTCCCAGTCCAGGCCCATGCGGTCCATGGCGCCCGGTGCGAAGTTCTCCACCAGAACGTCGGCCTGGCGGATCAGCTTCTCCATGACCTCCCGGCCTTCGGGGGACTTGGTGTTGATGGCCAGGGAGCGCTTGTTGCTGTTCAGCATGGTGAAGTACAGCGCGTCGATGTCGGGGTCGTCGCGCAGCTGATTGCGTGTCACGTCACCGCCGGCGGGACGCTCGACCTTCAGGACGTCGGCCCCGAACCACGCGAGCATCTGGGTGCACGCCGGGCCTGCCTGGACACCGGTGAAGTCGATGACCTTGATCCCGGAGAGAGGCAGTTCAGTCATGATTGCTTTCCCTTTTTCGAAGGTGGATCTGCGGTGCGCGGGTGGATTTCCTCAGCGCTGGACGGTGATGCCCTTGGGGTTGAGGTGGGCGATGTTGCCGCTCTCCGTGCCGTCCGTCGGGTCGATCACGCAGTCGATGAGCGCCGGACGGCCGGAGGCCAGGGCCTCACGGAGAGCGGTGGCGACCTCCGCGGGTGTCGTCGCCTGGTAGCCCTTGCCGCCGAACGCCTGGATCATCAGGTCGTGGCGGGCCTTCAGGGCGGTCGGAGCCGGATCGTCGGAGGCGGAGGGGTCGTCGCCGCGGTAGACGCCGCTGTTGTTGAGGACCACGACGACGACCGGCAGGTCGTAGCGGCAGATCGCTTCGATCTCCATGCCGCTGAACCCGAAGGCGCTGTCGCCCTCGATGGCGACGACGGGGTCGCCGGTCTCGACGGCGGCGGCGATCGCGTAGCCCATACCGATGCCCATCACGCCCCAGGTGCCGCTGTCCAGCCGGTGGCGCGGCACCTGCATGCCGATGGTGTTGCGGGCCAGGTCCAGTGCGTTGGCGCCTTCGTTGACGACGTACGCACGGGGGTTCTCGTGCAGGACGTCGCGGATGGACTGCAGCGCGCCCAGGAACTTCATCGGGTGAGCCGTCTCGGCGGCCTCGAGGCGGCCGGCCATCTTGGCGACGTTCTTCGCCGAACGCTCCGCCAGCTCCTCCCGCCACGGCGCCGGGGCACTGATCCGGCCGGGCTTGCTCCGCTCGGCGAGGGCTTCGAGGACCGAGCCGACGTCGCCGACGAGCGGGGCGGCGATGGGCTGGTTGCTGTCCATCTCCGTTGCGGCGATGTCGACTTGGATGAACTTGGCCTGCGGATTCCACTGCGGTGCCTCGCCGTGGCCGAGCAGCCAGTTCAGGCGCGCCCCGACCAGCATGACGACATCCGCCCGGCGCAGGGCGAGTGAGCGGGCGGTGGCAGCCGACTGCGGGTGGTCGTCGGGCAGCAGGCCCTTGGCCATCGACATCGGCAGGTAGGGGATGCCCGTGGACTCGACGAACTCCCGGATCTGGTCGTCGGCCTGCGAGTACGCCGCGCCCTTGCCGAGCACGACCAGCGGCCGCTCGGCGCCGGCGAGCAGGTCGATCGCCCGGTCCACGGCCTCGGCCTGCGGCACCTGGCGGGGAGCCGGGTCGACGAGCCGCCAGAGCGACTCCGCGCCCTTCTCGGCGTCGATGACCTCGCCGAGGACCGCGGCCGGGATGTCCAGATAGACGCCTCCGGGGCGTCCGGAGACCGCGGTGCGGATGGCGCGGGCGATGCCGCGGCCGATGTCCTCGGCGCGGTGGACCCGGTAGGCCGCCTTGGCGAACGGCCGGGCGGCGGCGAGCTGGTCCATCTCCTCGTAGTCGCCCCGCTGGAGGTCGACGAGGTGCTGCTCGCTGGAGCCCGAGATCTGCACCATCGGGAAGCAGTTGGTGGTGGCGTTGGCCAGCGCGACGAGCCCGTTGAGGAATCCCGGCGCGGACACGGTCAGGCAGATGCCCGGCTTCCGGGTGAGGAATCCGGCTGCCGCGGCCGCGTGCCCGGCGTCGCTCTCGTGCCGGAACCCGATGTAGCGGATGCCCGACGCCTGGGCGAGACGCGCCAGGTCGGTGATCGGGATGCCGACCACCCCGTAGAGGGTCTCCACGTCGTTGAGCTTCAGTGCGTCGACGACCAGATGGATTCCATCAGTGAGCGCGGGCGGTTCGTCGGCTCCCTCTGCTCCCGCGTCCTGTACGGCGTCGGTCATGGTCAGGTTCCTCCCTGGAGGGTTCGCCTCGTTCGTCTGCTGTCCTCACCATCCGCGCCATGAGGGCGGCGCGTCCAAGATCTGCTGCCAACCAGTTGGTTGACGGCGTTTATCAAGGTGAGCGAGGTGCGTCCGGCTGCGTCGGGACGCGTGCGGACGCCGGTCGGCGGAGGCGGGTGTGGATGGGGTGGGTCTGCCGGTCGCCGGTCGGCGCCCGTCAGTCGGTGCTGCAGAGATCCGCGAACGGCCGGTCGTGCGGCCCCTCGACGGCGGTACGCGCCAAGGCGGCGAGGTCCGTCCGCCGCGGTGCGAAGACCTCGTCGAGGGACAAGCCCGCGACCACGTTGAGGAACGTCCTGGCCGCGATGGGGCCGGGAGTCGCCGCGTGGATCGCCACGGAGATCTGCGCTCTCGCGTCCGGCTCGACCAGCCGGACCGCTCTGGTCCCGCCGGTCACCGGCATGGAGTTCAGCCAGGTGTGCGGGACGATGCTCGCCCACGCGCCGGAGGCGACGTTGGCGTAGAGAGAGGCGACGGAGTCCGTCTCCACCTGGGGGGTCGCCGCCGCCCCGGCGTCTTGAAAAGCGCGGTCGATGAACTGCCGGAAGCGCATGTCCGGCGAGAGCAGCGCCAGCGGCAGCTGGGCCGCCTCCGCCCAGGTGATGGTCGGGTGCGGGGGAGCCAGGTGCTCGGGGACCAGCAGCGTGTACTGCTCCTGGTACAGCGGCACCACATCCAGGCCCTCCCGGTCGTCGGGTCCGAAGTGGGCGATGGCGGCATCCAGTTCGAAATCGCGCAGCTGCCGGATCAACTCGGCGGAGGACAGCCGGGAGTTGACCTTCACCCTGGCCAGCGGATGCATCGCGCAGAACGCGGCCACGGGCAGTGCCGTCGTCGTCGACACGGTGGGGCCGGTCCCCAGCCGCAGTGTGCCGGTGATGCCCGATCGCATGACGGCCACCTCGGCCTTGAACGCGTCGTGCTCCGCGAGGATCCGCTTGGCCCAGACGACGAGCCGCTCGCCCTCCGACGTCAGGCCTTCGAAGGAGTGCCCTCGGTTGATCAGGGTGACATTGAGCTCCCGTTCCAGTTTGGCGATGGCGACCGACAGCGCCGGCTGTGAGACGTAACAGGCGTCTGCGGCGCGCGCGAAGTGTTTCTCCTTGGCGACTGCCACGAAGTACTCGAGTTGCCGGAACAGCATGAGCGGCTCCTGTCCGTCTCGTGCCTGCGGCCGCCGCGCAGGCCGGCCGTGGTGGTGTGCCGGAGCCCGGTCGGTACGCCGAGTCCCGCATTTTGTATGCAGTATCCCTTATTCAAAATGAGGTGGCCATACCGATGCAGATGTTGATCCGAGAAGGGAGGCCGACGGCCCCCGCGATCCGGTGGCTCCGGCGTACAGCACATCGCCTCATCTCTCCCTCGGGCAGGGGGAGATGAGGCGATGTCAGGTGCCGGCGGTTCAGCCTCCCCGGGCCTCCTGCGGCGGTCGCAGCAGCTGCGTTGCGGCAAGGACCACGGGATCCAGGTCGTCCGCCCGGGAGTCGGCGACCTCCAGGAGACGGCGGCGCATCCGGGGGTCCCAGAACTTACGGATGTGGGCCGCGATCGCCTCGGCGGCCCGGTCGCCGGGAACGTGCCGGAAGTTCGCGGCGATCTGGTTCGCCATCCGCTGCTCGGGATGCACGGCGGCCACGTCAGTCCACCCCCGCGAGCCGGTCGGTCTCCGACGACTCGGTGGCGTGGCGCCCGAGCGGGTGGGCGAGGGCGACCTGGACGGCGGTCACCTTGTACTCCGGGCAGTTGGTCGCCCAGTCCGAGTTCTCGGTGGTGACCACGTTGGCGCCGGTGACCGGGTGGTGGAACGTCGTGTAGACGACGCCCGGCGGCATCCGGTCGGACACCCGCGCCCGCAGTGTCGTACCGCCGACCCGGCTGGCCAGCGACACCATGTCGCCGTCGGTGATGCCGCGGTTCTCGGCGTCCAGCGGATGCAGTTCGAGCACGTCCTCCGCGTGCCACGCGACGTTGCCGGTCCGGCGGGTCTGCGCCCCGACGTTGTACTGGCTGAGGATGCGGCCCGTGGTCAGCACCAACGGGAAGCGCGAGGTGGTGCGTTCGTCCGTCGGCACGTAGGCGGTGACGGCGAACTTGCCCTTGCCGCGCACGAATCCGTCCACGTGCATCGTCGGAGTGCCCTCCGGGGCCTCGTCGTTGCACGGCCACTGGACGCTGCCGAGCTCGTCGAGGAGCTCGAAGGAGACGCCCTTGAAGGTCGGTGTGACCTGGGCGATCTCGCTCATGATCTGACCGGGGTGGTCGTACGACATGGGGTAGCCCATGGCGGTGGCGATCTCGGAGACGATCTGCCACTCGTGCTTGCCCGTCTTGGGCTTCATCACCGCCCGCACCCGGTTGATCCGGCGCTCGGCGTTGGTGAAGGTGCCGTCCTTCTCCAGGAAGGACGCGCCGGGCAGGAAGACGTGCGCGAACTTGGCCGTCTCGTTGAGGAACAGGTCCTGCACCACGACCAGGTCCATGGCCTCCAACGCCGCGCTGACGTGCTGCAGGTTCGGGTCGGACTGCGCGATGTCCTCACCGTGCACGAACAGGCCCCGGAAGGAGCCGTCGATCGCGGCGTCGAACATGTTGGGGATCCGCAGTCCGGGCTCGGGCAGCAGCGAACGGCCCCACAGCTCCTCGAACACGGTACGGACCGCGTCGTCCGAGACGTGGCGGTAGCCGGTGAGTTCGTGCGGGAACGAGCCCATGTCGCAGGAGCCCTGCACGTTGTTCTGGCCGCGCAGCGGGTTCACGCCCACGCCGTCCCGGCCGATGTTGCCGCACGCCATCGCCAGGTTGGCCATCCCCATGACCATCGTGGAGCCCTGGCTGTGCTCCGTCACGCCGAGGCCGTAGTAGATGGCCGCGTTGGGCGCCGTCGCGTACAGCCGGGCCGAGGCCCGGACCTCGGCGGCGGGCACCCCGGTGATGGCCTCGGTGGCCTCCGGGCTGTTCTCGGGAAGTGCGACGAACTCCGCCCACGCGTCGAACCCTTCGCACCGCTCGTCGACGAAGGACCGGTCGACCAGGCCTTCGGTGACCACCACATGAGCCATGGCGTTGATGACGGCGACGTTCGTGCTCGGCTTCAGCTGCAGATGGTGCGCGGCCTCGACGTGCGGCGAGCGCACCAGGTCGATACGGCGCGGATCGACGACGACGAGCTGCGCGCCCTCACGCAGCCGGCGCTTCATCCGCGAACCGAACACCGGGTGTCCGTCGGTGGGGTTGGCGCCGATCACCATGATCAGGTCGGCCTTCGACACCGAGCGGAAGTCCTGCGTCCCGGCCGACTCGCCGAAGGTCTGCTTCAGCCCGTAACCGGTGGGGGAGTGGCAGACGCGGGCGCAGGTGTCGATGTTGTTGTTGCCGAAGGCCGCACGCACCATCTTCTGGACGACGTAGACCTCTTCGTTGGTGCACCGCGAGGAGCTGATGGCCCCCACGGAGCTCGGTCCGTACGTCTCCTGGATGGTGCGCATCTTCCGGGCGACGGTCTGGATGGCCTCGTCCCACTCGACCTCGCGCCAGGGGTCCGTGATCCTCTCCCGGACCATGGGCTTCAGCACGCGGTCGGGGTGGGTGGCGTAGCCGAAGGCGAAGCGGCCCTTGACGCAGGAGTGCCCCTCGTTGGCCCCGCCGTCCTTGTACGGCACCATCCGGACCAGCTCGTCACCGCGCAGCTCGGCCTTGAAGGAGCAACCGACCCCGCAGTACGCGCAGGTGGTGACCACCGAGCGGGACGGCATGCCGAGCTCGACGACCGACCGTTCCTGCAGCGTCGCCGTCGGGCAGGCCTGTACGCAGGCGCCGCAGGAGACGCACTCGGAGTCCATGAACGACTCACCGGCGCCGGGGGAGACCTTCGAGTCGAAGCCGCGGCCCTCGATGGTCAGAGCGAAGGTGCCCTGCACCTCACCGCAGGCGCGGACGCAGCGGGAGCAGGAGATGCACTTGGCCGGTTCGAAGTCGAAGTAGGGGTTGCTCAGGTCCGGCGCCGCGTCGAGATGGTTCTCTCCCTCGTAGCCGTACCGCACCTGGCGCAGCCCGACGACGCCGGCCATGTCCTGCAGTTCGCAGTCGCCGTTGGCGGAGCAGGTGAGGCAGTCCAGCGGATGGTCGGAGATGTACAGCTCCATCACGTTCTGGCGCAGCTTCTCGACCTTGGGGGTCTGTGTCCGTACGACCATGCTGTCGGTGACCGGCGTGGTGCAGGACGCCGGGGTGCCGCGACGGCCGTCGATCTCCACCACGCACAGCCGGCAGGACCCGAACGGTTCGAGGCTGTCGGTGGCGCAGAGTTTGGGTATGTCGATGCCGGCGAGCGCTGCCGCGCGCATCACCGAGGTGCCCTCGGGCACCTTCACGGGCATTCCGTCGACCTCGACCGAGACGGTCGCCTCGCCGGGCCGTTCCGGGGTTCCGAAATCCGGCTCCTTGATCAGGCTCATGCCGTGCCCTCCCTCGCGAGGAAGTCGTCGGGAAAGTGCTCGATGGCGCTGCGCACCGGCATCGGCGTCAACCCGCCCATGGCGCACAGCGATCCGTCGGTCATCAGGTCGCAGAGGTCCTCGAGCAGGGCGAGGTTCTCCTCGCGCTCCTCGTCCGCCACGATCCGGTCGATCACCTCGACGCCGCGCACCGAACCGATGCGGCACGGCGTGCACTTGCCGCACGACTCCGCCGCGCAGAACTCCATCGCGAAGCGCGCCTGGGCGGCCATGTCCACGGTGTCGTCGAAGACCACCACACCGCCGTGGCCGAGCATCGCGCCCGCCGCCGCGAACGCCTCGTAGTCCATGGGCAGATCGAGCATGGAGGTCGGCAGGTATGCGCCGAGCGGGCCTCCCACCTGTACGGTGCGCACCGGGCGCCCGGACCGGGTGCCGCCGCCGTACTCCTCGATGAGTTGGCGCAGGGTGACGCCGAACGGGGTCTCGACGATGCCGCCGCGGGCGATGTTGCCGCCGAGCTGGAAGACCTGCGTGCCGCGCGAGCGCTCCACGCCCAACTCCTGGTAGGCCTTCGCGCCGTTCGCGAGGATCACCGGCACCGTGGCCAGGGTGAGGACGTTGTTGACGACGGTCGGCTTGCCGAACAGGCCCTGGATCGCGGGGATGGGCGGCTTGGCCCGGACGAGGCCCCGCTTGCTCTCCAGGCTCTCCAGCATGGAGGTCTCCTCGCCGCAGATGTACGCGCCGGCGCCGACGCGCACGTGCAGGTCGAAGCTGAGGTCGGAGCCGAGGATGCGGTCGCCGAGCCAGTTGTTCTCCCGCGCGATCTCGATCGCCGCGCGCATGGTCGCGACCGCGTCCGGATATTCCGAGCGGATGTAGAAGTAGCCCTCGCGGGCGCCGACCGCGTGGGCGGCGATGGTCATGCCCTCGATGAGCATGAAGGGGTCGCCCTCCATCACCATGCGGTCCGCGAAGGTGCCGCTGTCGCCCTCGTCGGCGTTGCAGCACACGAACTTGAGCTCGTCGGCGCAGTCGAGCACGGTCTTCCATTTGATGCCGGCCGGGAACCCCGCTCCGCCCCGTCCGCGCAGCCCGGACTCCGTGACCTCGGCGACCACATCGGCCGGTGGGGTCTCCAGCGCCCGTCGCAGTCCGACGAGGCCGCCGTGCCGCTCGTAGTCCTCGGGGGAGAGCGGGTCCGTGATCCCGATTCTGGCGAACGTGACGCGCAACTGCTGGGAGATCCAGGGGAGTTCGTCGACGACGCCGAGCCGCAGCGGGTGGTCCGCCCCGTCCAGGAAGCCGGCGTCCAGGAGGCCCGCCACGTCCGAGGGTGCGACCGGTCCGTAGCCGACCCGCCCCTCGGGCGTGACCACCTCGACCAGCGGTTCCAGCCAGAGCATGCCGCGCGACCCGTTGCGGACGACGTCGACCGGCCGGCCGAGCTCGGCCGCCGCCGTCCGGATCGTCTCCGCGACCGCGTCCGCGCCGACCGATCGTGCCGCCGAGTCGCGGGGAACGTACACCGTCACCGGGGAGTTCGGGGAGTTCGGGGAGTTCGGGGAGTTCGGGGAAGGAGTCATGATGCGACCGCCTCGTCCAGGATCGAGCGCAGGCGATCGGTGTCCATACGTCCGAGCATCTCGCCGTTCACCTCGACGGCCGGCCCCAACGCACAGTTGCCGAGGCAGAACACCTGGTCCACGGTGACTGACCCGTCGGCGCGTGTCTCGCCCGGTGAGAGGCCCGTCCGGTCGCGGGCACAGGTCACCAGGGCGCCCGCCCCGACAGCCTGGCAGGCCTCGCCCCGGCAGATCCGCACGGTCGTACGTCCGGCGGGCTCGCGGCGGAAGTCGTCGTAGAACGAGATCACTCCGTGGACGTCCGCCCGGGACAGGTTCAACTCCTGGGCGAGAAGCGGAACGACCTCCTGCGGTACGTGTCCCCACTCGGCCTGGATGGCGTGCACTATCGGCAGCAGCGGGCCGCGTTGCCCGCGATGGGCGGCCACGATCGCGCTGACCGCGGCCTGAGTGGTGACGTCATCGACGCTCGTCGTCATGTTCCTCTCCCTCACCGTCGCGCATGTGTGAATTCCTGGCGTGACCGGACGGATCCACGGGGCGCCGAACGACGAGCTCGCCCCTGGCCGACGTGCTCGTACGCCCCTACGGTCGCCTTCCCAGCTCATCGAATACTGTATGCAATGTTCGGGTGTGCGTCCACAGTCATGCGCGAGTCTCAGGTGAGAACTCCGACGCCGACCTGCCCGGCGTCGACCGAGCCCGCGACCGGCGGTGCGACCGGCGGTGCGACCGGCGGTGCGGACGGAAGTGTCGCCAGCCACCGGAGCGCGGCGCCCAGTACGTCGTCCTGCCCGCCGCTCTCCTGCCCGAGCCTCGCGCTCACCGGAACCCGCACCGGGTCGGCGCAGACCGTGGACGTGCTACTGCCGCGCGGGCCCGCGCCGTTGGGCCGGGCCGGCACGAACAGGCCCGGGGCGTCAGCGGGAATCAGCCAGAGGTCGGGCCCGCCGCCGCCGTCGACCGGGCGGGAGGGCCAGACGTAGCTGTCGGCCTCGCCCGCCGCGACGACATCGCGCTTCCGGGCGCGGAGCGTCACCACGTCACTGGCGCACACAGCGGTGGAACCCGCGGGCGGCGCCGCGTCTCCCGGGTGGCCGTCGTCCCGGGCGTCGGCCACGGCGAGGGTGCTGAGGTGGCAGCCGGTGGCGATCTTCTGCCGGACCCATGGGGTCCCGTACGCCTCGATGCAGGCGACGGCGGCGTAGTGCGACCGGAGGACCGCGCCGGTGGCCGGGCAGGCGCGCGACACCGCGGTCACCACCTCGGCGGCTTGGGCGAGCCCGAGGCCGCCGCCGCCGAAGCGGGCGGAGACGGTGAGGCCGAGCAGACCGGCTTCCCCGAGGGCGGCCACCGCGGCGCGCGGAAACCTCTCGTACGCGGCGGTCTGTTCGGCGAAGGGCTCGATGGTCCTGCTCAGGACGTAGGAGAGGGCGGATCGGTACGACATGGAGCGGCTCCCTGAGGTCCAGGCCGGGTGCGGAGTCTGCTGCATTCCCACAGATTGCATACAGTATGCTATCTGCTGGTCGATGCTGAGGGAAGGCAGTCGCGACGCCTCGCGGGTCTTGGGTCGCGGGCGGGACGGTTCTTCATGGTCAGACGGCGGCCCGTGACCCGTAACTCCGATCCGTACGCACCTGGAGGACGTTCCAGGGTTCGAGCCCGATCAACTGCCGTAGCGGCGCCATGCATTGCGCCACGGAGTCCTGCGTGCTAATAACGCTCTCGTCTGTGCGAAATATGAACGAGAGGCAAGCTTCATGTGTGATGTCATCCGTCGAACTCTGACGACCAGCAGCTTGTCGCGGCGATCCCTCATCGCCTCCCTCACCGCGGGCGCCGGGGTCGCAGCCGTAGGCGCGACTCCCGCGCAGGCCCGCGGGAACGCGCCGGAACCGGAGGCGCCCCGGGCTCCGCTGCAGGCTGACGGCTACGCGACTCGGCTGATCCTGCTGGGTACGGCCGGCGGCCCGCCGTGGTGGCCGAACAGCAACCGTGAGGGCATCTCCTCCGCACTGGCCGTCGGCGACCGCTACTACGTGATCGACGCCGGGGACGGCGTCGGCAGGCAGCTCCGCAAGGCTCACCTGGGCAACTGGCAGAGCGACCTGGGCGGCCCCCTGGACAAACTCGCCGGGGTCTTCCTGACCCACCTGCACTCCGACCACGTCGTCGACCTCAACAACCTGCTGACCGAAGGACTGTCCAACGGCATACCCCGCGCCGACCTGCCCATCCCGCTGATCGGCCCGGGGAACCGCGGCGCACTGCCCCCGCTGTTCGGCCCCGATCCGGCTCCTCCGGTCGTCGCGCCGGACAACCCGACGCCGGGGACGCGGGAGATGTGGGAGGCGATGGTGCGGGCCTACGCCATGGACTTCAACGACCGGGCCCGCGACAGCCGTAAGCCCGTCCCCGACGAGTTCGTCGACGCCCGGGACGTCGTCCTGCCCTCGTGGGCGACCGATGACCCGAACGGCGACCCCGCCCCTGACATGGCCCCTGTCCCGGTGTACGAGGACGACCGTGTCCGTGTCACCGCCACGCTCGTCGACCACGCCCCTGTCTTCCCCGCCCTGGCATACCGGTTCGACACAGAGGACGGCTCCGTCGTCTTCTCGGGCGACACCGCGCCGTGCGACAACCTCGTCCGCCTGGCCGACAACGCGGACGTACTGGTGCACGAGGTCATCGACCGCACCTGGCCGGAGGCGATGTTCCCGGAGCCCCGGACTCCCGCACAGGACGCGTCGCTCCACCACCTGCTCAACGCGCACACGACGGTCGAGGACGTGGGCCCGGTCGCCGAACGCGCCGGGGTGCGCACCCTCGTCCTGTCCCACCTGGTGCCGGGCGACAGGCCTGACTCGGTGTGGCGCGAGGCCCGGCACGGATTCTCCGGACGACTCGTGATCGGACACGACCTCGACGAGGTGGGCATCGGCCGCCGCCTGTGAGCCGGCTTCCCCGAGGCGACGACGGGCCGGGTCCGGATCGGCCTACTCGACGTGTGCGCCTCGTCCGAGGAATGTGCGGCCTTCGGTCGCTTCGGTCGCTTCAGTCGCTTCGGGGCGACCGGCCGCCGGGGTCGAGGCGCTCCGAACCGATCGGGCTCACACCGCTGTGGTGCCGAGCCTGAACCGGGGGTGGGGTTCCGCCTCGCCCACGGCGAGATCGGCCAGCATGTGGCCGAGGAGCGGCGTGAACTTGAAGCCGTGCCCCGAGCAGGCCGTGCCGATGACCAGGGGGCCGATCCGGTCGAGCAGGAAGTCCTCGTCGGCGGTGTTGGTGTAGAGGCAGGTCGTCTCGCTGCTGACCGTCGGCTCGACGCCGGGAAGGTGCTCCGCCGCGAACTCCACGACGCGGCGACGCGCGTCCGCGTCGACGACACCGTCACGGCCGTCTGGGGTCACCTCGCGCCCGCCGAGGTGTTCGGCCACCTTCACGCCTTCGTCAGCGGTCGGCATGCCGTACACGATGCCGCCGTCCTCCCCCTGGAAGCTGAAGGCGGGCCCTACGGCCGAGGGGGCTCGGGGAGGCAGATGGAAGACCTGCTCCTGAGTGACCGTCAGCTCGGGGAGCTTCACCAGGTGTTCGAGGAGCCGGTTCGTCCATGGGCCCACCGTGACGACGGCGACCGGCGCGGTGAACGTGCCGGACGGGGTGTGGGCGCGTGCCCGGTCCGCGTCGATCTCCAGTGCCGTCACGGGAGTGGAGTGCCTGATGTCGCAGCCGAACCGCTCCGCCTGACGCTGCAGGGCCGGCAGCGTCGCGTCGGGGTCGACGCGCGACGCGTCCGGTTGGAACAGCACGTCCCCCGGAAGACGAAGCTGTGGCCAGCGCCCGGCGGCCTCCGCCTCCGTGAGCCGCTCGAACGCGGCTCCCTCGGCGGTGAGCGCGGCGGCCGCGCGATCGAGCCGGTCGGTGCGGCCGCCGTCGACCGCGCCGACCGTGGTGATCAGGTCGGCGCCCGTCTCCGCTTCGAGCCGGCCCCACAGGCGCAGCGCTTCCGCCGCCATCCCCACGTACAACGGGTCCGGGTAGGCGAGCCGCAGCAGCCGCGACCGGCCGTGCGAACTCCCGTGCCGGTGGCCGGGTTCGAAGCGCTCCAGAAGGCAGACGCGGTGGCCGCGCGAAGCGAGCTGCCAGGCAGTGGCCGATCCGGCGGCGCCGCCGCCGATGACGAGCACGTCGTATGCGCGTGAGGGTCTGCGCGGGGTCATGAGGGTCCTTTCCGTGTCCGGTGCGTTCGGTGCGTTCGGCGGGTGGCGGAGGCACACCGCGATCCGGCAGCGGTGCCGTCGATACGCCGACGCTCTCGGGCCGAGCTCAGAGGTCCAGGGTGAGGCGCGGACCGCGGGCCCGGCCGACGCAGATCATCATCGTGTCGTTCGCGGCCCGTTCCTCCGGTGACAGCAGGCTGTCCCGGTGATCGGGAACCCCGGCGACCACCTTCGTCTCGCAGGTGCCGCAGATGCCCTCCCGGCAGGAGTTCGGCACGTCGATCCCGTGTTCCTCCAGCGCGTCCAGGACCGATCGGCCGGCCGGCACGGTGACGCTGCGACCGGTCCGGTGCAGGACCACCTCGAACGCTGCGTCGTCCTCGGCGCCCACGTCGTACGGCTGCGCTGTGAAGCGCTCGACGTGGAGTGTGCCGGGCGGCCAGCTCCCGCACACCTGCTCCGTGGCGGCCAGGAGCGGTTCAGGGCCGCAGCAGAAAACCGAGGTGCCCGAACTGGGCGGCCCCAGGTAGGCATCCAGGTCGAGCAGGCCGAACTCGTCCTGCGGCCGCACCAGGACGCGCTCGCCGTGGCGGGCGAGGTCCGCGAGGAAGGCCATGCTCGACCGGGACCGGCCGCCGTACAGCAGGGACCAGTCGGCACCGGAGGAAGCGACCCTCTCGATCATCGGGAGCAGCGGGGTGATCCCGATGCCTCCGGCGATGAACCGGTACCGGAGGGCGTCGTCCTCGGGGAGTGCGAAGTTGTTGCGGGGGCCGGTGACCTCGATGTGGTCACCGGGGCGCAGGACTTCGTGCACCTCGCGTGAGCCGCCGCGCGACGCGGGTTCCCGCAGGACCGAGAGGCGCCAGGTGGACCGGTCGGCGGGGGAACCGCTGAGCGAGTACTGGCGGGTGAGGCCGCTCGGCAGGTGCAGGTCCAGATGCGCCCCCGGGGTCCAGGGCGGCAGGTGTGCGCCGTCGGCCCGGGACAGGTGGACGGAGAGCACGCCCTCGGCTTCCCACACGAGTGCGGTCACACGCAGGCGCAACGACTGCTCGTCGCCCGTCGCCCGCATCACGGCACCCAGCCCAGGACGCCGTGTCCGGCCGCCGCGCAGAGCCGGACGACCGCGACCTGTGCGTGCGCACCGTCCGGCCGGCGCAGGTTCACCTGCAGGGGATCGTCGCCCTCGAGGACCATCGCGTCGGAGTCGGCCAGCAGGTGCCGGTCCTCGACCAGGACGCGGCCGCCCGAGGCGATCAGGACCACCAGCTCGTTCTCTGCGCGGGGCACCGCCGGCGCACCGCTAGGGTCGACGAACTCCACGGCAGGGACGACGGACTCGGCGTCGGCGGAGACCTCCAGGGTCGCGCCGCCCGGTAGTTCCTCGGTGATCCGGCGCACCGCGGGCGATGGTTCCGGACGCTCCTCGGCGTCGGTCAGCAGCCGTATCTGCCACTGCCACCGTTCACGTCGCGGGGTGTCCGGGGACGCGGCGACCTCCCGGCAGCCGGCGGCCACCCGCCGATGAGCGTTGGCGCGCAGCACGAGCCTCATCGTCGTACCTCCTTCTGTCCGGTGCGGGCCGTCGAGCTGTCCGGTGGGGCCGTCGATCGGCTGGTGAGGGTCGTCATCGCACGGCCGCCAGGAAGGCCTTCGTCCGTGCGTGCCGGGGCTCGGTGATGACCTGCTTCGCCGGTCCCACCTCGACGGCCTGTCCCGCTTCGAAGAAGACGACCCGGTCGGCGATGTCGCGGGCGAAGCCCATCTCATGGGTGACGACGATCATCGTCATGCCGGATGCGGCGAGGTCGCGCATCACGGTGAGGACGTCACCGACGAGTTCGGGGTCGAGCGCCGACGTCGGTTCGTCGAAGAGCATCAGCTTGGGGCGCATGCACAGGGCGCGGGCGATCGCGACCCGCTGCTGCTGGCCGCCGGACAGATGGCGGGGGTAGGCGCTCGCCTTGTCACCGAGTCCCACCTGTTCGAGCAGGGCCAGGGCCCGCTCGGTGGCCTCTGCCTTGGGCTCCTTGAGTGCCCGCAGCGGTGCCTCGATGAGGTTCTGGAGGACCGTCATGTGGGGGAAGAGGTTGAAGTGCTGGAAGACCATGCCGATCTCGGTGCGCTGCCGGCAGATCTCCCGGTCGCCGAGTTCGTGCAGCTTGCTGCCGCGTCGTTGGTAGCCCACGACCTGTCCGCCGACCCAGATGCGGCCGCCGTCGAGGGTCTCCAGATGGTTGATGCAGCGCAGAAAGGTGCTCTTGCCCGAGCCTGACGGACCGATGAGGCACACCACCTCGCCGCGCCGGACCTCCAGATCCACACCCTTGAGGACTTCGAGCGGCCCGAAGCGTTTGCGGACGTTCTCGGCTCGCACCATCGGGGGTTGCCGGTCCGCGGGGAGGTGCGCTGCGGCTCCTGGCCGGACCGTGTCGGGTTTCTTCATTCTGGGGTCCTCCCGGTGGCCGACGGCGTGTGCGTACGCAGGAGTTGGCGGAACTGCTGGAGCGGGGTGGGCGCGACCGTGCGGTTGCCGCGGGAGAACCGCCGCTCGACGTAGAACTGGCCGATCGTGAGGACGGTGGTGACGGTGAGGTACCAGATGCTGGCGACGATCAGGAGCGGGATCGTCTGGAAGTTGCGCGCGTACAGGATCTGCGCGGAGTAGAGCAGATCCGGCACGGCGAGCACGCTCACCAGGGCCGTGGTCTTGAGCATGCCGATGGTCTCGTTGCCCGTGGGAGGGATGATGACGCGCATGGCCTGCGGCAGGATCACCCGCCGCATGGTCTGCATCTTCGTCAGCCCGAGCGCTCCGGCTGCCTCGCCCTGGCCGTGATCGACGGACTGGACGCCGGCCCGCACGATCTCCGACATGTACGCGGCTTCGTTGAGCCCGAGTCCCAGGAGGGCCGCCAGCATCGGCGTGATCAGCCGGTTGGCGTCCAGCGAGACACCTGGCAGTCCGAACGTCAACTGCGGGTACAGCGCTGCCAGGTTGTACCAGAACAGCAGTTGGACGAGCACGGGTGTGCCGCGGAAGAAGGAGACGTACAGGAAGGCCGCGGACCGTACGACAGGGTTGGCCGACAGCCGCATCACAGCGAGCACGACGCCGAGGACGATGCCGATGGCCATGCAGACAGCGGTGAGTTCGAGGGTGACGAGCAGACCTCTGCCGATCGACACATCGCGCAGGTAGGTGTTCACGACGTCCCAGCCGAACCGGGGATTGGTGAACACCGAGTGCAACGTGGCCGCGGCGACGATGAGCAGGGCGATCGCGGTCACCCAGCGGCCGGGGTGCCGCTTGGGCACGACGGTGAGTTCATCGGCCGGCCCGCTGTCGGCGGGGCCGGGCCGACCGGCCGTGCCACCGGTGCCGCGCGGGGTCCCCGACGGCTCGGCGTCGTGTGCCGGTCTGCCCTCCGGGCGAGCGGTGAAGCCGGTCATGTCAGCTCCCGCCCTTGATGCGTGAGGCCTCGGATATCTCCCACTTCTTCATGAGCGCGTCCACGGTGCCGTCGGACAGGATCGCCTTGACCGCGGCCTCCAGAGCCGGCTTGAGGGGTGAGTTCTTGGGGACGGCGAGGCCGTAGCGGTCGGGTGCGTAGAGCGGCCCGTCGACGAGTTCGAACTTGCCGCCCGACGCCTCTGCCTGGATGCCGAGGGAGATGGTGTCGGCCATGACGGCGTCGACACGGCCGCTGACGACCGCGAGGTTCGCGCCGTCCTGGGACGGGAACAGCTCGATCGCGACAGGCTTCCTGCCCGCCTCCGTGCAGGACTTGGAGATCTCGGGGAGCTGGCTGAGCCCCTGCACCGACCCCTTCTGCGCTGAAACGGCGTGCCCGCACAGGGACTTCGGCTCCATCTTCAGCCCGAGCGGATTGCCGGTCTTGACCGCGATCCCGGTGCCGCCCCGCAGATACGTCACGAAGTCGACGGTCTTCGCGCGCTCCGGGGTGATGGAGAACGCGGAGGCCCCGATGTCGTACTTCTTGGCGGCGAGGCCCGGCAGGATGCTGTCGAAGCCGGCGTTGACGTGCCGGACCTTCAGGCCGAGCTTGGCTCCTACGGCGTCGGTGAGGTCGATGTCGAAGCCGGTGATCGTCTTGTTGTCGGTGTCGAAGTACTCGAAGGGGCGGTAGGAGGCGTCGCTCGCCACCGAGAGTGTGCCCTTGGTCTTCACGTCCGTGGGGAGCAGGGCGGCGGCCGCCTCGTCGACGGCGACCTCGGGCATGGCGGCTGTCGGGCTCTCGGCCTTCGGGGCGGCGGCGCCGTCCCCTTCCGCCGAAGCGTCGGTACAGCCGGCGGTGGTCAGGAGGGCGACGAGTGTCAGCCCGACGGCCAGAGCGGGGAGCCGGATCGAATGGCGCATGGATGTGCCTTTCCGGTGCGGTGGGAGAGGACGTGCCGGGGAGCGGCTGAAGGGGGAGCGGCTGAAGGGGGGCGGCCACAACAGGCCCTGGAGCGGCCCGACTTGTGCGGGGTCGGCGCCGCGTCAGCGGCCGGGCGCGGAGGCGCCGGACGTGCCGGGCGTGGTGTCGGCCGCGAGGTGGTACAGGGTGTCGCCCAGGTCCACGAGGGGTGGCCTGCGGGCGATGGCGACGATGCCGTCGCGGTGTGCGAGTACGGGCGCGGGGGAGCGGTCGAGTTCCTCGACGGGGTGCACACGACCGATCAGTTCGCCCGCCTTGACTTCCTCGCCGAGGCGCGCGACGGGCTCGAACAGGCCGCGCAGCGGGGTGTGCACGGCGCCGTCCACGAGCAGGTCGATCCAGCGGGTGGGCGCGGTGGCCGGTGTGCCGGCAGGCGCGTCGAGAATGCCGGCGGCGGCCAGCACCCGGCGCAGCCCGTGCACGGCGTCGCCGACGACCTCGGGATTCACCTCGCCGCCGCCGGCCAGCTCGGTGGAGATCATCGGGACCCCGGCGTCGTCGGCCGCGGTCGAGAAGGAACCGGGCTCGAAGCGCGCGGGGACGACGACCGACCAGGCGAGACCCAGGGCCTCGGCCATCCGCCGCTTGGCGTCCCACGCCCGGGAGTCGGGCCCCGCGTAGACGAACGCCGACGGCACGTAGTGCGTGCTGGACCCGCCCGAGTGGAGGTCGAGCGCCAGGTCGGCGTGGGGGAGGAGTTCGGTGACGACGGCGTGGGCGATCTGGGCGGTGGGGCCGCCGCGCGCGGTGCCCGGGTAGACGCGGTTGAGGTTCTGCCCGTCGAGCGGCGAGACCCGGCCGGCCGCCCGTACGGCCGGAAGGTTCAGAGCGGGCAGGACGACGATCCGGCCGTGCACCTGCGCGGGATCCACCTCCCGCAGCAGTCGGTGGAGGACCACCTGGCCCTCGTACTCGTCGCCGTGCGTGCCCGCGACGAGCAGTGCCGTGGGGCCGGGCCCGCCGGAGAGCACGCCGACCGGCACGGGGATGACTCCCGCGTCGTGACGGTTGTCGGAGTGCGTGAGGTGGAGGGCGCCGATCTGACGGCCCAGGGCGTCGAGGTCGATGCCCTGCAGTGCGGCACGGCGCCCACGCTCTTCTGCCGCCGGGGTGCCAGGGCCTGTCGTTCGGATCTTGCCGGGGCCACGGGGTGTGGCACGCGCATCTGCGGCGTTGTCGTCGGTTGCCATGGCTCCGCCATGTCGCCCTCCTCCGCCTTGCAGCTGCACGCACCACACCCCGCTCGACTCGACCGATCGGCACCGTCGACCAGATCCGGCCTGATCCAAACGACAGGCCCTAGGTCCGCCGCCGGCGCTCTCGGCCGCCACCGCGGTCACCGTCCCGCCGTGTCGGTCGCGGCCCGCGTGGTGTTGACGGTCCGGCTGTCCGTCCGTGCGGTGCCGGCCTGCTCCTCGGCGACCAACCGGGCAAGAATGCGGCGGGCCTTGGCGACTCCGGCGTCCTGGCCGATGAGCACGTCGTGCTCGCCGGCCGGCCGCTCCCGCATGCCGATCTCCTGCTCGCGCAGCGCGTCGGCGTCCTCGCGCAGCACGGTCTCCAGGCCCGTCTCCAGCTCCTTGGTGGCCCAGTCGGCGTCGACGGCGAAGTTCCGGCTGAACGCGTAGTAGTACCAGGTGGTGTTCTCGTCGACCGGGGTGATCCCGTTGAGGACCTTGATGAGGTAGCCCTCCTCGCGCGGGCGCCCCTGACCGGTGATCCCGGAGTGCAGTACGTGGTAGCTCGGGATGTGGAACTCGGTGGCGTGGAAACGGTCGTAGAGCCCCTCGGTGCTCATCGTGCGCGCGTACAGCGGCGGCGCCTCGACGCCGGGCATGAGCCGGTCGACGGTGACGACCCGGCCGTCCACCTCGACGGTCACGCCGTGTTCGTAGATGTAGTCGTCGCCGACGGTCGACTTGTGCAGGAACGACTCATGGGTGAGGTCGAGCAGATTGTCGTGGATGAGGTCGTGCCGACACTCGAAGAGCATGGTGTGGGTGACGGTGGCCCAAGCGGGGTCGCTCATCCAGTGCGTGTCCGGGACGAGGCTCCGGTCGGCGAGGTCGGCGTCGCCGGTCCAGACCCAGATCCAGCCGTCCTTCTCGACGACCGGGTAGCTGCGCACGCGGGCGCGGCTCGGAACGGCGGACTGTGCGGGCACGCGGGTGCAGACGCCGTCGGGCCCGTACGCGAAGCCGTGGTAGCCGCACTCGATGGAGTCGCCGACGGTGCGGCCGGCGGAGAGCGGATAGGCGCGGTGGGCGCAGCGGTCGGCCAGCGCGACGGGGGTGCCGTCGGGGGTGCGGTAGAGGACGAGGGGCTGCTTGCAGATGACGCGGCGTACGGGCTTGCCGGTCACTTCGGTGGACCATGCGGCGACGTACCAGGTGTTCAGGACAAACACGATCGAAGCCTCCTCGGATGCAGTGAATGCACTGTATACAGTGCATCCAAGTGAGACAATGGGTCTGCCGGGATGGTTTTCTTCCCCGGATGGACAGCAGGGACGGAGAGGAACGTGAAGCCATTGCGGAGTGACCCGAGGGACGCGCGCCCCCTGGGGGTGCGGGTCTACGAACACCTCCGCGACGAGATCGTCTCGGGCGCGCTGGCGGCCGACGCGCCGCTGGTCCAGGAGCAGTTGGCCGAACGTCTCGGCGTCTCACGCACCCCGCTCCGCGACGCCCTGAACCGCCTCGCCCACGAGGACCTGGTCACGTGGATGCCGGGCAGCGGATACATCGTCAACGCCCTGAAACCGGACGACATCGCCGAGGTCTACCAGGTACGCCAGTCCCTGGAGACGCTGGCCCTCCGGCTGGCCTGCGGCAGACACAATCGCGCCCAACTCTCGCGGCTCGTCGCCCTGATCGAGGACATGGCGGCGTCCGACCCGCTCGACGCGGTCGCCCAGTTCGAACTCAACCGCAGCTTCCACATGGCCCTCATCGAGCCGTGCGGCAACACGCTTCTGCTCCGCATGATCGACACCCTCTGGGACCACCCGGTCAACCGCCGGATCACCCGCTCGTACGTCGACGACGCGGGCAACGTCCCACTCATGGTCACCGAACACCGGGCGATCTTCGAGGCGGCCCGCACAGGCGACGAGGACCTCCTCATCCGCCTGGCCACGAAGCATATGTACACCGGCTACCGGGAAACCCTGCCGGAGGGCAGCGAAGTGGAACTGCTGCACGGCGAAGCGCCGTAGCGGGGACGGACGCCGGGCGACGTCAGCCGGCGGGGCCGTCGGCATCCCCGGTGAGTGCGCGATGGCACTCCTTTATGAACTCCTCCGCGCGCAACGTGGCTCGGGCGTGCGCGAGTTGGACCACGTCGATGTCGAGGCCGTCGTGGGAGCCGGCGAGCGGCCGGGTGAGGAAGGGGCGGCCCTCGTAACTGAGTTGGATCTGCGTGCGCTGGCTGAGCAGCGAGTAGCCGAGCCCGCGAGCGACCAGGGCGCGGACCATCTCGAAGCTGGTCGTCCTGAACCGTACGGTGGGCGCGAGGCCTTCGGCGGCGAAGAGGCTGCGGAAGTACGCGCCTCCGGGCGGCAGGTCGAAGAGGATCAGCGGCTCGTCCTGCAGCTCGCGGAGCGCGACCTTGTCCCGCTCCGCGAGCGGGTGTCCGTCGGGCAGCAGCACGTAGGGCGGGGTGTGCAGAACGCGGGTGCGCACCAGGTCGTTGCCGGGTGCGAGCGGCTCCGGCCCGTAGTGATACATCAGGGCCAGATCGAGCACGCCATGGCGCAACTGCTCCTGCAACATGTCGTGCGAGCCCTCGATGAACCGCAGGTCGACGTCTGGGTGCCGCTCCGCGAACGCCGCGATCACCGGCGGCAGCACGATGGGGGCCAGCGTGCTGTAGCAACCGACCGCCAACTGGCCGGACATGGACTCGTGTTCCTCACGGGCCGCGTTCCGCAGGTCGCCCACGCCGGACAACAGCCGCCTCGCATCGGAGAGGACGCGTCGGCCGACAGAGGTCGGAGTGACACCCCGGGGCTGACGCACCAGGAGCTGGACTCCCAGCGTGTGTTCCAGGTCGGCGATCGCCATCGACACCGCAGACTGCGAGACATGCAGCCGGGCGGCTGCCCGGGTCACGCTGCCCGCCTCGGCCACAGCCACCACGTACTCCAGCTGCCGCAGGGTCAGAGACGTCGCCATCAGGTCAACTGATCCTTCCCTTCGGATAGTTCTATTTTACACATTCCTGTCGTGTCCACGATGCTCATGTCAGTCCCCATGAACCGGCCCCAGAACAAGGCAGGTGCTCATCGATGGACAGCCCCAAGCCCGGCAGCAGCCCCGGCGCCCTGGACACACCTCTGGTGAGCCCCGACCCGCACCCGGGCCCCGAGCCCGTCGAACCCCGTGCCGACTCGGGTGCGCTCAAACGCTCACTCGGCAACCGGCACATCGTGATGATCGCCCTCGGGGGCATCATCGGCGCCGGACTCTTCGTCGGCAGCGGGGCGGTCATCAACAGCACGGGACCTGCCGCCGTGCTCAGTTACGCCCTCTCGGGGGTGCTGCTGATCTTCGTGATCCGTGCGATCGGTGAGATGGCCGTCGCCCGGCCCTCGTCCGGGTCGGTCGCCAACTTCGCACGCCTGGGCCTCGGCAACTGGGCGGGATTCTCGGTCGGTTGGCTCTACTGGTACTTCTGGGTCATCGTCGCCGCGATCGAGGCGGTCGCGGGGGCCGGCATTCTCAGCAAGTACGTGCCTGTGCCCGGCTGGTTGCTCTGCCTCGGCCTGGTCCTGCTCATGACGGGCATCAACCTGCTGTCCGTGAAGGCCTACGGCGAGACCGAGTTCTGGTTCGCCTCGATCAAGATCCTCGCCATCGTCTTCTTCATCTGCGTCGGTGCGCTCTTCCTGCTCGGTGTCGGTGGCCGCAGTCCGGGAGTGGACAACCTGACCACGTCCGGCGGCTTCTTCCCGATGGGCGTGATGGCCGCCGTGGTCGGCAGCGTCACCGTGCTGTTCTCCATGGGCGGCGCCGAGATCGCCACCATCGCGGCCGCCGAGTCCAAGAAGCCCGCGAAGTACGCCGAGAAGGCCACCAAGCAGGTCATGCACCGAGTGTTCCTCTTCTACGTGGTGTCGGTCCTCCTCATCGTCGCGATCCTGCCCTGGGACACCAGCTTCGCGGGCAAGCACATCTCCAGCCCCTTCGCGGTCGCCCTGGACCACATCGGGATTCCCGCGACGGGAGTGGTGATGGAGGCCATCGTCCTCACCGCGGTACTCAGCTCCCTCAACTCCTGCCTCTACATCACCTCGCGGATGCTCTTCGCACTCAGCGAGCAAGGCGACGCACCCCGGTCCCTGGTCAAGGTGAACCGCCGGGGCATCCCGGTGCGGGCGATCCTGGCGGGCACCTCCGTCGGGTACATCGCCGTCATCGCCAACTACTTCTTCCCGGACAGGGTCTTCCTCTTCCTGCTCAACTCGTCCGGCGCGATCCAGCTCATCTACTACCTGATCCTGGTCGCCGCGCAGATCAAGCTGCGCCGCAGGCTCGAGCAGACGGACCCGGGTGCGCTGAAGCTCAAGATGTGGGGCTTCCCTTGGCTGTCGTACGCCTCCCTCGCATGGATGCTCGTTGTGCTCGGCCTGATGGCCTGGATCCCCGACACCCGTTCGCAACTCACCCTGAGCCTCGTCAGCCTGCTGGCCATTCTCGGCTGCTACTGGGTTCGCCTGCGCAAGGGCCCGGTCGTCGCCGACCAGGGCTGAGGCGGCCGCTCGTGGTCCAGCCCGGTCGCGGGCCGAAGACACTCCACCCCCACTTGGTACGGAGGTACGCGTGATCAGAACCGCCAAGGACTACAAGGAATCACTGCGGGACGGCCGTCAGGTCTGGATCGACGGCGAGAAGGTCGACGACGTCACCAGCCACCCGATGTTCAAGCCGATCGTCGACGCCCGCGCCCGCATCTACGACCTCGCACACCAGCCCGGCACCCAGGAGGCCATGACCTACGTCGACGACGAGACCGGTGAGCGCTGCGCCATCGGCTCCAAACCCCCGGTCACCAAAGAGGACTGGCACCACAAGCGCCGCAGCGTCGAAACCGTCCTGGACGACATACGCGGCGTGGTCACCCGGGTCGGCGACGAGACCGTCGGCGAGATGTGGGCGCTCTTCGACGGCCAGGACGTGCTCAACGAGATCGACCCCGCCTTCTCCGAGAACATCCGCCGCTACGTCCGGAAGGCCACCCTCGAAGACCCGTTCCACGTCTCCGCCAACACCGATCCCAAGGGCGACCGCTCCAAGTGGCCCCAGGAGCAGGACCCCGACGTGCTGTTGCGCGTCGTCGGCGAGAACGACAACGGCATCGTCGTACGCGGCGCGAAGTTCGAGACGGCGGCCGCCTACTCGCACCAGGCGTTCGTGAAACCGACCATCGCGGAGTGGAACAACCAGACCCACTCCGAGTACGCCGTGGGATTCCGGGCCGACATGAGCGCGCCGGGCGTCAAGCACATCTGCCGCTCCGGTTTCGCCGGCCGGCACAGCGACGCCGACTACCCACTCAGCAACCGGGTGGACGAGGTCGACACGATGATCGTCTTCGATGACGTGCTGATCCCCTGGGAGGACGTGTTCTTCTACCGGCACACCCGCGCGGCGTCGTTCATCCGGGCCACCCTGCACCGCTACAGCATCTTCCCGTTCGTACTGCGGCACCTGCGCCTGGCCGATCTGATGCTCGGGTTCGCGCACGCCGGGGCCCGGCAGACCGGGGTGAAGAAGCACCAGGGCGTGCGGGAGAAGATCGCCGAACTCGCCTGCTACCGGGAGACGATCAACGCTCATCTGGTCGCCGCCGTGGAGCAGGCAGAGACCAGCCCCGGCGGACTTCTGATGCCGCATCAGGCCACGATGTACACCGGCCGCGTCTTCGCCTGCACTCACCTGTCCGCGATGATGCACACGCTGCGCGACCTCACCGGCTGCCAGATCAGCCTGGCCCCCAGCTCCGCCACCTTCGCGAACCCGGAAGTCAAGCCGTATCTCGACAAGTACTTCCGCATCGGCGATGTCGACGCGGAGGAGCGTCGCAAGCTGCTCGCCTTCGGCCGTGACCTTCTCAACTCCGACTACGCCAACCACCGGTTGACCTTCCAACTGTTCGCGCAGTCCCCGCCGTTCTCGCACCTGCTCGCGGTCTACAACAACTACGACTTCGCCCCTGCCACCGAACTCATGTGTGCGGCGGCCGACATCACCGACATCGACGGGAGCACCCCGTGACAACCGACCGGATCACCGCCGGAGGACACGTCCGCATCCGGCCGTTCAACACCGCCGACACCTACCCCGAACAGAACCTCTCCAACGACCTGTGCCAGGCCGTCGTCGCGGGCGACACCGTCTATCTGCGCGGCCAGGTCGCGCAGGACCTGGAGACCCGCGAGTGCGTCGCCGTCGGCGACCCCGCCGGTCAGGCCGAGAAGACGATGGACAACATCGAGCTGCTGCTCCGGGAGGCAGGTGCAGCGCTCGAACACATCGTCACCTGCCACGTCTATCTGACCGACATCCGCCACCGGGAAGCTGTGTACGGGGTGCTCGGCAGGCGCCTCAAGGGCGTGTTCCCGTGCTCCACCGGCCTGGTCGTGGACTCCCTCGCCCGCCCGGAATGGGTTGTGGAAGTCACCGTGGTGGCGGTGATCCCGTGACGTTCTCCCTGGTCGGACGATGCGCACGGACGGGCCGGTTCGGGGCCGTGGTCACCTCGTCGAGCCCGGCGGTGGCCGCGAGATGCGCCTGGGCACGCGCCGGGGTCGGAGCGGCGTGCACCCAGAACGTCACCGACCCGGCCCTCGGGCCCCGGCTCCTCGACGCCCTCAGCGCCGGCGCCACCGCGACCGAGGCACTCGCCGAGGTCGTCGCAGGTGCGTCGTACGCGGAGTACCGGCAGCTGACGGTGATCGACCAGGCGGGTGCCGTCGCCTCGCACTCGGGCGTACACACCCTCGGCACCCACCACACAGTCGAGGCAACCGACTGCCTCGCCGCCGGAAACCTGCTGACGACCCCGGAGGTTCCCGAGGAGATGGTCCGCGCGTTCGTCGCCGACCCGGCCGCGGATCTCGGGGACCGGCTGCTCGCCGCGCTCAGCGCCGGGGAGGAGGCCGGTGGCGAGGAGGGCCCCGTGCACTCCTGCGGGATGGTGATCGTCGACAAGGCGCCGTGGCCCGTCACCGACCTGCGCGTCGACTGGTCGGACAGCCCGATGGGCGACCTCGAACGTGCGTGGAAGATCTGGGCTCCCCAGGCCGCCGACTACGTCACCCGGGCACTCGACCCGACGGCGGCCCCGTCGTACGGGGTGCCCGGTGACGAGTGAGGCACCACCGACGCCGAGAGACGGCACGCGCCGGAGGCGTGCGTGCTCTTGAGCACGTGCCCCGATTGACCTGCCTGCGCCCCCGCGCCTCGTCCATGTGGACTCCAGCAGAGGAGAAGACACACCATGGTTCGTGCACCGATCGTCCTCGACAGCGACCCCGGCCTCGACGACGCCGTGGCCCTGCAATACCTGCTCGGCACCGGGCTGTGGGACCTGAAGGCCTACCTGGCGGTCGGCGGCAACGTCCCGGCGGAGCAGGCGTTCCGCAACGCCCGCGGCCTGGCCCGCGCCTTCGGCATCGCTGCCGATGTCCCCGTCCACCGCGGTGCCGGTCGTCCCATCAGCCGGGTCGAGTTCTCCGCCGACTTCCACGGCCCGACCGGACTGGGCACCGAGGTGCTGCCTGACTCCACCGCACCGGAGCAGACAGAATGTGCCGCCGCCGCGCTGGTGCGACTGTCGAAGGAGTACGAGGGCGAGCTGACCGTCGTGGCCATCGGCCCGCTGACCAATGTGGCCGCGGCGCTGCTGCTGGACCCCCAAGTCGCGTACCGGGTACGTCACTTGGTGTTCATGGGCGGTGCCGCCCGGGTGCCGGGCAATACCAACCCGGTCGCCGAGTTCAATGTCTGGGCCGACCCCGACGCCGCCGACATCGTCGTCTCCAGCGGTATCCCGTACACCATGGTCGGCCTGGACGCCACGAACCGCTGGCGATTCCACCGCGACGACCTGAGCAGGCTCGACGCCGCCGGCCCCGGCCAGAGACTGACAGCCCGCCTGATGCGCGCGTATCTGAAGTCCTACGAGGACCACACCGGCCAGGACACCGCTGCACTGCACGACCCGCTCGCGGTCGGTGTCGCGTCCGACGAGTCCTTCGTCACCGCGGAGACCGGCACCGTCATCGTGGAAACCGCGAGCCACCTGACCCGCGGCCAAACCGTGTTCATACCCGGGGAGTCGGACCGGAGCTACGACTACCCACCGGCCATCTCGGCCCGTACGAAGCACACCGGCCGGGTCGCGCTGGGCGCCGGTCCCCGCGACTTCAGCGCCCACTTCATCGAAACCGTGCTGCTCCGCCCCAGCGCCTGACGTCTCACGCCCACCTCGGAGGTACCGCTCGTGCTCACCGTGCGCCCTACGGGCCAAGACGCCGCGGACTACAACCCCCCGCCCGGCTTCGGTGTCCAGGCCCACCGCTTCCCCGCACTGAAGGCTCAACTCACCACTCGCGCATGGGCCTTGATCCCCATCGGAGTCGGCATCAACGTCGTCGGCGGCGTCCTGGTCACCACCCTGCGCCTGCCGCTCTACCTCGACACGATCGGCACCGTGCTCACCGGCGTCATCGCAGGACCCCTGGTCGGCGCGGTCACCGGCCTGCTGACCAATCTGGTGCTCGGAGTGACCGCCAACCCGACCCTCCTTCCGTACGCGGTCACCAGCGCCTTCATCGGACTGGGAGCGGGCTGCCTGGCCCGCTGGGGCATGTTCAGGTCCGTGCCCCGCGTGATCGTCTCGGGCCTGGTGATCATGCTCATCGCCACGCTGGTCACCGCGCCGATCAGCATCTTCCTGTTCGGCGGGGTCGCCGGGACCGGAGTGGACGCGGTCCGCGGCGCCTTCGCCGCCTTCGGCTCCAGCCTGGTCGCCAGTGTCTTCCAGTCGAGTTTCCTGGTCGAACCGTTCGACAAGACCGCCTCCACGCTGCTGGCCTTCTACGCCGCGAAGTCGATCCCGATGCGCTTCCGCCCGCCGTTCGGCCGCCTCTCCCTGCCGCGCTGAGCCCCGCCTCCTCTTGACAGGACCTCTTCGTGATTGGCTACGCCCCCGGCGACGGCTTCCTGCACCGTCGCAACGCGGTCACCAAACTCAGCTGGGCCGCTTCGCTCTCCGCGACCGTCTTCCTGATGCCCGAGGCCTGGATGGTCTGGACCGTCGTCGCCCTGGTCGCGCTGACGACCGCCGCCGGCGGTCTCGCCCGGCGACTGATCCGCCCCACCTGGACGATCCTGCTGCCCTTCGGCATCAGCCTCGCCGTCCTCCAGGGCCTGTTCAACCCGGACAACACCACCACCGTGCTCTCCCTCGGGCCTGTCGCCTTCGGCCTGGAGGGCATCGTGCACGGTGTCCTCATCCTGGGTCGGCTCGCCACCGTGTTGCTGACCTTCTTCCTCCTGCTGCTCACCACCACCCCCAAGCAGCTCACGGCCGGGCTCGCCGCTCGCGGCGTCTCGCCCCGGTTCGGCTACGCGATCCTCGCCGCCATCGAGTTCGTGCCCGACATGCAGCGACGATCGCAGGCCGTCCTCGCCTCGCAGCAGGCCCGCGGCCTGGACGTCAAGGGCAGCCTCGGGCAGCGGGTCAAGGCGTTCGCCTCGCTGCTCGGCCCACTGATCACCGGAGCCTTGATCGCCTCCGACACCCGCGCCATGGCCCTGGAGGCCCGAGGCTTCTCGGCCCGGGGCGAGCGCACCCATCTCGCCCTGGAACGCTACGGCACCGTCGACCGGACGGCCGTGTGGACCGCAGGACTGCTCTTCCTCGCCGCACTCGGACTGAAGGTGCTCTGACCCATGACCAACGACGCCCTCGTCCGCATCGACAGCGCCTTCTTCGCCTACCCCTCCGAGCCGGACCAGATCGTGCTGCGCGACGTCTCACTCACCCTCGAAGAAGGCAGCTTCACCGGCCTGATCGGGCCGAGCGGTGCCGGAAAGACGACCCTGTGCCGCCTTCTCGCCGGCTTCGTCCCGCACCACTTCGACGGCCCCTTCGCCGGCACCGCCGCCATCGACGGCCATGACCTGTCGACCGCCACCATCGGCGACCTCGCCGCCTCGGTCGGCTACGTCTTCGAATCCCCGCACGACCAACTGACCGGCGCCAACACCACCGTCTTCGACGAAGCCGCCTACGCCCTGGAGAACCTGGGCATCCCCGCCGAGGAGATCCGCGGCCGCGTCCGCGAGTGCCTGGAGACCGTCGGCATCGGGCACCTCGCCGACCGGCATCCGCAGGCCCTGTCCGGGGGACAGTGCCAGCGCCTCGCGCTCGCCTCCGTACTCGCCATGCGCCCGAAAATCCTGGTCCTGGACGAACCGACCTCGCAGCTCGACCCGCTCGGCGCCGAGGAGGTGGTCCAGGTGATAGCCCGTATGCACGACCGCGGGTTCACCGTCGTGCTGTGTTCGCAGGACATCGCTTCCTACGCCCCGCACGCGGACCGGCTCCTCCTCATGGAAGAGGGCCGGATCACCGCCGACGGCGACCCCAGGTCCGTCCTGCGCCACGCCGCCGAGCGCGAGGCCCCGGTCGCCATCCCCGAACCGGTCCGCATCGGCCTGGAACTGCGCCGCCGCGGCGCGGTCGCGGACACCGTCCCCGTACCCCTGAGCGTGGTGGAGGCAGCGGTCGAACTGTCGCCGCTGATCGGCGACTTGACGCCTGCCCCGGCGAAGGAGGACGAACCGGTCGCGAGCGGCGCTGCGGGCACCGTGACCGTGCGCGCCGAGCGCATCGCCCACGTCTACGACGGCGGGGTACGGGCTCTGGACGGACTGGAGGTCACGCTGGACAGGGGATGCGTCTGCCTGCTCGGCCAGAACGGCTCCGGCAAATCCACCCTGGCCAAGCATCTCAACGGCCTGCTGAAGCCCACCGAGGGTCAGGTCCTGATCGATGATCTGGACACCCGCGCACACCGGGTCGCCCAGCTCGCCCAGCAGGTGGGCCTGGCTTTCCAGAACCCCGACGACCAGCTTTTCAAACGCACCGTCGAAGAGGAGGTCGCCTTCGGCGCGAAGAACCTGGGCCACCCCGCAGATCGGGTTCGACGGCTGGTGGATGACGCGCTCACCCGCCTGGACCTGCAGCAGCTGCGCCACCGCAACCCCTCCGAGCTGAGCCTCGCCGCCCGCAAGCGGGTCGCGGTCGCCTCGGTCGTCGCCATGGACACCCCGGTGCTCGTGCTCGACGAACCGACCGGCGCCCAGGACGCACCCGGCAACGCACTCCTCGGCCGGCTCGTCGACGAGCTCACCGCCGAGGGCAAGCTGGTGATCGCCATCACCCACGACGTGGAGTTCGCCCGCCTCCACGCCACCCGCATCGTCGTACTCGCCCAGGGCACCGTCCTCCTCGACGGCACGCCCTCCGAGGTCTTCGCCCAACCCGGCACGCTCTCCACCACGTTCGTCCTCCCTCCCGCCGTGGCTCGCATCGCTGCAGCGGCCGGAATCCCCCAACCACCCCTCGCCACCGAACAGTTGCTGGGCCGCGTCTTGCCGACCGTTCCATGAGCGGGAGGAGGGTGCTCACGGGGGTGAGGGTGATGTCCGGCGTGGCAGCGGGCGGGGCGCTTCTCCTCGCGGGTGCCGATGCCGCATCAGCCGGAGCGGGTGCTCCCGGTCGCACCTCCTCAGGAACTCCGGCCGGCGCGTGGTGACTTCCTCGCCGGTCAGGCCGGTGGCCGACGATCACAGCAGGGAGGTGGACCTGAAGGCGGATCAACATGCCGTGGATGACGGGGAGTTCGCCGCTGTGGTGACAGAACAGCCGCTCCGTGTTGGTGTGCGCGTCCGGGCGCAGCCACTGGCTGACATCGACCGCGAGGATCCGGCACCCGTAGGGGGCACAACCACGCCGTGTCCGCACCCGGTACCGGCTCGCAGGCGGCGTTGTGTCGGCGGACGAGTTGGGTGCGGACCCCGTTCGGACGTCGAGCGCGGAAGCGAATGAGCCGGCCCACCCCCAGGGCCCGATGCCCGGGTGCCGTCACAGGATCACTACGGAGCGCAGCACCTGGCCGTGGTGCATCTTGGCGAAGGCCTCCTCCACGTGGTCAAGGCTGATGGTCTCGGAGACGAACGCGTCGAGGTCGAGCCGTCCCTGCAGGTAGAGGTCGATGAGCACAGGGAAGTCCCGCTCGGGCAGGCAGTCGCCGTACCAGGAGGACTTGAGCGCGCCGCCGCGGCCGAACACATCGAGAAGGGGGAGCTGAAGCTTCATTTCCGGGGTGGGCACGCCGACCAGAACGACCGTGCCCGCCAAGTCGCGGGCGTAGAAGGCCTGTTCGTAGGTCTCGGGGCGGCCGACTGCATCGATGACGACGTCCGCGCCGGGTCCGCCGGTCAGCTCCTGGATGCTCTTGACCACGTCGGTATCGCGGCCGTTGACGGTGTGCGTGGCGCCGAGGGCGCGGGCCTGCTCCAGCTTCCGGTCGTCCAGGTCCACCGCGATGACCTTCGCCGCGCCGGCGAGCCGAGCCCCGGCGATCGCCGCGTTGCCGACTCCGCCGCAGCCGATGACCGCGACGGAGTCGCCGCGGGTGACATTGCCGGTGTTGATCGCCGAGCCCAGGCCCGCCATCACGCCGCAGCCCAGCAGGCCGGCGGCGGCCGGGGCAGCGGCTGGGTCGACCTTGGTGCACTGCCCGGCCGCCACCAGGGTCTTCTCGGCGAACGCGCCGATGCCCAGGGCGGGGGAGAGCTTGGTGCCGTCGGTGAGCGTCATCGGCTGGGCGGCGTTGTGGGTGCTGAAGCAGTACCAGGGGCGGCCGCGCCTGCAGGCCCGGCAGCGTCCGCACACCGCGCGCCAGTTGAGGATGACGAAGTCGCCGGGGGCGACCTCGGTGACGCCCTCTCCGATGGACTCCACGATGCCCGCGGCCTCATGGCCGAGCAGGAAGGGGAATGCGTCGGAAATCCCGCCCTGCTTGTAGTGCAGGTCGGTGTGGCATACGCCGCAGGCCTGCACCTTCACCACGGCCTCGCCCAGGCCGGGTTCAGGAATGACGATCGTCTCGACGGCGACCGGCTTGTCGACGCCGAGTGCGACGACGCCGCGTACTTCCTGTGCCATGTCTGGGGTCCTCTCGCTGAGATGGGGGGCTTCGCTGAGATGAGGGCCGGAGGCCCGGCCCGGTGTCCAGGTGCCGCGTGGTCGGCGCGGCTCATTTGCCTGGCGCGCCGACCTGCGTGCCGGACAGCAGGCGGCCCGCACCCGGCACCAGCGGCGGCAGGCCCAGCTCGGTGAGTACGCGGAAGGCCGTGGCGGTCGCCGCCGACAGCACCGGGAGCCCCAGCTCGTCCTCGACCGGTTGGATCGCCGGCAACGACGGCATCTGCACGCATGCCGAAAGGACCAGAGCGTCCGCGTCGCCGAGCTTCAGCCGCTTGTAGTGCTCGCGCAGGTCCTGAGGGTCGAGCCTGGCCACCGCCAGGTTGTCGGGCACCTCCAGGCTGAGCGCGTCCACGACCTCCACGCCGGCGTCCTCGATGTACTCGGCGACGAGACGCGTGAGCGGCTTCATGTACGGCGTGACGATGGCCACCTTCTTCGCGCCCAGCGCCGCGATGCCGTCGAGCAGGGCTCCCGCGCTGGAGACCACTGGAGCGTGCACCGCCTGCTCGTGCAGCACGGCGGTGATCTCCTCCTCGGCGGTGCAGTGGTGGCCGGGGCCCTGCGCCATGATGGCGACCAGGCAGGCGGTGGCCACGATGTCGGGCCGGGCGTCGGCCAGTTCCAGGGCGGCGCGCTCGGTCTGCGCGTTCATCGCCCGCAGCTCCTCCGGCGTGACGTGCTTCATGCGCATCCGGCTGCTGTGGAAGACGAAGCGGTCCGCGGGCTCGGCGGCCTCCCGAGCCCGCAGCAGGCGCGGCAGTTCGGTCTCCATGGTGAGGTTCGAGCTGGGAACGATCAGGCCGATGTGGTGGTCTCTCACGGTTTTCCTCCATGGCTCTGGGCATGCTTGATGGACGCCCGGTGCCGCGAGCCGCCACATCGGCAGGGCGCGGCGCCGGAGCGTTTCCGGGCATGGGAAAGAGTGGGGAAGCGGGCGGGCCCGCGGCGGTCAGCCCTCCTGGCTGAGCTGTTCCCAGTGGTCGGCCAGCGCCGACAGGTGCTCGAGGACCTGCGCACGCTGCTCCGGCGGGATCGGTCGCAGCAGCTCCTCGTCGAGCTTGCGGGCCCGCCGGTTGGCGTCGTGCACGGTTGCGCGGCCCTCTTCAGTGAGGTGCAGGAGCTTGCGCCGGGCGTCGGCGGGCGACGGCGTGCGGGCGAGCAGGCCGCGGTTCTCCAGACGGCGGGCGACGTCGGCCATGGTGGAGGAGTCCAGGGCGGCCAGGGCGGCGATGGATCGCTGGTCGGAGCCCGGGTTCTCGCCGGTGATCTGCAGTACGGCGAACTGAGGGCCGGTCAGCGTCGCGTCGACGTTGCGGAGCCAGGCGGCGAGGTAGGCCTGGTACATCCGCCGGGCCAGATAGCCGGGCGCGTGCGTGAGCTCCTGGGGCGCGGCGATGTCGGGAGTGTGATGGGGGCTGGAGGAGGTCATGGCACCGCTGTCGTGTGAGGAGTCCGGGCTGTTCCCGGGTGTCGGGTCGATGGTTCGGGTCAGGGCTTCGCGCAGCAGCTGCAGGGCCGACCGCGGGTTGTCCCAGAAAACCATGTGCCCGGCGTCCGGGATACGCACCGTCCGCGCTCCGGGGTTCCGGGCGGCCGCCTCGGCGGCGCCTGTGGCGGTGACGACCGGGCTGTCCGCCCCGTACAGCAGTGTCGTGGGGGCGGGCACCCGCGGCCACCAGTCGAAGAAGTCCTCGCTCTCGAAACCGCGGTGGGCTCCTTCGATCGCCTCGAGGCTGCAACTGGCCAGCCAGCGGGCGCGTAGCTCGAGCTCGCGGTGCGGCCAGGTCGGCCAGAAGCCGGCGACCTCGTCGGCGTCCGTGCCGCGTCGTGCCTGGAACAGCTGCCGGGTGAAGGCCGCGAGGGTGGTCGGATACGGTCCGCGGCCGGGACCGCTCATCGGCGGGTCGACCAGCAGGGTGCCGCCCAGCGGGACCCGGCCGCGCACCGCGGTGGCAGCGGCGATACGGGCACCCATGGAGTGGCCGAGCAGCACGGGGTCGGCCAGTTCAAGCTGCTCGATCACCGCCTCGGCGTCGGCGGCGAGTGCCTCGAGGGAGTGGTCCTCGGCGTCGTCGCTCAGCCCGCGGCCGCGGATGTCAAGGACGACCGGGCGTACCACGTCGGTCAGTTCGCGGGCCACGAAGTCCATGGTCACCGCCGGGCTGGTGATGCCCGGCAGGATCAGCAGAGGGATGCCACGGCCGCCGTAGTCGAGGACATGCAGGCGGACGGCGCCGCTGCGGACCCACCGGCTGTGCGCCGGAACCTCGGCCAGTTCGGCCAGGGCGGGCTGGGTCAGGGACCGCTGCTGCGGCCACAGCGACCGCGTCGGCCTCTCGGCCTGTCGCGCGGAAGCCGGCATGGCTCCGGAAGGCGCTGACATGGTTTCAGACTCCCTTCGTCGTCAGGTACTTCACCATGTCCTCGTGGCCGACGACATCCCCGTACTTGGCCTGGATGTCGAACAGGGCGGCCTCGTGCGGACCTGAGGCGCGGTCGCCGCAGGCGTCAGCGGCGACCAGTACGGGCCATCCGTACTGCACGGCGTCCACTGCGGTGGCGCGTACGCAGCCGCTCGTGGTCGCGCCGCAGATGACCGCCGTGTCGCAGCCGATGCCCGTGAGCAGCGGGGCCAGCTGGGTGCCGAAGAACGCGGAGGCGCCCTTCTTCACGATTCGGTGGTCCCGCCCTTCGTACGGTAGGCGCGGGTCGAGCGCGACGGCCTCGCTGCCCTCGCGCAGGGCACGCAGGCCGGGGGCTTTGGCGAGCCAGGTGACCGCCTCGCCGGCGGCTTCGGCCGGGGTGTAGGCGATGGCGGTCCACACCACTGGCACGCCGCCGGTGCGGGCGGCGTCCACCAGTTCCGCTGTCGCCTCGACGGCCTGGGTGAGGTCGCCGCCGGTGGGGAACTCCGGCTCGGTGAAGCCGCGGGTCAGGTCCACCACGACCAGGGCGGGGTGGCTGCCCCTGCGGACCGCGGCGCCGAAACCGGCGCGCTCGTAGGCGCGGTCGGTGTCGGAATCGTAGGGGGTGGGCACGGGACCTCCAGGGCGCCGGTCAGTGGTGGTGGCGGTAGGTGAACGACTCGTCGTCGGCGGTGTCGAGCGGTGTACCGCGCCACAGCCAGTCGTAGGAGACGTCCGACTCGCCGTCGTAGAGCTCGCCGAGCCTGGCGTCGCGGTCCTGCTGCGCGGGGCCGTCGAGGTGGCGATAGAAGGTCTGGTTACGGAAGGAGGCCTGCTGGACCATGCCGGCGTGCTGGGCGCGGCGGTTGACGTACCGCTGAAGGGCCCCGTCGATGCCGCCTCGGGTCACCGCGCCCAGCTCTTCGGCCAGCACGGCACCGTCCTCCATGGCCTGCGAGGCGCCCTGGGCCTGGTACGGGAGCATGGCGTGGCAGGCGTCGCCGAGCAGGGCCACGCGTCCGTCGATCCAGTTCGGGTCGCGGCGGCGGTGGAAGAGCGGGAAGCAGGTGATCTCGCCCTTGGCCTTGGACAGCATGGCCGGGGCGCGGTCGTCCCAGTCCGCGTAGGCGTCCACGAGCATCTCGGTGGTTCCGGCGAACGCCGTCTTCTCGCCGTACTCATCTCTCCACGGAACGCAGCCGACGATGTTCAGCGATTCGCCGCCACGGATCAGGTAGTGCACCAGATGCCGTCCGGGTCCGTACCAGATGGTGCTCTGGAAGCGGTCGAACAGGAAGCGGGTGGCCGGGTCGGCGCGGACCAGGTCGCCGGGGATGAGGGTGCGGAAGGCCATGTCGCCGGAGAAGACGAGGGTGTCCTCGGCGCCTATGAGGTCGCGCACTTGGGAGTGGATGCCGTCGGCGCCGATGAGGACGTCGGCCTCGTGGCGGGCGCCGTCCTGGGTGACGGCCGTGGGACGGTCCGGGTTCGTACGGTCGAGGTCGACGACACGGCTGTCGGTGAGGATGCGGACGGCCGGGCCGGGGCCGAGCGGGTCGGTGCACGCATCCAGGATGGTTCGGTGCAGGTCGGCACGGTGGTAGTGCCAGTAGGGGGCGTTGAACTCCTCCTGGACCCTGCGGCCGAGCGGGGTCAGGCCGATGATGCTGCCGTCCTGCCAGCGGCGGCGCACCTGGTCCTGCGGCTCGGTGCGGATGGCCTCCAGCTGTCGGCGCAGGCCCAGGCGGATCAGGATGCGGCTGGCGTTCGGCGCGGTCTGGATGCCGGCGCCGACCTCGCCGAGTTCGGGGGCCTGCTCGAGGACGGTGACGCGCAGGCCTTTGTGGCGCAGGGCCAGGGCGGCGGTGATGCCGCCCAGTCCGCCGCCGACGACGGTGACTTCGTAGGACTGGCTGAGAGCCACGGTTCCTCCTGAGATGCGGCGTGCAGGCGGGTCAGCGCTCGGTGAGGCGGCCGTCGGTGACGACGTCGGTGCCGTCGAGGCTGACGGTGCAGCCGCGCATCGCGATGTCGAGGTGGGCGTAGGAGTCGCGCTGGAGGTGGGGGTGCGGGCCCGTGGACCACAGGAAGTTGCCGGCGAAGGCACGGGCGTCCATGCCCATCAGGTCGCTCTTGCCGTACATCGCGGTGGCGAACCAGTCGGCGGTCTGCATCAGGCCCCAGCCCATGTGGGACAGGCTGCGGGCCCACTGGTCCCGGGAGTCGTCGAAGAAGGTGTTGAGCAGCTCGGCCTCGGCGCCGCCGGTGACCTTCTGGATGTGGCCGCCCGCGACCTCCAGGGTGACCGGGCGCTGCACGTACTCCTTGAACGGGAGCAGGATGTCGCCCTCGGCGAGCACGATCTGCCCGTCGGAGATCTCGGGCCAGCAGAGCACCATGGTGCTGGGCCAGTGGTCCCAGCGGCCCGGGTCGTCGGCGAAGCCGGTCTGGAACTCCGGGTGGCTGTCGGCGAGTTGCACGGTCAGGTCGGTGCCGGCGGTGGAGGTCACGCGCATGACCGAGGCGTTCCTGACCTTGTCCGCGCCCTCCTGGACGCGGACCTTGTCCTCTGGCGTGGGCAGGTTGCGGATGAGGACGTCGGGGGCGTCGCAGACGAAGAGAATGCGGGTACCGGTCTTCAGGATCTCCTGCTGCACGGGTGCGTGGATGAACCCTTCGCGGGTCAGGTCGAGGACCAGGTCGGCCGACTTCAGAAGGTCCTGTGCGGTGGTGTCGTTGAGGACGGAGGTCAGGCCGGGGCCCGCACCGGTGTGGGTGCTGGGCAGCGGGGCCGGGCTGCCACCGGGCACGGTGGCGGAGACGACGTGGGCGCCGAGGGTCTTCGCCGCTCCGAACGCCGCCGCGACGTAGTCGCCCCGGCTGTCCGGCTCGGACAGCACGACGACGTGCTCCCCTTCGCGGACCTTGCACAGCTGCAGTTCGCGGGTGAAGGCGTCGAGGAGGTCGACGGACGAAAGGTCGAACATGAGTGTCCCTTCGGGGTGGGGCGCCGCCGGCCTTCGAGTCCAGGAGTCGGACGGTGCGGGGCGCGTGTCATACGGGGCACGTGCAGAAGTTGCCGGACAGGCCGGAGCGGCTCGGGCAGCGCAGGCCGTGGCGTCGAGGGCGGCGCCCGGCCGAACCCGCCTGCCGAGATAATCCGAGCACGTACGATTGGGGAATGCAAGGGGCCCGGCGGCGGCAAGGGTTGCTTCTCCGTGACCGATGCCTGGTCGGAGAGGGTCTGGATTGCTTGATTTTCAGGAGTGGTTGGAAGAGGGGGAGGCTTTCCGGAAGTCCGAGCGTGTCGAGACCCTTGCGCCCATCACTAGTACGTGCTCGGATTATTTCCGTCGGCCCGAGCACACCCGGGCCGGGCTTCGGGCTCTGTGTGCCCCGCCCCGATGCCCCCGCGCCGTCACCCGGACGCGGGCGGCGCCGATCCCACGCCCCCGCCTTTTCCAGGAGCCCTCGTATGGCCGAGTACGTGAAGAACACCTGGTACCCGCTGGCCTGGTCGCGCGACGTGACCGGCGAGCTCTCCCGGCACCGCATCCTCGAACGTGACGTCGTCCTCTACCGCACGGCCGGCGGAAAGGTCGCGGCCATGGAGGACCTGTGCCCGCACCGTCTGTTGCCGCTGTCCATGGGACGGCTCAAGGGCGACGCCGTCGAGTGCGGCTACCACGGCATGACCTTCGAATCCGGTGGCCGTTGCGTCCGCGTCCCCGGCCAGTCCGGTCCTGTCCCGGACATCCGTGTCACGACCTATCCGACGCACGAGAACATGGGCCTGGTCTGGATCTGGACGGGGGACCGCGAACTCGCCGATCCCGACCTGGTCTTCGACCTGCCCGAGTACCACTCGGCAGCCTGGAACGTGGCCGAGGGCGATGCCCTGCGCATCGAGGCCGACTACCTCAGCCTCGCCGACAACCTCTGCGACCCGGCCCACGTCAACTTCGTCCACCTGTCCACGCTCGGCAACGAGGCCGGCGAGGACGTCCCCGTCAGCACCGAGCTGCGCGGCGACGACCTGGTGACCTGGCGCTGGATCAACGACGCCCCGGCTATCCCGCTGTTCGCCAAATACGGGAACTTCACCGGGAACGTCGACCGCTGGCACTACTACCACTACCTGGCGCCCAGCATCGCCGTCATCGACTTCGGCTCCCTCGACACCGGCAACGTGAACCCCGAGGACCACCGCGACGAGGGCATGCGCATCTTCGCCTGCCACTTCATCACCCCGGTCGACGCACACACCTCCATCGACCACTGGTTGCACGTCAAGAACTTCCCCGCCGACGAGGCCACCAACAAAGCCCTCTCCGACGAATTCCGCATCGCCTTCGCGGAGGACAAGGCCATCCTCGAAGCCATCCAGATCAACGAACTGGCCCACCCCGACCGGCGCAAGGCCCGCATCGCCATCGACCGGGCCCCGATCCGGATGCGTCGCATGGTGAAGCAGTGGATCGACAAGGATGTGCCGCCGCAGCAGGCGCCCCGCGTCCTGGACAAGGTCAATGCCTGACGCACCCTCAGTGCCCCTGTCCGGCACGCAACCCGATCCGCGAGAGGTACCCGACATGCCCAAGATCACCTTCGTCGAGCAGGACGGCACCGCCCACACCCTCGACGCCGAGCCCGGCACCAGCCTCATGCAGCTCGCCGTGCGCAACGGACTCCCGTCGATCATCGGGGAGTGCGGCGGCAACTGCATCTGCTCCACCTGCCACCTCCACGTCGACGCCGAGTGGTCGCAGACCGTCGGGCCGGCCGGTGAAGAGGAGGAGATGACGCTCGAGTTCGCCGAGGCGCGGGTCGCCACCTCCCGCCTGGGCTGCCAGATCACCGTGACCGACGAGCTCGACGGCCTCGTCGTCCACCTCCCGGAGTCTCAGAGCTAGCGCGCCCCAAGCGCCCGCCCCCCCGAGCGCGGGCCCCCTGGCCAGGGGCCCCGCCCCGGCTGCCTGCGCCGCGCCATGGCCTCGTGCCCGGCCCAGGCTGCCTCGACCCGTGTGCGGCTCACACCGCGCCTGCGTCCCTTCTCGGCACCGCCAGGCCCTGGCCAAGGTCGGCCTGGCCGTGCGGCGGCCCACTCGCCCCCCGTGAGGAACCCTCATGTCCCTTGCAGAGAAGCCTGGAGTACAGTCCGCACACTCCAGGTCCGCATACGCCAAGATCACCCTGCGGATCGTCCCGCTGATCTTCCTCTGCTACGTCGCCGCCTACCTCGACCGCATCAACGTCGGCTTCGCCCAACTGCAGATGGCCGACGAACTCGGCTTCAGCAACGCGGTCTTCGGCTTCGGCGCCGGAGCCTTCTTCATCGCGTACATATGCTTCGAGATCCCCAGCAACCTGCTTCTGGAACGCGTCGGAGCCAGGGTGTGGATCGCCCGCATCATGATCAGCTGGGGTGTGCTCTCGGCGCTGACGATGTTCGTCACCACCCCGGTGCAGTTCTACGTCGTGCGGTTCCTGCTCGGCGTCGCCGAAGCGGGCTTCGTTCCCGGCGTACTTCTGTACCTGACCCACTGGTTCCCCGGTCCCCGGCGGGCCCGCGTCATCAGCCTGTTCATGATGGGTATCCCTGCCGCGGCCATGTTCGGCGGCCCGCTGTCCGGCTGGATCCTGTCCTCGCTGGACCAGGCGGCCGGCTGGTCCGGCTGGCAGTGGCTGTTCCTCGTCGAGGCCGTACCGACGATCGTTCTCGGCGGCCTGGTGCTCCTGCTGCTGCCCGACCGGATCGCCACGGCGGGCTGGCTGAGCACAGCCGAGCAGGAGTCGGTGCGGAACGACCTCGACCGGGACGCCGAAGGCGCCGACCGCGAGCACAACATTCGCGGCGCCCTGCGCGACGCCCGCGTGTGGTGGCTCGGCGTCATCGACATGAGCTTCATGCTCGGCACGTACGCGATCGGCTTCTGGCTCCCCACCCTCGTCAAGGAAGCCGGGGAGAAGGACACCGGCACCATCGGCTGGCTCACCGCCGTCCCGCACGCCGCCGCGCTGGTCGCCATGCTCATCGCGGGAGCGAGCTCCGACCGCTTCCGCGAACGCCGCTGGCACCTGGTCGTCCCCATGCTCGTCGGGGCCGCAGGCCTCGCCGGCAGCACCCTGGTCAGCGACGACATCGGCCTCACCGTCCTGATGTTCACCGTCGCCAACGTCGGCATCGTCGCCTGCTACCCGGTCTTCTGGTGTCTGCCCCCGGCCTTTCTCACCGGCCGTGCGGCCGCCGCGGGCATCGCTCTGATCACCTCGATGGCCAACCTCGGCGGCTTCCTCGCGACCTACCTCCTCGGCTGGCTCCGCGACCTGACCGCCTCACCCATGCACGGCCTGATGCTGTGTGCCGTGTTCCTCCTGGCCGGTGGCGCTCTGGTGCTCCGGCTCCCGGCTTCCGAGGTGAACCGCTGATGACGACATCGAGCAAGGGCCGGGCGCCGACGAGCGCGTCGGCCGACGCGGCAGGCCTGGCGGCCACCCCCGGCCAACTCCCCGTCCACGACGAGAACGACTACGCCCGCTCACGGGTGCCGGATTCGGCGAAGCGCGGTGCGGGCGCCATCCTCAGCGTCCTGGTCGGCTTTGTGACGGCGTTCTTCTTTCCGCTGATCGGCGGCCTCTACCTGACCCAGAACGGCGCCGCGGCCACCTGGCTCGGGCTGATCATCTCCTTCTCCGTCCTGATCGTGCTCGCGCTGATCGTCTCCCGCACCGCCGCACGCGAAGGACTGACCTCGGAGCTGCTGACCCGCGGATCCGGCCTGGGCTCGGTCGGCTCGGTACTGACCACCGTGATCTACGCCGGAACCTTCGTCGTCTACGCCGGCACAGAGGGGCAGATCCTCGCCAGCTCGATCGACCTGATCTGGGACCTGCCGGACCAGATCTGGTACGTCGTCGTGGGTCTCGTCTTCCTGCCCATGGCGTGGAACGGCATCAGCGCGATGACGAAGATCCTCACCTGGACGGTCCCCGTCTACTTCCTCCTGCTGGTCGTCGCCATCTGCATCGCCTGGAACCGGAACGACGGCATGCCGTCCGGGATGTTCACCGCCATGCCGGAAGGCGCGGTCGGCGGGGTCGCCGGCACGGTCGCCGTCATCGCGGGACTGGCCGGCACCGTGGGCATCAACCCCTTCGAGGCCGCCGACTACAACCGCTTCATCCACGCCGGACAGTTCCGGCGCAAGGCCGCCGTCACCGTCGTACTGCCCTACGTGCTGCTCTTCTTCGTCGCGATTCCCCTCGGCATGTACTTCACGCTGATCACCGGCAGCTTCACACCGTCCATCTACTTCGTGGGTCTGCTCGGACTGCTCCCCGGAGTGGCACTTGCCTGGGTCTCGCAGATCCGCGTGAACCTGACGAACCTGCACATCAGCTCGGTCACCTTCACCTCGGGATCCGAAGCCCTGGGCGCCCACCGCCTGGGCCGCCGGCTCTGGCTCCTCTTCGTGACAGCCGCATCGATCGCCCTCATGTGGTTCGACGTGCTGGGCAACCTGAGCGTGTTCCTCGAATGGACGGGCATCTTCCTGCTGGCCTGGGTCGCCTGCGTCGTCGCCGACATCACCGTCGTCCGCGGCCGCCTGAAGATCGTCACCGGCCCCGTCGAGTACCGCAGCAGCCATCTGCGCCGCTACAACGCCGTCGGCGTCACCGCCCTCCTGACGGGCACCACCGTCGCGTCGCTGGTCTGGCTCTTCGCCACGGACCCCGTCCTGAGGGGACTGTCGGCCTACATCGGATTCGTCGTCGCATTCGCCGTGCACGTCACGATGGCCGTCGTCACCAAGGGGCGGACCTACTTCGCCGACCCCCTGGACGCGCGTCTGGCCGTGAACCAGGCCCGAGCTGCGGGTTGAGGAAGGAACCAAGGATGCACACCACCGTCATCGACCCGGCGATCCGTGCGCGCTACAGGGCCCTCAAGGGCGGACAGGAGTACGCGTTCACCACGGTTGACCCCTGCAGCACCGCCCACCTCGTCGTCGACATGCAGAACGGGTTCATGGAGGAGGGCATGCCGCTGGAGGTCCCCGTAGCCCGAAGCATCGTGCCCCACATCAACGCCGTCAGCCGGGCGGTCCGTTCCCATGGCGGGACCAACGTCTACTTCCGCTTCACCACCCGATCGAGCCGTGACTGGTCCGTCTACTTCGAGCAATTCCAGGCAGCCGAGTTCGGAGACGGGGAAGTCACCACGTTCCAGCCCGGCTCCCACGGCCATGCCCTGCACCGTGGCCTCGACGTCACGGCCGAGGACACCGTCATGGACAAGACCCGCTTCAGCCCCTTCACCCCTTCGTCGTCGGACGCCCTGCAAGTCCTGCGCGAACGGGGCATCGACACCGTGCTCGTCTCCGGAACCCTGACCGACTGCTGCAGCGCCGCCACCGCACGCGACGCACAGCAACTCGGCTTCCGCGTCATCCTCATCAGCGACGCCAACGCCGCTCTGAGCGACGCCGAGCACAACGCCGCGGTGAACAACGTGGCGGCGTACTTCGGGGACATCCGGACCACGGAACAAGTCGTGGCGCTCGTCGAAGAGGCACCGGAACGAGCCGCACCCACAGCCGTCACCGTGTGACCCTGCGGCGATCCGGGCGCGGCCCGGCGGGGCCGGGCCTGCTTCCCGGACGGGCCGCCGCTTCCCGGTCCTGCTCCCCACCGCTGAGGCGGACTCCTGCTGATGACCGCATCGAACAGAGGTGAACCACTGATGAAGACGCCCACGCACGCCGGCGTCGTGATCGTCGGAGCCGGACAGGCCGGTGCCACCTGCGCCGCCTTGCTCCGCCGCTACGGATACGACCGCCCCGTCACCCTCGTCGGGGAGGAGGACACCGCCCCGTACCACCGCCCACCCCTGACGAAGAAGTGGCTGGCCGGCGGTGCCGACGACGAACTGCCCCTGCGCGCCGAGACGTTCTACGACGACCAGGGCATCACCCTGCTCACGGGCACGCGCGTCAACGCCCTGGAGCTCGGCGACCGCAGGATCCTCCTGGCGGACGGCACAGCTCTCCCGTTCGAGCACCTTGTCCTGGCCACCGGAGCGGGCGCCCGACGACTGCCCCTGCCCGGCGCGGATCTGTGCGGCGTGCACCACCTGCGGGACCGGCGTGATGCCGCTGCCCTGCGGCAGGACCTCGCCCGCAGCGAACGACTCGTGGTCATCGGCGGCGGCTACTTGGGCCTGGAAGCGGCGGCGACCGCGCGAATCCTCGGAGTGGACGTCGAGGTCGTCGAGGGGAGCGAGCGGTTGCTCTCCCGAGCCGCCTCGGCCCTCGTCTCGGAAGCCGTGGCACGACTGCACCGGGAGAGGGGCGTCGTGCTGTACACCGGCGCGCAGGTGAAGCGGCTTCGCGGGACCGCAGGGCGGGTCACCGGCGTGGAGCTGGGCGACGGCCGCGTACTCGCCTGCGACACCGTGCTCGTGGCCATCGGCGCGGTTCCCAACGACGCCCTGGGCCGGGCCGCGGGCCTCGCCTGCGAGGGCGGCATCCTGGTCGACGCCGCAGGCCGTACCGCGGACCCCGCCGTGCACGCCATCGGCGATGTCACCGTACGGCCGGTCCCGGGACAGCCCGGACGGCGCCGTGTGGAGAGCGTGGCCAACGCCAACGAGCAGGCTGACCAGGTAGCCGCAGCCGTCTGCGGACGCCCAGTCCCGCAGCAGTCCGCGCCCTCGTTCTGGTCCGACCAGTACGACACGAAGATTCAGATCGTGGGAATGAGCGGTGAGGACGATGCCGGCGTGGTGCGCGGCACCACAGCCACCGGATCCTTCGCCGTCTTCCATCTCGACAGCGCAGGCCGCCTGACCTCCGTCGAAGCCATCGCCTCTCCGCGCGAAGCCATGGCCGGCAAACGCTGGCTGAACCAGGGAGCCCACCCCGACCCGCTGGAGCTCGGCGACCTGGGGGTGCCGCTGGCGAAAGTACGGACCGGGCCTGTCCGGAGCCGCGATGCTCTGATCACCTGAAGCGGTAAGGCCTTCTGGCACCCGCTGTGAGGTCGCGCTCGCGGGCGGACGTCCGGCCCTCCGGGGCATACACCCGTGCGGTCGACTTCTTCGCCCTCCCCTTCGCTTCGGGCCTGCGCCAGAAGTGCGGTCGGTCACGACGTCGCATCTCGACGGTGACATCGGGCTCGCGAGGCCTCGGTGGCTGATGTTTCGTGAGAGAGGACAAATTCCTGCGTATAGCGCCTTATGAGGAGGCCGTGGTGGGCGACTGGACTCGGGTGTCAACGGCTACCGAGCTGGTGGCGGCGGTCGACCGGCAGGAGCCGGCCATCGAGGTCGACGGCGTGCTGCGCGGGATGCCGATGATCACGCTGGCGCCGGGGGTGCGGCTGCGCGGCGGCACCCTGGAATTCGGCGCCAAGGGGGTCCGGCTGACCCGGGACAACGTCCTGGAGGACGTCACGATCCGCAGCCCCGAACATGAGACGGCCATCCTCAACGACGTCTCGGTGGCCGATCTCGGCACCCTGGTGCTGCGCGCCGTACGCACCAGCGGACAGGTGCTGCTCCTGGCCCGCGACGCGGTGCGCTCCGGGCATGTCCAGGTCGCCGGCCTGGCGGTGGAGGCAGCCGACGTACGCGGGCGCATGGAGCGTCCGCACGGCTTCGGCGTGGACGCCCTGCAAGGCGCCTTCACGCTGTGGAACCAGCAGCCGGACAGCGCCGTCGAGATCACCGCGGAATTGCTCGATGTGGCCGCGGGCAGCGCCGACCGCCCGGTACGGGGCAGCGGCGTCTTCGTCGGGGGACATGGCGACTGGAACGGGGCAGCGGACGGCGGCACCGTGCGGGTGTCGATGCTGCGCACCGGAGAGATCCACACCGACGGCGGTATCCCGGCCGGCACGCCGGACCTGATCAGCGGAGGAGTGTTCGTCATCTGTGGCGCAGTGGTGGACGAGGTGATCAACGCGGGTCCGGTCACCACCCACGGCCAGAACGACATGGTGCTGGACAACTGGGGCCGGGTGGAGACCTGGACCGCCACCGCGCCGGTGACTTCGCACGGGCCCAGCGGCATCGGGTTCGTCAACTTCAGCGACCTCGGCCGACTGGACGTGCGGGCACCGATCACCACCCACGGCACCGGAGCGCGCGGCTTCAACCTCTACGACGGCTCGCTGCGGCACGCCTCGTTCGACTCCATCGCCACCACGGGCGACGGCGCGATCGGGATCCAGATCACCAAGGAGCTGCCGCGGTTGGAGGTCCACGGCGACCTGACCACCTCCGGCGGCACCGGAACCAGCCTGGTCCGCGGCGTCCAGGTCCAACTGCAGGCGATCGCCCTGAGCATCAAGCCGGGCGGGCGCGTCGGACAGGCCGCAGTGGGCGGACGCATCGCCACCCGAGGCGACCACCTGGTCACGGTCGACATCGACGGCGAACTCGGTGACCTGCGCGCCGACGGCGGCATCCACGCTGAAGGCCGAGGGTCGGACGCCGTTCACCTCAAGGGCGACGGCGTCGAGTTGACCGGAGTCGAGGTCACCGCCGTGGATGGGGGGGCCATCGTCCGCGCTCAGGCGTGACGTCCCGGCTCTCCTCCGGCGGGGGCCGGACGACCTCCCACGGCCGCGCGATCGGATCAGCTGAGCATGGGTGCAGGTGTGGCCTGAACTGACGTGCAGCTGCGGCGAGTTGAGCGGTTGCGGCGACGGTGCGTGCCGGCCGATGGCGGTCGAACCGGCACACCGGACGCTTCAGTCCGTGGTCGAACCGGCACACCGGACGCTTCAGTCCGTGCACGCCGCCTCACCGTCGTACAGGCGGCGCAGTGCACGCTTGAGGACCTTGTTGCTGGGCACAGACCTCCTCGCCGTGTGGGATGCGGGAGGCCGATGACGGCTGCTTCCGCGATCGCCGGGTGGCTCAGGAGTGCCTCCTCGACCTCGCAGGGGCAGCCTGAAGCGCTAGCCGCGACACTTCCCGCCGGCCTGCGGCTACCGGAACGTCATCCCGTGCTTGTCACGCATCGTCTGTCGCCAGTCGATGCAGGAGAAGAGACATTCGGTGGGGGATGACCTCGGTCGTCGCGATCGAGGTGCTGCTGCGCTGCACGCCGGGCGCCAATTGAATCGCCTGCGTGATCCGGTGCAGATCAACGGTGTCGCGCGCGACCACTCGGAGCATGAGATCCGCGTCTCCTGTCATGGTGTGCGCTTCGACGACCTCTGGAATGGCGCCGATCGCCGTATGGACCGAGTCGATCTGCTGCTGCGACACGGACAGGGACACGAAGGCCAGCAGAGGGCGGCCGACGGCTGCCGGGGAGAGGGAGGCGCTGGGCGTGTCCAGCGCTCCACTGTCGCGGAGCCTCTTCAGGCGTGCGTGCACCGTGTTCCGCGAAACCCCCAGTCGCGCGCCGATCTCGATCAGTGAGGCTTCGGGCGAGCTGTCCCGGGCGAGCAGGATCCGGGCGTCAACCGCATCAAGGCTGTGCATATGGCGGACGCTACACCGCAGAGTAGGTCTTTGTCTGTGCATTTGCTTGGTTGAATTTGATGTGGTTGTGCATATGAAGTGGGATATCTAGATTCTGCGAGCATGAATACAGCGCAGCACCACATCGAATTGCCGTGTATCGACCTGCGGGGTTTCACCTCGCCCGTGCAGTTCCTGCCTCGGCTGAGCGATGAGCTCGGCGTGGAGGTCTGGTCCAAGCGCGACGACCTGGGCTCGGTGGGCCTCGCAGGGAACAAGGTGCGCAAGCTGGAGACGGAGCTCGCGCACGCACGCGCGCTGGGCGCCACGCATATCGTGACCGAAGGCTCGCGCCATTCCAACGCCACTCGTGCGGCTGCCGCCGCGGCAGCTTCGATCGGAATGAAGTGCACTCTCGTGCTCTGCCACGACGAGCCGAAAGAGCCCGTGGGAAATCTTCTTCTCGATGCCCTTTTCGGGGCCGATCTCCGTCTTGTCGGCGACGTTTCCTGGGGGGAACTCGCTCGGCTGACCGAGGAAGTCGTCCGCGAGCTGGAGGCGGCCGGCGAGCGGGTCCACCGACTGCCCATCGGTTCGGCGACCGGCCGTGGTGCGGCGAGCTTCGCGCGCGCCTACATCGAAGCGGAAGAGCAGATGGCGGAGCAGGGCGCGGCGTTCCGTACGATCGTGCACGCCAGCTCGGCGGGCAGCACGCATGCGGGACTCGCACTGGGGCGAACGCTCCGCCAGAGGTCGACCCGCATCATCGGCGTCGTTGTCGCGGGGGAGGTGTATGACGACGTACCGGGGAATTACCTTCGGCTCGCGAACGAGGCGGCCGAAATTATCGCGCCCACCGTTCGCATTGCTGCCTCAGACATCGAGCTGACCGAGGACTACTTGGGGGAGGGCTACGGAAAGCCCGCCGTAGGCGTCACGGAGGCCATCGACCTCATGGCGCGGCTCGAGGGAATCGTGGTCGACCCGGTGTACACGGCGAAAGCGGTCGCCGCATTCATCGATATGGCGCGCAAGGAAACGATCGAGGGCCCGGTGCTTTTCTGGCACACCGGCGGGTACCACGCGATATTCGACCCGAGTCATACGGCGGCGGTTTGGGCAGACCTTCCTCGACTGCGAGACATTCGGCTCTAGGGGGCGTCTCCCCGATCTTTGCGGGTCCGCGACGCCTGGCACGCTCCCCCAAGCTCTCGGCTGCGCTCAAGCAGGGAGGTACCCCCATCGCCGCACGCCCGAATCACCCAAGTACGTCCAGTACGAGGGAGATCCGGGCGCACGCCGAGAGCACGCACCAGACGCCGCGGCCTGATCCGCAAAGATCGGAGAGACGCCCCCTAGCGTCGCTCTCGTTGGAGGTGAACAACGAGGTGCCACGTGTCGAAGCCTGCAGCACGGGCGGCTCGCGATCGTGCGTGCACGCGCCGGACGGGCCGGCGCCCGGCCGGCCGACGTCTGGGTGCCGGCCGGCCGCAGCACCGCCCCGCCTCCGGCGGTGACGCGGTCAGTCGGCGAGAACGCCCTCCAGCCGTAGCCAGGCCGCGCATGCGGTCGTCCAGGACGCGGTGTGCGGCTCGCGCGCGATGAACTTGTGCGGCTCGCCGCCGTATTCCACGCCGTCGGCCAGGCCGATGCCGTGGCTGCCGGCCGGGTAGACATGCAACTCCACCGGTACCGCGGCAGCCGCCAACGCCCGGGTCCACTCCAGGGCGTTGGGCAGGCCCGGCGGGTCCTGAGCGGTGGCCCATACGAAGGTCGGGCACACCGACGCGTCGACATGCTTGGCCGGGGACAGCTCGTCCTTGATGGGCAGCAGGTCGCCGAGCAGGTTCTCGACCACCGGAGGTGGCAGCAGGTCGAGGTCGGCCAACGCGTAGGCGAGGATCGCGAAGTCCGGTCGGGGCGGGTCGGCGACGCCTTCCTCGATGGACAGGACCTGGCCGGTCATGAGCAGGCCGGCGAGTTGGCCGCCGGCGCTTGATCCGATGACGCCGACCCGGCCGATGTCGAGGCCGTGGTCGCCGTCGCGGATGTGGGCCAACGCGGCTCGGGCGTCTTCGAGCGGGGCCGGGAACCGGTCCGGCAGCAGCCGGTAGGAGAGAACGAAGGCGTGGATGCCGAGGCCGGACAGCCAGCGTGCGTAGCCTTCGCCCTCGTGTGGTGGAAGTTCCCGGAAGCCGCCGCCGGGCAGGACGAGGACGGCAGGTCGGGGGCCGGAGAACCGGTCCTCGGCGGGGTAAAGGGTGATCTTCTGTGAAATGGGGGTGGGAATGGCCGTAGCCACCTTCCGATACGACGCCTCCATGCCTGACGATCCGTCCGCCACCGGCACGCGACGCTGCCTGCGAGTGTAATCGCGACGATCGCTGGTGCCACTGTGGTCTGCGCCACCCTCGTGGCCTTACGAAGCAGGCCCAAGTCGGCTTTCTCGCCGGGCAGTTGAGCGGCGGCGTTGAGCGGCGGCGGCGCGCTGCCGGAAGGGCGAGGCGCCCTCGCAAGGGCACTGCCGAAGGCCCGGATCCACACTGGGGTGTCGCGTCGTCACCGGGCCGCAGTCCCGAAGGCCTTCACCTGGCGCCGGCGCGCTCGCCGAGCGTGGGAGCCGGCGTCGTGCCGGTGCCGGTGCCGGAGTCCGGCGGGGCGCCGTGGAGGATGGCGCGTTCGGCGGGGGTGGCCTGCGCGGTCCACTCGGGGGCCAGCGCCGCGTAGGTGGTGACGTCGTGCCAGTGGCCCTGGGTGTGGAACAGCTGGCGCAGGGTGGCCTCGGGTCGGAGGCCGGCGGCGAGCATGACGTCTTCCATGCGGGTGTGGTCGGCGCGATGCCCGGCCCAGATGCGGTGCAGCCCCAGCGGGCCGAACCCGTACGCCATCAACAGGCGTCCTGCTTCGTGGCCGTGACCGCGGACCGGGGCGTCGGGCAGCAGCACCAGGCTGGTGAGCATGGCGTTGCGGCCGTACTCCTCGATGAGCAGGCCCATGGTGCCGACCATGGTGTCCTGGCCGGGCGGGCACACGGCCATGGTGTGTTTGCGTCGCGGATGCGTGTAGAGCTGGGCGAGGTGTTGGGCGAAGGCGTCCTGGGCCTGACGGGCGTCCATACGGTCGACGCCGAGGTAGCGGGTGAGCAGCCGGTGGGTCTGGATGCGCTCGAAGGGCACCAGGTCGGTGACGCGCAGCTCGCGCAACCACAGGTGTTCGCCGTGCAGTTCGGGCAGCCGGTTCACCGGGTGGCTCCTGCCATGGGGCGGCCGACAGCCGCGGGGCGATCCGCCGGGCGGTCCGCGTCGGCGGCGGTGTCGGGGGTGTCGGGGGTGTCGGCGGTGTCGGGGTTGTCGCGCGGAGCGATGAGGGCTTCGAGGTCCACGTAGTAGCGGCCGGACGCGACCAGCTCTCCGAGCAGGATCCGGCGTGCGGTGTCCGTGACCAGGGCGCCGCCCAGCATGACCCCGCTGGCGAGTTGGGGCCAGCTGGACAAGGTGCTGCCGATCCGGGGGAGGGCGTCGGTCCTGGCCGGGCTGAGGCGGCTCTCGTCGCAGATGCGCAGCAGGTGGGCGAGGGCGTCCGAGGGCGGGAACGCGCGCACCTCGCGGGCGCTCAGGTCTCCCGCACGGCCGTGGAACAGCGGCCGGTCCGGCTCGAGGTCGAAGCGCTCGACGTCGAGCAGGCCACGGTCGTTGGCGTCCATGAGGACGGGGACGCGGCGCCGGCGGGCGTGCTCGCGGGCGGCGGTCTTCACCCACGGGGTGTCGCACTCCTCGACGAGCAGGTCGAGGGGGTGCTCCGGGTCGCCGAAGAACGCCTCGATGGTGTCGTCGGTGAGCCCGTCGTGCCACAGCTCGATGTCGAGGTAGGGGTCGATCTCGTACATCTGCCGGGCGCACAGCACGGTCTTGGGCAGGCCCAGATCGTGGACTCCGGCGCGCAGCCGGTTGAGGTTGCTCAGGGAGAGGGTGTCGAAGTCGGCCAGGCGGAACGATCCGCCGATGCCTTCCATCGCGCAGGTGAGCGCGGCGCTGTTGCCCACGGACAGGCCGACCACCCCGATCCGCCGCTCCAGCAGACTCTGCTGCTGAACGGCAGTGATCTTGTCGCGGTTGCGGTCCGTGCGCACCCGCCGGAACTGCTCGCACGGCAGCAGGTGCACCAGCCGCCCGGACCACGGATACCAGGCCCACGTGCCGTGGCGGCCGGGTTCGACGCCGTCCGTCAGCTCCTCAACAGCGGCCTCGAGGCGCGCCCCTGACAGGTCGTCACCCGGGCGCAGACAGCGCGCCAGTTCTACGAGTTGCTCGTCGATGCGGTCATGCACCTCCCGTACGGATCCGGAGGCGAGCAGCGCTTTCAGTGCGGCCCGGCCGTCGGGTTCGCAGGGGCGCAACAGGGCGGGGCGGACGGCGGCCTGGTGCCCAGGGCCGGGTGCGTTGCAGGGCCCGTACCCCGGAGCATTCCTGAACGAATTGATCACGATGCCGGAAGTTACCAGTGGTGGATCTTGGAAAGCCCTTTACGGCAAGAGGCGCGCCCGGTCGAATTCATGCGCGGAGTTTCACTACCGTGCGCCCCCCTCAAGTCCCGCCCCCCAAGGGGGTTTTGGGAGGGAGGGCGGGCGCACGACAAGTGATCTGCTTATCGGTTTTAGGCTCCTTTGGGGCCGGTACGGGCCAGCGCGCGCAAGCCCGCCCGCCTATGCGTACAAGCCCGCCCACCTATGCGCGCACGCCCGCCTGCCCGCCTACAGCGGAGCCTCACCACCCGCAGCCCAGGCCAGCATCGCGCCCGGATCGGCGTGGGCGGCTTGGCGGTGGTACGTCTCGTAGGCGCCGGCGCCGACCAGTTGGCGTGCGGTGCTCTCGCCGAACTCGCGCAGCGGCTGAACGTCCGGCGCCCCGCGCTGGGGGTGGCCGACCGCCTCCCACAGCCGTTGCCCCGCTCCCGAGGCCAGTGCCGCGGAGCGCCCGTCGCCGCTGGCCGAGTACGACGCGGCCAGCATGTCGAGGCCCAGGGCGATCCCGAAGGTGTCGCCGATCTGCTGCTTGGAGGTGAGCATCGAGCGGGCGTGGTCCAGGGCCGCTGCACCGTCCTGGTCCCGCAGCGCGATCACACAGTTGGTAGTCGGTGTACGAGCGGACCCAGTGCTCGCCCATGGCCACGCACTGGGCGCGCAGAGCGGTGGCCGCTTCCTGGCTCTCCTCCAGCAGACCCACACCGGTCAGCGCGAACAGCCGCAGCATCCGGCACATCCTCACCGCGTGCCCGGCCGGCTCCGTGTCGCCGCCCTCCTCGTGCGCGGTCTGCAGGGTGCCGTCCAGCATGTCGAGGGCCTCACGGGCGTTGCCCCGCAACAGGTCGCTCATGGCCTGCAGATAGGCGGCGCGCAGCAGCCCGGACGGATCCTGTTCGCCCTGCGCCAGGGCCAGACACTGACGGGCCAGATGGTTTCCGGTGGCGTGGTTGCCCTGCAGCAGATGCGTCAACCCCAGTGCCCAGATGGCCCGTTGCCTCATCAGCGTCTGATGTCCGCTGTCCCCGGCCTGCAGCACGCGGCCCAGATACTGCTGGGCGGTGTGGGCATGGCCGCAGCAGGTCCAGTAGAAGCCGGTCAGCGTGGCCAGCTCCAGGGCATCGTCGACGCGGTGCTCCAGCAAGTAGTCGAGCGCCGCGCACAGATCGGGATGGGCGTCCTTGATCGTGCGGTACCAGCCGGTCTGCTCGGCGCTCGTCCACGTGGAGTCGGCCTGCCGCGCCAGGGCGAGGAAATGGGCGGCGTGGGCGGTGGCCATGCTGTCCAGCTCCCCGAGCTCGGTGAGCCACATGCGCCCGTACTCGCGCACCGTGTCGAGCAGCAGATAGCGCTCGCCGCGGCGGGTGACCACCGACTTGTCCACCAGGCCCGCCAGCGCGATCTCGACATCACCCGCGGTCAGCGGGCCGCCGGCGCACAGCGCGGCCGCCGTCGGCGCGTCGACGTGTCCGAGCACGATCGAAAGGCGGGCCCACAGCAGCCGCTCCTTGGGCGTGCACAGTTCGTGACTCCACCCCAGGGCGGTACGCAGCACCTCGTGCCGGCGTGGCGACGGGACGCGTACCGGATCGCTCTCCTCACGCTGCAGATCGTGCCGCGGACGGCGCAGAAGATCCTCGATACTGCTGTGCCGCAGCGCCCCGGCCGCCAACTCCAGGGCCAGCGGCAGCCCGTCGAGATACGTGCACAGCTCGGTCACATGGTTCAGCTCACCGGGCTGCGGCACCACGCCCATCTGCTCCGCGCGCTGCAGGAAGAGTTCCGCGGCGTCCGTCGCACACGGCAGCGGCTCGACCACCATCACGTGCTCGTCCTCGAGGTGGAACACCTCCCGGCTGGTGGCCAGGATCGTCAGCTGCGGGCACTTCGCGAGCAGCGTCTCCACCAACTGCCGGCAGGCGGGCAGCACATGCTCACAGGAGTCGAGGACGATCAGCAGTTCGCGCTCGCCGATCCACTGGACGATGACGTCCAACGGCATCCGGGGCGTGTGGTCGGACAACCCGCACGCATCCGAGACCAGGGCCGCGAGCATCCGCTCGTCGGCCAGCTGCCACAGGTCGGCCCAGCAGCTCTCGTCACCGCCGGCGGCCTGTTCGCGCTCGACCGCCTGCCGGGCCAGTCGGCTCTTGCCGACCCCGGCGGTGCCGGTCAGTGTGATCAGCCGCTGCACCTTCAACGCGCTCCGCAATTCGGCCAGTTCCCGATCCCGCCCGACGAACACGCCCCACGCTCCCCACCGTCACCACGCCCTCGGCAGTGCCGTAACGCAGCGCGCCACAGCACATGCGGCCCCACCTTGCGGGGCCGCGCCGAGAACACTCTCAGGCAAGGCATCCTGGCACTCCGGCGCGGCCCACGAAACACCTGCGCAGCCACCAGATCACCGAACTCGCCGAAGCCGAACAGCAGTTGGAGCCGGAGCGGCCGACGCCGCAGCCGGGCGCCGCCCGGTCCGGCGGAAGGAACCGAGTGCCAGGACTCAGGCCGCGACGAGTTCCTTCTCGCGGTCCGGCGTCTTGACCTTGGGGTTCTTGTTCGGCAGCGAGAGCCGGAAGACCTTGCGCCAGGCGGAGAACACCTGCTTGGGCAGCGGCCCGCTGACGTACTCCAGCTCGTACTTCTCGAACAGTGCGCGCACCTTCACCGAGACCTCGGCGTACCGGTTGCTCGGCAGGTCCGGGAACAGGTGGTGCTCGATCTGGTGCGACAGGTTGCCGGTCATGAAGTGCATGGCCTTGCTGCCGCTGATGTTCGCCGAGCCCATCATCTGGCGCAGGTACCACTGGCCGCGCGTCTCGCCCTTGATCGACCGGCGCTCGAAGACCTGCACGCCCTCGGGGAAGTGCCCGCACATGATCACGGAGTGGGTCCAGAGGTTGCGGACCACGTTCGCGGTGAACGTGGCGGCGAGCGTGGTGATGAAGGAGGGGCCGGACAGCAGCGGGTGGATCACGTAGTCCTTGAGCACCTGCTTGCGGATCTTGCGGCCCACGGCCTTCGCCCGTGCGCGGAACTCCGGGTTCTTGCGGCGGCGCTTGCTCAGGTTCCTGCCGAGCTCCAGGTCGTACGCCGCGATGCCGTACTCGAAGAAGCACGCGTTGACGAAGTTCCACAGCGGCTGGCCGAGGTGGAACGGGTGCCACTTCTGGTCCTCGTCGACGCGCATGATGCCGTAGCCGAGGTCGTTGTCCTTGCCGATCACGTTCGTGTACGTGTGGTGCAGCTCGTTGTGCGAGTGCTTCCACTGGTCGGACGGCGAGGCGTGGTCCCACTCCCAGGTGGTGGAGTGGATCTTCGGGTCCCGCATCCAGTCCCACTGGCCGTGCAGGACGTTGTGGCCGATCTCCATGTTGTCCATGATCTTCGCCACGGAAAGCCCTGCGGTGCCGAGGATCCACGCGGGCGGGAAGAACGAGAACAACAGCACGCCCCGGCTGGCCAGTTCGAGCTTGCGCTGCGCCGAGATGACCTTGCGGATGTACGCGGCGTCCTTCTCGCCGCGGTCGGCGATCACCTCGTCGCGGATCGCGTCCAGCTCGCGGCCGAGCTCCTCGATCTGCTCCGCGGTCAGGTGGGCGGTGGGGTCGATGGCGGTCAAGGTGTTCCTACCGTTCGATGTCGCAGGGGCCCGCCGCGGCGGACACACAGGTCTGGATGAGGACGCCCGGCTCGCCCTCGGTGATCTCGCCGGTGCGCAGGTCGCGGACGGCGCCCGCCTTCAGGGGCGTGACGCAGCCGAAGCAGATGCCCATGCGGCACCCGGAGGGCATGAGCACGCCGGCCTCCTCGCCGACGTCGAGGAGCGGCGTGGCGCCGTCCGCGTCGACGGTCCTGCCGGTCGTGCTGAACGTGACCTCGCCGCCGTCGCCCGCGGCGACGACGCTGGGGCGGAAGCGCTCGGTGTGCAGACGCTCCCGCACCCCGTGGGCGGTCCAGTGCTCCTCGGCGGCGTCGAGCAGGCCCGCGGGCCCGCACGCCCAGGTCTCGCGCTCGGCCCAGTCGGGCACGAGTGCGTCGAGACGGGCGATGTCGAGCATGCCGTCCGTGTCGGTGTGCACCTCGGTGAGCCGCAGCTTCTCCTCCGCGACCAGCCCGTGCAGTTCGTCGCGGAAGATCACGTCCTGCGGCTGCGGCGCGCAGTGGACCATGGCGATGTCGTCGATGGCATCGGACTCGCTGTCGCGCAGCATGCCCATCACGGGCGTGATGCCGCTGCCGGCCGTCAGGTAGAGCACCTTGGCGGGCTTGGCCTGCGGCAGTACGAAGTCACCGGTCGCCTGGTCGAGGTGGATCAGCGTGCCCGGTGCGGCCCTGCGGACCAGGTGGTTGCTGACCTTGCCGTCCGGGATCGCCTTCACGGTGATCGTGACGCGGCCGTCCTCGCGGTCGGTGGGCGAGGTGAGGGAGTAGGCACGCCACAGGCGCACCCCGTCGACATCGACCCCGATCCGTACGTACTGACCGGCCGTGTGGCCGCGCCAGCCCCGGCCCGGCCTGATCACGACGGTCGCGGCGTCGGCCGTCTCGGGGCGCACGGCCTCGATGCGGCCACGCAGGTCGGCGCCCGCACGCAGCGGGCTGACCAGGTCGAGATAGTCCGACGGCAGCAGCGGCGTCGTGACCATCTCCAGCAGTTTCCACGCCCTGCTGCGGAGGGCTGTACTCGTCATGGCCCCAGCTTGCTGCGCTTCAAGGCGTAAAGTCCTGACCGTAGGACGTAAATTTGGTCGGCAGAATTGTTCACAGGGGACAAAAACGTGAGCCAAGCGATCCGGAGGGCCAGCGAACTGGCCCTGGATGAGACGACGGTCACAGCACTACGGGCCACGCTGCGGACCACCGCCGACGAGGTCGTCCAGGCGATCATCGACGAGGTCCCGCCCTACGCCAACGCCCTCTCGGGCCGCATGGGCGGCACCATCCGCCGAGCCGTCCGCACCGCCCTGGGCCACTACCTCGACCTCGCGAGCGGCAACGCCACCGGCGGCGACGCCGGCGACGCGGCCTACGAACTGGGCCGCGGCGAGGTCCGCGACGGCCGGTCGATGGACGCCCTGCTCAGCGCCTACCGCGTCGGCGCCCGCGTGGCCTGGCGATGCCTGGCGGAAGGCGCCGTACCCGCAGGTCTGCCCGCCGCCGAGGTCGCCAAGTTCGCCGAGCTGACCTTCGCCTACATCGACGAGCTCTCCGCCGCCAGCGCCGCGGGCCACGCCGACGAACTCGCCGCCCGGGGCCGAGCCCACGAACGCCACCTGGAACACCTGGCCCGCGACCTCCTCGCCGGCGCGAGCCCGGACGTGGTGCAGGCCTCTGCTCAACGGGTCGGGTGGCAGCCCCCGGACACGCTGACCGCGGTCCTGCTGCCCGCCGCCCAGGCCTGGCCCGCCTACCGCGCGCTCGACCCCAGCACCCTCGTCCTCGACGATCTCCCGGACGCCACCGGTGTCCTCCTCGTCCCCGACGCCGACCGACCGCGTCTCCTGCGGCAACTGACCGACCGCACCGCCGTGGTCGGCCCCGCCCGGCCATGGACGCGCGCGTCCGCCTCGTACGCACGAGCCGTACGCGCCCGCTCCCTCTCCGCCGACATCCGCGACACCGAGGACCACCTGCCCGAGCTGGTGCTGAGCGCCGACGCGGACGCGTACGCGGACCTGCGCGCCCGAGCCCTCGCACCCTTGCGGACCCTGCCTCCCGCGACCGCGCGACGCCTTGAGGAGACGCTGCGGGAGTGGCTGCTGCACCAGGGCAGGCGGGACGACGTGGCGGCGGCGCTGTTCGTCCACCCCCAGACCGTCCGGTACCGGATGTCGCAGCTGCGGGAACTGTTCCCGGACCTCGCATCGCCCCAACGGGTCCTCGAACTGACGCTGGCGCTCGGCCGTCGGGTCGGCTGACGCGTACCCGGACGAAAACGCCGGCCAGGGGCCGACACGTGCCCGGCTACTGCATCAGCTCGGTGTGGGGGTGCTCCGGTGCTGCCGGGCAGACGTAGAGCTGCTGTTTGTAGCCTCGGCCGATCTGGACCGCGGTCGGTCGGGTCGGGGCGGGCGCGGCTTCGTCCGGGATCCAACTACGCGTGCTGTCGTCCCATTCGAAGGTGGCGATGGTCAGCAGCGGGACCATCTCGGTGGCGCAGGCGGGGCAGGACCGGGGGACGGGGTCGGTGAGGCCCCAGGGGGCCCAGCCGCCGACCTTCCAGCCGGGGGCGACGGACAGCGCGGTGTCGTAGAACTCCTGCGGGTAGGAGGCGTAGGCGTCGTCCACCGCGGGCTCGGCCGCCTGCCAGCTGCTCCAGTCCTCGATCTGCCCGCGCAGCTCCATGCTCAGCTCCAAGGAGTGGGGGTACTCGGTGACTTGCTCCGGCGCGAGCAGGCACGGCTCGGGCACGTAGTCGTCGAACTGCACCGCGGGCGGCTCCGGCGGGGCGGCGAGGACGTCGGTGATCGTGGCTTCGGACCGCCAGAACAGCACGGTCCTGGGCATGAAGTTCTCCGGCGGGTGGTCGAAGGGGCACCACAGGACCTGCAGCAGATCCGCCCCTGCGGGCGCGGGCAGGCCAGGAACGTCCCGTACGTACAACTGGGCCACGGGCAGCAGCGGGACGGGACCCTCGGGCCACGGACGGCCGGCCTTGATCCGGTCCAGCTCCGCCCGCTCCTCAGGGGTGCAGTACGCGGAGGGAGGGAGGTTGGGGTCGACGCGCAGGCGGCTGTCCACGGCCGCCCGTATGCGACGCTGCGACCGCACGTCGTCGGGGGAGAGGATCGGGTTCATCCCGTCCCAGGTGTGCAGGCGGTCGCAGTACGGCCACGGCTCGTCGGCGGGCCAGAGCAGCGGCCCGCCGACCGAACTGTCGCGCGGCGTCGGTGTCGGTGACGCGGGGCGGGGGTGCAGCCGGGTCACCGTGCGTGCCAGCGGGGCCAGTTGGGGAAAGAGCGCGGTGACGTCGAGCGGCCGCGGCGGGGTCGTACGGGGCGTTTTCACAGGGGAGATGCTGCCGGACGCCACTGACAAACGGCCTACCGATCGCGTCCGTCGGCTCATTGCCTCACCCCGGCAGTTCTCCCGCCTCCCGCACTGCCGGGTCCGTACGCGTACTCAAGGTCGGCGCTCGCGACTGCCACGTTCCGAGCACCGCCGACCGTGCAGCGCTCCGGATCGGCGCCGCACTCGGGGACCCGCACCGGCGCGGACGGGCTGTCGGCCGCGTCCGCGCCGGGGGCGCTCATCCGTAGTTCGGAGGGGGGTGCCCTACGGATGCACTCGCCGATGACCAGTCGGCTCACCTTCGACTGCGCCACCGGCCCGGCGCGCGTCACACCCTGCGCGTCACACCCTGCGCGTCACCCTGCGCGGGACAGCCACGACGGGCGCACCGACATGCCGCCCCGGTGCCGTAGCCGGGTCTGCCGCGCGTCCTAGCGTGCAGGGATGAGCGAAAGCGAGCATGTGCCTGACCGGTTGATCGCGCTGGAGCGGGAGTGGGCGGCGGCCATCGTCTCCAACGACCCTGACCGGATCGGCGCGTTCATGACGGACGACTGGGTGATCGTCGCCGGTCGGGGCGTCGGGACACGGGAGGAGTTCCTCGGCCACATCCGGTCCGGGGACCTGACCCACTCCGCGATGCAGACCGCCGAAGCGCCTCGCGTCCGCGTCTACGGCGATGCCGGGGACACGGCCGTCGTGACCGGACGTACGACGAACACGGCTCACTTCCGCGGCCAGCGGTTCGACGCCGACGAGTGGACGACGGACGTGTTCGTGCGGCGCGGGGGCGAGTGGCGCTGTGCCCTCACCCACCTCACCACGGCCGAACCGGGTTGAACGACCGGCTGGGGCTGATCCCCTTCCGGCCGATCCGTTTGCTCAGTTCCTGAGTGCCGCGTCGGTGAAGGTCCTTGCCCTTGCTCGGTGTTCGTTCTCCGGAATTCGTCGCTTTCGCTCTCCGCCCGTTGCATGCTCTTCGTCATGGGCAAGCAACGGGCGCACGCATGGGTCTGGGGGCTGGTGTGCGTGGTGGCGACGGGTGTGGCGGTGATGTCGGTCCTCCCGGTGAAGTGGGGCGATGCGGATCCGTTCGGGGCAGGAGTCGGCTTGCCGAGTCTTGTGTCCGCCTGCCTGTCGGGGTGGATGTCCTGGCGGACGCTGCGCCATCAGGAGCGTGATGTGGTGGCCATGGCGGGCCAGTTCGCTGTGGCGGTGCGCCAGGCAGAGAGCAACGCGTGGGCACGGCTGCTCGGTGGGGACAGCAAGACGATCGACGTGCGCTTCGAATCCAGACCCGCGATGTCACGCAACGCCGCGGGCGCTGCCGCGGTGGGGCGGCTGAGTGAGGTGGCGAGCTACTACCGGCGGCTGCAGCCGGGGCGTCTGGTGATCACCGGAGCGCCAGGGGCGGGCAAGACCGTCCTCGCCGTCGAGCTCATCCTCGCCCTGCTGCAGGACCGCAAGCCCGATGACCCCGTTCCCGTACGGCTGCCGCTGGCCTCTTGGGCCACCTTGCCTGCTCCTGCCGCCGGGGCCGGGAGCCGAGCCGTAACAGGGAACCGCGATCCGGACGCGGCGGCCCAAGCCGTACGGGCGTGGGTGTGCCGGCACCTGGTCGACACCTACTCAGGGATTTCCAGCACCACCGCGACCGCGTTGATGGACGCCGGGCTCATCCTCCCCGTCCTCGACGGGCTGGATGAGTTGGCCGCCGAGGAGACGCCCGGGTACGGGTCCCCGGCACGGCAGGCGTTGTCCGTGCTCAATGGTTTTCAGCAGGGTCGGGCGAAGGCGAACGTGGTGCTGACCTGCCGCAGCGAGCAGTACGAGGCGTTGGAAGCCGTCCAGGTGTGGGCTCAGGATGCGGCCCGGATCGAGATCACGCAGGTCAGCCCGGCCCAGGTGCGTCGGTTCGTGCACGAGCGTGTGGAGAACACGACGCGCTGGGAGCCGCTCCTGTACGCCCTTGAGCGGGCTCCGTCCTCGGCGTTGGCGCGGGCCTTCTGCACTCCTTGGAGACTGACCCTGGCCGTGACCGTCTACGAGCAGCGTGACGAGGTCACGGGTGCCTATCTGTGTGAGCCGCAGGATCTGCTCGACCCCGCCCTGGGCACCGATCGGGCGGTCCGCGATCACCTGCTCGGGCTGTTCGTTCTGGCCACCACGGCTCGTCGCCGCACCCCGTCGGGCAGAACCTACGCTCCTGAGCAAGTCCGGGCCTGGCTCGGGGTATTGGCCACCTACCTCAGCAGTAACACGGCCACCGGCCGCACGGTCGGCGGTCGGCCCCTCTCCGGCACCGACCTGGTCCCGCACGACCTGTGGCCCCTGATCGGCGCACGCCGCCCTCGCATCGTCGAGGCCGTACTCGTCGCCATGACGGTCTCGGGCGTGTGCGCCCTGGGGATGCGGTGGTCCGTATGGGGGTTTGACGCCATCCCTGTGCTCATCTTGTTCGTCCTGCCCTTGTTCATCGCGTTGTTGCGGGTGAACGGCCACGTGTGGATCCAGCCGTGGCCGGACCGTCCACGGGTCGGCCCAAGGCAGTTGCGCGCTCCGCGGGCTCGATGGAGAACAGCGTCGCTGGTCGTAGCTGTGCTACTGACAGGACTCGGATACGTGCTCGTGTTGCAGATCCAGCCCGACGACGTCGTGGGCCTGTCGTTCCTGCTGATGTTCGGGTTGCTGGTGTGGCTCATGATCCGGCCCGGGGGCAGGGTGGACGCGGTCGACATCATGGACTCGCCGCGCAGCGTCGTCGTCGCCGAACTCACCGCCGCCCTCCTGTTCGGAGTCCCGATCGGCGTCCTGTTCGGGGGCATGATGGGACCCTTGTTCGGGGTGCTTGCCGGGGTCGGTGTGGGGCTGCTGTGCGGGCTCGGCGGGACGGGCGTGCGCTACCTCGCTCTTCTGCTGTGCACCCGTCGCGGTCCGCAGGCCCTGCCCTGGAGGCTGCGCAGGTTCCTGCATTGGGCGACCGAAGCCGGCTTGCTCCGAGTCGCAGGCACCGCCTACCAGTTCCGCCACCGCGAACTACAGGACTGGCTCGCCGATTTGCCGACCTCCCCTGACGGCCGTCCCGCTCAGGCGTAACAGGGAAGCGGCCAATGGCCCCTTGCCCGGATGCGCCTGGGACCACATCACTGTGGCGCGGGCTGATGGCGCAGGAGCACGGTCCGGGAGTCGAAGGTCCGGGATTCGACGAGCCGGAGGTCCCGTCGCTTCGCAGTCGCAGGGAAGAGCGCCTTGCCGCCGCCGAGAACGACCGGATGCACGACGACATGGTGTTCGTCGATCAAGCCGTGTGCAGTCAGCTCGGCGGCCAGGGAGGCGCCTCCCATCAGCAGCAGGTCCTTGCCCGGCTCTGCCTTGAGAGCGTTGACCTGCTCGACCAGGTTCTCACCGTTGATGACGCGTGCGCCGTGGCCGGGCTCAGTCAGCGTGCGGGAGAACACGACCTTGGGGCTGTCGCGCCAGATCGGGGCGAACTTGAGGTCGTGCGGGTCGTCGGAGATGGACTCGACGTTCGGCCAGTAGCCGGCCATCATCTCCCAAACCGGGCGGCCGTACAGGAAGGTGTCGGCCCGCTCCATCAGGCTGAAGGAGTACGCGGACAGCTCCGGCCCCATGACCGGCCAGTCGAACTCACCGTTGGGTCCTTCGACGTTGCCGTCCAGCGAGGTGTGGACGAAGTGGATGATCTTCCGCATGGTGCCCTTCACGCTTGCCGATCTGCCGTTGCGTACGGATGGACCACGCTGAGCGGGCCGGTTCATCGCCCAAGAGGTGTGACCTGCACCACGATTGCTGGTTTCGGTGAGCAGCCGTGTCCGGCGTGGGCGACGCGACGTCCCGTGGCGGCGTCCCGGCCTGTTCAGGCCTGGTGAGGCGCTGCCCCCTCCTGCGTGCACAGCTGCCAACTCGCTCACAGAGTAGCCATCTGCGCCGACACACCCTCAGGCCACGGGGTGGTCCCCCCCCGACTCCTGCCCACCGAGGCCGGTCGATGTGGCCGCGCTCTTCCCTCAACCGGCCCCGCTGGCACGGACGTCGACCCGGCTGCACCCCCGACGTGACCCTCAACTGGCCCTGCCGGTACGCAAAGCGGCCGCCGTGGGTCACCCCGAGGTCCGCGGGTCGAGAACCCTGCGTGCCGTCCAGCTCAGGGCTTGTGCGATGCGCTCGCGGCTCAGGCCGCGGGTGTGCCGCTGGAACTGGTAGACCTCCGGCGCGAGCGGGCCGAGCAGGAGGTCCACGACCGCGTCGGGGTCGGCGATGCCCGCTTCCTTCAGCAGTGCGAGCACATGGACGCGCCAGAACCCGTACGCGCCGGTGGTGAACCGGGCCGGTCCCGACTCCGCGCCGAGGGCCAGCGGGAGGTGGTGCTCCAGCAGGTCGGTGGTCGCGAGACAGAACGCGGCCAGGCGCTCGGCGGGGGGTGCGCCCGGCCCGAGCGGGGGCGGCCCGTGGACCAACTGCGCCTGCAAGCGCCGCTCGTGCTCGTCGAGCAGGGCCACGGCGACGGCTGACGGATCGGGGAAGCTCCGGTAGAGCGTGGCCCGCCCGACGCCGGCTGCCTTCGCGATCTGGCCCATGGTCACGGTGCGCGGGTCCTGCTCGGAGAACAGTCGCTGGGCCGCGGCCAGGATCTGCTCGTGATTGCGTGCCGCGTCCGCGCGCTGTCGGGGCGCCGGCGCGGCAGCCGGCACGTCACCGGGCCGACGGCACCGACCACGCCAACCCCGGCATCGAGGTGAGCTGGGGAGGGCGCGTACGGCATCGGCTGGCCCGTCATCACGGACGACGACCCCGAGGCGTACGAGGGCCTGCTGAAGCGCGCCGCCCTCTGACGCACCGCCAGCACGACCGGACCTCGGTCAGTCGGTGCCTTCGACGATGCGGAAGTCGCGCTCGACGCCGTCGGAGAGGGCGGCCAGCGCCTCCTGGTAGGCGGCGCTCTCGTGTGCTGCGACGGCCTGCTCGAAGCTGTCGAACTCGATCAGGATGGTGCGCTCGGCGATTCCGGCGTCATGCGCCACGACTCGATTGCCGAGGGCAGCGAGGAGCCGGCCGCCCCCGGCCTCGACGGCCGGACCGGCCAGCTTGTCGTAGGCGGCCAGCTTCTCGGGGTCGGAAATGGTGCGGTAGGCGCTGACCCAGTAGCCCTTCGGCATGGAACCTCCAGTGTCGCTTTTCGAATCACTATGATGCTTCGATAATCGAAGCGCAAGGAGTCGGTATGGAAGCCGGAGCGCCACGTCCGGGTGTGCCGGTGCGGGGGTCCGAATCGGGTCGTCCGGTGATGGCCGCACTCGACCTGCTCGGGCGGCGTTGGACGATGCGGATCCTGTGGGAACTGAGCCAAGCTCCGGCCGGTTTCCGTGAATTGCAGCGCCGCTGCGAGCGCATGTCCTCCAGCGTGCTCAGCACCCGGATCGAGGAGCTGTCCGGCGCCCGCCTGCTCGCCCTGCACGACGATGGCTACCACCTCACCCAGCTCGGCCAGGATCTTGTCGAGGCGCTGAACCCGCTGGCTGACTGGAGTCGACGTTGGGCCGAGGAGATGGGGCCCGTGACGGGAGAAGGGCGGGAGTGACCACCGTCGTGAACGGTCGGTCGGGGACGGTCAGTTGTGGTGGTCCTGGAGAGCCGGCTCCAGGCCCTCGTCGGCGGCCGTCACCGCCGCGCGTTCGGCGTCCGTGTCGAGGGAGCGGCACAGGACGAGATACAGGACGGCCGACACGGCGAGGCCGACGAGCATCGTCACGTCCGCGCCGCGCACCCAGTGCGCGAGCGGCCCGTGCAGGTCGCCGATGACCGCGAACGGCAGCATGGCGACGAAGCCGACGCCGTACGCGGTCAGTCCGCGCCAGTTCCAACGGCCGTAGATCCCCTGGGGGTTGAAGATCTCGCGGATCGAGTAGTGGCCGCGCCGCACCACGTAGAAGTCGACCAGGTTCACCGCGGTCCACGGGGTGAACAGCATGCCGAGCACGATCAGGAAGTGCCCGAACGTGGTGAGGAAGTCGTCGCTGGAGCTGAACGCCAGGGCGGTGGAGGCCACCCCGAGCGCGAGCAGCGTCGCGACTCTCGACGTCAGGGTGAGCGGGATGCGCTTCACCGAGTCGATGGAGGACAGCAGGGTCAGGCTGCCGCCGTAGAAGTTCAGGGTGCCGATGGTGACGAGCGGGGCGACGGACATCACGAGCAGCGTCACGCCCAGGCCGGGGAGCACGGTGTCGCCGGCGTGGATGATCTGCTCCACCAGGCCCAGCTTCGGGAAGAGGCCCGCCGCGACCGCGCCGACCAGCATCATCCACGTACCGCCGAAGCCCGCACCGAGGTACGTCCACCAGAACGAGGAGCGCACGCCCACGGTCGGCGGGAGGTAGCGGGAGTAGTCCGAGACGTAGATCGACCAGGACAGCTGGTACACCGCCGCGTGGAACAGCTGGATCAGGAACGGGGCGAGCGTAAAGGCGCCGAGGTCCAACTGGTCGGCGGAGAACGGCGCCACGACGAGGACGCCGACGGAGAAGACGACGAGGCCCGCCGTCATCAGATACGTCAGCCAGCGTGAGGCCCGGTGGATGAAGTCGTAGCCGACGATCGCCAGGACGATGGCGAGCGCGGCGTACGCGACATAGCTGACGCCCACGGGCGTGCCGGCCAGATGCTCCATGGTGGAGCCGACGAGGACCTGGTTGAAGGCCGTGTAGCCGATGTACGTGACCAGGGCGACGATCCAGACGAGCAGCGCCCCCACGAAGCCGAACTGCGGCCGGGACTGCACCATTTGCGGCAGTCCGAGCTGCGGCCCCTGCGTGGAGTGGAACGCCATGAAGAACGTGCCGAGCGCGTTGCCGAGGACGATGGCGATCGCCGTCCAGATCAGGTTGCCGCCGAGGGCGACGCCGATCGCGCCGGTGGCGACCGTGGCCAGATGGGCGTCGCCCGCGAACCACACGGGGAAGAGGTGCCAGACCTTCCCGTGCCGCTCGGCGAGCGGCACGTAGTCGATGGACCGGGTCTCGACGACGGGACGCCGGCCGGAGCGGGCGGGCTCCGGTTGCTGCGGGGAATGCCCCGTGCTCGACGTGGTGACTGTCATGGGGTGGACCTCCTGGGGTGTACGGGCGTACGGGAGTACCGGGAGTACGGGCGACGGGTGCGGTGGTCGTGGTCGCGTTCGGTGGCTGGGCTTCCCCCTGTGGTGCGGTGCGGCGCGCGGCCCTCAGCCGGTCCGGTTGAGGGCCGCGTACGCGAGGTGTTCGAGGAGCAGCGCCGTCTCCTTCGGGGCGTCGGCCGCCGCGTCCACCACCCGCTTGGCGAGGGCCAGGGCGAGCGGCGTATGGGCGGTGAGCTTGGCGGCGAGGGTCAGGGCACGCTCCGTCACGGCCTCCGAGTCCTCGGCGATCTCGGTCAACAGGCCCCAGGCGTAAGCCTCTTGGGAGTCGAAGCGGCGGCCGCGCAGCACCAGGTCGCGGGTGCGGGCCGGGCCGACCTCGCGTACGAGACGGGCGATGCCGCCGGAGCCGGGCAGGATGCCGAGGCCGATCTCCGGGAGCGCGAACACGGCGTCCGGGGCGGCGACACGGAAGTCGGCGGCGAGGGCGAGCTCCAGGCCGCCGCCCATGCAGTAGCCGCTGATCGCGGCGACCGTGGGCTGGGGGAGCGCCGCGAACTCCTCGTACACGGCGCCCGATCCGCGGTAGTACGCGGCGATGGCCTGCGGGGTCATGTCGCGCAGCTCGCCGGTGTCGGCGCCGGCCGAGAAGGCGCACTCGGTGCCGGTGACGATGACGGCACGGGACCCGGTGACATCACTGCTGCGCAGGGTGTCGAGGAGCGCGGCCTCCATGTGGGTGGAGAGCGCGTTGAGCTTGCGCGGGCGGTTCAGGGTGATGAGGGCGATGTCGCGGGAGGCGCCGCGGAGTTGGACGGTGACGGCGCCGTCGGCGAGGGCGGGCTCGGCGGTCGTGGGGGACATGGCGTGGGTGTCTCCGGTCGTGAAGGGGGCCGCCGACGGCGGTGCGGGCTCGGTGTGCGGCGGTACAGGAAGGAGTGGCGGGCTCAACTCGCCGGGCTGGTCGTGCCGTTCGCGCTGACCGCACTGCCTGTGCGCGTCGTGAAGGACAGCAGGTCGTCCAGGCCGCGCTTGGCGGCCTCGTTCGCGATGACCAGGCGCTGGATCTCGGAGGTGCCCTCCCAGATGCGGTCGACGCGCAGCTCGCGCCACAGCCGCTCGACCGCGTTCTCCCGCATGTAGCCGCGGCCGCCGAAGATCTGCAGGCAGCGGTCCACGATCCGGTTGGACGCCTCGGACGCGGCGAGCTTCGCGGTGGCCGCCTTGGCGTGCAGCGTCTTGCGGTCGCCGCCCTGGTCGAACTCCCAGGCCACCTGGTGCGTGAACGCCCGGTTGGTGGCGATCTCGGTGACCGAGTCGGCGATGTACGCCTGGATCATCTGGCGGTTGATGAGGAGATCCCCGCCCTGCTCGCGCTCCTTGGCCCAGTCGACGGCGAGGCGCAGCGCGCGCTCGGCGGCGCCGATGGTGCGGGCCGCGATCATCAGGCGCTCCTCGGTGAACCAGTCGCGCGTCAGGTCGTACCCCTCGCCGATCCGCCCGAGCACGGCCTCCGGCCCGACGCGGACGTTCTCGAAGAGGAACTCCGGGTGCTCGTACACGAACGTGTGGGTGTAGCGCGGGGTGCGCTTCACGGAGATGCCGGGGGTGTCCTTGTCGACGAGGAACATCGTCGGCTCGTCGTCCGGCCGCACATAGGCGAGGACGATCAGGAAATCGGCGACGTCGCCGACGGTGACGAACCACTTCTCGCCGTTGATGAGGTACCCGTCGCCGTCCCGGGTGGCCGTCGTGGTGATCCGCGACGGGTCCGATCCTGCGTGCTCCTCGGTGATGGCGACGGCGTCGCGGCGGTTGCCGAGGATGTCCGGGATCAGGTAGCGCTCCCGCTGCTCGGGGGTGCAGGCGCGCAGGCAGTTGGCGGGCCGCCAGACCGCGTCCCAGAGCGCGTTGGTGAGCTTGCCGAGCTCGTCCTGCACGACGACCTGCTCCAGTACGGAAAGCCCGGCGCCGCCCCACTCGACGGGCATGTTGACGGCCTGCAGGCCGTGCGCGAGCACCTCCTCGCGGATCGCCGCGTGCGCCTCCGGCGAGAGGCCGTTGTCGTGCTCGCACGCGTCCTCGTACGGCATGATCTTGCCGGTGAGCGAGGCGGCGCGCTCCTTGAGCTCGGCGAGCCGGGGGGTGAGGGTGAACTCCACTGTGTTTCCTCCTGAGTTGAGGGTTCCGATACGGGGGCGGGGCAGGCGTCAGCCGAGGACGACGCGGGCGTCCAGACCGAGGCAGCCGTACGGGGTGGCGAGCAGCGGGTTGACCTCCAGTTCGGCGATCTCCGGGTGGGCCGCGGCGGCCTCGGTGATCGCGGCGACGGTGCGGGAGACCGCGTCCAGGTCGACCGCAGGCCGGCCGCGCACCCCGTGGAGCAGGGCCTTCGCGTGCAGCTCGGCCAGGAGCCGGCGGGCGGCGGCGGGGGTGAGCGGGGCGAGGCCGAAGGCGACGTCGCGCAGTACCTCGGTCGTGACCCCGCCGAGGCCGACCATCGCGACGGGCCCGAAGCGCGGGTCCTGCCGTACGCCGACGATGAGTTCGACGCCCTCGCTCAGGTCGGCCATCGCCTCGACGCAGTAGCCGGGAGGGTTCAGGCGGCCGGCCATGTCCACGACCGCGGCGTGCACGGCCTCCGGGGTGCGCAGGCCGAGCGCCACGCCGCCCGCGTCGGACTTGTGCAGCAGCCCGAGCGCCTTGACGACGACGGGGCCGCCGATCGCGCGGGCCGCCTCCACCGCCTCGTCGGGCGTGCCGACGCGACGGGCCGCGGGGAAGTCGACGCCCGCGGTGCGCATCAGCTCGCGGGCGGCCCAGTAGCCGTCGTCGGTCAACGGGGCCGCGGGGGCGGGCAGTTCGCGGACCGCCGGGGCGACGGGGGTGTGCCGGGCCAGCATGCCGAGGGAGCGCGCGGCCTCCTCCACGGCCCGGAACACCGGGACGCCGAGCCGCTGCAACTCCTCGGCGGCGGCGCCCTGGTGGAACATCGTGTGCACGGCGATCGGCTTAGCGCGGTGCCGGACGAGCTCGCCCATCTCGGTGGCGGCCGCGAGTTCGGCGGCGGCAAGGTCGGGCCCGTACTCGCCGTAGCCGCCGAAGTAGCCGGTGATCAGGACCGATTCCACCTCTGGCGCGTCGAGGAGGACGCGCAGGGCGCGGGGGAACGAGGTGATGTCCCGCTCGCCCGCGCCCGCGAGGTCCACGGGGTTGCCGACGCCCGCGGACGGGATGAGCTCGGCGCGCAGGTCGGCCGCGAGGCCGGGGGAGAACTCCGGGACGGTCAGGCCGTGCGCCTCGGCGAGGTCACTGGCGACGGCGGCGTGGCCCCCGCCGTCGGCGAGCACGGCGGTGCGGCGGGCCGGGGCGGCGCCGAACAGGTGCAGGGATTCGAGCAGTCCGGCCATCTGGCGCGGGCTGGCCACCCGGTCGACGCCGCCCGCCCGGCAGGCCGCGTCGATGACGGAGCTGTCGCTGGCCAGGGCCCCGGTGTGGGACTGCGCGCCGCGCACGGACGCGGCGCTGGACCCGATGGTGAGGAGAACGACGGGCTTGCCCACGGCGTTCGCCGCGGCCGCGGCGGCGACGAAGTCCCGGCCGTCCCCGAAGTCCTCGCTGTAGACGGCGATCAGCTCGGTCTCGGGGTGCACGGTGTAGGCGCGGATCAGGTCGGCGACGGTGATGTCCGCCTGGTTGCCGAGCGAGGCGAACCGGGAGAAGCCGAGGCCGCGTTCGGCGAGGATGCGGCTGAGTTCGAGGGCCATGTTGCCGCTCTGCGAGATCAGCCCCACGGGTCCGGGCGGCAGCGGATTGGACGACAGACACAGCCCGCTGCTGCTGTCGAGCACGCCCAGGCAGTTCGGCCCGAGCAGTACGGCCCCGGCCGCGCGCACCCGTTCCGCGAGCCGCGTCTGCACCTCCCGCCCCTCCTGCCCGGTCTCGGCGAACCCGGCGGTGATCGCCACGACGGCCTTGGCCCCGGCGTCGAGCGCGTCGTCGACGGCGGCCTCGAACCCGGCGGCGGGTACGGCGATCACGGCGAGGTCCACCTGCTGGGGCAGCGCGGCCATGGACGGGTACACGGGCTGCCCGAGGACGGGCTCACCGCGCCGGTTGACCAGGAACACCGGCCGGCGCTCGCGCATCCGCAGGGCCTGCACGCCGATCCAGTTGCCCCACTTGGAGGTGTCGTTGCTGGCCCCGACCACGGCGACGGCGTTGGGACTGAACAAGGCGCGCAGATCGCGGGGCGCGCTCGGGCCCCGCTCGGGCGGGTGGTCGGGAAGGGGCGGCGTCGGGTGCGCTGCGTCGACGGTCATGAGGGCCTCCGGGGCGGCGGGTGCGGGGAGGGTGCGGGGCGGGGGTGGATGCGGCAGGGCAGGGCAGGGCTGGGCTGGGCAGGGCTGGGCTGGGTTGGGCACGGGCGGGATCAAGTGCGGCTGGATCCGGCCTGGTTGCCGATGGAGGGGCGCACGGCTAGGGGCGTACGGCTACGGGTGCACGGCTATAGGCGTACGGAGTGCTGCGTACGGCCTGAAGGGCGACGGCGGAGCGGCGCGGAAGTGGCCCCTCGGGTGACCGAGGGGGCCTCACGCCGGCTCGGGCACCGGCTGCTCCGCGAGGTCCGGCACCGGATGGCCCGCGCCCCACGCGTCCGCGCCGCCGTCCACGACGACCGTGGTCCCCGTGACGTACGCGCCGCCCGGCGAGGCGAGGAAGGAGAGGACGCCGGCCACGTCGTCCGGGGTGCCGAGGCGGCCGAGCGGCACGGAACGGGCCCAGCGCTCGCGGTCCTCGGCGGAGTAGTTGCCGTCGAGCCCGTCCGTGGCGATCGTGCCGGGAGCCACGCACACCGTACGGACGCCGTACCGGCTCCACTCCAGGCTCAGGCCCGCGGCCAGGTTCTCCACCGCGGCCCGCGCCGCGGCGGCGTGCGCGAATCCGGGGATGCCGCGGCGCGGCGAGAACGCGATGAAGAACACCGCGCCACCGCCCTGCGGGATCATCGCGCGCCGGGCCACTTCCCGGGTCATGGCCCAGGTGGCGTCGACGGCCAGGCGATGCACGGCGCGCCAGCCGTTCGGGGTGATCTCCTCGGCGGGGGCGGAGAACTGGCCGCCCGCGTTGTTGACCAGGACGTCGATCCGGCCGAAGGCGCCGAGCGCCCGGTCGACCACCGCGGTGACCTGCTCGGGGTCCCGGATGTCGGCGGACATCGCGAGGGCCGCACCGCCGAAGGCCTCGATCTCCTCGACGACCCGCGCGAGCGGTTCGGACCGTCGGCCGCACACCAGGACCCTCGCACCGGCCGCCGCGAGAGCCAGGGCCGTCGCCCGGCCGATGCCGGTTCCGCCGCCGGTCACCAGCGCCGTTCGACCGGCATGGACGTCCGGCCTGAGGACGCCGGCGTACGGCAGGGGGGAGTTGATGCGCACAGCGCCTCCTGAGGTCTGCGGACTGTTGCTGTTGCGGGTGACTGATGCGTCAGTCAGCCATCGCAACACAACACTCGTCAAGGGCTGTGCGGAGGTCGATTTCCGCTCTTGCCAAGGGAGTTGCCGATGCCCCACCATGCGAGGGCGCCGGAAACGGACCCGGCCCCGGCGCAGGGGACGACGACCGGCGACGCCGCGTTCTGGAGGCGACCTGGCAGCTCATCGCCGAGCGCGGCTCTCACTCTGTGCGCATCGCGGACATCGCGCGTGCCTGCGGCACCAGCACAGGAACGGTGCGCTACCACTTCCCGGGCAAGAACGACGTCCTCGCCGAAGCGCTGAAGCACTGCGTGAGCCAGGCCTTCGCGCGGCAGAGCGCGGAACTGCGGGCCATCGACGACGCGCACGGGCGGATGCTGAAACTCATCGACCTGCAGCTGCCGCGTCCCGGGCAGGTCCGCGACGAGTGGTCGATCCGGCTGCAGCACTGGGCCGAGGCGGCGTTGCGTCCCGAACTCCGCGCAGCGCACAACGAGTACTACGACCGCTGGCAGGACACGGTCCGCCGGATCGCGCGGCGCGGACAGCGCCAGGGTGTCTTCCGCGCGGACGCCGAACGTCCAGGGCTCACCTGGGGCTTCTACGGCGACGACCACTTCCCGCTCGGCTACGGGCGCCGCCGCGACCCGACCGCGGCCGGACCGCTTGGTGTCGGGTGCGACATCAAGCGTCAACTCCTGTAAGGCAAGCGGTAATTGGGGGACGGGTGCCGGGCAAGGCCGCACCACCCGCCCTCACACACTCACTGAGGCCCGGCCTCGTACAGGCGAATGCCGCGTTCCACCGAGGCGTCGATCATGTCGGCCACTTCCTCGGGGGCGATGCCGGACACGAGGATGCGGAAGAGGCTCTCGACACGTTGCGGAAGATCCTGACGGCCGGAGGCGATCAGGGAGTACTGCTGGATGCCCGTAGTGGCGCCGAGCACCAGCTGCGCGACCTCCTCCGGGACGACCGAGTCCCGCAGTTGGCCCAACTCCTGTGCCTTGACGAGAGATTCGGTGAGAATCCGCTCCCAGTCGCGGAAGGACGAGGCGTCGGACTGCCCGAACGCGCTCTGCTCGACGACGAGCCTGACGCCCGCGCGCATCATGGGATTGTGCTGCAGTTGCTGGGACCACACGAGGATCACGTCCACCAGGTGCTGCAGCCCAGAGCCCTCCGTCAGCGGGAGAACGGTGTCCGGCATGGCGCGGATCACCGCGCGGGCGAGATCGTCCTTCGACTTGAAGTGGAAGTACATCGCGCCGGGGGTCACGCCCGCGCGCTGGACGATCTTCGTGACGCTGGTGCCGGCGTAGCCGAGCTCGTCGAACACCTCGGCGGCCGCACGCAGCAGCCGCTGCCGGGTCTGCTCGGCGCGATCCTGCTTGAGCGCCCTCATGTTGCACCCGCCACCTTTCGGAAGAAACCAAACGTTCCTTATGTTACGGGTGTGTGGCCGTCGGCCGCACACCGTCCTCCACCGGCGCCGTGCACCGAGGAGTCGGGCGAAAGGGCCTGGCAGAGCTCGGCCGCCGCCACCGAAGGGATCGCTGTCTGCCACAGCTGGACCAGCTGCCGGCGCGAACTCTCCGTCGAGCCCCGGCCGATGGCGACGGCGGCGGCGGAGGTCTCGATGCCGGCGACGAAGCAGGCCGCCAGGAGCACCACCTGCCGGGGCTGCGTCCGGGCGTTCAACTCGCCGCCCTTGGCCGCCTGTTCGGCCAGCGTGCGCACGATGCCCAGCCATGCGGCGTACCACTCCTGCCGCCCGTCCGGACCCTCTTGGCACAGTCGGTTCGCGGCGCGCACGACGACGTTGTCCTGGAGGAGCAGAGCCGCGGTGTGCGTGATGTCGATGACGGACTGAAGGCGCGGGCCCGGCCGGACGGCCGCTCTCGCGGCGGCGCGAGTGGTGTCGAGGCCCTGCTTGCGTACGGCGTCCGTCAACTGCTGCTTGGTGGGGAAATGGAAGGTCAGCGCCCCCATCGTCGCTTCGGCCGCGGCGCAGACCCGGCCCAGCGACGTACCGGCACCGCCATTGCGCGCGAACTCGCCCGCGGCCGCCCGCACGAGGCGGTGCCGGGTGTGGACAGCGCGTTCCTGGCGCATCGTCAGCCCTTCATGGTCGGTCCGGGAGGGGGGTGTGAAGGCAACCTTACGCTTAACATAGCGAGCGTTTTTTTTGTTACGTTGCCGGGGCGCTGAACGATCAACTGTCCGCGCGCTGACGGGAGTCGGCGCGCGGACGGGCGGATCGCGCTGCGCTCAGGCCGAAAAGGGAGGGGTCACACGATGGGTCATCCGGCGTTGCCGCCCACGCTGAGCTGTGACGAGCTCGAGGAGATCGAGGCGGCACAGGTCCGCGTACTGCAGTTGATCCGCCGGCACCGAATGCGGCTGCCCGCAGGGACGCCCAAGGTGGCCGGTCAGACGCCCGAGGTGGCCGCTCGCCGGAGCGCCTCGGGGGTTGACCTGATCCTCGATGCGCGCCGGGAGGCGTGGTTCGCCCATGCGCTGCCCACCTCGACGGACGAGACCGAGGCCCGGTACGAGGTGCTGCGCAATGCGGGCGTCAAGGTGCGCGCCCTGTATCCGCGGCAGTTCGCGGCGCTCGACGGGGCCGACGCCCACTTCGAACGGGCCGCCGACCTGGGGGTGTTGTGCCGGCTCATGTCGGTGCGACAGGTCTTCACGGCCGTCATCGACCGCGAGTGCGTGGTGCTGGCAAGGGGGGCCGAACCGGGGCGGCGGGGCGAACAGGTATTCCGCGAGCCGGGGGACGTTGCGGTACTCGCCGAGATGTACGAGCACAGCTGGGCCTCCAGCGCACCGGTCGGCGCGACGATGACCGAGACGCTGACCTGTGAACAACTCACCGCACTGCAGCTGATGAGCATCGGGATGAAAGACGACCGGATCGCCCGGCAGATGGACATCTCGCCCCGCACACTGAGCCGGCTCGTCGCCAAGGCCATGACGGAGCTGGGCGTCCGAAGCCGCTTCGAGGCCGGCATGCGCGCCAAGGAACTGGGCCTGCTCGACTGACGCCCCGTGTGGAACATAAAGAATTACCCCGTACGTTATTTGCGTTCGCGAAGTATCAAAACGGCGAATATCTCGGCGGCGTCGGAATTATCACTTGAGGAAACTGAAGGGCTTGGCGGGGAAATCCGCCAAGGCCCCCGGCGTCACGGTGCGGCGTAAACACCGGGGCATGGCTCCTGCTGCGCGTCACGGCCGTTCGGGCCGTCGCGGGGTCAGACGCCGACGGCCTGTGCCTGCCGCGGCTGGTCGACGGTCTCCTCGGCGGCGGAGGGCCTGTCGGCCAGCTTCAGCCAGACGACACCGGCGATGATCAGGCCGAGCCACAGGTACTGCACGAAGGTCAGGGTCTCGTCGAAGAACACCGGGCCGAGCACGGCCGCGCCGACCGCCCCGATGCCGGCCCACACGGCGTAGCCGATGCCGACGTCGATGGTGCGCAACGCCATGCTCAACGCCCACAAGGTCAACAGGAAGAACACGATGCCGACCAGCGACCAGGTCGGCACGGTGAAGCCCTCGCTACCGCCGACGGCGAGCGCGTAGACGATCTCGAACGCCCCGGCCAGGAGCAGCATCAGCCAGGAGCGGGCCGAGGACTGGTTGTTCGCAGACATGAGAAGGGAGGTCCTTTCGGGTTTTCGCGTACGGGGGAGTCGGATACGGGCGGACGAGCAGGCGGACGGAGAGGCGGGGATCAGGCGCCGCCGCTGAGCTGGAGACCGACCACGCCGCCGATGACGGCGAGGATGCCGATCCCCTTGCCCCAGCTCAGGCGCTGGCCGAACAGCAGCGCGCCGAGGAGCGTGATGCCGACTCCGGCCACCGAGGTCCACAGCGCGTACCCCACGCCGACGTTGAACGTCAGCAGCGCCTTGCTCAGCGCGAACGTCGCCAGTGCACCGCTGATCAGCGTCGCCGCCGTCCACTTGCGGTTGGTGAACCCCTCGGCCTTGCCGGCGGACAACGCCACCGTGATCTCGAACGCGACGGCGATGGCCAGGTAGAGCCAGTGCATGACAGAAAACCTTTCAACGGGAGGAGAGGCGGAATCCACGTCCGCTTCCTGGAATATGTTCACCGTTTCTGTCGCCGCCCGTCCAGCGAAAAGGGCGGCAGGTAATCGCCATGGCGTGAACCGGACACCCGTCGGTAATTCCCGTTCGGAAATTATCCGGGCCGCGTCCAAGTGCACACGCCCGCTGCCGGCCGCTCGACGGCGGCGGCGCCAGGCGGCCCCGGCCGGCGAGGTCCGCCGCGAGCCCCGGATGGGTGATGCCAGACAGTAAGTAAATCGCTACATCGTGTGACGATGGGGCGGGGGTGAGTGTCGGCCCTGCCGGCTCTCAAGTCGACGCATCTTCTGGAGGCCGGCATGACAGCGCTGGACAACGACGCGTACGGGAAGAAGTTGGCGGCACGCTTCGCCACGTTCGACAGCGATGGCGACAGCCACGTCACCATCAGCGACTTCGAGGGCATGGCCAGGCGAATCCTCGGCCAGTACGACCTGCCCGAGCGGTCCCCGAAGGGACAGGCGCTGGTGGAGGGCGCCCGCCACTACTTCACCGGCCTTGCAGAGGCGGCGGACAGTGACCGCGACGGCGCCCTCACGCGGGAGGAGTTCGTACGCGCCGCCCATGCACGGCTGCGGGGCGACGCGGACGGGTTCACCCAGGTGATCCGCCCATGGGCGACCGCCGTCGTGGACATCGCGGACGTGAACGGCGACGGCACCGTGCACGTGGCCGAATGGGCGCGGATGCTGCGGGCGATGGGGGCCACCGCGTCCGGGGCGCCGGCTGACGCGGCGCGAGTCGACGCGGACGGCGACGGGGTGGTCAGCGTCGACGAGGTCATCGCCTCGGCGGTCACCTTCTACACCACCGACGAGCCCCACGACGAGTTCGATGAAGGTTGAGCAGTGGTGTGCTCCCCGGCTCCTGAGTGAGCATCAAGGGGACGCGTGGGGCGACGGGGTGTGGCAGGCATTGGAGCAGTGGGTGCGCGAGTACCTCTGCCACTCGCACCCGGACCTGGGGCGGGACGGACCGGTATGCCCCTACACCGTGCGCGCCCTGGAACGGGAAGCGTTGTACGGCGTGGTGTGGCCGTACCCGGTGAGCGAGGTGGGAGAGCTGACCCGGATCATGCGCGGCTACGTGCACTGGTTCGACCGATCCTGCGGCGCCGATGCCGACCACGCCCTGCTGGCGGCGTTCCCCACCGTGCCGCGGAGCCGTCAAGCAGAGCTCATCGAGGGCACACAGCGGCAGTTGAAGACCTCCGTGGCCCAACAGGGGCTGATGATCGGCGAGTTCCACGACGGCCCACCCTCCGCACCGGGTGTGCGCAACCCCGCGTTCCGCCCGCTGCGCAGCCCCGTACCGCTGCTGGCAGTACGCCACATGGTCCGCTCCGACCACGTCTTCCTCGACCGGACCCCGGAGCATCGGGCCGCCTACCGGGCCCACTTCCCGCAAGCCGACACCGACCAGCACACCAGGTGAGTGACCGTGCCCCTCCCCACGAGCCGCCCCACCCCCTCGGGCGGCAGCGGACCCGACCTCCCCACGGCCACCGACAGCGGTACGGGAGTGGGCGCCGGCAGTACGGGCGTGGGCCCGAGCCACATGTCGCCGGGGGAATTCCGCCGCTGCGGCCATGCCGTGGTCGACTGGATCGCCGACTACTGGCAGGACCTGCCGAGCCGCCCCGTCACTCCGCCGGTCACTCCGGGGCAGGTCGCCGACCGGCTGCCCGCACAGGCCCCGGAGACAGGGGAGGACTTCGGGACACTCCTGCAGGACCTGGACACGCTGATCCTTCCCGGCATGGCGCACTGGCAGCACCCGGGCTTCCTCGGGTTCTTCCCCATGACCACCTCGGGCCCTGCCGTACTGGCGCAGATGCTCACCGCCGGGCTGAACGCCCAGGGCATGGCCTGGGCCACCAACCCGGCCGCCACCGAGCTCGAACAACGGGTCATGGACTGGCTCGCCGACCTCATGGCGCTGCCGGACCGCTTCACCCGCGGCGGAGTCATCCAGGACACCGCCTCCTCCGCCATGCTCGTCGCCCTGACCGCGGCCCTGTGGCGCCGCGCCGGCGAACAGTGGCGCAACCACGGAAGCGGCCCCGGTTACACCGTCTACACCTCCACCGAGGCCAACTGCTCGGTACACAAGGCCGTGCGCCTGAGCGGCCTGGGGGACCTGCAACTGCGCCGCATCCCCGTCGAATCGCACACTCAGGCCCTGCGGCCCGACCTGCTGCGCCAGGCCGTCGAAGCAGACCTGTCCGCGGGCCTCACACCGGTCGCCGCCATCGCCACCATCGGCACCACGTCCACCACCGCGATCGACCCCCTCCCGGCCGTCGCCGACATCTGCCGCAGCCACGACGTGTGGCTCCACGTCGACGGCGCGTACGCCGGTGTCGCAGCGATCTGCCCCGAACTGCGGTGGATCAACGACGGCCTCGAACACGCCGACAGCTACAGCGTCAACACCCACAAATGGCTGCTCACCGGCTTCGAATGCAGCCCCATGTGGTTCGCCGATCCGGCAGCGGTCACCCAAGCCATGACCGTCACCCAGAGCTATCTGCGGGAGGTGACCGGCGACCCGCGGCAGGCGCCCGACTACCGGGACTGGCAGATCCCGCTCGGCCGCCCCTTCCGCGCCCTCAAACTGTGGTTCACCCTGCGCTGGTACGGAGCCGACGGCCTCCGTGCCCACCTGCGCCGGGGCGTCGAACTCGCCCGGATCTTCGCCGACTTGGTCCGTGGCGACGATCGCTTCGAGGTCGTCGCCCCGAGCCCGTTCGGCCTGGTCTGCTTCCGCCTGCGGGCCGACTGTTCCGTCAACGCCCAGCTCCTGAAGCGCCTCAACGCCGGCGGTGACATCCTGCTCAGCAGCACCGACGTCAACGGCCGCTTCACCCTGCGCATGGCAGCAGGCGGCACTGCCACCACCGCCGACCACATCGCCCATGCCTGGTCTCGCATCCGCGCCGAAGCCGACCGTCTCACCGGCACGGGACACCGGAGCGGGTAGCAGGCCCGGCTGGGCGCTGTGCAGCATCGAGATCAACTGGCCGCACCCGTCGACCAGTTCGACCTCACCGCACACCGCACACCGCACACCGCAGGCCGCACACCGCCGCGCCCAGGCAAGGGCACGGCCGGGGTGCACGTTGGTCAGGCGCGGAGGGGGAGTTCCATGAGGTCCTTCCCGATCACGACCTTGCCGGTGAAGCCGCGGCGGGCCCGGCGGTACCAGGTCGACGTGGGGACACCGGTGGGCATGAGGTGGCTGAGCACGAGCGTCGAGACGCCGGCCCGTTCGGCCAGGGGCCCGACCTCGTCGACGGAGGTGTGCGACTCGGCGAGATGCGCGAGGACTTCGGGCGGCGTCCCGGCCGCTCGCTGCGCCTCCAGGTCGATCGCCTCATGGACGAGTACGTCGGCTCCGTGGGCGAGCCGCTCCACGTTGCCGGAGGCGGCCGTGTCCCCGGAGAAGACGACCGAGCCGTCCGGGGTGTCGAAGCGGTACGCGAAGGACGGAAAGACCGGCCCGTGCGGCACGAGGGTCGCCGTCACCCGCACGACTCCGTCGTCCGAGACCGGGAACGGCTCCATGTCCGGTGCCGTCTCCCCGAGTGCACTCGCACCGACCACGGGAACCTCGACCTCGTGGACGTCCATCAGTTCGCGCGGGTCGGAGATGTTCGAGTACCGCATGAACAGATTGGTCTGGTAGGCGAACGCCGCGACCTGATGCCGCATCAGCGCCGCGGTCCCCGGCGTCGGCTCGTCCGGGCAGACCACCGGCGCACCGGGCCGCCCTGGCGGCAGCGCCCCCGCGGGTCCCGGGCCGTACACCGGTACGGGTTCGCGCACGCGGTCGCCCGCGTCGTTCGGGCCGAAGCCGCCGAGCAGGAAGAAGTCGTGGAGGTCGCAGACGTGGTCGGCGTGCAGGTGTGTGACGTAGAGGCCGCGCAGCCGGGAGAGTTTCAGCCCGGCCCGGACGTACTGGGAGACGGCGCCGCGACCGCAGTCGATGACGTAGACCCGGTCCCGTACGGCCAGGGCGGTGGCGATGCCCGTCGCAGACGGCTCCGGTGGCGGCCCGCCGAGAGTGCCGAGAAGCACGAGCCTGCTGCTGCCGGTCTCCGGCCGTTCGCGCGGTGGCACGGCAGAGGCGTACGAGGGTGACGTGCCCAACCCTCCCGCCGCGGTGACGGCCACGGCCGACGACCTCAGAAACCATCGCCGCCCGGGGCCGCCCTGCCCTGGCTCCGCCGACCCGGAACTGTCGTCCACGACCTGTCCCATGGCGCCTCCTGCTCAGAGATTTTGGTTAAGCGCTTAGCAATTCAGGGGTGAGAGGAGCGTAGTGCGGGGTGCGCGGGGCAACAAGGGGCGTGCACGACCTGGCTCGGCGGCGGTCGGTTCACTCGCGGTGGTCAGACCAGTTGGGAGAGGTGCGGTGTGTCCAACGTCATTACTCTGCGTGACTACATAACGTCAGGGCGTGATCGAAACCTCGAAGGGCCTGCGCCCTCGCTTCTCTCGATATGCGGCGGCCGCGATCGGGCTCGCCCTGTGCGTGCCCGCCGCATCCGCGACTGACTCCGCGACCGCTGTCGCGCCGGCCCCGGCCCCGGCCGCGCGCGCCGGCGTGCCCGTACAACTCCTCGCCCTGAACGACCTGCACGGCAACCTCGACCCCGTCGAGGGTCCGGCCGGGCAGGTCGCGCGCGGTGGCGGAGCTCCGGTACAGGCGGGCGGACTGCCCCAACTGGCCACGCTGATGGACAAGTCCCGCGCCGGCCGGCCCAACTCCCTGACGGTCGGCGCCGGGGACATGATCGGCGGCAGCCCGCTCCTCTCCGCGCTCTTCCACGACGAACCGACCGTCCACGCTCTGGAGCAACTCGGGCTCGACGTCACCTCAGTGGGCAACCACGAGTTCGACGAGGGACCGGACGAGCTGAAGCGCATGGCGTACGGAGGCTGCCACCCCGAGGACGGCTGTGCCCCCGGCGGCGCGTACGACGGCACCGACTACCCGTATCTCGCCGCCAACGTGACGCGGAAGGGCAGCACCGATCCGCTGCTGCGGCCGTACACGGTCAAGACGCTGCCCGGCGGACAGAAGATCGGGTTCATCGGCCTGATCACCAAGGACGCGCCCGAGGCGGTCAACGCCGCCCAGATCCGCGACGTGGAGTTCCACGACGAGATCCCCGTCGTCGAACGCTACTCAAAGGAGTTGAAAGAGCAGGGAGTTGACGCCCAGGTGCTCCTGATCCACGAGGGCGAGGCCGAGAACGGGGCGGCGGGCGGCGGGAACTGCGACGCCGACGAGCCCGGATCCCAGCTGCGCGGCCGGATCAAGGAGATCGCCGAGCGGGCGACGAGCGCGGTCGACCTCATCGTCAGCGGCCACTCCCACGCGTCGTACGAGTGCACCGTCACCGACCCCGCCGGCAGGCCCCGGACGGTGACGCAGGCCGACTCCTTCGGCCGTTCCTTCACCGAGCTGCGCTTCGACCTGGACGACAGCGGGGACGTCGTCCGCCGCACCGTGACCGCGCAGAACCACGCCGTGCCCGTCAGCACCCCGAAGCAGCCCGCGATGAACAAGCTCATCGACACCTGGCGCGAGCGTTCCGCGACGGTCGCGAACCGAACCGTCGGCTACATCTCGGCCGACATCCCAGGCCGCGGCGCCACCACGAAGGAGACCCCGCTCGGCAGTCTGATTGCGGACGCGCAGGTGGAGGCCACCCGCGGTTACGAGGCCGAGGTGGCCGTCCTCACCCCGGGGGATCTGCGCGCCGACCTCGTGCACAAGGGCGACGGAGCGATCACGTACGCCGACGCGTACCGCACCCAGCCCTTCGGGACCACGCTGACGACGATGACGCTCACCGGCGAGCAGCTGCTCGACGTCCTGAAGGAGCAGTTCACCGGCCTGAACGCGCGAAACCCTCGCATTCTGCAGCTCTCCTCGAAGCTCCGCTACTCGCTCGACATGAGCCGTACGGGCGCCGACCGGGTCCTGACGGACACCGTCAAGGTGAACGGCGAGCGGGTGCGGCCCACCGCGAAGTACCGCGTCACCGTGAGCGACTTCCTCGCCGGCGGCGGCGACGGCTTCCCCACGTTCACCAAGGGAACGGACCGCGAGGGCGGCGAGGTGATCGACCTGGACGCGCTGGTCCACTACCTGGAGGCCCACTCCAGCGCGGAGACTCCCCTCGCCCCGCCCGCCCCCGGCCGGATCACGTTCCTCAACGGGTAGACGGGCGTTCGTCGTTGTGGTGGTCGACCGTGATGAGGTGCTCGGGTCCGGGCGCCACCTCGACTTCGTCGTCGACATCCGAGCCGTCGGCGTCACGGATGAGGCCGGTGGCTGCGGCCTGTCGGTGATTAGGGTCGTGTTCATGACGAGGACCACGCCGCCACGCCCGCTCGATGTCGAGGCGCTCTTCCCCGAGTTGGCCGCCTACCGCGGGACCACCACTCGGTTGCACCCGCGGCCGGGCAGCCCAGATATCTCGTCCAGTTCCGTGGGCGGGCCCCTGCTGTGGCCGAGAGACGAACCGTGGCCGGTGTGCACCGAGCCGCACGCGCGGGGCGCCGGCCGGCGCCCGGCCGACATCCACCGGGAGCGCCAGGTCCTCGCAGCGGCCTGGGACCGCGCCCCGGACGCCGGCCCGACGGAGCAGGAGCGAGCACTTCTGAAGGAGCTGGCGCAGAAACACCGCGTCGCCGGGTTGGCGGACACCGACCCGCTGCCGATGCTGGGCGTCGCCCAGTTCTACCGGCGTGACCTCCCCGACCTGCCGGCGGGCCCGGACGGCGCCGATCTGCTCCAGGTGTTCTGGTGCCCCTTCGACCGGCACGGAAGGACCGGATACGGAATGTCGCTCGACCTCCGATGGCACCGGTCCTCGGAGGTGACGGAGATGCTGCCCGCACCGCCCCGGCCGGCCGTCGTGGGCTTCGAGGGGTACGTGCCGCAACCCTGCGTGCTGCACCCGGAGCAGGTGACCACGTATCCGTTCGCCGGCCTGCTTCCCGACGAGTTGTGTGCTCGGATCGACGCCTGGGAGGAAGCCCTTGAGGAGGAGGCCTCGGCTGCGCCGGACGACGCACCCGGACCGCCCGCCTACCAGTACGACCTGTCGATTCCGCCCGGCTGGCGCGTCGGAGGCTTCGCGTCCTGGCACGTGACCGATCCCTCGCCCATGGACTGCCACGCCTGCGGCGCACCGATGGACCTGCTGCTGACGATCGACAGCCGTGAGTGGGACGGCGGCAACGGCAGTTGGAAACCGCTCGAGGACCGAGACCTGCCCGCGCACCGATCCGCCTTGCCGACCGAGGTCGCCGTGGGCCGTTGGGGCCAGTTGAACGTCTTCTCCTGCCCCGCCACCCGCTCGCATCCGCACCGCTGGAGCGTGCAGTAGTGCTGTCACTTCTCGGGACCATCGAGCACAGGACGAGTCGTGTCTGCGGAGTAGGGGTACGAACGGTTGGCCGTGACGGGCGACGCTAGGGGGCGTCTCCCCGATCTTTGCGGGTCCGCGGCGCCTGGCACGCTCCCCCAAGCTCTCGGCTGCGCTCGAGCAGGGAGGTACCCCCATCGCCGCACGCCCGAATCACCCAAGTACGTCCAGTACGAGGGAGATCCGGGCGCACGCCGAGAGCACGCACCAGACGCCGCGGCCTGATCCGCAAAGATCGGAGAGACGCCCCCTAGCACCGGCGACCGACAACGCCGGAGCGGCGGCAAGTTCGCGGCACACAACAGCCCCTGCAGCAAAGGCCGTTCGCACTTCAAGCGCGGCTCGCGCACGCTGCGGAAGATGGGCCCCTGCCGGTTGAGGTGGTGGTCGCGCTTGGGCGGACGGGAGTCTGCGGTCGTTGTCCGTGGTCAATGGGGGTTGTCCTGTTGCCGGCCTGCGGATTCGCGGTCGTGGCCGGTGGACAACGGCGGTTTCCCGGAAGGTGTGCGCACCTGTTGGCAACGACCTTCGGAGGTTGTGTGGTGCGTAGGATTCTCTGTCGTTGTTCGCGTGTCTGCCGTGTGGTGGCAGTCGCGCTGTTCGCAGCGGTGCTGCTGGCCCCCGGTGGGGTGGCCAGTGCCGCGGACGTCCCTCGGCTGCCGAAGTACGTCTCGGTGCTGAGCTGGAACATGTGTGGTGCCTGGGACGGGTGCACGGCGTGGGAGAAGCCGGCTGAGAAGGTCGGCCTGGTCGTCGAGGCGGTCGAGGACGATCCGAGTGTGGCGGTTGTCATGCTGCAGGAGGTCTGTCGGGGGCTGCACGCCGAGCCTTTGCAGGAGCGGCTGGGGGAGGGCTGGCAGGTGCAGTTCCGCGCCGCCCCCGTGGTGCCCAGGTACGAGAAGGGGAACCTCGTGGGCCCCACCGACCGGGCCGACGACCTCCACAAGGTGAACCTGTGCTCCGCCGACAAGCGGAACGTCCCGCCGGGCGGCCCGCCCACCGATGAGGCCGGAGTCCTGGTCGCCATGAAGAAGCTGCCCGGCAGTGAACTCCACGGCGAGAACATGTCGTTCGTCCAGGACGTCAGGCAGGGCGCGGCCTGCATCAAGGACACCGGCAACCTGCTGTTCGCCTGCAGCAGCCATTTCCTCAACAAGGTGGCTGATCCGGACGAGGAGAGCCGGGTCCGCAGCGGGTGGAACTTCCGCGACCAGACCTTCCACCTCCAGGCCCAGGGCTACCGGACCGTCATCGGCGGCGACTTGAACGCCAGGCCGGACACTCGGCCTTTGCAGCCGCTGTACGAGGGGAACTTCGAGGCCGATGTCAACCTGCAGCGTGCCACGCACCCGGAGGGCAAGCTCGATCACGTCTTCTTCAGCGACTACGGGTGGGACCTGGTCGGCGCGAGTGTGGACTATCCCGGGACCGTCGAGGGCCTGCCCGGACTGTTCACGCTTCCGAGGTTCGGCGAGCGGCTGAGCGACCACTCGATCCTCAAGGGCGTCGTCGAACCGGTCAGCGGCTGGTGAGGGAACCCATGCGTACCTGCACCCGCAGGGCACTTGCCCTGACCGCAATGCTGCTGGCCGCTGTCATGGCTTTCCCGGCCCCGTCCGGCGCGAGCGAGCCGTTCGCGGCCTCCGAGTACCAGATCGGTACGTTCAACATGGCCGGCGGCAACGCCGAGCACGGGGTGAAGGGAGTGGAAGCGCCCGAGGCGCTGGTCCGCAGTGTCCAGGAGCGGCGGCCGGCCTTCGTCGCCGTACAGGAAGGCTGCGAGGACTGGAGCAACACGCTCCGCGACCGGCTGTCCGGTGAGTACGCCGTCTATTTCGACGCGGTACGGCGAGGCGACCTCAGCGGCGCGACCTGCCGGCACGGCGATGTGCCGTTCGGCAACGCGGTGATCGTCCGCAAGGACGTCTTCGCGGCGGCCGGCAGCCGGGCGCCATCCGCCCTGTCGCCTCATGCCCTGTCCCCGTCGGCGCCTTCCCCGTCGGCGCTTTCCCCGTCCCTGGCCTCGTCGGTTCTGTCCCCGACGGTCCGGTCCCACGAGCTGACGGGCGATGTGATCGACCGCTTCAGGGCGGCCGGTGACCACGAACGCGCGACGGAGTACGCGACGAAGGAGCGCCGCGAGATGCTCTGCGTACGGTCCGAGACCAGACGGCTGGTCGCCTGCTCGGCACATCTGACGCATGACGACCGCGACTTGCGTATCGCGGAGGCGTCCAGGGCTCGGGAGATCCTGCGGGACGAGTACCCCGGGTACACGAAGCTGCTCGGCGGCGACTTCAACGACGACCCGCTGTCGGCGACGGCCGACCACTTCTACGCGCCGGGCTACCAGCGGGACGCGGAGGGAGAGTTCAAGGAGGCCAACAGCCCCTGCGGCAACGAGATCCGCGAGACGAAGCTGGTCCGGGGCCCGGCGGGCTGGCCGACCTCGACGTACTGCCGTTCCGGCGAGGCGACCCACAACAGCGGCATGAAGATGGACGCGCTGTATGTGCCGCCGTCGGTGGAGGTGCGGTGGTCGGACGCGACGCAGGCACTGCATTCGGATCATGTGCCGTTGTGGGCAGGGGTGATGCTCTGACCAGCTGAAAGGTGTGCGGGCCGGGAACCCTCCCGGCCCGCACACCTTCCGCCCACATCCCGTTCGCGGGCCGTGCCCGCCTCGTACCGCGTCCTCAGTCCGTGCTGGCGATGGCTGCGGCGGAGCCGCCGACGCGGGTCCACTCGGTCCCGTTGCCCGTCCAGCGCCACAGGGTGCGGCGATCGGAGGCGAGGCGGTAGACATGCCGGTCGCCGACGCTGAGCATGGCGCTCTTGGGGCCGATGTCTGTCCAACGTTCCGGTGTGCCCGTGTACCGCTTGATACGACCCGTGGCCGAGTCGACGGCGAAGAGGCCTGCGCCGCCCGCGTGGAGGGAGTCGGCGGCACCACCGATCCGGGTCCACACATCGCCTCTGCGCGTCCACTGGAAGATGCTCTTACGGTCGGGGGACAGGCCGTAGAGGTCGTCGGCACCGACGGCGAAGCTCGCTCCCGGGTTGCCGATGCGGGTCCAGGTGCCGTCGCTCTGGCGGCGAATGAGATGTCCGTCGCCGGGCCGGGTGGCGAAGAGCCCCGCACCGCCGGCGTAGATGTGCCCGGCGGGCCCGCCGATGGGAGTCCACTTCTTTGCGGCGCGGTCGTAGCGCATGACGGCGTCGCGCCCTGGCGTGAGCGCGTACAACTTCTCCCCGCCGAGGGCGAATTCGGCCCCTGCGGACCCGATGTAGGTCCAGGTGCCCGGGGCCCCGTCGTAGCGGAAGATCCGCCCGTCGACGGGGTCGGTGGCGAAGACCCCGGCACCCCCTGCGTAAATCTCGCCCGCCACGCCACCGACCTCGGCCCATTCGGTACCTTCGCCGGTCCAGCGCAGCACCTTGCTCCGGTCGAGACTCACGGCGTAGAGCGGACCGGAAGCATCGGCGGGCCCTTTCCGGTCCCGTCCCGGGTCACCGATGACCGCTGGTCCGGTGGCGGAGACGCCGGGTCCGGGGGTGGGGGGTGTGCGAGCTGCTCCCGACGGTGTCTTGGCGGTGGGGGTGGCGCCGGGCTGCTTCGGGGGCGCGCCCGCGGTCTCCCGATGCTGGTGAAGAAGCCCGGCGACGGCGGCACCGGCGACGAGGAGCGCGACCGTGCTCGCACCGATCAGGGCGCGCCGGTAGCGGCCGGCCCGGTGCGGTGCCGGTCCGCGCTCTTCCTTGCCGGTTGTTCCCGCCGCATCATCGGCGACCTCGGCTCCGGCCTCTGGTTCAGGCTCTGCCTCGGCTTCTTCCCCTGACTCTGTCTTGGCGTCTGTCTTGGCGTCTGTCTTCGCCTCGGCCTTTGCTTCGGCCGTTGCCTCGGCCCTGTCCGGCTCCCGCTGTTCCTCCTCCACGCCGTCCCGGAGGCGGGCCTGGATGTCCGCCACGGCTCGCGTCGCGGTTTCGTGGGCGTCCTGAGCCTTCGTCAACTGTCGCCGGACCTGGTCCAGTTGGCGGGTCTCCCCGGACGCCGCCTGCTCCACGGCCGGGCTCTGCTGCTGGAGGTTGTCGATGATGCCCAGGAGACGCTGTACCAAGCGGCGTGACGACTCCAGGTCAGCCTGTGCCTGCCGGAGGGATTCCTCGGCACCCGGTGCGGGGGCGGTCTCCGCCTCCGCCGCGAGCGCCGCGTCGTGCAGGCGGCGCGCCTTGGCCAGCATTTCCTGGCGGCCTCTCGCATCGCGTACCCGGTCCTTCACGACGAGGTTCAGACGCCCCAGCGGGATGAGGCGGGCACCCGAGCGGTACTCGCTCCACACCGTGCGGCCGCCCCGCCCGGCGTCGTCCTTGTAGCGCTCGGCGAGTTCCCGTACGCCCAGCCCGTCGGTCAAGTCCCGTAGAAATCGGGCGAGTTCGTTCGCCGCTGCACTCGCTCCCTTCGGCGCTCCCTGGGGTCGCCCTGCTCTGGCCATGTCCCTCCCGTTGTCCGTGGACAACCCCCGTTGTCCACCCCCTCACACCACTGTGGCCTGCAATTTCGCGCCCAAGCCGCCCGGCCGGCCACCCCGCCGAGCAAGGTGGGCAGCGGGCCTTCCACGCTGACCGCCGCGCCAACTCTCCACGCCCCACACCAGGTTCACGCGGGAAAACAGGCCGTGATCGGTTTTCGTCCAATACCGGGAGCTGACTTGTCTCGAATTCGTACGTCCATCAGGCGCTGCGCACCGGCGCTCGTCGTCTGGGTCCTCGCGGCGGGTGCCGTTTCCTCCACGCCCGCCCAGGCCGACACCGCCCAGGCGAGCGCCCGCCCCGTCGTCTCCACCGGCACCCTCGGCGCCCACACCGCACCCGGCGGGAAGGTGACCCGTCGGCAGATCGTCGCCCGTGCCAGGTCATGGGTCGACCAGAAGGTGCCGTTCAGCTCCAACGGGCTCCAGGCGCCGTTCAGTTGGTGGTCCGACGAGACCACCGGCGGCGCCTACCGACAGGACTGCTCCGGCTTCGTCTCCATGGCCTGGCAGCTGCCCCGGAGTCTGACGACCCGCAGCCTCGGCAGCGTAGCCGAGAGGATCTCGTTCACTGAGCTGAAGCCGGGAGACATCCTCAACTCGCCGTCCCACGTGGTCCTGTTCGGCGGCTGGGAGAACCGCGCCGAGGGCACCTTCCACTACTACCAGCAGAGCAACCGCTCGCGCCCCGCCCACAAGGCCTTCGGCAGCCTCAACGCCGACCGCCTCGCGGGCCCTCCGCTCTCCGCATACACAGCTCTGCGTTACGACAAGGTCGTCGAGGAGCCCGTAGGCGAGGCCGCCGACTCCGCCCCGTCAGCCCCGCAGAAGCCGGCCGCCCCAAAACCCGCCACCCCGGCACCGAAGCCACCCGCAACACCCCCGAACCCCAACCCAGACCACAACCCCAACCCCAAGCCCAGGTCCAAGCCGGCCACCACCGCCCGTACTCCACAAGGCAAGCCCGTCCCCCTCGGTTCCTTCGTCGCGGCCGGCGGGCGCGTCTACGCCCTGGCCGCGGACCGCAGCGCCGTCTACCGGTGGAGCGCACTCGGCGCCAAGTGGCAGCGCATCGGCGGCCCGGCACGCAGGCTCTTCGCGGGCGCGGGCGGCCTCTTCGCCACGAACCCCCACAGCGGTGACATCCACCGGTTCAGCGGCCGCCCAGACACATGGATCCGTATCGGAGGTCCCGGCAGGTCGTTCGTCGTGAGCGGCGGGCGGCTCTACGGCCTGTCGCCCGACCTCAGCGGCGTCTACGAATGGACCGGCAAGGACGACGCCTGGACGAAGATCGGCGGCCCCGCGGGCCGGATCAGCACAGCCGACGGCAGCCTCTTCGCCACCAACCCGGACACCGGTGACCTGTACCGCTACCTCGGCAGCCCCCACGAGTGGCAGCGGGCCGACGACGCATAGGCGGTCCCCCGGAGGGCGGAAAAGCTGCCCTGGTCGGTGCGATTCAGGCTGGGGTGACGAAGCGGGCGAGTTCCTCGGCGGCGCCGCGGGGCAGGCTGGCCACCACGCCTTCCGGCAAGGTCGTGAGCACGGTGCGCAAGCCCGCCTGGAGGTCTGGGAACAGGGCCCAGGCCGAAGCAGGGGCTTTCACGGTGGCAAGCAGCAGGTCGCCCTCGTAGAAGTAGGCGTCGAGCAGCGGTTCCTCAAGCAGCAAGCGCACTGCGAGCGGAAGGACGTACGGCAACGCCACCTGCTGAGCCACGAGGGTACGCAGGTCCGCCGGGCTGAGTTCGCCCAGCGGAACCCGCCGCAACTCATGCACCTTGCGCACCAAATGGGTTGCGTCAGAGCCCGGAGGCGCCCAGCGGGGTGGGTCCAGCTCATCGAGCGTGCGGTCGAGATGCAGCAGTTGGTCCATGGGGCTCATTGTCGGCGGGAGGGTGCCCGAAGGCGATCTGGTCCATGAACTGTGCTGATGCCACGATGAGTTGGCTATATCGCGGAGGGGGTGGGGGAGCGCGTACGGGACAGGCGGCGGATTCAGGCTGCCGTTCGACCGAAGGACTGAGCCGTGCCCGACCGACCTGAGATTGTCTGCATCTGCGGCTCTACCCGCTTCGTGGACGAGATGCGTGCGGCGAACCGTGATCTGACCGTCGCAGGTGTCATCGTCGTCGCGCCGGGCGAAGCAGACGAGTTGATCACCAACGAGCAGAAGACCGTGCTGGACGCCCTCCACCTCCGCAAGATCGACCTGGCTGACCGGGTTCTGGTCGTCAACCCCGGCGGGTATATCGGCGAGTCCACGAGCAGGGAGATCGCATACGCCCGCGCCACCGGCAAGCCGATCTCGTTCACCGATCCCGTCTGACCAGCAGACGCTTCGTGGTGCGCGCGAGCAACGAGTCTCGGTCAGTCTCGGAGCGTGTTGCCAGCGGGGCTTCGAAGTCGTCGGGCGCAGCCTTGTGCCGATGTTCCTCAAGCCCCGTCGCCCGCGAAGCGGCGCACGGCAGCGGGGTGCAGTCGATCAGCCGCCCGAGGCGCCGGCACCTCGACGAGCACCGTCGCGTGGGGCGTTGGCCGCCTCGAGCGGACCATCGCGAGCAGACGCGGCGCGACGTCGGCCGGCGCAACCCGGTTGGGCAGGAGCCGACTTGGTGCCGTGCACGTCATCCCCGGCGGGCGCCCAACGACAGCTACGACCTCTCCTTGCGCAAGCGGAACGCCTGAATGCTCAAAGCATGAGCACGCCACTCCGGAGCTGCGTCCGACGCCAGGCGTTGACCCACCGGGGATGTGAACGGCCCTCAGGAAATCGAGCGGATGAGCACCTCACAGTCGGTGCCGAACTTCCACCAGCCGCTCTTCTTGTGGGTCCAGGTCATCTTGCCCTTCGAGCCGCCGAACGTGCATACGTAGGAGCCCTTGAACGTCTTGCCCTTCGGTACATAGAGGGCGTCCAGGTCCTCGTTGGTGTCCATGCCGCGGGTCTGTCCGGGCTTCACATACGAGGTGCGGCCGGACTTGCAGGCCGCCTTCTTCTGGTAGGCCTGGTTGGTGCCGTCCCTGCCCCAGGACTCGCAGATCTTGACGCGAGTATTGGCCTCATTGCCGACGGTGCCGCACCACCAGAAGGTGCACCCGTCACCCATGGGCCGAACCTCTTTGGCTGTACGGGTGAGCCGGTCCTGGCTCGACGCCCCGGTCGGCTGGGCCACAGCGGTCCCCGCGACGGCAAACGCCATGATTCCGGTACCGGCCGCCGTGACGAACAGTCGTCGTGCACGCATCTGATCCCCCTGTTCCGCGCCGCTTCCCCCCCAGGGGCGACGCATCTCCGTACAACAGATCGCCAGTGACGCTACGAACGATTTCGTCGCCTCGCACGCTCTTTCGGCCGCGCCCGAAAGAGCGTGTCCGCACTCGGGTTCCCCGCGCCACCCGCACGAGCAGGCCCCGCGTGCCCGCGCTGCCTGCGACGGGTTGAGGGTGCCGCGGTAGGCCCACCACGCGTGCGTCTCAACGAAGTTTGGCGCTGCTCACAGGGCCGAGGAAGCCGGCCTCGGCTCCGTGCCGTCTTCGGGCAGAGCGGAACGCCGGGCCGGGCTCGTCTTCCAGGTCACCCGCCCTGCTGGTGAGCGGAGTTGAGAGGATCGTTTCCCCGGTGAACCTGTTCGCCCGTGCGGCTGAGGCATGTGTGAAACCTGGGCTGGGGGTCGGCCGGCGGCCGGTACCTCTTCGGTCGTGATCAAGAAGCTGCTGCGTGGCTCGGCCGCGCTCGCCCTCGCCCTGACCCCTCTCGCCCTGACCCCTCTCGCTCTGCCGTCCCCGGCTGCCGCGGCACCGTCGGCCGGCGCCGCCGGAGTACTGGCACTTGAAGACGCGGTCGGGCAGATCCCTGTCGCTGAGGAATCCCGCCAGGGGTACACCCGCAGCAAGTTCAAGCACTGGAACGCCGGCCTGGACGCGGACGACGGCTGCAACACCCGGGCGGAGGTCCTTGTCGCGGAGGCGGTCGAGGCCCCGGACGTCGCGGCGGGCTGCAAGCTCTCCGGCGGCATGTGGACCTCGTACTACGACGGGCAGGAAGTCGACAAGTCAGGCAAGCTCGCCGTCGGCCATATGACCCCGCTCGCGGAGGCCTGGGACTCGGGCGCCTCGAAGTGGACTCCCGCGCGGCGGGAGGCGTACGCGAACGACCTGGACGCCGAGGCCTCCCTCGTGGCGGTGACCGCGCGGACGAACCGTCAGAAGGCCGACAAGGACCCGGCGCAGTGGATGCCCCCGAACCCGGACGCGCAGTGCCGCTACATCGCCGAGTGGACCGCCACCAAGCTCCGCTGGGGCCTGAGCGCGGACCAGGCCGAAGCCGACGCCCTGAAGGTATTCGCCGAGGCCTGCGAGACCACCGTCGTCCACCACACCCCCGCGCCGTAGCCGGCCTGGGCCGGCGGCCCGCTCGACACCCGCCGGCCTCGCCGAGCGACAGTTCACACTGCAGAGGCCAGCTCGGTCGAGACGAGCTCGCCGCACTCCACATCGCAGGCATCCTCATCTGGTCAGCGAGGTGATCCAGAAGAAACGCCCTAGGCCTATGGAAGCGTCTCCTGGTAGCCGTGCAGGGTCGACATCATCGGACACCCGACCACCCGGAAGATCGGCAAGCGGCCGGGCATAGACGTGGGCCTCGACGCGGTGTCCGCCGCCTGCGCCCGCACCGGGACGGCTCGCGAGATCAACTCGGACCCCGACCGGCTCGACCTCAGCGACGAGCGCATTCTGCCCGCCAAGGAGTACGGCGTGAAGTTCGCCATCAACACCGACACGCACACGACGCTTCACTTGGGGTACTTGCGTTACGGAGTGGGCACTGCACAGCGCGGTCGGCTGACCGCGGACGAGGTGATCAACACCTGGCCCCTTGCCGCGCCTGCGCCGCTTTCTTCACAAGCAGGGATCTGCCGGTACATCGGCCTCGTCCTAACCTGGTAGTACGCACTGTCCCCGATCAGGGGGAAGATCATGGAACTCGGTTTCCTCAAACCGCTCTTCGAACGTCTGGGCCCCTGGGCCTCTGTGTACATCGACACCACACGCACGACCGAGGACGCGCAGCAACAGCAGAAGCTCCGTGAGCGCTCCGTCGCATCGCAGCTCATCGACGGGGGCGCCAACGCGTACACCTGCCGGGCGGTGATGGACCGGCTCGCGCACGAACCGGCATCCGGGGCACCTCCCGGCCGGGCCCTCTTCGCCACGGGCGCCGAGGTCGTGCTCGACATCCCACTCGGCGTGACCCCGGTCCCCACCGAGGCGACCTGGTCACTCCTGCCGCACATCGCACCACTCCCCGCCCTCATCGGTGAGGAGCCGACGTGCCTGGTCGCTTACATCGACCACACCGGCGCCGACATCGAGCTGCGCGAGACACTGCGCAGCCAGACCGTGGCCACGGCGAACGGCAAGGAGTGGCGGGGCCGCGGACACCGCAGCGTCCCCGCAGACAGGCACGAGTGGCACTACCGGAACAAGGTCGAGAACACCTGGAACGAGACCGCCGACATCATCGCGGACGAGCTCGCCCGGCAATGGCCTTCGAACGGCGCCCAGCTGCTCGTCCTGACCGGCGACTCCCGCGAGCGCCGGGCCGTGTACAACCGGCTGCCCGAGCAGCTCCGGGCGGTCACCGTGGAGGCCGAGAACGGCGGCAGGTCGCCGGGCGCCTCCAAGGCCGTACTGGATCGCCAGATCGCGCAGGCCTGCGAGCAGTACACGCAGGCCCACCTCGAAGAGGCCCTCAACCGTTTCCGGGCCGGCCGAGGCCGCCCCGGCGAGCACGGCGCACGCGGTGCCGACAGCAACCCGGGAAACGCGGCCGAAGGAGTGCCGGCCGTCGTGGACGCGGCCCGCAGCCACCAGGTCGGCACACTGCTCCTCGGCCAGAACGGGGCCGACGCGGGCCGCGACGTCTGGATCGGGCCCGGCGTCGACCAACTCGCCGTACAGCGCGGCGAGGCGCGGGCCATGGGTGTCAGCAAACCGGCGCCGGCACGCGCGGACGACGCCCTGCTGCGGTCCGCCGCGGCAGCCGACGCCGAGGTGCTCCTGGTCCCCGAGGGAATGCAGGGCCCGGCGGGCGGCCTCGGCGCGGTGCTGCGCTGGAGCGCTTGAGAAGCGGGGAGGCCAAGGGAAGACCCTGAATCGTTCCCGATGACGGTGAAGCGGGCGCGGTCCAACATCCGTGAGTCGGGGGCCAGTTGGGGAGTGAAAATTTGGAATCAGCGCTTCGGGGTTGTCCTTGCCGAGCATCAGCCACTGCTCGCGGGTGCCCTCCAGAGCTCAGCCGCCAACGGGCTTGCGCGAGTTGCCGGATACGCGGGTCGTTGGCGTAGTGCAACCGTGACGAACCACCCATTGTGCTCGTCTTCGGGCGCGGCCGGTCGGGCGGTCGCCGCCATGGGCTCGCTCACCGCGCCTCACGCCGTTCGGGCCGCCCAGGCAGGCGGCGGCCTCGGCGCCACGCGATGATCCGGGCCTGCAGGGCGTCGTGTGCGGTTGGCGTCGACTCTCGTTCGTGGGCGACGGCCAGGCCGACGCCGTCGGCGCTCGCGGCGGTGGTGATCCTCGGTTGGGCCGTGTCCGGGCGGGCCAGGGCGTGGCGCCCCTGGTGGACGATCTGGCCGCCTTGGCTGATGGTGAGCCGGTCGGCACCGGCCTCCATCCATGGAGTCTCGACGGGTCGGCGTCGCCGAACTCGGGCGGCCCGGCGAACCATCCAGCCAACTCGTCGGCAGGTGCGGTGTGTTCGACGTGCCGGAGTGCGCGGCTGTCCTCTGTCACCTCGTACGTCTCCGCTGCGGCCTCCACGGTGACCACTAGCCCGTCTCCTGGCTCCGACGGATACCACGGGGCTCGGGTGACCGCGTCGTGCCCGCTGAGCACCGCGCCGACCTCGCCCGTAAGATCCCGGCACCGCTTGGCGTCCTCGGTCCGGCCGAGCGGCGACCGGGGCCTGTCCTCGACGGCGGCCTCGGGCGCGTTCAGTCCGGCCGAAGCGAGCTGTTCGCTGACGTACGCGCTGACGCGCTCGGCCTGATGGTGCATCAGGGCGGCGAGCTGATTGACTCCCGGCTCGCGGCGCTCGCTGCGCAGGGAGGAGTACGACCCGGACGCCGGGGAGCTGCTCGGCACCGGCTACGACGACCACGCCGCGCCGGTCACCTCGACGGCCGCCGAACTCCACCGCGCCGGGATCGGCCACCGGCATCAGCCCGGCCCTCTGACGGCTGACCTGCTACCTGCCGGGCTGCGCCTGCGCCGGCAGCACGCGCACAACCGCATGGCGGTCGCCGAGCTGCTGGCGCAGGTAGCCCAACAGCGCCGCCCCGCGTCGTCGATCTCCAGGCTCGGCAGGGCCATGGCCGCCCATTCGTGGACGGTCGGGTTGTCGCTGTCCAGCATGCCGATGGGAGCGGGGCCGCAACGGGGATTGCCCACCTCCTCGAAGACCTCGAAGGCGGTCAGCTGACCGAAGCCGCTGAGGGAGAGCAGGCCGTTGACGACGGCGGTATGGCGTCGGCGCGGATCCAGACCAGCTCCGCTCGGGGGACGTAGGACTTGTGAGCCTTGCCGCCGAGCTGCTGGACCAGTGACTCGATGTGGGAGGTCATGACACGGAGTGGTTCCGGCGCCAGAAAGTGGGCAGCCACCAGCAGAGCACCGAGCGGTCGTCGGGCCACGGGGCGCGGTCCTCGGCGTCCCAGTCCTCGAAGGAATCGCGTGTCAGGTCGATGGGGCGCCAGGCGGGGTCGAGCGGCTCGTCCTCGGTCGGAGGGCGGACGTATCGGCGGCCGTGCTCGTCGCAGGCCCCGAAGTTCTGGTAGCTCCGCTGGGCCTCGATCAGGGAGACCTTGTTCGCGCCGCCGCCCATGGCCGGCCAGCGGAACTGGACCCCGTCGTCCTCCCAGAAGCAGACTGAGCAGATCTCGTACGAGCCAGGCATCGCGCCCAGTACGCGGTGTCCGCAGCAGGGGCAGGGGCAGGGGCAGGAGTCGCTCACCTGTGCAGTCTCGTCGCAGGCTCCGCCGACGTGCCATGGATTTCTCTGCCCTGAGGTGCCCAGCCAGTCCGCATCCAGTCCGCAGGACACGGCCGGCTTCGCGAGAGCGTCGCCGTCTATGTCCAGGTCATCCACGAACACCGCACGGAGCTGGACCGGTGCCCCGACAACAACACCCAGCGCAGTCTCGTCCGGTGCCTTGCCACCAGCATCATCTGATACGCGGGAACGTCAGGTGATCCGTGATCGATTGAGGAGCTGTGTCGTATCCCTTGATTGATGACACTCTGTCAGACTCGGCGTTCCGGGACCTGGCCGCCCAGGCCGAGTTCTTGCCTCATCGAGGGAACCCGAGTCCTGCCGCCGGCCAAGGCCAAGCCGGCCGCCGACGCCTACCGCGCTGTCCTGGCCAGGGCATTCGGGCAGGTCTCCGCCTCAGGGGGCTCTCCGCGTTCCAGCCGCGCCTGAAGGGCCGTCAATTCGTCAAGGCACGCGCGGAGTTGAGAGCCGCTGGACGTAGGTGTGCTCTGGAGAGTCTGTCGGATCTGGGTGATGGCGCGGGCGACACTGCCGCTGGTGACTTCCTCGTGCTTCACGCGTCCTCCTTCCCGTTTCGTGCCGTGGTGGAATCGGCTTCTTCCCGGGGGCCGGCGTCTCCGTCCGCGCCCGAAAGATCTTCGTTCACGGGTCTTGAATGTCGTGTCTCGACTGATGTTTCCTTCTAGCCGGCACCAGCTTGGGAGTGATCTCCGCCAAATCCGTGGTCGTCGACGTCGACCTCCGGAGCGGGACGGCTCACCCTGCCGTCACCCCTCCCCTCCCGAGCGTCTGTGCAGGGAGACCTCCCATGGCTCCGAAATCCCTGAACCAACCGTGCGAGGACAAAGTCCTGCTCGACCTCTGGCACCCCCTGGGGGCCGTCGAGGCCATGCCCCGGAACCGCGTGCGACATGATCGGCTACTCGGCGTTCCCCTGACGCTGGGCCGATCTCCCGAGGGCAGGCCCGCCGTATGGCGGCGACCGCCCGACGGTCCTCAGCCGACCGTCTGGCCTGCTGAAGGGCCCACAGGCCCCACCCTGCCGGTGATCGAGCAGTACGGCTGCCTGTGGACGTCGTTGGGCACACCTCGTCCGATATTTCCCATCCCGGAAGCCGAAGAACGTGACCGACGCCTCCTCCACGCCGGCTCCGTCATGCTCCACACCTCAGCCCCCCGGGCCGTCGAGAACTTCCTCGACATGGGGCATTTCCCCTTCGTCCACACCGCTGTCCTGGGCGACGAGCCGCACACGGAGGTGAAGGACTACACCGTCGAAGTCTCCGTGGCCGACCAGGAAATCCTCGCAACGGACTGCGTCTTCTACCAGCCCCAGGCCGCGCTCGGCGCCCAGGGCGGGGCGGACGTCGACTACGTGTACCGGGTCCCGCACCCCCACTGCTCCGTGCTGTACAAGTCGAGCCCCGGGTACGAGGGACGGCTCGACGCCATCGCCCTGTTCGTGCAGGCACTCGACCAGGAACGCATCCGCGCCCACATGTGGCTCTGCCTCCTGGACGACGACCAGCCCGACTGGGCCCTGCGCCGCTTCCAAATGTCGATCTTCGGTCAGGACAAGCCCATCCTGGAGAACCAATTGCCACGCAGGCTGCCGCTCGACCCGAGGGCCGAGACGCCGATCCGGGCCGACAAATCCGCCGTCGCCTACCGAAGATGGCTCGGTCAGCTGGGGGTCCGCTACGGGGTCATTGCGGGGGCCGCGTGATGAGTGCGGAAGAACTGCTGCTGCGCGCGGAGAACGCCTGGCACCCGGTCGCTTCCGAGAGCGATCTCGTCCACCGGCACGTCTTTCACGGCCAGCTACTGGGCCAGGAGCTTGCCCTCTGGCGGGCAGACGACGAGCACATCAACGTGTGGGAGAACCGCTGCCTGCACCGGGGGGTGCGACTGTCGATCGCCGTGAACGACGGCCGCGAGCTGAAGTGCCAATACCACGGCTGGCGGTACGCCAACCGGACGGCGGCCTGCACGTACATCCCGGCCCACCCCGCGGATGCGCCGGCACGAACGATCCGTAACGGCACCTACCCGGTCCGCACGAGCGGAGGAATGGTCTGGACGGCGGTGGGGCAACCCACCGGTGAGCCGCCCGCGCTCGGCCAGGGGCTGGTCCTGCGTCCTGTGCCGGTGCGGGCCCGGCCCGCGGACGTGATCACCCTCCTCTTGGAGCAGCCGCCCGCTCTCCCGGATGCGCAGCCGCCGACCGCGAAACGACGCGGGGACCTGGTCGTCGAGCTGGAGAGCGTGGGCTTCCTCGTCGTGCAGCCGATGGACTCCGACCGCGCCGTCATCCGGGGCGTGCTGAGCAGCCAGGGACCGGCGGGCGAGCGCTTGCGGATCCTGCGGCACTTCGACGCCGCCCTGACGCGGTTGCGGGACACCGCCCAGGACCGGGCAGCGGACGAAGCCGCACCGGCACCGCTCCTGCCCCGCTACGAACCCGTCCCGAAGCACCTGGCTTCCCTGCCCGAGAGCAGCGGCCACCACGACCTGCCGACCCGGGTCCGGGTGGTCAGAACGTGGTCGGCCGGAGCCGGCGTCCGCGGCCTGGAGCTGGGACCGGTGGACGACCGTCCGCTCCCCACGGGCCAAGCGGGCGCCCACCTCGATGTCGCCCTTCCCGGCGGGCTGGTGCGGCAGTACTCCTTGGTGAACGGACCTGGCGAGACCCACCACTACGTCATAGGCGTAAAGCTCACCCCCGGCTCGGCAGGTGGATCGGCAGCCGTGCACGAGCGGGTGCGCGAGGGGGACGTGCTCGCCGTGTCACTGCCACGCAACGGCTTTCCCCTCCGGCGAGACCGCACCCGCACACTCCTGATAGCCGGGGGAATCGGAATCACCCCCCTGCTCGCGATGGCGCAGACGCTGGAGCACCAGCGGCTCTCGTACGCGTTGCACTACTTCGCCGCTGGCGAAGCCGACGTGGCCTTTCGCGAACGACTGGCGGCGCTCGGCAGCGTCCGAACCGTCACCGGCCTCGATCCCGCGGCCACCGAGGCCGAGTTGGAGCGGCTTCTCGGCGCGGCCGGCGAGGACAGCCAGGTCTACTTCTGCGGACCTCCACCCATGCTCGACGTCGCACGGGATGTCGCCGGCCGGACCGGCTGGCCGCGGGACAGCGTGCACTTCGAGTACTTCCGGAACGACCGCACGCTCGACCACAGCAGTCGATTCGAGGTCGTCCTCGCCCGGTCCGTCCTGAACCTGACCGTGGAGCCGGGGCGCAGCATCCTCGAGACCGTGCGTGCGGCCGGAGTAGGAGTGCCCTCCTCGTGCGAGCAGGGCGCATGCGGCACATGCCGGGTGGCCGTCATCGACGGCCGACCGGACCACCAGGACGTCTACCTCGACGACGAGGAGCGGGCGGCAGGCGACTCCGTCATGACCTGCGTGTCCCGGTCGCTCACCCCCCGGCTGACTCTCGACCTGTGAGGAGCTGCCCATGATCACTCTCTACGACGACGAGACGTCCGCCGAGTGCCATCAGGTGCGCGCGCTGCTGGGTGTCCTCGGCTTGGACTTCCGTTCCGTGGCCCTGGAGGAGTACGACACCGACACCGACAGCGGCCGCCCGGCCCTGGTCCTCGCGGACGACCGCGCCGACCCCCCGGCCGTGCTGCACGACGCCTCATCGGCCCTGCTGTACCTGGCCCGGATCTACGACCACGACGAGCGGCTCCTGCCTCACGACGAGCCGGCCAAGTTCGCCGCCATCCTGGACTGGCTGGCCTTCGCCCGCGCTCTCACCGCCTGCGCCGGAGCGGCCCGCCGGCACGAATCCTTCGGTGACCCACTGGACCTGCTGCCGGCCCAGCAGGAGGCACACCGGTTGCTGCGCGTCATGGACCGGCACCTGTGGTTCCAGGAGCAACAGCACGAGGACTTCCTCGCCGGCGGGTTCACCCTCGCCGACATCGCCTGCTTCGGTGACGTCGCCCTCTGCGAGGAAGGGGGCGTCTCCCGGCTGGACTACCCTGCCGTCCGGCGCTGGTGCGACCGCGTCAAGCGTGTGCCGGGCTTCCCCCTGATGTCCGGCATCTTCCCCACCGCCGCCGGACTTCCGTCATGAGCGGCGGTGGCCGGACCCGCCGCCACCCGGTGGACGAGACGCTCCCGGCGGGAAAGCTCGCGGTCTACGGATTCCAGCACGTGCTGGCGTTCTTCGCCGGTGGGGCGATCGTCATCCCGATCCTCGTGGCATCGGCACTCGGCCTGACCAACGGGCAGCTCGTCCACCTCATCAACGCCGCCCTGCTGACCTGCGGGATCGCCTCCATCATCCAGTCGGTCGGCTTCTGGAAGGTGGGCGTACGGCTGCCTCTGCTCCAAGGAGTGGCATTCGTCGCGGTGTCCCCGATGATCGCCATCGGTCTGGGTGCGGGCGGTGGCACACAGGGCCTTCGGACGGTCTACGGAGCCGTCATCGTCTGCGGTCTGATCACGTTCGCCATCGCACCCCTGTTCAGTCGCGTCGTGCGGTTCTTCCCGCCGGTTGTGACGGGATCGGTGATCACCATCATCGGCCTGGCACTGCTTCCGGTGGCCGCGGCGAGCGCGGCGGGGGGCGACGGCCCTTCCTTCCAGCCGGGCAGCGCCCGGAACATGGCCTATGCGCTCGGCACCCTTGCCGTCATCGTCCTCGTGCACAAGGTGTCGCGCGGATTCCTGTCCACGGTCGGGGTACTACTCGGCCTCGCCCTCGGCACCACCGTGGCCTGGGCGCTGGGAGACACCGACTTCCACGACGTCGCGGCCGCCTCCTGGCTGGGATTGTCGACCCCGTTCCACTTCGGCATCCCACAGTTCTCGGTCGGCGCGGTCATCACGATGATGGTGGTCATGCTGATCACCGCCATCGAGACCACCGGCGCGGTGTTCGCCGTCTCGGAGATCGTCGACCGGCCGATCCGGGGCGACGACCTCGCCCGCGCGATGCGAGCGGACGGCCTCTCGGTGGCGGTCGGCGGCACCCTGAACTCGTTCCCCTACACCTGCTTCAGTGAGAACGTGGGCCTGGTACGCCTCACCAGGGTGCGCAGCCGCTGGGTGATCAGCGCCGCCGGAGTCTTCATGATCCTGCTCGGCCTGGTGCCGAAGTTCGCGGCCGCCGTCACAGCCATCCCGAACCCCGTGCTCGGCGGCGCCTCCCTGGCCATGTTCGCCATGGTCTCCGTGGTCGGGTTCCAGATCCTGTCCCGGGTCGACTTCGGCGATCACCGCAACTCGGTGATCGTCGCCGCCAGCATCGGGGTCGCCATGTACGTCACCGCCGTGCCGCAGGTCAAAGAAGCCGTACCGGACTGGGCACAGATCTTCGTCGGCAGCGGAATCACCCTGGGAGCCCTCACCGCCATCGCCTTGAACCTGCTCTTCCACCATCTCGGCCGTCGACGCAGGACCACCGGCCAAGCACCGCCGCACGCAGAACGGCTCCGGCTGGAACACGTCAACACCATGACCGCCGAGGAGTTCACCACAACCTTCGCTTCCCTGTACCAAGGCCCGACCGAGGCCGTCGATCGCGCGTACAGCCGGCGACCGTTCACCGATGCGAACGAGCTGCGGGCAGCCCTTCAGGAGGCCTTCTTCGACTCCAGCGAGGAAGATCTGCACCGGCTGCTGGCGTGCTACCCCGACCTGGGAGGGCCGACGTCCGCCTCCGGGGACGGGGACGACATGTCCCTGCGCGACCACTCGACGCCGGGTCTGACCCAGCTGGCCCAGCGGGATACGGAGCAACTCGCGGCACTCACCCACGCCTACCGAGAACGCTTCGGCTTCCCGCTGGTCATGTGCCTGCGCGAGCAGCCACACCTCCAGGCAGTGCTGGCGACAGGTTCGCAACGTCTGCACAACACTCCCGCACAGGAACGCCACTTCGCCGTCGCGGAGATCGCGCGCATCGCCGATCACCGATTCCATGACCTGGTGTCCACCGAGACGGTTTCCCGCATGGAACCTCCGGGGCAGACGCCGACATCGCCCCCCGCTGCCGCGCACCCGCACCACCCCGTCTTCCGGCCTCCTGGTGACCGACGGGTCGGTGACTGAGCGCCCAAACCCACGGGCGCGCATCCGAAGTGACCGTTTCCGGACCGCCGACGACCGGCGGCGATGCGGGACAGCCTGCACGCTGCCGGCCGGTGCCGCAGCAGCAGCCGTCCAAGGGGCACTGCTGCGGCAGGCCGTCCGCGCCCGCTTCGCCACGGGCCGACCACGTCGGCACTGTGGGCCGGATCGCCCAGTCCCACCATCGCGCGCACAACTCGGCCAGCCCGGCCGAGTTGTAGCGTCTCGCCTTCGGCGGGCGCGTCCGGCCCGGCGGCCTGGCAGCCCAGCACGTAGGAGGACCCGCCGCCGACGGGGCCGGTGGGGGAGTAGTGGCGAGCGCTTCGAATCCCTGCCAGGTAGTGATCGCGGCAGGCTCGGCGACCAGCGGGACGGCTTCCTGCTCCCGCTGCCCACGCAGCACGTCGGCCGGCGTCCACCGATCCGGGTCGTACTCCGCCGCACCCGACCGCGGCTGTCCGCCCAGCCGGGCCGACCGCATTCGATCGGATCACCGGCCACGCCTGCACCCTCGATCAGCGGCCGCGGCCGCGTGAGCGCCTCAACGACCTTCTCCAGCAGGCCCGTTCGCTCCCGGTGGCGCGGCTGCGGCCCGCAGCCCGGTATCCAGTCCGGCTCAAGCCGCTGCGGCGGGGGCGGTCATGCCCGGTCCCGGCCCAGGAACTCCAGCGCGAGCTTGTTGAACCGGTCCGCGTGCTCGTGCTGGGGCCAGTGGCCGCACTCGGGGAAGATCTCCAGAGCCGAGCCGGGGATCGACTGCTGCATCCGGTGCGCCTCCGGCACGTCGCCGAAGGGGTTCTGCGCGCCCCAGACGATCTGGGTCGGCGCGGTGATCCGTGCCATCTGCTCGGGGCTGAGGAGGTCCTCGGTCCGGTTCTCCATCCTCTGCAGGCACAGCAGTTCGTCGATTCCGGCGACGAACTCGGGCCGGTGGTAGGACGAACTCGGGCCGGTGGTAGATGGCGTGACGCACGTCGACGAGTTCCTCGGAGACGTTCTCCGGGGCGTGCATGAGCAGTTCGAGGCGCCGGCGGGTGAGGTCGCGGTCGTCGCTGGTGACCGCAGCCTTGGTGTTGGTGCGGATACGGTCCATGACCTCGGGGTTGGCCACGGTGCCGCCCGGGGTGACGAGGACGAGCCGTCCGACCCGGTCGGGGTGGTCCGCGGCGAGCCGGCCGGCCACCCAGCCGCCGAGGGACTCGCCGATGAAGTGGGCCCGCTCGATGCCGCTGCTGTCGAGGTAGTCGAGTACGTGCCGCACGTAGCGCGGGATGCGCAGATCCCCGCCCGGGTTGTCGGTGTAGCCGTGACCCAGCATGTCGAGAGCGTGCAGCTCGAAGTGCTCGGCCAGGGCGGGCACGTTGCGCACGAAGGCCGAGGCGGAGGAGCAGTTCCTCAAGGAGCAGGGCATCGAGGTCGTCACCCACCGGGGCATACCGTGTGCGACACCGAAGGAGCAGGCCCTGATCGAGCCCGGCAAATGGCTCGACCTCGCCTCCTCGCTCGACCCGTCGACGATCGACGGCGTGCTCCTGAGCTGCGCGGGCATTCGCATCGCCGACCAGATACAGCACATCGAAGACCGGCTCGGTCTCCCCGTCGTGACAAGTAACCAGGCCCTGCTCTGGCACTTGCTGCGCACTCTGGACATCCCCGCCCGCCCAAGCGGGTACGGCGCTCTGCTCGCGGGCCGTTTCGAGTAGCGGCCGGACCGACCGCACATGCGGAGTCGATGAGTTGACCGAGCTGTCCAGGCCGGGAGGGGGACGGTAGGCATACGACGTGGGCGAGTTGCCGCCCATCAGCGATCCACCGGTGCCTCCCGGCCCGCTGGCGCCTGGGCAAAGTCCTCCCCTTGCCCAGGTCCCTCAGCGGCAGCGGCTCTGAGGGTTCGCCTCGCGGTGTCCTGCCGGACGTGCTTCAGCGGTCCTCACCCGCTGCAGCACGCGTGCTGTGCCTTCTCGACGTACTCGTGTCCGTGCCACCAGAATTTCTTGTTGGCCGGATGGTCGGGAACGGGAGCCAGCACGGTGTTGCCGTCCGGCTTCCGCGAACCCGCCGCGGACATCGCCGAGAACGGCTGCATCAGGGAATCGACCGTGTGCGCGGTCCCCGACACGAGCACCTGTTCGACGTTGGCGGCGTCCTTGATGTCGGTGAGCGGATCACCGTCGACGACGGCGAGGTCGGCGTACATCCCGGGTGCGATCCGGCCCAGGTCATCGCCCAGTGTCTCGCCGGCCAGACTCGTCGCGGTCACCAGTGCCTCGTACGGGGTGAATCCGTACGTGACCATCGCCCGCAGGTTCATGTGCAGGCTGACCGCCGCGTGGTCGATCGGGGCGTCGGTGCCGAGGACGACCCGGCCTCCTCGACGGAAGATCTCGAGTGCCTGCCGGACCTGCGCCTCGAGGTTCTCACGGCGCGCTCGCTGGTCGGTCCGGCCCGCCGCTTCGGCGCTCTCCCGCAGGGCGGCCATCCGCCATGGCGGATTGAGCGTCTGCACCCGACGGTCCTCGACCAGGGACGTGTCCTCCCGGTAGAGGGTGGTCGAGTTGAAGAGGGTCGGGGTCCGGGCCATGTCCGATGCCACGAAGAGGTCCGTGACGTCGGAGTGGGCTGTGCCGAGCGGGGTCACGGTGCGCGAGTAGCCGAACCGGTTCGTCGCTCCCGTGTGTTCCATCCCGTCACCGCCGAAGGCCATGGCCGGGTAGTGGTAGTGCGAGGTGACGGGGATTCCGATGCCCTGCGCGAAGGCGGCAACGCGCTTGTGCCACACGACCGGCAGGCGGACGTAGCACTTCATGAGGTCGTACTCCAGGCTCTCCGCGTGCTCCAGCTCCAGCTTCAGCTGTGCGTCACTGAAGGTGGGGCGCATGAAGTTGTAGTAGATGCGCGGCCCGTCGACCGCTTCGCCCGTTCCGAAGTACCTGGGCGCGATCCGGGCACCGGACCGGGTGGCCTCGCGTTCCTCGACCATGTGGTAGGCGGGGCTTCCCGGGGACCTCGTGGTCGTCACACCCAGGGAGAGCCAGAGTCGTCCCTGCCGGTCGCCGTAGGCGTAGCCCTGCATCTCCCGGTGGTGGTGCATGTCGATGAGGCCGGGCATCACCAGCCGGTCGCGCGCGTCGATGCGCTTGCCCGCCCGGCCCTCGGCATGCGGTTCGACGGCCGTGATCCGGTGTCCTTCGACGACGATGTCGACGCCACAGCGGATCTCTCGGCGGACGCCGTCCCACATCCGGCCCGCGTGGACCACCGTACGGGCCGGCGGCCGGACGGCGGTCCATGTCAGCGGCACGGTGACTGTGCGAGGCCGTCCGCCGTTCGCCGATACGAGGCGGAGCCTGCCGTTGTTGAGGTACAGGAGTTTCTTCGAATCCCCGCTCCATGACGGGGCGTCGGTCACTTCGTCGGTGATCTGCCGGGGCTCACCGGTCGGCGTTCCGTCCTTGGCGACGTCCACGGTGTACAGGACGCTCGCGACCGCGAACGTCATCCGGGTGCCGTCGGGGGACCAGACCGGTCCGTCGTCCCCCCGGGTCTGGATCGAGCGGCCTGCCACTGCTTCGACGTATCTGCCCTGCCCCGTGGCCCGGTTGATGAGCAGGATCTGGCTCAGCCCTTCACGGAACCTCGCCGAGTACGGTTTCACCGCGGCCAGGGCGATCGTTTCGCCGTCGGGGGACCAGGTGGGCTTTCCCGGCTCGAACGTCGCGGTGAAGACGCGGCGGACGGCGCCGCTGGCCACGTCCACGGTCCACACCGCGCCGTCCTGGTCCAGGAAGGCGAGCTCCTTTCCGCTGGGAGACCACGCCGCCGACACCGCCGCCCTGCTCCCGAGGTCGGTCAGTTGCCGGTCCTGGCCCGTGTCGAGGTTCCTGATCCAGATGTCGAGAGTCCCGCCCCGGTCCGTCGAGTACGCCAACTGCTTCCCGTCGGGCGACCAGGCGGGGTCGCACTTCCACCAGTGGTCCCGGGTCAACGCCTGCGGTGCCCGGCCGATCTTCATGACGTAGATGTCGTTGAGGGCGCGGAAGGCGACCTGCTCACCGTCGGGGGACAGCACCGGGCTTCCTATGCCACGCACCGGGCGCGGCCGCGTGCTCTCGAAGTCGGACCGGCGCTTGGTGTACGTCGGCTTCCTGGTGGTGACGGCGGCGGAGAAACCGATGGTCTTCGTGCCTTCGCCGCCCAGCGACCGCACATGGATCTCGCCGTTGGCGGTGTAGAGGAAACGCTCACGGTCGAGCCACGACACCCTGAACGGGAACGTCTCCTCGTCGTCCACGAGCGGCGTGTTCCGGATCATGAGGTCGCATCGGCCGTCGTACGTCAGATGGTGGACCAGGTCCGTTCCGTCCGGGGTCCACTCCGGCTGGTGGATCACCTGGCCCGCGGGCACGGTGATGTGGGTGCTGCGCCCGCCGGTGGTGCGGTCCACCACGTCGATGCGGGTGTTCGCCACCACGAAGGCCACCCGGTTGCCGTCCGGCGACCACGCCGGCTCGTACTCCTCGCCGTAACCGTCAGCGAGCACGTCGACCCGTCCGCCGCCGACGTCGTACGTGTAGATCGCGTAGCTGCCCGAGGCGTCGCCCGAGAAGACGATCGTGCGCCCGTCCGGCGACCAACGCGGCTCCCGGTGGTCGAAGGGCCCCGTGGTCAACTGCCGCAGCCCGCTGCCGTCGGGCCGTACGGTCCAGAGGTTGAAGACACCGTCCCGGTAGGACTGGAAGACCAACTGGCTGCTGTCCGGGGACCAGTCGGGCTGGGCGATGTCGAACAGGTCGCTGGTCAGCCGCCGCGCCTGCCCGCCCGACGCCGGCATCACCCACAGGACGCCCAGAAGGTCCAAGGCGATCCACCGGCCGTCGGGCGAGAGTCTCGCCCCGAACGTGGTGCCCGCGCCCAGCCGCAGTTCGCCGCTGCCGCTGGTGCGGGCCACGGCCGCGTCGGCAGTCCGGCCGGCCAACGAGGTCATCGCCACCGCAGCCCCGGCACCTGCCAGGAACCCGCGGCGGGAGACCGGGAAGGGCCGCGTCCGTCGGTCGGCCCCGCCATCGTCCGGTGATTGCAGAGCATGCGCTACGTCCACAGCACAACCTTTCAGCCGTACGACGAGGCGCCCACCACGGGGCGCCATGACTCATGAGTTGCCCTGCCCGGCCCGAGGGTTTACCGGCACGGCACTGGGACGCCAGGGCTCCGGCGAACAAGGAGACTCATGTGGGACAGGGACAGGGACAGGGACAGGGACAGGAAAAGCGGCAACGGTCGTGCGGCGCGGCCCAGTTGACCGCGCGCGCAGCGTCACGGCCTGGGTGACAGCTGCTGCAGCTGTTGCTTCTGCACCTTGCCCATGGCGTTGCGCGGGAGTTCGTCGAGGAAGACGACCTCGCGCGGGCGCTTGTGGTGGGACAGGGTCTCGGCCACCCAGGAGATCAGCGTGCCGGCGAGCGCCGACCGGTCGGGGTCTTCGGCGACGACATAGGCGACTACGCGTTGCCCGAGATCCGGGTCGGCCTGTCCGACGATCGCGGCCTCCCGCACCGACGGATGGGCGAGCAGCGCGGTTTCGACCTCGCCGGCGCCGATGCGGTAGCCGCCGGACTTGATCAGGTCGACCGATTCGCGTCCGACGATGCGGTGAAATCCGGCGGCGTCCCGAGTGGCGACGTCGCCGGTGACGAACCAGCCGTCATCGGTCCACGCGGCCGCGGTCGCCTCGGGCCGGTCGAGGTAGCCGTCGAACAGCATCGGGCCGCGGACCTGCAGCCGTCCGATGCTCACCCCGTCGTCCGGCACGAGTTGTCCGTACTCGGCGACCAGTCGGGTCTCCACTCCGCGCACGGGGTGTCCCACCGAGCCCGGGATACGCGGCCCGTCGGCGCGGGTACTGAGGGTGATCATGGTTTCGCTCATGCCGTAGCGCTCGATGGGAGCGCTGCCGGTGAGTTCGGCGAGCCGGTCGAACACCGGCGTGGGGAGGGGAGCGCTCCCGGAAACCAGCAGGCGCGCCCGGCGCAACGCTCGTGCCGAGGGCTCATCGGCGGCGACGCGGGACCACACGGTGGGTACGGCGAAGTACATCGTGCCGCGCGCCGCGGCGTACCGCTCCGGGCGCGGCTTCTCGGTATGCACCACCCTCGAACCGATCCGCAGTGACCCGAGCACGCCGAGCACCAGGCCGTGCAGGTGAAACAGGGGCAGGCCGTGAACCACGGTGTCGTCAGGGGTCCACTGCCACGCGTCGGCGAGGGCGTCGATGCCGGCCCCAAGGGCGCGGTGGCTGAGTCTGACTCCCTTGGGCGCACCGGTGGTTCCCGAGGTGTACATGATCATCGCGAGGTCGTCGTCGGCCGGTGCGGTCAGGGCTGCCGCCGTGCCGCGACCGCGGAGGTCGACGGGAATCGCAGGCAGGTCGGAGCCGGGGTGCGGCGCCCCTGCCCAGTAGTTGACCTTGGCGTCGGTGAGGATGTGCCGCAGTTCGGCGCTGCCGGAGTCGGGCGGTACCGGGACCACTGTCACCCCGGCGAGCAGGCACGCGGTGACAGCGATGACCGTCTCCAGGGTCGGCGTCGCGTGGACCGCGGCCGGGCCGGTGCCGGGAAGGGAGACGGCGAGCGCGCTTGCCGTCTCGTACACCTGCGTCCGCGACATGCTGTCCGGGCCGACGGCGATCGCCGCTGCGGTGTCGACCGCGCTCGGAGAGCTGGGATCGAGCGATGTCAAGAGCATGGGGGAGGGCGCCTTTCGTGGGTTACGAGTTGTGGGTACCGAATACCGGCTCGGCTCTGGCGGCGAAGGCGGCCAGTCCGATGCCGAGTTCGTGATTCGGTGCCGTGCGCCATCGGCGGTGCAGTTCGCCGGATACGCGGCCGTTGGCCGACGCCTCATCAGTCATCTGCTTGGCGGCGGTGAGAGTGTTCGGAGCCCGCGACGCGATCGTGGCCGCCATACGGTGCACGGTGGCGTCGAGTGCCTCCTCCTCGACGACGTCGGTGACCAGGCCGTAGTGCAGGGCGGTGGAAGCCGTGATGGCGTCGGCGGTGAAGATCAGACGTTTCGTCGCGGCCGGGCCGATGATGCGCACCAGCCGGTCGATGGAGCTGGCGGGATAGATCAGACCGAGTTTGGCGGGAGTGATGGCGAAGCCGGCCTGTGTGGAGGCGATGCGCAGGTCACAGGCTGCGGCCAGTTGGGTTCCACCGCCGACGCAGTGGCCGCGGATGGCCGCGATCGTGGGTTTCGGGCAACCGGCGAGGACCTCCTCGACGCGGACGAATTCTTCTTCGATACGGGCTGCTGGGCGCTCGGAGATTTCCGAGATCTCAAGTCCGGCACAGAAATTGGGACCGGCTCCGGTGAGAACGACCACCGAGACGTCCCTGCGGCGTGTGACCGTGCCGAGGTGGTCTCCCAGCGCCTTCAGCATCGAGCGGTTCAAGGCGTTGGCCCGCGTGGGGTTGTCGATGGTGACGCGTGCGACCGTGCGGTCGACGGCCAGCGAGACCGTTGCGGGTGATGTCGATGCCATGCGAGTGCCGCCGTTCACAGAGCCATGCCCGGCGCGACCAGAGTGCCGACCAGCAGGACGGGTCCGACCACGACCATCGTCAGACCCCAGCGTGTCAACAGGCGGGTCATGCGCGGCCGTTGGCCTTCGTCGACGGTGGTTGCCACCAGGGTCGCGCCGACGGTGGAGAACGGGGAGACGTCGACTATGGAGGCGCACACACCGATCGCGCAGATCAGCGCCCAACCCGGGATCGAGCCCGAGGCCACCAGGGGCAGTGCCAGGGGTACGAGCGCCGCGAGCATGCCTGTGGTGGAGGCAAAAGCCGACACCAGACCCGCGACAAGACAAATGAACAGCGTGGCCAGCAACGGCACGCCGATGTGGGTGGCGTACTCACCGAACATCTCGATCGCACCCATGTGGTCGAGGACGCCGACGAAGGTGATGATGCCTCCCACCAACAGGACTGTGGACCAGTCGATGTGCGGAAGGGCCTTCTTCGCCGCCGCAGGATTCAGCAGCGTCAGTCCCGCGCCGAACGCAAGCGCGAGCACGCCGATATCGGGATCGCGGCCGGCCAGCGACAGAGCGATGACAGTGCCGACGAGCCCGGCCATGGCGACCACGGTGGCAACCTGGCCGCCGGCGAACGGCTTTCGCCGGCCGCCGGCGCCCAGCCCCGGGCTGCTGCTCGGCAGGCGCGATTCGGGAACGGAGACGACGGCGGAGCCGCCGGAGCCGAGCGAGGCGCCGGAGCCGACCGTGGCCGGCTGCTCGCTCGGGACGGGTGCCTCCACTGTGGAGACTTCGGTGCGGCGCAGCAACTGCCGCCCGCCGAAAAGGACGTGAGCGGCGAGCAGCAGAAGCAGATTGATCACCACGGCGACCACGAACAGCACCATGGGGTTCAGGTCGACTCCGGCGCGCTGTGCGGTGCCGTACGTGACGATGCCGAACAGGCTGGTCGGCGCGAAACCTCCCGCGCTGAGACCGGTACCGATCGACAGTGCCATCAGCATCGGATCGATGCCGCGCCTGGCGGCGACCCCCATGCCGATCGGTGCCATCACCAACCCGCCCAGCGGGGAGCCCATGGCGGCAATGCCCGCAGTGAGCAGGAAGAACACAGTCGGCAGCAGCACCCGCCGATGGCCGACTCCAGCGAGCGCGGCCTCAAGGATGCGGTCGATCGTGCCGTCGGCGTGCGCGATGCCGAAGAAGTAGGTGACGCCGACCAGCAGCACCAGGATGTCGATCGGAAAGCCGGCGACGATGTCGTCGAGGGGCATCTGGGCCAGCCCCAGCCCGACGCCCGCCGCCGCGGCGAACATCAACACGCCCAGGTGCGCATTGCGCCACGTGGACAGCGCGAAGACGCCAACAAAGATCAGCAATGCCGTGAGCTCGATCGTCATCTACCAACACTTCCCACTCGGTCCACTGTGCGGCACAGTGGTCTACTGGGTGAACCGGTCCGCGAAAGCTAGTTCGCAGGTGACTGGACGTCAAGAGATTGAACGGAGGCCGTATGTCCGCCACCAACAGCGTGGTGTCCGCATTCCGCGTGCTTGAGGCGGTAGCCGAGATGCAACCGGTGGGTCTTTCCGAGCTCGGCCGCGCGGTCGGCTTGCCGAAGTCCAGCGTTCAGCGGGCCCTGCTCACGCTGCACGAGGTCGGCTGGCTGCGACCGACCAGCACACAGCCGACGCGCTGGAGCCTCACCTACCGCGCGTTCTCCGTCGGCAGCCAGGCCCGCGACCATCAGTTCTTCCGTGAAACGGCAATGCCGTTCCTGAACGACCTGCAACTCACCACGACCGAGACCATCCATCTCACGGCCCTGGACGGCCGGGAACTGGTCCTCATCGAACGACTGGACACCTCGCATCCGCTGCGGGCGTTTCTGCCGCTCGGATCGCGCATCCCCTTGCACGCCTCGGCGTCCGGCCTGGCCTTCCTGGCTGCGAGCGGCGAGGGGTTCCTCGCGGACTGCCTGACCGGCCGACTCGCTCCGCGGACCGATCAGACCATTACTGATCCGGACACCTTGCGGGAAACCATCGAGAAGGTGCGACGGCGAGGGTATTCGGTGAACCCGGAGGGGCTCAGCAAGGGCATCACCGCCATCGGCGCCGCGATCGTCGACGCGCAAGGCGAGCCCATCGGGTCCGTTTCCGTATCCGGTCCGAGCATCCGCATCGCCCCGGAGACCTTCGAGACGTTCGGCAAGGCAGTACGCGAAACCGTGCAACGAATCCACGCCGCACTGTGAGCGAGCCCCCGCTCCAGCAGAGCCTGCCGCCACGCCTCGCGGGCCTGCGGACTCGGGTGCCGCGGACGCGGACGCGCGTACGGAGCGCGTCGGCGGCACGACGGCGGATCACGGTGCCCGTCAGGGCGAGAGACTCACGGCCATCGCTCCGGCTGCGCCGACGGCTGCGCTGCTTCTCCCCGGCGAGCCGGAAGCCGCCGCTCCCGGGGAGCGCCGGGCAACGTTTCCGGCAGAGCCCAGCATCACACAACTACCTTGCTGCGATGGACACATGACGTTCCGTCAATCCCCGACGCGAGCCGCCGCCGCCACCGAGCTCCTCCTGGCCATGCGGGACTCCGGGTCGCTGCACGGCAGCCGTCCCTGCGTGATCTCGGTGACCGGGCTGCTGTCCCCGGTGGCGGTGGGAGTTACCTGCTGCGTACGACCATCGGGGCCGTCCTCAGCGGCAAGCGCGCATGCACCGGCGTCGTGTTGCTGCACTTCGTAAAGGCGTGCGGCGTGACCCGCGAGTCCGAATCCAACAGTGGATGAACGCGTGGAAGCGTGCACATCAGTCGGAGGAATCGCCTTCTGATTCCACACAGCATGCTGAGAAATCCGAACGCAGTCGCCGCATATCAGGGCCGATCAAGGCCTAGGTCGTGTCCGGAAAGTTGGTGGTTCGTTGGTCTGTTTGTGGTGCGTCGACATGAACTGACGGATGAGGCTTGGGTGTTGATCGAGCCGTTGCCGGCGCCGGGGCGGATGGGCAGGACGATGCGGGACCGGCGCCAGGTCGTGAACGGGATTCTGTGGAAGCTGTCCACCGGTGCGGCCTGGCGTGACCTGCCCGAGCATTACGGGCCGTGGAAGACGGTCTACGAACGCTTCCGGCTGTGGTCGGCCGACGGCACCTGGGACCGGTTGCCGGCCCACGTCCAGCAGCACTCCGACGCCGTCGGGGCCGTGGACTGGACGATCGTCTGCGTCGACTCGACCACGGTCCGCGCGCAACAGCACGCGGCCGGAGCCCGAAACAGGGGCAGGACTGGCCGGGCGAGGCGCTCGGCCGGCCCCGGGGCGGGCTGACCAGCAAAATCCATCTGGCCTGCGACGGCCAGGGCCGCCCCCTCGCCTTCACGCTCACCGGCGGAAACGTCAACGACTGCACCCAGTTCGAACCCGTCATGGACCGCATCCGCATCAACGGGCCAGGTCCGGGGCGTCCCCGGACCCGGCCCGGCCGCGTGGCCGCGGACAAGGGGGACTCGGCCCGGAAGATCCGCGCCTACCTGCGACGACGCGGCATCGCCTGCACCATCCCGGAACGGATCGACCAGATCAACGGCAGGCTCCGCCGCGGTGAAAGCCTCTGCCGACTCGACCGCACCGCCTACCGACGCCGCAACACCGTCGAACGCTGCTTCAGCAGACTCAAACAGAACCCGGCCCTGGCCACCCGCTACGACAAACGCGCCCGCCACTACCAAGCCGAGGTCACCCTCGCCTGCCTCACCCTCTGGCTCCCATGACTTTACGGACACGACCTAGCGCCAGTTTTCGTTCCGGACGGCCTCGCTGCGGCGCGAGCCCGCGGGCGTGTATGCGGGCAGGCGCACCAGGCTCAACGAGCATGCTGCCCTGGCACTGCTGATCGACCCGGCAACGGTCGCACGAGCCAACCGGCTGTTCACCCGACTCAGCTCCCTCATCTTTGGGCGCTGAGCCGAGTCTGCACCAAGCGTCCGCCTACCCCTCTCGCGTAGATCGACGACGTCCCGAACATGCAGATTTGGGACGCCGTCGGTCAACTCCGAACACGACGACGGCCTGCACAGACCCAACGGGGTCATACGGGCCGTCGTCGTGCAAGCCCTGGATTTACCGACAACGTCCCACCGGGCTGGCCCGCGAACGGCCGGTCTCAGCAGTTGATGGTGCGGATCCGCAGTTCGCCGATGTTGCCCTGGCCGAGGTTGAAATTGATGGCCACGGCTTGTCCCCAGCCGTTGGCGTTGACGTACTGGTGGTGGTTGTTGGCGGGGTTGACGGCGTCGGCTTGCGCGCATTCGCCGTCTGCTGCCGTGTCTTGGAGTTCTCCGGTGACGCTGACAGTGCCGTCCTGGTTGCAGTTGACGTCCCAGCGCGCCCAGGCCCCGTAGATGGACGCCTCGTTGCCGCGGTCCGGGCACGCGCCGCGCAGTGAGGGCCCCTCGGCGGCGGCCGGTCCGGTGAGAGTGGCGGCCAGAGCGAGCGAGGCGCCGGCGGTGGCGAGAATTCGAGTGAGGCGCATGAGCGTCTTCCTTCCCCGTAGTGGTCTGTGCGGTCTTTGGTGCCCCCGTTAACGTGCCAGCGCTACCCAGACATTCGAAACTGCCGGACGATCCCGGCGGGCAGATCAAGCTTCCACCAGTCGATCGGCGACAAACACCCCAAACTGATAGCACTCTTACCCGGATTGATAGGTGATCCCCTATCAGTCCAGACTTGAAGGGGCGGGGCCGCTACCGTCGTCTTCGCAAACGGCGCGAGCACGTCGAGCGGCGCGGGCTCGGGGCTGCACAGTCCCAGGGCACAAGGGGCTGGTCACGTTCGAGGCTGCCGGCCACACCGTGATCCGTTCCGGGCGCAGGACGCGCCAGCGGAGCCGGAAATCTGCGTCCTTGCTCCCGGCGAGGAGCAGCCAGGCGATGCAGGCCTCGAAACTGTCGTGCTCGTGCCTGGGGCGTAGCAACACCCTGCGGGCACCGCGCCGTTCGTCGAGTGTCTGATCGAACGGCTGGCGAGGGGCACCACATGGTTTCGTGAGGACCGCCCGCAGGCTCGGTGGTTCTCGCTCGTGGTGGCCGACTTCGTCCATGGCGGGTGGCCGGAGGACATCCTGTTGGAGCGGCTGTGTCTCGTTCTCAGTCGCACGCGAACGCCCGAGTTCGGTCAACCGCCGCCCCTGGGCAGCGGCGCCGCCTTCCTGGAGCTCGCCGCTTCCGGGATCGCCTCGGCTGCCACGCGCGCGTGCCGGGCCTGGACACGCCACGGAGTTCTCCGCCGATGCCCTCGAAAGCGCCGCCGTGTTGCTTCGCGAGGCCGAAGATACCGGTGGTGCGGCCTGGGAGAGGCTTGCGACAGCGGGCGGGATCACCGAGGCCGGCCTTGCCCGGCTGCTCGAAGTGGGGACCGCACGAGAGTTCGCGGCCGCTGGCTTCACAGCTTGCCGGTGATCACTCCACGCCAAGTCCATCCCGCGCCCAGAACGGTTTCCTGCAGAGGGTTCTTCAGGTCGGAGCTGTCGAAGTGGAACGTCTCGGTCACTTCGGCTTTGCCAACCTCCTCACCGCCCCCAAGCGTCCAGCGTTTGGAGACCGTCTGTACCTGGCCGCGTTGGGCCTCGGCCGAGATGGCGAGGCTTGGCGTATTGCCGACCCACGTGACCTCGTACTGCTGGTCGAGGGAACGCACTTCGTTCTTGTCCGGAACCAGACGCATGCGCACCTGGAACACTCGGCTCACTTGGGTGCGGACGAAGAAGGTCTGCCAAGCCGGATCCAGGATGCGCCACTCTGCCACCAGATCGGCGCCCTCCTCGCGGCCATCCCTGATGACGTACGGGACGTCAGGCCGGTTGAGGCCTAGCAGGGACGCGTGAACCTCGGCTGCGGATCGCGGGGCGATGCCGTCGGCGGGGCGCTTGGTACCGGTCAGCTTGTCGAAGAGTCCCATGAGATCAACCTACGGGGAGTTGGTTAGGCGGCATGAGGCGCCGCGGAGGAGGCTAGGAGGCCGCGCCACTATCCGGACGGACAGTGCGCACGAAGTCCTGGAAGTCGTCCAGGACTTCGTGGTGCTGGGCTGCGGTGGATGTCAGGACCAGGCGGATCACCGCCCGCCTGTGCGGGTCGGTGGCATCCAGCAGGGACAGGTACACCTGAGACTGGACGAGGTCGTGAGGCACCCCACTAACGACGGCTGCGATGGCCAGTGTCTGTGTGAGTCCGGGTGCGTCCGTGGAGCCGATCTCGCGGCTTGCGGTGACCTCGACGATCGCGTCGGCCTGACGCAGGCGCTCCACCGACTCGTGGGCAATCTGGGGCAACGTCGCCGCGTCGGGACGGTACTCACCGTCGATCGTGATGTTCGCGGTGAACCCGGCGTCCGCTTGCGGGTAGAGCGCGATGAACGCCGCGCCTGGTGCACCGACTTCGTCAGGTGGTGCGGCGTGCCAGCCTTCCGGCAGTTCAAACTCGATCGGCACGGGCAGGGTCGAGGCCATTTCGGGCCCTCCTTACTGTGGCGGTGTGCCTACGTCAGTAGGCCTGCGGGGAACGTGAGTCAGAACAGGCTGCCGACCCCGTCGCCGACCCAGTCGGCTGCATCACCGACGGCGTTGGCCGCATCGCTGGCCGTATCGGCGATCTTCCCCGGATCAACAGTGACCTCGAAGCCGACCTCTCCGCCGATCCCAAGGGCTGCACCTGCCTTGGCGCCGATGTGCCACTTGCCATCCTCGCCCTTGCCAAGAGTCGCCTCGGCCTCGGCACCGATTCCGGCCCACCCCTCGACCGTTCCGCCGGCCCCGAGGCCACCGATGTCCGCGCCACCCGCAGCGGAGGCCTTCGCCCCGGCGAACGCTTCCGCGCCTGCGTGCAGCCCGTCGAGACCGGCCCCGGCGCTGACCCCGGCCTCGGCGCCGGCCTTGGCCTCCGCCCTTCCATACACCCCGACGGGGCCTGCGTCGGCGGTGCCCTTGGCCGAGGCTTCGGCGCCCGCGAATGCAGTCGCCTCGCCCTTGATGCCTTCATGCGTGATGCCGCCGGCCGCGGAGGTCTTGGCGCCCACATAGGCTTCAGCCTCCCCGGCGAGCTTCATCGGGCCGTTGGTGAGCGAGCCCTCCGCGCTCGCACGTCCGAGGTCAGCGTGCGCTTCTGCTTCGGCCAGCTTGCCGCTCGCGGCCTCCGGTCCGGTGGTCGATGCATCGGCACCGGGCCCGGAGGCTTCGCCCTCGCCTTCGGCGACCCACCCGTCGGCCTTCCCACCGGCGTCCTGCTTCTTCTCGGCTGCACGGGTGGCGTCGGCGTCGGTGAGGGAGGTGACGACCTTTGAGTTGAAGTCGCTTCTACTCTTTCCGAGATCACGGCCCAGGGCCCAGCAGGCAGTCTCGTCGGCTTCGGCGGCGCGCTTCAGTACGCGTTCCACGCGACGGGCAAATGCCTCGCAGGTTTCCTGCTGTTCCCGGATCGCGGCCTGGCCATCCAGATCGTGGCGGGCGGCGGTGTCCTGGGAGAGGTCGTTGCGTGGAGTGACGGTGCCCGTAGGGCTGACCTGGAGGTCCTGTTCCTTGGCTTCAACGTCGGCAAGGTGGTGGAGATCGTCCTTGGCCTTCTTGAGCTCGGTGTGCAGTGATGTGAGAACGCCTGCGATTCCTTTGGCTTCCTTGTGGGCGTTCTCGTACTGCTGTTGGGCGGCGCGCACGTCACCGTCGGCCTTGGCCGCCGTCAGGATCGGCTGGGTCCAGTCGGCCTGTTTGAAGGGGCGGGCCACTTGGTCGCCGTAGGCGGTGTCCAGCTCTTTCAGCTTGGTGGCGGTTTCTTCCCAACGGCCAGCGGCTGCTTTGAGGTTGCTGAGGTTGAGGTGGTACAGCTGCTCGTACTTCGGCATGGAGTGTGCGGGTTCCCCGTGGCGTCGTGCGTCGGACTGGCTGTGTGGCGGTGTTGAAGGTCCTGCTCTAGCCGAAATCGCTCCGCAAGGAATCCATGTTCTGCGTATTCGCTGCTTCGGTGCGCTGGTACAGCATTCCCGATCTGGCGCACTGACTGGCGAGGCTGTTGCAGTCGGCCACAAGCGCGGAGACTTGAGCCGACCAGATCTCTGCCAGTCCGGAGAGCGCCTTGTCCAGCCCGCCGTCCCAGTTGTCTGTGCCGAAGTCGCGGGATGCCGAGCGCGTCTCGTCCACCGGATGCGCGCCGGCGCTTCGCATCTGTCCCGCGATCTCGCCTGCGCCGCTACCTGCACGGCTGAGCGCTGCCGGATCCTTGATGTCCGTCCCGGCTGACACGCCATGTCCCCATTTCGTTTACGATCCAGTTGGAGCGGACGGGCCAGACTTTTTGACGCGGCCATCTCCACCCTGAGTCTAACTCTGGCCACTCACCGGAGTTGAGTGAGCCCCCTACTCATAGGGACCGCGAGCGGCGCGAAGGTCCTGCCCCAAGTTCGACCTTGTCCTCCAAGTACTGCGCGAGGACGACACGTTGAAGGTGCCCCGGCTCGACCGCCTCTCCCGCTCCGTCCCCCACCTGGTGACGCTCGGCGCCGACCTGCGCGAGCGCTACGCAGGTCCTACATCACCCACCTGATCGAAGACGGCCACGACCCACTGTTCGTCCAACAGCAGGTCGGCCACGACCACGCCCCCACCACCGCGATCTACACCTGCGTCTCCTCCGACTTCCGCACCCGCTCCCTGCGCCGCGCCTTCGACGCCACCACCGAGGCCGCCCTGCGGCCGGGAAGGACCTCCTGATGCCACGCCAGATCAGCTACCGATGGCGCCTGTGCGAACTGATGGCCGCCCGTGGCATGTTCACCGTCACCGAGCTCATGCCGCACCGGGTAGTGGCCCGCGGCGGCGATCTGCTCGACGAGCGTCAGCGCCGCAGCGGTGAGTGCGGTCCGGCGCGTCCGGGTGGCGGCGATCCAGGCGACGGCGAGATCCGTCAGCACAGCCTGCAGGCAGCCGATCTGCCACGCCTGCCCCGGTGCCATGAAGGGGAACGCCGAGGCCAACTGCGAGGCCGCCGTCACGGTTGCCGCGAACGAGCCGGCGAGCATCAGCAGCAGAGCCGGAAACGGTCGACGCAGAAGCAGAGGAATGGTCAGAACCGAGAGCACGGCCGGCAGGAGGAGCCGTGCACCGGTGGGCTCGTGTTCGTCGAGGACCGCGCCGTACAACAGGATCGGGTAGGCCAGAGCCCCGCACCAGGCCAGGGCCTGCGCCGCGGCGGGCCGCAAGCGCCAGGACAGGGCGGCGCGGTGTGAGACGCTCATGCCGCGATGATAAGTACGGGCCGACGCCAGGTCGTCGGCCTCAAGGCGTACGCCCCGAGGCTACAAACGCGTCCTCGGAGTGTGGCTCGCGGGCCGATGCCGTACGGACCCGGCCACGGCACCGTGGGCCGGGTGATCGACGCCAACGACCTGACGAAGCGATACGGCGCCACCACCGCCGTCGACCGCCTGACCTTCACCGTCCGCCCCGGCCATGTCACCGGGTTCCTCGGCCCCAACGGCGCAGGTAAGTCCACCACGCTGCGGATGATCCTCGGCCTGAACGAACCCAGCGGCGGCACCGTCACCGTCGACGGCCGGCCGTTCCGGGGACGCCCACGAGGACTGCGGCACGTCGGGGCCCTGCTCGACGCCCATGACGTACACGGCGGACGCAGCGCACGGTCGCACCTGTCGGCACTGGCGCACAGCAACGGGCTGCCGCGCCGCCGGGTCGGCGAAGTCCTGGAGGAGGTGGGCCTTGCCACCGTTGCCCGTCGCCGCATCGAGGGGTTCTCGCTGGGAATGAAGCAACGGCTCGGCATCGCGACCGCGTTGCTCGGCGACCTGCCCGTCCTGCTGTTCGACGAGCCGCTCAACGGCCTTGACCCGGAGGGTGTGTTGTGGGTGCGCGGCCTGTTCCGTCGGCTGGCCGCCGAGGGCCGTACGGTGCTGGTCTCCAGCCATCTGATGCGCGAGATGGAGCACACCGCCCAGCAGCTGATCGTCATCGGCCGGGGCGAGCTGATCGCCGCGGAGAGCCTGGCGGAGTTCGCAGCCCGCGGCACCCGGTTGACGGTGACCGTCCGAACGCCCGAGGCCGCCCGGCTGATGTCCGTCCTCGCCGAGGAGGGGGCGGCCGTCCGCGGCGAGTCCGACGGGTCGTGCACGGTGACCGGCATGGGCGCGGATCGCATCGGCGAGCTCGCCTTCCGCAACCGGGTCCTGCTGCACGAACTCTCCCCGCGCTCCGCCTCCTTGGAAGAGGCGTTCATGGGGCTCACCGCCGACAGCGTCGAATACAGCGCAGGAGACGCACGATGACCACACAGACAGCCACCGAGCCCGAAGCTCACGTGACCGCTCTCGCCCCACCAGGCCGGTTCCACCACCTCCTCATCGCCGAGTGGATCAAACTGTGGTCGCTGCGTTCCACCTACGGGGTCCTCGGGGTGGGCCTCCTGGCCGTCGTCGGGATCAACGTCAACTCCGCTCTGTCGCACGCCGATCGGCTGGCGCAGCAGCCCGAACTGCCGCCTGCCCCGCCGCCGGGGCGTGCCGAGCTGCCGCAGATGCTGTTCGATCCCCTGGCGTCCGCCTTCGTCGACCCGGCCCGGCAACTCCTCATGGTCATCGCGGGCAGTGTCGGCGCCCTTGCCGTCTTCGGCGAGTACACCAGCGGACTCATCCGCACCACCTTCGCCGCCGTTCCCGCACGCCGTACGGTGATGACAGCCAAGGCGACCGTCATGGCGGCCGTCATGCTCGTCCTCGGCACAGTTGCCGCGGGCGCCTCGTTCGGCGTCACCCAGGCGATCCTGCAGGAACACCACGGCATGTCCATCGGCGACCCCGGCGCACTGCGGGCCGTCGCCGCGTCCGTGCTGCTCGCGCCGCTGTGCGCCCTCGTCGGCATGGCCCTCGGCGCACTCGTCCGCCACGCCGCGGGCACCGTCGTCGCTGTCGTCGGTGTGCTCCTGTTGCTGCCCACGCTGTTCATGGGCGAGACCTATCGGTGGGTCAAGGAGATCGGCAACGCGATGCCGCTCACCGCATGGCGAGCTCTGGTGCAGAACCCTGAACGGAACTACAGCGTGGACAAGTACCCGGTATCGGTCACCGAGGGGTGGATCGTGTTCGGGGCATGGTCGCTGGTGGCGGCAGCGGTTGCCGTGGCCGTCGTGCACAAACGTGACGTGTGAGCAGACCAGGCGTCGTTCCCCACACATGACCTGAAGGGGTCCGGCGTGTGCGGCACCGCCGGCCCGGTGCCCCGGTGCCAGCTGACCGTCCGGGCGATCGCCCGAGCCGGACGGCCGGAGACCTCAGCAACTCCGGCGCCCGCCGGCGACGCCGCCCGGACAAGGGCTTGGAGGTTCACATCCCGGCCCACCGCGGTTCCCCCGTGGCCTGCCCGAAACACCCCCAGCAGGGCCCTGCTCCTCCAGCAGCGACCGCAATTCCGACTGGGCCGATTCCCTCGAGCTTTCGTCCAGCGCTTCGAGCTGCGTCTCGAAGCGCGTCTGCCACACCGCGCTCTGAACGGGACGGCGTCCACGTCCTTACCCAAGGGCAGCGGCAGCCACCCGACAGGTCTGACTGAAAGTCAGACTTACCTGACTGTATCGAGGCCTACGCTGGCCCAATGGGTGTGGGGATAGAGGTGGTGATCGTGGACTGGCCGCGGGTGGAGTCGGTTCCGGTCGATGACCGGGAAGAACTGCTGATCGAGGCTGCCTTCGGGGAGGCGTACAGCGACGATCTCTTCGAGCATGGCTGGTCGTGGCCCGTTCAGCCGGGTGCGGACTGGTACGGCAGGTATGCCCTGCGTAACACGCTCGGCTCGTACAAACCCCACTTCTGGGCCGGTCACCGCTGGGATCACATGCGCGACTTCGTCGAGCCACAAGTGCGTGAAGTGCTGGACCAGTTCAACGACGCCCTGTTCTGGCACGGCCTGGAGGACACCACCGGTGCGCGTTCCGCGTTCTCAGAACGGACGTGCACCTGGAACGCGGACCTGTTGTTGTGGTGTCCGCCCGACCACGTGTCGCTGATCGCCTCATGGTGGCGGCAGGCGGTGCCCCACCTCGAATCTCTACGTGAGCCGTTCACCCGGCATGCCGCGGATCCCGGCAGGTGGATCAGTACCTTCGAATCGTTCGCCGACTTCCTGACGGACTGGGGAGAGGTGGTCACGGAGGCTGAGCGCCGTGCCTGGGGCATTGTCGGCCTGCGCTGCTGAACCCAGACACGAGGCACCTGCGGCCGTGCACCGCACATCGACACGCACTATCGCGACACGCACATCCGCTGACAGCACCGCGATATCCGCGATCGGCGGGAACAGCAACTCATCCAGCCGGAACAAGATTTCGTTCACAGTGCCCAACTGTCTGCACACTCACTCGCGCCACTGCTCGTTTTGAGGCAACTTCCCGATCCCACAGGGGAGTTCAATCGTCAGTCACAGTGCTTGGGTCACACAGCCTGAGCCTGAGCCTGAGCCTGAGCCTGAGCCTGAGCCTGAGCCTGAGATCGGGCAGCGAGTGCGCCCGCCCGGCCTGGTCGGCCCGTGGTCAGTGCCGCTGTTCGCCCCCCAGGGAACGGGCCCTGCTGAGCAGCTCCGCCTCCCGGCCGCTGCAGCCGGCGCCGAAGCGTGATCGAAGCCCGGCGCCCGCACTCGGACCCCAGCCCCGAGCCCGAGGACCACCCCTCGCCCTCCGCGGATGTCGATGGCTCGTGACGGTGGATCAGACCAGGTTCACTCAACCGGTTCGAGATGGCTGTCCAGGAAGCACCTGGCTGGTGTGACGCCGCCGGTCTTGAAGAACCCCCGCCGCGTGAGAGGTCTCCCCGTCAGTGGCTGGACTCTGTCCACAGGGCCCCCGGCTCGAGCATCGATTCCGAGGCCGCCGCGCCCCCGTGGGGCGGCCCTGTCTGAGGAGCTGTCATGCCCTAGAGCACCATCACCACGCCGCTCGCTCCGATGGAGCCGGACGAGGTCGCCGACTCCTCCACCTACATCCGGGCTTGCAGGCCCGACGGCATCGACCCGAAGCCCGCATGGCCCGGCGGCCAGCGGACGAACGGATCTGGTGGGGCTGGCGGTGTACAGGCTGCGGACGAGGTGGAGGGTGTGCGGGCAGTCACGGCTGCCCGCACAAGAAAGACACCACCGCGCTTCCTGCAGGTCACATCACCTCGTTGCCGACGAGAGTCGTCACAGCGCACCTGTCAGAAGTTGCTCGAGGTCGGCGCGGCCCACCGGGCGGGGGTTGGAGTACGGGTTCGCCAGGACCGCCTCCACGATCCGGGGCAGATCGGCCGCACTCACGCCGAGTTGCGAGAGCCGACGCGGTGCGCCCACGGTGTCCGCGAGGGCCGCGAGCGCGGCTGACGGGTCGTCGGTGTCCAGGGCCCGGGACAGCGCCGCCTCGGCCTGCGGCGCGGCGGGCAGGTTGAAGGCGGCCACGTGCGGCAGCACGACGGCGTGGGTCTGGGCGTGGGGCAGGTCCAAGGTGCCTCCCAGGGCGTGGCAGAGCTTGTGGTGCAGGCCCATGGTCGTGGCCCCGAGGCAGGCCCCGCACAGCCATGCGCCCTGGAGCGCGGCGGCGCGGGCGCCCCGGTCCCGGGGGTCGGCGACGAGCGCCGGCAGCGCGGCCGCCAGGTCGCGCACGCCCTGTTCGGCCATCGCCGCGATGACCGGTGACCCGTCCGGTGCGTAGAGCGCCTCGACCGCGTGCGCGAGGGCGTTCAGCCCACTGGTGGCCGAGACCTCAGGCGGGAGCGTCAGGGTGAGATCGGGGTCGTAGACGACGCTGCGCGGCAGCACCGCCGGGTCCCGGCCGGTCCGCTTCTGCGCGTTCTCGGTCAGGCCCCAGATCGGCGTCATCTCCGAGCCCGCGTACGTGGTGGGGACCGCGACCACGGGAGCCCCGAACTTCAGCGCCAGGGCCTTGCCCAGGCCGATCGTGGATCCGCCGCCGACGGCGAGGTAGCCGTCCGCGTCGAGACGCTCGGCCTCGGCGGCGGCGTCGGCCACCGTCTCGACGGGCACGTGCATCCGGGCCTGTGCCAAGGTGCCCGCCGCCCGTGGGCCGATGAGCTCGGCCGCCTGTCCGGCGAGGTTCTGCTGCTCGGGTGTGCACAGGACCAGGACCCGGCGAAGGCCGAGTCGGTCGATCTCCTCGGGCAGCCTGTCGAGGCTGCCGTTGCCGAAGACGACGCGCATCGGCAGGGCGTCGTAGACGAAGGCGGGGAGGGGCATGGGGGCGGTTCCGTTCATGAGGTGGGGTTCTTCGGGCAGAGCCGGACGTCGAAGTGGGCGTGGCGGAACGGGACTTCGACGCCATGGCGCGCGGCGAGTGCGGCGTCGGTGGACGGTGCGAAGTCGGTCACCAGGCTTGCCTTGACTGCGAAGACGGCGTCGCTGTCCAGGTAGGGGCTGTCCGCGACGAACATATGGGTGACCAGCTCTTCGTGTCCGGGGGCCGAGGCCAGCACGTGCACGTGGGCCGGACGGTACGGATGCCGGCGCGTCGCTGTCAGCAGTGCGCCGACCGGTCCGTCGGTGGGGATCGGGTAGTGGCTCGGCACCACGGTGCGGAACCAGAACCGCCCCTCGTCGTCCGCACGGAACAGGCCGCGGCCGTTGCCGGCCGGCTGCACGTCGGGCTGCTGGACGTCGTACAAGCCGTTCTCGTCGCACTGCCACACGTCTACGACCGCGCCGGGCAGCGCTGCGCCGTCGGCGTCGTTCACCGTGCCGGTGATGACACAGGGGGTCCCGGTGCCGACGAGATCGATCGAGTCACCGAGCTCCCGCGCGGGCGACTCGGTCATGTGGAAGGGGCCGAGGACCGTGCTCTCGGTGCATTCGGCACCCTCGTTGATCGTCTCCACCAGCATGGAGACCCCGAGGATGTCGGAGAGCAGAACGAACTCCTGCCGTGTGTCGTCGCACTTCTGCCCGACGGCTGTGAGGAAGTCGATCGCCCGCGCCCACTCTTCTTGGGTCAGCGCGAGCTCTCGGACGGCATCGTGCAGGTGCCGTGTGACGATGCCCAGGATGTGCTTCAGCCTCGCGTCGGGGGTGTTGGTGAAACTGTCCGTCACAGCGGTGGTCGCCGTGTCCTCGTCGAAGTCCATCTCGTCTCCTCGATGCGGCAGGGCCGCGAACAACAGCCGTCGGCGGTCGCCGCCTTCGGGTTGGTGGATCGGTAGCTGAGAGGCGGGGGTCATAGGCCGGTGTGGACCGCAGATTCGGCGTCGTAGCCGTAGATCCATTCGTTTTCCCGCAGAGGGTCGACGCACGCCATGGCGGCGTCCCGTGACTGCTGCTCGGGTCCGTCAGGCAGATGGTTGGCCTGCGCACGGCCACGGCTCGCTGCTTGCAGACGATGGGTCCGTTCGATGCGGAGGTTCTGATAGCGGTCGAGTGCTTGTTCCGGATCGTGTGGTGTGGCGGCGAGGCAAGTGGCCAGCGCTGCGGCGTCCTCGATCGCCTGCGCCGCCCCTTGAGCGAAGAACGGCAACATCGCGTGCGCGGCATCGCCGAGCAGCGTGACACGACCCTTGGTCCACCGAGACAATGGCGCCCGGTCGCGCAACGCCGACCGTCCCGGAGTTCCGCCGGCACGAATGAGGTCGACCAGGTCCGGGTGCCAGCCGTCGAACTCGTGCAGGAACTCCTCCACCGTTGAGGTAGCGGTCCAGGACTCCTCTGCGTGTGGTGGTGCCGGGGCGAACGCCACCAGGTTGATGAGGGTCCCGGCGGCGATCGGATAGTGCACGAGATGGCGGCCAGGGCCGAGCCACAGCGACTGAATCCGACGGCGTGCGAAGGCTGGGGCACTGTCGGCGGGGACCAGCGCGCGATAGACGCACAGGCCCGACTCCGTCGGCGCCGACGGTTCCGCGACGATGTCGCGGAACGCGGAGTGGATGCCGTCCGCACCGATGACCACGTCAGCCTCGGCAGTGGTGCCGTCGGCGAAGTGCAGGCGCGTCGTGCGGCCGTTGACGTCGATCGAGCGACACCGACGACCCAGGTGTACGTCGCTCTCGGGCACCGAGGATCGGAGCATGTTCAGCAGATCCGCTCTGTGCACGGTGTAGGTGCGCTCGCCGAAAAGCTGTTCGCAGGCCTCCGCGAGGGGCTCGGAAGAGAGCACCTGGCCGTTCTCCCAGCGACGGAACTCCCACCCGACCTCAAGCTGTACGGCCCGGTCCAGAAGCTGGGGGAAGCCGTCCAGGCGACGCAGCAGCTTCACGACATTCGGAGCGACGACGAGGCCTGCGCCGACTTCGGTGAGGGCCCGCGCCTGTTCGTACACCTGCGCTCGGAGACCGGCACGCCGGAGGAACGCAGCGGCAGCCATGCCGCCGATCCCACCACCCACGATCGCGATCTGTGGCTGCTCAGCAAGGCTCATGACGGTCATCACCTCTCGAAACGCGGGATCGGTACGGTCGAGAGCATCACCGCGCGAACGGCCTCGCACCAGCCATGATGTTCATTGAATGACTCCACTGCTCTGGTGGCCGCCTTGCGACCGCGCTGCGGCACGAGGACCGGAAAGCCGATCGACCAACCCTGGCCGGGTGCGGCGCGGCTATGGCGGCCGACCTGCGGGTACGAGGGACCGCCCTCACCGTATTGACCCGCGCGGGCCGCGCCGTCGGCGAGATCACCACGCGAGACCTGAACCCGTCGCGCAGGGGCGCAGCGACGCGCGGGCCAACGATGAGGCGGACACTGGCGTCGGATCGTCCGGAACGGGTTCGCGACATGGACCCCAGCTCGGCCGTCAGGACTGCACCCCCACGGCGGGGGTCCACCCGAGGCACCGAGAGACGGACAACCCGGCGGTGATCACCGAGGGGCGAACCGTGGACAGGTTGACCGAACCGGTCCGCACGACGACGGACAGCGCTGCGACGACGTTGCCCTGCGAGTTCAGGATCCTGGTGGCCACGGAGTCGGCGTTGACGCTCAACTCTTCGCGGGAGATGCCGAATCCGGTGCTTCGACACTCTGCCAGCACCTGACGGAGTTCTACGGGGTCGGTGATGGTGCGGTCGGTGAACCGCCTCAGACGCGAATCGGCCACCCGAGAGATCGTCTCTTCTGAAGCGTGTGCGAGCAGCACCTTGCCCACGGCAGAGCAGTGCAACGGCAGGTGCTGGCCCACCTGGGACACGATGGATATCGCCCGGCGGCTGGAGAAGCGCTCGATCAGCACGGCGTGGTCGCCGTCGCGTACGGCGAGCTGCACGTGCTCGTCGAGCGCGGTGTGCAGGTCTTCCATGAAGGGGAGCGCAACTGTGCGCAACGGCAGGCTCAGTGGTGCGAGCGTGCCGAGCTGCCACAGTCGCAGGCCGACGGTGAACCGACCGTCCTCGCCTCGCTCGAGGGCGCCTGCGCTCAGCAGCTCATGCACGTGCCTGCGCACCGTCGCGTGCGGCAGACCGGTGTCGCGGGTGAGGTCGGCCAGTGTGAGGCGGGAGCGCCCAGGGCGGAACGCGAACAGGATGTCCAGTTGCCGCGACCCTACGGTCCGTCCGGGCTCGTTGCTTCGAGGCACGCAAAAGCTCCTTTCCGAGGCCGCGACCCTCCCGAAAAGTCTATTCATTGAATGAACATCCGGGGAAGTGCGTCACGCGATCGCCCTGCCACGATGCGGCTCTACCGCTACTCGGCGACTCGGAGCCCATGGTGACTCCGGCCTGCAGAGAGGACCTCCGTTGTCCATTCGCGAAATCATCGACCATGCGCCCGTCAGCCGATTCCAAGTGGGCGTCGTCGCCATCTGCCTCGTCATGATCATGATCGACGGCTTCGACATCCTCGTCATGGCCTTCACCGCCTCGGGTGTCGCGAGGGAGTGGTCGCTCAACGAAAGCCAGATTGGTCTGCTGCTGAGCAGCGGTCTGGTCGGCATGGCCCTGGGATCGGCACTCATCGCGCCGCAAGCCGACCGGGTGGGCAGGAGGCCGCTGACGATTGCCTGTCTGACCTTCTCCGGCATCGGCATGGCGCTGGCCGCGTTCGCCGCCGGCCCTGTGTGGCTGGCCGGGGCCCGGCTGCTGACCGGCCTTGGAATCGGTGGGATGGTGGCGAGCCTGCCCGTCCTCGTCGCCGAGTACTCGCCGTCCCGGAGGCGTGGAACGGCCGTCACGCTCTGCACCATGGGATTTCCACTCGGTGGTGTACTCGGTGGTGCGGTATCCACGCTCCTGGCCAACGAGTACGGCTGGCGTGGACCGTTCGTCTGCGGCGCGATCGTCACCGGGCTGATGACGGTGGTCATCAGTCTGTGGCTCCCCGAGTCCGTCGACTACCTCGTGGCACGCAGGCCGGCAGGAGCCCTTGGCCGGGTCAACTCGCTGCTGGCGCGCATGGGCCACGCCCCCGTTGCCGCCCTGCCGACGGCGAACGAACGCCCGGAGCGGGGGGCCAGAGCGGACATGGTCGGGGGCCGTAATGGCGCCAAGACCGCGCTCGTCTGGCTCGCCTTCTTCGTCCTCATGGCAGCGTTCTACTTTGCCACCAGTTGGACCCCCAGACTCCTGGAGCAGAGCGGACTGTCAGCCGAGCAAGGCATGAGCGGCGGTGGCCTGTTGAACGTCGGCGGTGTCATCGCCACGATTGCCTTCGGCCTTCTGGCACTTCGCGTGGCGGTCCGCCCGCTGACCGCAGCTTCCTTCGGCGTGATCGCCGTCGCGTTCGTGACGACGGGCATCGCTCTCGGCCACGGCCCGGCGGCAACACTGGCCGCCGCCGCAGCGGTCGGCCTCGCGATCCAGGCAGGGATCTCGGGCATGTTCGCGATCGTGCCCGATCTCTATCCGGCCACGGTGCGAACCACGGCAATGGGCTTGGCAGTCGCGGCCGGCCGTGTGGGCGGCATCTTGTCACCGGTACTCGTCGGCGCTCTGCTCGACCGGCAGTGGACCCCCGCGAACCTGTTCGTTCTGTTCGCAGTGCTGACTGCCCTCGCCATCCCGGCAGTACTCGTCCTGAAGCGGTTCTCCGGACACGAGGACGAAGTCAGTGGCACGCGACGCGAGCCCGTCGGCTGACACCGAGGACCGGCCCGGAATCAGCCGTCCACGAAACAGGAGGAGGAGTTCCATGACCCAGCAACCCGCCTTCGGCAGCTACCGCCTGCGAAGGCCCCGCATGAGTCCTGAGTCTCGAGGGGGCCGCCTGCCCGAGTATCGCCGCACCGAAGAGGACGGCATGCTGATCGAGAGAGACATCGCGGTGACGATGCGTACCGGCGATCGCATCTACGTCGACGTTTTCCGGCCCCTCACCGCCGACGAAGCGCCCACGCTGGTCAGTTGGATGCCGTACGGCAAACACAACCCACTGCCGATCCAAGTCATCTTCCCCAACGGGGAGGTCGACCAGGAATGGACCTCCCGGCACACCGTATTCGAGAGCCCGGACCCGATGTACTGGGTCGCTCACGGGTACGCCGTCGTCCTGGCCGACCTACCCGGCACCTGGAACTCCGAAGGCGTCGCAACATACCTCTCCCCGGAGGAAGCAGAGGCGCACTACGACCTGATCGAGTGGGCCGGAACCCGGGACTGGAGCAACGGACGCGTAGGCCTCACCGGAGTCTCTTACCTGGCCGCGGCGCAGTGGCGGGTAGCCGAGCTGGCCCCACCTCACCTCGCGGCCATCAACCCATGGGAAGGATTCACCGACCCCTACCGCGAGGTCGTGCGTCACGGCGGCATCCCGTCGACATGGATGTGGCCCTATCTCTGGGACCGATGGGGCGCGAGCCGCACTCAGATCGAGGACCTCGAGCTCGAGACCGCGGAGCACCCGTTCGACGACGCGTTCTGGCGAAGCAAGGCCTCGAACTTGGAGAAGATCCAGACTCCCGCGTACGTCGTGGCCAGCTGGTGCGACCAAGGCCTCCACACGCGCGGCACCCTGGAAGGCTACAAGCGCATCTCGTCCGACCAGAAGTGGTTGGAGGTTCACGGCCAGAAGAAGTGGGCTTACTACTACCGGCCTGAGAACGTCGACCGGCTCCGCGCCTTCTTCGACCACTTCCTGCGGGGGCAGGAAACCGAGGTCGCGTCATGGCCACCGGTGCGACTCGAGGTACGGGAATCGACCAGCCACGGCGAGATGGTGAACGAGCAGGAATGGCCACTGGCCCGCACGACATACCGGCAACTCTTCCTCGACGCCGACAACGGCTCCCTCACCTGGGACCGCGTGCAGGACGAGCATGTCGCGGTCTACGACGGGGCAGGCAGCGGGCCGGGCCGGCACCGCGCCGAGTTCGAGGTGACCTTCCAGGAAGACCTCGACCTCGTCGGACACATGAAGCTCGCGTTGTACGTGTCCGCCGAGGCGGCAGACATGGACCTGTTCGTCGCCGTCTGGAAGATCGATCGCGAGGGCCGGATCGTTCACTTCCCCTACTACGGCCATCTCGACGACGGGCCGGCCGCAGTCGGCTGGATCCGGGCGTCGCACCGAGAACTCGATGAAGCGGAAAGCACCGAGTACATGCCGGTGCTCAAGCACCAGCGGTCCCTTCAGCTCCAGCCCGGCGACGTCACCCGGCTCGACATCGAGATCCTGGCATCGGGTACGCGCTACCGTGCGGGCGACAGCCTGCGCGTCGTCGTACAAGGAACTGACATCAACCGGTACCCGAAGCCCCTCGTCTTCGCCCGCCACGAGGACACCGTGAACACCGGGACGCACACCATCCACACCGGAGGCCGGTTCCCGTCCCACCTGCTTGTGCCAGTCACCAACCTCTAGGGAGCATCTTGTCGATCACCGGGTGAGCCAGCTGCATGGTCGTACGGCTGGGCCGGTCGTGGCCCCTTTGTGCGGGCCCCGGTGGCGTGTTGGTGGGCGCGGGCGATGGCGGATCCCACCGCGACGACCCGGTCCAGGTCCAGGTCCTCGTCCGCACCGGCCTGGGCCAGCAGCACGGTGAACACCCGCTGCCAGGTGCAGTTCGGCTCACCGGCCGGTCCCTCCCGGCCGGCTGTCACCGGCCAGGGCGATGAGCTGGTCGAGCGCCATGTAGACGGTGCTTTGCGGCAGTCGGCTGTATCCGACGATGACGCCCTGTGCGCGGGGCGGGCCATGCCAGAACGGGCCAAGGCCCAGGAGCGCGAGGGACTGTTGCCGGGCTCGGGTGATCAGGGCCTCTTCGTCCTGGAGGGGCAGTACGGCGTGCAGGCCGGCGGCGATGCCCGTGAGCGGCAGGCCGGCGGCGACGAGGTGATCGCGCCGGCGTCCGTACTCGCTGCGCGTGCGGCGGACCTGCCGGTCGAAATGGCCGTCGCGGATCAGCTGAGCCAGCGCCAACTGATCCAGGGCAGGGGCTTGTTCGCTCTGCAACCTGTCGAACACGGGCCTGCACAGCCGGGGCGGGAGTGCCAGCCAGCCGAGCCGCATCGCGGGGGAAAGGACCTTGGAAGTGGTTCCCCCGTAGACGACCCGTGCCGGATCGAGGGCCTGGAGGGCACTGACTGGCTTGCGGTCGAAGCGGTACTCGCCGTCGTAGTCGTCCTCGATCACATAACCGTCCACCCGCCGCGCCCATTCGAGGAGCTTCCCGCGCCGTACGGGGTTCAGGGTGGCGCCCATGGGAAATTGGTGGGCCGGCGCCACAAGTACCGCGCGGGCGGGTGTGGCGGCGAGCGCGGTGACGTCAAGTCCGTTTGCGTCCACGGGAACCGGGTGAATGGTCAGCCCGGCCTGCGCGATCACCCGGCGATGCACGTCCAGGCAGGGGTCTTCCATCGCGACGTGCCGCAGGCCCAGATCGCTCAACGCCTCGGCTGCCAGGGCCAGTCCGTTCGTGAAGCCGCTGGTCACCAGGATCTGCGCGGGGTCGGTGACCACGCCTCGGGCACGGCTGAGGTAGTCGGCGAGCACGCGGCGCAGTTCGGGACGGCCTCGCGGATCGCCGTAGCCGTACACATCGGCGTCGGAGCGGGTCGCAGCGCGCACGGCCGTCACCCAGGCCCTGCCCGGAAAGAGCGACGCGTCCGGCAGCCCCGGGCGAAGATCCCATCGCGCGGGAACCTCGGCCAGGTACGGGCCGGGCGAAGCCGCCGGGGACGGCTCGCCGCCGCCGTCACGGACCACCCTCGCGGGTGCTCCCTGCCGGGTGATCAGCCATCCTTCGGCGGCTAGTTGGGCGTATGCCTGGACCACCGTTCCCCGCGCGATGCCGAGCTGGGCGGCGAGGGCGCGGGTGGAGGGCAGCGGGTCGGACGCCCGCAGCCGACCGGTGCGAATCGCGGCCCGCACAGCACCTTCCACCGCGACTCTCCGTGGCAGGGCGGGGTCCAAGTCCAGATGCAGGTCCATAACTGGTCCAGTCTATGGCGTACGGACTGGTACAGGTTCATGGACCAGTAGTAGGGAGCGAATTTACGGTGGGCTCATGAATTCACGCCCACAAAAAGGGAATGGAGCGGCAGGGCGACGGGCAGTGGATCGATTGCACCGCCGCATGAACAGCGCAAGTGGGTCGGCCTGGCTGAGTGCGGCGCTGTTGCTGTCTTCGGTCTTTCGATGACCGTCTTCGTACATCCGGAAAGCCCGCTGTCCTGCTCGGTGTTCAGCGCAATGGCCACGTCGGCCAGGCCGGCCATGGCTCCTCGAAATGGCATGGTGTTCACCGTCGACCGTTATGTATCGCGATCCCTGGTCCGACGTCTGCCCGCAGGCGAGGGAGCACCGGCGCGCGGAGGCGGTGCCGCGTGACCGTGCCGGGTTTTCGTGACCCGGGCCGCATGGCGATCATTCCGGCCCCGCAAGCTGGAGGAGGGTGCGATGGGCATGGGTGACGGGCACGGACCAGAACGGTCTGAGCAGGAGGACTCGCTCGGTGCCGGATGGAAGCAGCACCGGCCCGCAGTTTTCGGGGTGGCCTACCGGCTTCTGGGGAGTGTGGCCGACGCCGATGACGTGGCCCAGGACGTGTGGCTGCGGGCGGCCGGAGCGGACCTGCGGCGCGTCGACGATCTGCGGGCCTGGCTGGTGACGGTGGCCGCGCGGCGGTCGTACGACATCCTCAAGAGCGCCCGGGTCCGTCGGGAGACCTATGTCGGGCCGTGGCTTCCGGAACCGCTGCTGACCGGGCCGGACGCATCGCAGGCAGTCCTCGTCGACGAGTCCGTCAGTTCGGCGATGCTCCTGATCATGGAGGAGCTGTCCCCGCCGGAGCGGGTGGCTTTCGTCCTGCACGATGTCTTCGGTCTTGAGTTCGGCCGGATCGCCGAGGTGCTGGACGTCTCCGCACCGGGTGCCCGGCAGCTCGCCTCCCGGGCACGACGGCGGGTGGCCAAGGCGAAGCAGTCCATGCCCCAGGCGTCGAAGGCGGAACGCGAACGCGTCCTCACAGTGTTCCGCGCCGCCTACGAGGCCGGGGATCTGGCCGGCTTGGTCAAGCTCCTGCATCCGGACGCCGTGTACGTCACCGACGGCGGGGGCAAGGCCCTCGCGGCACGCAAGCTCATCCACGGCGGTGAGCGCGTCGCCGAGGTCATGGTGCGGGTGGGGCACCAGTGGCATCCGGACCGCATCGAGTTCGCCGAGGTCGGCGGCGAACTCGCCTTGGTGTTCTACCGCGAAGGCCGGGTCTACTCCGTCGACACCGTCCAGATCACGGACGGTGTGATCACCGCGTACCGCCGAGTCATCAACCCGGACAAACTCGTGGGCGTCTGAGCTGTCACACCTGGAGGGGCTACCTCGTCTCCCTGATGAGAAAGCAGAACGGGCGACGAAGGAACACGCGCGAGCAGGTGAGATCGATCGTGCGGCGCGTGCAGGGCTGCATGCTCGAGTCGCCCCTCCGAGGTAAGGACCACCTGGATGCAAGCCATCACTGTGCGAGACCGTGACGCCGGTCTTGCCGGGATGTCCCTGGCGGACATGCCCTACCCCCATGCGGCCGAGAACGACGTCATCGTGCGGGTGCACGCCGCGGGCTTCACCCGTGGCGAGCTGGACTGGCCGGGAACGTGGACCGATCGCTCAGGCCGTGATCGGACGCCGAGTGTTCCCGGGCACGAGTTGTCGGGTGTCGTCGTGGAGCTGGGATACGGCACGACCGGCCTGAGCATCGGCCAGCGGGTGTTCGGCCTGGCCGACTGGACCCGCAACGGCACGCTCGCCGACTACACCGCGGTGGAAGCCCGCAACCTCGCCCCGCTGCCCGCGGACATCGACCACACCGTGGCCGCAGCCCTGCCGGTCTCCGGGCTGACCGCCTGGCAGGGCCTGTTCGACCACGGCCGCCTCACCACCGGCCAGACCGTCCTGATCCACGGCGCCGCGGGCGGCGTCGGCTCGATCGCGGTCCAGCTCGCCCGCGAGGTCGGCGCGCGCGTCATCGGCACCGGCCGCGCGTCCGACCGGGACAGGGCCCTCGCTCTCGGCGTCGACACCTTCATCGACCTGGAGGCCGAGAAGCTGGAGCACGTCGGCGAGGCCGACGTCGTGTTCGACGTGATCGGCGGCGACATCCTCGACCGCTCGGCCGCCCTGGTCCGGGCCGGCGGCACGCTCGTCACGATCGCCATGCCGCCCAAGGTCCAGCCCAAGGACGGGCGGGCGGTCTTCTTCGTCGTCGAACCCGACCGCGCCCGCCTCGCCGACCTCGCCACGCGGGTGAGGGACGGCCGGCTCACACCGGCCGTCGGCGCCGTGCGGCCGCTCGCCGAAGCACCCACCGCATTCGCCCCCGGCACGCGCACCCCCGGCAAGACGATCATCCGCCTCACCGAAGACTGACCCAGGAGACCCATCGTGATCGGAATACGGATCGCCGGCGGCCTCCTCGCCGTCGCCACGCTGACTGCGGCCACGGCCTGCACCACCACCTCGACCCCGGCCGCCCATGCCGAGGCTCCCTCCTCGGCCATGGCCTCGGAACGCCCCGCCGAAACCCTCAAGCCCCTGCTCCAGCAAGCCCTTCCGAACGTGAAGGGCAAGACGTTCACCTCGGCGGTCGTCGACTTCCCGCCCAACGCGCGCGCGACACCGCACCGGCACGGCCAGGCCTTCGTCCACGCGTACGTCCTCGAAGGCACCGTGCGCAGCAAGCTCGACGACAAGCCGGCGAACACCTACCACCAGGGCGAGAACTGGGTTGAGCAGCCGGGCGCCCACCACGTGCTCACCGAGAACACCAGCCGGACCAAGCCCGCCAAGCTCCTGGTCGTCTTCGTCTCCGACACCGGAGACGAACTCAAGGTCGACGACCCGAGGCCGTAACCCGGGGCACGCAGCGGTCCTGTCCCAACTCCCAGCCACCACCGGGCCCAAGAGGCACCCAACGGTGCCGCGCAGGCCACCCGAACGAATCGAAGGAACCATGGCTCACCCCCAGCGCGTCAACATCGGCAAGCAGCACCCGGCCCCCTACAAGGCACTCATCGCCCTGTCGGCGGAGGCGGAACACGCCGCGGCCGCAGCGGGCCTCGACCCGCTCCTGGTCGAGCTGCTGAAGATCCGCACCTCCCAGATCAACGGCTGCGCGTTCTGCCTGCGTATGCACACCCGCGACGCCCTCAAGAAGGGCGAGAACTCCGACCGGATCGCGGTTCTGCCCGGATGGGAAGAGGCCGGCTACTTCTCCGAGACCGACCGCGCCGCCCTCCGTCTGACCGAGGCGATCACACGCGTGACGGACGGACACGTCAGCGACGAGGACTACGACGCCGCCGCGGCCGTACTCACCGAAGACCAGATCTCGGCAACCGCCTGGCTGGCAACGGTGATGAACGCCTTCAACCGCGTCGCGATCACCAGCCGGTACCCCGTCGGCAACTGACCTCGGCCTCGGTGGGTGCCTGGCCCTGCCGGTCTTCGCGGCGTCGTTCCTGCGGTGCGGGCGGCGAATCTGCCGGTCACGGCAGGTGCGGTGCTAGAACTTCGGTATGTCCCGGTATTTCTGGCTTTCCAGACGTCGTCGCGATCAAAGGGCCGGGCCTGAAGCTTCGCTTTCCTCCTCGCAAAGGTCCTGGCATTCCCTGCTGCGCGTGCCCACCGTCGCGGGCCAGGTGCTTGCTCTGCAGCTCGTCCTGGTGGTGCTGCTCGTCGCCGGCGCGGCGGTCGCACTCGTACTGCAGGCCCAACACCAGAACACAGAGGATGCCCAGCACAGGTCGCTCGGCGTCGCCGAGGGATTCGCGAACGCTCCCGGAGTCGCGAATGCGATCAAGAGAAGTGACGCGACCGCCCTGCTGCAGCCGCTCGCCGAAAAGGCCCGGAAGGGCTCCGGCGTCGACACCGTCATCGTGTTCGACCAGCACGGCATCGCCCTCACCCATCCGGACGGGGACCGGATCGGCAAACGTATCGTCGGCCCCGAAACGGTCGTGAGGAAGGAGCTGGCCGGCCGGACCATCTCCGAGACCTTCACGGCCAGCCTCGGCCCTTCAGTCGTCTCAGCCGTCCCTGTGACCAGTGCCGACGGCACATTCCTCGGGGGCGTGTCCGTCGGCATCACGATCAGGCACGTACGCGATGTGGTGTACCAACAACTCCCGGTGCTGCTCGGGGCCACCGCTGCCGCGCTCGCCCTGGCCGCAGCGGGAACCACCCTCGTCGGCCGACGACTGCGGCGCCAGACCCACGGTCTCGGACCGGCCGAGATGGCCAGGATGTACGAGCACCACGACGCCGTTCTGCACGCCGTCCGCGAGGGGGTGCTCATCGCGGGCGGCGATGGCCGGGTGCTGCTGGCGAACGACGAGGCGAGGCGGCTGCTGGACCTGCCCCCGGACGCTGAGGGCAGGCACGTCGGCGGCCTCGGACTCGAGCCCGACACCGCGGAGTTGCTGGCCTCGGGGCGGCGGGCCACTGACGAGGTGCACCCGGCGGGGGACCTGCTGCTGGCCGTCAACGTACGACCGACAGATGCCCACGGCGGGCCGTCCGGCAGCGTCGCCACCATCCGGGACACCACCGAGCTGCGGGCGCTGTCCGGCAGGGCCGAGGTGGCGAGGGAACGGCTGAGCCTGCTGTATGACGCCAGTGTGCGGATCGGCGCCACGTTGGACGTGGTGCGGACGGCCGAGGAGTTGGCGGAGGTGGCGGTCCCCCGGTTCGCGGACTTCGTCACGGTCGAGCTGCTTGAACCGGTCCTGGGGGGCGAGGGGCCGGAGGGTTCTGAGGCGATGCGCCGTGTGGTGCTCGTCGGCATTCGGGACGATCAGCCCCTCACCCCGGTGGGCGAGATCATCAGATACTCGCCCGCCACACCGCAGGCACACAGCTTGGAGCACGGCCACGCGGTCCTGGAGGCCGAGCTGTCCACCGCCCACGGCTGGCGAGCGCCCGACCCGGAACGCGCCGCGAGACTCCTCGACCACGGCATCCACTCCTTGCTCACCGCTCCCCTCCAGGCGCGGGGAATCGTCCTCGGGGTGGCCGACTTCTGGCGCTCGGAACGGACCGAGCCCTTCGAGCAGGAGGACGTGGCCATCGCCGAGGAGCTGACCGCCCGCGCCGCGGTGTGCATCGACAACGCCCGCCGCTACACCCGTGAGCGCACCATGGCGGAGACCCTGCAGCGCAGCCTGCTGCCGCGCGAACTGCCCGCACAGGACGCCCTGGACGTGGCACACCGCTACCTTCCCGCCGCCCAGGCCGGGGTGGGCGGAGACTGGTTCGACGTCATCCCGCTGCCCGGGGCCCGCGTCGCCCTGGTGGTCGGCGACGTCGTCGGCCACGGTCTGCACGCGGCCGTGACCATGGGCCGCCTGCGCACCGCCGTCCACAACTTCTCCGCCCTGGATCTACCGCCCGACGAGATCCTGGCCCACCTGGACGATCTGGTCACCCGGATCGACGAGGACCGGACGGCAGAGGACGGCAGCGCGCAGGTCACCGGAGCCACCTGCCTGTACGCCGTCTACGACCCTGTCGACGGCCGCTGCACCGTGGCCCGTGCCGGCCACCCCGGGCCCGCGCTCGTACGCCCCGACGGCACTGCGGAATTCCCCGACGTGCCCGTCTCCCCGCCGCTGGGCCTGGGCGGGGAGCCCTTCGAGACCGCCGAGCTCGTCCTGCCCGCGGACAGCCGGCTGGTGCTGTTCACCGACGGGTTGGTCGAGGACCGCGAGCGTGACCTCGACGCAGGAATGGACCTGCTGCTCGGCACACTGGCCGACGTCGCCGGCGGGACCTTGGAGGAGACCTGCCAAACCGTGTTCGACACCGTGAGACCGCCCCATCCCCACGACGACATCGCGCTGCTGACGGCCCACACCCGGCTGCTCGACCCGTCCCACGTGGCCGAGTGGGACGTGCCGGCCGACCCCGCCGCCCTCGCTCCGGTGCGCACTGCCTGCGTCCGCCAGGTGGAGGCCTGGGGACTGGAGGAGCTGAGCTTCAGCACCGAGCTGATCCTCAGCGAGCTGATCACCAACGCGATCCGCTACGGATCCGAGCCCGTTCGGGTGCGGATGCTGCGCGGCCGCAGTCTGATCTGCGAGGTGTCCGACGGGTCCGTCAGCGCCCCGCACCTGCGCCGGGCGGGCGTGACGGAGGAGGGCGGCCGGGGGCTGTTCCTGGTGGCCCAGTTCGCGCAGCGGTGGGGGACGCGGTACCTGACGAAGGGCAAGGTCATCTGGGCGGAGCAGTCGCTGGAAGCCGGGCCACGGGAGGTGCTGCTGCCCTTGAGCGTCGACCTGGACTGGTGACAGCTGAGTCGGGTGAGAAGCGAGCTTTCCTCGGCCACTCCGCCCAGCACGGACGCGCCCTCGCCGACTCCACCCAGACCCTGGTACGACGGCGGCCACCCGGCACGGCGCCTCAAGCGCTCCTTCCTCCGCAGGCCCATGCAGTCCAAGCACACGCCGAACCTCACTGTCCCGCACCGCTCGAGGCTCGACCGCACGGCCGGGGCCGGGCCGGCGTGCTCTGCGGCGCGCGGCTGGTCCGGAGGCGTCACTGGTGCCTGTGCCGTCGGGCCGCCGCCGGCTGAGCAATCGGCCTCCGCTCCAAGAGCTCCGGACTCGGCTGGGCCCTTGCCCCTCGACGGGGCTGGGCGATACTCGTCCGGTGACGTGGCACGAGCAGGCACAGGCAGCCGAGCACTCCGGCGACTGGGACACCGCCATCGCCCTGGTGAGCGCCCACGCCGAGTGCTACTCCACCGACTACACCGCCCACAGCAACCATCTGTGGCACATGGACTTGCTCGTCAACGCTGGACGACTCACCGAGCTGACGGACCTGGCCCGCGTGGACGTCCACGCCCGCCGGCGGCTCAACCGGGCGCTGCGCGACCGCGGGATGGAAGCCATGCTCCACAAGCGCGCAAAGGACGGCGACCGCGACGCTCTCTACTGTCTCGTCCGGTTGCTCTGCGGGGCCGACCGAACCGGACAAGCGCGCGGAACAGTCGAGGAGATCGCCCCACAGGATCAGCATGCCCAGAAGATCCTCGGCTTTCAGCCGTGACTGAGCTTGTCCATTCCGCCCGGCTGGTGCGTGCGTGGGGGGCTTCGCGTGGGCCGCTGGGGCCAGTTGAACGTCTTCTCCTACGTGAGGTCTCGTCAGAACTTGCCCATGTGTTCGACCGTGCGGTGTCCGAGCTGCCGGCTGAACGTCGCGTAGAAGCCGACGGAGAAGGGCGGCCAGCCCCAGAAGTCGAAGGCGAGGGCGCCGACAGCGAAGTTGGTGTCCCACTGCCATTCGGTGACCGGGACACTGACACCGCACGCCGCGCAGGGCGTGTTCCCTTCACCGCTCTTCTTCCAGGTGGCGATGGCCTCCCGGAACGGCTGCCAGGCCTCCTCGTCGGGCTCGGACTCCTCCGGATAGTCGATGATCACGGTCCTGGCCCGGCACCGTGGGCAGACGGCGTACTCCGCCTCGTCCGCCCCCTGGCCACCGACGTGGTAATCGCGCCCGACCAGGACGGCCACCGGGCCGGGCAGCCAGCTCGGATCCGAGGCATCGGCCACCGCCTGCCTCCAGTTCGGACCCGGAACATAGCCCCTCGTCCACGGTCAGGCTGTACACGCCCTCACCGGACATCTCCCGCGTGATCAGGCCCTCGCTCACCATCCAGTCGACCATCCGCCACCATCCAGTCGACCATCCGCCCGGCGAGCTGCCCGGCCTCCTCGCCCGACACCTCGACGTCGACGATCTGCTCGAAGAAGTCACCCATCGTCCCCACCTCCTGTTGATCAGCACCGGACACTGTGCCACCCCCTCCGACACGGCATCGCGCGACTGAACTGCCAGGGGACTGGGGCACTGAGGGACCGCCCGTTTCGGCGTGGAACGTGACTCGGGTTCCATCGTTTGCATCCCGGGCCGGCACGATCAAGCCCTTCCACTCCATGGGCTTGAGGCTCGCCGGGGCGTGATCCAGCACTGACGTTACCGCCCAGGAGGAGCGTGTCGGACGGGTTGTGGCTGCTGACCGAGCGTCGGTTGGGGACGACGATCGAGGTGCCGGAGCTCTTGCCGGAGGCGTTGTACCAGGCCGGTGCTGTGACGACGCGGTGTATCGGGGACGACCCAGGGGTGGGCGGAAAACGGCCGTGGCCCGGGGCGCTGTCCCCGTCCCGCCCCGGTCAAGCCGTCCGTTCCGCCCCGTCGACCAGCGTGCTCTTCGCCGCCGTGCCGTCGCCGACGGAGCCCTCCGCGTCGTCGCTCGGGAGCACTCGCCCCCGTGTACCCGTCTCACGGAACAGCAACGCCGCAAGCAGGGACACGACGGCCGTTCCCGTCAGGTAGTACGCCGGGGACAGTTCGCTGCCGGTGTACTCCACCAGCGCGGCCAGGATCAGCGGGCTGAAGCCGCCGAAGACCGAGACGCCGATGCTGTACGCGAGAGACAGGGCGCTGTAGCGGACGCCCGCGGGGAACGCCTCCGCCATCGCAGTGGCCAGGCATCCCGTCATGGGCGACACCGCGAACACGAGCAGCAGATAGCCGGCCACCGTGGTGGCGAACTCGCCCTGCAACAGCAGCTGGTAGACCGGTACGGCCGATACGGCGAGCAGGGCGGCGGAACCCACCAGGAACGGTTTGCGGCGGCCGACGCGGTCGGACCAGAGCGCCCACAGCGGAATGAGCACGATCTTCACGGCGATGGCGATCATCATCGCCGTGAACATCTCCGACTGCTCGATGCCCACCTGGCCGACCAGGAAGGCGGGCCAGAACGCCTCCATCATGTAGATCGCGGTGGTGCCCACCACGAGCAGTCCGACGATCCGGAGCACGCTCGTCCAGTGCTCCCGCACCACAGCCACGAGCGGTGCCTTGTCCGGCGTCCGGACCTGCCCCTCCTTGCGGCGGGCTTCCTCCCGCCGGAACTCGGGCGTCTCGTCCATCTTCAGCCGCAGGTAGAGACCGATCAGGCCCAGCGGCAACGTCAGCAGGAACGGGACCCGCCAGCCCCACGCCTCCAGGTCGCCCCCGGAGAGCGTCGAGCTGAGGACCGCGCCGACCAGGGCCGCCACGAAACCGGCGAGGAACTGGGTGAAGAACTGCCAACTCCCGTAGAAAGCACGGCGGTTGGCAGGCGCGTACTCGACCATGTAGGCCGTCGCACCGCCGAACTCGCCGCCCGCGGAGAAGCCCTGGACCACCCGGGTCACCACAAGAAGGACCGGTGCGAGCATCCCGACCTGTGCGTGGGTGGGGAGCAGTCCGATCGCGAAGGTCGAGACCGACATGCCGAGGATGGCCAGGGACAGGGTGACGCGGCGCCCCATCCGGTCTCCGTAGTGGCCGAAGACCAGAGCGCCGAGCGGCCGCAGGACGAAGGAGACACCGAAGGCCGCGAAAGTGGCGATCAGCGACGGTGCGCCCGCCGCGGCGGGGAAGAAGTTCATCGCGATCGCCGACGCGAAAAACCCGTAGAGCGCGAATTCGAACCATTCGACGAAGTTGCCGATCGCCGCTGCGACGACCGCCTTGCGCCGGACTTTGGCAGGCACCTCCTCGGCCGTCGCCGGTCTGCTCACCGCGTCGTTCGAGCTGCTCATGCTGGGGTTGTCCTTCCTGGACGGAACGGGACCGGGTGGGAACGGGACGGGGTCGGGACGGGAACCGCCGGATCACCGGTGAGCGCGGGACAGGGCCAACTCGGCGTAGAGAGCCGCGCCGTCGGCCAGGACCGCGTCGTCGTACCGGGCGAGCGGCGAGTGGTTGTACGGCGCCCGCTCCGGATCGAGATCCGTCGGCACCGCGCCGAGCCCCACGAAGCTGCCGGGCACGGCCTCCAGTACGCGGGAGAAGTCCTCCGAGCCCGTCAGGGGATGCTCGAGCGTGTGGTGCCGCTCCTCGCCGAAGACCTCGCGGACCGTGTCGGCCACGAAGGCCGTCTCGTCCGAGTCCGTGCGAGTCGGCGGGTAGCCCGGCAGATGCTCGACCACGACCTCGACGCCATGCGCGCGGGCGATGCCTTGCAGCGTCTCGGAGGCCAGCCGGACCGCCTGTTCACGAGCACCCGGCGAGAACGAGCGCACCGTGGCCTGGAAGACGGCGCGATCCGGGATGACGTTGCCGACGGTCCCGGCATGCAGCGAGCCCACGGTGATCACGACCGGGTCGAACACGTCGAACCTCCGCGTCACCATCGTCTGCAGCGTGGTGACCATCTCGGCCACGGCGGCGACCGGGTCCCTGGCGAACTGCGGCGCGGATCCGTGCCCGCCCTCGCCGTGCACGGTGACGCGCAGCTCGTCGGCCGCGGCGAGCATCGTTCCCGGCCTGGTCGCGAAATGCCCCTGCGGCAGCTTGGACGCGAACACGTGCATCCCGTACGCCACGTCCACGCCGCGCCCCGCAGCGCCGAGGACGCCCTCGTCCAGCATGACCTGCGCGCCGTCGAAGCCCTCCTCGCCGGGCTGGAACATGAACACGACGTCGCCCGGCAGCCGGTCGCGGTGGTGGGCCAGCAGGCGGGCGGCACCGACCAGCATGGTGGTGTGCAGGTCGTGCCCGCAGGCGTGCATCGTGCCGTCGACGCGGGACGCGTAAGGGAGTTGGCTGCGCTCCTGCACCGGCAGGGCGTCCATGTCGCCGCGCAGCAGTACGACGGGTCCTTCGCCGGTGCCCCGCAGCACTCCGGTCACCGACGTCGTACGCGTACCGGTGGTGATGTCCAGGGGCAGAACGGACAGGGCGCTCAGCACCTTTTCCTGGGTGCGCGGCAGGTCGAGACCGATCTCCGGTTCCGCGTGCAGGGCGTGCCGCAGCGCCGCCAGTTCGCCCTGCAGTTCGCGGGCGTCCTCGTGCACCGTCATCGGGCACCTCCTCGTGTTCGGGGGTCGTGGTGCGGTTGACAGGAAGTGTGCGTTCGTGATGTCTCTTGCGGCTCAGAAGGCGAATAACGTGCAGCGCCCGGACCTCCTGGAGGTGAATCGTGCATTCCGTGTTGGCCGAGCAGGACCTGGCCCTGCTGCACGCACTGCAGATCGCACCCCGAGTGAGCTGGACCGACGCGGCGCGTGTGCTGGGTTCCACGTCCACGACGCTGGCGACCCGCTGGAACCGGCTGCGGTCCACGGGCAGGGCCTGGGTGACGGTCCACCCCGCCCGCGATCTGCGGAACGCCGCCGTGGCGTTCGTCGACGTCGAGGTGGTGCCGGCGGAGCGGGACGAGGTGATCCAGCAGCTCTGCCGGGACCCCCGCGCGGTCACGGTGGAGGAGGCGGCGAGCGGCCGCGATCTGATGGTGACCGTGGTGGTCCCGGACCAGGAGTCACTGACCCGCTTCGTCCTCGACGACCTGCCCCGCGCCCCCGGCGTTCGGAGCATCCGTTCGCGCGTCGCCACCGAGATGCACCGGGAGGGCGCCGACTGGCGACTCGACGCACTCGACCGTGATCAGCAGGCCGCGTTCCAGGCCCTCGTCCCGCGTGCCGAGGCCGCCCGCATGACGGAGATCCCCGCGTCCTACGGGCCGCTCGTGCAGGCCCTGACGTACGACGGGCGGCGCAGCGCCGCGGAGATCGCCGCGCTCGTCGGACGCAACCCCGCCACCGTGCGGCGCCAGATCTCCCGCCTGGCCAACTCCGGGCTGCTGTCCTTCCGTTGTGAGATCACGCAGTTGAGATCACGGTGGCCGGTGGTGTGCACCTGGTTCGCCCAGGTGTCGGCGCAGCAGTTGGAGCGGACGGTGCGTTCCCTTCGTACGCTCCCCGACCTGCGGTTGTGTGCGTCGACGGCCGGCGAGACGAACTTGATGTTCACGCTATGGCTGTCTGCGCCGCAGGAAGTGCCGCGCGTGGAGAGGACGCTGGCCGAACGGCTGCCGCAGCTGAGCCTCGTGGAGAGCGTCCTCATGCTGCGCGCCCCCAAGCGGATGGGGTGGCTCATCGACGCCGAGGGGCGCAGCACGGGAGAGGTGGTGCCCAGTCCTGCGCGGACGGGAGGTACGCCGCAGCCGGCTGACGGGACGGCCTCCGGCTGACGGAACGCCCGCACCCGCCGGCAGCCCAGGCCGCTCACGGCAGAAAGTCGTGCCGGATGTCCCAGAACGGATCGGACACCGGGTCCGACAGCCGGTCCCCGGCGGCGAGCAACCGCATGTGGAGCTTGACCGCCCGGACGGACAGCTGCGCCTCAAGCAGCCGCAGCGAGGGGCAGAGTGTGCTCAACTCGGCCTGGATGCCGGGTAGTTGCGAGCGAGTCATGAGGTTGACCGTCACCAGGACGTTCGCCCGCCCCGTCGTCACGGTGAGCGAACCGACCCAGGGCCGGCCCGAGACCGTACGCAGCAGCGCGTCCACATCCTGCGGGGCCACTGTGCACCACAGCAGCGCCCGCAGGGGCGAGGACCACGCCCTGTCGGGGACGAGGGTGATGATGTCGAGCCAGCCGTCGTTCCGGAGCCGTGCGACCCGCCGCGACACCGAGCTCGCCTCCCGTCCGAGACGGGCCGCGAGTTCACTGATCTCCGTCCGCCCGTCCTCGAGCAGCAGCCGGATCAGCTCGAAATCCTCGGCGCTCAGCCGGACCGGCTGCGTCGACTGCCCCTCGCCGACGGTCTGTTGGCCACGCAGTCTGCCGATCTGCTGCGGGGACAGGGCGTCGAGGCGAGCCGCACGCCCGACGTCCCCGGCGAGCAGCACCGTGTTGATCTCCGCCTCCCGGACGTCGGGGAGTTCGGCCACGCGCTGCTGAGCGGTCTCCACCAGGCGGGTGTGGTCCGAGCCGACGAGGAGGGCGTAGATCTGCGTCGAGCCGTCGGTGAGGCGGATGGTGGAGGCCTGCGGCCAGCGGGCCAGCTCCTCGGCGACGGGGGCGACCCGGCCGGGCCCGGTGCGTAGCCGCAGGTGCGCGAAGAGCTGACGTTCGAGGAGCCGCGGCCCCGAGGTCGCCATCACGCGCAGCAGACCGACGTCACGCAGCCGCGCGTACCGCCTGACCAGGGTGCGGGCGTCAGTGCCGAGCACGGATGCCAGCACGGCCCAGGAGGCCCTCGGCGCCTCCTGCAAGGCGTGCACAAGGACAAGATCCTTCTCATCCAGCATGCACGGACAGTACATCTGGTCCTCATCCGCTGCATGCATGGGGCATTCGAGCGGTGGTCACCGACCTGCACCATACGGTTCCTGCCATCCCCCCCACCCAACCGTCCCCAGCTGTCGACCCCTCCTGGAGTGGCACGTCATGAGCAGCAAGCGAACTGCCCTCGGCCACGGCCCCCCGCAAGCCGACGGCCTCGCCCCCGCCGAGGCTCTTTCCGAGTACGCAGAACCAGGGGACGACGGATTCCGGCAGACCCTGTCGAACCTGCAGATCCAGATGATCGCCATCGGCGGCGCGGTGGGCGTGGGGCTCTTCCTGGGCCTCGGCGAGCGGCTCCGCACGGCCGGCCCCGGCCTCGTCTTCTCCTACCTCGTCGTCAGCGTCGTCGTGTACCTGCTGATGCGGGCGCTCGGCGAGCTCGTCGTGTACCGGCCGACGACCGGCGCCTTCGTCTCGTACGCCCGCGAATTCGTCGGCCCGCGCTTCGCGCACCTCACCGGCTGGATCTACGTGACTCTCGGCTCGCTGGCCGCCGTGGCGGAGACCGCCGCGGTCGCCGTGTACGCCGGGTACTGGTTCCCCGACCTGCCGGGGTGGGTGCCCTCCGTGCTCGCGCTGTGCCTGATCGCCGGGTCCAACCTGCTGACCGCCCGCGCCTTCGGCTTCATCGAGGTCGCCGCGAGCTCTGTCAAGATCGCGGCCATCGTGCTCTTCCTCGCCGCAGGTGTGCTCGTCATCGCGTTCGGTGACGCCGCCGGAGTGCGCAACGAGGCGTCCGTGACCCACCTTTGGGCGGACGGAGGCCTGTTCCCCAACGGCGTGTGGCCCGCGGTCATCGTCATGCAGGCCGTGGTGTTCTCGTACTCCGCCATCGAGATCGCCGGAATCTCCGCCGGCGAGGCCAAGGACCCCGGCGGCGCGATGCCCAAGGCCATCAGGAGCGTCGTCCTGCGGATCGGGGTCTTCTACCTCGGCTCGATCGTCGTGCTCTCCATGCTGCTCCCCACCCGGCGGTACAGCGGCGCCGAGTCTCCCTTCGTGACCGCCCTCGGCAGCCTGGGCATCCCGTACCTCGGCGGGATCATGAACTTCGTGGTGCTCACCGCCGCGATCTCCGGCGTCAACGCGACCCTGTACGCCAGCGTCCGCATGCTGCGCAACCTCGCGGCCAACGGCACCGCACCGCGTGCCGCCGCGCGCATGACGAAGAACGGGGTGCCCGTCGGCGCGCTCCTGGGGATCGGCACGTTCTGCCTCGCCGGACTGCTGCTGATCTTCTTCGCCGGTGCGGGGAACGCCTTCGAGATCACGCTGCACGCCTGCGCGGTGTGCATCCTCTTCGGCTGGGTCGCCATCTTCGTGTCCCACCTCGGCTTCCGCCGCGAGGTCGCCGCCGGACGCATCGCCCCCGTGGCGTTCCGGATGCCGGGCGCGCCCTGGACGGACTGGCTCTGCCTGGCCGCCCTTGCCGCGGTGTTCGCCGCGATGGTCTTCGACTTCTCCCAACCCACCTGGTACTACAGCCTGTTCGCCGCGGTCGCCCTCCTCGTCGTGCACAACCTGACGTACGAGATCGCCACGCGCCGCCGCACCCCGCACGACAGCGCCGACGGTGCGCCCGCCGAACCTCGCTGAGCCCCCGTCCTCCTTCCCCCTCCCTCCCACCCCGCCACCAGAAAGGGCGATGTCCACATGCGACTCGACGCGCTGTTCACCGGCGGCCGCTTCACGACCATGGACCCCGACCGGCCCACGGCACACTCCCTGGGTGTCGTCGCGGGCGTCATCGTCGGCTTCGACGAGGAGTTGGCCGGCTGCCGGGCCGACCGTGTCCACGACCTGGCCGGAGCCCCGGTCGTTCCCGGGTTCCACGACGCCCACCACCATCTCGGACCCCGCGGTCTGGAGATGCGGATGTGCGACGTCTCGCCCGCCGCGGTCCGTGACCTGGACGGCCTGTACGCCGCCGTCGCCCGGCACGCCGACCGACTCGCCCCCGACGCCTGGGTACTTGCCGTCAACTACGACGACGACAAGCTCGGCGGCCCGATCACCCGCGAAGGCCTGGACAAGGCCGCGGGCGGCCGCCCGGCCTGGGTGTTGCACTGCTCCCACCACTCCGGCGTCGTGAACACCGAGGCCATCCGGCGCATGGGGTACGAGAACCCGGCCGACCTGCCGGACGGCGAGGGCTGCTGGGTGGAGCGGCGGCCGGACGGCGAACCCACGGGCGTCATCGCCGAACGCAGCCTGGACCTGGTGCACCGGCTGATCCGCCCGGCGCCCTTCGACGCGTTCCTGGACGCACTCGAACTCGGCGGGCGCGCCGCACTGGCCGACGGCCTCACCAGCGTCACCGAGCCCGGCATCGCCGGCAGCCTCACCGGCAACGGCCCCCAGGACCTCGCCGCCTACCTGACCGCCGTCGACCAGGACCGCATGGGCGTGCGGATGACCGTCATGCCCGAGGCGAGCGTCCTGCACCCGCTGGGCGACCCGGCGAGCGGTGAGAGCCACCAACTCCTGCCGCAACAGGGCCCGTTCGGGCTCGACCTGGGCCTGCGTACCGGACTCGGCGACGACCGGCTCCGCATCGGCGGCGTGAAGATCTTCAGCGACGGCGCGCTCACGGCCCGTACCGCCGCGATGTGCGAGCACTACGTCGACGAGCCCGGACAGCGCGGACTGCTGCACGAGGACGCCGAGAACCTGCGCCAGCGCATTCTGCAGGCACACCTGGCCGGCTGGCAGGTCGCCACCCACGCCATCGGGGACCGCGCGGTGCAGACGGTGCTCGACGCGTACGAGCACGCCCAGTCGGTGCTGCCCAGGCCCGACGTCCGACACCGCATCGAGCACTTCGGCGTCGCCGACCACCGGCAGGTCGAGCAGGTACTACGGCTCGGCGTGGTGCCCGTACCGCAGGGGCGGTTCCTCTCCGAACTCGGCGACGTGTACGTGCGCAACATCGGCCCCGAACGCGGCCGCAACCTCTACCGGCAGCGCAGCCTCCTGGACGCCGGGATCGAGGTGCCCGGCAGTTCCGACTGCCCCGTCGTCTCCGGCTCCCCCCTCCTCGGCATCCAGGCCCTCGTCTCGCGTGTGCTGCCCGACGGCAGCGTGCTGAGCCCCGCCGAGTGCCTGACCCCGTACCAGGCACTGCGCGCCTACACCCACGGTTCCGCGTACGCCGACCACCAGGAGCACCGCAAGGGCAGCCTCAGCCGGGGCAAGCTCGCCGACTTCACCGTGCTCTCCGACGACCTGCTGGCCGTCGCACCGCAGCGGATCGGTGAACTGGTCGTCCTGGCCACGGTCGTCGGCGGAGTCGTCCGCCACGGCACCGACGTGCTGCCGCCCGCCTGACCGGTCCGCCCCACGCGTCACCCGTGCGTCCTCCTCGGACGCCGGCGCCGGCTGCGGCCGTCACGCCCTGGCTCTGTTCACGAGAACCGACAGCACATGTACACGAGTTCGGGAGGCATCGGCGGTGCGTCGTGTTCGGTGATCACGAGAAACGACAGCGCCGGTGCACCCCACTTCCCGAGCGGCGGCTCTGCGGCGGCGCAACGGAGACTCCGCAAAAACCCGTTGGCGGACGAGGGCGACCACCGCTACATTTCCGGAGGCCGTGCGAGAGATCGAGGAGGTGGTACCCGTGAACGCAGTATCGACATGGGTGCTCCCCTCCGGGGTCACGGTCGGGCGATAGACAGGTCGTCCGGGAGCGCCGTTCCAGTGCACTCCCGAAAGGCACGACCATGCATTTCACTTCTGAGCAGCGCCTCGACGACGGCGTCCTCGAACGCGAATTCACCCTCGGTGAGATCCCCGGCATCCTGTGGACGCCCGGATCCGCATCCGTACCGGCGCCGCTGATCCTGCTCGGCCACCCTCCCCTCGGGCTGCGCAAGATGTACCCCCGACTGGTGGCCCGAGCCCGGCATTCCGCGGCGGAGGGCTTCGCCACGGCCACCATCGAGCTCCCCGGGAGCGGCGACCGGCCCCGCTGGCCCGCCGGCGAGCAGGCCCGCGCTGACTTGCGCCGGGCGATGGAGGCCGGCGCGCCGGTCAGCGACGAGATCGTCGACGCCCTCATCCTCCCGCTGGTCGACAAGGCGGTCCCGGAATGGCAGGCCGTCCTTGACGCCCTGCTGTCGCTGCCCGAGATCGGTGGTCCGGTCGGGTACTCGGGGGGAGTGATCTCCCTCGGCATCCGGCTGGCTGTGGTTGAACCGCGCATCTCGGCCGCTGTTCTGTTCGCCGGGAGTTTCGTGCCTCGCGCCATGTTCGAGGAGGCCCGGCAGGTCACCATTCCGCTGCACGTCCTGCTGCAGTGGGACGACGAAGGGAACGACCGGCAGGCGGCCCTGGACCTGTTCGACGCCTTCGGCTCCAAGGAGAAGTCGCTGCACGCCAACATGGGCGGACACACCGGCGTCCCGCAGTTCGCGGGGGACGCCGCGGCCCAGTTCCTCACCCTCCATCTGAAGTGAGGCCGGGCCGTCAGACCGGCAGCATGCGGTAGCTGATGTCAGATGGCATGCCGCTCATCGAGGACAGGTACCGGCCCTCCGCAGCTCTCTACACCGTGGGCCCCTGCTGAAGTCTCGGCAGGGGCCCGTTCTGCCTGAAGTCATGAACTGTTCGATTTCTGCAGAGCTTCGAGTGCCTCCCGAACTCGCGTACATGTGCTGTCGGTTCTCGTGAACAAAGCCACTCCGGGTGCACTATGGGTTGGAGCGACGCGTGAGGTTGGTCCTGGAGTTTTGAAGCAGTCGACACCAGTGAAGGGGACCCGCGAATGCAGCGAGGCGACCTGCCTGCCCCGGTCACCGGGGTGCTCCTCACCCACTTCTTGACCGTGCGGGACGTGCCCCGGTCGCGCGCCTTCTACGCGGATGTCCTGGGCGGCACCGTGGTGCTGGAAGAGAACCCGTGCATCATCAAGCTCGCCAATGGCTGGATCATCATGAACCCCGGCGGCGGCCCGACCCCCGACAAGCCCGATGTGACGCTGCAGCCGCCCGATGACCCCAACACCACGTCGAGTTTCCTCAACATCCGTGTGGCCGACATCGACGCCTGCTACCGGGAATGGAGCGCCAAGGGGGCGGAATTCCTGACCCCGCCCATCGACCGGAAAGCCGAGTTGCGCTGCTATCTCCGAGACCCCGACGGTTATCTCATCGAGGTCGGCCAGGCTACCGGCATGCTGGAAGGGGTGTTCGCCGACCCGCCCGCCGGAACGAGGTAATCGGGCGGCAGCGGACCCGCGCTCCCGCCCGCTACTTCTCCTCCTTACGGCAGGCCGAACCGCCTCTCGAACGCCACCAGGACGGCCAGCACCGCGCGCTGCACGTTGAAGACGTGCAGGACACACCACATGAACGCGACGTGCCCCAGCAAGTACCACGTGACGTCTCCGACCAGCGCGGTGAGCCCGACACCCTTCAGCGGGTCGGCGAGGCCGTGGTGCACAGGGGCGCTCACGTACTCCAGGACCTTCTTGAGTCCCAACGCGAGCAGCACCACGCCGGCGATCAGCGGCACGTGCAGATGTGCACGCTTCCACGCGTTCATCCACTGCTGGATTTCGGACTCGCGGGTAACGCCGTACGCCTTTACGAAGTGCAGCAACACAACGTCGGTGCACGCGCGCTTGCCGCTGAGGGCATCCCCGATGGTGGTACGCGGCAGGTAGCTCCCACCGCCACCGGGGACAGCAGCCCGGTCGCGAGATCACGCAGGGACGGCTGCCGTGCAGTGACCCGGAGGTCCCGCAGCGTCGTCGTGGGCGAGACCGAGGATGTGGCCTTTTGCGGTGACGTGGTGCCCGCCCGTTCCCTGCGGCGGGTGCACGACTATCGGAGCGCTCGTACCTCCACGGTGCGACGCTGGGCACGCCCGGCATCTAGTAGTCGTCGCCCGCCCCATCGCCGTCGAACAGCGGCGCCACACCGCCGCTGGGCGAACCGCCTGGCTCGCCTGCGGGCGCGATCCCCGAACTGCCGGGCGAGCCGTCGCCGTCGCCCATCGCCGCCAAGCTCGAACCGCCAGGCGAGCCGGCGGTGTCGCCCATCGGCGCCACACCGCCCGTGGGCGAGCCGTTGCTTTCGCCGGCCGCTGCGGTGGCGGTGCTGACGGCCGTGCCTCCTGTCGCGAGCAGTGCCACCGCGGTGGCACGCGCCACCGTCTTCTTGATCTTCACGCTCGTTCCCCCTTCGATCGTGGTCACTCGTCACGACTGTCAACCGCCCGAGTGAGGGACTCCAGGTGTTTCGGCAAGGTCCGAAACAGGGGGCCACGCTCCTTCGTCGCTCTCCGCCCGCGGCATACGCACGTCGCGGAGGCCGGCGAACGGGTAGCACAGGTCGCATGGCATGAGTCGCCGGTCGCGCCCCTGGGCCGCGGCCTCCTCGGCCGGAAGGCAGTCGCGCGTTCGGGTTTCGGCGGCAACCGCCACGGCGGAGTCGGACCCGCAGGTCGTCCGTCCACGTCTCCTCGACCGCGTACCGCCTCTCCCGACTCTCCCGAAACGCGACCTCGCGCCGAGGAGCCCACTCGGCGGCCTCCCCCTCAAGGGCTCGGATGGTCCGCTGCTCCTCTTGCAGTCGGTACGCGAGCCGCTCGGCGACGGCGCGATGCCGTTCGAGGCGCCCTCCAGAGTCAGATCGGGCATGTGTTCCGCTCGGACGGGGGCCTCCGGTCGTGGCAGCCCGCTCACGCCTGCCGTGCCAACTGCGCCTCCCCCTGCGGCGCTTCGGCACCCCGCGCCACCGGCTCCTCCGGCGCAGCCGCCGAGATCGGCGGTACCCGGCGCAGCAGGGTCAGCACCACGGCCACCGTCACCAGCGCGAAACCTGCGCTCACCGTCGCCGCGGTCTGCAGTCCTGAGGTGAACGCCTCCCGGGCCGCCGCAGCCAGATCCGCGCCGCCGGCCGGCAGGCGCTCGGCCGCCGCCAACGCCGCGCCCAGGGTGTCCTTCGCCTCCGGCGGGGCGTCGGCCGGGATGCCGCCGCGATAGACGGCGGTGGCCACGCTGCCGGTGATCGCGATGCCGAGGGCCAGACCCAGGTCGTACGCGGTCTGGCCGGTGGCCGCCGCGGCGCCCGCCTTTTCGTCGGGTGCGGCGCCCACCGCGAGGACGGTGCCCAGCACGCTGATCGGCGCCACCCCGAACATGATCACCGCGAGCGCCAGGGACGGGGCCACCACACCGGTGGTCGCGGTCATTGCCGTGTATCCGGCGAGTGACACGAACAGGCCGCCGGCGAGGACGTGCGCGGGGCGGATCCGCCGGGCCAGCGGAGGCGTCAGCTGCGAGCCGGCCACCAGGCCTGCCGCACCTGGCAGCAGCCACAGTCCGGCCGCAAGCGGCGAGAGACCGGTGACGGCCTGGAGGTACTGCGGGAGCAGATACTCGACACCGTTCAGGGCGATCATTCCGAGCAGCAGCGTGAGCAGTGCGCCGGTGAATGCCCGGTGGCGGAACAGCCGCAGGTCGAGCAGCGGGGCCGGCAGCCCGTGCTGGCGGCGGATGAAGGCGACCGCGAAGAGCGTGCCCGCGCCGAACGCCGCCGCTGCCTCCGCACCCGGGCCGTGCTCGGCGAGCGTCTTGATGCCGTAGACCAGGGGCAGCACGGCCAGCAGGAAGAGGGCCACGCTCGCCAGGTCAAGGCGACCGGCTGCCGGGTCGCGGTATTCGGGCAGCAGGAGCGGGGCGACCACGAGCACCGGCACCATGATCGGCAGGCTCATCAGGAACGTCGATCCCCACCACCAGCTGTCCAGCAGCATCCCGCCGGCGACCGGTCCGAGGGCGAGGCCGACGGACAGCGCGGTCACCCACATGGCGATGGCGGTGGCCCGCTGGCGGGGGTCGGCGAACATGTGGCTGATCAGCGCCAGCGTCGACGGCAGCACCGCCGCGCCGGCGATGCCGAGCACCGCGCGGGCGGCGATCAGCGTCTCCGCGTCGGGGGCGTACGCCGCGATCACCGAGGCCGCGGCGAAGCCGGCCGCGCCGGTGATGAGGAGCTTGCGGCGGCCGATGCGGTCGCCGAGCGTTCCCATGATCACGAGAGTGCCCGCGGTGAGGAAGCCGTAGATGTCGGTGATCCACAGCTGCTCGGCGCTGGACGGCCGCAGATCGGCGGTCAGATATGGCGTGGCCAGCCACAGCACGCCGAGGTCGGCGGTCATCAGCGCCACGGGGAGGAGGAGTACGGCCAGGCCCAGCCACTGGCGGGCGCCCGCGCGGTCAGGGGTGGGGGAGTTCATGACGAGATCGCCGCCTCTGCGGTGTCGAGGATCCGGTGGACGTGGTCGGGGCGGGCCGTTGCGGGAACGCCCGAGAGTTCGGTGCCGTACACGAGGTGCACCGCCGCGTCGTCGATGCCGCAGAACTCGGAGACGCCCACGCGCAGTTGCACGTCCATCGCGGCGGCAAGGCCGGCGTCCGCGTAGTCCTGCTCGCTCCCGCCGGCCAGGCCCAGCCACCGCATCCGCTTGCCCCGCAGGCACGGCTTGCTGCGGCCGTAGGCGAACCCGTAGTTCCAGACCCGGTCGATCCAGCCCTTGGCGATGGCCGGCAGGCCGAACCACCACACCGGGAAGACCACGATGATCTCGTCGGCCGCGGCGACGCGCTCCATGTGGGCGTGCACCTCGGGGGAGTAGCGCTTCTCCCGGTCCTCCCAGTCCGGCTCGTCGGGCTCACCCAGCCGCGGGTCGAAGCCCTCGGCGTACAGGTCGAGCATGTCCATGCTGTCGCCACGGTCCTTGACGGCCGCGTGCAGGCGGGCGGCAACCTGGGCGGTCAGCGAGTCGGTGCGGGGGTGGGCGACGACGAGGAGGGTGTGTGACATGGCTGTCCTTCTTCAGCAGGCGTGTCAGCAGACGTGGCGTGTCAGCAGACGTGGCGTGGCGGGAGGCGGGGCTGTCAGATGCCCAGGCCGGATCCGCCGCTGGCGTCGATGTTCTGGCCGGTGATCCAGCGGGCGTCGGGGGAGGCGAGGAAGGCGACGACGTCGGCGACATCGTCGGGCTGCCCGACGCGGTTGAAGACGGAGAAGGCGGCGGCGTGCGCCTTGGCGTCGGGGTCGGCCATCCAGGGGTGGATATCGGTCTCGATGGTGCCGGGGGAGACGGCGTTGACAGTGATGCCGCGCTCGCCCAGGGTCTGCGCGAGGGTCAGGGTGAGCACCTCCACCGCACCCTTGCTGGCGGCGTACGCGGTCATGCCGGGGAAGGCGACCTTGGTGACGCCGGAGGAGACGTTCACGATGCGGCCGCCGTCGCGCAGCCGGTCCAGGCCCTTCTGGATGACGAAGAAGGGCGCCTTGGCGTTGACCGCGAAGATCTTGTCGTAGGCGGCCTCGCTGACGTCGTGGATGGTGCCGGGCCCGGCGACACCCGCGTTGTTGACCAGGATGTCGAGCCCGTCGGCGTGCTCGTCGAAGGCCTCCCACAGCGCGTCGGCATCGCCGGGTACACCCAGCTCCGTACCGAAGTGGAAGGCGCTGCCGCCCGCGGCCTCGATGGCGGTGACCGTCTCCTTCGCCGCGGTCTCGTTGGCCGCGTAGTGCACGCCGACGCGGGCTCCGTCCGCGGCCAGCCGCAGGGCGATGGCCCGGCCGATGCCGCGGCTGCCGCCGGTGACCAGTGCCGTCTTTCCGATATTGCGTCCCATGATCTGCTCCTTGAGGTGTTGTGCGGTGCGCTGGTGAGAAGAACAGTGCCGCCCACCTGTTCGGGTCCGGCTCGGATGCGGTTACGGCCCGGTTCGGAGCTGTTCGGACGGCCCGTTACGGTGGGCCGCATGCAATTCGGGGTGCTGGGGGAGATGGCTGTCCGGACCGATGACGGGCGTCCCGTCCGGGTCCCGGAGCTCAAGGTCCGAACCCTGCTCGCCTCCCTGCTCGTGGATCCGGGTCGGCCCGTCGCCGCGCACCGGCTGATCGACGATCTGTGGGGCGAACAGCCGCCGGGCAACCCGGCGCGGGCGCTGCAGGCGAAGGTCTCCCAGCTGCGCCGCGTGCTGGACGAGGCCGAGCCGGGCGGGCGCGGCCTCGTCGTCTCCCGTGCACCCGGCTACCAGCTGTCCGTGCCCGAGGGGGCGCTGGACTCCCATCGCTTCGCCACCCTCGCCGCGCAGGCCAGGGACGCATCCGATGCGCGGGTACGTGCCGGGCTGCTGGGTGACGCCCTGGCACTGTGGCGGGGACCTGCGTTCGCCGACTTCGACGGCCACGCCTTCACCCGGGCGGCGATCGACCGGCTGGAGGAGGACCGGCTCGTCGTACTGGAGGAGCAGGCCGAGGCGCGGCTGGAGGCGGGCCAGCACGCGCAGCTGACCGGCGAGCTGGCCGGTCTGGTGGACCGGTATCCGCTGCGGGAGCGGCTGCGCGCGGTACAGCTGCGGGCGCTGTACCGGTCCGGGCGGCAGAGCGAGGCGCTCGCCGGCTACGCGGACCTGCGCGCCCGGCTCGCCGACGAGCTGGGCATCGACCCGAGCCCGGAACTGACCGAGCTGCACGGGGCGCTGTTACGGCAGGAGCCGGTCGCCCCCGCCGCCCCGGCCAGGGCGCGCGGCAACATCCTCGCCCCGCTCAGCGGCCTCATCGCCCGCGACGAGGCCGTCGCCGAGGTGGCCGAGGTCATCGCCGGGCGGCGGCTGGTCACCCTCACCGGCCCCGGCGGCGTCGGCAAAACCCGGCTCGCGCTGGCCGTCGCCCAACGGCTGGAAGGCAGCTACCCGGACGGCGAGTGGCTGGTCGAACTCGTCGGCGCGGGCGCCGGAACCGACCTGGCCGAGGTCATCGCCGCCACGATGGGGCTGCGCGACGACGGAGCCTGGGGCGTACGGCCGGAGGGCGGCGCAGCCCCCGACGCCGCGGGCCGGCTCGCCGAAGTGCTGAGCGGCAAGCGGATGCTGCTGGTGCTCGACAACTGCGAGCACGTCGTGGACCAGGCCGCGACGCTGGTCGAGCTGCTGCTGCGCACCGCACCGGGGCTGGTGGTGATGACCACGAGCCAGGAGCCACTCGCGCTGGCCGGCGAGATCCTGTGGGCGGTGCCGCCGCTGACACCCGAAGGCGCCGTCGAGCTGTTCGCGGCCCGGAGCGCGGCCGCGGCGCCCGGCTTCGTACTCGACGACAGCAACCGGGATGCGGTGGCGGCCATCTGCCGGCGTCTTGACGGGATCCCGCTCGCGCTGGAGCTGGCCGCCACCCGGGTGCGGGTGCTGGGCGTGGAGCAGCTCCTGGAGCGCCTGGACGACCGGTTCCGGCTGTTGCGCGCCGGGCCCCGCGGCGCCCCTGCCAGACAGCAGACACTGCGGGCGATGATCGACTGGAGCTGGGACCTGCTGAACGGGCCGGAGCGCACGGTGCTGCGCCGGCTCGCCGTGCACGCCGAGGGCTGCACGCTGCGGGCTGCCGAAGCGGTGTGCGGCGGTGCCGGTGTGGACGGCGACGACGTACTCGATGTGCTGGCCCGGCTGGTGGACCGCTCGCTGGTGGTCGTGGCGGGCGAGCGCTACCGGCTGCTGGAGTCGGTCGCGGCGTACTGCGTCGAGCGGATGGCCGAGGCCGGCGAGCTCACGGCCGTACGCGAGCGCCACCTGGCGTACTACACCGGCCTGGCCGAGTCCGCCGAGCCGCGGCTGCGCGCCCCCGGCCAGCGCGAATGGCTGGCCGTGCTGGACGCGGAGAACGCCAATCTGCGCCGGGCGCTCGACACGGCGACCGAGAACGGCGACGCGGCGTTCGCGCTCCGCCTCGTCGACGCCCTCGCCTGGTACTGGATCATGCGCGGCCGGCTCGCCGAGGCCCGCCGCTCGGTGGCCGCCGCGCTCGATCCGACGGGCGGCGACACAGCGCTGCGTGCACGGGCGCGCGTCTGGCTCGTCGGCCTGGCCATCCTCGCAGGCGACGGCGAGGACCGGACCGCACGCAGCGAGGCGGCGCTGAAGGAATACGGGGCAGTGGCCGACGCGGCAGGACTGGCATGGGCGCGCTGGTTCCTGGCGCACGCGCTGCCCGGCACCGGCGACTACTCCGAGGGTGAGGCGCTCACCGAGCAGGCGCTGGCCGATGCCGTTGCGCTCGGCGACCAGTGGGGCGAGGCAGCGGCGCTTTCCGACCGGTCGATGCAGCGGCTGCTGAACGGCGACCTCACGGGCACCGAGCGGGACGCGGCCCGGAGCCTGCGCCTGTTCGACGCGGTAGGCGACGCCTGCGGGCGGCTGTGGCTGGTGTATCCGCAGGCGCGGCTGGCCGAGATCCACGGCGATTACGCGCGGGCGACCGGGCTGCACCGGGACGCGCTGGCGACGGCACGGGAGTTCGGCATCACCACCCAGGCCGCCGACCTGCTCTCAGGGCTCGGCCGGATCGCGCTGCTGACCGGCGACTTCGGCGCCGCCCGGGACCACCACGAGCAATCCCGGCGCTCCGCCGCGGAACTCGGATTCCGCGCCGGCGAGCTCAACGCCCGGCTCGGGCTGGGGCTCGGAGCCCGCCGCGAGGGCCTCCTCGACGAGGCGGAGACACACCTGCGGGCGGTGCTGGCGTGGCACCGAGAAGTCGGCCTGGACGGCGCCAACGCGCTGCCACTGGCCGAGCTCGGCTTCATCGCCGAACTCCGCGGCGACGCCGCCGGAGCATGGACGCTCCACCAGCAGGGATACACGGCAGCCCGCGGCACCGGCGACCCGCGCGCGGTCGCCCTCGCCCTGGAGGGCCTGGCCGCCGCGTCGGCGCTGGCCGGGCAGGCGGAGCCGGCGGCCTTGCTGCTGGGCGCGGCCGCCGCCGCCCGCGCCGCCACCGGCGCCCCGCTGCCCCCGGCGGAGCGCGGCGATGTGGACCGCACGACCGACCGGGCGCGGGAGGCGCTGGGCGAGTCGGCCTTCACAGCTGCATACCGGCGCGGCGAGGCCGCGGGCCCCGCCTCGGCGGCGGTGGCGGCGGCCGTGGCCCGGTAGCCGGGCCCGCGGTCGCCGTTCGCAGTGCGATGCACACTCCGGACGACCCGTGTGTGCGACATTCCGCGAGTTCCCCTGAACCCTGCTGAGTGCTTGCCCGACCGCTCCACTACTCGCCCCGAGGAGTCGCCGCCCTCAGCGGACCGTTGCGCCCAGGTAGTCGAGGGCCGCGCGGGCGAATCCCGGTGCGGTACGCGGGCATTGCCAGCGGACGAGGATCTCGGCCCCGGAGAGGTTTGCGGGTTCGGCCTCGTCGTCTTCGAGTTGATCGCGGTAGATCTGGGGAAGCAGATCCTCGGGAAGCAGGCCGTCGAGGGCCTGGTCGACCGGGGAGCTCAGCAGCTCCATCTCGAGGGGAAGGTCCTCGAGCAACGCGTCGACGTCGATGTCGTAGGGATGCCAGGCGTGCGCGCACGACTGGCCTTCGTCACGGCGCGCGGCCCGGCGCAGTACGGCGACGGCCTCGTCCTCGACTCCCGCACCGGGGTTGCCGAAGCCCACGTAGGGAGCGACCGTCAGCAGGCCCAAGGTCCAGAACAGCACGAGATCGCCCCGTGGCCCCGCACCCGACGCCGCGCCCGCCCCCGACAGCGTCTCGCCGAGCCGGCGGACGCAGTCCCGTACCGTCTCGTCCATGTCCCCGTGCGGGTAGCCGTTCCGGAGACCGTCCCAATCACCGACCAGCTCCTCCCAGTTGTCGGGCACAGGTATGACCGTCGACATGTGTTCGTGTTCCCTCCGCGAGTCCCGTCCCGGCTCCGCGGGCATTGGATCACACCGGCGGACGCCGTCACCCGAGGACAGCCACCACGCCCGGCCCGCAGAAACGGCCATGCGGCGGCCACAGCCGCGGACATTCGCCCGTACGCCCCTGGGGAGAGAACCTCGTATGCCGCCAAACACTTACTCGCCTTCGTTGGCTACCCCGCCCCTCTCATCTGCTACCGGTGGCCTACCAGATGAGGGATCTCACTGGGTGTCAGGCTGACGGCGCGCGAGGATGATTCCGCCGAGGGCGCTCTCGGCAGAGGTGAGTGTCCTGTGTTCGTCGACGGTGAAGCCGGCTTCGTTGAGCCAGCCGATCATCTGGCTGTGCCGACGACGATGGACGTGGACCTTCATCGGGTGGCCGCCGTAGCCCTCCGTCTTCGCCTTCGACCCGTCCCCGACATGAAAGCTGAGGAGCAGCGGTCCGCCTGGCTGCAGCACTCGATGGAAGTGCCTGAAGACCGTGCCGATCTCGTTGTCGGGGATGTGGATCAGGGAGTACCAGGCGACGAGGCCGGCCATCGAGCCATCGCCGAGGTCGAGGTCCGTCATGGAGCCGAGTTCGAACCGCAGGCGGGGGTGGTCACGCCGGGCCACCTCGATCATCCCGGGCGACAGGTCGACTCCCAACGCGTCCACGCCCAACTGGCGCAAGTGAGCCGTGATCCGCCCCGGCCCACATCCCACGTCTGCGACCGGCCCACCACCGTTGGAGCCCACCAGGTCGGCGAACAGCGCCAGGACCGCGCGCTCCTCGGGTGTTTCGTCCAGGAGGTTGCGCACCTGGTCCGCATAGCTCGCGGCGACGGTGTCATAGGACGTCCGTGTGTCTTCCAACCAGCCGTCAGTGTTCAGCTCGATTTCCACGCCTGCAGGCTATTCAACAGCCCGAACGGGATGACGTCTTAGTCCGGAAAAGTGCCGTCGCCGTAGCCGAAGATTCGCCACTGGCTGCGCGTCCGCGGCGCCGACACCACCGTGGTCCACCGCCACATCGCCGGGCCGCTCGTCCACCGTGCCCCGGCCATCAGCGAGACGTGCGTGTTCTGCCACATCGTTGCGGGCACCGAGCCCGCCACCGTCGTACGCGACTGGGACGACGCCTTCGGGATCAAGCCCCGCGGCGGCGTCAACTCCGGGCACACCCTGGTCATCCCTCGCCGCCACGTCGACAACGCCGTCGTCGACCCGGCCATCACCGCCCTGACGATGGCCCGCGCCGCCGAGCTGGGCGCCGAACTCGCTTGCGACCTCAACGTCATCACCAGCGTCGGCACCCTCGCCACGCAGACCGTCTCCTCCACGTGCACCTGGCCCCGCGTACGGCGACGACGGGCTGCCACTCCCCTGGCAGGACTACGTCAAATCTGCCCGCAACTGGTGCGAGACGCCTTCGGCGCGGGCTGAGGCACCTGAAACGACATTCTCACTGAGGAAGTCGCCGAAGTCGGGCCGAACGAGACCCTGCCAAGCTGCGCGCCGAGCTAGTCCAGGTAGCCGAAGCCTGCGCCGCCTGGATCCACGACCTGGACCGCCGTCCCACCCCCTACGAGGGTTGACCCTGGCGGAACCATCCGCCTCAACTGCGGGTCAAGCGCCATCATTCGGCGTAACCGGACGACTTGTCTCCAGCGCGGTCAGCAGCGCATGCCGATGATGCCCCAGCCACGGCGCTCTGCCCCCGTGACAGTTCGCACTGCAGAGGCCAGCTCGGTCGAGACGAGGTGGTCGTCGTAAAGGTCGAACGTCCCGCTCGGCGGGGCAGAGCCAGCGGTTGGGGGCGGGCAGAGCGAATCCGGCCACACTGTCTCGTCACTTGATGTCTGACGCCCCCGCGCGCGTCCCAGCAAGCAAGACGGGACCGCGGGTTGAGGAGGGGGCGCGTTGACGCTCTCGGCGCCTAGTGCTGTGACCGGAAACCTTCACCGGGTTGCTGCTCGCGTCGACGGCGTCCCGACCGTCATCCTCGACAACCTGTCCGCGCACAAGAATTGACGGATCCGCCGGTGGGCAGCGAGGAACAAGGCCGAGCTGTGCTTCACCCCGACTTACGCCTCCTGGGCCCGATCGAGGGGCACTTCGGGCCGGTGCGGCAGTTCACCATCGCCAGCTCCGACCACCCCAACCACACGGTTCAGATTGTGAGCTGCACCGCTAGCTGCGCTGGCGCAACACCAACGCCCGCCACCCGGAGCTCCTGGCCGCCCAGCGCCGCGAACGCGCCCGCATCCGCAGCGAGAAGGGCCTCCGGTTCGGCGGTCGACCACTGTTGCCCAGAGCTTATGTCACGGGGTTTGGCGTCACCGGTGCGATATCTCGAAGCGTGAGGAATCGCGGATCAGCCGGTGGGCTGATCCGCGACGGCGGCGTCAGGCTCAGCGCACGTCCACGCAGTCACCGGTGGCGGTGACGGGCGGGGTGGTGGAGGTGCCCTCGAACTTGTAGCGGTAGCAGCGGTCGGAGGTGGCGGTGCGAGTCTGCTTCTCTACGCCTGCCAGGCTGCCGGTGCCGGTGAGGTGGCTGCTGGTGGTGGCGTACGAGCCGGTCAGCGAACGCTCCTGGAGGCGGACGGTCTGCTGGGTGTAGCCCGCGTACTTGTGGGTGTCCCAGTTGGCGCGCTCCAGCGTGCCGGTGATCGTGATCGTCTTGCCCTTGGCGACCGGCTCGGGGGCCGCGTTGTTGCTCAGCCGGGACCAGCGCTTGAGGTGCCAGGTCATGGCGTTGTCGGTGTCCACGTCGGTGGTCGCGTCGGTGACCGCATAGAGTTCGATCTTCCAGGCTCCGGCGTCCTCGTTCGTCAGGTCGCTCTGCGGGTCGATCTTGAAGGTGGCCGTGCAGCTGAACGTGGTGTCGGCGGACTGGATGCAGGGGTCGGTGTCCGCCTCGAACTGCTCGGAGAGCATGTACTGCTTCAGTCCGCTGTCCTGGTCGGTGCCGCGCCAGATCGCCGCGTGGCTGCCGTAGAGCGTCGACCCGCCGCTGACCGTCCACTTCACGGTGATCGTCTGCGTGTTCGTCGTCCCGACGCGGGCGCTGTTGCCGCCGTTGACAGTGATACCGGAGACGACGGTGGCGTCTGCCGTGCTCGCGGCCAGGGTCCTGGCCTTGGGCGCGGCGTCCTTCGCCGCCGCCGCGTCGGCGGCCGCGGCCCTGCTCTGCTCCAGTGCCTCGGCCGCGCCGGTCTCGCCCGCCGTCGCGGACGGCGTGACGAGCAGGCCGACGGCGAGCCCGGAGGCGGCCAGTGCGCTGACGCCCAGGGTCACCTTCTTGCCGGACGTCCACTTCCTGCGGGAGTGCTGGGACATGTGGAAGCTCCATTTTCGATTGTTGACAGGCGGATGCAGGCCGCGGACGGGCGGGTCCGAATCGCGCACGGCCACAGCGGCCGCACAGCTTTGATCATCGGTCCAGCGAAAGGGTTGTACGCGCGCGCCAGTTGAGGCGTGTGAGGCCCATCACCCCACGGTGTCGTGTCGCACAGGGGTTGCGTCACGGGACGTGGCGTCCTCGGTGCGATGCGCGCCCTCCGCCCGTGCCCTCAGTTCTCCAGTGCGATGGTGAGGGCGGCGATTTCGTCCGTGAAGGCCTTGCGTTGTGCGCGCTTGTCGGTGTCGTCGAGCCAGGTGGCGTCGAGCGCGGCGAGGGCGGATTGCGCGGCTTCGGCGGGGGTTTGGGCGAGTTCGCGGGCGATGGTGACATAGGCGGTGCCGATGTCGGTGCGGTACATCGGCGGGTCGTCGGTGCAGACGACCATGAACAGGCCAGCGCGCTGCATGGTGCGCAGGGTCTTCCAGCGGGTGGTCAGCCGCTGGGGGACGCAGGTGTGGGAGCAGACGGTGAAGGGGGTGTCTTCCTCGGCGCAGCGCCGTACGACGGCTGGGTCGCCGAGGATGTTGTAGCCGTGGTCGATGCGGTCGCAGCCGAGGGCGTCGAGGGTGGTGGTGATGTTGGCGGGCGGGGCCTCGGCGAGGGTCTGGTTGTCCTCGCAGGTGTGGGCGGTGCGGCGCAGCCCTGCGCGGCCTGCTGCTTGATAGACCTCGGCGTACTGCTCGGGCGGGCCGCTGCGTTCGGCGCCGTCCATGCCGATGCCGATGACTTGCTCGATGCGGTGCTCGAGCACCGCGTCCAGCATCTGGCGTGCAGTGTCGGGGCCGAGTTCGCGGTTGATGGAGGGGATGAGGCGTCCGGTGACGCCCAGGTCGGCCTCGGCCTGGCGGATGCCCTCGGCGTAGCCCTCGGCCATGGTGCGGTAGGGGACGCCTGCGGGGAGGTAGTCGGTGGGGTTGAAGAACATCTCCGCGTATTTGAGGTTTCCTGCCTGTGCGGCGTCGGCCAGGCATTCGTAGGCGACGCGGGCGAAGTCGCCGTGATCGCGGATGCAGGAGGCGGCGGCGCGGACGACGTCGAGGAAGTCGTAGAAGTCGGCGAAGTTGTAGAGGTGCTGGGGGTCGGTGGTGCGCAGGGGGACGTCGTGTTTGCGGGCGAGTTCGACCAGTGTGGCGGGGCGGAGGGCGCCGGCCAGGTGGAGGTGGAGGTCGCCCTTGGGCAGGCGGCGTAGGAAGGTTTCGGTGTCCACGGGGCTCCTTGTCGTCTCTCAGGGGTTGACGGTGGTGTGCTGGGCGGGTTGGGCCGATGAGGTGGGGGCGCGGTGGCCTGCGGGGGTGCGGGCGATGGGGGTGTGGGGTGCGGTGCCGCGGCCGAGGCGTCCGAGTCCGAAGACGAGGGCGAGGTTGACCAGCAGGGCGATGAGTCCGATGTTGATGCCGCCGATCTCCACGCCTGCCAGGTAGAGGGCGATGGCGAGCAGGCAGCCGGTGGTGATGCCGGTGCTGACGGACAGGGCCGTGGTGCGGCGCCCGAAGAGGAGGGCGAGCCACCCTGCGGCGAACTGGATGCCGACGTAACCGCTGAGGTTGAGGACGGTGAGCAACAGCCCGGGGGTGAAGGGCGATCCTGGTGCTGGCCGGCTTCGTCGGCCACGCCGTGATCTCCAAGGTTCCCAACACCCTGCACACCCCCCTGATGTCCGGTACCAACGCGATCCACGGCGTCGTCCTGCTCGGCGGCCTGGTCCTCGCCCGTACCGCGACGAGCGTGTGGCAGGTTGAGTCACCGGAAACGTAGAGGACGTAGCCGCTTTCGAGGTGCCGGCTCAGCTCGGACAGGGCGTGGTTGGCTTTGTATCTGAGGGCGGGAGTCGTTTCGAGGTGACTGTGGGAGTCGCCTTCTGACCGGGTTTGCGGTGTCAGTTTGTTTTGATGTCACCTGGGTGCTTGCGGTGGGACGGTGGATTGTGCTTCTGCCGTAGGGGGCTCGATGGGGATGTCTCAGTCGAAGGTCGATCTGTACGCCGCAATCCGCCGTGACCACCGCGGCGGCATGTCGCTGCGGGCTCTTCAGCGCAAGTACAACGTCACCTGGCGGACGGTACGGCGGGCTGTGGACGGTCAGTGGCCGGAGGAGCGTCGCAAGCCGCGGCAGCGGGAGTCACGGCTTGATCCTTACAAGCCGCTGATCGACGACATCCTGCGGGCGGATGTGGACGCGCCGTCGAAGCAACGGCACACCGCTCAACGGATCTTCGACCGGCTCGTCGACGAGCACGGGGCCGTCGACATCTCGTATCCCATGGTCCGCACTTATGTGAGGGACCGTCGGCCGCAGATTCGGCGGGATGCCGGCGTCGGTCCGCAGGCGATGTTCGTGCCGCAGACCGAAGCGGAGGTGGATTTCGGCGAGTTGCACGTGGTCCTGGCGGGCCAGCTGACCCGGGTATATCTGTTTCTCGTTACGGCTGTCGTATTCGGGCAAGGCGGTGCACCGGGTGTTCGCCACTTCGGGTCAGGAAGCCTTCTTCGAAGGGCACGTGCATGCCTTTCGGGTCCTGGGCGGTGTCCCGAGGGCTCATATTCGCTACGACAATCTGCGGGCCGCGGTCGAACGCGTGCTGGGCTTCTCCCGCGGGCGGGTGGAGGCGGACCGTTGGACGGCGTTCCGGTCGCATTGGGGAGTTGAGGCGTTCTACTGCCGGCCCGGCATCGAGGGCGCTCATGAGAAGGGCGGGGACGAGGGGCAGATCGGCTACTTCCGACGCAACCACTTCGTTCCGGTCCCCGAGGTCGCTTCGCTAACCGAGCTCAACGCGATGGTCGATCAGTGGGACCAGGCCGATGAGGTGCGGCGGCTGCGGGGCCGCACTCGCACCATCGGCGACTACTTCGACCAGGAACGGGATCTGCTGAGGCCGCTGCCGACCGAACTGTTCGAGACGGGACGCTGGTTCACCCCGAGGGTCAACCGGTTCAGCCAGATCGGGGTCCGCGGCAATGCCTACTCGGTTCCGGTCCGCTACATCGGGCGTCAGCTGCGGGTGCTGCTGCACGCCAACGACCTCGTCGTCTATGACGGCCGCAACGTGGTCACCCTCCACGAGCGGCTCGGTGGCCGACACGGTTCCCGCCTAGTCCTGGACCACTACCTGGAGGCCCTGATGCGCAAGCCGGGCGCCTTTCCCGGCTCGACGGCCCTCGAACAGGCCCGTTCAGCAGGCCGGTTCACGCCAGTCCACGACAAGTGGTCGTCCGCGGCGAAGGCCGCCCACGGCGACGCGGCCGGCACCCGGGCCCTGATCGAAGTGCTGCTGCTGGCCCGGCACATGGACCACGAGCAAATGGTGGCCGGGCTGGCCGCCGCCTACCGCGCAGGGGCTCTGACCGCCGATGCGGTGGCCCTGGAGGCCCGGAAGCTCAGCGAGTCCGAGGGCGAACCCGCCCTTCCGGACCATGCCGCAGCAGGGCCGGCGACGGGGGACGAGGGCCCGACCGCGTCGGTCACCTCGCTCGCTGACTGGAAACTGTCCCATCTCCCGCCCGACACCCCGCCGCTGCCCTCGGTGGCCCACTACGACCAGCTTCTGCAACGGCGGCCTGGCCGCACGGCCAGCGAGAAAGAAGGATCATGATGCGCAAGCGTGGGCTGACCGAAGAAGCCGCGACCGCCTCCATCGACCAGGCTTGCCGCATGCTGCGGCTGCCCACCATCCGACAGCAGTTCAAGGAATTGACCGACGGCGCGGCCCGCGAGCAGATGTCCTACCGGGCCTTCCTCGCTGCGCTGTTGATGGCGGAGTGTGACGACCGGGCCCGGCGCCGGTCCGAACGCCGCATCCGGGCGGCGTCCTTTCCTCGCGAGAAGAGCCTGCGGGCCTTCGACTTCGAGGCCAACCCCAACGTCGACCCGGCCACCGTCAACACGCTCGCGACTTGCGAGTGGGTCAAGAAGGGCGAGCCGCTCTGCCTGATCGGCGACTCCGGCACCGGCAAATCCCACTTGCTGATCTCGTTGGGCACCGAGGCGGCCATGCAGGGCTTCCGGGTCCGCTACGCGCTGGCCACCAAGCTCGTCAACGAGCTGGTCGAGGCCGCCGACGACAAGCAGCTGTCGAAGACCATCGCCCGCTACGGACGCGTCGATCTTTTATGCATCGACCTATGTCGAGCCCGCGACTATGCCGAGCCACACGTTCGTGGATCCGGAAGATGCGGACCGGGAACCCGTGGTGCTCCGCATAGTCGCGGCTGCATCACAGACGCTCGAGGAACGCGAGGACCTTGTCGGTGGGCTGGTAGCGGCCCGGCCGGACACCCGCCGGTGTGGTGCGGGCGAGGGCCTTCTCCTTGATGGTCATGTCCGCGTGGACGTAGGCGTCGGTGGACCGGACGCCGGCGTGGCCGAGCCAGAGTGCGATGACCGTGGTATCAACTCCGGCCTGCAGCAAGGACATCGCGCAACTGTGCCGCAGGACGTGCGGATGAGCAGGATGTGTTCGGGGTGCTGGAGGGCCGCGTAGGAGAACAGGGAGCGGATCGCGGTCAGCCGGACGTTGCGGGTCCGGGCACTGTTGCCGCGCTCGTCTTCCAGGTGGTTGAGGAACGCGGAGATCACTTCCGCGTTCAGGTCGTTCCAGTCCAGTTTCTCCGGTCTGGTTCCCGTGCGTTGCTGGACGAAGCAGAGCAGGAGACGGAGCGCGTCGCGGTAGGCGGCGATGGTGCGCGGACTGACCTGGCGCTCGCGGGCGAGCCGGTCGGTGAAGAACGCCTGCAGGGTCGGCGCGATCAGCGTCATGACCGGGCCGCCTTCCCGACGCCTTCGCGGCGGGCCGCCGCCAGGCCGAGCAGTTCCGGGGCTGCGGAGAGATACCAGTAGGTGGAGGCCGGTTCGCGGTGTCCCAGGTAGGTGGACAGCGACGGGATCTTCGCCTGGACATCGACACCGGCGCGATACCAGGTCAGAAGGGTGCGGATGGCGAAGGAGTGCCTGAGGTCATGCAGCCGTGGTGGGTGCGGTGCGCGGGTGCCGACACGTGCGGTGGTCACCAACTGCCGGAATGTCGGGGCGACGACGGCGTAGATCAGACGCCGGGCGGTGCGGGAGATGAAGAATGCCGGGTCTTTGGGACGCGGGACCGCTTGGGTGCGTGAAGTGTCGTACTCCCGCAGCGCGTTCACGGTGCTGGACTGCAAAGGAACCAGGCGGGACTTGCCGAACTTGGTCTCGCGGATCCGGAGCACGCCTTCTGTCCAGTCGATGTCGTCGTGGTCAAGGTTGATCGCTTCGCCGACGCGCAGTCCGGAGGCGGCCAGCAGCCCGACGAGCGTGCGGTAGGTCGCTGCCCGCAGCGGCGGGCCGAGCATCTCGGTGGCGGTCATGAGGGCGGTGACGTCGGTGTTGGAGTAGAGGAACGGCTGCCGCCAGCGTTGCCGGTGCGGCACCAGGCCCAGTGGCGGGACCTCGGTGGCCGGGTCGATGCCGCTGAGATAGCGGGCGAAGCCGCGGACCGCGGTGATCCTCCGCGGGCTCACCGTTGTCACCGTCTCGCCCTCACGCTCCTTCACCCAGGCCAGCGCGGCAGCAACCGTCACCCTGGTCTGCCCGCGCTCGTCCAGGAAGTCGATGAAGTCCGGCAGCAGCCAGCCAGCCTCGGCCATCTTGTGGCCGAGGGACCGGCGAAGCCGTAGGTAGTCCTGTAGTGCCTGGCCGAGCTCGCTCATGCTGCCCCCGTCTCGGGCCAGGGCTGTGCGACCGCGCGCAGCGCGATGAAGTCGACCTTGGCGTAGAGCGCGGTGGTGGCCAGGTCCTGGTGGCGGAGCACTTGGCTGATCGCCGTCAGTCCGGAGCCTTGCCGCAGCATCTCCCCGGCCAGAGCGTGCCGCAGCCGGTGCGGGCCCACCGTGGGCAACCCAGCTCGCAGGCAGGCCCGTTCCACCACATCGCCCACCAGGTCCGCCCGGATCGGTCCGCGGGGAGCCCTGCAGGTGACGAAGATCCGGCGGGTACTCGATCGGGGCCGGGACTCGTGGAGGTAGGCGACGAGGGCCTGGCCGACGTCGCTCGGCAGCGGGAGGCGGTCCTCGCGGCGCCCTTTACCGCGGATCGCGATCTCGCCCAACCGCCAGTCGATATCATCCAGTTGAAGCCGGGCCACCTCGATCGAGCGCAGCCCCAGGCGGGCCAGGAGCATCAGGATCGCGTAGTCGCGGATGCCGACGGCGTCCTCGCGCGGGCAGTGGTCCAGCAGCCGCTGGATGTCACTCGGGGCCATCGTCGGTGGGATGGCCGCCAGGCGCCAGCCGCCGACCGGGGGCACGGCCGTGCCGAGCCTCATCGGTGTGTGACCGCGCAGGTGGAGAAACCGCATCAGCGACCGGAGTTCGGCCACCCGCCCCTTCGCCGAACCGGCCGAGACGCGACCGCACTCCCGCAGCAGGAAGGCGTTCAGGTCCGTTCCGGTCAGGCCGCCCGGTGCGAAAACTCCGCCGACCATCGCCTGCTCGGCCAGGAAGCGGCGGGCGGTTCTCGCGTACCGCACCATGGTGGCCGCAGCCAGGCCGCGCTCGACTGCCATCCAGGCTCGGTACTGCTCCAACACGCCGTCCAGCGGGGACGGCTCCGCCTGTACTGGCGGGACGACCGCGACCTCGCGCAGGTACGTTAGCAGCGGCCTCATGCCGCGCGGACCCGGCACTCGGCGACGGCCGGCCTGCCGCTGGTCGGACAAGCACTGCCGTACACGCTCTTCGTTGAGGTCAACGGCCTGAAGCCCCCGCTGGGACAGCCACATTCCGACGTGCCCCAGATCCTTGAGCATGTTCCGTACCGTTGGCTTCGTATAGCCATGCTCCGCCAGCCAGGACCGATAGCCCTCGACCTGCGATGCAAGAGCACCGGCCTTCCTGCGCGGACTCGCCACCGCCGCCCCCTCCCCGAGGGCCCCCTGCCCTCACGATCAAGGTCGTGCCCGGCAGCGGGACTATGCAGAGACCAACCCCCCGACGTTCACGCGAAAGAGAGCCTCGTCGAGCCCAAACTCGGCATAGTCGCGGGCTCGACATAGGTCGATCTATGCGGATGTCCGCATAGATCGACGAACTGGGCTACATGGAACTCGACCGGCGGGGCGCTGAGCTGCTGTTCCAGGTGCTGACCGAACGCGAGGAAAAGAACAGCGTCGCCATCGCCTCCAACGAGTCCTTCAGCGGCTGGACGAAGACCTTCACCGACCCCCGTCTCTGCGCGGCCATCGTCGACCGCCTCACCTTCAACGGCGCGATCATCCAGACCGGCACCGAGTCCTACCGGCTCGCACACACCAAGGCACAAGCCCTGCAAGCCTCGGCTGGATGACGCGGTCGCCTAAGCATTGCACCGGCCCGTTCGGGAGGGAAATCCCTGCCCTGGCTCACTATCAACAACTCCAACTGGCCGCGCAAACCCACTGGTTGTAGTACTTTCCAATCAGTGAAGTCTGGTGCACTGAAGGAGGCGATTCGTGAGCGCACAAGGCTCCGGTGCATCGATCCGGCGGTGGCACGGTGTGCACAAGGCGCTTGCCGATCCCCTGCGCATCAGGCTCCTGGAGGCGCTGTGGGAGACGCCACAGTCCGCACGCGAACTCGCCGCCCTCGTTGACCTTCCAGCTGACCGGCTCTACTACCACCTCAATCAACTGGAACGGGCCGGGCTGATCGAGATCGCTGAATACCGGCCGCTGGCCCGCGGCAAGGTCGAGCGCGTCTACACCCCCGCGGTCACAGAACCACCCAGCGATGCTGCGAACCCGGAAGAGATGGCTGAGTTCCTCGGCTCGATGCTGGACGCCACCTGGGCCGACATCAACGCTGCCTACCAGTCCAAGCAGGCCGGAGGCCGCCGGGAGATCGACGTGCACCGTGGTGCGCTGCGACTCACCGACGAGGCCCTCGCCGAGCTGCGCGGTCACATCGAACAACTTGCCGCCCGGTTCGGAGACTGCGATGCCCCAGGGGTGTGGACGCGTGTGGTTGTCGCGGTCGTCGACCTGCAAGACCGCCCATCCCCGAACGCCGCTACCCCCGACTGAGAGGCCACCATGCATGAGAGCGAGGAGCACACCACCAGCCCCGCGTTACGCGCCTCGGACACCGACCGCGACCAGGTCGAAGCGCAACTGCAACACCACTACGCAGTTGGTCGGCTGACCCTTCCCGAACTCGAAGAACGCGTGGTCGCGGCCTACGAAGCGCGCACCCGAGGGCAACTCGATGCCCTCTTGAGGGACCTGCCGAGCGAATCGCAACAGCCTCCGTCACACACTCATGTGATCGACTCCCGCCTGCTGATCGTCCTGCTGTGCGTCGCGCCACCCGCGGCGCTCATCTACTGGCTCATCTGCCAACGCGCGGCACGTCGAGGGGACTCTCGGCCCCAGGCCGTGGAAGATGCCCGAACAAGGAGACCGATCTAGCCCCGTGATCACTCCTGCCGATGGCCTCTGTTCCCGATCGCTCCGAAGGCCGAGTGACATCAATTCTCATTGACATTGATCATGCAGACGAGCGGCAAGTGACTCCCAAACTCGCGTCGACATGACATCCACGGCAAGTGACGCAGCCACGGGTGTGGTGGCCGTCCTTGGGTGACGGCGCCCGTCGGTGTGATCCAATGCCCGAGGAGCCGGGACCTCGCGGAGGGAAACACGAATACATGTCGACGGTCATACCTGTGCCCGACAACTGGGAGGAAATGCTCGGTGGTTGGGAATCGCTCCGACAGGGCTACCCCGCCGGGGACCAGGACGAGACGGCACGGGACTGCGCCCGCCGGCTGGACGAAACGGCATCAGCAGCGGGCGCGGTGTCAGGATCGGGGCCGCAGAGCGATCTCGTGCTGTTCTGGACCTTGGGCCTGCTGCATGTCGCCCCCTACGTGGCATTCGGCAACCCCGGCCCGGGAGTCGAGGACGAGGCCGTCGCCGTACTGCGCCGGGCCGCGAGCCGTGACGAAGGCCAGTCGTGCGAGCACGCCTGGCATCCGTACGACGTCGAGGTGGACGAGGTGCTCAAGTACCTTCCCGAGGACCTGCTGCTGAGCTCCCCCGTGGAGGAGGTCCTCGACGGCCTGCTCCCCGAGGACCTGCTCTCCACGTACTACCTGGACGCACTTGAGGACGAGGAGGCCGAGCCCGCGAATCTCTCCGGGCCGGAGATCCTCGCCCGCTGGCAATGCCCGCGTACCGCACCGGGATTCGCCCGTGCAGCCCTCGACTACCTGGGCGCAACGGTCCACTGAGGGCGACGACTCCTCGAGGCGAGTGGCGGAGCGGTCGGGCAGCCCCGGCTCCCCGACCTGCACACGACCACCTTCAGGGTGGGGACGTATCGCTTTCTCCTCGCTCATCAGGTACGCCCCGACCTCGCGCCAACTGGCGGTTTCGGGCCCGTCGTAGAACGCTCAGACGGGCTGCTCGGTGCCGTCCGGCGACCACCCCACCCGTACGCCGCGCGGGACCACGCGGCGTACGGGGAGTCGGCGGGGTTGTCGAGCTTGCCGAGCTCGGCTCGCAGTGTCTCGGCCTCGGCGCGGCCGCCGCCCTCGACCACGCGCCGGACGCTGCGTACGCGCGGCTCATGGCACCCGGGGGAGGCGGCCTGTGGGGGGACGGACGGCACGGTGCTGCGACGGGGTGTACGCCGGCAGGCGGGACCGGCAGAGCCGCAGCGCAAGACGGTCACTCGAAGACGTTCAGCCAGGTCCGGAGATTCTTGTCGGCGCGGGAGACCACCAGGTGGAAGCAGGCCATCGGTATGTCGGTGACCGGCATATAGCGGTCGGGGTGCTTGACGAACGGTGAGTCATACCAGAGGTCTTCGTCCTTGTCGTACGCGTCCGCCTCGTCGTCGTCGGGTTCGTAGTCCCAGGAGGGGGGTGCGTGCCATACGGCGCCCTTCGTGTGGCGGGCCACCTCGCCCGCGTACCAGATCGCGCCGTCGACGAAGGTGCCCGCTTCACTGGCCTCGGTCAGTGCGTCGTTGGACCCGTACCGGGACCGCAGTACGGCGGCGAGGTCGTCCAGGGACGCGACGCCGAAGTCCCAGCGGTCCGCGGCGCCGCCCGCCTCCTCGGCCCACGCCGGGAAATCCGCCTCGCGCTCGGCCAGCCACTCCTCCAGTTGCGGGTCCGGCTCCGGGCCGGCCACCGGTCGGCCTGCCGCGGCCATGGCGTTCCGCAGCCGCCTGGCCTCGACTGCGAACGCGGTGCCGGTGCGGGCGGTGAGTGCGCGGGTCATCAGTGCGTACGGCGCGATGGGGTCCAGGTCCGCGTCGGGGTGGACGACCGGCTGCCCGGATCCTGCGGGGCTCGTGCTCCACGCCCACTCCCAACCCGTGACGTGGGCGAGGCTTTCCCCGAGGTAGGCCGCAGCAGCTCGGAGCGTGGCGTCGTCCAGGTTGAGCGCGGGGCCGGCTGAATACAGGTCCAGCAGCAGCGCCTCCAGGACCAGAAGCGATGCGGGGGAGAAATCGACCGGGACATCCCAGGTCTCCATGATGTCCTGCGCGTGCTCGAGCATCCCGGGGATCCCGTCGGTCCGCTCCTGAAGCTGTCGCCCGGGTGCGCTGTCGTGCGGCGGCTGTATCGGCTCGGTCATGCCTGACACCATAAAGACCCCGGCTTCGTGGCAGCCCACGGAGACAGGGGGGCCGTGAACCTTCACGATCTACGCACCTGCCACGCCGGAACTCCCTTGTGATTGCCGCTAGTTGGACGTCATCTCATGGGCGAGTCCGTGCGACGATTCGTCGGCCGTGGGAAGTCATGAGCGGGGGCGAAGGCCGATGGAGTACGTCAATCTCGATGCGCGGGTCGGCGACCTGTCAGGGGTCTTGGACCCGGCTCGCTACCTGAGCCACCTCCCCTCGATCTTTGATGACCTGCCGCCGGGCGCCTGGGCTTTCGCCACGTCCCCGGACCACTACGACTTCCGCAGCGGGCGATGCGTGAAGGACCTGACGCTCCGGGCCGTCCGGGATGCCGGTGGTGAGGAGATGGAAGTCGAGTTCCAGCACAACTGCTGGAAGCACGACCAAGACCTGCTGATCTGCTACGTGGGAGTGTCCGGCTTCCGCATCGATCCCGTTGACGAGGACCGAGGGACGGACCTTGGGGCTGTGATTCTCGACGAGATCCTTCCGCACAGGGACGGCTGCAGCCACGAGATCGCCTGTTGGGACGGCACCCTCACCGTTGTCTGCCGTGACCTCCAGGCGACCTGGACCGAAACCACCTGCTCCAGCAAGTCGTAGGCGCGACAGGTCGTGGGGATTGTTGAGCGGCTGGTGTCGGATGAGCTGTGGGAGCTTGTGTCCCACAGCCCCCTGAATGTCACTCTCGCTTGGCTGCGCCCGCCATCCGGCGTGAACGAAGGCCCAGGCGGTCGAAGGTGCGGGCGTGGTCGGCGACCTTGCCCTCCAGGAACCGGAGTTCTCCGATCAGGTCGGAGAGTTCGACGGCGGTCGCGGGTGTCTCGGCGGCGTCGGCGAGTTGGCGCAGCAGCACCGCGACCCCGGACAGGTGAGGTGGAGGCTGATCTCCTCCATCATGATCTGCGCCCCGGCCCGCAGGTGTCCGGTGTCGGCCGCCTCGGTGCTGACCTGGGCGGCGGTAGGAGGGGGTCGACGGGCCGGTTACGGGGTGGGCCGCTGCTCGTCGTAGCAGGCGGCGATCTCAGCGCCCCGGGCGAGAAGCAGCTGCTCCAGGGCATCGCGTTCAGCGGGCGTCGACTCCCGCTCGTGGACGACGGCCAGGCCCAAGCCCTCGGCGGCGCCGCCCGACCACGGTGAAGCGGGAGGGGTGGGAGCCCTCCGGGGTGTTGCCTCCGTACTCGACGGGCTGATGGCCGACCGAGCCTGGGAGCTCCCGACCGCCGGCGGCAGCATCCTGGACCGCTGGCCCGACATCGCCACGGCCGTCGCCCCACAACCCAGCCCCCACCACGTCGCCGCTGTCGCGTTCCACCCGGCAGCTGGACCTGCGCCCGGACTCCCCTGCCTCCGCTCGGTGAGATCGGCCTGGTCGGCATGGCTGCAGCCATCGCCAACGCCGTCCAGCACGCGACGGGCCGTCGCATCCGCTCCTCGCCGATCACGATCGACCAGCTGCTGTGACCAGCAGCTCCGTGTTGCGGTCGCGTGGCGCGCCCGCCCAGCCCTCGTGGACCCCGGAGGTCAGGGCGTCCGCCACGCCCGGGGCGTTGTAGGACAACTCGCGGTACAGAGACGCGAGGCCCACCGCCGACAGGTCGTCGAAGTCCGTACGGTGCGGGGCAGCGGATTCGATGAGAGTGGTCAGGAGGGACAGTGTTCCGTCGCCGTTGTCGACCAGCTCGATCACGCGCGCGTGGTGCGGATAGTCCACGTGCGATGCGGTGTTGATCTCCCAGAAGGAGCGGTGCGGGGTGGTCGGGTGGGCGTGCGGGGTGATGCGGTTGACGTGGCTGTGGCCGTTGATCCACGCCAGGACGTTGGGGAAGCGGCTCAGGAGGGCGATGAGCTCCGCTCCGTCATGGCGCGGCTCCTCCCGGCGGAAGGCGTCCGGGCGGCGCTTCATCGCCGGGCTGTTGTGGTGGCTGAAGATCAGGACGTGCGCGTCGTCGGCCGCCGCGTTGCGTACGAGCCTGCCGTCCGCGTCGTAGGAGCGGGAGCTGTGGGCGGCCAGAGTGCGCTCCAGCCAGCGGAGTTGGTCCGTTCCGAGCGAGCCCTCGTAGTGACCGCTGCGGTAGGTGGTGTCGAGGCTGATGCCGATGACGTTCTCGGCCACCTCGAACGCGTAGTACATCCGGTCGCCGTCGAGGCTGTCCTCGGTGTAGCCGTGGCCGACCGGACCCGGCCCGGTGTACTTCGGGTCCAGGTGAGCGGCCAGGTACTCGTGTGGGGTGAACATCCGGCGGCCCTCGTCGGGCGTCACCGTGCGCGCCTTCGAGGCGTACCGGGGCAGGATGTCCTTCAGGATCTCGCTCGCGGGGTCGTCGCCCGTCCGGACCGCCCGCGCGTACGCCGCCACGTCGGCCTCCGGGATCGTCAGCAGCTTCCGGGAGCCGGTGACGTACGCGCTCAGCAGCGGGTCCGCCGGGGCGAGGCAGCCGCCCGGAAGGTCGTCGTGGTTGCCGACCGTCGAATACCACGGGATGCGCAGTCCGGGGCTGGTGACGGGGCGGATCGCGGCGTCGAGGAAGCCCGGCAGCGCGGGCAGGCCGCGCCGCTTGTCGGCGTCGCGCAGCCCGGCCTCCTCCGGGTGCCAGAACAGCGGGAGGCCGGAGTTCTGCACGCCCTCGTACGTCGTCGGGTCACCGGTGTTGGGCGTGATCCGGCCGCCGCTCAGGGCCGTCAGGAACCACTCCAGCTCGATGGACGAGTTGTTGTCGACGTTGTCGCCCGTGCTCATCACGAACGCGGGCGGCCGGCCGGTGTGCGGGCCGCCGCCGAGCGCGTTGATCTGGTCCACCATCGCGACCGCGCCCGCCGCCGTCAGTGCCTCCTGGGCCCGCCACGAGCCCGGCCCCTGCGCGCGCATGAACTCCGTACGCAGCGGGCTCTGTACGTCGGTCAGGTGCAGGTCGGTGAGCTGGACGAAGCACGCCAGGGCGGTACGCCGGTCCTGCCGCCCGGCCCGCGGCGCGGTCAGCTCCTCCCGTACGACCAGCGGCCAGCCGGGGCCGGGGCCCAGCCGTCGGTAACCGCCGGTGCCGCCGGTCCCGGAGCCTTCGTGGCGCGCCGTGGTGTCGAGCGTGGTCGCTCCGTACGGCGCGGGCCGCCTGCGGCGCACGGGCTCGGGGGCCGGGGCAGGCGGGGGAGTGGTGTGCTGGCGCTGCCGGGGGACCAGCGCCCACGCCGCCCCCGTTCCCGCAACGGCGGCGCCGGAAGTAAGCAGGAAGTGACGGCGGTTGATGGCGGATCCAGGTCCGGTCCTGGCCACGGGGGTCCTCCGGGGCTAAGCGGAATCTCTCATTCATTACCCTGGATGGCCGGAATGTCCTGAACATGAACGACGCCGGAACGTGGACCGTCCGTGTGCACGGCCCCTGCCTCCCCCCGCTCACGACCGCCATCATGAATCGACTCAAGCTCCGGACCGCGACGACTACCTCGCCCGCCGCCTCGTCAGAGACGAACAGCCCCTCATCGGCCCCGAGCTGCGGGCGGGTGGTGCGGTATGCGGGGTGGGCGCCGCCACCATCACCGCCCGCTCCCACGACCTGCCCCTCTACCTCGACCACTCCGTGCTCCGCTTCCTCGAACTGCGCCGCACCGGACACACCCCCACCCCCGCGGACTACGCCGGCGGTGAAGCGCGAGCAAGGTGGCCGCCCTTCCCAGTGCCAAGGGGCTCAGCAAAGAGCAGATGTGCGGATCGGCCTGCGTGTGGTGCAGCCACCTCCTCGACAACGGTTCCGCGGCCGACCTGAAGGGCCGTTTAGTGGCCGTTTAGTACGAGAGTGCACAGTGATCTGCGTAGCTGACCGGCAAGGACGACACCGGAACGGGGTTCACCATGGACGAACACGCGTCGATCACGCCGCAGGACGAACACGTGTCGATCGCTCCGCAGGATGATCACATGGGGGTCGAGCCGCAGGACGAGCATGCGACGATCACCCCGCAGGACGAGCATGCGTCGATCACTCCGCCGGAGAACCACGCGGGGATCGCTCCGCAGGACGGCCACATGCCGATCGCTCCGGAGGACGCCGGCTGACGGCATCCCATGCGGCGGCGCTCACCCCCAGCTCGGGGGTGAGCGCCGCCGCTTGTGCGCTGCTCGACCCGTCACGCCCGAGCACGCCTCGGCGGGATCCGTGCCGAGCTCGACCCCACCGCCGCGCTGCCGGCGTTGCCCTCATCGGGTACGAGGACCGCACCCCGCGGGTCCGTTCACGTACCGGGTCAGGCGAAAGCCGGCATGATCCGCTCGCTGATCAGCCGCAGTTGGGTGTTCACGTCGGCCGCATCGGTGAGGTCGCGGCCGGTGAAGGCCTTGACCATGGTGCGGTCGGTGATGGCGCAGATCATGTGGTTGACGCCGGTGGGCGCGATGTCCCGCTGGATCTTGTCCAGGCACTCCTCGGGCGTACCCGCGATGGAGAGCCGCTCGGCGACCTGCGGCGAGGTCAGCTCGATGCCGCGGGCCAGGTCTCCGGCGGCGATCGCCTCGATGACCGGCTTCAGTTCGGCCGGGTCGACCCCGTTGCGGAGCAGCTGCTCCTCGGGCATGGAGGAGGCGTAGATGCCGACCATGCTGCGCGCCGCCTCCTTGGCGACCGCCGAGTCGGGCCCGGTCGCGAAGACCACCCAGGCCCCGATGTCGAGCGAGCGCCAGTCCTTGCCGGCACGCTCGGCCCCGGCACGGATGTGCCGCACCGCGTACTCGTACGCCTCGCGGGTGTAGCTCAGCGCGTGGTGGCAGCCGTCCGACAACTCCCCTGCTGCCTCGAAGGACTTGGGCCCGCGCATCGCGCCGAGCTTCAACGGCATCCGCTCCTGCACGGGCCGCGCGAAGGTGAAGAGCCCGTCGTACGAGAAGAACTCGCCCTCGTGCGTGATGGCGCCCTCGTCCAGGAACGTACGCATCACCTGCAGCGCTTCCTTCACGCGCGACAGCGGTTTCGTACGCGCCCAGTCGATCCGGTACTGCGCGAGCAGCCCGAAGTTGCCGCTGGACAGCACGCCTTCGGCCCGACCGCCGGTGAGCTCGTCGAGGGTGGCGAGTGCCTGCGCGATCAGCGTCGGCTCCCGCAACGTCACCGGCGACACACTCGGCCCGAGCCGAATCCGCTCGGTACGGCCGGCCGCCGCCGCGAACAGCAGCCACAGATCCTTGTGCCAGGTCTCGTCGGCCGCGTAACAGGCGTGAAAGCCCAGGTCATCGGCTAATCGAATGGACTCCAAGGACTCGGCAACGGGGTAGTCGGGGAGCATGGCATAGCTGAACTTCACAAGCAGCACCTTCGATACGGGAAACGGCATGCGGCGTCCTACGCATGCGCTCTGCCCACATCGCACGTCCTTCAGCCCTGGCGCCGCTGATTCATCCAACTTCGCCCTTGTCCGCCGGCAAGCAACTCCCGTACGCAGGCGGCAGGAAGGTCGAAAGTCCTGCCGGAGGGGCCTCCTCAAACGCCGGCCTCAAACGGCCGACCGAACGCGTACCGGAGCGTACCGACTCGCTCAGCCGGTGCCGTCCTGCACCGGATAGGTGATGACGGCCACACCGCCGGTGGCGTAGTCGGCGACATCGGCGGACAGCCGTTCGCCGTGCGGCGACGTCAGCGCCGCGTCCATGGCGGCGGCGTCAGCGAAGTCGGCTTCGAAGACCGCGAAATACGGAGCTGCTCCCTCGGTCGCCGCCACGTCGAAGCTGTAGCGCCACACAAGCGGGCCGGGCCAATTCCCGACCAGCGGAAGGTGGTTGGTCACGTAGTAATCGCGGAAGGGGTCAGGGTCCGCAGGCTCGGAATACAGGACTACTGAGGTTGAACTCGTGGTGTCGTAGGGGCTGACGGCTGGTCGTCTGCTGCGGTATCACCGGGGCATGCGGTATCCACAAGGGGGCGGGCTGACCGTCGAACGGCAGCAGTTCCGCGAGGAGTTACGGCTGAAGGCGGCTGAGAGGTTCGCCCGGGGCGAGTCGAGCTCGGTGATCGCCAACGACCTGCGAGTCAGCGTCCGATCGGTGCAGCGGTGGCGGCGGACGTGGGACGAGGGCGGTCCGCGGGCTCTGCGGTCGCAGGGACCAGCGTCGCTGCCGAGGCTGAGCGAGAAGCAGTTCGCCCAGCTGGAGGCGGAGCTGGCTAAG
>NZ_JASCIQ010000039.1 GCF_029968035.1 Streptomyces cavernicola | reverse complement strand
GCGCAACGCCGCAAAGTCCGTAGAGGGCGCTGCGGGCGCCGAGGCCGGGTCGCTCAGCGCCTGAATGTGACCGTTCCCACGGTGGTCGGGGCGGCGAGTCGTGGAACCCGCGCCGTCGCCCCGCCCTCTAGGGTTGCGGGCGGCGCGCCCCGAAATCCTGGGGGTCCGACGCCAGGAGCTGGACGAACCGTCGCCGACTTCGTCACCAATTAGACGAAGTGGCGCTTTTTGTGTGACTCCCAAGGGTGCCGGATTGGCTTTCCCGCCATTTTTAGGGGCAGGATGCGTCTCTAGGCGGGAGGGTCCGACTGACGGACCCGGGTCCGGGGACCCACGAAGGACCCTGGCAGCATCGGCTTCGCTGTGCTGAACATGCGGCTTGACCGCGTGGCACGCCTCAACGGCAAGAAGAACACGGGAGTACAAACATGAACCGCAGTGAGCTGGTGGCCGCGCTGGCCGACCGCGCCGAGGTGACCCGCAAGGACGCCGACGCCGTGCTGGCCGCGTTCGCCGAGACCGTCGGCGAGATCGTTGCCAAGGGCGACGAGAAGGTCACCATCCCCGGCTTCCTGACCTTCGAGCGCACCCACCGTGCCGCTCGCACCGCCCGCAACCCGCAGACCGGCGAGCCGATCAACATCCCCGCCGGTTACAGCGTGAAGGTTTCGGCCGGCTCGAAGCTGAAGGAAGCGGCGAAGGGCAAGTAGGCCTTACGTCTTCGAGGGCGGCACCCGGAGCTTTTCCGGGTGCCGCCCTCTTTGCTTGCCCTAGGTCGGCGTTCAAGCGGCCCTTGACCGTGGTGCCGTTGTGCCTACCCTCCCCCAAGCTCTCAACTTCGTTCGAGCAGGGGGGACCTCCATCGCCTTGCGGAACGCCTGCCCACAACTCGGCTAGAAGTCGACCTCGTCCAGGCTCCGCACCAGCGTCGTGCGCGGGCCCGGGACGATGCCCGGGACCGACGGGACCGCCAGGAGGTGGCAGCCCGCTGTGAGGGCCGCTGTCGCGCCCGTCGGGGTGTCCTCCACGGCCAGGCAGTCCGCCGGGGCCACGCCGAGCGTCGCCGCCGCCGTCAGATACGGCTCCGGGTGCGGCTTGCCGCGCTCCGTCTCGCCCGAGGTGACCGACGTGTCGAAGCGGTGCCGGCCCAGGGTGTCCAGGACCAGGTCGGCCACGTGCCGCTCCGAGGCCGTCACGAGCGCCGTGGGGATGCCGAGCGCACGGGCCCGGTCGAGCAGCCGCAGCGCGCCGGGCTGCACGGTCACGCCCGCCGCCACGCGGGCGGTGAACTCCCGGTCCAGGATCTCGGCGCACTCTGCGGCCGTCAGGGCCGTGAGCCCGTGTCGTACGAGGTGATCGGCGGCGTCGGCCACCGCCGCGCCCGCGAACGGGGCCAGCGTCTCTCCGGTCGACGGGGAGCCCTGGGCGCGCAGGAACTCCGCGACCGCGTCGAGCCAGGCGTGCTCGGTGTCGACGAGCGTGCCGTCCATGTCGCAGAGGAGGGCGGCGGGGCGGGGGGGGGTGAGCGAGGGGGCGAGGCTGTTCAACTGCGGGGTTTCCTCAATGGTCAGGGGTCGTACGGGCCAGGGGGTTGGCCTGCACCGAGTTGCGGACGGTGAAGACGACCGTGCCGGGCCGGTAGCGGTCGTCGGAGGTCTCCACCGGGCGGCCCTCCGCGGTCGTCGTGGTGCGGCGCACGCGAAGCAGCGGGGAGCCGCGGCGGACCGACAGCTCACGGGCGTCGACCGTGCCGGCGGGGACCGCGTCCAGGTGGTGCTCGCCGTGCGACATCACCAGGCCGACCGCGTCGTACAGGCTCTGCGTGACCGACTCGCAGTCGTCCGGCAGGGCCTCGACGGCCTCGGCGCACCAGCCCGCGTACACCGTGCGTTCCAGGAGGACCGGGTCGCCGTCCAGGGTGCGGATGCGCAGGACGTGCAAGACCTCGTCGCCCGGGGCGAGTTGGAGCTGGGCGGCCTCGGCGTCGGTGGCCTTTCCGCGGTGTGCGGAAAGGACCCGGCCGCCGGGGGTGCGGCCGCCCGCGCGCGCCCACTGGGCGAAGCTGCGCAGCTCGGTGAAGCTCTGGCTGGGCGTGGCCGCGAGCACCACGCGCCGGGCGCCCTGCCGGGAGCCGATCAGGCCCTCCGACTGGAGCGTGCCGAAGGCCTGGCGCAGGGTGCCGCGCGACACCCCGTGGGCGGCGGCGAGTTCGGACTCCGAGGGCAGGGCGGCGCCCACCGGATAGCTGCCGTCGCCGATGGCGCGGCGCAGCTCGTCGGCGATTTCCTCGTGCCGTCGGGTCACTTCTCTCCTCGGACGGGTCGTGCTGGCCAAGGCCTCGATCATGTCATTCGGGGGCTGCTGTGCGCACCCCCGGACTGTGCGCAGATGTGCACAGCGTGGGCGGGTGGGACTCTGCTTATAACCCGTCGGGCCGAAGGTAAACGCCCCTCTTCATAACGCTTTTGACCTGCGGTTTTTCTTCTCCGAGAGCTTTACCGGGTAGTCACTTGGCGGTTATCTTCATCCGGCTTACTGACGATGGCTTGTCCAGACAGGTGGCATGCCAAAGACCCAGGAGTAACCATCGTGAAGGCATACCGTCCCCGTGGTTCGAGGCGCGCCGTGACCCTCGCCGCCTGCGCACTCGTCACCGCCGTCGCAGCCACCGGCTGCGGTGCCGCGCCGACCGCGGACGCGCAGAACAGCAAGGCGGGCAAGGCCCGTTCGGCGGCCGACCTCGGCGGCCTCGACAAGCTGGCCGCGGCGGCGAAGAAGGAGGGCGAGCTGAACGTCTACGCCCTCGCGCCCGACTGGGCGAACTACGGCGAGATGATCGAGGCCTTCGAGAAGAAGTACGGGATCCAGGTCAACAACGAGAACCCCGGCGGCAGCAGCCAGCAGGCCCTCAACGCCGCCGCGAAGCGCAAGGGCCAGCCCCGCGCCGTGGACGCCCTCGACCTCGGCACCGCGTACATGCAGGACGCCAAGGCCAAACAGCTGCTCGCCCCGTACAAGGTCGAGGGCTGGGACGGGCTGCCGAAGGCGCAGAAGGAGGCCGACGGGTCCTTCGCGGACAACTACGGCGGCTACATCTCCATCGGCTGCGACGCGAAGGCCGTCAAGAAGTGCCCGGAGAAGCTCAAGGACCTGCTGAAGCCGGAGTACAAGAACAAGGTCGCCCTCAACGGCAACCCCACCGAGTCCAGCTCCGCGCTCTCCGCCGTGTTCGCCGCGTCCCTCGCCAACGGCGGCTCGCTCGGCGATGTGCAGCCGGGCCTCGACTTCTTCAAGAAGCTGAAGCAGCAAGGGAATTACGTTCCCGCCGAGTCCACCCTCGCCACCATCCAGAAGGGCGAGACCCCGATCTCCATCGACTGGGACTACCTCAACCTCGGCTACGCCGACAAGCTGGCCGGCAAGGGCGTCGACTGGCAGGTGACGGTCCCGGAGGACGGCCAGTACTCGCTGTACTACAACCAGGGCGTCAACAAGTACGCCCCGCACCCCGCCGCCGCCCGCCTCTGGCTGGAGTTCGTCTACAGCGAGGAGGGCCAGAACATCTGGCTCAAGGGCTACTCGCGGCCCGCGCTCCTCGACCGCATGGTCGAGGACGGCACCGTCGACAAGGCCGCCAACGCCAAGCTCCCCGAGGTCTCCGGCACCCCGCAGTCCGCGACCCCCGAGCAGGAGGCCGCGGCCAAGGAGAAGGTCGTCCAGGGCTGGGGCAAGGCGGTCGGCTGACCATGGCGGAACAGGTTCTCCAGAAGGCGGCCGTACGCGCGGACCACCCCCCTGCGCGTACGGACCGCCCGCCCGTGAGCCGGGGCCGCAGCCGTGGCAGGTTCCGGTGGCTGGCCGTCGTCCCGTTCTTCGCGTTCCTCGCGGTCGGCTTCGGCCTGCCCGCCGGGACCATGGCGTACGGCGCGTTCACGGCTGCCGACCCGGCGACCGGCTTCACCACCGCCCACCCGGATGCGGTATCGTGCCCCGAACGGGACTGCGAGCGAGAAGGCACGAACCACACGCCGGTGGGGACACGGTTTCCATGCCAGGACCAGTCCGAACAGACTTGAGTCGCCCATAGGCGGCTCGCGGCGACTCCCTCGTCCTTCGGGACGTGTGGTAGCGGGGCGCAGTCAATCGCCCCAGTGCGGCTTGCTGCACCGGACGCAGGGGATCACGTGGCAGCCAGTCACGCTCCACTTGCAATCAACGCCTTTCGGACTGAGCTAACAAGCTCGGTCCTTTGTGGGCCGAGAAGTTGACCGTCTACACCTTCACCGGGCTCGTCCTCGCCTACCTGTACTTCATGGTGCCGCTGATGGTCGTCACCGTCCTGCCGGCCTTCGACGGGCTGCGCAGCCAGTGGCGGGAGGCCGCCGCCTCCTGCGGGGCGACCCGCGGGCAGTTCTGGCGGCACATCGGCATCCCCGTGCTCACACCGTCGCTGCTCGGCGGGGCGGTCCTGATGTTCGGCACGGCCTTCGCGTCGCACGCCACGGCGGCCGTACTCGTCGGCGGATCCGTGCAGTTGATCACCATTCAGATCGCCAACGCCCTCAACGGCAACGTGCTCGCCGGGCAGGAGAACCTGGCGCTCGCCATGAGCCTCAACATGGTCCTGGTCGCGCTGCTCGTCATGGCCGTACAGATACCGCTGCAGCGCAGGAGTGCCCGATGGCTCGGATGACGTCGCGCGGCCCCGTCCTGGGAATCGCCGCCCTCTACTTCCTCGTACCGGTCGCGGCCTCGCTGTGGTTCACGATCGACAGCCCGGACGGCATCGGCTTCGACGTGTACAGCAAGGGCCTCGGCTCGGAAGGCCTCACCACGAGCCTGCTCAGGTCCGTCTCCATCGGCCTCGCCACCGTCGCGCTCGGCCTGCTGCTCATGGTGCCGACCACCGTCGCCGTCGCCCTGCGCCTGCCGAAGCTGCGCCGGATCGTCGAGATCCTCTGCATGATGCCGCTCGTCGTCCCGCCGATCGCCCTGGTCGCCGGCGTCGCCACGGTCCTCTCCTGGCAGCAGGACCTCGCCACGACCCCGCTGTACGGCACCTTCCAGGCGCTCATCGACCGGGACTTCCCGCTCATCCTCGTCATCGTCTACACGGTGATGTCGCTGCCGTTCCTGTACCGCTCCCTCGACGCGGGCCTGCGCTCCGTCGACCTGCGCACCCTCGTCGAGGCCGCCCGCAGCCTAGGCGCCTCCCGCACCCAGACCCTCCTCCAGGTGGTCGCGCCCAACCTGCGCCAGGCCGTCATGGGCGGCGCCGTGCTCAGCCTCGCCATGGTGCTCGGCGAGTACTCCGTCGCCTCCGTCCTCGGCTTCGAACCGTTCGCCGTGTGGATGGTCAACGTCGGCGACAGCGAGGCCCAACTCTCCGTCGCCGCCGCGATGTTGAGCCTCCTCCTCACCTGGGGGCTGCTGCTCCTGCTCACGGCGCTCGCCGGCGGCCGTACCCGTAAAACCCAGAGCCGAAGGAAGACGACCTCATGACCGTCCCCGTGCAACTCAAGCAACTGCGCCGGGAGTTCGGGTCCACGGTGGCCCTCGACGGCCTCGACCTGGACATCGCGCCCGGTGAGCTCGTCGCCCTGCTCGGCCCGTCCGGCTGCGGCAAGACGACCGCGCTGCGCATCGTCGCGGGCTTCGAGTCGGCCGACGGCGGCGAGCTGCTCATGGACGGCGAGGACATCACGTCCGTCCCGGCCCACCGCCGCGACATCGGCATGGTCTTCCAGTCGTACTCGCTGTTCCCGAACATGACGGCCGCCGAGAACGTCGCGTACGGGCTGCGGGTACGGGGCGTCTCGTCCCGTGAACGGGCCGCGCGGGCCGGGGAGTTGCTCGACCTCGTCGGCCTTCCGGGGCGCGGCGGGCACTACCCGCACCAGCTCTCCGGCGGCCAGCAGCAGCGAGTCGCGCTCGCGCGGGCGCTCGCGATCCGGCCGCGGGTCCTGCTCCTCGACGAGCCGCTGTCCGCGTTGGACGCGAAGGTACGGCTGTCCCTGCGGGAGGAGATCCGGCGGATCCAGCTGGAGCTCGGCATCACCACGGTCTTCGTCACGCACGACCAGGAGGAGGCGCTGTCCATGGCCGACCGGGTCGCCGTCATGAAGGACGGCCGCCTCGAACAGTGCGCGGCCCCCTCGGAGTTGTACGACCGGCCGGCCACGCCCTTCGTCGCGGAGTTCGTCGGCACGATGAACCGGGTGCCGGGGGTGGTGGGCGCGGGCGGCGTGGTCGAGCTGTTCGGGCGGCGGCTGCCGGTGCAGGGGGAGGCCGTGTTCGGTGCGGGGGCTGAGGTCGACGTGCTGATCCGGCCGGAGGGGTTCGCCGTGACGGCGGGCGGGGCGTCGGTGGTGCGGGTCGCCACGTTCATGGGGGCGACGACCCGGCTGCACGTGTCGACTCCGTCGGGGGTCGAGGTCAAGGTCGACGTCCCGAGCTGGGAGGCGGACGGGCTTGTGCCCGGGGTGAGTTGTGAGGTTGTTCCTCACGAGAAGCCGGTGTTGGTGGCTGAGCGGACGCTGTCCCCGGCCTGAGGGTTGGCTCGCGGCCTCTTTTTCTGCTCCCCACCCCGCCCCTTCCCGAAAGTCCTGACGGACGGCTACGGGGGCTGCGCCCCCGGGCCCCGCTCTCGGGGCTCCGCCCCGTACCCCGGCTGTCGTTCGTCTGCTGCGCCGTCGTGGCTGGTCGCGCCGTTCCCCGCGCCCTTGTCGGGGCACGTCCCCCCCCACCCGCTGTGCCCACGACGGCGGGAAGCCGAACGGACAGCTCCGCAGGATTTCGGGAAGGGGCGGGGTGGGGGAAACGAACGGAGCGGCACCCACGATCAGGGTGCCGCTCCGTCGACGTACAAGCCAAGGCTTGAGGGCTACACCAGCGCCCCGCCCGGGAGTTCCACCTTCGCGCCGAGTTCGACGAGCTTCTCCATGAAGTTCTCGTAGCCACGGTTGATGAGGTCGATGCCGTGGACCCGCGACGTGCCCTGGGCCGCCAGCGCGGCGATCAGGTACGAGAAGCCACCGCGCAGGTCAGGGATGACCAGATCCGCGCCCTGCAGCTTCGTCGGGCCCGAAACCACCGCGGAGTGCAGGAAGTTGCGCTGGCCGAAGCGGCAGTCGGAGCCGCCGAGGCACTCGCGGTACAGCTGGATGTGCGCGCCCATCTGGTTCAGCGCGGACGTGAAGCCGAGGCGCGACTCGTACACCGTCTCGTGGACGATGGAGAGGCCCGCGGCCTGGGTCAGGGCGACCACCAGCGGCTGCTGCCAGTCCGTCTGGAAGCCGGGGTGCACGTCCGTCTCCAGGGCGATCGCGTTGAGCGAGCCGCCCGGGTGCCAGAAGCGGATGCCCTCGTCGTCGATCTCGAAGGCGCCGCCGACCTTGCGGTACGTGTTGAGGAAGGTCATCATCGTGCGCTGCTGCGCGCCGCGCACATAGATGTTGCCCTCGGTGGCGAGCGCGGCGGAGGCCCACGAAGCCGCCTCCAGACGGTCCGAGATGGCCTGGTGGTTGTAGCCGCCGAGCTTGTCGACACCGGTGATGCGTATCGTCCGGTCGGTGTCCATGGCGATGATCGCGCCCATCTTCTGCAGTACGCAGATGAGGTCCTCGATCTCCGGCTCCACGGCCGCGTTGGACAGCTCGGTGACACCCTCCGCCAGGACGGCCGTGAGCAGCACCTGCTCGGTCGCGCCCACCGACGGGTACGGCAGCCGGATCTTGGTGCCGCGCAGCCGCTGCGGGGCCTCCAGGTACTGGCCGTCCGCGCGCTTCTCGATCGTCGCGCCGAACTGCCGAAGCACCTCGAAGTGGAAGTCGACCGGGCGGCCGCCGATGTCGCAGCCGCCGAGGCCCGGGATGAACGCGTGGCCGAGGCGGTGCAGCAGCGGGCCGCACAGCAGGATCGGAATACGGGACGACCCGGCGTGCGCGTCGATGTCCGCGACGTTGGCGGACTCCACGTGCGAGGGGTCGAGGACGAGCTCACCCGGCTCGTCGCCGGGGCGCACGGTCACGCCGTGCAGCTGCAGCAAGCCGCGCACGACGCGTACGTCGCGGATGTCCGGGACGTTGCGCAGGCGGCTCGGACCGCTGCCGAGCAGCGCCGCGACCATGGCCTTGGGCACCAGGTTCTTGGCGCCGCGGACCCGGATCTCGCCCTGCAGCGGGGTGCCGCCGTGGACAAGCAGTACGTCGTCATTGCCGTTGACGGTCATCTATCTCGCGTTCCGATGAGGTGGGCAGGGGCCGAAGAGACAGGGTAATGGGCTCCCACCCCCTCTCCGTAAGGCCGAGGGGGCTCTCGTACGTCATGACTTCGCCACAACACGAACCGTGCCTTTTCCTGCGCATACGGTCACCGAAATCGGATGCTCCCGACATGTCCCCGACATGTGCGCGGGGTGTGCATCCCTGCGCTGTGAGCTGCGACGGATCACGTACCGCCGCCCGCTCCCCACCGAGGGCGAAGATGCGGGATCATGTCTGCCATGACCGAGGTGTCCTCGCTCACAGGGCGGCTGCTCGTCGCCACACCGGCCCTGGCGGACCCGAATTTCGACCGCGCCGTCGTGCTCGTTCTGGACCACGACGACGAGGGCTCCCTCGGCGTGGTCCTGAACCGTCCCACGCCCGTCGGCGTCGGCGACATCCTGGAGGGCTGGGCCGCTCTCGCCGGCGAGCCCGGCGTCGTCTTCCAGGGCGGACCCGTCTCCCTCGACTCGGCGCTCGGCGTCGGCGTGATCCCCGGCGACGAGGCGCCGCAGCCGGGCGCCCGCGCCCGCCGCGGCGGCGACCCGCTGGGCTTCCGCCGGGTGCACGGCGCGATCGGCCTCGTCGACCTGGAGACCCCGCCGGAACTCCTCGCCGCCGCCCTCGGCTCGCTGCGCATCTTCGCCGGGTACGCGGGCTGGGGACCGGGCCAGCTGGAGGACGAGCTGGCCGACGGCGCCTGGTACGTCGTGGACTCGGAACCGGGGGACGTGTCCTCGCCGGCGCCCGAGCGACTGTGGCGTGCGGTCCTGCGACGGCAGCGCAGCGAACTCGCGATGGTGGCCACGTACCCGGACGATCCGTCGCTCAACTGACCGTTCCCGGCGGCATGTGCGGGTGCTGCCCCGCACACCGGACGCCTGGGTACCCTTGGCAGTTATGAGCACTCTTGAGCCAGAGCCCGAGCGCGGGGCAGGTACGGGGACCCTCGTAGAGCCGACGCCGCAGGTGTCGCACGGAGACGGCGACCACGAGCGCTACGCCCACTACGTCCAGAAGGACAAGATCATGGCGAGCGCGCTCGACGGGACCCCCGTCGTCGCACTCTGCGGCAAGGTCTGGGTCCCGGGCCGCGACCCGAAGAAGTACCCGGTCTGCCCCATGTGCAAGGAGATCTACGAGTCCATGGGCGCGGGCGGCGACAAGGACAAGGACGGGGACAAGAAGTAGGCCTGTCCTCGGCGAGGCCACTGGCCGAAGAGGGAGCGGGGTCTGGGGCGGCAGCCCCAGGTTCCCGAGCCCCGGACGAGGGCCGCTGAACCGTGCTACGCAGGACCGCATGACACTCGCGGACCTCATCCCCGCCCCCGCCGGCACCCGTCGTACGAGCGACGCCTTCGTCCTCGACGAGTCGACCGTCATCGACGCGGCACCCGGCACCGAACGCACCGCGCGCTGGCTGCGCGCCACGCTCGGTGCCGCCACCGCACTCCCCCTCGCCCCCGCGACCCCCCGCGGCACCTCCGTGATCCGCCTCAGGGTCGCGCCCGCGGAACTCGGGCACGTACCCGAAGCCCACCGCCTCCACATCGACGCCGGCGCCGTCACCCTCACCGGCGCCGACGCGGCCGGCGTCTTCTGGGCCGCCCAGACACTGCGTCAACTCCTCGGCCCCGAGGCCTTCCGCCGCGCCCCCCTCGACCCGGACCGCCGCTGGACCCTGCCCGGCTGCGTCGTCGAGGACGCGCCCCGCTTCGGCTGGCGCGGCATGATGCTCGACGTCGCCCGGCACTTCCGGCCCAAGGACGACGTGCTGCGCCAACTCGACCTGCTCGCCGCGCACAAGCTGAACGTCTTCCACTTCCACCTCACCGACGACCAGGGCTGGCGCATCGAGATCGAGCGCCACCCGCGGCTCACCGAGGTCGGCTCCTGGCGCCCGCGCACCAAGTACGGGCACCGCGCCTCACCGCTCTGGGAGGACAAGCCGCACGGCGGGTTCTACACCCAGGGCGACATTCGCGAGATCGTCGCGTACGCCCGCGAGCGGCACATCCGCGTCGTCCCCGAGATCGACGTCCCCGGCCACTCGCAGGCCGCCATCGCCGCCTACCCGCAGCTCGGCAACACCGACGTCGTCGACACCGCCGCCCTCGGCGTCTGGGACACCTGGGGCGTCACCCCCAACGTCCTCGCCCCCACCGAAGCCGTACTCCGGTTCTACGAAGGGGTCCTGGAGGAAGTCCTCGCACTCTTCCCCGCCGACGTCTCGCCGTTCGTACACATCGGCGGCGACGAGTGCCCCAAGGACCAGTGGAAGCAGTCGCCCGCCGCGCAGGCCCGCATCAAGGAGCTCGGGCTCGCCGGCGAGGACGAGCTGCAGTCCTGGTTCATCCGGCACTTCGACGGCTGGCTCAGCGCACGCGGCCGCCGCCTCATCGGCTGGGACGAGATCCTGGAGGGCGGCCTCGCGCCCGGCGCGGCCGTCTCCTCCTGGCGCGGCTACGCGGGCGGCATCGCCGCCGCCCAGGCCGGCCACGACGTCGTCATGTGCCCCGAGCAGCAGGTCTACCTGGACCACCGGCAGCACGCCGGCGAGGACGAGCCCATGCCCATCGGGTACGTCCGCACCCTGGAGGACGTCTACCGCTTCGAGCCCGTACCGCCGCAGCTCACCGCCGAACAGGCCCGGCACGTGCTCGGCGCCCAGGCCAACGTGTGGACCGAGGTGATGGACAGCCGGGAACGCGTCGACTACCAGGTCTTTCCGCGTCTCGTCGCCTTCGCCGAGGTCGCCTGGAGCACCCTGCCGCCCGCCGCCGAGCGCGACTTCGCGGACTTCGAGCGCCGAATGACCGCCCACCTGGCCCGACTTGACGCTCTCGGCGTCGACTACCGGCCACCCTCCGGACCTCACCCTCGGCAGCGGCGCCCCGGTGTGCTCGGACGCCCGATCGAGGGAGCGCCCCCGAACGTGTGAGGCCGCCGGTGACCCGCACGCCCCGGGGGTGCGGCCCTGGGAGCGTGGGTGCCCGCGAAGAACGCCGTCGGAGACGCTGTCGGAAAACGTGCGGGGAACAACCGTGCAAGCGTCGTCGAACGGCGGCAACAAGCACCAAGCGGTGAGGACATGGGAAAGCGGACGTACTCCCTGACAGGGGAGGAAGCACTCCTAGCGGACCCCCGCGTCGGCGGGCCCGGAAGATGTGCCAGAGTTGCCACGTCCGGCCTGTGAGCACGTACCGTACGGCGCAGTAGGCACACCCTGGCTCACTTGCTCGGTCGTAGGGAAGGGGCAGCCGGTTTGACCACGCACGCACCGCAGCCGCCGCAGGCGGCACAGGCTGCACATGCGGTGAAGTTGCCTGCCACGCTGGACGAGGCGGTGGCGGCACTCGCCGCCATGCCCGCCGCCGTGCCCGTGGCCGGCGGCACCGATCTGATGGCCTCGGTCAACTCGGGACTCCTCAGGCCCGCCGCCCTCGTGGGCCTCGGCCGGATCAGCGAGATCCGCGGCTGGCAGTACCAGGACGGGCACGCCCTGCTCGGCGCCGGACTCACGCACGCCCGCATGGGCCGCCCCGACTTCGCCGCGCTCATCCCCGCGCTCGCCGCCGCCGCCCGCGCCGCGGGACCGCCCACCGTGCGCAACGCCGGCACGCTCGGCGGCAACATCGCCTCGGCCGCGCCGACCGGCGACTCACTGCCCGTACTCGCCGCGCTCGAAGCCACGTTGGTCATCGCCGGGCCCGGCGGCGCCCGCCGCGAAGTGCCCGTGTCACACCTCCTCGCGGGGATGGACATGCTGCGTGCCGGCGAGCTGATCGGCTTCGTCCGCGTGCCGCTCCTGCATGCCCCGCAGGTCTTCCTCAAGGCCACCGGGCGCACCGGCCCCGGCCGCGCCACCGCCTCCGTCGCCCTCGTCCTCGACCCGGCGAGGCGCGGCGTGCGCTGCGCGGTCGGCGCCATCGCGCCGATGCCGCTGCGCCCCCTGGACGCCGAGAACTGGGTGGCGTCGCTCATCGACTGGGACGCCGAACGCGCCCTCGACCCGCAGGCGCTGCACGCCTTCGGCGACTACGTCGCCGCCGCCTGCATTCCCGACCAGGCACCGGACGGCACCCAGGAGCAGCTGCCGCCCGCCGTACTGCATCTGCGGCGCACCGTCGCCGTGCTGGCCCGACGAGCCTTGGGGAGGGCGCTGTCGTGAGCGACACCAATGGCAACACCGGGGGCGGTGTCGACAACAACGGCGGTGGCTGGCAGCCCACTCCACAGGGCGAGTACGACGCCGACGCCACGGCGTTCGTACAGATCCCGGAGGGGTTCGGCCTCGCCGACTTCGAGGAGAGCGGCTCGACCACGCCGCTCGCCGCACCCGGCGGTTACCCGCCGCCGCAGATCTCCGTGACCGGCGGCGCGGCCACCGACCCGGCCGCGACCAGCGCGTTCGTCGTCCCCACGATGGGCGCCGCCCCCCCCGCCCCCGAAGCGGTGAGCTGGCCCGAGCCCAACGCCCCGCAGCCCCCGGCCCCCGACTACGGCCAGAGCGGCTACGCGCACGACCCGTACGCGTCCGACCCGTACGGCCAGGGCGGCGAGTACGGCCAGGACCAGTACAGCCAGAGCCAGTACAGCCAGGCGCAGTACGGCCAGGACCCGTACGGCCAGGACCCGTACGGGCAGGGCGACTTCGGCGGGTACGCGGGGCAGGAGGCCGCGGCCTACCAGGACTCCGCGGCCTACCAGGACCCCTCCGCGTACGCCCCGCACGCCCCGGCCGGATATCCGCAGGAGGCCTACGAGGCGCAGGGCTTCACCGGGTACGCCCCGCAGGACGCCGCCGCGTACGCGGACCCGGCGGCCGGGCAGGCGAACGTCACGGGACAGTGGTCGATCCCGCTCGCGCAGGGTGAACTCCCGGACGAGTCGGGGGAGTTCACGCAGTCCTCGCTGATCGAGCAGTGGGGCGGGGACGCCCCGGCGACCCTGCCAGGCGGTGCGGCCGCGCCCTGGGCGAGCGTGCCCGAGCAGGGGCCGGAGCCCGAGCTGGAGCCGGTGGTCGCGCCCGAGCCGGTGGTCGAGCAGGCGGAGCGCGTTGTTCCCGAGGAGTCCCCGGCCGAGGTGACCGCTGCGCTCGGGATCATCCGGGACGTGCCGCGCGAGCAGGAGGGGCGCGCCGTCGAAGTCACGTCTGCCGAGGGTGAGTTGGCCGAGGCTCCGGCCGTCGAGCCCGAGCCCGAGCCCGAGGCTGAACCCGAGGTCGAACCCGAGCCTGAGGTCGAGGTCGAACCCGAGGCAGACGCTGAGGTCGAACCCGAGGCGGACGCTGAGGTCGAACCCGAACCCGAGCCCGAGCCCGAGCCCGAACCCGAGCCCGAGCTTGACGCCGAGCCGGAGCCGGAGCCCGCCGAGGAGGCCGAGGCTGCGGCTGAATCCGAGGCCGAGCCCGAATCCGTACCCGAGCCCGCCCCCGTACAGGAGGCCGAGCCCGAGCTGGACCCGGCGCCCCAGCAGGCCGCCGCCGTGAGCAACGTGCAGGAACAGCCCGCCGTGCCGCACGACGAGCATCCGCTCGCCGCGTACGTGCTGCGGGTGAACGGAGTCGACCGGCCCGTCACCGACGCGTGGATCGGGGAGTCGCTGCTCTACGTGCTGCGCGAGCGGCTCGGGCTCGCCGGGGCCAAGGACGGCTGCTCGCAGGGCGAGTGCGGGGCGTGCGCGGTGCAGGTGGACGGGCGGCTCGTCGCGTCCTGCCTGGTGCCCGCAGCGACCACCGCGGGCAGCGAGGTCCGCACGGTCGAGGGGCTCGCCGAGAACGGCCGACCATCCGACGTACAGCGGGCGTTGGCCTGCGGCAGCGCCGTGCAGTGCGGCTTCTGCGTGCCGGGCATGGCGATGACCGTGCACGACCTGCTCGAAGGCAACCCGGACCCCAGCGAGCGCGAGACCCGGCAGGCGCTCTGCGGCAACCTCTGCCGCTGCTCCGGCTACCGCGGCGTGCTCGACGCCGTACGCGAGGTCGTCGCCGAACGCCGCACCTCCGCGGCGGCGGAAGCAGCGACCGGGAGCGAACTCGCCGACGGGAACGCCGAGTCGACGGACGCCGAGGCCGGCGCCCGGATCCCGCAGCAGGCCCCGCCCGGCGCCGGCGGCGCCAACCCCCAGTACGACCCGCAGTACGACCCGCAGTTCCCGCACCACGCCCCGCAGGACGGAGGACCGGCGTGAGCAACGAAGCGGCCGCCACGGCGACCACCCCCGCCGTCAGCGCCACGCCTCCCGCCGAAGTGCCCAAGCCCGCGCACGGCCTGGGCGCGTCGCTGCAGCCCGCCGACGCGCAGGCCAAGACGGAGGGCACGTACCCCTACGCCTCCGACCTGTGGGCCGAGGGCCTGCTGTGGGCCGCGCTGCTCCGCTCCCCGCACCCGCACGCCCGCATCGTCTCCGTGGACACCTCGGAGGCCGCCGCGATGCCCGGCGTACGGGCCGTGGTCACCGCCGACGACATCCCCGGGGACGCCGGGCACGGCCGCCGGGTCCACGACCGCCCCGTGTTCGCCGCACACGTGGTCCGCCACCACGGCGAGCCCATCGCCGCCGTGGCCGCCGACCACCCCGACACGGCCCGGATGGCCGCCGCCGCGATCCAGGTCGAGTACGAGGTCCTGGAGCCGATCACCGACCCGGAGCAGGCCTTCGCCGCCGAACCCCTGCACCCCGACGGCAACCTGATCCGCCACATCCCGCTCAGCTACGGCGACCCGGAGATCACGGGCGACATCGTCGTGGAGGGCCTCTACCGCATCGGCCGCCAGGACCCCGCACCCATCGGCGCCGAGGCGGGCCTCGCGGTGCCGCGGCCCGACGGCGGCGTGGAGCTGTACGTCGCCTCCACCGACCCGCACGCCGACCGCGACCTGGCCGCCGCCTGCTACGGCCTGGACCCGGACCGCGTGAAGGTCGTCGTCACCGGCGTGCCAGGGGCGACCGCCGACCGCGAGGACCCCGGCTTCCAACTCCCGCTCGGACTCCTCGCGTTGAAGACCGGCTGCCCGGTCAAGCTCACGGCGACCCGCGAGGAGTCCTTCCTCGGCCACGCCCACCGCCACCCCACGCTGCTCCGCTACCGCCACCACGCCGACGCCGAGGGCCGCCTCGTCAAGGTCGAGGCGCAGATCCTCCTCGACGCGGGCGCGTACGCGGACGCCTCCTCCGAGTCCCTCGCCGCCGCGGTCTCCTTCGCCTGCGGCCCGTACGTCGTCCCGCACGCCTTCATCGAGGGCTGGGCGGTCCGTACGAACAACCCGCCCTCCGGCCATGTGCGCGGCGAGGGCGCGATGCAGGTGTGTTCGGCCTACGAGGCGCAGATGGACAAGCTGGCCGGGAAGCTGGGCGTCGACCCGGCCGAGCTGCGCCTGCGCAACGTCCTCGCGACGGGCGACATCCTGCCCACGGGCCAGACCGTCACCTGCCCGGCCCCGGTCGCTGAACTCCTGCGCTCCGTACGGGACTTCGACCTTCCGCCGCTCCCGAAGGACACCCCCGAGGAGGACTGGCTGCTCCCCGGTGGGCCCGAGGGCGCGGGCGAGCCCGGCGCGATCCGCAGGGGCGTCGGCTACGCCCTCGGCATGGTGCACATGCTCGGCGCGGAGGGCGCGGACGAGGTCTCCACCGCCACCGTCAAGGTCCAGGACGGCGTGGCCACGGTGATCTGCGCCGCGGTCGACACCGGCCAGGGCTTCTCCACGCTCGCCCGGCAGATCGTCCAGGAGACCCTGGGCATCGACGAGGTCCACGTGGCCTCCGTCGACACGGACCAGCCCCCGGCGGGCCCCGCCTGCCGCGGCCGCCACACCTGGGTGTCCGGCGGGGCCGTCGAGCGCGCCGCCAAGATGGTCCGCACCCAGCTCCTGCAGCCCCTGGCCGCCAAGTTCGGCATGTCCACGGAGCTCCTCCAGATCACCGACGGCAAGATCACCTCGTACGACGGGGTCCTCTCCACCACCGTCACCGAGGCCATGGACGGCAAGGAGCTCTGGGCCACCGCCCAGTGCCGCCCCCACCCCACCGAACCGCTCGACGACACCGGCCAGGGCGACGCGTTCGTGGGCCTCGCCTTCTGCGCGATCCGCGCGGTGGTCGACGTGGACGTGGAGATGGGCTCGGTGCGCGTCGTCGAGCTGGCCGTCGCCCAGGACGTCGGCCGGGTCCTCAACCCGGCCCAGCTCAGGGCCCGTATCGAGGCCGGAGCCACACAGGGAGTCGGCGCGGCCCTGACGGAGAACCTGCGCACCCCGAAGGGCCTGATCCGCCACCCCGACCTGACGGGCTACGCCCTGCCGACGGCCCTCGACGCCCCCGACATCCGCATCGTGAAGCTGGTCGAGGAACGCGACGTGGTCGCCCCCTTCGGCGCGAAGGCGGTGTCGGCGGTCCCGGTGGTCACGTCCCCGGCGGCGGTGGCGGGCGCGATCCGCGCGGCCACGGGCCGCCCGATCAACCGGCTGCCGGTGCGGCCGCAGGGGGTCGTGGTGCAGGAGAGGTAGGGGCCGCGACGCTCCCGCTCCGGGCGGACCCTGGCCCGATCACCTCTCCCACCAGCCATTTCATCCCCATGTCATCGTGATGCCAACGCCCGTTCCTAGCTTGGGAGTTGCTCGCTCGCAGAGCGCGGCATCACGACACTCCTAGGGGGAGACCAGGCATGGCCAAGACGAGCAGGACGAAGCGGGTTCTGGGGACCGCCGCGACGGCGGCGATGGCGTTCGGAGGCGTCCTCGCAGTTCCGGGTTCCGCGCAGGCCGCCGACGCGGACCGCTACTACATCGAGGTCGGCGGCACGGGGGCGACGCCGCCCGCGCCGCAGTGCACGAACACCTACAACGACGCGAACCGGGACAACCAGCTCGGGGACCGGGCGATCAAGGTGTGCTACCCGGCCTCGTGGGGGCCGGTGATCGGCCCGACCGGCTCGCTCATCGAGCCCGGCGGGAAGGTCAACCCCGAGGCCCTCACCGCGCCGACGTACGACACCAGCGTGCGCATCGGCATCGAGGAGACCCTGAAGGTCGCCGAGCAGACGCACCGCGACCACCCGGACGCGCAGATCAGGATCGTCGGCTACTCGCAGGGCGCGCAGGTCGCCGACGAGGTGCTGCAGAAGATCTCCCGCGGCGAGACCGGCATCCCGAAGGAGCAGGTCGACGGCAAGCTCTACGCCGACCCGATGCAGCCCGGCACCGGCTTCGGTGCGGTCGTCCCCAAGGGGCTCGGCGTGCCCGGCGTCGCCACCTCGCCCGGCGCGGGCCCCGCCGACTTCAACGGCGTCCCCGTCACCCGGTACTGCATCAACGGCGACCCGGTGTGCGACGCGAACCTGCTGAACGCCAAGGGCTACTTCGACCTGCACCCGCTCTACGCCTGGGACAACAACGCCATCGAGCGGACCATCACCGAGGACAGCGCCAACGGGGTCCGCTGGCTCAACTCGGACGGTTCGCCCGCCGCGCCGCGCGGCTGATCCGAATAGGGACGGACTAGCCCTCCTGGCTGCCGCGCCCGCGCCTGCCCAGTGCGTCCAACACCCGGGAGATCCGCGCCCTGTTGGCCTCCGCGCCGGGCAGGTTCGTGGAGCGGGCGAAGAAGTCGCGGGCGCCGGCCAGGTCCTCGGCGGCCGCTCCGTACCAGACGAGCTGGTGGCGGATCACGATCTCCGACTCGGTGCCGGTCTGCTCGTCGAGCAGCGCGCGGGCCCGGCGGCGCAGTTCGGCCGCCGCCTGCGGGTTGCCGAGCCGGCTCTCGGCGGTGGCGAGGCGGTCGAGGACCGCGGAGTGCAGGGGGACGTCGCCGAGGCGGCGGGCCAGGTCCTCGGCCTTGCCGAGGGCGCCCGCGGCCTCGGCGGGGCGGTCGAGGTCGAGTTGGAGCCGGCCGAGGCGGAGCAGGGTCTTGCCGAGCAGGCGGGGGCTGCCGGACCGCTCGGCGAGGGCGATGGCGTCGGTGTAGCGGTCGTACGCCTTGTCGTGCTCGCCGAGCTGGTGGTGGATGTCGCCGACGCGCGTCATCACGGACCCCATCAGCCAGTCGTCGTGCTCCAACGAGCCGACCAGGCGGGCGACTTCGGCGAAGTGCGTCATGGACTCCGCCGCGTCGCCCTCCAGGTTGGCGAACGTGCCGAGGCCCGCCGAGGCGCGGGCCTGCTCGTGCGGGTCGTCGGCCCGGCGGCTGAGGTCCAGGGCCTGCGTGAACCAGTCGCGGGCCTGCCGGTACCGGCCCTGCAGGCCGTACATGATGCCCATGCCCGTACGCAGCGCGGAGGCGAAGCGTTGTTCCGAGGACCGGTCGGCGAAGGGGAGAGCGGTCTCCAGGGCGGTGCGGCACTCGTGGAAGCGGCCCTGCCGGGTGAGGTAGTCGACCAGGCCCTCGGCGAGCCGGCAGGCGTCGTCGTGCTGGCCCGCGGCCACGGACTGCCCGATGACGTCGACGAGTTCGGCGCCGGCCGCGTCCAGCCAGGCCGCGGCGTCCTCCCAGTCGGTGAACGGGCCGGTGTCGCGGGCGTCCGCGCCCGGCACGGACGTCCCCCAGTCGCTGGCGCAGCGCGCGGCCGTCACGTAGAGCCGGAAGACCCGCTCGCGGGCGGCCGCCGCCTCGTCGGGGCGGGTGGCGGCGACGCGGCGGGCGTAGACGGCCATCAGGTCGTGCAGACGGTAGCGGTCGGCGGTGACCTGCTGGACGAGGCTCGCGTCGGCCAGCTGCTGCAGGGCCTGCTCGGCCTCGGCGGGGGTCCGGCCGAGCAGCGCGGCGAGCGCGAGCCGGTCGAACTGCACGGTCGGCGACAGGCCGAGGGCCCGGAACGCGCGCTGCTCGCCGGGCGGGAGCTGCCCGTACGAGAGCTGGAAGGCGACCTCGACGCTGCGGTCCTCGACGGCGAGTTCGTCGAGGCGGCGCTCGCCGTCGGTGAGGCGCGCCGCCAGCGCCTCCACCGCCCACAGTGGACGGTCCTGGATACGGGCCCCGACGATCCGCAGCGCGAGCGGCAACCGGTCGCAGAGCGCGGCCAGTTCGCGTACGGCGGCCCGCTCCCGCGCCGAGCCCTCGCCGCCGACGATGCGGGTGAGCAGCCCCGCCGCCTCGTCCAGGCCGAGCGGCGCCAGCGAGATGCGGCGGTCCGCGTCCAGGCCGGTCAGCCGCTGCCGGCTGGTCACCAGGACCATGCTGCCGGGCCCGGCGGGCAGCAGCGGCCGCACCTGTTCGGCGGCGGAGGCGTCGTCGAGTACGAGGAGCAGCCGCAGGCCGGCCGTCGCGGCGCGCCAGGACGCGGCCAGCTCGTCGAGGTCCTCGGAGTCCTCGCCCTCGCCCGCACCGACCGAGCGGAGCAGCCTGCGCAGCACGCGCTGCCGGCCTGCGGCCTCGTGGTCCTCGCGGTGCCCGTGCAGCTCCACGAACAGGCAGCCGTCCGGGTGCCCCTCGGACAGCTTCCGGGCCGCGTGCACGGCGAGCGCGGTCTTCCCGATCCCCGCCATGCCGTCCACGGTCCGCACGGTCACCACGTCCGGCTCCGCGGGCGCGAGGAGCAGGCCGAGCTCGCGGTCCCGGCCGGTGAACCTGCCGATGTCGACGGGGAGTTCCTGCCGCCGGGGACGGGCGGGGGGAGGGGCGGGCGCCGCCGGGCGGGGGGCCTGCGGCGCCGGGGCCGGGTCGCCGCGCAGCACCGCCTCGTGGGCCTGCCGCAGCTCCGCGCCGGGCTCCACGCCCTGCTCGTCGACGAGGCGGCGGCGGACCGCGGCGTACACGTCGAGCGCGTCGGACTGCCGGTTCGCGGCGTACAGGGCCCGCATCAGGAGCGCGGCGAGCGCCTCGTGGTACGGGTGCTCCGCGGCCAGCGCGTACAGCTCGCCGACCGCCTCCGCGTGCCGCCCGAGCCGCAGCCGGGCGGACGCCAACTCCTGGGCGAGGGTGAGGCGTTGCTCGGTGAGGCGGAGCCGCTCGCCCTCCGCGAAGGGGCCCGGCACGGAGGCGAGGGGCTCGCCGCGGTACAGGCCGAGGGCGGCGGACCAGGCGGTGGCCGCGGCGGCCAGGTCGCCGGCGTCCCGGGCCGCGCGCCCCTCGGCGGCCAGCTCGGCGCAGCGGACGACGTCCACCCGGGCGCCGCCCGGGGTGTTCGCGGGCGCGAAGCAGTAGCCGCCGCGCGCGGTGACGAGCAGGGACTCGGCGGCGCCCCGGCCGGGGGTGTCGAGGCGTCTGCGCAGGCGGTGCACGTAGACCGGGATCACCTTGGCGCCGGTGCCGGGCGGCTCGGATCCCCAGACGCCGTCGAGGAGTTGCCGCCGGCTGACGGTGCGGCCGGGGCGCAGGAGGAGGGCGGCGAGCAGGGCCTGCTCGCGCACCGGCCCGAGATCCACGGGCGTGCTGCCGCGCCAGGCCTGGAGTGGGCCGAGGAGAGCGAATCGGAGCTGCTGATTTGCGTCTGCGTCTGTGGATAACTCGCCCGTGATCGCCACCCGGGGAGTTTATAGAGCGTCGGGGGCGGCGCGGGGCGAATCACAAGATCCGCCCGTGGCGTCGACGCGTACTGCACACGGGAGGTCTCAACGGGCGGGAAATGCAGGCGAGTTGTGAAGCCGCCGGTCGCCGTACCACTCCGGCGACCGACGGCACACAATTTTTCATGTCTCACTGAGACATGAAAAAATCGACCCTACTCCGCGCCCAGCTCGTAGAACCCGCGCCCGAACGTCGCCGCGACCAGACGGCCCCGGGACGGGTCGTACTCGATGTCGTCGACCGGCACGGCGGGCAGGCCGTGCCCGTACCGCTGCCAGTCGTCACCCGAGCCCGAAGGGGAGCGGAAGACGCCCTGGTCGGTGCCGACGACCAGTGAACCGGAAGCCGAACCCACGTCCACCACAAGGTCGTTGACGGGTGCGTCCGGCAGGTTCCCGGACAGGTTCTTCCAGGTCCGCCCGCCGTCCGTGGAGCCGTAGACATGAGCGAGCGGGGAGCCGGAGCGGTAACCGGAGTGGGTCGTGAACACCCGGCTCGGGTCGTTCGGGTCCACCACGACCCGGGTCACCCACGGCCGGCCCTCGGCGATCTTCGTCCAGTTCGCACCGCCGTCCTCGGTGACCCAGACCCGGCCGTCGTCCGTGCCCGCGTACACCGTGCGGCCGTCGCCCGCGGGCGCGATGGACGAAACCGTCCCGTAGTTCGGGTAGTTGGGGTCGTCGCCGGGGCCGCCGGAGAGGTCCGGGCTGATCGCCTTCCACGTCTTCCCGCCGTCCGTGGACCGGTTGACCACCTCCGCGCCGTAGTAGAGCACCCTCGGGTCGGAGGGGTCATGCACCACGGGCGTGAACCAGTTGCGGCGCTGGTACGTCGTCGCGTCCGCGAAGTACGTCATGGTGTCGCCGCCGTCGGTGGAGCGGAAGCAGTTCCCGTACTGGTAACAGGCGATCACCTTGTCCGGGTCGGTCGGGTCGATCAGGTTCTCCTCGCCGTCACCGCCCAGGTACTCGTTGAACCGCTCGCCGCCCCACGACCGGATCGAGCCGTTGTCCTGCGCGCCGCCGGAGATCCGGGACGGGTCCTCGGGCGTGATGGCCGCGCTGTACAGCTGGGTGTACGGCTGGTGCTCGGCCCGCACCCAGCCGCCGTCGCCGTTCGCGTCCGAGCGGTAGACGCCGCCGTCGTTGCCCAGGTACACCCGGCCCGGCTTGCGCGGGTCCCAGACCATGGCGTGCTGGTCCACGTGGATCGAGGTGTCGTCGTACGTCCAGGTCGCGCCCGCGTCCTTGGACGTCATCAACGGCACGCCGGCCGCGTGCAGATGGGTCGGGTCGGCGGGGTCCGCCCAGATCTTGGAGAACCACCAGCCGAACGTGGACTGCGAGCCCTTGAGCTGGTCGTCGGCCGCGCTCTGCACGAACGAGTCGCCGCCGTCGTCCGAGGCGTAGAAGCCCTGGAAGGGGCCCGCGGTGGTGTTCACCAGGGCGTACACCCGGTCGCCCGCGACGGCGAGCCCGATCCGGCCGACGTCCGGGCCCGCCTCGGGCAGGCCGCCGCCGAGCCGCTCCCAGCTCCGGCCGTCGTCGTCGCTGCGGAACACCCCGGAGCCGACGCCGCCGTACGTGCGCTTCTCGGGGGTGCGGCGGTGGTCCCACAGGACCGCGTACAGCCGCTCGTCCTGCACGAAGATCTCGGTGGCGCCGGTGAACTCGTTGGCGCCTTCCAGAATCCGCTTCCAGGACCGGCCGCCGTCGTCGGAGCGGTACACGCCCCGGTCGCCGCCGCCGTTGTAGAGCGAACCGGCCGCCGCCGCGTACACCCGCTTCGGGTGGTCGGGGTCGACGGTGATGGCGCTGATCGCCCCTGAGTCGCGCAGGCCGCTGGGCTTCCAGCTCTTGCCGCCGTCGGTCGACCGGTACAGGCCGGTGCCCTCGTACGTGATGGAGCCGCCGCCCGGGTTGGGCTCGCCGGTGCCCGCGTACAGGGTGCCGTCGGGGCTCGTGGCGACGGCGCCCATGGCCTGGGTCGCGTCGTCGGGCCAGGCGGGTTCGAAGGTCCGGCCCGCGTCGGTGCTGCGCCAGATCCCGCCGCTGGCCGCGGCCGCGTACAGGGTGTCGGCGCGCTGCGGGTCGAGGGCGAGGGAGACGATCCGGCCGCCGATGTTGGTGGGCCCGAGCGACTTCCAGTCGCCGCCCCCGACGGGCAGTTCGCGCGCCTCGGCGGCCGCGTCGGCGTGCGCGTGCCGGGGCAGCGTCTCGCCGGGCAGGGCCTTCTGCCGGTAGCGGTACTCGGCGGGGGCGGAGGGCCCGCGCACCGGCCGGTACTCGTCGTCCGGCGGCGGGGGAGCCGCGTCGGCCGGGGCGGCGAGCAGGGCGAGACCCGCGAGCGGGGCGAGCGCGAGCTGGAGCAGTCTGCGGCGCGGTCCGCCGCGACGCGGTCTGCGCTCGCGCGCGTCAGGTCTGGCCGTGGAAGGTCTGAGCACGGGGGACCCCTCTTCTTCGTCATGGCCATAACAAAGGACGGGCCTGACGGTACGAGAGCGCGCCCGGCAGCAGAAGAGGGCGAAGCGGGGTCAAGTGGACGGTGTCGTACGGGAATTGGGTCCCGCGCCGCTGCCGCGCGGGGTGGCTAGTTCGCGGTGAACGTTTCGAGGGCGACGTCGAAGTGCCGCTTGGCGGTGGCCTGTTGGGCGGTCGGCCCCGAGATCCACAGGTCGTACATCTTGCCGCCCTCGTCCCAGCTCAGGTCGTACGTCTGGCGGGGGCCGCCGTCCGCCGCCGTGCCGTCCCAGGCGAACGCCCAGAGCGCGGCGGGGTGGCCGTTGTGGGTGGTCTCGGTGACCGAGCCGTCGCGGTAGCCGGGGTAGTCGTCGGGGCCGTCCTCGTGGGCCTGCCGCATGACGGCCAACGGGCCCTCAGGGTCCTGGGGTTGGGGGTGGAAGCCGAGGCGGAACTGCTTGCCGGGGGAGTAGTAGTAGACGCGCGGCGCCTCGTAGGAGCGGGTGAAGCCGTCGGGGACGGCGACCTTGAAGCCGAGTGGGTCGGTGACCGTGTGGTACCCGGCGGGTGCGGGGTCGGCGGCGGGCTTGTCCGAGCCGCCGCCGCTGCCGGCGCCGTCGGCACCGTCGTCCGGGGAGTCGGTCTCCGCGCCGCCACCTGCCGCGGGCCGGTCCTTGTCGGCGGAGCCGGTGGGCTTCGCCCGGTCGGTCGCCGTGGGGTTCGGGGAGGCGTCCGGGACGCGGTCGCCCTTCGGGCCGTCCGCCGTCGGGGTCGGGTCGGTCCCCTCTACCCGGTCGCCGGAGTCGGCGGCGTTCACGGCCTGGTCGCGGCCCGCGTACCAGAGCCCGAATCCGGTGCCGCCCGCGGCGAGCGCCACGGCGAGGGCGGCCGCGAGGACCGCGGTGCGCACCCGGGGGCGCCGGGCCGGCGGCTGCCCGGACCGCACCGAGGCGACCAGGGGTTCGGCGGACCCGGCGGACCCGGCGGACCCGGCGGACCCGGCGGATCCGCCGGGCTCGGTGGGCGAGTCGGCGGTGCGGCGATCCTGCGCGGCCTGCGCGGACCGGGTGGCCGCGCGGTGCGTGGGCGGGGCCGAGGACGGTACGGAGTGGGCGACGCGCGGGTCGGCCGGGGCCGGGGCAGCGGCCGCGGCCGGGGCGGCGGCGGCACGCGCGCCCGCGGTGGCCAGCGGGGCGGTCGCCGCGTCCCCCGCGACGGCCCACAGCAGCCGCTCCGCCTCGTCGAGGTCGAGCCGGCGTGCGACGTCCCGCTCCAGGAGTCCGCGTACGACCGGGGTGAGGGGGCCCGCCGCGGCCGGGATGCGGATCTCGTCCATCACCACGGCGTGCAGGACCGCGGCGACCGAGTCGCGGTGGAACGGGGACTCGCCGTCGACCGCCGCGCACAGCAGCACGCCGAGGGACCACAGGTCGGACTCGGGGCCGGTGTGCCGGTTCGACATCCGCTCGGGCGCCGTGTATTCGGGCGAGCCGACGAACGAGCCGGTCTCGGTCAGCGTGGTCTGGCCCGCGACCTGGGCGATGCCGAAGTCGGAGAGGACGACGCGGCCGGTGGCCGACTCCAGGAGCACGTTGGCCGGCTTGAGGTCGCGGTGCTGGACGCCGGAGGCGTGCGCCGCGCGCAGTGCGTCGAGCAGGGCGAGGCCGATGCGGGCCGCCTCGGCGGGGGCGAGGACGCCGTCGAGGGCGATGCGGTCGGCGAGCGAGCGGCCGTCGATCAGCTCCATCACGATCCACGGCTGCGCGTCGTGCTCGACGATGTCGTGCAGCACCATGATGTTGGCGTGCCGTACCTGGGCCACGGAGCGGGCCTCGCGCAGTGTCCGCTCCCGCTGCAACTCCGCGTCCATGGACGGCAGTCCGTCGTCGACGTGGAGTTCCTTGACGGCTACGGCGCGGCCCAGCAACTCGTCCTGTGCGCGCCAGACGGTGCCCATACCGCCCCGGCCGAGTCGTGCCGCGATGCGGTACCGGCCCGCTATGAGATCCCCCGTGCTTGCCATGCGCACATCATGCCGCAAGGCCCTGACACCCCCGGTGTGGCGGGCCCTCGGCCCACAGGCGACGATTCGGGGCGAGGCGGGCGAAGCGCTGTCGCAGGCGGGGCGGGAGGGGACTCCCGTGACCTGTGCGGCGGGACGCCTGTGCAGAGTAAACGCAGGCCGGAAGGGGCGGATGGGCTTCATGCACATCGAAGGTGGAGATGCTGTGGAAGGTGCGCAGGAGGGCTTGGCCATCCGCGGCGACGGGCTGGTCCTGCGGGAGTGGACCGAGGACGACCTGCCCGCGATGGTGGAGCTCTTCGACGAGCCGGGCGTCGCGTACCGCACCCCGCTCGCCTCGCCTTTCGACCTGGTCGCCGCCCGCGCCTACCTCGACCGGGCCCGCAGCACCCGCGCCGACGGCACCCGCATCCAGCTCGCCGTCACCGAGGACGGCGCGACCCCGCTGGGCGAGGTGCTGCTCGGCTCGCTCGGCGCGGAGCGCCCGGCCGGTGCGGTCACGCTCGGGTACGCGATCGGCGCCGCCCACCGCGGCCGCCGCCTCGCCGCCCGCGCGACCCGGCTGCTCACCGAGTACGCCCACACGACGCTGGGCCTCGACCGAATCCGGCTGCAGATCGAGCCGGACAACGCGGCGAGCGTCGCGGTGGCCCGCGCGGCCGGGTACCGGCGGCGCGCGGACGTACCGCCGACGCGGGGCAGCCAGAAGGGGCGTACGTATCTCCTGGAGGTCTGGGAGCACACCGCGGGGTGAAGGGCCGGGGCCGGGCGATGAGTTCCCGGAGGGCGCGGGGTCTACCCCTGTGAACCGCGCGCCTCGCGCGCCCGAGGAAAGGAGCCGTCCCATGGCGACGCCGCAGAAGATCAAGACGTGTCTCTGGTACGACGGCAAGGCCGAGGAGGCCGCCGAGTTCTACATGTCGCTGTTCGACGACTCCCGCGTGACGCAGGTGCAGCGCTGGGGCGAGGTGGGCCCGGGGGAGCCCGGCACCGTCGTCGTGGTCATGTTCGAGCTGGCGGGAACGGAGTTCATGGCCCTCAACGGTGGCCCCGAGTTCCAGTTCACCGAGGCCTGCTCGATCTCCGTCGACTGCGACGACCAGAAGGAGGTCGACCGGCTGTGGTCCGCGCTCACCGCGGACGGCGGCCAGGAGGGCCCGTGCGGCTGGCTCAAGGACAAGTACGGCCTGTCCTGGCAGATCGTGCCGAGCGTCCTGAACGACCTGGTCACGGACCCGGACCGGGCCAGGGCCGACCGCGCGATGAAGGCGATGCTGGGCATGGGCAAGCTGGACGTCCAGGCGCTCCTCGACGCGGCCGACGGGAAGTGAGGCCCCCGGCGGGGCGGTCGTACGGGAGGCCGTGAACGTAAGCCGCTGCGAACACCCCGCTCAAGGCCCCGGCCGAGGGTGCGACGCGACTGCCACACCCCGTTCACGTACGCCGCTCGGGACCGCGGGACGTACGACCGGGGGACCAGCCGAAAGCCGCCCAACGACAGGTGCCACCAGGGCAGTTGACCCTTACGCTGGCGCGCATGACCACGACCGAGCGGGACGCCGGCGCCCTGCGGGGGACGCCGCGTGAGGGCGGGGTGCTGCGCCGCCCGTACCGCGCGCTGAGCATCGGCATCGTCTCCGTCGTCCTCCTCATCGCGTTCGAGGCGACCGCCGTCGGCACCGCGATGCCGGTCGCCGCACGGGAGTTGGACGGCGTCGCGCTCTACGCCTTCGCGTTCTCCGGCTACTTCACGACGAGCCTGTTCGGCATGGTCCTCGCCGGCCAGTGGTCCGACCGGAACGGCCCGCTCGGCCCGCTGACCGCCGGGATCGGCGCGTTCGCCGCGGGCCTGCTGCTCTCCGGCACCGCGGGCGCCATGTGGCTCTTCGTCCTCGGCCGCGCCGTCCAGGGCCTCGGCGGCGGCCTGGTGATCGTCGCCCTGTACGTGGTGGTCAGCCGGGCCTACCCGGAGCGGCTGCGTCCGGCGATCATGGCGGCGTTCGCGGCGAGCTGGGTCGTGCCGTCGATCGTGGGCCCGCTCGCCGCCGGCACGGTCACCGAACGGCTCGGCTGGCGCTGGGTGTTCCTCGGCATCCCCGCCCTGGTCGTGATCCCGCTGGCCCTCGCGCTCCCCGCCATCCGCCGGATGGCCGCGGGCCCGCCGGACGGGGCCCCGGCGGGCTTCGACCCGCGCCGGCTCCGTCTCGCCCTCGGCATCTCCGGCGGCGCCGCACTCCTCCAGTACGCGGGGCACGAGCTCAGCCCCTGGTCGCTCGCCCCGGCGCTCGCGGGGGCCGCGCTGCTCGTGCCCTCCGCGCTAGGGGGTGTCTCCCCGATCTTTGCGGGCCCGCGACGCCTGGCACGCACTCTCGCCGCACGCCCGAATCACCCAAGTACGTCCAGTACGAGGGAGATTCGGGCGCACGCCGAGAGCACGCACCAGACGCCGCAGGCTGATCCGCAAAGATCGGGGAGACACCCCCTGGGGCTGCTGCCGCACGGCACGTTCCGGGCCGCGCGCGGGCTGCCCGCGGTGGTGCTGCTGCGCGGCATCGCGGCCGGGTCGTTCATCGCCGCCGAGTCCTTCGTACCGCTGATGCTCGTCACGCAGCGCGGGCTGTCGCCGACGATGGCCGGGCTCTCCCTCGCCGTCGGCGGCGCGACCTGGGCCCTCGGCTCCTGGGTGCAGTCCAGGCCCCGCCTCGAACCGCACCGCGAACCCCTGGTCAGGCTCGGCATGCTGCTCGTCGCCCTGGCCATCGCGGCCGCGCCGACCGTGCTGATCCCCGCCGTGCCCGTCTGGACCGTGGCCGTCGCCTGGGCCTGGGGCTGCTTCGGGATGGGCCTGACGATCTCGTCGACGAGCGTGCTGCTGCTCAAGCTCTCCGCGCCCAGCGAGGCGGGCGGCAACTCGGCCGCCCTGCAGATCTCCGACGGGCTCTCCAACATCCTGCTCCTCGCCGCGGGCGGCGCGGCGTTCGCGGCGCTGGGCGGAGGAGCGGTGGGCGGAGGAGCGGTGGGCGGAGGAGCGGTGGGCGGGGGAGCGCTGGGCACGCCGGGCCACGCGACCGCCGCCACGAATTCCCAGCCAACGGCCTTCCTCGCGGTCTTCGCCCTCTCGACCGCGGTCGCCCTCACGGGCGTGTTCGCGGCGGGACGGCTGCGGGAGCGGAAACCAGTACCAAAGTGACCCCATACTTGGTACCGTTTTGGTATGGCGATGAACCTACGTCTTCGTGACGATCAGCAGGACGCACTCAGACAGCGGGCCGACGAGGAGGGACGCAGCATGCACGCCGTGGTGTTGCAGGCGATCGACCGTTATCTGGAGCAGGAAGCGGACCGGGCGGAAGTCCGGCGGCTCGGCGAGAAGTACGCGGCCCGCCACGCTGACCTGTTGCGCAGGCTGGGGGAGTGAGTGAAATACCTGACGGTCCAGGAAGTCCTGGACTTGGCCGAGCTGGCCTGTGGCCCGCAGCAGATCGCCGTACGTGACCTGGGCCTGCTCACCTCTGCGGTGAACCGCCCCCAGTCCCAGATGTTCGGCGTCGAGGCGTACACGGACCTGTTCGAAAAGGCGGCCTCCCTGCTGCACTCGCTGGCCGTGAACCATCCGCTGGTCGACGGGAACAAGCCGATGGCCTGGATGTGCACCGTGGTCTTCCTCGACATCAACGGCACCGAGATGCTCGATGTCGATCAGGAGGAGGCGTACAAGCTGGTGATCGAGGTAGCGGCAGGCAGTCTGGAAGATGTCGCCGAGATCGCCGGAAGACTCAAGGCGCTGCACGCGGCGATGTGAGCCCCGTCCCACCCCCGACGGCTCCGGTCAAGTCGACCGGAGTCGTCATCGTGTCACCGGTAAGGTGGCCCGGTTGTCATACGTAGCCGAGCGCAGTGCGCAGGAACCCCGACGGAGACCGTGACTACCTCGACCGCCGCCGCCACCTCCAACCACCACCTCTCCCCCGCCTTCCCCGGCCGCGCCCCCTGGGGCACCGCCAGCAAGCTGCGGGCCTGGCAGCAGGGGGCCATGGACCGGTACATCCAGGAGCAGCCGCGGGACTTCCTCGCCGTGGCGACGCCCGGCGCAGGCAAGACGACCTTCGCGCTGACCCTCGCCTCCTGGCTGCTGCACCACCACGTGGTCCAGCAGGTGACGGTGGTCGCCCCGACCGAGCACCTGAAGAAGCAGTGGGCCGAGGCCGCCGCCCGGATAGGGATCAAGCTGGACCCGGAGTACAGCGCGGGCCCGCTCAGCAAGGAGTACCAGGGCGTCGCCGTCACGTACGCGGGCGTCGGAGTGCGCCCGATGCTGCACCGCAACCGCTCCGAGCAGCGCAAGACCCTGGTGATCCTCGACGAGATCCACCACGCCGGCGACTCCAAGTCCTGGGGCGAGGCCTGCCTGGAGGCCTTCGAGCCCGCGACCCGCCGCCTCGCGCTCACCGGCACCCCGTTCCGCTCGGACACCAACCCGATCCCCTTCGTCACGTACGAGGAGGACAACCAGGGCATCCGGCGCTCGTCCGCCGACTACACGTACGGCTACGGCAACGCCCTCGGCGACGGCGTCGTGCGGCCCGTCATCTTCCTCTCGTACAGCGGCAACATGCGCTGGCGGACGAAGGCGGGCGACGAGATCGCGGCCCGGCTCGGCGAGCCGATGACGAAGGACGCCGTCAGCCAGGCCTGGCGCACCGCGCTCGACCCGCGCGGCGACTGGATGCCGAACGTCCTGAAGGCCGCCGACCAGCGCCTCACCGAGGTCCGCAAGGGCATCCCGGACGCGGGCGGCCTCGTCATCGCCTCCGACCAGGACTCGGCCCGCGCCTACGCCAAGCTGATCCGCGAGATCACCGGCACGAAGGCGACGGTCGTCCTCTCCGACGACACCGGCGCGTCCAAGAGGATCGACGAGTTCAGCGGCGACGACTCCCGCTGGATGGTCGCGGTCCGCATGGTGTCCGAGGGCGTCGACGTGCCCCGTCTCGCCGTCGGGGTGTACGCGACGACGATCTCGACGCCGCTGTTCTTCGCCCAGGCCGTCGGCCGTTTCGTACGGTCCCGGCGGCGCGGCGAGACCGCATCCGTGTTCCTGCCGACCATCCCCGACCTCCTCGGCTTCGCCAACGAGATGGAGGCCGAGCGCGACCACGTCCTCGACAAGCCGAAGAAGGACGGCGAGGAGGACCCGTACGCCGAGTCCGAGAAGGAGATGGACGAGGCGAACCGGCAGGAGGACGAGGACACCGGCGAGCAGGAGCAGTTCTCCTTCGAGGCCCTGGAGTCCGAGGCCGTCTTCGACCGAGTCCTGTACGACGGCGCCGAGTTCGGCATGCAGGCGCACCCGGGCAGCGAGGAGGAGCAGGACTACCTGGGCATCCCGGGGCTGCTCGAACCCGACCAGGTGCAGATGCTGCTTCAGAAGCGGCAGGCCCGGCAGATCGCGCACAGCAGGAAGAAGCCCGACGAGGACGCCGACCTGCTCGAACTGCCCGCCGACCGGCGGCCGGTGGTCTCCCACAAGGAGCTGCTGGAACTGCGGAAGTCGCTGAACACGATGGTGTCGGCGTACACCCACCAGTCCGGCAAGCCGCACGGCGTGATCCACACCGAGCTGCGCCGCGTCTGCGGCGGCCCGCCGAGCGCGGAGGCCACGGCGGGACAGATCCGGCAGCGCATCGCCAAGGTCCAGGAGTGGGCGACCCGGATGAAGTGAGCCCGGGGGAGGGGCAGTTGGGCCCCGGCGGGCCTTTCTGGACCCCCTCTCGGTCCCCTCTCGGCCCGCTCCCGGCCCCCTCTCGGCCCGCTCCCGGCTCCTCTCGGCCCGCTCAGCCCCGCTGGCCCGGCGGCCGTCCGTGGCGGCCGAGCGCGACCATCCCCGCGCCGACCGCGAGCGTCAGCGCGCAGGTGACCGCCGTGGCGGCCGCCGTGGGCACCGCCCAGAGGACCGCGCCCGTGCCGACGGAGACGGCGACGCAGAAGAGGGCGGTACGGCGGAGCTTCATGTGCGGCGGCCTTTGCTGAGACGGCTTGCGGTTGCTGAGACGGCTTGCGGTTCGGGTCCCGGTGTGCCGGTCCGGGTCGTGGACGGGGCCGCGGGCCGACTGAGGGCCAACGTAATGTGCGTACGACACCCAGGGCGCCCGCAAAGGTCCCCGGCCACGAGCCGGAAGTCCCGAAGCGGGCGCGACCTCGGCGGCCCAAGGTCCCCAAAGGGGCAAACCGCACCTGATCCACGCCTGTCCGTAGAGCTGGGTGCCCGGATTCTGGACAAAGTCTTCCGCTCAGCGGGACAAGCTCGCTACTGTCCCGGGGAAACGTACACGCCCCGTGGCAACGCCGCCGCGGAGCGCAGCCGGTGCCACAGGTGGCACCGGGGCGAGCGTGCCCCGGCCGCCTCTTCGCCCGGCGGCCTCTGACGCGCGTCACCGACGGGACTCGGTGGCGGAACGTCGTATCGGGGCCGTCGCAACTCACCTCTAAGGAGAGGGCGTCGTGACCGCGGAGACTTCTCAGACGCTCGACCGAGGCCTGCGGGTCCTCAAATTGCTCGCCGACACCGACCACGGCCTGACCGTCACGGAGCTGTCCAACAAGCTCGGGGTCAACCGCACCGTGGTCTACCGGCTGCTCGCCACCCTGGAGCAGCACACCCTGGTCCGCCGTGACCTGGGCGGCCGCGCCCGCGTCGGCCTCGGCGTGCTGCGCCTCGGCCGGCAGGTGCACCCGCTGGTCCGCGAGGCCGCGCTGCCCGCGCTGCGCGCGCTCGCCGAGGACATCGGGGCCACCGCGCACCTGACGATGGTCGACGGGGCGGAGGCGCTCGCGGTGGCGGTGGTCGAGCCGACCTGGACCGACTACCACGTGGCGTACCGCACGGGCTTCCGGCACCCGCTCGACCGGGGCGCCGCGGGCAAGGCCATACTCTCCGCGCGCCAGGGCCTGCTCAGCGACCCCGGCTACACGCTCACCCACGGCGAGCTGGAGGCCGGCGCGAGCGGCGCGGCGGCCCCGCTGGTGGGGGTCACGGGCATAGAGGGCAGCGTAGGAGTGGTGATGCTGGCGGACGCGGTCCCGGAACGGGTGGGGGAGCGAGTCCTGGACGCGGCGAAGGAGGTCGCGGACGCGCTGAGGTAGGTGGGGCGCTCTTCAGGTGTGCGGTGCCTTATAGGGGCGCGGGGAACTGCGTGCCCAGCCACACGCGACGGGGCAGCCGCCGAGCCCAGGGACGAACCGGGCCGGTGGGCGCAGGCCGCAGGCCGAGAGCGGGGCCCGGGGGCGGCAGCCCCGGGGCCGAGCCCCGGACCACGGCAAGGAACGGCCAACGGACTACATTGACCCCGTGCTCACTCGCCTCACCGCCCTCCCCCGCCGCACAGCCCTCACCCTCAGCGCGATCCCCGTACTGGCCCTCCTCGGCGTCACCGCGTTCGCGCCGCTGCCGTTCGCGGTGGCCCAGCCGGGGTCGACCGCGGACGTGCTCGGTGAGCACAAGGGCGAGCAGGTGATCACGATCGAGGGCGCGCCCACCCGGCCCACCGAGGGCAAGCTCCTGATGACGACGATCGCGGCGACCGCCCCGAACGTGGAGGTCGACCTCGGCGAGGTCGTCGACGCCTGGTTCCGCACCGACCGCGCCGTGATGCCGCGCGAGGCCGTCTACCCGAGCGGTGACACCACCGAGGAGATCGAGAAGCACAACCTCGGCGAGATGAAGAAGTCCCAGGGCGACGCGGTCGCGGCGGCCCTGAGCCACCTGGACGAGAGCCCGAAGGACGTACGGGTGGGGCTGAAGATGGAGGACATCGGCGGCCCGAGCGCCGGCCTGCTCTTCACCCTCGGCATCGTCGACAAGCTGGACGGCGACGGCAGCGGCGGCGACCTCACGGGCGGCCGCACCATCGCGGGCACGGGCACGATCACCGCCGACGGCAAGGTCGGCGCGGTCGGCGGCGTCGCCCTGAAGGTGCAGGCGGCCGGCCGGGACGGGGCGAGCGTCTTCCTGGTCCCGAAGGCGGAGTGCGCGGACGCCGAGTCCGAACTCCCCGACGGCGTACGGCTGATCCCGGTCACCACGCTCGACGGCACGGTGGACGCCCTGCGCGCCCTGAACACCAAGGGCAAGGTCCCCAGCTGCTGACCGTCCCGCCCCGCGAGGCCGAGAGCGCTCAGCCCTTCTTGACGAACCCCTCCCGCACCATCCAGTCGAGTGCCACCTTGTGCGGGTCCTCCCCGTCCACGTCCACGCGGGCGTTCAGTTCGCGGGCCACGTCGTTGTCGAGCTTGGCGGTGATCGGGGCGAGGACGTCCGCGATCTCCGGGAACTCCTTCAGGGACTCGGAGTTGATCTCGGGGGCGGCGTTGTAGTTGGGGAAGAAGCGTTTGTCGTCCGCCATGACCGTCAGGTCCATCGCCTTGATGCGGCCGTCGGTCGTGAAGACCTCGCCGTACGTGCAGGTGCCCTTCGCGGCCTGGGTGTAGATGATCCCGGTGTCCATCTTGGTGATGTTGGCGGGCGGGACGTCCATCCTGTACTGCTTCTGCATGCCCGGCAGGCCGTCGTTGCGGGAGGCGAACTCGCTCTCCACGCACAGCGTGACCGCCTTCGGGTCGGACTTCGCGAGCGCCGCCACGTCCGACAGCGTCTTCGTCCCGTACTTCTTCGCGTTGGCCTGGTTCAGGGCGAGCGCGTAGGTGTTGTTGAGCCGGGACGGCGGCAGCCAGGTGATGCCGTTCTTCGCGTCCGCGTCGCGCACAGCCTCCCACTGTTTCTGCGGGTCGTCGATGGGCTCGGTGTTGCCCTGGTACGTGATCCAGGCGGTGCCCGTGTACTCGTACATCAGGTCCGCGTCGCCGCTCTTGACGGCCTCGCGCGCGCCGATGGAGCCCTGGATGCCGGTGCGGTCCAGGACGTTCGCGCCGGCCGCTTCGAGGGCGATGCCGGTGATCTGGCCGAGGATCAGCTGCTCGGTGAACTCCTTGGACGTGACGGTGAGATCGACGCCGTCGAGGGGCCGGCCCTTGCCGACCGTGCCCGGCCGCACGTCGTCCACCATGGGGGAGCCGCTGGTCAGCCCGCACCCGGCGAGCAGGGCCAGAGCGGCCGCCGGGACGACAGCACGCGTACGCCGCCTCATGACCGCACCTCCAACCCCCGCGGCCGCAGCAACAGTTCGGCGAGCGACGCCAGCCAGTCCACGAGCAGGGCGAGCGCCACCGTGAGGATCGAGCCGAGCACGAGCACCGCCATGCGCTGGTTGGTGATGCCCGTGGTGATCAGGTCGCCGAGCCCGCCGCCCCCGCCGAACGTGGCGAGCGTCGCCGTGCCCACGTTCAGGACGAGCGCGGTCCGCACGCCCGCGAGGATCAGCGGTACGGCGAGCGGGAGTTCGACCTTGCCGAGCACGCCCAGCGGGGACATGCCGATGCCGCGCGCGGCCTCCAGGAGCGTCGGGTCGTTGGCCTTCAGGCCGGCGATCGTGTTGGACAGCACCGGAAGGACCGCGTAGATCACCATGCCGAACAGGGCGGCCTTCATGCCGATGCCCATCCAGATCACGAGCAGCGCGAGCAGACCGATCGCGGGCGTCGCCTGCCCGATGTTGGCGAGCGCCATCGCGACCGGGGCCGCGGCGCGCAGCTTCCGCCGGGTCAGCAGGATGCCGAGCGGGATCGCGATGATCAGCACGAAGAACGTGGAGATCGCGGTGAGTTCGATGTGCTGGCGAAGGCGCAGCCACACGTTCCCGTCCGCGAGGGCGTTCTCCGCGATCGAGTCAAGCTCGGCGTTGCTGAACCACAGCCAGGTGATCAGCAGCGCGACCGTCAGGACCGAGGGCAGGATCGTCAGCTTCTGCCAGGTGATCCGCGGCGGCTCCTTCTGCGGTACGACCGGGGCGGCCTCGCCCTCCTCGCCGACGTCCCGGAACGGCACGCCCTTGACCTCGTGCTCGCCGTCGGGCCGGGCGGGCGGCGGTGTGGGGCTCGACGGCCCCTGCGACGTGTTCACGCCCGCTCCTCCCCGGTGGCGTCGGCCCCCTCCTGCTCCCGGTGGGTGTGCTCGGCGCGCTGTTCCTGCAGCTCGTGCTGGTGCTCCACCGCGTCCAGGCGGTCGGCTTCGAGGAGTTCGTGCACGGAGTTCATCAGGGTCTCCATGTCGACGACGCCCTCGTACGCCCCGCGCCGCCCCGTCACCGCGACCCGGCCCGCGTTGTCGGTGAGCACCGCCTCAAGGGCGTCGCGCAGGGTCGCGTCGCGGGTCACCGTGTCGTGGACGAGGGTGCCCGCGCGGGCGAGCGAGCCACGGGCCCGCATCAGATCGCCGCGGCGCAGCCACTTGTACGGGCGGCCGCGCTTGTCCAGGAGCAGGATCTCGTTGGTGTTGCCGGAGCGGAGCTTGTTGAAGATGTCCTGCAGTGGGTCGTCGACCGTCACGGTCGGGTAGTCCCGCACCTCCACATCCCGTACGCGCGTCAGGTTGAGGCGCTTCAGAGCCGCGCCCGCGCCGACGAAGCCGGAGACGAAGTCGTCGGCGGGGTTGGTGAGGATCGCCTCCGGGGTGTCGAACTGGGCGATGTGCGAACGCTCGCGCAGGACCGCGATCCGGTCGCCCAGCTTGATCGCCTCGTCGAAGTCGTGCGTGACGAACACGATGGTCTTGTGCAGCTCGTGCTGGAGCCGGATCAGCTCGTCCTGCAGGTGGTCGCGGGTGATCGGGTCGACCGCGCCGAACGGCTCGTCCATCAGCAGCACAGGCGGGTCGGCCGCCAACGCCCTTGCCACGCCCACGCGTTGCTGCTGTCCGCCGGAGAGCTGGCGCGGATAGCGGCCGCGGAACTCGCCCGGGTCGAGGCCGACCAGGTCGAGCATCTCCTCGACCCGGCTCTTGATCCTCGACTTGGACCAGCCGACCATCTTCGGCACCAGGGCGATGTTCTGCGCGACCGTCATGTGCGGGAAAAGCCCGGAGGACTGGATCGCGTACCCGACCTTGCGGCGCAGCTTCACCGGGTCCATGTCGGTGACGTCCTCGCCGCCGATCCGGATGCGGCCGCTGGTCGGCTCGATCAGGCGGTTGATCATCTTCAGCGTCGTGGACTTACCGCAGCCCGAGGGGCCGACGAAGATGACGAGCTCGCCCGCCTTGATCTCCATGTTGACCTCGTCCACCGCGGGGTTGGGGCTGCCCGGGTAGCGCTTGGTCAGGTTCTCCAGCTCGATGGTGGCGCCGGTGGCCGCGCCCGCGCCGGTGCCGTCCGCCGCGCCCGCGGCCCCCGTACTCGCACCGTTCGTGGTGGTCGTCGTCTCAGACACGGATGCCCCTCGGAATGGTCAGTCGTCCGATCAGGACGTACGCGGCGTCGAAGAGCAGGGCCAGGACGATGATCCCGAGCGTGCCCGCGAGCACCTGGTTCAGGGCGTTCTTGCTGCCCAGGGAGGCGATGCCGCGGAAGATCTCGTTGCCGAGCCCGGGGCCGGAGGCGTACGCGGCGATCGCGGCGATGCCCATCAGCATCTGCGTGGCGACCCGGATGCCGGTGAGGATCGGCGGCCAGGCGAGCGGCAGCTCCACCCGGAACAGCCGGGCCGTCCGCGACATCCCGATGCCCTTGGCGGCGTCCACCAGGGACGGGTCGACGCCGCGGAGCCCGACGATCGAGTTCCGCACGATGGGCAGGAGCCCGTACAGGGTCAGGGCGATCACGGTCGGCGCGACGCCGAGCCCGACGATCGGGATGAGCAGACCGATCATGGCGAGCGACGGGATCGTCAGGATCGTCGACGTCGTCGTGGTGGCCAGCGACCCGGCCCATTCGCTGCGGTACGCGACGACCCCGATGACCACGCCGATGACCGTGGCCACGACCATGCACTGGAAGACCGCGCTGGCGTGCTGAAAGGCATCCGTCAGGAGTTGCTGATGGCGGCTGCCCAGGTAGTCCCAGAAGTTCACCCGGCTGCACCTCGGCTCTTCTGTTCTTCTGCGTCAGGTTCTGTGTCAGGTCGGAACACCGTCGCGAGAGCTCGGCTCCAGCGACGCCGCCTGCTCCACCAGCGGGATGATCCGCAGCGGAACGGGGTTCTCCATGACGATCGCCGTGGCGGCCCGGACGATGCCATCAAAACCCACAACCCGGTCGATCACACGTTGAAGGTCCGCGTTCGACCTGGCCACGAGGCGACAGAGCATGTCCCCGCTGCCCGTCGTGGTGTGCAGTTCGAGCACTTCGGGCACGGTGGCGAGATGCGCTCGTACGTCCGCTCCCTGGCCCTGTTTGATCTCCAGGGTCGCGAACGCGGTGACCGGGTAGCCGAGCGCCGCCGGGTCGACGTCCGGGCCGAAACCGCGGATGACGCCGTTCGACTGAAGCCGGTCGAGCCGCGCCTGCACCGTGCCGCGGGCGACGCCGAGCCGCCGGGACGCCTCCAGGACGCCGATGCGGGGCTCCCGGGCGAGCAGCACGATGAGACGGCCGTCGAGCTCGTCGACGGTGGGGCCGACCGGCGTTCCCGGAGGGTTTCCTGCGGACATGGCGTGGATCACACTCCCGATGGTCATCCTGCACAGATCGTCCGGACATATTGGCCGCCCGCTATGCAGATTGCCCAGGGGTTCAGTGAACTATTGCGCACCTTGTGGATCGGCGGGAACCTGCGGACATGACTGAGACCACACATGCCACCCCCCACACCGCCCGGCAGGCCGATCCCTTCCCGGTCAAGGGAATGGACGCGGTCGTCTTCGCCGTGGGCAACGCCAAGCAGGCGGCGCACTACTACTCGACCGCCTTCGGCATGAAGCTCGTCGCCTACTCGGGACCCGAGAACGGCAGCCGCGAGACCGCCAGTTACGTCCTGGAGAACGGCGGAGCCCGGTTCGTCTTCACCTCCGTGATCAAGGCCGCCACCGACCGGGGCCGCTTCCTGGAGGCCCACGTCGCCGAGCACGGCGACGGCGTGATCGACCTCGCCATCGAGGTCCCGGACGCCCGCGCCGCCTACGCGTACGCGATCGAGCACGGCGCCACCGGCATCGAGGAGCCGTACGACACCAAGGACGAGCACGGCACCGTCGTCCGTGCCTCCATCGCCACGTACGGCAAGACCCGGCACACGCTCGTCGAGCGCACCGGCTACGACGGCCCGTACCTGCCGGGCTTCGTCGCCGCCGACCCGATCGTCGAGCCGCCCGCCAAGCGCACCTTCCAGGCCATCGACCACTGCGTCGGCAACGTCGAGCTCGGCAAGATGAACGAGTGGGTGGCCTTCTACAACAAGGTCATGGGCTTCACGAACATGAAGGAGTTCGTGGGCGACGACATCGCCACCGAGTACAGCGCGCTGATGTCGAAGGTCGTGGCCGACGGGACTCTGAAGGTCAAGTTCCCGATCAACGAGCCCGCGATCGCGAAGAAGAAGTCGCAGATCGACGAGTACCTGGAGTTCTACGGCGGCGCCGGCGTCCAGCACATCGCCCTCGCCACCAACGACATCGTCGAGACGGTACGCACGATGCGCGCCGGCGGCGTCCGCTTCCTCGACACCCCCGACTCGTACTACGACACCCTCGGCGAGTGGGCGGGCGAGACCCGCGTGCCCGTGGAGACACTGCGCGAGCTGAAGATCCTCGTCGACCGGGACGAGGACGGTTACCTGCTGCAGATCTTCACCAAGCCGGTCCAGGACCGGCCGACCGTGTTCTTCGAGATCATCGAACGGCACGGGTCGATGGGCTTCGGCAAGGGCAACTTCAAGGCACTGTTCGAGGCGATCGAGCGGGAGCAGGAGAAGCGGGGGAACTTGTAGGTCGTCGTCAGGTGGTCGTTGCCCGGGGGCGCCGTGGATCGCCCTCCGGGCTCGTCCTCAAGCGCCGGACGGGCTGATCATCGGCCTCCGGCCTCGTCCTCAAGCGCCGGACGGGCTGATTTTTGACGGCGCGGGCGACTTGGGCGGTGAGGTCGACGGGGCCGGCGTCGGCGTCGCGCTCGGTGACGGTGTGGCCGTCGGCTTCGGGCTCGGCTTCGCCGTCGGGGTGGCCGTCGGCTTCGAACTCGGCCTCGCCGCAGGCGAGTTGGGGCGGGCCGGGGCCGCAGGCCTCGGGGGAGAGGGCGGCGGTGTCGGCGTCCCGTCCATGTTCGCCGGACCGCCCTCCGGCGGCTCGCCGAGCGCGTCCAGGGCCTCCTGGGCGTACGGCACGAGCAGCGGCGAGAAGTGCGGGTTGATGCGCATGGCCTGCTGCAGATGGCGGCGGGCCGGACCGTACTTGCCGATCTCGCGCTCGATCTCGCCCCGGTGGTACGCGAAGAGCGCGCTCATCGGCCCGTCCTTCATCGCCCGCGTCGCATACGGCAGGGCCTTCTCGCTCTGGCCCGCCCGGTGCAGCGCCCAGCCGAGCGCGTCGCTGACCTCCCGGCCCGGCCGGCGCCGGAACTCCGCCGTGAGGCGTCGTACCGCCGCCGCCGGGTCGCCGTGGTCGGCCTCGAAGCGGCCGAGGATCAGCTGGGCGTTGACGCCGACCGTGCTCTCCTCCCGCACCCGCGCCCGCAGCAGCTCGTACTGCGCCTGCGCGGCCGGCGTCATGCCGAGCGACTCGTACAACTCGCCCAGTTCCAGGGCGTATTCGGGGCGCGGGAGCTTCGTGATCGCCGCCTGGTAGCTGGCCATCGCCTCGGAGTTCCGGCCGAGCGCGGCCTGGGCGCGGCCCTTGCCCGCGAGCGCGGCGTGGTGCTCGGGCTCGGTGCGCAGCGCCGCCTCGAAGTAGTTCAGCGCCTGCGCGGGCTCGCCGCGCTCGAAGAGCAGCTCCCCGAACCGGTGCTGGTACGCGGCCTGTTCGGCGGGCGTCTCGGCGAGCGCCGCCGCGTCCGACAGGTACGCGGCCGCGTCCTCGCGCCAGCCCCGGTCCCGGTAGACCTGCGCGGTACGGGCCATCACGGCGCTGCCCGACCGCAGTTCCTGCAGCTTCTCCAGGGCCTTGCCGACCGCCTTGTCGTCGCCGAGCCCGCCGTACGCCTCGATCAGGAGCGGGTACAGGGTCCAGCGTTGCGGCGCCTTCGCCAGTGCGGCCTCGCCGTGCTTCTTCGCCGCGCGGTAGTCGTGCCGCGCGTTCGCGAGCACCGCCATCCCGGCGAGCGCCTCCACGTTGCCCTGCGCGCCGGAACGCCTCGCGAGGGACCGCTTCAGGGCCGCGTCGGCCTTCGCCAGATACGCCAAGTCGGCCGTCCGGCGCGCCTGTTCGACGTATGCGGAGCCGAGTACGGCCCAGGACTCCTCGTCGGCCGGATGCCGGCGCAGATGCGCCTCACGGTCACCGATCAGCGCGGCCAGATCGGGCAGCGCCGCCGGCACGCCCGCCCCGTACGCGGCCTGCGCCCGCCCCACGGGGCCGAGCGCGGGTGGCGCTCCGTCCTCCGCGAGCCGCGGCACGACCGTCACCACGCCGGCCAGGACCACGGCCCCCGCGACCGAGGCGAGCAGCACCCGCCGAGGCGAGGCGGCCCGCCGCCGACGCGCCGCCCGCGCACCCGGAGGCGCGCCATGCGGAGTGTCCCGAGGCGCGTCCTGCGGAGTGTCCCGAGCCGCGTCCTGCGGGGCGTCCCGATGCGTATCCCGATCGATCTCCATGGCGGACACTGTGCGCCAGAAAATGGGCCCATACGACGAACACACCGCGCCCTGCGCCGCCCGACGCAGACGGGTTCACACCGATGGCCCCCGGTGCGACCCTTGGATCATGAACGGTGCCCCCGAGAGCCACCCAGGTCAGCTCGCGGCCCAGCTGCGCGAGGTACTCCCCGCCGAATCCGTCCTCACCGACCCGGACGTCATGGCCGCGTACGCCAACGACATGGCCAGCTTCTGCGAGGCGGGCGCGCCCGCCGTCGTCGTCCTGCCGCGCACGGTCGAACAGGTGCAGCACGTGATGCGCACCGCGACCGCGCTGCGGGTCCCCGTCGTCCCGCAGGGCGCGCGCACCGGCCTGTCCGGCGCCGCCAACGCCTCCGACGGCTGCATCGTGCTCTCCCTGACCAGGATGGACGCCATCCTGGAGATCAACCCGATCGACTGGGTCGCCGTCGTCGAACCGGGCGTCGTCAACGCCACGCTCTCCCGCGCGGTGGGCGAGCACGGCCTCTACTACCCGCCGGATCCCAGCAGTTGGGAGCAGTGCACCATCGGCGGCAACATCGGCACGGCCTCCGGCGGCCTGTGCTGCGTCAAGTACGGGGTGACGGCGGAGTACGTGCTCGGCCTCGACGTCGTCCTCGCCGACGGCCGCCTGCTCAAGACCGGCCGCCGCACCGCCAAGGGCGTCGCCGGGTACGACCTCACCCGTCTCTTCGTCGGCTCCGAGGGCAGCCTCGGCATCGTCGTACGCGCCGTGCTCGCCCTGAAGCCCGAGCCGCCGGGGCAGCTCGCGCTCGCCGCCGAGTTCGGCTCCACCGAAGACGCCTGCGCGGCCGTCGTCAAGATCATGGAGGGAGGGCACGTGCCTTCCCTGCTGGAGCTGATGGACCGTACGACCATCAGGGCCGTCAACGACCTGGCGCAGATGGGACTGCCGGAGACCACCGAGGCGCTGCTCCTGGCCGCCTTCGACACCGCGGACCCGGCCGCCGACCTGGCCGCCGTCGGAGAGCTCTGCGCCGCCGCCGGGGCCACCGAGGTCGTGCCCGCCGACACCCACGCCGAGTCCGAACTGCTGCTCCAGGCGCGGCGGTTGTCGCTCACCGCGCTCGAAGCGGTCAAGGGCACCACGATGATCGACGACGTGTGCGTGCCCCGCTCCCGGCTCGCCGACATGCTGGAGGGCACCGCCCGTATCGCGGAGAAGTACGACCTCACCATCGGCGTCTGCGCGCACGCTGGCGACGGCAACACGCACCCCACCGTCTGCTTCGACGCCCAGGACCCCGACGAGTCCCGGCGCGCCCGCGAGTCCTTCGACGAGATCATGGCGCTCGGCCTCGAACTCGGCGGCACGATCACCGGCGAGCACGGTGTGGGCGTCCTGAAGAAGGAGTGGCTGGCGCGCGAGATCGGGCCCGTCGGGGTCGAGCTGCAGCGCGGGATCAAGCAGACCTTCGACCCGCTCGGCCTGCTCAACCCCGGCAAGCTGTTCTGACCCGTCCGCTCCGTTCGTGCTGTTCGTTCTGTTCGCTCCGTTCGCTCCGTACCGGCGTACGGCACGTGGCTCACTCACCGTCCTTCGACTCGTCCGAGGGCCACGGGTCGCGCAGCCACAGGTCGTCCGCCGGGGTCGGGGTGAGCAGATCGGCCAGGCCGTCGTCGATGCCGAGGTGGTCCGACTCCGAGCCCGGCGGGACCACGCGCAGCGTCCGCTTCAGCCACGCTGAGACGGCCGCCGCCGGGGCCTCCAGGAGGGCGTCACCGTCCGGCGAGCTGAGCGCCATCAGGACGACGCTGCGCCCGTCCATCTTCGTCGGCCACACCCGTACGTCCCCGTGGCCGCACGGCCGGAAGACGCCCTCGACGAGCAGCTCGCGCGCGAACGTCCAGTTCACCGGCTGGTCGGAGCCGATGTGGAAGGTGATGTGCACGGCGTACGGGTCGTCCGTGCGGTAGGTGAGCCGGGCCGGTACGGGGATGCTGCGCTCCGGCGACAGGACCAGCTTCAGCTCGAGCTCGCGCTCCACCATGGTGTGCATGTCGTGCCTCTCTTCCGCTTCGGGCGAGGCCCTGGAACAGGCCTTCACGAGGAGAGAGCGCGCAGCCCGACGATGCTTACGCGACTTTCCGAAGTTTTTTTCCGGGACTGTTCCCGGGCCCTTCCCGGGAGCCGAATGTGCCCGGAAAGTGGACGGAACGACGGGACCTGCCCAGTACCCCCGGGCGGTCTGATAGATGTGGGACTTCCACGACACCCTCCAGCAGATACGGGACTACGGACGGACCATGAGCGCCCCTACCCCGGCCCCCGGCGACAGCAGCCCCACGAGTGGGTACTACCCGGACCCCTCCATCCCCGGATACATCCGGTACTGGAACGGCGCCGCCTGGGTGCCCGGCACCAGCCGCCCCGCACCCGCCGAGGGTGAGCCGATGCCGGCGCCGCCCGGCGGCGTCGAGCCCGCGCCGGGCGTCGTGCCCGAGCAGCAGGTCGCCCCGGCGGAGGAGACCGGCCCGATGTTCCTCGACGAGGGGCCCGGCGGCGCGTCCGCCCTCGGCGCGGGTCCGGCGGGCGAGCGGCCGGAGCAGCAGCCTGAGCCCGCCTCCGCCTGGCAGGCCGACGCCTCCCGGCAGACCGGCTTCGGCCCCGAGCAGTCCCGCGTCTCCTGGGGCGGCGAGCAGGAACAGCAGGGCGCGCAGGGCACGTACGGTGCGGGCGCCCCGGCCCAGCCGCAGCAGCCGGGCGAGGAACAGCAGCCGCCCGTGCACCCCGAGGCCCCGGCCCGTACGGACGGCACGGTCGCGATCCGCGCCGTGCAGCCGGGCCGTGCCCCGCAGGGCGAGCCGCAGCAGCCGGCCGGCGGCCAGGGCCAGGCCCAACAGCCGCCCGCCGACGGCACGATGATGGTCCGCCGGGTGCGCCCCGGCCAGAACCCTGGCGCGCAGAACCCGGCCGCGCAGAACCCGGCCGCGCAGCACCCCGGAGCACAAGGCGCCCCGCAGCGGCAGCCCGAGCCGGGCACCATGGCGATCCGCGCGCTGCCGGGCCAGCAGAACCCGGTGCAGCCCATGCCGCCCGCCGGCGCCCCATCCGGTTACGGCTACCCGCAGCCCGCCGCCCCGCAGCAGGGCGGCCCCGGCCAGGGTGCGCCCGGTTCCGGTTACGGCTATCCGCAGCCCCAGTCCGGCGGTCCGGGAGGCGGCCCGGCCGGCGGCGGTGCTTCCTGGCCGCAGCAGGTGCAGCATCTCGCGCAGGGCGCGGAGGCGGAGGCCGGCCCGGTCACGCCGTTCAAGCCGGTCGCCAACGACCCGTTCCTCGCGGCCGCCCAGGCCCAGGCCGCGGCCCGGCCCGCCGCCCTCGGCAAGCGGCTCGCGGCCCGGCTGATCGACACGGCCGTCGTGGGCGCGGTCACCGCCGCGGTCGGGTTCTCGCTGGTGAGCAGCGCGATCGAGCACATCGACGGCAAGATCGAGGAGGCGAAGCTGTCCGGCATGGAGCGGACGGTGTGGCTGCTCGACGGCACCACGTCGCTGCAGTTCGGCATCGTCCTCGCCGTGCTGCTCGTCTTCGGCGCGCTGTACGAGGCGCTGCCCACCTCCAAGTGGGGCTACACGCTCGGCAAGAAGCTGCTCAAGATCGAGGTCAGGGACATCGAGGAGCACGCCGCCCCGACGTTCTCGGCGGCCCTGCGCCGCTGGCTGGCCTACAGCATCCCCGGGGTCCTGGTGATCGGCGTCGTCGGAGTGCTGTGGTGCACCTGGGACCGGCCGTGGCGGCAGTGCCTCCACGACAAGGTCGCGCGGACGTTCGTGGCGGGGGCCTGACCCGGGGCTGAACAAGCCCCCCGTTCAGCCCACCGCCGGATGCGCCCGCCAGGGGGCCGCGATCGACTCGGCCCATGAGCACTCCACCGCCGCCCCCAGGCCAGGGCCCGCCGGACGACGATCCGTTCCGCAAGCCGCCGCCCGCGGACAGCGGCGGCGGCTCCCCGTACGACCAGCCCCCACCGCCCCCCGGTGGCGGGGGCTTCGGGCCTCCGCCGGGCGCGGGGCCGCCTCCGCCCGGCGGGCCCTACGGCGGTGATCCGTACGGCGGTGGCTACGGCGGGGCCGATCCGCTCGCCGGGATGCCGCCGCTCGCGGACAGCGGGCGGCGCGTGCTCGCCCGTATCGTCGACATGCTCATCGTGGGCGTCGTCGTCGCCCTGCTCTCCTGGGCGTTCGGCTGGGCGAACGTGGACCTCGACGCCGACGACGTCGAGGTCGGCACGACCTTCGGCCGATCGATCCTGTCGGCGGTCCTGTATCTGGCGTACGACACCTGGTTCACGTCGAGTTCGGGGCAGACGCCGGGCAAGCAGTTGATGAAGCTGCGGACGGCGAACCTGGACGACGGGGCGACGCCGAGCGTGCAGACCTCGCTGGTGCGGGCGGCCGTGCTGTGGCTGCCGTTCTCGTTCTGCTGCTACTGCATCTGGACCGCGATCTGCGGCGGTTGGAGCTTCTTCGACAAGCCGTACAAGCAGGGCCTGCACGACAAGGCCGCGAAGACGGTGGTGGTCAGCACCGGCTGACCGCGCCGGGGCAGGACGACGGCGGGCCCGCGAAGGAAGGTGTCGCGGGCCCGCCGTCGTGTCCGGGTGCCGAACTCCGGGGCAGGGAAGAGGAGTTCGGGAAAAGGCGAGGTCGTAGCGGGTTCAGCTGCGCAGGGAGTGCTCGGTGGCACGGGGCTCACCCACGCCGGGCACCGGCCGTACGGCGACGGGCTCGCCGCTCGCCACCGGCTGCACCGCGGCCGTCCGCACCCGGGGCGCGGCGCCCGGCATCGGCACGGTCACCGCGACGAGCAGTCCGAGCGCGAGGGCGGCGACGGCGATCACGGCGACGCCGATGCCCGAACGCGTCTGGGAGAGCAGCAGCATGGCGAGGGTCGCGAGGACCACGGTGGCGGAACCGTAGGCGAGCTGTGCGGCGGTCGGGCGGGGCATGGCGAACTCCGTCGTCCTGGGACAGCAGATGCGGGGTGCGGAAGAACGTGTCGATGGAGCAAGCACGCGGTCAACTCATGCTATTCCGCTGGATTCCCGAGCCGACAGCCGACTAAGCGTGACCTTACCCACGGCGTCGAAGCACGAGGGGCGCACGGGCTCACGGCATAGTCCACGAGCCGAGACGTACGCGCCCTCCCGGCGGCCCGTACTCGTACGGAGTCGAGGAACGGACAGTGTCCGGATAGTGCAACTCGCCGATCGTATAGTGCAGTTGACCAGTTCAAGTCAAGGTCTGTCTTTTCTGGCGAGACTCCGGTCGAATGTCGTCACTTGTGACGCGGCACTGCGCCCGGATCCCTTTGACCCCCATCCGCAGGCTCCGCAGGCGCGGTCGCGGGGGAGGACAGTACGAAGTGATCCAGAGAGAGAAGTCCGGCAGACGCCGGACGTTCCGCGCCGCCGCCGTGGTGACGGCGCTCGCGGCGGTCGGCGCGACGGCGTCGGCGTACAGCGTCGCGCAGGCCGATGCCGACGCGGGGCGGCAGGCGGCGGCCGGAGTCGAGCGCCAGGACCCGGCGCCCGGCGACGACCACGCGGCCAAGGACGAGCACAACCTCAAGGGCCCGTACAGCGACCGGCAGGCGCAGCAGCGCGAGGACGCGCTGAACCAGCTGCTCTCCGGCGAGGCGAAGGCCACCAAGCGCGGCGCCTCGAAGGTGGTGAAGCTCGACGACGGCAAGTACGTGGAGCTGGGCCGGGAGAAGACCGACAAGATCTTCACGATCCTGGTCGAGTTCGGCGACAAGGTCGACGACACCACGATGTACGACCCGGACGGCCCGGACGGGCCTGAGGCGCCGGTCAAGAAGTACGGCGGCAAGCCCGGCCCGCTGCACAACAAGATCGCCGAGCCGGACCGCGCGGACGACAACTCCACGGCCTGGCAGGCGGATTACAACCAGGAGCACTTCCAGGACCTGTACTTCTCGACGGATGCCAAGAAGGAGTCCGTGAAGAAGTACTACGAGAAGCAGTCCTCGGGCCGCTACTCGGTCGACGGCGAGGTCTCCGACTGGGTCAAGGTCGACTGGAACGAGGCCCGTTACGGCTCCAACTACTGCGGCGACAGCAACTGCGCCAACGTGTGGGACGCGGTACGCGACGGCGTCAACCAGTGGACCGCCGACCAGAAGGCCGCCGGCAGGACCGACGCCGAGATCAAGGACCAGCTCGCGAAGTACGACGAGTGGGACCGCTACGACTTCGACGCCGACGGGAACTTCAACGAACCCGACGGCTACATCGACCACTTCCAGATCGTGCACGCCGGCGAGGACGAGTCCGCGGGCGGCGGCGTCGAGGGCGAGAACGCGATCTGGGCGCACCGCTGGTACGCGTACGGCTCGGACGCGGGCAAGACCGGCCCGGCCGACAACAAGTCCGGCGGCACCCAGATCGGCGACACCGGCGTCTGGGTCGGCGACTACACGATGCAGCCGGAGAACGGCGGCCTCGGCGTCTTCGCCCACGAGTACGGCCACGACCTCGGTCTGCCGGACCTCTACGACACCTCCGGCAAGGGCGAGAACTCCACCGCCTACTGGTCGTTGATGTCCTCCGGCTCCTGGCTCGGCCGCGGCGAGGACTCCATCGGCGACCTGCCCGGCGACATGACCGCCTGGGACAAGCTGCAGCTGGGCTGGCTGGACTACGACACGGCGAAGGCGGGCACGGAGTCCACGCACAAGCTGGGCTACGCGGAGTACAACACCGCGAACAAGCAGGCCCTCGTCGTCGAGCTGCCCGAGAAGGCCGTCACGACCACCATCACCAAGCCGGCCGACGGCGCCAAGCAGTGGTGGAGCGGCCAGGGCGACGACCTCAAGAACACTCTGACCCGTACGCTCGACCTGACCGGCAAGTCCCAGGCCAGCCTTGACCTTTCGGGCTGGTGGGACATCGAGGCGAACTACGACTACGCCTACGCCGAGGTCTCCACGGACGGCGGCGCGAGCTACGTCCCGCTCGACGGCACCGCCGACGGCAACCCGATCCCGCGCGACGGCGGCGACAAGCCCGCCCTGCACGGCTCCTCGGACGGCTGGAAGAAGCTCAGCTACCCGCTCGACGCGTACGCGGGCAAGAAGGTCGAGCTGCGCTTCCGCTACCAGACCGACGGCGGCACGTCCCTCAAGGGCTTTGCCGCGGACGGCATTTCGGTGACCGCGGACGGCGCGCAGCTCTTCGCGGACGACGCCGAGACCGACGACAACGGCTGGACGAAGAAGGGCTTCGACCGCATCGGCGAGTCCTTCACCAAGGACTACCCGCAGTATTACCTCGCGGAGAACCGCCAGTACGTGTCGTACGACAAGACCCTCAAGTCCGGTCCGTACAACTTCGGTTGGGCCAAGACGCGGGAGAACTGGGTCGAGCACTTCCCGTACCAGAACGGCCTGATGCTCTGGCAGTGGGACACCTCGCAGGCCGACAACAACACCGGCGTGCACCCCGGCCAGGGCCTGGTCCTGCCGATCGACGCGCACCCGAAGGCGGAGAAGTGGGCGGACGGCTCGCTGATGCGCAACCGCATCCAGTCCTACGACTCCACCTTCAGCCGGTACGGCACGGACGCGGTGACCCTGCACAAGGAGGGCGTCGCGAAGAAGATCCCCGGGCGCGACGGAGTGAGCGTCTTCGACGACGGCCAGTGGGTGTCGTACTACGACCCGTCGAACCCCACGGGAAGCGTGAAGGTAACTGACACGAACACTCGGATCGCGATCGTGAACGAGCCGAAGAGCGGCGAGACGATCACGGTCCAGGTGGGCCCCCAGCAGAACTGAGCCATATTTCCGCTGGTCAAAGACGTATCGGCCGTGACCCTCTAGCGGGTCGCGGCCGATCGTGTTTAGGTGCGTCCTGTGAGTTCCTTATTGACGCAACGTCTCACGGGGGTGTGATGTCGATGGCTGGAGGAGGCTTCAGCAAGCTGCCGGGAGGCAGCGTCGTGGTGGCCCTGACCCTGCCGAGCCCACTGGGCGAGCAGAGTCATGTACGGGTCCTCGTACATGCCGCGAACCGAGCGCGAGCCCTGACCAGGCTCCGCAATCTGGGCCTGCGGGCGGTGTATCTGCGGGGCAACACGCATCCGCCGACGCCCGATGAGGTCACGGCCGTCCTGCATCATCCGGACGGCCTGATATGGCGCACGGCGCCGGACGAGGTCTCGGAGCTCTGGCACCCGATCCGGTCCTTGCTCCGACCGGCCAGGACGGCCTGAACTCTCCCCTCCCCTCCCCGCCCCTTCCCGAGAGACTGTCGTCGGCTGTCACCCGTCTGCCGCGCCATCGTGGCTGGTCGCGCAGTTCCCCGCGCCCCTGAAAATCAGCCCCTGCGGCGATTGAGCAGCGGGGGTCCGGGGGCTGGCCCCCGGAGCTGTCCGCAGGACTTTCGGGAAGGGGCGGGGAGGGGATCAGACCACCGGCTTGCCTGTGAGTTCGACGCCCGCCGAGCGGAGCTCGTCCAGCGCCCGCTGGGTGGACTCCGCCGAGACCCCGGCGGTCAGATCCAGGAGCACCTTCGTCCGGAACCCCTCCCGAGCCGCGTCCAACGCAGTGGCCCGCACGCAGTGATCCGTGGCGATCCCGACGACGTCGACCTCGCTCACCTCCCGCGCCCGCAACCACCGCGCCAGCGGCGTCCCGTTCTCGTCGGCCCCCTCGAACCCGCTGTACGCAGCCGTGTACGCGCCCTTGTCGAAGACCGCGTCGACCGCGCCCGAGGCGACCGCAGGGGCGAAGTTCGGGTGGAAGCCGACGCCCTCGGTGCCGGCGACGCAGTGCGCGGGCCAGCTGTGCACGAAGTCCGGGCGGTCGGAGAAGTGGTCGCCGGGGGCGATGTGGTGGTCGCGGGTGGCGACCACGTGCTGGTAGCCCGCACCGGCCGCCTGGCCGATCAGATCCGTGACCGCCGCGGCGACGTCCGCGCCGCCGGCGACGGCGAGGCTGCCGCCCTCACAGAAGTCGTTCTGCACATCCACGACGATCAAGGCGCGGCGCATGATGGTGTCCTTCGGCTGGATGCTTCGGATTATTCGGAGGCTTCGGCTTATTCGGATGCTCAGAGGGGGGTAGAGGGGGACGGCCGTTGCATTCCCCCTCCCCGTGCGTTCATGCGCGCCCGCTCACGGCGAGACGAGCTCCGTGGGGATGACGGCCTCGCCGCGCGAGAGCTGCGTGGCGGAGAGCGGCAGCAGGTCGCGGGCCGCCTTGTGCCGGGCGCGCACCGCGTCCAGCGGTTCACGGGCCACCACCTCGCCGCCCTTGACCAGCTCGACGAGCAGCTGCCGGTCGACCAGGTCGGCGGGGACCGGCCCGGTGCCGACGACCTCGGCCTCGGCGACGCCGTCCTCGTCCAGGCGGCGCGCGGCCCACTTGCGGCCGCCGCGTGAGGACTTGGCGCCCATCGACTTCTTCGCCACCGGTTCGAGCGGCGCCTTCGGATCGGCGGACTTGGCCCGCGCCACCAGCTTGTAGACCATCGAGCAGGTCGGGTGTCCGGACCCGGTGACCAGCTGCGTGCCCACGCCGTACGCGTCCACGGGCGCGGCCCCGAGCGAGGCGATGGCGTACTCGTCCAGGTCCGAGGTGACCACGATCTTGGTGTCGGTGGCGCCGAGCTCGTCCAGCTGCTGCCGTACCCGGTGCGCGACGAGCAGCAGGTCGCCGGAGTCGATCCGGACCGCGCCGAGCTCAGGACCGGCCACCTCGACGGCGAGCCGCACCGCCTCGGCCACGTCGTACGTGTCGACGAGCAGGGTCGTGCCCCGGCCGAGGGTGTCCACCTGGGCGGTGAAGGCGTCCCGCTCGCTGTCGTGCAGGAGCGTGAACGCGTGCGCCGAGGTGCCGACGGTGGGGATGTCGTAGCGGAAGCCTGCGGCCAGGTCCGAGGTGGCCTCGAAGCCGCCGACGTACGCGGCCCGGGACGCGGCCACCGCGGCCAGCTCGTGGGTGCGGCGGGCGCCCATCTCGATCAGGCCGCGCCCGCCCGCCGCGGCCGACATCCGGGAGGCGGCCGCGGCGATCGCCGAGTCGTGGTTGAGGATCGACAGGATCACGGTCTCCAGGAGCACGCACTCCGCGAAGGAGCCCTCGACCCGCAGGATCGGCGAGCCGGGGAAGTACACCTCGCCCTCCGGGTAGCCCCAGATGTCGCCGCGGAAGCGGTAGCCGGCGAGCCACTCCAGGGTGGGCTCGTCGACGACGCGGCGGTCCCGCAGGAAGCCGAGCACGCCGTCGTCGAAGCGGAAGTTCTCCACGGCGTCCAGGACGCGTCCGGTGCCCGCGACGACGCCGTACCGGCGCCCCTCGGGGAGCCTGCGCGTGAACACCTCGAAGACCGAGCGGCGCTCGGCCGTGCCCGCCCTGAGGGCGGCCTGCAGCATGGTCAGCTCGTAGTGGTCCGTGAAGAGCGCCGTCGACGGCACGTCCACGGGCAGCCCGAGGTCCGCAGAGTTCATAGGCCCACTGTTCATGGCCGGGATGCTACCCCCATTTCGTCACCTTGACGATTTCTAGGGTCCGATTGTGACGCAGGCCCCGTTCCGCGAGGGCGGAACCCTCTCCCGGCAGGGCCGTTTGTGCGGGGCGGGGGCCCAAGTGGCAGCATGGGGCAGGTGAGTGTGGCTCCTGATGTGTCTCCCGTAGAGGTCAAGCCCGAGTCGGTGGAGGAGGTCTCCGCCGTGACCGAGCCCGACGTCCCCTGGGTCACGATCGTTCACAACGACCCCGTGAACCTCATGAGCTACGTGACGTATGTCTTCCAGAGCTACTTCGGCTACTCCAAGGACAAGGCGCACAAACTGATGCTCGACGTCCACCACAAGGGCCGCGCCGTGGTCTCCAGCGGCACGCGCGAGGAGATGGAGCGCGACGTCCAGGCCATGCACGGCTACGGACTGTGGGCGACGATGAGCCAGGACCGCACCTGATGGCCGGCCAGTTCGAACCGGTCCCGGGCGGCGGCGCCGCCGTCCCGCTCGACGAGGTCGAGATCTCCATCCTGCGCTCCCTCGCGGTCCAGCTGCTCGAACTGATCGGCCCGGGGCCCGGCGGCGCCGACGAGGAGTCCGACCCACTCGCCGACCTCTTCGCCGAGGGCCCGAGCGAGCCCCCGACCGACCCGGTCCTGCAGCGCCTCTTCCCTGACGCGTACGGCGACCCCGAGGCCGTGCCGGACGATCAACTCAAGGCGTACTCCGCCGAGTTCAGGCGGTTCACGGAGAACGACCTGCGCGCGGGCAAGCGGGAGAACGCCCTCGCGGTGGTCCGCTCCCTCGACGCGCTCACCGTCGGCGGCGAGAGCGGCGCGGTGCTCAAGCTGTCCGCGGACGAGTCCCGGCAGTGGCTCGGCTCGCTCAACGACCTGCGGCTCGCGCTCGCCGCCCGCCTCGACGTCATCGCCGAGGAGGACACGGACCTGCTTTACCGCCTGCCGGACAGTGATCCGCGCAAGCCGATGGTGATGGCGTACCTCTGGCTCGGCGGCCTGCAGGAGACGCTCGTCGAGACACTGATGCCCTGAACCTCCTGGCCCTTGGATCCCGGTTCCTGGACCCTGTCGCCCGAACTCTGGACCGACGCTCCGATCCCGCCGTACGTATGCGAATGTACGTGCCTGTAGCACCTATCCGACCGAGGAGTCCGTTCGCTCAACGGACACTCAAATCCGGATAACGATCGCGTCACCGGCGTGGCCAGTTTTCATCGCTCTCTGGGCGATTTGCCCAGCTATGTCCGTGGTGTGCGCCACATTTTCGGCCGTTGATCACTGTTACGGCCGTGATAAATGTTCACGACCACTCGCGGGACGCCACCCATGTCCTTGCGAGGGCGCCCCGTCGGCCGAACGCCGATAGGCACAGCTCCATCCACATCCGGGGGGATCGGGACCCGATCCGGGCCAGTACGACGTACGGCACGGATCGTCATGGAGAAAGGCGCACAAACATGACCTCAGTGCAGGTCGACAAGCAGTACGACCCCAATGAGGCCGTGCAAGGCGGCGAGTCGCCCGAGGGCGGCGAGGGTTACCAGCGCGGGCTCGGAGCCCGGCAGATCCAGATGATCGCGATCGGCGGCGCCATCGGCACCGGCCTGTTCCTCGGCGCGGGCAAGGGCATCCACAAAGCCGGCCCGAGCCTGATCCTGGCCTACGCACTCGCGGGCCTGGTCATCTTCTTCATCATGCGGGCGCTCGGCGAGCTCCTCATGTACCGCCCGGTCTCGGGATCCTTCTCGGAGTACGCCCGTGAGTTCATCGGCCCGTTCGCGGGCTTCGTGACGGGCTGGACGTACTGGCTCTTCTGGGTCATCACCGGCATGACCGAGGTCACCGCCGCGGCCCAGTACATGCAGTTCTGGACGAAGAACGCGGACGGCTGGCTCAATCAGCCGCAATGGGTCTTCGCCCTGATATTCACCGTGATCCTCTTCGGCGCGAACCTGATCTCCGTGAAGCTCTTCGGTGAGCTGGAGTTCTGGTTCTCGATGGTCAAGGTCACCGCGATCGTCGGCATGATCCTGATCTGCGCCGGCATCCTCACCGTCGGCTTCTCCGACGCCGGCGACACCGCCTCCGTCACCATGCTGTGGGACCAGGGCGGCTTCTTCCCGAACGGCATCGGCTCCACCCTCATGACCCTGCAGATGGTCATGTTCGCCTTCCTCGCCGTCGAGCTGGTCGGCGTCACCGCGGGCGAGTCCAAGGACCCGAAGACCGTGCTGCCCAAGGCCATCAACACCGTGCCGTGGCGCATCGCCGTCTTCTACATCGGCGCGCTGATCATGATCCTCTCGGTCGTGCCCTGGACCCACTTCCAGCCCGGCGTCAGCCCGTTCGTCGCCGCCTTCGAGAAGATGGGCCTCGGCGTCGGCGCCGCGATCGTGAACTTCGTGGTCCTCACCGCCGCGCTCTCCTCCTGCAACTCCGGCATGTACTCCACCGGCCGCATGCTGCGCGACCTGGCGCTCAACGGCCAGGGCCCGAAGATCTTCACCAAGCTGTCCAAGAAGGGCCTGCCGCTCATCGGCACCAGCGTCTCGGCCGGCCTGATGCTCTTCGGCGTCGTGCTCAACTACATGGACCCGGGCAAGGCCTTCGAGCTCGTCGTCTCCTTCGCCACCATCTCCGGCATGTGGGCCTGGATCATGATCCTGATCAGCCAGCTCCGCTACCGCCGCAAGGCCGACCGCGGCGAACTCCCGCAGTCCAGCTTCAAGGCCCCCGGCGCCCCGTACACGAGCACCTTCGCCCTGGCCTTCATCGGCCTGGTCATCGTGCTCATGGCCCTGGACCCGGACTCCCGGATCTCGCTCTACGCAGCCCCGGTCTGGGGTCTGATCCTCGGCATCGGCTACCTCGCCATCCAGCGCCGCAAGTCGGCCGCAGGGAACGCCCCGGAGGACGCCAAGGCCTGACCGGCCGGACGGCCCGACCGCAACCCGGTCCCCGTCTCAGCAGTCGTCTCAGCAGTCGTCTCACCAGATGGGCCGCGGATCTCGGATCCGCGGCCCATCTGCCTATCCTCATGCGCATGCTGACCATCACCCAGGCCCTGCACGACCAGATCGTCGCCCACGCGCGAGAGGACCACCCCGACGAGGCGTGCGGCGTCGTCGCCGGCCCGGTCGGCGAGGGCCGGCCCGAGCGCTTCATCCCCATGCTGAACGCGGCCCGCTCGCCCACGTTCTACGAGTTCGACTCGGGCGACCTGCTGAAGCTCTACCGCGAGATGGACGACCGGGACGAGGAGCCCGTCGTCATCTACCACTCGCACACCGCCACCGAGGCCTACCCCTCCCGCACCGACATCTCGTACGCGAACGAGCCCGGCGCCCACTACGTCCTGGTCTCGACGGCCGACGCCGACGGTCTCGGCGACTTCCAGTTCCGCTCGTACCGGATCGTGGACGGCGAGGTCACCGAGGAAGAGGTCAAGGTCGTCGAGGCCTACTGAGCCCGCTCGGGCTGCTTCTGTCGTGGTCACAGGGGTGCGAAGGGGTACGCACTGGTCCGCCGAGGCCGCCGCGACCCGCCCCATGTCCGAGTGGTGAACAAAAATCGTCCAGTATCCGAGATCACATTCCAGGGCCCGGACCGGGAATCGATACGATGACCGCATGGTTTCCCACGACGTGAACGACAAGACGCCGGGCATGCTGCTCGTGGCGCGCCTTCACGTCGACCTGTGCAGGCTCAACAGCGCCATCTGTCCCCGCTGAACCCTGCCGCCGCACGGCCGCGGGCCGCGGCGCTCTCCCAGCGCACCACCACGCACTTGCGCGTACTGCCGCGCGCCCACCGACCTGACTTCCTTCGACAGGAGCCCCAGCCATGGCCATCGAGGTCCGCATCCCCACCATCCTCCGCACGTACACCGACGGCGCGAAGGCCGTCGAGGGCTCCGGCGACACCCTCGCCGCGCTCTTCACCGACCTGGAGTCCCGCCACGCGGGTATCCAGGCCCGCCTGGTGGAGGAGGGCCAGCTGCGCCGCTTCGTCAACGTGTACCTGAACGACGAGGACGTCCGCTTCCTGGACGGCATCACCACCAAGCTCACCGACGGCGACAGCATCACGATCCTCCCGGCCGTAGCCGGCGGTATGGCCTGATATGCGGTACGACTCGCCGCTGGCCGCGGTCGGCAACACCCCGCTCGTACGGCTGCCGAGGCTCTCGCCCTCCGACGACGTCCGCATCTGGGCGAAGCTGGAGGACCGTAACCCGACCGGCTCGATCAAGGACCGCCCCGCGCTCCACATGATCGAACAGGCCGAGAAGGACGGCCGGTTGACGCCCGGCTGCACGATCCTGGAGCCGACCAGCGGCAACACCGGCATCTCGCTCGCGATGGCCGCCAAGCTCAAGGGCTACCGCATCGTCTGCGTCATGCCCGAGAACACCTCGTCCGAGCGCCGCGAACTGCTCGCCATGTGGGGCGCGGAGATCATCTCCAGCCCCGCCGCGGGCGGCTCCAACACCGCCGTCCGCGTCGCCAAGGAGCTCTCCGCGGAGCACCCGGACTGGGTGATGCTCTACCAGTACGGCAACCCGGACAACGCGGGCGCCCACTACGCCACGACGGGCCCCGAGATCCTCTCCGACCTGCCGTCCATCACGCACTTCGTGGCCGGCCTCGGCACCACCGGCACCCTCATGGGCGTCGGCCGCTACCTCCGCGAGCACAAGCCGGACGTCAAGATCGTCGCCGCCGAGCCGCGCTACGACGACCTGGTCTACGGCCTGCGCAACCTCGACGAGGGCTTCGTCCCCGAGCTGTACGACGAGGCGGTGCTCACCACCCGGTTCTCCGTCGGCTCGCAGGACGCGGTGACCCGTACCCGTGAACTCCTGCAGCAGGAGGGCATCTTCGCGGGTGTCTCGACGGGCGCGGCCCTGCACGCGGCCATCGGAGTGGCCCGCAAGGCGCAGGCCGCGGGGGAGTCGGCGGACGTGGCGTTCGTCGTCGCCGACGGCGGCTGGAAGTACCTGTCGACGGGCATCTACACCGCCCCGTCCACGGACGCCGCGGTCGAGGCCCTGCACGGTCAGCTCTGGGCCTGACCGCCGGAGCCGGGCGGGTTCGGTCGCTCCCGAGCCCGTCCGGCCCTCAGTCCACCAGGTACTTGACCTGATCCCAGAGCGCCGGGTCGACGATCCCGACCCGGCGCCTGAACTCCCACAGCGGCACTTCCCGCAACTCGTCCGTCTCCAGGAAGCTCGGCCGCCCGTGCGCGTCGCCGACCGAACCGGGCGGCAGCGGGATCACCCCGGCCCGCTCGTCGTGGTACTTGCTGGTGATCTTCGCGACGAGGGCCCGCTTCCCGTGCACCGAAAGCACCAGGCAGGGCCGGTCTTTGCCGCCGGGCCCGTCCTCGTACGGCACCATCGCCCACCAGATCTCCCGCGCCTGCGGCCGCAGCTTCGGCAGCACACGCGGTCCGGCCGGCGGCCTGGTCCGCCCACCCGGCCGGGTACGGGCACGCCCGAGGCCGTCCGCGACCGCGGCGACCAGGGCAACGGCCACGACAGCGGCGAGCGCGATCCACCACGACGTGTCCATGCCCCGACCGTACCGGCGCCCCGCGCCCCCCGCGACGCCGTCCCCACCCGGCAACTGGGCCCACGCCGCCCGATCTGGTGACAACGGTGGTGAGTTCCCCCACAACAGCCCGGCACCGAGGAGTGACGCGGGCTTTTGCGCCTTACGCTCGACGGACCGCACAACCCCCGTCCTTCCTGCCAGCACGGAGGTTCCCGCTCCATGAAGCTCACCGTCGTCGGCTGCTCGGGCTCGTTTCCGTCCGCGGACTCGGCCTGCTCGAGCTACCTCGTCGAGGCCGACGGCTTCCGGCTGCTCCTCGACATGGGCAATGGCGCCCTGGGCGAGCTGCAGCGCCACTGCGGTCTCTACGACCTCGACGCGATCTTCCTCAGCCATCTGCACGCCGACCACTGCATCGACATGTGCGGCTACTTCGTCGCCCGGTACTACCGGCACGAGGGCGGCCGCTGCGACGCGATCCCGGTGTACGGCCCCGAGGGCACGGAACAGCGCCTGACCACGGCGTACGCGGACACTCCGTCCCCGTCGGCGATGAGCGAGGTGTTCGACTTCCACACCCTGAAGTCGGCGGCCTTCGAGATCGGTCCGTTCTCCGTGCGCACCGAGCGGGTCGCGCACCCTGTGGAGGCGTACGCGATCCGCATCGAGCACGGCGGGAAGACGCTCACGTACTCCGGTGACACGGGTGTCTGCGAGCCGCTGGACGAACTCGCCCAAGGCGCCGACCTGTTCCTCTGCGAGGCCTCCTTCACGGCAGGCAAGGAGGACATCCCGGACCTGCACCTCAACGGCCGCGAGGCAGGCGAGACCGCCCGCCGCGCGGGCGTCGGCCGCGTCGTCCTCACCCATGTCCCGCCGTGGACCGATCCGCAGATCAACGTCACGGACGCGAGTGCGGTGTACGGGGGGCCGGTCGAGCTGGCCCGCGCGGGGGCGGTGTACGAGCTGTAGCCTCGGCGCCCGTTTCCGCGCCGTCGAGCTGGTCCCCGCTTCCCGGGGCTGTGCCCCCGACCCCGGCTGCCTTTCGGCTGCTGCGCCGTCGTGGTTGCTCGCGCAGTTCCCCGCGCCCCTAAAAGACAAGCCCCTGCCGGGGCCGAATCCAGCGCTAGCCCGCAAAATTCAGCCCCTCCGGCGTTTGAGGAGCGGGGGTCCGGGGGCGGAGCCCCCGTAGCCGACGGCAGTCTTTCGGGAAGGGGCGGGGTGGGGGAGAAGAACGCCAGCGGGCCCGCCCCGTTGTGGACAACGGGGCGGGCCCTCAGTACGTGAACGGCGGGACGCGAGGCGCTACTTGCCCTCCGCCTTCTGCAGCTCCGCCAACTCCTCGTCGGACTCCCGCCCCGGCGTCGGCAGGTTGAACTTCGTGATCGCGAACCGGAAGACGAAGTAGTAGACGACCGCGAAGCAGAGGCCCACCAGGGCGAGACCCCACGGGTTGGACGCGATGCCGAGGTTGAGGACGTAGTCCACCGCGCCGGCCGAGAAGCCGAAGCCGTCCTTCATGCCGAGCGCCCAGGTCAGCGCCATCGACACACCGGTGAGCACCGCGTGGATCGCGTACAGGACCGGCGCGATGAACATGAACGTGAACTCGATGGGCTCGGTGACACCCGTGACGAACGCGGTGAGCGCGAGCGAGAACATCATGCCGCCGACGACCTTGCGCCGCTCCGGACGGGCGCAGTGCGTGATCGCGAGGCAGGCCGCCGGAAGGGCGAACATCATGATCGGGAAGAAGCCCGTCATGAACTGACCGGCGCTCGGGTCACCGGCGAGGAAGCGCGCGATGTCGCCGTTGACGGTGCCGTCGGCGCCCTCGTACGAACCCGCCTGGAACCACGGGAAGGAGTTGAGCAGGTGGTGCATGCCGACCGGGATCAGCGCACGGTTGGCGACACCGAAGATGCCCGCGCCGACCGCGCCCGAACCGACCAGCCACTCACCGAAGTTGTGCAGACCCGTGCCGAGCACCGGCCAGATGAAACCGAAGACGATGCCGATGACCAGGCCCGCGAAGGCCGACAGGATCGGGACGAGACGGCGGCCGCCGAAGAAGCCCGCCCAGTCCGGCAGCTTGGTCCGGTAGAACTTCTGGTACAGCAGCGCCACCACGATGCCCATCACGACACCGCCGAGGACCTTCGCGTCCACCGGAGCCTCGACGAGGGCGACCTTGCCGTCGACGACCTGCTCCACCTTCGGCAGGTTCGGGTCGGTGAACGTGGCGAGCACCTTCTGGAAGACCAGGTAGCCGGTGACCGCGGCGAGCGCCGTGGAGCCGTCGGACTTCTTCGCGAAGCCGATCGCGATGCCCACCGCGAACAACAGCGGCATGTTGTCGAGCAGCGCGCCGCCGCCCGCGGCCATGTAACCGGCGATCTTGTTGATGAAGTCCGGCAGGGACTCCTTGCCGAGCATGTCGTCCGCGCCCAGGCGGACCAGGAGTGCACCGGCCGGCAGGACGGCGACCGGGAGCATCAGGCTGCGGCCGATGCGCTGGAGCACGGACATCAGGCCCGCGCCCTTCTTCTTGTCGGCCGCAGGTGCGGCAGCCGTGCTCACAACTTCCTCCAGTGGGCAGGGCGCCGCCAGGGGACATGTGGGGACGGCGGCGTCGCTCAGGGGACGCGGCCACGGGCCGCGTGGTCTACACCAATTAGAGGTGTAGACCTGTTGTAACACGGTGAGCGCGAGATAAGGAACCCGTTCCGGGCCCCGTGGCCATAACGAACGGGCATACATGACGAAGGGCCCGAATCGCCGCTCGCGATCCGGGCCCTTCGTCCGCCGCCTGTCCGCCTGTCCGCCTGTCCGCCTGTCTGCCTACTTGTAGTTCTCCCGCTCCATCTCCGCGATCTCCTCGTCCGACTCCCGTCCCGGCGTCTTCAGGTCGAACTTCGTGATCACGACCCGGAACAGCACGTAATAGACGACGGCGAAACAGAGCCCGACCGGAATGAGTAGCGCCGGTTTGGTCGCGAGGTTCCAGTTCAGTACGTAGTCGAACAGGCCCGCCGAGAACGTGAACCCCTCGCGGATCCCCAGCGCCCACGTCACCGCCATCGACACACCCGTCAGCACCGCGTGGATCGCGTACAGCGCGGGCGCGAGATACACGAACGAGAACTCGATCGGCTCCGTCACACCCGTCACGAAGGACGTCAGGGCCAGCGACATCATCATGCCGAGCGTCGCCTTCCGCCGCTCGGGCCGCGCACAGTGCGCCATCGCCAGACAGGCCGCGGGCAGCGCGAACATCATGATCGGGTAGAAGCCCGTGGTGAACATGCCCGCGTCCGGGTCGCCCGCGAGGAACCGGAACACGTCACCGTGCACCTCCTCGCCGTTCGGCTTCGTATAACTGCCGAACTGGTACCAGGCGAACGTGTTCAACAGCATGTGCATCCCGAACGGGATCAACGCCCGGTTGATCACGCCGAAGATGCCTGAACCCCACGCGCCCCAGCTCGACAGCGTCTCCGCGAACGCGTTGAACGCGTCGCCGATCGGCTGCCACCCGTACCCGAAGATCACCGCGAGCAGCACGCTGACGAACGACATCAGGACCGGGATGAACCGCCGGCCGCTGAAGAACCCCAACCAGTCGGGCAGCCGCGTCCGGTGGTACTTCTCCCACACCTTCGCCGTGATCAGACCGACCACGACGCCGCCGAGCACCCCGGGGTTGACCGCCTGCCCGGTCACGTCGTCCTCGAACGCCTTGACCAGCACGTTGTTGAAGACCATGTACGCGACCACCGCCGCGAACGCCGTCGACCCGTCCGACTTCTTCGCGAAGCCGATCGCGACGCCCACGCAGAACAGCAGCGCCATGTTGTCGAGGATGCCGCCGCCCGCGCCCGCGAAGATCGCCGCCAGCTTGTTCCAGCCGAGGCCGTCCTTGCCGAACACGTCGTCCTGGCCGAGCCGGAGCAGCACGCCCGCCGCCGGCAGTGCCGCGACCGGGAGTTGCAGGCTGCGCCCCAGCTTCTGCAGGCCGCCGAGGACGATCTGCTTCCAGCTCTTGCTCGGCTTGGATCTCGCCGCGGGGCTTTCGGAGCTCATGCGATCCCTCCCTGAACCGGCCACGTTTGGCGGTCGCCCGAAACTGGTGTAGACCAGTGCGAGGCGCGAAGCGCCGGCCGGAGACCCGGCGGACGCCGATGACCGTCATCATTCGGCACCTAATGGGCCATCGCTCGCGAACGTGCGCCAAACGTGGGTTACGGTGCACACCGGACCATGGTGGGCCGAACAAGCCCGTGACAGCAGGGAGAAGGACATGGCCACTAAGGCTGAGAAGATCGTCGCCGGGCTGGGCGGCATCGACAACATCGAAGAAGTCGAGGGCTGCATCACCCGTCTCCGCACCGAGGTCGTCGACCCCGACAAGGTCGACGAAGCCGCCCTCAAGGCCGCCGGCGCCCACGGCGTCGTCAAGATGGGCACCGCCATCCAGGTCGTCATCGGCACCGACGCCGACCCCGTCGCCGCCGACATCGAAGACATGATGTGAGCTGACCCCCGGCTCACCACCACCGAAGGCCCCGCACCCGCCACCGGCCAGGCAGGAGCGGGGCCTTCGGCCGTCCACCCCCCCAGCTAAGGCCCTCCGAGCGGCCGACCCCCTCCGAGCGGCCGAGGCCCGCCGCCCGGCAAAGGGCCCACCCGCCGGGCGATAGGCTCGCCCCCATGTCTCGCTTCGACGGCCGCACGCCGCAACAGCTCCGCCCTGTCACCATCGAACGCGGCTGGAGCAAGCACGCCGAAGGCTCCGTCCTCGTCTCCTTCGGCGACACCAAGGTCTTCTGCACCGCCTCCGTCACCGAAGGCGTGCCCCGCTGGCGCAAGGGCACCGGCGAAGGCTGGGTCACCGCCGAGTACTCCATGCTTCCCCGCGCCACCAACACCCGCGGCGACCGCGAATCCGTACGCGGCAAGATCGGTGGCCGCACCCACGAGATCAGCCGCCTGATCGGCCGCAGCCTCCGCGCCGTCATCGACTACAAGGCCCTCGGCGAGAACACCATCGTCCTCGACTGCGACGTCCTCCAGGCCGACGGCGGCACCCGCACCGCCGCCATCACCGGCGCCTACGTAGCCCTCGCCGACGCCGTCACCTGGGCCCAGGGCAAGAAGCTCATCAAGCCCAAGGCCACTCCGCTCACCGGCACCGTCGCCGCCGTCAGCGTCGGCATCGTCGACGGCGTACCCCTCCTCGACCTCGCCTACGAGGAGGACGTGAAGGCCGACACCGACATGAACGTCGTCTGCACCGGCGACGGCCGCTTCGTGGAGGTCCAGGGCACCGCCGAGGCCGAGCCCTTCGCCCGCGACGAGCTGAACGCCCTGCTCGACCTCGCCGTCGCCGGCTGCGACGAGCTCACCGCACTCCAGCGCAAGGCCCTGGAGGCGACCATCACACCCGGCACAGCAACCAACTGAGCCCCAGCACGCGTTCTTACGGATACGACACCAGCTCGGGCGGACGGCAACCGGCCGCCCGCCCGAGCACAGCCAGGGAGGAACCGTTCATGGCTCCGCGCCGACGAAGCACCGCACGCATAGCCCTCGCCACTGCAGCAGTGGCCCTGGTGGCGCCGCTCGCCATCGGCTGCAGCGCCGTGGACACGGCACTCGACTGCGTACGGACCGCCGACGCCATCGCGAAGAGCGCCGCCGACCTCCAGCAGGCCGTGGAGAGCGCCGCCGACAACCCCCTCGAGGCCGAGAAGGCCCTCGACCAGATCGACAAGAACCTCGGCGAGATCGGCGACAAGACCGACAACGCCGACGTCGGCAAGGCCGTCGACGACCTCAGCAAGTCCGTCGACGAGGTCCGCAAGTCCATCGAGAACGGCGACCCGACGCCCGACGTCTCCGGCGTCACCGACGCCACCGGCGAGCTCACCAAGGCCTGTAAGCCGTAAGGCTTCCGCAGGGCCTCGCGTACGGGCGGGCGGTGACGGGCATCTGGCGGGCCCGCCACCGCCCGCCCTTCGTACGCCACCGCCCGCTCCTCGTGCGTCCCGCCCGTGCGCCGATAATCGACGGCATGACACGCCTGATCCTCGCCACCCGCAACGCCGGAAAGATCACCGAGCTCAAGGCCATCCTCGCCGAGGCCGGACTCCCGCACGACCTCGTCGGCGCCGACGCCTACCCCGACATCCCCGACGTCAAGGAAACCGGCGTCACCTTCGCCGAGAACGCCCTCCTCAAGGCGCACGCCCTCGCCCGCGCGACCGGCCTCCCCGCCGTCGCCGACGACTCCGGCCTCTGTGTCGACGTGCTCGGCGGCGCCCCCGGCATCTTCTCCGCCCGCTGGGCCGGCCGCCACGGCGACGACACCGCCAACCTCGAACTCCTCCTCGCCCAGCTCGCCGACATCGACGTCGCCCACCGCGCCGCCCACTTCGCCTGCGCGGCGGCCCTGGCCCTGCCCGACGGCACGGAACGCGTCGTCGAGGGCCAACTGCGCGGCACGCTCCGGTACGAGCCGGCCGGCTCGGGCGGCTTCGGCTACGACCCGATCCTGCAGCCGGACGGCGAGAGCCGTACGTGCGCGGAGCTGAGCCCGGAGGAGAAGAACGCGATCAGCCATCGCGGGAAGGCGTTCCGGGCGCTGGTGCCGGTGGTCCGGGAGCTGTTGGGCTGAGGACGGCTGAGGACGGCTGAGGCCATGCAAACGGCCTGCGAACCGATGCGTCGATTCGCAGGCCGTTCCAGGTGCGGCGGAAGGGATTCGAACCCTCAAGCCCGATCAAGGGCCACAGATCCTAAGTCTGCTGCGTCAGCCGTTGCGCCACCGCCGCGAGCCGCCGCCCATGCTACCGGGGTGCGCCCGGACCTCCCGCCCCTGCGCCAGTAGCCCGTGGCGGCACGGCAGTTGAGGAAAACCGGAACGGCCCGCACCGGGTGTCCGGTGCGGGCCGTTCGCTCGGCTCGGCGGGGGTCAGATGCCCAGGTCGCGGATGATCTTCGCGACGTGGCCGGTGGCCTTCACGTTGTAGAAGGCGTGCTCGACCTTGCCCTCCTCGTCCACGACGACCGTGGAGCGGATGACTCCGGTGACGACCTTGCCGTACAGCTTCTTCTCGCCGAAGGCGCCGTAGGCCTCGAGAACCTTCTTGTCCGGGTCGCCGACCAGCGTGACCTTGAGGTTCTCCTTCTCGCGGAACTTGGCGAGCTTCTCCGGCTTGTCGGGGGAGACGCCGATGACGTCGTAGCCGGCGGCCGCGAGGACGTCGAGGTTGTCGGTGAAGTCGCAGGCCTGCTTGGTGCAGCCCGGGGTCAGGGCGGCCGGGTAGAAGTAGACGATGACCTTGCGGCCCTTGTGGTCCGCGAGCGAGATCTCGTTGCCGTCCGCGTCGGGCAGGGTGAAGGCGGGGGCGGTGTCGCCGGGCTGCAGGCGCTCGCTCATCTTCGGTCTCCTCATGAGGTGCGGGGTGGTGCCGGTGTCGGTGCGTCCGGGGGCGTGCGGGCCTTCCGGGCGTACGGGGAGAGCGTAATGGGGGGTGCTGTGCGGTGCGTTCGGCGTGGAGCTGACAGACTGTCCACCAGGACGAAACCGATCACAGAACCGATCGCGAAACTGATCACGAAACCGATCACGATGACACGGAGGCCGCGCGGTGTCGGATGCTCAGGCCAGGACCCCCGCTGAGATCGAGGCGGACATCAAGCGGCGGCGCGCCCAGCTGGCCGAGACGCTCGACGAGATCGGGGTGCGGGTGCACCCGAAGACGATCGTCGGGGACGCCAAGGCCCGCGTCGCGAGCACGATGGATCAGACCCTCGGACGGGCGTACGTCTCCGCCAACCGTGCGGTGAGCGATGTGAAGGCCCAGTTCGTGGACGCCGAGGGCGCGCCGCGGATGGAGAGGATCGTTCCGGCGGCGCTCGCGGTGGTCGGCGTGGTCGGGCTCATCGCTCTGGCGCGACGCCGCAAAGGCTGACCCGGCGGCGTACGGGGCGGTCGTCGGCAGGTAGGTTCTGGGACGTGAGCGCCAAGAGCCGGGAACACCACGACAAGCTGCCCATTCGGATGCTGCACGACCGCGTCCTCGTACGGACCGACATCGCGGAGGGCGAGCGGCGCTCCACGGGCGGCATCGTCATCCCCGCGACCGCGGCCGTGGGCCGGCGGCTCGCCTGGGCCGAGGTCGTCGCGGTCGGGCAGAACGTCCGCACGGTGGAGCCCGGCGACCGCGTCCTCTACGACCCGGAGGACCGGGCCGAGGTGGAGGTGCGGGGTGTGGCGTACGTGCTGATGCGTGAGCGGGACCTGCATGCCGTGGCGGCGGACCGCTTCGAGGGGTCCGAGGACTCGACGGGGCTGTACCTGTAACCCGCCCGGCCCCCTCCTCCTGTTCTTCTACCTCGCCGGTTTCGTCGGTACGGCCCTTCGGGGGCGGCCGTCGTCGCCTGCCGTCAGGCCTTGGGCGTCCCCCTCCGCCGGGGTTTCCGCCGGGCTCTCGACCGGGGCTTCCGTCGGGACCGCTGTCCGGCCCGGCGTCGCACCCGGCTCCTCGCTGCCCCCGGCCGTCGGCTCGGGCTCGGGCACGGACGGTGGTACGGACTCCGCCGGGGACTCCGGTTCGGGCTCCGTCTCCGGGGGTGGGGGCGGAGGTTCCTCCGCGCCGGGTTCCAGGATGAGGTCGAACTCCTGGACCGGTTGGTCCGCGAGCGTCTCGCGGGTGAACTGCGCCCAGATGCGCGCCGGGTACGCGCCGCCGTTGATGCGGGGCTGACCGAGCGCGCCGTACAGCGGGGTCTGACCGTAGGGCGGGTTCGGGTCCTGGCCCAACACGGCCACGACGGTGGCGAGTTCGGGGGTGTAGCCGGCGAACCAGGCGGCCTTGTCCTCCTCGGCGGTGCCGGTCTTGCCGGCGGCGGGGCGGCCTGCGGCCTGGGCGGCGGTGCCGGTGCCGTTCTCGACGACGCTCTGCAGGATCGACGTGGTGGTGTCGGCGGCCTCGCGGGGGACGGCCTGCCGCCGGTGCTGCGGCGGGAGCGCGATGGGTGCGCCGTCCTTGGTGATCTCCTCGACGAGCGTGTACGAGCCGTGCTCGCCGTGGTTGGCGAGGGTCGCGTACGCCTGGGCCATGTCGAGGACGCTGGCGGTGGCCGGGCCGAGGGCGATGGACGGGGACGCGGTCAGGTCGGGGGTGGTGGCCGGGATGCCCAGGTCGATCGCGGTCTGCCGGACCTTGTCGGAGCCGACGTCGACGGCCATCTGCGCGTAGACCGCGTTCACGGAGAGGTCGGTGGCGTCCCGGACGGTGAGCTCGCCGTAGGAGCGCCGGTCCTCGTTCTCCGGGGCGTAGTGACCGCCCGACCAGCCTTCCACGGAGCGTGCGTTGGTGCCGTCGTAGAGGGTGTTCGGGTCGATGGGCAGGCCGTCCTGGGTGGTGGCGCCGTATCTCACGGCCGAGGTGAAGACGAACGGCTTGAAGGTGGAGCCGACCTGGTAGTCGCGGCGGGTGGCGTTGTTGACGTACTGCTGGGTGTAGTCGATGCCGCCGTACATGGCGACGACCTTGCCGGTGGCGGGGTCGATGGCGGCGCCGCCCGCGCGGACGTGGGCGTCGACCTTGCGGGCCCCCGGGTCGACCTGGGACAGGAGTTGGTCCTCGACGGCCCTGACGAAGGCGTCCTGGCGGGGTTTCTGCAGGGTGGTGGTGATGCGGTAGCCGCCCTTGGCGAGGGTGTCCGGGTCGATGACGTCGTGTTCGGTGAGGTAGTCCTCGACGGCCTTGACGAGGTAGCCGCGCTGCCCGGACATGCCGGAGGGGGCCTTGGCGGTGCGGGGGGCGGGGAACTTCGCGCTGTCGCGGGCGCGTCGGGTGAGCCAGTCCTCCTTGACCATGCCGTCGAGGACGTAGTTCCAGCGGGCGACGGCGCGGGACTTGTTCTCGGGGTGGGCGGAGACGTCGTACGCGTTGGGGGAGTTGAGGAGCGTGGCGAGGTACGCGCCCTCGGCGACGGAGAGTTGCTCGGCGTGCTTTCCGTAGTAGGCGTGGGCGGCGGCCTGGATGCCGTAGGCGTTGCGGCCGAAGTAGCTGGTGTTGAGGTAGCCGAGCAGGATGTCGTTCTTGCTGACCTGGCGGTCGAGTTTGATGGCGATGAAGAATTCCTTCGCCTTGCGGGTGACGGTCTGCTCCTGGCCGAGGTAGTAGTTCTTGACGAACTGCTGGGTGATGGTGGAGCCGGACTGCTTGCCCTTGCCGGTGACGGTGTTCCAGGCGGCGCGGATCATGGCCTGCGGGTCGACGGCGGACTCGGAGTAGAAGTCGCGGTCCTCGGCGGCGAGCACGGCGCGCCGGACGTGTACGGGGATCTGGCTGAGCGGGACGTTCTCGCGGTTGACCTCGCCGTCGCGGGCCAACGGGGAGCCGTCGGCGTAGAGATAGACGTTGCTCTGCTTGGTGGCGGCGGCGTTGGCGGGCGGGATCTCGACGAGGAGGTAGCCCGCGACGAGGCCGCCGCCGAAGAGCAGGCAGAGCAGCAGGAAGGCGCCGAGGAGCATGCGCCAGGTGGGGAAGATCCGCCGCCAGCCGGAGGCCTTCCGCTTCGCCTTGCGGGCGGCCTTGCGCTGCTTCCGTGTGAGCTTCTTGAGTTGCCGCCTGCTGCCCTCAGCCGGCTGCTGGGGCTGAGGCTGGGGCTCGTCGGACTCGTCGCTCATCTCTGCCGGAACTCCCGTTTCGCCTAGGTACATCCCCCGTACGACCTATTGGACACTGTTCCACCCTGATCGGGTGGGCTCGGCCGGGGCGCGTGTCCGGGGCGCCGCGGGTATCCGCCTCGCGGGTGAAAACGCGTGGCGCGGCGGGGCGTGCGGCGGCTAAGGTCGTGCGCTTTGGCCGGTGGCGGTGGGGGAGGGGGTTCGGTGCGGTTGTACGCGGCGGTCGCGGCGGGCGGGTTCCGGCGCTACGCGACCTATCGGGCGGCGACGGCGGCCGGGGTGTTCACCAACACCGTGTTCGGCCTGATCGTCGCCTACACCTATCTGGCGCTGTGGGACGAGCGGCCGGCCCTCGGCGGGTACGACCAGGCGCAGGCCGTGACGTACGTCTGGCTCGGGCAGGCGATGCTGGCGGCCTGTTCGCTGCTCGGGGGCGGGTTCGAGGACGAGCTGGTCGAGCGCATCCGCAGCGGGGACATCGCCGTGGACCTGTACCGTCCGGCGGATCTCCAACTGTGGTGGCTGGCAGGGGACTTGGGGCGGGCCGTGTTCCACCTGATCGGGCGGGGCGTGGTGCCGATGGTGTGCGGTGCGCTGCTCTTCGAGTTGGCCCTGCCCACCGCGCCCGGGGTGTGGCTGGCCTTTCTGTGCAGTGTGCTGCTCGCGTTCGTGGTGAGTTTCGCGATCCGCTACCTGGTGGCGCTCTCGGCGTTCTGGCTGCTCGACGGGGCGGGGGTGACGCAGATCGCCTCCCTCGCGGGGATGTTCTTCTCCGGGATGCTGCTGCCGCTCAACGTGTTCCCGGGTGCTCTCGGCGAGGTCGCCCGCGCTCTGCCGTGGTCGGCGCTGCTGCAGGTGCCCGCGGACGTGCTCCTCGGCAAGCACACCGGGTTCGGGCTGCTCGGCGCGTACGCCTTTCAGGCCGCGTGGGCCGTCGTACTGCTCGGGCTCGGGCGGCTGCTGCAGCTCGCCGCGACGCGCAGGGTGGTGGTGCAAGGTGGCTGAACTCGTCGACGAACAGGGGAGGTTGAGGCAGGGCGTGGCCGCGTACCGGCTGATCGTCGGGGCCTGGGTGCGGTCGACGATGGCGTACCGCACGTCGTTCGCGCTGACCCTGTGCGCCAACTTCGCCGTCACGGCCTTCGACTTCGTGGCGATCCTGCTGATGTTCTCGCACGTCGACGCGCTCGGCGGGTTCACGCTCGGCGAGATCGCCTTCCTGTACGGCACCACGGGCACCGCCTTCGGCCTCGCCGAGCTGTTCTTCGGGCCGGTGCAGCGGCTGGGCTCGCGGGTCCGGGACGGCACGCTCGACACGCTTCTGGTGCGGCCCGCGCCGGTCCTCGCGCAGGTCGCCGCGGACCGCTTCGCGCTGCGCCGCCTGGGGCGGATCACGCAGGGGCTCCTGGTACTCGGCTACGGGCTCACGGTCATGGAGGTCGACTGGGACCCCGTGAAGGTGCTGCTCGTGCCGATGATGCTGCTGTGCGGGGCGGCGGTCTTCGGGTCGATCCTGGTCGCGGGCGGGGCCTTTCAGTTCTTCGCGCAGGACGCGTCCGAGGTGTCCAACTCCTTTACGTACGGCGGCAATACGCTGCTGCAGTACCCGCCGACCGTGTTCGCGAAGGAGCTGGTGCGCGGGGTGACCTTCGTGCTGCCGCTCGCCTTCGTGAACTGGCTGCCCGCGCTCTACGTCCTGGACCGGGAGAATCCGATCGGGCTGCCCTCCTGGCTGGCGTTCCTGCCGCCGTTCGTGGCCGCCGCGTGCTGTGCGCTCGCGGGCCTCGCGTGGCGGGCGGGCCTTCGTTCGTACCGCAGTACCGGCAGCTGAGGGAGCTTGGGGAGCTGAAATGGCGGGACTCGACGATGACTTCATTCTGGTGGACGGCGTGGAGAAGGTCTTCGACGTACGGAAGAAGACCGGGTTCCTGCGGCGGGAGCGGCGGGAGGTGCGGGCCGTGGACGGGATCTCGTTCAGCGTGGCGCGCGGCGAGATGGTCGGCTACATCGGGCCGAACGGCGCGGGCAAGTCCACCACCATCAAGATGCTCACCGGCATCCTCACGCCCAGCGGCGGCCGGCTCCGCGTCGCGGGCATCGAGCCGGCCCGTGAGCGCACCCGCCTGGCCCGCCGTATCGGGGTGGTCTTCGGGCAGCGCACCACCCTGTGGTGGGACCTGCCGCTGATCGACTCGTACCGCCTGATGCACCGCATGTACCGCATCCCCGACGCCCGGTTCCGCGCGAACCTGGACCGCTGCGTCGAACTCCTCGATCTGGGCGGCCTGTTGGACGTTCCCGTACGGCAGCTGTCGCTCGGGCAGCGGATGCGCGGGGACATCGCGGCGGCGCTCCTGCACGACCCGGAGGTGCTGTACCTGGACGAGCCGACCATCGGGCTCGACGTCGTCTCCAAGGCGAAGGTGCGCGGCTTCCTGCGCGACCTGAACGCCGAGTCGGGCACGACGGTGCTGCTCACCACGCACGACCTGCAGGACATCGAGCAGCTCTGCAGGCGCGTCATGGTCATCGACCACGGCCGGCTCATGTACGACGGGGCCCTCGCCGGGCTGCACGAGGTCGGCGAGAGCGAGCGCACCCTCGTCGTGGACCTGGCGCGCGAGCTGCCCGAGGTGAGCGTGGCCGGGGCGCGGGTGGTGCGGGTGGAGGGGCCCCGGCAGTGGCTGGCGTTCCCGGCCTCGGCGTCGGCGGCGCCGCTCGTCACGGAGCTGGCCGCCTCGTACCCGGTGGTGGACCTGTCGGTCCGCGAACCCGACATCGAAGCGGTCATCGCCCAGATGTACGCGGACCGGTCCGCGGCCCTAGGCTGATTCGTATGACCGACGAGTCGCCGGAGCTGCGGGCTTCGGACGCGGACCGGGAGCGGGTGGCCGAGCGGCTGCGGGAGGCCGTGGCGGAGGGCCGGCTCGACATGGAGGAGTTCCAGGAGCGCCTGGACGCCACGTACAAGGCGCGTACGTACGGGGAGTTGGCGCCCGTGACACGCGATCTGCCGGACGCCTCGGCGCCGTCCGCGGTACCCGCGCGGGCTTCGAGTACGGGCACGGGGGCGTGGGCGGAGCGGATCGGCGGTGCGGGCACCTCGTCCCGCGGGGTCGCGATCATGTCGGGCTTCTCCCGCAAGGGCGTGTGGACGGTCCCGCGCCGCTTCAACTGCTTCGCGTTCTGGGGCGGCGGCGAAGTCGACCTGCGCGAGGCGCGGTTCGAGGCGCCGGAGGTCGTCGTCAACTGCGTGGCGATCATGGGCGGCGTGGACGTGATCGTGCCGCCGGGCGTCGAGGTCGTCGTACGCGGCATCGGCGTGATGGGCGGCTTCGAGGAACGCCTCGGCGACGACCTGCCGGAACGGGGCGCACCGCGCGTGATCGTCACGGGGTTCGCGTTCTGGGGCGGGGTGGGGGTCAAGCGGAAGGTCACTCGGGCCCAGAAACGGCAACTCAAGGAGGAACGGCGCCGGGGGGAGCTGGAGTGAGCGGGGGCAGAATCAGCCCGTCCGGCGTTTGAACGCTTACAACTCCGCCGGCACCGACCCCCGCAACGTGGCCAGGTTGAACGCGTAAGCCATCTTCTTGAAGCCCTCGTCGCTCGGGTGGAGGTGGTCCCCCGAGTCGTACGGCGCCCGCAGCTTCTCCGGTGCGTACGGGTCGCGCAGCGCGCGGTCGAAGTCGACGACCGCGTCGAAGACCCGGCCGGACCGGATCTCGTCGTTGACCTGGCGGCGGACCTGGTCCAACTCCGGTGTGTAGCCGCGGTGTCCGCCGAACGGCATCAGCGTCGCGCCGATCACACGGAGGCCGCGGGCGTGCGCCTGCCGGGTCAACTCCCGCAGCCCGTCGAGGACTTTGTCGCTGGAGGTCTGCTGCGGGTTGCGCAGGATGTCGTTCACGCCGAGGGCGATGACGACGGCCTTGACGCCCGTACGGGACAGCGCGTCGCGCTCGAAGCGGGACAGGCCGCTCGGGTTGTCGGCGGGGCGGCCGAGGCCGTCGGAGAGGATGCGGTTGCCGCTGATGCCCTGGTTGAGGACGCTGTAGCGGGGCGCGCCCTGCTCGTCCCTGAGCCGGTCCGAAAGGACGTCCGTCCAGCGGGAGTTGGCGCCCATCGTGGCGCTCACGCCGTCGGTCAGGGAGTCGCCGAGGACGACGACGGCGCCCTCGGCCTCACGGCTGAGCACGTCGACGGCGGCGAGGTAGCGCCAGTACGGGCTCTGCTGGGTGTATGCGTCGCCGCGCAGGTCCGAGACCCGGTCGCCGTCGGCCACGTAGGAGATCTGGCGGGCGTGCGGGTGGTACGTCACCGGGCCCGAAGGGGTGGGCGAGAAGGTCGTCACGAGCAGGTCGGCGTCGTGCGGTACGCGCAGCCTGACCGGGTCGCTGACGACCTGGCCGCCCGGCTCGACGACCACCGAGTGGTTGCCGCCGAAGGAGAGGCGGCGCAGGGTGCCGGCGGCCGCGCTCGGATTGTTGGGCGCGGCCGCCAGGGCTATGGAGGCGTGCGTGATGGACAGCGGCGTACGCCCGTACAGGTTGGAGAGTGTGATGCGGGCGCTGGTGCCGCCGACGCTGGTGTGCACGACGTTGCGGATGGAGCGGCCCGCGTACCCGTCCTCGGTGCGCGGCTCGGCGGCCGCCGGCGAGCTGGACCAGGTGCCGACCCAGGTGCCGGAGGAGGCGGGGGCGGCGGAGCCCTGCGGGGTACGTGGGCCCGCGCGCAGGTCGTCGTCCCGGGCATCGCCGGACACACCCACGTATATGGCCGCGGAGATCAGCACCACGACGGCCGCCAGGGCGGCCAGTAGGGCATAACCGTTACGCCTGGTCACGCGGCCTTTTTCTCCTCGGGCAGGGGAGCCCGGGGCTCCAGTTCGACAATCCCATTTTGCGACATGGGCGAAGGGGCCGCGCACGGCACCCCCTCCGCCCGAACAAGACGCCGGGAACTCGCGGTTCGTTCCAGGAGTAGGTCACGTAGCGGCAACGTCGGGACAATGGGACGGGGGCGGTCGGACGGTGGAGCGGATGGAACGCAAGAAGGTCGAAGAGGCGGAAGAATCGGGTGAACGCGACATGAGGGAGCATTCCCCGGTGAACGGCCACTCATCCGGCACACCTGACTCCGAGACGTCCGTCTCTGAGGTTCCTGCTTCTCAGGGCGCCGGCTTCACGTACAGCCCCGCCGACGAGGAGAAGTTCCGCGGCGTGCGCCGGATGAAGGCCACGGCGACCGGCCTGCTGCTCCTCGTCGCCCTTGTCTACGTCCTCGCCAAGTGGGCGCAGAGCTCCGGCGCGGCCGGCTGGGCCGGGTACGTCGCGGCGGCCGCCGAGGCCGGCATGGTCGGCGCGCTCGCCGACTGGTTCGCCGTCACCGCGCTCTTCAAGCGCCCGCTCGGCCTGCCCATCCCGCACACCGCGATCATCCCGACCAAGAAGGACCAGCTGGGCGTCTCGCTCGGCGAGTTCGTCGGCGAGAACTTCCTCTCCGAGGACGTCGTACGGCGCCGCCTGCGCGGCGTCGGCCTCGGCTCCCGGCTCGGCGCCTGGCTCGCCGAGCCCGAGCACGCCGACCGGGTCACCGCCGAGCTGTCCGCCGCGCTGCGCGGCGCCCTCACCGTCCTTCGCGACTCCGACGTCCAGGCCGTCGTCGGCGAGGCCATCACCCGCCGCGCCGACGCCGTCGAGGTCGCCCCCGGGCTCGGCAAGACCCTCGACAAGGTCGTCGCGGACGGCGGCCACCACCGCGTCGTCGACCTGGTCTGCGTCCGCGCCCACGACTGGCTCGTCGTGCACGCCGACTCCGTGATGGACGCGGTGGAGGGCGGCGCTCCGGGCTGGACCCCGCGATTCGTGGACCGCAAGGTGGGCGAGCGGGTCTACAAGGAGCTGCTCCGCTTCGTCACCGAGATGCGGGACATGCCCGAGCACCCGGCCCGCGGCGCCATCGACCGCTTCCTCACCGACTTCGCCGCCGACCTGCAGTCCGACAGCGACACCCGGGCCCGCGTCGAACGCCTCAAGAGCGAGATCCTCGGCCGCGGCGAGGTCCAGGACGTGATCGCCTCCGCCTGGTCCTCCGTACGCGCGATGATCGTCTCCGCCGCCGAGGACGAGCGCAGCGAGCTGCGCCTGCGGGTGCGCGCGGCCCTGCTCTCCCTCGGCCGGCGCCTCGCCACCGACCCGGAGCTGCAGCGCAAGGTGAACACCTGGGTGGAGGACGCGGCCGTGTACGTGGTCACGACGTACCGCACCGAGATCACCTCGCTGATCACCGAGACCGTCGCGGGCTGGGACGCCGAGCACACCTCGAAGAAGATCGAGGCCCACATCGGCCGCGACCTGCAGTTCATCCGCATCAACGGCACGGTGGTCGGCTCCCTCGCGGGCCTGCTGATCTACACGGTCTCGCGGGCCTTCGGGGCGTAGGAAAAAAGATGTCTCACAGTGTCATCGTGCTCGTCCGCCACGGCGTGCTGCCGATGGAACTCGGCCTGGTCCACCAGCTGTTCGGCTCGGCCCGCTCCGCGCACGGCGAGCCGCTGTACTCCGTGACGACCTGCGCGCTCGCCCCCGGCCTGATCCGCACCGACGCCGACTTCCCGATCCGCGCGGACCACGGCCCCGAGGCCCTGGAGCACGCCGACACCGTCCTCGTCCCGGCCTCGCACGAGGAGGACGAGTCGTACACGGGGGGCGCGTATACGGGGGGCTCGTACGCGGGAGGCTCCTACGCGGGGGGCCCGTACGCAGGCGGCGACGGTCTGCCGCCCGCCCTCGCCGCCGCCCTCGACCGGATCCCCGCCCGCGCACGCATCGCCTCCATCTGCACCGGCGCGTTCGTCCTCGCCGCCCACGGCCTCCTCGACGGCCGCTCCGCCACCACGCACTGGCTGTCCACGGACCACTTCGCCCGTGCGTTCCCCGCCGTCCGCGTCGAGCCGGGGGTGCTCTACGTCGACGGCGGCCGCGTCCTCACCTCGGCGGGGGAGGCCGCGGGCATCGACCTGTGCCTGCACATGATCCGCCGCGACTTCGGCGCCGCCGTCGCCGCCGACGTGGCCCGCCGCACGGTCGTACCGCCGCACCGCGAGGGCGGCCAGGCCCAGTACATCCCGCGCCCCGTCCCGGAGCCGGACTCCTCGTCCACCTCCGCCGCCCGCGCCTGGGCCCTGACCCGCCTCGAACAGCCGCTCACATTGCGGGAGTTGGCGGCCCAGGAGGCGATGAGCGTACGCACCTTCAGCCGCCGCTTCCGCGAGGAGTCGGGCCTGACCCCCATGCAGTGGCTCGCCCAGCAACGCCTCGCGCACGCCCGCCAGTTGCTGGAGGAGACCGACCGTACGGTGGACCGCGTGGCCGCCGAGTCGGGCTTCGGCACAGCGGCGTCCCTGCGCCAGCACTTCCAGTCGGCCCTCGGGGTCTCGCCTCGGGCTTACCGGGCTACGTTCAGGGGGCCGGGGCGGGGGTCTGCGTAGCGGATCGGTGAGTCGGCGTGCTCGACTCTCACTGCACCGGGCTCTCCACGTTCTCCGCAGTCAGGAGGGCACGCGGCACGGCCCCCGTTGGTGTCGGATCACGCCCGATACCCTGGTGTCATGGTTGGGGACGATCGCAGGCAGGGGCCGATACCCTCTCGCTCTACGCAGCGGTCGCAGTACCCGCAATTCCCGCAGGACCCGCTTTCGTACGCCAAGCCGTGGGCGCCGACACCACCGGCACCTGGCCGTCCCCTGAACGTCGGCCGGGTGCTTGCGGGTGCCCTGTCTCTGGTCCTCGCCGTGCTGCTGTTCCTCCCCCTGACGGCCTGGGCCGGGTACGCCGTGGCGAACTCTGTCGACGAGGTGAGGCAGTACCGGTCCGCTCCGGTGTGCGTCGCCGGGGATGGTGGGGACTGCCGCCACCGCAGCACGGCGACCGTGCGCTCGACCGAAATCGTCGACAAGGGCAAGACCGAGTCGTACACCGTGCTCCTGGACGGGCCCGCCCAGGTCCGCGGGAGCCTGAGCCTGGATGACGACCAGCCGTTGCTCGCCCGCCTACGGCCCGGCGACACAGTGACCGTCACGCGCTGGCGCGGCAACGTCACGCAGATCGACCGCGACGGCGTCGCCCAGCAGAGCAAGGACAGCCCCGAGTCCGACAGAGGGTTCGCAACGGGTTTCGCCTTGGCGCCGTTGACACTCTTCCTCTACCTCGGATACGCGGGTATCCGCCTGCTCGTGCCGGAGCGAGCCCCAGGTTCGAGTGGAGTCGCCCAACGCGTGAAGACGGCCGGGTACTTCGCTTTGCTGGTGATCGCAGCAGCAGTGCTCTTCGGCCTCGCCGCTGACGGCATCACCTCGCCCACGGCCGCTCCGGCCGCGGTCCCGGCGCTGGTCGTCGCGCTCTGGGCCTCGCTGTTGATCCTGCTCTCCGCTCTCGCCCTGGTCGAGCGCCGCAGAGCCAAGGCCTCTCGCTCTCCACAGCCCTACGGGCCGGCCTGAGCCAAGCCCAGTGCCGCGGCGGGGTGCGTGGCGGGCGTCATACCCCTCGGTCTGTCGCGCGGCCTCCGCATTTGCCGCTGACTTTTGAGTACGGGTACTCAGTCGTCGGGCCGACCGCCCGCCGCACCCTGGACGTATGACGACGAACGCACTGAGCCCTCTCGCCCTGCGGCCGTTGCCCGAGCGAGGACTTCTGCGAGCGACGGGGGCGGGGCTCGCGGCCGGCGCATACCTCCTCTGCCTCCCCTGGGACCTGCGCAACCGCGCCGAGACGCCGGGCGCGCTGCAGGAGGTGACTCCCGTCACGGGCACGGGAGTTGCCGCGTTCACGGCCGTACTCCTGCTCCTCGCCGTCTTCCTGGGCGCCTGCGACCGCCCGGCCTGGGCGATACCGCTGATCGCGATGCCCCCGGCGGTCCTGCTCTACGCGTCGCTGTCGACCCACCCGGCTCCGGACGCCTCACCATGGCCCCTGGCCTGGGCGTTCTTCACGCTCCTGATCGCGGGCGGGGTCACGGGCGCGGCACTGGCGGGCCGGGCGCTCGGCCGCCGCAGGCAGGCCCTGGGCGGTGGACGTACGGGACGCGACACGCCCGGGAACTGAAGGGACTCGGCCCTCGTCCGGGAACGTTCGAGACTGTGTGCGGCCGCCCCGCGTGAAGTGCCGTCTCGTCCCCATCTCCCCTCCCTTCAGGGCCAGTTGAAGATCACGAACCCGCACTTCCGTACCCCCACAACCCACCCCGCACCATCACACACAACTGAAACGACCTAGATTGGGACACAGCGGAACCGCCGCCGCCGCGGTACTGGTCGGCGGCCACCGAAGAGCAGTGGGAGCGCACAGGTGATCTGTTACGGAGCGACCGTCCTCGACCTCGCCGAAGACCTCGTGGACGCCTACGCCGAGGTGTTCTCCGCGCCCCCGTGGAACGAGGATGAGGAAACCATTCAGCGATTCCACTACCGCCTCCGCAACGACGCGGCCCGCCCCGGCTTCCGGGCGGTGCTCGCCCAGTCCCGCACCGGCATCGACGGCTTCGCCATCGCCTGGCTGACCCCGCGCACGCTCCCGGACACCCCGACGTACGCGAAGGTCGTGTCCCAGCTGGGCGAGGCCCGCGTCGAGGAACTCCTGGTCGGCGCACTGGAGTTGGACGAACTCGCCGTCCGCCGCCACGCCCGCCCCCAGGGCCTCGGCCGCACCCTCCTCTCCGAACTCACCGCCGACGCCCCCTCGGGCCGAGCCTGGGTCCCGATGTCCCGCCACGCGAAGAACGCGGTGGCGAGCTATCGGCGGCTGGGGTGGCGGGAGGCGGAGCCGCTGCCGGGGGCGGGGAACGGGGTGGTGGTGCTTCTGTCGCCTGGGCATCCGGCGGCGGCTTGAGGGCTGCGGGCTCGGGCGCCCCGCCGGGGGTGGCGGGGCGCCTTTGTGAGTCAGTCGGCGTAGTGCGAGTCGCCAGGCTCGTCGTGTGCGGCGTGCGCAGCGATCACCTCGTCTGCGATGTCCTGGTGCCCGAAGGCGCGGAAGAGTTCCGCAAGCGCGTCCGCTTCGGAGCATTGCAGGTGACAGTCGTAGTCGTAGGTGAGTGTGGGCGCCAGATGCTGCCAGGCGTCCACGAACACGGTTGCAGTTTCGATCACTTGGCGCTCGTTGCGCATGAGTGGTGCCGATCCTCTGGTTGCTATCGACCCCTCCGGTCGACGGTCACCCAAGAGGCGAGAGCGACCCCGCCGGCCACGATGCCGACGGCCGGCCATGCCCCGACCTTCTTCGCCAGCGGATGCGCCGCACCGAACCCGGCCAGGTAGGCCCCGGTGAGCGCGGCCGCGACCTTGCCTCCGGCCTGCTGCTGCCACTGCCGGGTGGCAACGGCCCCGGCAGCGGCCAGCACGATCCCGCCGAGCGGGCGCTTCTTGGTCCAGCGAGCGGTGGCGTATCCGGCGAGGAGGCCGGTGGCTGCCGTGGTGGTGGCGATGGGGAATGCGGACATCGATACTCCAGGCTCTCTTGGCTAGTTCGGCTTGACGGATGAGTACAGCCATACATCGGCAGGGAGTTCATGCTCCAGTCGCCACGTAATGGCCATAGGCTTGCTTCCCTGGTGTTTTTCGTAGCTGGCGGGTCCGAGAAGCATCCATGGCTGGGCCTTGCCGATGTCGGTGTGCTTGTAGCGGCGCATGAACAAGAGAATGTGGCTCCCTTGCTGCTTGTGCTGCTGATAGCGCAATCCCGTTGGAGAATTCTCCGGGATGTAGCTCTGGGATTCCCAGTGGAACAGTGTGGGGCTCAGTGCGTAGTCCTGGTATCGGACCGTGGGGGAGAAGTCCTTCTCGTTCTTCTCAAGTGTGATGAGTAGTGCGTCGGTCCGAATGTCTTCCACCCATTGCACTCCACTCTGGAAGGATCCAGGCATTTGTCCACCAAAGCGCGCCACCCCGAGGGAGGCCAGTATCTCGGAGCGGTTGTAGGAGCTGTGCACCTTCAAAGGTAGGTCGTTGTGGGGGCCAGTGAGGGGGACGGGAAAGTGATCGATCCGCTCCAGCGAGTAGTTCAGCACCTGACTCAACTCTCGGCGGAAATCCGGCTGTTCGCGAAGTGAGTCCAGCCCCTGCGCGTATGAACTGAAGCCGCCTGCCTTGTCCCACAGATTGAAGAACAGCATGCGGGCGTACGTCTGGTCCCGTAGCGACAGGGAGTCGTAGTCGGGTGCGTTGTCGTCGATGAGCCGCAGATACGCCTCTGCGCGCTCTGGGTCGTCAACGTGGAGGAAAGCGTGCACGCGCTTGAGGAGCTTGTCTTCACCCGCAGGCCCGTCCTTCTCCAGGAGGCGGGCCTTGCGCAGAATGGTGGTCCAAGAGTTGCTGCTTTTGTACAGCTCCTTGATCTCGCGGCGGCTCTCCGTCAAGTAACTCGCGAGGTCAGGCGTGCTGTACTGCCTAACCTCCTTCGCCAGGGTGTCTACGTTCGCCTTGATCTGAGTCCGAACGTTGTCGAGGATAAGGTCCTTGGACTTCCCCTCGAGCAGGATCTGGCAACCGGACGGCAACTGCGGGAAGTCGTTCTCGATCTGCCTGATCAGGCGGTTGCGGGAAGAGTTGGTCATCGCTCGGAACTGCTCTTCGAACCGGAACTCTGCACGATGCTGGCCGATGAAGTCGAGAACCGTGAGAACTGGTTTGTTGGACGTCCTGCGCAGGCCGCGCCCGAGTTGCTGCAGGAAGATGGTGGCGCTGTTGGTGGGGCGGAGCAGCAGGAGCGTGTCTACGTCAGGGATATCTAGGCCTTCGTTGAAGAGGTCAACGGAGAAGATGACTTGGATCTTCCCGTCGCGAAGGTCGGCGAGTGCCTTGTCGCGAACCGCTTCCTTTGAATCGCTGTCCAGGGCTACGGCCTTGAATCCGGCCTGGAGGAAGAAGTCTGCCATGAAGTGGGCGTGCTTCTTGTTCACGCAGAAACCTAGCGCGCGCATGGTGCTAGGTCGTGAGACCTTGTCGAGAATCTGTTTCACGACGATCCGTGCGCGAGCGAGATTTCCGGTATAGAGATCCCCCAACTCGCCGTCGTTGTAGTTCCCTTGCTGCCAGCCAAGCTGGGTTAGATCGGTTCCGTCCGGAATGCCGAAGTAGTGGAAGGGGCAGAGGAGGTCATTCTCCAGTGCTTCCCACAGGCGCATTTCAGCGGCAATGCGTCCCCCGAAGTACTCGTCCTGGACGTTGTACCCGTCGGCCCGCTCGGGCGTGGCAGTCAGCCCGAGAAGCTGCTTCGGCTTGAAGTGTTTGATGACCCGCTCGTACGTCTGGGCCTTGGCGTGATGGAACTCGTCGATCACGATGATGTCGAAGTGCCCGGGATCCAGTTGTTCGAGTCGGGCCGCCTTGAGGGACTGCACACTGGCGAACACATGCTGCCACTCACGAGGGTCCGCGCCACCGTGGAGGAGTTCGCCGAACGACGCATCGACCAGCACCTCCCGATACGTTCGCAGGGACTGCCGAAGGATTTCCTTGCGGTGGGCCACGAACAGGAGGCGAGGGGTGTTCCCCTCGAACTTCGTACGCAGGTCGCGATAGTCCAGTGCCGCCATGACGGTCTTGCCCGTACCTGTGGCCGCGACCAGGAGGTTTTCGGAGTGCTGATGGATTTCGCGCTCGACGCGCAGCCGCTCCAGCATGTCCCTCTGGTGCGGGAACGGCCGTACTTCCATGCCGGACAGGCTGATCGGCGCATCGTCGGTAGAGCCGCCACCGCCGGCTTGCAAGAGAGCCTGATCGAGTCGGTCCCCGTCAGTGTCCGGATCGTATGCCTCGAAACTCGAGTCGTTCCAGTACGCGTCAAAGGTGGCCTCGAATTTAGTGAGCACCGCAGGGGTGGCTACCGAGGAGAGGCGTACGTTCCACTCGAGGCCGTCGAGTAGGGCGGCCTTGGAAAGGTTGGAGCTGCCCACGTATGCGGTGTCGAATCCGCTGTTGCGGCGGAACAGCCATGCCTTCGCATGCAGGCGAGTGGACCTTATTTCGTAGTTGACCTTCACTTCCGCACCGAATTCCTGTACAAGGCGGTCGAGCGCGGTTCGGTCCGTGGCGCCGATGTATGTCGTTGTGATGACTCGAATCGGCACTCCTCGTCCTTTCGCATCGCGGAGTGCATCTTCGAGTACGCGGATGCCGTACCACTTCACGAACGCGCAGAGCAGGTCGATGCGGTCCGCAGTGGCCAGTTCCGCGCGCAGTTCGGAGCCGAGGCTTGGGTCGTCCGGGGCGTTGGTGATGAGCGCGGTCTCGGAAAGAGGTGTGGCTGGACGGATCGCGTAGACCCCCGGGGCCTCCCTTTCGGCCAGGGCCAGCAGCTGGCGGGGGCCGTCTGCGATGAGGCCGAGCGCTGTGTCCACATCGGGGTCCGGGGCGGCGACCGCCAACGACTCCATGATCTTGTTGGCCGCTTCTAGCCGCTTGTCATGCGGCAGTTGAAGGAGCCTGCGCTGGGCTGCCTCCGCGATGTGTCGGGCCAGCACGTGAGGTGATGACTCCGAGGTGACCTCTTTGTCGATGGCCTTCCAACCGGCGGCTTCAAGCTGCTCTATCTGGTTCTGCAAGCTGTGGGTGACCAGCTTTTCGTAGACACCTACGACCGGCTGAGTCGCGTCCCCCGTATCCACCACGTCTGCTCCCTCGTGCCAGGAATGGTTACGCCAAGTTCTAACAGGCGTCGCTGACAGGGTCGGAAGCAGTTGTGTTCCAGCCACGCCCATCGCCGAGTGGAGATGGGCGTGGCGCGATAGAAGATCGCCTGGTGCGGACGGCTCCTCAGGCGGCTGGGGAGGGCGGTTCCGAGTCGCCTACCTGGTCAGGCCCGTCACCCGGCTCGATGGGGTCTGGGTCCTCGGGATGTTCGACCACCGGGAGGCGTGCGCCTCGGCTCTCGGCCACTCGAAGCGCATCGGTCAGGGCTTCCACCAATCGGCATGCAAGGAATCGGAGTTCACCGTTCGGAACCTTCAGGTTGTCGAGCATGTGGGTCGCGTGCGCGAGCAGATCCGATCCCATGTCGAGCTGCACGGCTTCGATGTTGTCTGCGACTCGGGACAGGTAGCCGGTCCCGTCCCCAGCGAGAAAACACGGTTTTCCGTCTGCGGTGGTCCAAGGGAGCAGCCTCAGAGCTCCTGATGCGGTCACGATGCGCCCACCTCAACCCCGTGGATCGTGCGAGGTCCTAGGTCGATGCCATGCACCGCGAACCATAGAACTCGCCGTCGAGCGCGTTGACGTTGAGCTGCTCGCCGTTCCTCGTGGGCCACGAGGTAAGGCCGAACCAGCCCGATTGCCTCGCCTGACAGGGCCGGAGTCTGGGACGGGGGACAGGCGAGCCCGAGGGGCGTTGGGCAGGGGAAGGAGCCATCATGCGTAGCTCGATGACGGCCAGGTGCCGGAAGTAACCAGCACAGCACTCCTTCGAAGAACCGAGCGATACAGTGCGCCACGTCGACCTGCTTTCTCAGGTTGGCCATGCCCCCGGACCGGTCGCT
>NZ_JASCIQ010000038.1 GCF_029968035.1 Streptomyces cavernicola | reverse complement strand
CACTGGGAGCGGCCCGGGGGCGTGGCCATCAACCCATGGAGTTGACGACATGACGCACGCTATCGCGAGGCTGCTGGAATCGGTGCTGCGATTACTGCTGCCCACCGCTCGTGGCCGCCATCGGCTGTCCGGTGACCAGCCGGCCGAGCGCCCCGCCGAGGCATCCCCGGCGCGCATCCCTCACGCCCGCGCACCACTCCACACCTACGCGCTGCACGGCGAAGACAGCGCGCTCGTACGCCCCTACCTGATCGCCCACGAGCAGCGACAGGAGGAACGGCGACAGCGGGCACGACGACGCGCGTTGTGGCTGGCCGTGCACGGCGTGGACATCGGCCCGCGGCTGATCCACGGAGTAGAGGTGAGCGCATGAGGTGCTACGCCGTGACCGGCATCCCGGGCGAGCTGCGCGAGCGGATCGCGGCGTACCCGAGTACCGACGACGAGCCCGCCCCCCGTACCGCCGTCTGTGAGCTGGACCTCCACCCGTACGGCGAACACACCGCGATGGTCCGGGACTTGGACGCAGGAAAAGGCGCAGGCGCCGCCTGGGTCCGGTGGGAGAACGGCCGGCCCCGCCTCGACGTACTCCCCTACTGCCGGTCCACGACAGCGTCGGGGAGCGACGCCTGCTGGCTCTTCGAGAAGCATCGCGGAGGCCACACCTGGGAGCGCTACATGTGACCCCGAAGAGAGCCGCACAGAACGTCCGAACACACCCGGCAAAATCGAGAACACCCCGGAGGCAGGCAGTGAGCAACACCGCAACCCACGAAGTCCCCTTTGGAGTACGGCACTTGGTGTCCCCGCCGCCGGGAACGTCCGAGGCCACCCTCATCACGTACAACGAAGGACTCCAGCTCAACGTGTCCGCGCAGGGCAACCCCTGGCACGCGCAGGCCTCGCATCAGCCGGAGACGCAGACCGAGACCAGCAACGGGGACGGCAGCTCGCCGGGGTCCGACAGCGGCACCGACCTCTGGTGACGTCGTGACACCCATCCTCGTCCTGACCGGCCGGGACGACCTGACGGCCGACGCAGTGGTCGAGGAGCTGTCGAGGCGCGGTGAGCACGTCGTCCGGTACGACACGGCCGACTTCCCCACCGCATCCCGCCTGGCCGTCACCCTCACCGGGGACGGCTGGGCGGGCTCACTCGCCGGTTCCCGCGCGCTGCGTCTGGAGGCCGTGCGGTCCGTCTGGTGGCGGCGCCCCAATGAATTCGTCACACCGCAGACCTGGCCCGGCCACGCGCGGGCGCTCGCCGTGTCCGAAGCACGGTCCGGCCTGCTCGGGGTGCTCGGCTCACTCCCGGTGCGCTGGATCAACCACCCCGCCCGGGACGCCGCCGCCAACTACAAGCCCCTCCAACTCGCCGTAGCAGCAAGGGCGGGGCTGTGCACGCCGCGCACCGTCATCACCTCCGACCCGGAGTACGCGCGTGTGTTCATGGGCGGGGACGAAGTCATCTACAAAGGGCTCGGCGGTGGCGTGCTCGGCCCTGCGGGGCAGCGTCAGTTCCTCCCCGTCTCACTCGTCCGCGCCGACGACCTGGACGACGGCGTCACCGGGACCGCGCACCTCTTCCAGGAGAACGTGCCCAAGGCTTACGAGGTCCGCCTCACCGTCATCGGGACGCGCATGTTCCCGGTCGCCATCCACGCCGGCAGCGACGCCGCCAGGCTGGACTGGCGCACCGACTACCGCTCTCTGACGTACGAACGCGTGGACCTGCCTACGGAGGTGGAGAAGGGCGTGCGTCGGCTCATGGATGAACTCGGCCTGTTTTTCGGCGCACTGGACTTCGTCGTCAGTCCCGACGGGCAGTGGACGTTCCTGGAGATCAACCCCAACGGCCAGTGGCACTGGATCGCCGTCAAGGCGCGGGTCCCTCTCGTGGAAGCCATGACCGACGCACTGCAAGGAGAAGCCTCATGACCGCGAACGGCCCTTGGGGCGAAGCTGCCAAGGCACTCGCCGACCAGGTGACCGCAGGCGCCGCCGAATGGCACGAAGCCGTCAGCGCGACACCGCGTCACCTGCTCGTGCCTCACTGGTGGGAACGCATCCCCAACAGCCCGGCAGAGCAATGGGACTTGACCGCCCACCCGGAAGACTCCCCGGCCCGGATCGCGGCGACCTACAGCGACCAGACCCTCGTCACCCGGGTCGGACCCCACCACGCCGATCACGCCCGGTCGGGCGCCACAGCAGCGGGAAGCCCCACCTCGTCCTCCACGCTGCCGAGCCTGATCGTGTCCATGGCGCACCGGCTGAACGCGGCACCAGGGCACCGGGTTCTGGACGTCGGCACTGGGTCCGGCTACGCCCTGGCCCTGTTCGCCCACCGCCTGCGGGACGACCACGTGACCAGCGTGGACGTGGACCCGTACCTGGTGGAGGCCGCTCGGGCCCGCCTGGACTCCTTCGGCCGAAAACCGCGCATCGAGGTCGTCGACGCGACCGGCGACCTGCCGGACCCCGAGTACGACCGGATCATGGCCACCGTCTCCGTTCGCCCCGTCCCGGAGACCTGGCTCCGCGCCTTGCGTCCGGGCGGCAGGCTGGTCACCACGATCGCGCACACCGCGCTGCTGATCGTGGCCGGCATGGGCGAAGGCGGCATCGCCCGCGGAACCGTCCAGCCGGACCCGGCCACGTTCATGGAAGCCCGGCGCGGAGCCGACTACCCGCCGAGGCTCAACGCCCTGTTCGCGGAGGCCCGCGAGAGCCACGGGGAACACACCCAAACGTCTCGCGGCCCCCTCCCGGACCTGTGGCGGGACTGGCCGCTGCGCTGGCTGTACGAGCTGGACACACCCGGCGTGGAGACCCGCGCGGCCACGCTGCGCGACGGCCGACGCGTCCTGTGGCTTCTCGGCCGGGACGGGTCGTGGGCCCGAGCCGAGGAGGCCCGAGCCGGAGCGGGCGGAGTGATCCACCAGAGCGGCCCGCGCCGCCTTTACGACGGACTGGAGCGCGTCCGACGCCTGTGGGCGGAGCGGGGCCGGTTCCCTCTCCACTCGATGACCGTCGAACTCGGGCCCGAAAGCGGCGGCACGCTGACGTCACCCGACGGCACGTGGACTCTCCCGCTCTGAACGGGGCCCCGAAAGGGGCGCGGGGAACTGCGCGATCAGCCACAACGTAGCGGCTGCGGCCGATGACGCGGGGTCGGCAGACGCGTCTGCCCGCTCGCGGCCTCGTCGCCGGGTGCGGCCCGGTGGGGGCCGTTCGCGCAGTTCCCCGCGCCCCTTTCGGGGCACCCCCCTACCGAGAGGCGGGGCTGGGGGCCGACGGCCCCCACAAGCCGTCCTCCGTCAGCCCAAGCAGGGAGATCGCGTTGCCCCGGACCAGCCGGTCCACCACGTCCGGGGACAGGTGACCCATCTGGGACTCGCCGACCTCCCGCGACTTGGGCCAGGTCGAGTCCGAGTGCGGGTAGTCCGTCTCGTAGAGGACGTTCCCCACCCCGACGGAGTCGAGGTTCTTCAGGCCGAACGCGTCGTCGAAGAAGCAGCCGTAGACGTGCTCGGCGAACAGTTCGGACGGCGGGCGGGTGACCTTGTCGGCGACTCCGCCCCAGGCGCGGTTCTCCTCCCAGACGACGTCCGCGCGCTCCAGGATGTACGGGATCCAGCCGATCTGCCCCTCCGCGTACATGATCTTCAGGTTGGGGAAGCGCTCGAACTTGCCGCTCATCAGCCAGTCGACCATCGAGAAGCAGCAGTTGGCGAAGGTGATCGTGGAGCCGACCGCGGGCGGCGCGTCCGCCGAGGTCGACGGCATCTTCGAGGACGAGCCGATGTGCATCGCGATGACGGTGCCGGTCTCGTCGCAGGCCCGCAGGAACGGGTCCCACTCGTCGGTGTGGATGGAGGGCAGGCCCAGGTGCGGCGGGATCTCCGAGAAGGCCACCGCCCGTACGCCGCGGGCCGCGTTGCGCCGTACCTCCGCCGCCGCGAGCTCCGCGTCCCAGAGGGGGATCAGGGTGAGCGGGATCAGCCGGCCCCGTGCCTGCGGGCCGCACCACTCCTCCACCATCCAGTCGTTGTAGGCGCGCACCCCGAGCAGCCCGAGTTCGCGGTCCTTCGCCTCGGTGAAGGTCTGCCCGCAGAAGCGCGGGAAGGTCGGGAAGCAGACGGCGGACTGGACGTGGTTGACGTCCATGTCCTCGAGCCGCGCGGCCACGTCGTACGAACCGGGGCGCATCTGCTCGTACGTGATGACCTCGAGCTTGATCTCGTCCCGGTCGTAGCCGACGGCCGTGTCGAGGCGGGTGAGGGGGCGGTGCAGGTCCTCGTACACCCACCAGTCGCCTATCGGCCCGTCGTCGCCCTTCTCGCCCATGACCGGCGCGAACTTGCCGCCCATGAAGGTCATTTCCTTCAGGGGCGCGCGCACGATGCGCGGGCCGATGTCGTGGTACTTCGACGGGAGCCGGTCCCGCCAGACGTTGGGGGGCTCCACCGTGTGGTCGTCCACCGAGATGATCTTCGGGAAGGTCTCCTGGGTCTCCATGTACGTCACGGTAGCGCTGATCTGACGAACCGTCAGCTAGTCGTGCGCGCCGGAAATCCACCGTTGAGATCCGGCCACCGCACGGCCCCACCGCACGTCCGCGTTGCGAGGACCCTGTGAGAGCTGTCTCGCGCGGCTGACGCAACGGCCCTGGACAAGGCAGACTGGCGGGGGCACATTCCAGAACTCGGACCAGGTGGGCCTCAGAGCGGCACGAGCCTTCCCCTCCGTCCGACCGACTTCAGGGTTCAGGCACGTCCGGCAGGTCGCCAGGGGGACAACGATGAACGGAGTACCGCGGGTACCCGAGCAGCGCCGCCCGGAGGTCGAGCCGTTGCGCTTCAGCGTGCTCGGGCCGGTCCGCGCCTGGCGGGGTTCCGAGGCTCTGACCACGGGATCTCCACAACAGCGCGCGCTGCTCGTGGCCCTGCTCCTGCGCGAGGGCCGCACCGCCACCGCCGCCGAACTCATCGACGCCATCTGGGGCGAGGAGCCCCCGTCCCAGGCCCTCGCGGCCGTCCGTACGTACGCTTCGAGACTCCGCAAGGCACTCGACCCGGGCGTCCTGACCAGCGAGTCCGGCGGGTACGCGATCCGGCTTCCGGTTTCCGGCGAGGCCCTGGACCTGGCGCTCGCCGAGGAGCTGTGGGCCGAGGCCGAGAAGGTGCGCGGCGCGGGCGACCTCACCCAGGCCCGTTCCCTGCTCAGGAAGGCGCTCGGCCTGTGGGACGGCGAGCCGCTCGCCAACGTCCCCGGGCCGTACGCCGACACGCAGCGGGTCCGCCTGGAGGAGTGGCGGCTCCAACTCGTCGAGACCCGGCTCGACATGGACCTGGAGCAGGGCTGCCACGCCGAGGCCGTCTCCGAGCTGACGGCCCTGACGGCCGCGCACCCCCTGCGGGAGCGGCTGCGCGAGCTCCTGATGCTCGCCCTCTACCGCTCCGGCCGCCAGGCCGAGGCCCTCGCCGTGTACGCGGACACGCGCCGCCTCCTCGCCGAGGAGCTGGGCGTCGACCCGCGCCCCGGCCTCTCCGAGCTGCAGCAGCGCATCCTGCAGGCCGACCCGGGGCTCGCCGAGCCGCCCGCCGCGCCCGCGGAGCCGGCCGCGGCGCTGGTGCGCCCGGCCCAACTTCCCGCCACCGTCCCGGACTTCACGGGCCGGTCCGCGCTGGTCATCGAGCTCGGCGAGGTCCTGGCCTCCGCCGAGGGCCGCGTCATGGCGGTCTCCGCGCTCGCGGGCATCGGCGGCGTCGGCAAGACCACGCTCGCCGTGCATGTCGCGCACGCCGCGCGCACCCAGTTCCCGGACGGGCAGCTGTACGTCGACCTGCAGGGCGCGGGTGCGCGCGCCGCCGAGCCCGAGACGGTCCTCGGCGCGTTCCTGCGCGCCCTCGGCACGGCCGACTCGGCGATCCCGGACAGCCTGGAGGAGCGCGCGGCGCTGTACCGCTCGCTCCTCGACGGCCGCCGGATACTGGTCCTCCTCGACAACGCCCGCGACGCGGCCCAGGTCAGGCCCCTGCTTCCCGGTACGGAGGGCTGCGCGGCGCTGATCACCTCGCGGGTGCGGATGGTGGACCTGGCGGGGGCGCATCTGGTCGACCTGGACGTGATGTCGCCGGAGGAAGCGCTTCAGCTGTTCACCCGGATCGTGGGCGACGAGCGGGTCGCGTCCGAGCGCGAGGCCGCCCTGGACGTGGTCGCGGCCTGCGGGTTCCTGCCGCTGGCCATCCGCATCGCCGCCTCCCGCCTCGCCTCGCGCCGTACGTGGACGGTGTCGACGCTCGCGGCCAAGCTCGCCGACGAACGCCGCCGCCTGGACGAGCTGCAGGCCGGCGACCTGGCCGTCAAGGCGACCTTCGAGCTCGGGTACGGCCAGCTGGAGCCGGCCCAGGCCCGCGCGTTCCGCCTCCTCGGCCTGGCGGACGGCCCGGACTTCTCGCTGGCCGCGGCCGCCGCGATGCTGGACCTGCCGGCCGAGGACACGGAGGACCTCCTGGAGGCCCTCGTAGACACGTCCCTCGTCGAATCCGCCGCGCCCGGCCGCTACCGCTACCACGACCTGGTCCGGCTCTACGCGCGTGCGTGCGCGGAACGGGACGAACAGCCGCCCAGCGAACGGGAGTCGGCGCTCTCGCGGTTGCTGGACTTCTATCTGGCGACGGCGGCCGAGGTGTACGCCCTGGAGCGCCCCGGCGACCGCCTTGTGGACCACCTGGAGCCGACCGGTCGCCCCGGCCTGGAGTTCGCCGACGGCACGGCCGCCGTCGACTGGCTCTACACCGAGGCCCACGCGCTCCTTGCCTGCGTACGCCAGTCCGCTGCGGCCGGCCAGTTGCGGCGCGCCGTCGACCTGCTGTGGGCCGCCAAGGACCTGGCGGAGTCCGGGGCCAACTCGCGGGAGTACGAGGCGGCGGCGGTGACGGCCCGCGATGCGGCGCAGGCCGCGAAGGACGCCCGCACCGAGGGCCGGGCCCGGACGACGCTCACCAACGTGTACCTGGTCTCCGGCCGCTTCAAGCAGGCCGACGAGGAAGCCCGCCTCGCCATGGTGCTCGCCAGCTCCGAGGGGGACCCGGTGCCCAGCTGCTGGGCCGCCAACGACCGCGGCATCATCGCCGTCTACCAGAACCGGAACGAGGACGGCGAGCGGTATCTGCAGCAGGCGATCGACAACTTCCGCGCCATCGGGAACAAGGTGGGCGAGGCCAGCGCTCTGTGCAACCTCTCCCGCATCCATGTGTCCATGGGCCGCACCGCCAGCGCCGTGGAGCTCGCGCGGAGCGGCCTCGGCATCTACGACGAGATGGGCCTGACCCTGCGCCTCGCCAACGCCCGTTACGCCCTGGGGATCGCGCTGACCAAGGCCGGCCGTGACGCGGAGGCTCTCGATCAGCTCGCGGGCGCCCTGGAGATCTTCAACGAGAACCGCCAGCGGCTCTGGCAGGGCGCGACCCACTTCCGGATCGCCGAGGCCCACCTCGCCGCCCGCCGCCCGGCGCAGGCGGCCCGGCACGCGGAGCAGGCGCTGGCTCTGAAGTGCATCGGCGGCGACTGGATGCTCGGTAACGTCCTCACGACGCTGGGGCGGTCCCTGTCCGACCTCGGGCAGGCCGATCGTGCGCGGGCCTGCTGGCAGGAGGCGCTCGCCATCTACGAACAGACCGGCGCCGCCGAGGCGGACGAGGTGCGCGGCCTCCTCACTCCGATCGCGGCCGCGTAGCCCATCTCCCGGGCGACGTAGCGCCGTTCATCATTTGTTTATCGCCGACCGGCAGTCTTCTCGTTGTCGATCCGTCGCGTCGGGGGGCAGACGGTTCGGCGAGGAGCCCCGCCGTTAAGGTAACGGCTCCACGTGCCCGTCCGGCGGTACTCGGGGGAGTCGCCGGACGGGCCGTTGTTCCCGAACATGTCTGAACCAACAGGGGGTTTGATCCCATGAGCAACACGGACAAGAAGACCACCGTCAAGCCGCTCGACAACCACGCGGCGAGCGAGCCCGAAGAGATCACCACGCAGGACAACCACGCGGCGGGCGAGCCCTCCGACGTGATCACCACGCAGGACAACCACGCGGCCGGCGAGCCCGCGTAACCGCCCTGTCCCGCACGGGGATCGGCCGCGACGGCGCGGAGGGGGAGCCGTCGCGGCCGAGGCATGTCCGGGTTCAGCGCGAGACCCGCACCGAGCCCACCACATTGACCCCCGCCACCCACTCCACCGACGCGTTCGCGCACCGCACCGCCAGGTGGGCCGCGGGGAAGTCCGGGTCGGGCAGGTGCAGGCCCAAGCGGTAGGCGCCGCTTGCGTTCTCGGGAAGGGTGAGGGTCCCGCGTACCGTCGCGACCGGCGGCTCGCCGTGGTCCTCGGTGGTCTCGGCGCGGCCCTGCGGTCGCCAGTCCCGCCAGTCGGCGCCGGTGTCGGCCGAGGCGACCGCGCGCCCGTCCGCGTCCAGGAGCACGAGCCGTACGGGCCGCGGATGCTTGGGCGGCGCGAACCCCCGGTTGACCACGTCGACCTCGGCGGCGATCCGCCCACCGGACACCTCGTACCGCGCCTCCCGCACCTCCACCCGATACCCCAAGTGGTCCCGCAGGTACTCGAATTGGGTACGGGGGACGGCTCGGCCCGCGCGATCGCGGAAGTAGCCGTCCGACACCGGAAGCAGCGCGTCCCGTATCTCCTGTTCCGTCACGTCCGTCGTCCGCCAGGCCGGCACGGTGACGGTCGCGTTGTGGACGATGGACAGGGAGTCGAAGCGCAGGGTCTGCAGCCGCCGCGCCGCGGGCACGCCCGGGATGACCTTGCTCCAGGCGTACGGGTCCGCGCTCTGCCCCTTGTCCCAGGGCATCTCGCCGTCGGTCATGCGGTCGGCGGTGACGTCGAGGTACGTCTGCCACTGGGGGTTGCTCGGCACGAAGTAGTCCCACTGACCCTCGCCCAGCGTCATGTAGTCGTTGTGGAAGCCGACGCGGTCGAGGATCGCCTCGTTCTGGATCATGTTGCGCTTCTCCGCGTACCGCACCTGCGTGTGCAGCCCTGCCGGCAGCGCCTCCACCAGGCTCGTCATGATCGCGGTGACGGCCTCGGGGTAGTTCTCGTGCTGGTAGTAGCTCCCGTGCCACTCGCCCCACGCACCGAGGAACCCGGCCTGCCAGACGGCGACGACGTCGCGGTTCCGCTCGACGAGCGGGGCGAGTTGGGCGATGTGGCGCTGAATGCCCTGAACGGTGTACCGCCGGTTCTCGCGCACCCCGTCGTCGTACACGAACCGCAGCACCGCCGCGTACTTCTTGCTGCGCAGGCCGGCGAAGACCTTCTCGATGTTGTCGAGCGCGCTCTGCGGGATGTCCGTGGTGGCGTACTCCCAGAGGTAGAAGTACAGCTGGGTCAGATCGGCCCCCGGCCCGTACTCCCGCTCCAGGAGGTCGAGTGTCGCGGCGGAGTCGGGGCTGTGGTCCTGCTCGTTGCCCCAGGGACTGCTCAGGTCACTCGCGTTGTACGACATCTCGTACCGGAACCCCCGCCGCGGATTGGCGAGCGGCGCCCGCCCCTGGGGGTCGTCGGGCCGGATCCCACGATGCTTTTTCGCGACCGTGCCGGCCCCCCGCGGAGCGGCGACGGCCGCCCCGCCCCCGACCCCGACCCCACCGACCACCGGCAGGACCACGGCAGCGGCCCCGACCGCCAACACCCGCCGCCTGGACGGCACTTCAGGCCCTCGCACATCATCAGCACCTGCGAACATCAGCGACTCCCTCGGGGGGTACGGGGGCGTGCGGAAAAAAGATGTCACAGGGTGACATCACTCAACCGGGCCGAGGCCATGGACGGACGAACCCGGCCGATGGACTTTCCGCCCCGCCGGACGCAAACTCACTGGACTCCCCCGCCCCGCATGACCTCCCACGTGCGCCACCTCACCTACGACAGCCACCACGCCTACGCCCAGGCGAAACTTAGGACATGATCCACCGCCGCCGAACGCCACCCACCCTCGCCCTCCTGACCTCCCTCGCCCTCGCAGGCTGCACGGCCGGCAGCGGGAAGAACGACCCCCTCCCCGTGAAGAGCAAGTCGAAGGCCGAGTACGAGGTCAGGGCACTGATCGACCTCCTGGCTGACGAGATCGGTTCCGAGGCCGACCCCGAGACCGTCGACAAGAACTTCCGCGAATGCAGGGGCAAGCAGGGCGAGGAGGCCAACGACGGGCGGTTCGACCTCGGCTATTCGGTTGCCGTTCCGCACCCGCGGGCGGAGTACAACCCAGGCCTGAAGAAGCTCAGGAAGAGGCTGGAGGCAGAGGGCTACAAGGTCACCGACTACCGCGAGGGCGACTGGCGGAACATCCTGCTCTATGCGAAGGGCGGCGACGCCAACTACTTCGTGCGGGTGGGCGCATCGAAGCCCCCATACGACGAGATGACCCTCAGCGTAAAAACGCCCTGCTTCCTCCCGCCGATGGTGGACCAGGAGTAGAGGCTGCAAGGTCACCCCGATCGAGCGCTTGTGAAGGCCCCGGTAATCTTGCCGCTCGAAACGAGTCACGGGGGAGCATCACCGATGCAAAAGGGAAGCCTGAACGTCGAGCCATCCGAGCTGCGGGCATCCGCGGGCGCCGCCGACGGCATCGGGGATGACCTGCAGAAGCCGATCGACAAGGCCGTGAACGACGCCAGGTCCGCCGCCGTCACCATGAACAAGTGGTCCATCACCGCCGAGCTCGACCGGGTGGCGAACGACTGGGGCACAGCACTGCACGACCTGCGGAAGAGCGTCGGCGGCGAGGGCGGCGACAGCGAGGCCGAGCGGCTGCGCAGGACGGCGGACGGCCATGAGTTCAACGAGGATCTGACCGCCCAGTCCTTCAGGGCGGTGTGAGGCATGCCCGCGCAGTTCAGCGACCTCATGAAGCAGGACTTCTCCGACCTCGAAGTCGCCGCGAAGTCCTGGCGGGCCTTGGCCGAGTCCCTGGAAACAGCCCAGGTCCAGCACCGCCACCGCGTCACCGGCCCTCTCCACGCGAGCGGCTGGGAGGGGACGGACGCCCACTACGGCTTCATGACGATGGAGGACAACGAGCGCAAGCTCGGCATCTGCGAATCGCAGGTCACCTCCATCGCCACCGCCCTCAAGGGCACGCACCACAGGATGCAGCAGGCCCAGCAGGACCTGCGCAAGGCCGTGCGTGAGGCGGAGGCCGACAACTTCGCTGTAGACGAGGACGGTTGGGTCTCCGACCCCACGTACGACAACCTGCCGCCAGAGGCGCGTAACGACCCTGACTACCAGCAGTCCGTGCAGAGGCGCAGCGGCCCCCTCGGCGAGTACCGGGCACGGATCGACAAGGCGATCGCCGACGCCGAGACCGCCTCGGACGAGGGCAGCGCGCTGCTCCACCAGATCGACACGTTCGACCTGGACAAGGTGTACGGCGCGAACAGCGCCCAGGAGGACGCCGAGCGGGTCGCCGACGCGTACGGGCTCGACGAGAAGGACATCCCGAACGACAAGAACCCCAAGGAGAACGCCGCCTGGTGGAAGAGCCTGTCTCCTGCGGAGCGGCAGATGTACATGGACGCCTACCCGCAGAAGGTCGGCTGGCTGGACGGCATCCCCTCGGCGGACCGCGACGAGGCCAACCGCAAGTCTCTGGAGCTCTCGCTGGGCGCGTTCCGGGAAAAGGAAGAGGCCGGCACGCTCGGAATCAACGACGAACGCCGGTACTCCGGCCTGCTCGAGCTCCAGGACGAGCTCGACAAGGCGGACGGCACCACGAAGCCGCACAGAGAGCTCTACGTCCTCGGCATCGACGCGGACAGGGGCGACGGCCGGGCCTTGGTCGCCAGAGGAAACCCCGACACCGCCGACAACACTGCCATCCAGGTGCCAGGAACCGACAACGACCTGTCGCACATGAATGAGCACATCGATCGCGCCGACCGACTCCAGGAATCGGCCATGGCGGCCGACAAGCGTGCCAGCACCTCCGTCGTCTCCTGGCTCGGCTACGACGCCCCTGAGTTCAACAACAGTGTGGGCAGCGAGGCCCGCGCCAGGGACGGCGAGCAGGACCTTCGCAGCTTCACGCATGGCCTGCGCGAGTCTCACCAGGGCGAGCGCACGCACATGACGGTGCTCGGACACAGCTACGGTTCCACATTGGTGGGTGCGGCCGCCTCGGGAGGCCAGGGACTCGATGCGGACGACGTCGTGGTGGTCGGCAGCCCCGGCATGACGGTCGACCACGCCTCGGAACTGAACATGGACCCCGACCACGTGTGGGCCGGATACGCACCGGACGACATCGTTTCGGACGAGCTCGCCGACCGGACTCTGGGCGAAAACCCTGCCGAGGAGGAGTTCGGCGGCAACGTCTTCGAGGTCGACACCGAAGGCCACACCGGCTACTGGGACGAGAACAGCGAAAGCCTTCGCAACCAGGGGAAGATCATCGCGGGCCGGTCGCCCAGCGAGGGACAGCACCAAGAGAACGACTAGCAGCCCCGGGAGCACACCGGGGCGGGAGCTCGCTGAACCATGCCCACACACATGAAGTGCCGCCGCAAAACCCTGCCCGTACTGGCTCTCTTGGCGCTGCTCGCCACTGGAGGATGCATGACCGACAGCGGAAAGAACGCCCCCCTCCCCGTGAAGAGCCAGTCGAGGGCCGAGTACGAGGTACGCGCGCTGATCGACCTGCTGGCCGCCGAGATCGGTTCCGAGGTCGACACCGAGACCGTTGACAAGAACTTCCGCGAATGCAGGGGCAAGCAGGGCGAGGAGGCCAGCGACGGGCGGTTCGACCTCGGCTATTCGGTTGCCGTTCCGCACCCGCGCGCGGAGTACAACTCAGGGCTGCAAAGGCTCCGAAAGAAGCTAGAGGCCAAGGGCTACAAGGTCACCGACTACCGCGAGGGCGACTGGCGGAACATCCTGCTGTACGCGAAGGGCGGTGACTCCAACTACTTCGTTTCCGTTGGCGCATCGAAGCCTCCCTACGACGAGATGGTCGTCTACGTCACCACACCCTGCTTCCTCCCGCCCGGCGTCGAGCAGGAGCAGGTCTCCGCCCCGCTCCCGCACCCCCAGCGCGATGCCACTCCTGCCGCACCGGTCATCGCCGCACCGGCCCCGACACCTTCTCGACAGCCGGACTCAGGCGAACACCCCACGCTCGTCCGTCACTTCGGCTGAGCGACGGCAAGCAGGGGAAAGGGGGCGGAGGGGCGAGCCGCCCCTCCGCGACGCGCCCTCACCGCCCCCGCAACTCCCTCTTCACCACCTTGCCGCTCGCGTTCCGCGGCAGCGCAGAGACGAACTCCACCGCCCTCGGCACCTTGTAGTTGGCCATTTCCCGCCGCGACCAGGCGATCAGGTCGTCCGCTGTCGCGACCGCGCCGGGGCGGCGGACGACGTAGGCCTTGCCGACCTCGCCGAGGCGGGAGTCCGGTACGCCGACGACCGCCACGTCGGCCACGTCCGGGTGGAGGCCGAGGAGTTGCTCTATCTCCGCCGGGTACGCGTTGAAGCCGCCGACGATGAACATGTCCTTGATGCGGTCGGTGATGCGGAGGTTGCCCGCCGCGTCGAGTACGCCCACGTCGCCCGTGCGGAGCCAGCCGTCCGGGGTGATGGACTTCTTCGTCTCCTGCGGGTCCTCGAAGTAGCCGCTCATCACGTTGTGGCCGCGGACCAGGACCTCGCCGGGGCGGCCCGCCGGCAGCGGGTCACCCGCCGGGGAGACCACCCGTACCTCCGTGTCGGGGATCGCGCGGCCCGAGGTCTCGGCGATGACCTCCGCCGTGTCTCCCCTGCGGCACATGGTGACGATGCCGCTGGCCTCGGAGAGCCCGTACGCCGTGAGGACCGTGCCGATGTGGAGTTCCTGGCGCAGGCGCTCGACGAGTTGCAGCGGGACTACCGCCGCGCCCGTGACCACCAGCCTCAGGGCGCTCAGGTCGTGCTGGGCGCGCGCCGGGTGGTCCAGGAGCGACTGGTGCAGGGTCGGCGGGCCGGGCAGGACCGAGATGCGTTCCGCGGCGATGTTGGCGAGGACCGTGTCCACGTTGAACACCGGCTGCGGCACCATCGTCGCGCCGCGCATCAGGCAGGCGATGATGCCCGCCTTGTAGCCGAAGGTGTGGAAGAACGGGTTCACGATCAGGTAGCGGTCGCCTTCGCGGAGGCCCGCGAGCTCGCTCCAGACGTCGTAGCAGCGGAGCGTCTGCGCGTGCGTGATCACCGCGCCCTTGGGGCGGCCCGTGGTGCCCGAGGTGAAGATGATGTCCGAGGGGGACGACGCGTCCACCGCCCCTGCCCGTTCGGCGACCTCGGCCGCGCTCACCTCCGCGCCGCTCGCCAGGAAGTCCTTCCACGTACGGAAGTTCTGCGGGGCGTCGTCGGCGAGGACCACGACCTGCTCCAGGTGCGGAAGCCCCGGCAGCGGACCGGCCCCCGTCCCCTCGGCGGTCGCGCGCCGCAGCGAGGCCACGTACGAGGTGCCGAGGAACGTGCCCGTCACGAACAGCAGCTTCGCGCGCGAGCGGGCCAGTACGTACGCGGCCTCCGTGCCCTTGAAGCGGGTGTTGAGCGGGACCAGGACCGCGCCGGCCGTGACCGCGCCGAGGGCGGAGACGATCCAGTCGAGGGTGTTGGGCGCCCAGACCGCGACCCGGTCGCCGGGCTGCACGCCGTTGGCCATGCAGGCCGCCGCGGCGTGCTCGACGCGTTCGCCGAGCTCGGCGTAGCTGATCCGGGTGCGGCCCTCGACCACCGCCTCGCGCTCCCCGTACCGCCGGGCCGCCGCCCGCACCAGCTCCGGGACGGTGCCCCACTCCAGATCCCCGCGCATCTCAGGGTCCCCGTGCATCGCAAGCCTCCAAGGGAAGTAGCGGCAGACTCGTAGCTGACTATCCGTCAGATTAGCTGTAGCCTTCCCGGCTGTCAGTACGTGACGCGGTCGTGCACAGGCAAGTCGAGGCAAAGCAAACGCAAGGCAACTCAAGGCACCGCAACGCCCGGAGGTGATGATGGCGTCGTCGACCCTGAAGGACGCTACAGCGATAGTCGGGATAGGCCAGACCCCCTTCGCGAAGCAACTGCCGGAATCCGAGAAGACCTTGGCGGCGCGCGCGATCGTCGCCGCGCTCGACGACGCCGGGATCGCCCCGTCCGAGGTGGACGCCTTCGCCTCGTACACGATGGAGGAGACCGACGAGGTCGAGATAGCCAAGGCCGTCGGCGCCGGCGACGTCACCTTCTTCAGCAAGGTCGGGTACGGGGGCGGCGGCTCCTGCGCCACGATCGCGCACCTCGCCGCGGCCGTCGCGACCGGCCAGGCCAATGTGGGCGTCGCCTGGCGCTCCCGCAAACGCGGCTCGGGCCCGCGCCCGTGGAAGAACACCGCCGTCCAACTGCCCACGCCCGCCCAGTGGACCCGCCCCTTCGGCCTGCTTCGGCCCGCCGACGAGATCGGCATGCTGGCCCGCCGCTACATGCACGAGTACGGCGCCACCCGCGACCACCTGTTCAACGTCGCCCTGGCCTGCCGCAACCGGGCCAACCAGAACCCGGGCGCGATGATGTACGAGCGGCCGCTGACCCGCGAGATGTACATGACGGCCCGCTGGATCAGCGAGCCCCTCTGCCTCTTCGACAACTGCCTGGAGACGGACGGCGCGCTCGCCTGCGTCATCGTCTCCGCCGAGCGCGCCCGGGACTGCCGGCAGAGACCGGTGTACGTGCACTCCGTCGCGCAGGGCCTGCCCGCCCAGCACCACGGGATGGTCAACTACTGGAACGACGACCCGCTCACCGGCCCGGCCTGGACCGCCGCCCGACACCTGTGGAAGCAGGCCGACTTCGGCCCGCAGGACGTGGACGTCGCCCAGATCTACGACGCGTTCACACCCCTCATCCCCCTCTCCCTGGAGGGCTACGGCTTCTGCGGGCGCGGCGAGGGCGGCGCGTTCACCGAGGGCGGGGCCCTGGAGATCGGCGGGCGGCTGCCCCTGAACACCGGCGGCGGCGGCCTCAGCGAGGCGTACGTGCACGGCTTCAACCTGATCAACGAGGGCGTGAAGCAACTCCGCGGCACCAGCACCGCCCAAGTCCCGGACGCGGCAACGTGCTTGGTGACAGCGGGAGAGGGCGTCCCGACGTCGGCGGTACTCCTGAAGTCCTGATCAGGGCGCGCCCCGTGCTGCTTTCAGGGGTGCGGGACTGTGACATTTACGGCTGCGCCGCGGGGCGCGACAAGCCACGACGAGACCCGCAGACGGCAAAGGACAGGACATGGCAGACGCGACCCGCACGAGCGAACTCCTCCAACCGCACGTGGACGACGACGGCAAACCCTTCTGGGAGTACGCCCGCGCAGGCGAACTCCGCGTACAGGCCTGCGCGAACAAGGCTTGCGGGGAACTGCGGTTCCCCCCAAGACCCTGCTGCCCCCACTGCCAGTCCTTCGACAGCGAATGGCGCCGCATGAGCGGCAAGGGCCGCATCTGGTCGTACGTACTCCCCCACCCCCCACTGCTCCCGGCGTACGCCGAGTTCGCCCCGTACAACGCGATCGTCGTGGAGTTGGCGGACGCGCCGCGCATCAGGCTGGTCGGGAACCTGGTGAGCGAGGCGGGGGCCCCGCCGAACTCCGTGGACCCGGCGCGGCTGAAGATCGGGGCGCGGGTGCAGGTCGTCTTCGCCGAGGTCGGCGGCCAGGTGCTGCCGCAGTGGGTTCTGGAGCGGCCGTGAGCGCCCCCGGACTGCGGGTGGAGCGGGACGAGGAAGCCGGCGTCGCCGTCGTCACCCTGGACCGGCCGCACCGGCACAACGCGATCGACCTCGACACGGCGGCCCGACTCACCGCCGCCTGGCGGGAGTTCAGGTTCGACGACGCGGTGCGGGCGGTCGTCGTGACCGGCGCGGGCGACAAGGCGTTCTGCACCGGCATCGACCGCAGCGCCGAGGTGCCGCAGCCGTCGTCCCCGTACGCGATCGACGATCCGCTGGTCGCGATCGGGCCGAAGGCCAACGACCTGTGGAAGCCGGTGATCGCCGCGGTCAACGGGATGGCCTGCGGCGGCGCGTTCTATCTGCTCGGCGAGGCGGAGTTCCTGGTGGCCGACGAGCACGCCACGTTCTTCGACCCGCACACCACGTACGGGATGGTCAGCGCGTACGAGTCGATCGCGATGGCGCAGCGGATGCCGTTCGGCGAGGTGGCGCGGATGTCGCTGCTCGGCACGGCCGAGCGGCTGTCGGCGGCGCGGGCCCACCAGATCGGGCTGGTGAGCGAAGTGACCCCGCAGGGAGGGACGTTGGCGGCCGCGCTCGACTGCGCGCGGATCGTCGCCGGCTATCCGCCGGGCGCCGTGGAGGGCACCGTACGGGCGGTGTGGGCGGCGAAGGAGGCGGCGCGCACGCAGGCTCTCGCGCACGCGCCGCACCTCATCGCCCTGGGCAACCTGCCGCCGGAGCAGCAGGCGGGCCTGTTCGGGAAGCGGGCCGGGGACTTCCGGATCCGTTGAGCCGGGAACCCGACGGCCTGCTCAACTTCCTCAGCTGGACGGCCACTTGGTGACGGAGCTGGCCTCGCAGCGGCCCTCCAGCGCGGACACGTCGTCCGCGTAGAAGCCGACGTCCTCGGTGCCCTCGAAGGGCGTGCCGACGGCCACGTCGTCCTGGGTGAAGAAGGCGGAGGGGACGTCTTCGCCGTTGCTGGCGGTGAAGTTGAGGTTGCCGGTGTAGTCCGCCGAGCCACTGGCGTCACCGTTGGTGATGGTGAACTTCCAGGTGATCCTGCCGTGGGTGGTGCTCAGCGCCTCGATCACGCAGTCGGTGATGCGGATGTCCGACTCGGCCGGGGTGGTGGGGCCGGCGGTCGGGGTGCTGCCGTAGTCGCCGGTGGACGACTGGTAGTCGTCATCGTCGTCGTGGTCGGTGCCGCCCGAGCTGTAGCCGCCGGACGAGCTGGAGCTGGACGAGGACGAGCTGTGGTCGTCGCAGCCGCCGCCGCTGCCGCCGCGCCGGGCTCCGGTCAGGGCGACCACGACCACGGCGGCCACCGCCACGGCACGTACGTGACGCATCTTCATTGTTGTTCTCCCCCTCAGCCCGCGGTGCGGGTGGCGTCGTGCAGCTTGCAGGTGATCTGGGTGAGGTCGTCGCCGGCCTCGGCAACGTACGCAGCCGACGTGTCCAGGGTGTCGGTGCTGCCGCCGGTGACGAACGGGATCGACGGGTTCGCGGTACGCAGCAGCTCGCCGCTGGGGCCGGTGAAGGTGACCTTGTACGTGTAGTCGTACGTCTGGTCCGAGTTGTTGGTGACCCGGACCCGGGCCGTGACGCCGAGCGCCTCGGTGTATTTGCAGGACTCGATCTTCAGGTCCTTGATGGCCTTGTCCCGGCCACCGCCGGAGACGCCGCCGCTGCTGACGGAACCGCTGGATCCGCTCGATCCGCCCGAACCGCTCACGCCGCCGGAGCTGTCGTCCTTGCCGACATCGTCGTGGCCGCCGCTCGTGCTGGACCCGCCACTGCTCGAACTGCCGCTGCCGCCCGAGGAGTTGTCGCAGCCGCCGCCGTGCGAGCCGCGCGCGCCGGTCAGCGCGACCAGCGCGACGGCACAGACGGCGACGGCACGGGCATGACGAAGCTTCACTTGCCGTTCCCCCGAAGTGTGTGTGTACGCGGCGCACCGAAGGCGCGCTCAGAACCGCCCGTTCCTGACGGGCGCACGTCACCTTAGCAGTGGCACTTACACAGTCTTTATACGGCCGTTCGGGGGCTCACGGCGCCCTGGAAGCCCGTCCGTTACAAGGCTGTTGAACGCCGCTCGCCGTGCCGTGCGCGGCTGTTGCGGGGCGGTCCGCGCGGGCTTCGTCGCCGCATGGCGACGCGCGCCTACCGGGCGTAGCGTCGGGACCGAGAGCCCCCTTGTGTGGCTGGGAGGTCACCCGAAGATGCGCACGCTGCGTAACGTGCTCGGTGCGATCCTCGCTCTCGCCGGAGCGACGGCCGCCGTCTGGAGCCCCTTCCGTATCTGGTACGACGGCCGTCACGGGCGCGACTACCGCATCGGGGAACTCTTCACCGGTACGGGGGTCACGGAGGCCAGGGCCGAGCTGTTCGGCTCGCTGTTCCTGCCGTTCGCGTTCGCGGCCCTGGTCACCCTCGTCGGCGTCGTCCTCCGCTCGCGGCTCCTGGTGGCCGCGGCCGGTGTGATCGTGCTCGGCTTCACCGTGCTGTGGATGGTCCGCGTCGGCCAGGCCGAGGGCTCCCTGGCGGTCGACGGGAGCAACGGCGGCCTCGGCGCGGGCGCGGGGAACGCCCTGGTGGGCGGGGTGGCGCTGCTGCTCGCCGCGCTCCTGATGGCAGGCCGACGCGGCAGGCGCGGCCGGGGCGGCAGGCGCGCGGAACCCGCGCCCCGGCACGGCCCGTACCCAGAATCGGGCCCGCACGAGCCCGACCCGTACGACACCCGCCCTCAGGACACCCGCGCGCAGGACACCGACCCCTACGGCCCCGGAGGCCCGGACCCGCGAGCCCCCGACCCGTACGGCGAGACCGCTCCGTACCCCCGGCCGGAGAGTCCGCCGCCCACACCGCCGGGCGGGCCTGGCGGGTCGGCCGGGCCTGGCGGGTCGGCCGGGCCTAGCGGGAGGAACCCGTCCCCTTGACCGCGTCCAGGGCGTACACGCAGCGGTCCTTGCTGCAGGCGTAGACGACGCCCGCGTCGGCGACCGGCGAGCCGGTGATCTCGCCACCGGTGGCGAGCTTCCAGCGGAGCTGACCGCCCACCGCGTCCAGGGTGTAGAGGCAGTGGTCGGCGGAGCCGAAGTGGATCCGCCCGTCGGCGGCGACCGGGGAGCCGACGACCTCGCCGCCCGCCTGGAAGCGCCACTTGGGCGTGCCCGTGACCGCGTCCAGGGTGTAGAGCCCGTTGCCGCTGCCCACGTGGACGTGGCCGCCGGTGACCAGGACCGGCTCGACGGAGGAGCGGGCCTCGGTCGCGATGCGCCAGCGGTCACGGCCGTCGGAGGCGTCCACCGCGTACACCGTGCCGAGGTAGTCGGCGAGGTACACGCCGCCGCCGGTCACCGCGGGGCCGGGCGCGAAGGCCGGCGGGGAGAGGAACACCGCCGGGGCCTCGAAGCGCCAGGGCACGTGCCCGCCGTCGATGTCGATCGCCAACACCCTTGTCCCGGCGGCGACATACACGAAGCCGTCCTCGGCGGGCGTGATCCGCACCGGCACCCCGCCGCAGGACGCGGCGTCGCCGACCGGGTACGACCAGCGCTCGACGCCGGTGCGGGCCTCCAGGGCGCGCAGCCGGGCGTCCTGCCACACGAAGACCGTGCCGTCGTGGATGACCGGCCCGGCCTCCGGGGTCTCGAAGTCGGTCTGGACTCCGGTGATCTCCCACAGCTTCTCGCCGTTGGCGGCCTCCACGGCCTGCACGCCGCCGCCGCGGGTCGCGGTGACGACGGTGCCGCGGTCGGCGCGCAGCGCGTACACCCAGGCGTCGGACCGGCTGCGCCACAGGTCGGTGCCGTCGGTCGCGTCGAGCGCGTACAGGGTCGGGCCGTCGGAGGCGTGGATGCGGCCGTCGGCGACGGCCATCGACCAGGCCACGTCCCGGGTCTTGAACTGCCGCCGCCCGCTGGACACATCGAGGGCGTGCACCTCGAACGAGGTGACGTAGACCCGGTCGCCCGCCACGTGCGGGGTGCCCCACACGTCGTTGGACATCCGGAACCGCCAGGGCCGCCAGGGCGCATCCGGCTGGTGCTGCTGCGGCACCTCGGGCGCGCGGTGCGTGCCGCCCGCGTGGCCGGTGCGGGCCGGGTCGGCCTGGTCGGTCGCGGCGGCGCCGGGGCCGCGCACCCAGGACCCGGCGAGCCCGTCGGCGGGCGAGGGCAGCGGGGCGGCGGCGCGGGCGTCGGCGACCCGGGGCCCGGGGCCGATCGGCACGGCCGCGCCGGGCAGCCGCACGGGGCCGGAGTCGGGGCGGCCGGGCGTCCGCACGGTGCCCGGGGCCTGCAGCTCCCAGTCGTCCTCCTGCGAGAAGGCCGGTCCCGGCGGGCTCATCTCGGCAGGCGCCGCGACCGCGGGCGCACGCGAGGGCGGCGGCGGTACGGGAGCGGGCGCGGGCGGGACCGGCGCGGCGCCGCGGCCCGCGCTGCGCCCGGAGCCGGACCCGGCGGGCTTGACCGGCGGGCGGCCGCCCCTGCGGCTCTCGATCAGGGCGACGGCGCGCTCGGGCAGCCAGGCCGAGGCCGTGCCGGAGTCGTCGGAGCCGGAGGAGAACAGGTGCGGGGCGAGCTGGGCCTGCAGGTCGGCGGGCGAGGGCCGCAGCGCGGCCTCCATGTTCATGCAGGTCTCGATCAGCGGCCGCAGCTCCTCGGGCAGCCCCTCCAGGTCGGGCCCCTCGCGCAGCAGCATGAACACCGTCTCGACGGGGTTGGCGCCGTGGAACGGCGCGTGCCCGGTCGCGGCGAAGGCGAGCGTGGAGCCGAGCGAGAAGATGTCGCTCGCGCCGGTCACGCTGCGGGAGTCCTTGGCCTGCTCCGGCGACATGTACGCGGGCGTGCCCACGGCCACGTTCGTCATGGTCAGGCGGGTGTTGGAGACGCCAGACGCGATGCCGAAGTCGATCACGCGCGGCCCGTCCTCGACGACGAGGACGTTGGACGGCTTCAGGTCGCGGTGGACCAGGCCCGCGCCGTGGATGGACTGCAGCGCCTCGGCGACGCCCGCCGCCAGCCAGCGCACCGCCTGGGCCGGCAGCGGCCCGCACTCGTTCACTATCTCCTCGAGCGAGGGCGCCGGGACGTACGCGGTGGCGAGCCAGGGCACCGCCGCGCGCGGGTCGGCGTCCACCACGGCCGCCGTGTAGAAGCCGGACACCGCGCGGGCCGCCTCCACCTCGCGCGTGAAGCGGACGCGGAACAGCTGGTCCTCGGCGAGCTCCGTCCTGACCGTCTTGATCGCGACCCTGCGGCCGGAGGCCGAGCGCGCGAGATAGACGAGCCCCATGCCGCCGGCACCGAGCCGGCCAAGCACCTCGAACGGCCCGATCCGCCTCGGATCGTGCTGCGTCAGCTGCTCCACCACTTGCCTGCCACCTCCCCGTACGAGACCGCGACGTATCGCTTGTGCGTCGCATGAGCCGCGTACGAACCGACCGAGCGTGCAAACCGCTTCCGGTCAGCGTCTCACCAAGGAGCCGCGGCGGCGGCACGCACCCCGATTCTTCCGGTACTGGGCGATGGTTGCGAACCAGAGGGCGAATCGGGATGCCTCGCTCATTCAAGGAGATATCCGGTCATTTCCCTTCACCTTCGCTGCCGGTACGTGACAGTAACCGGGCCGTTCGAGGACCGTTTCCCGCGCCTGCTTCCTACGCCTCGGGGTCCTGCAGTACGGCGAAGACAGCGCCCTGATCGTCCACGACGACGGCCATCCGCCCGTACGGGATGTCGAACGGCTCGGCGCGCAGCCGGCCGCCGAGGCGTCTGGCCGCGGCGGCGACGGCGTCACAGTCCGTGACGTTGAAATAGACCAGGAAATGGGCGGGCATCTCGGCCGGGAACTGTCCGGTGACCAGGGAGCGGCCGCCGATCGCGGTGTCCGGGCCCGGCGGGGAGCCGACCGGCGACCAGGTGCGGAACTGGTCGCCAGCGTCGGCCAGATCCGCGCCGCCGTACCCGAAGACCGCCTCGTAAAAAGGGTCGACGAGCGCCTTGTCCCTCGAATACACCTCGGTCCAGCAGAAGGAGTCCGGCTCGCCGCGCTTCTCGAAGCCGGGGCGCGTGCCGCCCTGCCAGAGGCCGAAGACGGCGCCCTCCGGGTCGGCGGCCAGCGCGACGGTGCCGAACGGCCCGACCGGCGTCGGCTCCGTGACGACCTGCCCGCCCTCGGCCCTGATCCGGCGGGCGAGGGCGTACGCGTCCGGGGTCGCGAAGTACACGTTCCACACCGTCGGCATGCGGCCGTCCCGCTTGGGCGCGAGAGCCGCCACCGCACGGCCCTCGCTGTACGCCTGCGCGTACCGTCCCTGCTCCGGGCTCGTGCTGTCCTCGAAGGTCCAGTCGAAGAGCGCGCCGTAGAACCGCTTGCCGGCCTCGACGTCGGGCAGCTGCGCGTCGACCCAGCAGGGGACGCCCTCCGCGAAACCGGCCACCGGGGTGTCTGCCATGAGCCCGCCCTTTCTCGGGAGCTTTCCCCCTCAACGTAAGACTGTGTCCAGATACGGGCGAGCCCACACAGAGGGGCTGCGGCGGGGCCTTCCCGACCATCCGCCCCATTTGCAGTCGGCCGAATCGCGCTCCGATCACCCCTCGGTAAGCTGACGGCATGACAGGACAAGTACGCACCGTCGACGGCCGTGTTGCCGGACGACGCGGTCAGGCGACGCGGCAGAAGTTGCTCGACTGCCTCAGCGAGATGCTCAGTTCTTCGCCGTACCGGGACGTCAAGGTCATCGATGTCGCCCGTAAGGCCGGGACTTCGCCCGCGACCTTCTACCAGTACTTCCCGGACGTCGAGGGCGCCGTCCTGGAGATCGCCGAGCAAATGGCCGCCGAGGGCGCGGGGTTGACGGATGTGCTCGCCGAGCGGTCCTGGGTCGGCAAGTCCGGCTGGCTGGCGGCGCAGGAGCTGGTCGACGGCTTCCTGGACTTCTGGCGCAAGAACGACGCGATCCTGCGCGTGGTGGATCTCGGCGCGGCCGAGGGCGACAAGCGCTTCTACAAGATCAGGATGAAGATCCTGAACTCCGTCACCAACTCCCTTACGGACACGGTCAAGGACCTGCAGTCCAAGGGCAAGGTCGACAAGGACGTCAGCCCCGCGGCGATGGCCGGCTCGCTCGTCGCGATGCTCGCGGCGGTCGCCTCGCACCAGAAGGGCTTTCAGAGCTGGGGCGTCAAGCAGGCCGAACTCAAGCCGAATCTGGCGCTGTTGGTGCATCTGGGCATCACCGGCAAGAAGCCCACGAAGTAGCCGCAGGGGTTTCCCCCTGCCCACCCATCCTGTCAAGAAGGCGACGGGCCGTCCTCCAACGGCCCGTCGCCTTCGGCGTTCTCCCGGCTGTCGTTCGACTCCCGCGCCGTCGTGGCTGGCCGCGCAGTTCCCCGCGCCCCTAAAAAACCGGGGCTTCACCCCGAGCCCGGTCCGGCGTTCGGCTTCCACGCCATCGTGGCTGATCGCGCAGTTCCCCGCGCCCCTGACGGGGCACTCGACTTGGCCCCATCCCGCATCCGAGGGGCGGGGCAAATTCAGCCCCTCCGGCGTTTGAGGAGCGGGGGTTCCGGGGGCCGGCCCCCGAGCGGGGTCCAGGGGCGCAGCCCCGGGCAGGGGCGCGGGGAACTGCGCGACCAGCCACGACGGGGCCGCACCCGAACAACAACCGGGGAACGGGGCGCAGCCCCGAAGCGGGGTCCGGGGGCGGCAGCCCCGGGCAGGGGCCGGGGCTGCCGCCCCCGGGGAGCGGGGGCCCGGGGGCGCAGCCCCCGAGCTGTCCGCTGAGGGCTTTCGGGAAGGGGTGGGGTGGGGAAAAAAATCAGGTGGGGCGGCGCTCCAGGCGGAAGAGGCGGATCTCTCGGTCCACCCGCGCCTGGTACGTCGCGTACGGGGGCCAGAACCGCAACGCCTCCGCCCACGCCCGCGCCCGCTCGTCGCCCGCCAACAGCCGGGCCCTGACCGGGATTTCCTCGCCCTTCCAGCTGATCGACACCTCCGGGTGCGCCAGGAGGTTCGCCGTCCAGGCGGGGTGGCCGGGGCGGCCGAAGTTGGAGCCGATGAGCAGCCACGTACCGGCGGACTTCTCCGGCATGCACGCCAGTGGCGTACGGCGTTCGAGGCCGCTCTTCGCGCCGCGCGCGGTGAGCACGACGCCGGGCAGCATCTGCGAGCTGAGCAGCACCTTCCCGCGAGTGAGCCGGTGCACCGCACGGTCCATGGCGGGGATGAAGCGGGGCGCGACCTTCGCGAAGGCGCGGGTCGACGAGACCTTCTGCACGAGCCGGGTTCCGACGGACATCAGACCGCCACCTCCGCGCCGAAGAGCCCCGCCCGTTCCGCCGCCTGCTCGCGGAGCCGGTGCACGGGCCCGAAGAGCAGCTCGTCGCCCGCGGCCCGCTTGAAGTAGCGGTGCGCGGCGTCCTCCCAGGTCGAGCCGTCGCCGCCGCCGTCACCGCCGGACAGCTGGACGGCCTCGGTCGACGCGGCACGCAGCGCCTCCAGCGCCTGGGCGAGGGCGAGCGCACCGCCCCGCCGGGCCCCGTCGGCGGCCGCGCCCTCACCCAGCGCCGCGTAGTACGCCGCGGAGCGGGCCGCCTGGACGGTCACGTACACGTCCGCGAGCCGGTTCCTGGCCGCCCGGAAGGAGCCCGCGCGCCCGGACCGCTCGCGCTCGCGCGTCTGCTCGACCGTTCTGGCGAGTGCCGCCTCGGCCGCGCCCGCGGCCTCCGCCGCGAGGACGGCGGCCGCGGCGTCGCCGGTCGCGGCGAGGGCATCGGCCACCGCCGGCGCGTCGTCGACGCCCAGCAACTCGGCCTGCGCATCCCGCAGTTCGACGCGGGCCTGCGGTCGGGTCTCGTCAAGCACGGTCCGCCGTACGGCGACGACTCCGGGGGCGTCGGCGCGTACGAGGAACAGCAGGGTGCGGGAGCGGGCGAAGCCGCCGGTGTGGGCGGCGACGACGAGCAGGTCGGCGCTGTGCCCGTCGAGGACCTGCTCGGCCTGCCCGTAGAGCCGCCAGCCCTCGCTGCCGGAGCCGGCCTGGACGCCGCCGGCGCGGCCGCCGCCCGCCCAGTCGCCGGTGCCGTCCCCGGCGAGGCCGAGCGCGGTGGCCAGGGAGGCGCCGGGCAGGGCGAGGGCGGCGGTGGTGCGGCCCGCGGCGAGGTCGGGCAGGTGGGTGCGGCGCTGCTCCTCGGTGCCGAGGCGGGCGATGAGCGGGGCGGCGAGCACGGCACTGGCGAGCAGGGGGCTCGGCGCGAGGGCGCGCCCCATCTCCTCACCGGCCAGGGCGAGTTCGGTGGTCGTGCCCCCGGCCCCGCCGAATTCCTCGGGGACGGCGAGGCCGGGCAGGGCGAGCTGCTCGGCGAGGGTCTGCCAGAGCGCGGTGTCGTACCCCTGGGGTGTGCGGGCCGCGGCCGCGGCCTCGTCCGGGCCGCAGCGCTTGGCGACGAGTTCGCGCAGGGCGCGCCGGATCTCGTCCTGCTCCGCGGTGAAGGCGGCGTCCATCGGCAGGCTCCTCCCCTCGGAGGCGGGTACGGTACCGACCTCCGATCTGACGGGCCGTCATGTTAGGGCGGCGACTGCCAGATGCACAGAGGTCGGAGCCCTGCTACCCCGAGCCATATCTGATGTACCGTCAGATCTATGTCCTCAGCCTCCACTCCACGCAAGGTCGCCGTCGCCGGCATCGCGCTCTCGGACTGCGGCAAGGTCGACGACGCCACCCCTTACGCCCTGCACGCCCAGGCGGCCCGCCGCGCCCTCGCCAACTCGGGGCTCGACCGCGGCGTCATCGACGGCTTCGCCTCGGCCGGGCTCGGCACGCTCGCGCCCGTCGAGGTCGCCGAGTATCTGGGCCTGAAGCCGACCTGGGTCGACTCCACCTCCGTCGGCGGCTCCACCTGGGAAGTCATGGCCGCGCACGCCGCCGAGGCCATCGCCGCCGGGCACGCGCGCGCCGTGCTGCTCGTCTACGGCTCCACCGCCCGCGCCGACATCAAGGCGAAGCGCCGCACCTCCAATCTGTCCTTCGGCGCGCGCGGCCCGCTCCAGTTCGAGGTCCCGTACGGGCACACGCTGATCTCCAAGTACGCGATGGCCGCGCGCCGCCACATGCACGAATACGGCACGACCATCGAGCAGTTGGCAGAGGTCGCCGTGCAGGCGCGGGCCAACGCGGCGCACAATCCCGACGCGATGTTCCGCGAGCCGATCACCGTGGACGACGTCCTGGCGGGGCCGATGATCGCGGACCCGTTCACGAAGCTGCACTGCTGCATACGGAGCGACGGGGGCGCGGCGGTCCTCCTGGTCGCCGAGGACCTGGTTCAGGACTGCGCCAAGTCCCCTGTCTGGGTCCTTGGTTCGGGCGAGCACGTCTCGCACACCACGATGTCCGAGTGGGACGACTTCACGGTCTCCCCGGCGGCGGTGAGCGGGCGGCTCGCCTTCGAGCGGGCGGGCGTACGGCCCGACGAGATCGACGTCGCGGAGATCTACGACGCCTTCACGTACATGACCCTCGTGACCTTGGAGGACCTCGGCTTCTGCGCCAAGGGCGAGGGCGGCGCGTTCGTGGAGAAGGGGCGGCTGCTGCGGGACGGGGAGCTGCCGGTGAACACCGACGGCGGCGGGCTCTCGGCCCAACACCCGGGCATGCGCGGCTTGTTCCTCCTGGTGGAGGCGGTACGGCAGCTGCGCGGCGAGGCGGGTGAGGGCCAGGTCCGCAAGCCGGACGGCAGCCTTCCGGCGCTTGCGGTGGCTTCGGGCACGGGGGGTTGGTTCTGCTCCTCTGGGACGGTGGTGCTGGGGCGGTAGGAGGTCTGTCCGCCGGGGCGCTCGGAATTCGCTGGACACCCGTCGGGGCGATCGCCGAGCATCCGCGGATGGCAGACGAAACCACCCCTCGGCCCCGGAAGCGTGTCCGCCTGGCCGAGCTGTCCGGCGGCGCGATGTCGGCCCTGCTCGACGGGGACCTGGCCGGAGCCGCCCGGATCGCCGGGGTCCCCCTGACCGAGTACTTCATGACCGACCCGGCCCGCTGGCTGTGGCGGTTCCGGCTCGACCAGATGGCCGCCGACCCCGGCGGTGCGCGGTGGATGGTGCGGCAGGCGGTCGTCGGCGACGAAGGCCTGGTCGTCGGGCACGCCGGGTTCCATGGGCCGCCCGACGCGGCGGGCATGGTCGAGGTCGGCTACTCCGTCGCCCCCGACTTCCGCCGCCGGGGGTACGCCCGCGCCACGCTGGCCGAGCTGCTGCGCCGCGCGGCAGCCGAACCCGAGGTCACGACCGTGCGGGCGGCGATCGCCCCCGACAACGCGGCCTCCCTGGCCACGATCGCGGGCTTCGGCTTCGTCGAGGTCGGAGAGCAGTGGGACGAGGAGGACGGCCTGGAACTCGTCTTCGAGGTCCCTGCCCGCCGGGGCTGAGGGCGGCCGAGGCCGGGGTCGGGTGGGTCGGATTTTTTTGTGTCTCAGTGTGACATCAAAAAATCGGGGTGCTTCTGGGCTGGGGGGGGTGGGGTCAGATCGCGAACTGGGCGACGTACTCGGCGAACGGCTCGATGCCGGATGCCGCGCGGAGTTCGTCCATACGCTCCGGCTCCTCGCAGGGCCACGGAACCGGCGCCCCCTCCCGCACGCCGGCGATCTGCGTGCCGTAGACCTGCTTGCGGCCCTCGTTGACCAGCGTCCGGTCCCGCAGAAAGGCCAGCTCGCGCGGTCCCGCCGCGCCCGCCGAGACGGCCTGCTCCATCAGCCGCAGAGCCCACCGCTGCACGTCGAGCTGCCGGTCGGCGTGCTGGGCGATCAGCCACGCCCCGCGCGCGGCCTCCTCGCCGACCGACTCCGCCGTCGGCCAGCCGTACTCGGCCATGACCTCGGCCAGCCGGTCGCCGTGCCGCACGGTCAGCCGCCGCCACTCCAACTGCTCGGCCGGGTCGTCACTGTTCGCCAGGACGGAGGCCCGGTGGTCGGCCGCGGCCATGTCGATGAGTTCCGCCGCCAGCGCGGCAACGTCGTGGGCCATGCCCAACTCCCTGCTTGCGTCGTTGTGTTGTGCCCGTCGACGGCAACCCTAGAGCCGCAAGTCGGGCATAAAGATCATTCCGAAGAACGGTGACAGGCGGCTCTCGGAGCCTGGACAATGGACTTACGCCCCCAGAGATCGTGGTTCGGTTCGAACGGGGTGCGACCCTGACCCGATTCGGTCGCCATGGGGAGCCGATGGCTCAGTTCCGCTCCTGCCGGAGCGCGGCCGCGAGAGCGCGTGCGGTGGAGGCGTTGCAGCGCCCCAACTCGACGAGGGGCACGGCGAGTTCGCCGCCGTACGACAGGGGATCGAGCCCCAATGAGGGCAAGGTGATGCCCACCTTCGAGAGCGCCGCGGCCAGTTCGTCCCGCGCGGCTTCGGCATCCGCAAGTCCGGGCGCACTCACAGCACTTCACCCCGACTCCGGGAATTGGCCCGAGCGTTCTCGGCCCGCAACCGCTCCCCCGGCTCGGCCGGCTGCACATCCCCGGGATCGACATCCCACTCCCGCCCGCCCCGCGGAGGCCGCAGATACCAGCGCCCACTGCAGACACCCCGGAATTCACCGAGTCGATCCCGCCGGATATCCCATAAAAGCACACCGATTTCCGGGGTACTCATGTGGTCCGCACACATAGTTCTGCCTCTCTGTAGTGATTCCGCTACCGAGGGCTTCAGACTGGCCTAGGGTCAGGCGTGTCTTCAACGTTCCTTACTGGAAAGCACATTGGAACATCAAAAAGTTGATCCCCGACGCGAACCCGGCCGCGGCCTGCGGAGCCCGCCTGCGCAAGTCACGCGAGGCGCGCGGCTGGAAGCAGGACGAACTCGCAGCGCAGATCGGCTACTCGGGCAGACACATATCCGCCGTCGAAACTGGTCTGAAGCCGCCAACTCTGCGGTTTTCGCGCAGCATCGACTCCGTCTTCGGCTACACGGGCACCCCGGAATCCTTCGAACGCGCGTGGAGCGAACTCAGGAACGGGACACTTCTTGAGGGCTTTCCTGAGTACGTCGGCTACGAAGGAAGAGCGGTCGAGCTCCGGCTGTACGACATTGGGGTCGTCCCTGGCCTTTTGCAGACGCCGGAGTACACGGGTGTCCTGACGAACTGCGTCGCGCAACGGGGTTCCATCTCACCCGAGCAAGCCGCCGAGCGGATCGCGTTCCTCGCAGAGCGTCAAGCCGCACTGGAGCGGGCTCGCCCACCGATGGTGATGGTGGTGATGGACGAGAGCTGCATCCGCAGGTGGGTCGGCGGCGACGAGGTCATGGACGCACAGCTTGAGCGGCTGGTCGAATTCGCGGACAGACCGAACACCATGCTTCAGATCGCCCCGTTCAACATAGGTGAGCGTCGTCCGTTCACACTGCCGGTCAACCTGCTGACCCTGGCCGACCGGTCCGTCATGTGCTATGCGGAATCTCAGACGCAGGGCCACTTCGATCGCGAACTTACTTCCGTAGTGCCCATGCTGACGGCCTACCATCAACTTCAGGCCGTAGCGCTCTCTCAAGCGGAGTCCGTGGCCATGATCAACCAGTTGAGAAAGGGCACCCCGTGACGACCGAATCCCCCCGCTGGTTCAAGTCCTCGTACAGCGAAAACGGCGGCAACTGCGTGGAGGTCGCCACCAACCTCGCCCCCGCACACGGCGTGGTCCCCGTCCGTGACAGCAAGGCCCCGACCGGCCCCACCCTCACCCTCACCACCGACGCCTTCACCGCCTTCGTGACCGGCGTCAAAACCGCGCAGTTCTGAGGGGCTCGGGGAGAACCCGCCTTCGGCGGAGGTGTGGGCGGCGCCCACACCCTGCCGATCCGGTACCGGTACGAGCCGGGCGGCGAGCTGTGGGTACGGCGAGAATCACCGTATGAACGAAGCGAGCACCGAAGCCGGCCGCCAGGCCTTCGACACCCTGCTCAGGTCCCAGCGCGTCTGGGACGTCGACCTGCCGGGCTTCGACCCGGAGTCCGCGCCCGCCGAGCCCACGGGGCTGTTCCACGCGTGGTTCGCCGACGCCTGCGCCGCCGGGCAGCCCGAGCCGCACACCATGCAGCTCGCCACGGTCGACGCGGACGGGCTGCCCGACGTCCGCACGCTGATGCTGCACGGCGCGGCCGACGGGGCCTGGCACTTCGCCTCGCACTCCGGCAGCCGCAAGGGCCGCCAGCTCGCCGCCCGGCCGCGGGCGGCCCTGCACTTCTACTGGGCGGCGCTCGGCCGCCAGGTCCGCGTCCGCGGCACGGTGACGGCGGCCCCGCCCGCCGAGGCCAGTGCCGACCTGCACGCCCGCTCCATCGGCGCACTCGCCGCGGCCCTCGTCGGCCGGCAGAGCGAACCCCTGGACTCCCTGGCCGAGTTGGCGGCCGCGTCGACGGCCGCCTGGGAACGGGCCGGACGCGAGCCGGACGCCGAAGCGCCCACCTGGACGCTCTACGAACTGGCCGCCGACGAGGTCGAGTTCTTCCAGGGCGACGCCCGCCGCCGGCACGTACGACTGCGGTACGAGCGGCAGGGCGACCGCTGGGTGACGGGACTGCTCTGGCCTTGAGAGGCGTGCCGGCCGGGAAGCCCCTCCGCCACGGGGCCTCGCCCTACCTGTCCGAGGCGAGCCGCCCGTGCAGATGGGCGTCCTGGAACGTGCCGTCCGCGTTGCGGTGGGCGTCGCGGAGCGTGCCCTCGTAGGCGAATCCGCAGCGCTCGGCGACACGGCAGGAGGCGGTGTTGCCGAGCGCGTGGTCGAGGGCGAGGCGGTGCAGGCCGAGGACGAAGGCCCAGTCGGTGACGAGGGCGAGCCCGCGGGACGCGACGCCGCGGCCGCGAGCCTCGGGCAGCACCCAGTAGCCGACGGCGGCCGAACGGTTCGGCCAGTACGGGGACTTCAGGCTGACGTGGCCGAGGACCGTGCCGTCCGCCGCGTCCGTGACGCAGAACCCGCCCTCCGTGCCCGCCTCCCACTGCCGGGCCCGCTCACGCAGCGCGAGGCGGGCCGTGCCGAGGTCGTCGATGTGCCGCGCCGGGTTGTTCCAGCGCCGGAACTCGGGGTCGGCGACCCCCTTCAGATAGGCCGCCACATCGTCGGCGGAGCTCGGGTCCCAGGGGCGCAGGCGCAGCCCCGCGCCACGGAGTTCGGTGCGGTCCAGGCGGTTCGTCACCCGGCCATTCAACCGCGCGGCCGGAACACGGGCACCACCGTTTCTCCCTCGGTACGGAAGGTCACCTCAAGGTCCATGCCGACCCGCAGCCGCTCCTCGGGGCAGTCCACGACCTCGGTCATCATGCGGGGGCCCTCGGCGAGGTCGACCACGGCGGCCACGTAGGGGGTGCGGGAGCCGAAGAGCGGCAGGTCGTTGCGGTGCACGACGGACCAGGTGTAGAGCGTGGCGGCGCCCTCGGCCTCGACCCAGCGCACGTCGGTGTCGTTCCAGCAGTGCGGGCAGAACTCGCGCGGGTAGTGGTGGCTGCGTCCGCACGCCCCGCAGTGCCGGAGCAGCAGCTTCCGCTCGGCGGCCGCGTCCCAGTAGGCCTGCGTGAACGCGTCGGGCTCGGGGAGGTCGAAGCGGGGGGCGGACGGCTTGGCGGCGGGCGCGCCGGAAGGCGCGGAGGTCGGCGTCACAGGAAGATTCCCATCGCGGAGTCGAGTGACCAGGTCTGCCAGGACATGCCGAGGAGGGCGACGAAGGAGATCAGCGCCATCATCGCGTTCTGCCCCTGCTCGGCCCAGTCGTGGATCATCAGGACGAGGTAGAGCAGGTTGAGCAGCAGCCCGCCGACGAGGGCGATCGGCGTGAGGACGCCGAGGATCAGGCCGAGCCCGAGGGCGAGTTCGGCGTACACGACGACGTACGCCATGACCTTGGGGCGGGGCGCGACGACCGCCTCGAAGCCGCTCTTCACGGCCCCCCACTTGTGCTTGCCCGCGACGTCGGCGGCCCAGGCGATGCCCGTACCGCGCTCGAACCAGCCCTTCTTGTCCTTGTGCCGCCAGCTCTCCAGCCACCACAGGCCGAGCCCGATGCGGAGCACGGCGAGCCATTCGGCGCCGCTGATCCAGATCGTCTGCATGTCCCGTCCCCTCATCCGTTTCTGACGGTACGTCAGTTCGGTGGTTCAGTTCTACGGTCGGCGGCAGTGGTGCGCAAGGGGCGGGCCGGGCCGGTCACCGCACGGGGCTCCGCCCCGGACCCCGCTCCCCAAGCGCCGGAGGGGCTGGCTTTTGCGGGGTGAGGCGGGATCAGCCCGGCAGGGGCCGGCTTTTCAGGGGCGCGGGGAACTGCGCTAGCGGCCACGGCGGCGCGGCAGCCGAACGACGGCCGGGGCCGGGGCGGAGCCCCGGAGTATTCGGGAAGGGGCGGGGAGGGGAAAGAAAAGAAAGCCCGCCCCCATTTCCACCCCGCACAAACCTTCCTGACACGCCGTCAGTTAAGTAATCTGACAGAGCGTCAGCTCACGAACCGACACCGCAGCACCCAGGAGGCGGGCCTCAGCGATGCTTGGATCGACTCACGGCACCCTCACCACCAACCCCCGCCCCGCCCGAGTCGTGGCCTGCGGCGAGCGCCCCGCGCCCGCCGTGCACGGCACCGCACACGGGCCGGGCGGCGGGGCCGAGGGAACCCCCCTCGACCTCGACGTCAGCGGCCGCCCCCTGCACGCCGACGTCCCCGACCTGGACCGCTTCTTCCGGCCCGAGTCCGTGGCCGTCGTCGGCGCGTCCGACGCCGAGGGGCGGCCCAACACCGGCATCACGCGACAGCTGATCGCCTGGGCCGAGCGGGTCGGGGCCCGCATCCACCCCGTGCACCCGACCCGCGAGACCGTCTTCGGCCGGCCCTGCGCACCGTCCGTCGCCGACCTGCCGGAAGAGGTCGACCTGGCCGTGCTGCTCGTCGGCGACCCGCTCCCCGTGGTGGAGCAACTCGCCGAGGCCAAGGTGAAGTTCGCGGTCGCCTTCGCCTCCGGATTCGCCGAGACCGGCGAGGAGGGCGCGCAGGCGCAGGCCCGCCTCGCCGCCGCCGTCGAACGCTCCGGGATCCGCCTGCTCGGCCCCAACACCAACCTCAACGCCTTCGAGAAGTTCCGCGACGACCTGGAAGGCCCGGCGATCGCTCTGATCACCCAGTCCGGGCACCAGGGCCGGCCGGTCTACACCCTGCAGGAGCTCGGCGTACGCCTCTCGCACTGGGCGCCCACCGGCAACGAGGCCGATCTGGAGACCTCGGACTTCCTCTCGTACTTCGCGGACCAGCAGGACGTGGGCGCCATCGCCTGCTACGTGGAGGGCCTGAAGGACGGCCGTTCCTTCCTGCTCGCCGCCGATCACGCGGCGAAGCGCGGGGTGCCGGTGGTGGCGGTCAAGGTGGGGCGTACGGAGACGGGCGCGCGGATGGCCGCCTCGCACACCGGCAAGCTCACCGGCGCGGACACGGTGGTGGACGCGGCGATGCGGCAGTTCGGCGTGATCCGCGTCGACGGGCTCGACGAACTCCAGGACACCGCAACCCTGTTGGCGCGGGCGCGCAAACCGCAGGCGGACGGGGTGGTCGTCTACTCCATCTCCGGCGGCACCGGCGCGCACTTCTCCGACCTGGCCACGGAGGCGGGCCTGCGCCTGCCGACGCTCTCGCAGGCCAAGCAGGACGAGCTGCACCAGTGGATACCGGAGTACCTGAACGTCGCCAACCCCGTCGACAACGGCGGCCACCCGGTCGGCGACTGGCGCGGCCCGAAGATCATCGACGCGATCCTGGACGACCCGGACGTCGGCGTCCTGATCTGCCCCATCACCGGCCCCTTCCCGCCCATGAGCGACAAGCTCGCCCAGGACCTGGTGGACGCGGCCGAGCGCACCGACAAGCTGGTGTGCGTGGTCTGGGGCTCCCCGGTCGGCACGGAGGCCGCGTACCGCGAGACCCTGCTCGGCTCGTCCCGCGTCGCCACCTTCCGTACGTTCGCGAACTGCATCACGGCCGTACGCGCCTACCTGGACCACCACCGCTTCACCGCCGACTACCGCTCCCCCTTCACGGACGCGCCGCGCACGCCGTCCCCCTCGTACCGCAAGGCGCAGTCGCTGATGCGGCCGGGCCAGCAGCTGAGCGAGCACGCGGCGAAGCAGCTGCTGCGGGCGTACGGGATACGGGTGCCGCGCGAGCAGCTCGTGACGAGCGCCGCTGCGGCGGTGCGGGCGGCGGGCCAGGTCGGCTACCCGGTGGTGATGAAGGCGTCCGGCGCGCGCATCGCCCACAAGACCGAACTCGGCCTGGTCAAGGTCGGGTTGACCTCGGCGAGCCAGGTCCGGGACGCGTACCGCGAGCTGACCGACATCGCCCGGTACGAGGGCATCGACCTGGACGGGGTCCTCGTCTGCCAGATGGTGGAGCGGGGCGTCGAGATGGTCGTCGGGGTCACCCAGGACGAGCTCTTCGGGCCGACGGTGACGGTGGGGCTCGGCGGGGTGCTCGTGGAGGTCCTGAACGATGCGGCGGTCCGCGTGCCGCCGTTCGGCGAGGACCAGGCGCGGGCGATGCTCTCCGAGCTACGGGGGCGGGCGCTGCTGGAGGGCGTACGGGGTGGGCCCCCGGTGGACGTCGACGCCCTCGTCGAGGTGGTGCTTCGGGTGCAGCGGATGGCGCTCGAACTCGGCGACGATCTCTCCGAGTTGGACATCAACCCACTGATGGTCCTCCCCCGAGGCCAGGGCGCGGTCGCCCTGGACGCCCTGGCCGTCTGCCGCTGAACTTTCCCTGGACCCCGCTCCGGGGCTGCGCCCCGTTCCCCGGCCGTCGTTCGACTGCCACGCCATCGTGGCTGGTCGCGCAGTTCCCCGCCCCCCTAAAAAACAGCCCCTGCGGCGTTTGAGATGGGGGTCCCCCCCTGCTCGAGCGCAGCCGAGAGCTTGGGGGAGGGGGTCTGGGGGCTGGCCCCCAGGAGCCGACGGCAGCCACGCGGCGGCAGCCGCATATCGGACACAGCCGGGAAGGGGCGGGGTGGGGAACAGAGGCCGCCGCAGGCGCACACGACCCGCACCCGAGCACCCACAGGAGCCCCCATGCCCAGCGACACCAACGACATCCTCCACACCACCACCGACCACATCACCCACCTCACCCTCAACCGCCCCGAAGCAATGAACGCCCTCACCTGGGACCAACGAGAAGAACTCATCGCCCTCCTCGCCGACGCCTCCGCCGACCCCGACATCCGCGCCGTCCTCATCACCGCCACCGGCAAGGGCTTCTGTGCGGGAGCTGACCTGCGAGGCGGGCCCGCGCCCGCCGAGCGCGTGCCGGGCGACGTCGCCCGCACCATCCGCAACGGCGCCCAACGCTTCATCGCCGCGATCCTGGACTGCGAGAAGCCGGTGATCGCCGCCGTGAACGGCACCGCGGCCGGCATCGGCGCGCACCTCGCCTTCGCCTGCGACCTCGTCATCGCCGCCGAGCAGGCCAAGTTCATCGAGGTGTTCGTACGCCGCGGGCTCGTGCCGGACGGCGGCGGCGCCTACCTGCTGCCCCGGCTGATCGGCCCGCAGCGCGCCAAGGAGCTGATGTTCTTCGGCGACGCCCTGAGCGCGACGGAGGCCGAGCGGCTCGGGCTCGTCAACCGGGTCGTGGCGGCGGACGAGCTGGAGAAGACGGCGCAGGCTTGGGCCGAGCGGCTCGCGCAGGGGCCGACGCGCGCCCTCGCCCTGACCAAGCAGCTGGTCAACGCGTCCCTGGACGGGGACCGGAGTACGGCCTTCGCGGCGGAGGCGGCGGCGCAGGAGATCAACATGACGACGGCGGACGCGAACGAGGGCGTGGCGAGCTTCGTGGAGCGCCGCACACCGCAGTACCGGGGCCGCTGACCCACACACCAGTACCGGCCGCACACATCTTCACTTCTGACGAGGCGTCAGTTTCAATGAGGAACGTGATGGGACACGCAGGGATGGCCGAGACCGCCGTCCGATACCTCAGGTCCGTCGGCGCCGCCACGGTCGCCGAGCCCGCACCCTCGCATCCGCGACCCGATCTGCGCGCCGTCGGCGACGACGAGCGGCTGCCGCTCGATCCGGGCGAGTTCCGGCGCGTGCTCGGCCACTTCGCCTCCGGCGTCACGGTGATCACGGCCCGCGCCGCGGACGACGAGACCGGCCCGGCCGGCTTCGCCTGCCAGTCGTTCGCCTCGCTCTCCCTCGACCCGCCGCTGATCGCCTTCATGGTCGCGCGTACGTCGACGACCTGGCCGCGGATCGCCCGCGCGGGCGCGTTCTGCGTGAACGTTCTGGGCGCTGACCAGGGCGAGTTGTGCCGCGGCTTCGCGGTGAGCGGCGCCGACAAGTTCGCCGGCGTCGAGCACGCACCCGCCCCGGTCTCCGGTGCGCCCCGCCTGACCGGCGTACCGGCGTGGCTGGACTGCACGATCCACGCGGTCCACACGGGCGGCGACCACCTGATCGTCGTCGGCCGCGTGGACGCGCTGGACGCGACGGAGGGCGGCCGGCCCCTGCTGTTCCACCAGGGCCGGTTCGGGCGACTCGCCGACCAGCCCGACCAGGGCGCTTCTCCTGGATCACCTCGCTGACCAGATGAGGACGCCTGCGATGTGGAGTACGGCGAGGTGGATGGCTGCTGTCCGCCCTGCACATCGCCAACGAGGTACGCCTGCTTCAGACCCTCGGCCGTGACCGCGACTTCCTCCACTACGACCAGGCCCTGGCTTGCGGCCGGCCGATCGGCAGCGGCAGCATCGAGGGCGCAGCCCGTCACCTCATGGCCGACCGCCTCGATATCCGTCGTGCTCCAGCAGGCGTGCGAGCGGTTCCCGGACATCGGCCGGGTGAAGGTTCAGTCGGTCGAAGTCCCCGGCAGTGGCCCACATGAGTTCGAAGTGGTTGTCGGGGCCGTGGACCAAAGCCTCCTCACCGGAGAGCACCGGAGTCCCGCTGACGTCCCGCATGACGAAGTACGAGGCCGGACGGCTGTTGTGTCGTCCAGTCCAAGCGAGGCGGTCGATCTTCCCGGTGAGCGTGGTCTCCTCCCGCAGCTCACGAACCGCGGCTTCTTCGTGCGTCTCGCCGGCCTCGACGCCCCCGCCGGGAAGTACTGCGTAGTGGTGGCCGGGACATGCAGGGCCGGACAGTCCAGCGTCCTCGCACATCACACAGACGGCGGAGGCCTCGTGCTTCAGGTAGCGCTTGATGATCAGGATCCGGGGACCGTCGGCAACGATTGCGACCGCTCTGGGAGATTGCATGGGCGGATCCTGGCAGACGGTCCCGACACTCTGCCTCTACGTCATCATCCGCGGGCTCCCCGCGAAAGAGCCACATCCGAACGGGAGTTGGAGGTTGACCTCAGGTCCGGTTGAGCTTCTAGGTTCGGGGGCGCCGATGTCGACGTACCTGAGAGGAACGGCCATGCGGACGCTGGTGCTGGGAAGGACGCCCGCCAGGGTGACGGAGGTGCTGGCCACGCTGCGCGGGGATGGCTTCGACGCGGAGGGAGTGAGCACCGACGAGGAGGCCCGGAAGCTGCTGGGGGCCGAGGAGTTCGGCGTGTTGATCATTGGTGGGGGTGTGGAGCCGGACTCCCGTGCGGCGCTCAAGGAGTTCGCGGCGGAGCACGGGGTGCGGCGGGTGATCGACGGCGCGCTGACGGCGCCGTTCGACGCCTACGTGCGGCGGGCGTTCGAGCCGCTGATCCGGGAGACCGCCTCCACGGGGTGACGGAGAGGGGCGCCCGGCCGGTGATCGAGGCGATCCCCGGCCGGGTCGGCCGCCGCTGCTACCGCGACGGCCGAGGTGGTCGGGCCGGGTGCGGGGGGGGGGCCGCCCAGGCGGGCACGCGGGGGCCTGTGCGGTGGGCTGGGCACCTGGACCGGCCGGCCCGGCTGGATCGACCAGCCCGACCAGCCCCGCTAGACCGCCGCGCGCCCTCGACGGATCACCACAGCCATCAGCGCCGCCGCCGCGCACAGCGCCCCCGACGCGTACCAGACCACGTCGTACGAGCCGAACACGTCGCGGGCGAGGCCGCCGAGGAAGGCGACGAGGGCCGCGCCGATCTGGTGCGAGGCGAGAACCCAGCCGAAGACGATCGCCGAGTCCTCGCCGTAGTGCTCGCGGCACAGGGCCAGGGTCGGCGGGACGGTCGCGACCCAGTCGAGGCCGTAGAAGACGATGAAGAACAGCATCGGCGGGCGCACGTCGGGCGCGAGCAGCATCGGCAGGAACAGCAGCGAGATGCCGCGCAGCGCGTAGTACGCGCCGAGCAGGCGGCGGGCGTCGAAGCGGTCGGTGAGCCAGCCGGAGAAGATCGTGCCGATGACGTCGAAGACGCCGATCACCGCGAGCAGCGAGGCGGCCGCCGTGATGGGCATGCCGTGGTCGTGCGCGGCGGGCACGAAGTGCGTCTGGATCAGGCCGTTGGTGGAGGCGCCGCAGATCGCGAAGGTGCCGGCGAGCAGCCAGAACGGTCCGGTGCGGGCCGCCTTGAACAGCACCTTCACGGCGCGGCTCGCGGCCCCCTGAACGGGCGGCGGCTTGGGTGTGAACTCCTTTGCCCCGTACGGCGCGAGGCCCACGTCGGCCGGGTGGTCGCGGAGCAGCAGCCAGACGAACGGGACGACGGCGAGTGCGCTGAGGGCGACCGTGACCGCGGCCGGGCGCCAGCCGTGGCTCTCGACCATCCAGGAGAGCAGCGGCAGGAAGATCAGCTGCCCGGAGGCGCTCGCGGCGGTGAGGATGCCGGTGACGAGGCCGCGCCGCTCGGTGAACCAGCGGTTGGTGACGGTCGCGGCGAACGCGAGCGCCATCGATCCGGAGCCGAGGCCGACCAGGAACCCCCAGTAGAGGATCAGCTGCCAGGCCGCCGTCATCCACACGGCGAGCCCGGAGCCGAGGGCGATCACCGTGAGGGCGACGGCGACGACGCGGCGGATGCCGAAGCGGTCCATCAGGGCGGCGGCGAACGGCGCGGTGAGCCCGTAGAGCGCGAGGTTCACGGAGACGGCGAAGCCGATCGTGCCGCGCGACCAGTCGAACTCCCGGTGCAGCGGGTCCATGAGGAGGCCGGGCAGGGAGCGGAAGGCGGCGGCTCCGATGATCGTCACGAAGGCGACGGCGGCGACGAACCAGGCGCGGTGGATGCGCCCGGCCGACGGCGCGGGACGGGGTCTGCGGTCTTTTCGAGTCCTGGGGTTTTCGGGGGCCTTACGGGAGGCGTCGGCTGCGGTCGTCTCAGTCACGGGGACCAGCCTGCAAGGCGCGGTCATGCCAATCGAGTGGCCCGAAGGACACCTTTCGTTAGAATCGGGCCATGGCCACTCTGCCCGCTCTGCCCGAGGATCCCGCCCCGCGCCCGCACCGCGTCGTCGTCCTCGCCCTGGACGGCCTGCTCCCCTTCGAGCTGGGCATCCCGCACCGGATCTTCAACCGCGCCAAGAGCGCCGACCGCACCCGGCTGTACGAGACGGTGACCTGCTCGGTCCGGCCGCCGGGCCCGGTCCGTACGGACTCCGACTTCTCGGTCCTCGTCGAGCACGGCCCGGAGGCCCTGGCGGCGGCCGACACGGTCGTCATCCCCGCCTCGCACGAGCTGGGCCCGGTGTACGAGGAGGGCCGCCTCACCGACGAGCTGGCGGCCGCGCTCGCCCACATCCGGCCGGGCACCCGCCTGGTCGCGATCTGCACCGGCGGGTACGTCCTGGCCGCCGCCGGCCACCTGGACGGCCGCCGGGCCACCACGCACTGGTCGTCGGCCGAGCACTTCCAGCAGACCTTCCCGGCGATCGAGGTCGACGCGGATGTGCTGTTCATCGACGACGGCGACGTGCTGACCTCGGCCGGGGTCGCCGCGGGCATCGACCTGTGCCTGCACATCGTGCGCCGCGACCACGGCACGGCCGTCGCCAACGAGGTCGCGCGCCGCACCGTCGTCCCGCCGCACCGCGACGGCGGCCAGGCCCAGTACATCCAACGCCCGGTCCCCGAGCCCCAGTTGGCGACCACGACGGCCGCCCGCGCCTGGGCGCTTGGCCGCCTGCACGAGCCGATCCACCTGCGGGACATGGCCGAGCAGGAGTCGATGTCGGTACGCACGTTCACGCGCCGCTTCCGCGAGGAGGTCGGCGTCAGCCCCGGCCAGTGGCTCACCCGCCAGCGCATCGAACGCGCCCGGCACCTCCTGGAGTCCACCGAGCTGTCCATGGACCAGATCGCCCACGACGCCGGCTTCGGCACGGCCCAGTCGATGCGCCAGCACCTCCAGTCAGCCCTGGGGGTCACGCCCACTGCTTATCGGCGCACTTTCCGGGACCGAGCGGTTGCCTGACATGGTTACCGACCGGCTCCGCCGCGCTGCCGCCGTCGGGCGCATGCGGCAGATGGTCACCGAGGGCGAGATCGACCTGTCCCGCATCGACAACGACCGGCAGACGGCGGCCGCCACCGAGTCGACGGACGAAGGAGCGCAGCGGACCGGCCGCAGCGCGGCCGAGCCCCACCTGACCGACTCCAGCGCCTGATCCGGTTCTGCCTCGGCCGTTCGGCCCTGAGTGGGCTGGGCGGTGCACGCCGGCCTGGTCAGCATCTGCCGGCTCGTACGCCAGGAGGCCTCTCAGACGGGCAGGGCCCAACTCGACCCGCCCAGCTCACCGAGCCAGACTCTCTGGGCGCCTGGAGTGATGGTCAGGCTGAATTCGGACACGTGCGGTGAGCCGTGGCTCTGCCATGTGGTGACCGCGTCCTCGACGCTGCTCCAGAGGTCGAGCGGCCCGCGCCGGCTCACGGTCCAGCCCGCTCCGTTGTCGGCCGTACGGACGCGTGCCTGTGATCCGGTGGCGACGTCGAGGAGGACCTGCTCGGCGCCCGCGCCCAGGCGTTCCGCCGAGGGCGCGGCGAGCTGCGCGACGAACCGGCCGGTCCAGTCGTCGAGCAGGGCGGGGTCGATCCGGCTCGGCCGCTCCCGGCCGGGGAGCAGCTCGACGGGCCCGTGCGGTGGGTGGTCGTGCGGGCGGGCCATCATGAACGAGGTGTAGCCGGGCAGGAAGCGCCCCTGCGCGGTGTCGCCGTCCTCGACCGTGAGGCGTACGAGTCCGTGGGCACCGCCCCAGCCCGACAGGGTGACGAGAAATGTGCCGCCAGGGACGACCTGTTGGAGCAGCCCGTACGGAATGTGCCGCATTGAGCAGAACGCGATCACGATGTCGTACGGGGCATGGTCGGAACACCCGGCCAGGCCATCGGCCGTGACCAGCGTCGGCGCGTACCCCGCCTCGCCGAGAGCCTTCCGGGCACGCTCCGCCGCACGGGCGTCGGTCTCGACGGAGGTCACGCACTCCTCCCCGGCGACCCCGCAGGCGTACGCGGTCGAGAGCCCTGTGCCCGTACCGATGACGAGAACGCGTCTGCCACGGGCGAGCCCGGCCTGTTCGAGCATCCACAGGACGACGCCCGGCAGGGTCGAGGACGAGGTCGGGCTGCCTCCGGTGACGGGTCCGTCGGCGTCCTCGGCGAGCACGCCGTCGACTTGGGTCACCCACGTCTTGTTCTGGTAAGTGAGGCTCAGCCACTCGTCGTTGGGTGTGTCGTCGTGGCGGACAGGAGTCCAGACGGTGACGCCCGGAGGGCTACTAGGCCGGTAGACGGCACTGCCGAGGAACACCTCGCGGGGGACGGTCTCGGCTGCTCGGCGTACGTCCGGGTCGTGCAGTACGTCGTCAGCGACGAGTTGCTCGACGAGCCGCCTGCGCAATTCGGCTGCGGTGTGGTGGGTCATGTGGTGCTGCCCTTCTGAAGGGTGTCGGCGAGCGCGCTCGTGATGGCGCGGTCGTGGTCTCGTCCACGAACGCCCATTGCCCGTTGGGGTTGCATTCGAGGAACCACCATCGGCCGTCCGCGTCGAGCGCGAAGTCGAAAGCGCCGAAGCGCAGGCCGAAGGCGTGCAGGAAGCTGCGGGGGGGGCGTCGCGCACGGGACCGGGAACGACGACGGGCGAACACGTGATCAGACTCTGGTCCTGGCGCCAGTCGAGGTGATCGCCCGCGATGTCGATACGGCTCGCGAACGCTTCACCGCCGACCATCGCGAGTCGTATGTCGGCGACCTTCGGCACGCACTCCTGGAAGAGGTGCGGGCACAGGGCGATCGAGTCGTCGAGCTCGGCGGCGCGGACCGTGCGCACCCAGACCGTGCGGTTCCGGCCGTCCGCGAACGGGAGGTGCACTCGGTGCACGGGTTTGTAGACGACTGCTTCGTGCTCGGCCGCGAACTGCGCGGCGTCACCCGGCACGTCCGTGATCAGCGTGTCGGGGAGGGTGAACCCCAACTGGGCCGCGGTGCCGAGTTGCAGCGCTTTGTTCTCGGCGTCGCGGTTGCGCGCGGGGTGGTTGACGTACCGGGCTCCCGGCAGCGCACGCAGCGCCCCCAGGTGACCGTGGCGCGACTGCTCGACCGCGAACCGCCGCTCGGGACTCCCCGCCTCCCGCGGGTTGGCGTACGGCGTCGGGCGGCGCCAGTAGACGGAGCGGACGCCGGTGAGGTCGAGGCGCCGGGTCGCAGTGGTGACAGTCCCGGCGAAGGCCCCTCGTTCGATACGAGCACTGAGGCTTGCGGTGCGGGCGAAGTCGACGGCGGGGTCGAGGCGTACGACCGGGACGCCCCGGCCGTACAACTCCTCCACGACCAGATCCGCCGTGACGTCCCCGAGCGCGGTGACGACGAGAACCGGAGCTTCGGTCACGGTCGGTCCGATCAGTCCGAGTCGCTGTCCGGAGTCAGGTCGGTGTCGGCGGGCGGGGGCGGGTTGGGCCCTCCGCCGTCGGACGAGGTCGCGGTCTGGTTGGCGGTGGAGGTCCCGGTGCCGTGCCCGCCCATGTGGACCCGGTGGCCGTTCGCGTCGATGTAGCGGGTCACTTGAGTTTCCGGGTCCAACTCGGTCCGGACGTACGGCACTTGAGTGATGTCGGGGTAGAGGGCCAGTCGGCGTACGGCCCAGGGCGCGGTCGTGGAAACGGAGGGCATGGTGCTCCTTCGGGATCTGTCGAGGGGCGGTGGCAAGAGTCAGGAGTTCTGGGAGACCACGGCGAACACGAACGTGATCAGCGAGAACCAGAAGACGAACAGAAGGACGGCGCCCATGAGTTGACCGTCCCGCCAACAGGTGGACGGCCTGGGTAGACGACGGGACGGCCGGGCCGCCTTGCGGTGGGCGGACGTCGCTCGGGCCACTACTGCCCGCCCGCAGCGGCAAGCCGAAAGGCGGCCCACACGGACTTTCCAGGACCGTCGCGCCGCGAGATGCCCCAGTCGTCGGCGAGCACCGCGACGAGCAGCAGGCCGCGGCCCCGGTCGTCGTCCTCTGCGACCTCACGCACCTGCGGTGTGCCGTCGCCTGCGTCGTGCAGTTCGACGCGTAACGCGCCGCCTGCAGCGACGACGCGGACGCTGAACATCCTTCCGGCTGGCGTGTGCTGGAGTGCGTTCGTGGCAAGTTCGGACGTGCAGAGGAGGATGTCGTCGAGTCGGTCGTCGGGTACACGGCCGGCGATCACCGCACGCACGAACCGGCGCGCTTGAGGGACTGCCCTGCGGCTACGGCGGAACATCCGCTCGGCGCGCGGGGGCGGTTCTGGGTTGGCAGGGACCTGTGGGGCGACGGTGGTCGTCATCCACTGTGCTTCGATTCCGGCACCGGAGTCCGTTCGTGCAGGGGCGTGATGCTGTGGGCCTCGGCGCGCACCCGGGGAATGCAGACCAGGTGTTGGTTTCACTGCGCGTTCTGTGGTCACACCCTGATGTTGGGAGAGCACCCCAGGCTTGAGACAGGTCACGCCGTGGCCATCTGCGGTCATGTGACGGCCATGGCCACAGGCGCCGGTGACGACAGCTCAGAATGGCCACATGAGCCGCAACGACGCGTTGAAAGCAGCACGGTTACGCGTGGGCTGGCGTTCCGCCGAAAGGGCCGCGGAAGAACTTCAACGGCTCGGTCAACGCCTCCTCGACGACGCCCACTTCACGGTGTCAGCACGCACGTGGCGCCGATGGGAGGGACGGACGCCTGGATGGCCGGGCGAGGAAACGGCGTCGGTGCTGCACGACGCGTTCGGCTTGTGGCCCGAAGACCTGGGCTTCACCGTGCCGCCCGGCTGGATCCGCCCCGAACATCACCGCGAGGACGACGTGAAACGCCGCACCTTCGTCTCCGTGACCGCTGCCGCTCTAGCCCCTGGCCCGCTGGCGCCGCAGCACGTCGACCCTGCCCTCATCGACTACTTCCAGCAACAGCTCGAAGGCCACTACTGGGCCGACATGTTCCTCGGGCCGCACGATCTGATCGGGACGGTGTCGGCCCAGTACCAGCTCATCGACAAGCTGGTGCGTTCGGCGAAGGGGGAGACCCGCCGCGGCCTGCTCCGTGTAGGCGCCGCCTATGCCGCTCTCGTCGGCTGGCTCTACCAGGACGCCGGCGACATGGACGGAGCGAGTTTCTGGCGTGGGGTGACGCAGGAGATCGCGGTACGTTCCCGCGATCCGCACCTGATCGGCTACTCCCTCGTCAATCAGGCGCAGGTACGTACCGATCTGGGCGACGGAGCCGCAGTCGTCGATCTGTGCGAGGCAGCCCTTGAGGACTCCCGCCGTCTTGTACCGAAGGTCCGCATCATGGCCATGCAGCAGCAGGCGCACGGCGCCAGCCTCACCGGGGACCGCAGCACCGTGGACAGGCTCATCGACACAGCTGACGGGCTTCTTTCCCGAGTTGATGACGATCTCCCATGGGGCAATGCCTGCCGGCGTACCCCCGGCTACCTGGAAGTGCAACGGGCCACCTGCTACGGGCGTCTCGGCCTCGGCGCGGAAGCAGTGTCGTTGTGGTCCCAGGTCCTCGACATCGTCCCGGGGACAGCGCGCAGGGACCGCGGCGTGTATCTGGCACGTCACGCCACAGCTGCGGCGGGGGCAGGTGAACCCGAGCAGGCGCTGGAGATCGCGCGCACGGTGGCGGACATCGCAGTCGATACCCGATCGGCCCGGATGCGTGGGGAGTTGAGTGCCCTTCGGCAGGCGATGCAGCCGTGGCAGGATGCACCGGTCGGCCGGGACCTCGCCGAGGTTCTGGCGCCCGTGACCGAGGGGAGCTGAAGGCGTGGCGGATCAGCCTGTGCCGTTGACCGAGGAGCAGATCGAGGACGCCTTGCGCCAGGCGCCGGGCTGGCGTCGCACGGGCGACGAGATCACCCGTACGTTCGGGATCCGCTACCACGGTGGCGTGGCGATGATCGTGCATGTCGCGGACGTCGAGCGGCTCATCGGCCACCATGCCGACGTCGACCTGCGCTGGGGCCGCGTCCGCTTCGGGATCACCACCCACGACGCCGGACACCGACTCACCACAGCGGACTTCGACCTCGCCCGGCGTATCGACGCGATCGCCGAGGCGCACGGTGCGGAGCCCGTCGATGTCTAGGCTCGAACTCCAGGCATGACGCAGCCCGTTCTGTACCTGATCGCCTGCGCCGCAGGCCCCACGCAGTACGTCGACGACGGCGTGCGAGCCGCGCAGGACGACGGATGGGACGTGTGCCTGGTCCTGTCCCCGTCTGCGGCGCGGTGGTGGGAGGCGCGCATGGACGAGCTGGTCGAGCTGACCGGGCACCCGGTGCGGTCGCAGTACAAGCTGCCGTGGGAGTCCGACGCGCTGCCGAAGGCCGCGGCGATGCTCGTCGCGCCGATGTCGTGCACGACGCTCAACAAGTGGGGCGCGGGCATCAGTGACACCCTCGCGATCGGCCTGCCGTCCGAGGCCGTGCACATGGGCGTGCCGGTCGCGGCGATGCCGTACTTCAACCAGGCTCAGGGCGCGCAGCCCGCGGTGGCCCGATCGATCGCCGCGCTTCGCACCCAGGGCGTCCTCGTACTCGACGGGGCGGAGGGCGGGTACGCATCCCACCCCCCGAAGCAAGGGAACCAGGAGGCCTTCCCCTGGCGGAGGGCCCTCGGCGGGATCAGGCGGCTGATGAGCGCCGGGTCCTCCAGGGGCGCCGCGCGATAGGTTGCCCGCCATGACCGGACTCGGACCCGTCCCCTGGCCGCCCGCCCCGATCAGGACTCAACGGCTGCTGCTCCGTGAGTCGGAGGCCCGGGACCGTACGGCGTTCATCGAGCTGTTCGCCTCGCCGGACGTGCACACCTACCTCGGTGGGCCCCGCGCCCGCGACGAGTTGGAACGTGCGGTGCCCGAGGTGCCGGGCCGCCGTCCCGGCGTGTTCGTCGTCGATGCCGGCGGCGCGATGGTCGGCACGGTGTCGCTCGACCGTCGTGACGCGGAGCGTCCCGGGCATGTCCTTCCGGACGCCGGGGAGGCCGAGCTCGGCTACTTGTTGCTGCCGGGGGCGTGGGGACGCGGGTACGCCGCCGAGGCGTGCACAGCGGTACTCGACTGGTTCGCCCGCGTACTCCCCGACGAGCCGGTGGTGCTCTGCACCCAGACCGCCAACGCCCGCTCGATGCGCCTCGCGCAGCGGCTGGGGTTCACCGAGGTGGAGCGGTTCGAGGAGTTCGGCGCGGAGCAGTGGTTCGGTGTTCGGTCGGCGGCCACGGTCTCGGGCTGAGCGGTCACGCCGACCGCTCAGAACGTCAGCACCCCCCGAGCCACCTTCCCCGCGTGCAGATCCTCCACGGCCCGCCCGAACTCCGCGACGGGATAGGTCGCGGACACCAGCTCGTCCAGCATCAGCTCTCCCTTCAGATACAGCTCCGCGTACAGCGCCATGTCCCGCTGCGGGCGGCTGGACCCGTACCGGCAGCCGAGGATCGACTTATCCAGGAACATCGCCGCGGGCAGGAACGACGCCTCGACCTTCGGCGCGGTCATGCCGAGCAGGATCGCCTGGCCGTGCCGGTCGAGGAGGTCGACGGCCTGCCGGATCAGCTCGGCGCGGCCCACGCACTCGAAGGCGTGGTCCACTCCGGTCGGCAGGATCTCCCGTACGGCGGCCGGTACGTCGGCGGCCGCCGAGGCGTCGACGAAGTGCGTGGCCCCGAACTGCCGTGCCGCGTCCGCCTTTTCGGGGTTGGCGTCGACCGCGACGATCGTGGTCGCCCCGGCGAGGCGGGCCCCCTGCAGCACGTTGAGGCCGATGCCGCCCGCGCCGATCACCAGGACGCTGTCCCCGCGCTCGACCCGCGCCCGGTTCAGGACGGCGCCCACCCCGGTCACGACCCCGCAGCCCATCAGCGCGGCCGAGGTCAGCGGCACCTCCTCGGGGATCTTCACCGCCTGTACGGCCTTGACGAGGGTGCGCTCGGCGAACGCGGAGTTCGCGGCGAACTGGAACACCGGCTCCCCGCCCCGCGTGAACGGCCGCTCCGGGCGCCCGATCGCACGCCGGCACATCGTGGGCCGGCCTCGGTCGCAGTCCGCGCACGCCCCGCAACTCGCCAGCGTGGAAAGGGCCACATGATCCCCGGGCGCGACGTGTACGACCCCTGCCCCCACCGCCTCCACCACGCCGGCGCCCTCGTGTCCGAGGACCACCGGTACGGGGAAGGGGATCGTGCCGTCCACCACCGACAGGTCGCTGTGGCACAGGCCCGCCGCGGCCACCTTGACGAGCACCTCCCCGGGCCCCGGGTCCCGCACCTCCAGGTCCTCGACGACCCGCGGCCTCTCGCCATCGAACACGACACCTCTCACGGCAACTCCTCTTCCCTGAACTCCAAGTCGTACGAACGGTGTTGATCCCCACCCCGCCCCTTCCCGAAAGCCAGCGGCGCTGTTCGTTCGACTGCCGCGCCGTCGTGGCCGCTCGCGCAGTTCCCCGCGCCCCTGAAAGGGCTGCCGAATTCAGCCCCTCCGGCGTTTGAGGAGCGGGGGTTCCGGGGGCTGGCCCCCGTAGCCGACGGCAGTCTTTCGGGAAGGGGCGGGGCGGGGAGAAAAAACGGGGCCCGGGGCGGAGCCCCGGAGTCTCGGGAGGCCTAGGCGTTCGGGCGGTCCTTCTTCGCCGCCGCCTCCGCCATGGCCTCCAACTGCGCCAGCATCGGCATCGGATCAACCCCCACCGTCCCCGGCAGAAAATCCGCCACCTTCTCCGGTGTCCAGGCTCCCTCCGCGTACCCTGCCCGCAGCTCCCGCGGCTGTGCCCACACCGCGATCTTCGGCCCGGCGATCGTGTACACCTGCCCGGTGATCTTCTCGGCGCGGGCCCGCTCGCTCAGCAGGTAGACGACGAGCGCCGCCACATCCTCCGGCTCCCCGATCTCCTTCAGCTCCATCGGCACGTTCGCCGACATCCGCGTACGCGCGACCGGGGCCACAGCATTCGCAGTCACCCCGTACTTGTTCAGGCCGAGCGCCGCGCTGCGTACGAGCGAGATGATCCCGCCCTTGGCCGCCGAGTAGTTGGCCTGCGCCACGGATCCCTGGTGGTTGCCGGAGGTGAAGCCGATCAGCGTGCCGGAGCCCTGCCGCCGCATCACCGCGGACGCGGCCCGGAACACCGTGAACGTGCCCTTCAGATGGGTGGCGACCACCGGGTCCCACTCCTCCTCGGACATGTTGAACAGCATCCGCTCGCGCAGGATCCCGGCGACGCACACGACGCCGTCGATCCGCCCGTACTCGGCGAGCGCGGTGTCCACGATGCGCTGGCCGCCGGCCATCGTCGAGATGTCGTCGGCCACGGCGACGGCCTCCCCGCCCGCGGCCACGATCTCCTTGACCACCGACTCGGCGACCTCGCTCGCGGGTTCACCGCCCTCGATCGAGACCCCGTAGTCGTTCACGACGACCTTCGCGCCCTCGGCGGCCGCGGCGAGCGCCACGGCCCTGCCGATGCCGCGCCCGGCCCCGGTGACGGCGACGACCTTGCCTGCCAAGAAGTTCCCCACGTCCGGCCCCTTCCCGCGGTTTCTGACGGACCGTTAGATTCTATGGGTCATCAGATACGGGAACACAAGCCCTCAGGAGGCCCCGGATGTCATCGCCTTCGTCACAGCCTTCGCCCGAGCCCGCCGCGCACCCCTCGTCGCTGCCGCCGGAGTTCCACGACATCGCCAAGCGCGTGAACAACTGGGGCCGTTGGGGCGCCGACGACGAGCTGGGCACCCTCAACCTGATCACCGACGAGGTCGTACGGGGCGCGACCGCCGAGGTCAGGACCGGGCAACGGATACCGCTCGCACTGCCGTTGAAGGAGGACGGCGTGCAGAGCGGGATGATCCAGGGGCGGATCAACCCGTTCCACACGATGGTGCAGATCAACCAGGAGCTGTTCGGTCCGGGCACGGTGGCCTGCAGCGACGACGCCGTCACGATGGGCCTGCAGTGCGCGACGCACTGGGACGCCCTGTCGCATGTCTCGCACTCGGGCCGCCTCTACAACGGCCGCCCCGCGCACACGATCACGGCCCACAACGGCGCGGAGTTCGGCGCGGCCGCCGCGATGCGGCACGTCGTCTCGCGCGGCGTCCTGCTGGACGTGGCCCGCGCCAAGGGCCTGGACCGCCTGCCCGGCGATCACGCGGTGACCCCTGAAGACCTGGAGGAGGCCGAGGAGTTCGCCGGCACGAAGGTCCGCTCCGGCGACATCGTGCTCGTACGGACCGGGCAGGTGCAGGTCTATCTGGCGGGCGACAAGCACGGGTACGGCTATCCGTCGCCGGGCCTGTCGATCCGTACGCCGGAGTGGTTCCACGCACGGGACGTGGCGGCGGTCGCCAACGACACGTTGACCTTCGAGATCTTCCCGCCGGAGATCGAGAACCTGTGGCTGCCGGTGCACGCCCTCGACCTGGTCGAGATGGGCATGCCGCAGGGGCAGAACTGGCAGCTCGAAGAGTTGTCCACAGCCTGTGCACAGGAGTCGCGGTACACGTTCCTGCTGACCGCGATGCCGGAGCCGTTCGTCGGCGCGACGGGCACACCGGTCGCCCCGGTGGCCGTCTTCTGAGCCGCCTTCTGAGCCGTCTCCCGAACCGCCCGGACAGGAACGGCCGAACGCGGACCATCCCGGCGGGTGTTGACGTCTCGTGTCCGTTTCCTCACCCTTGTGGCAGCGATCCGCCGCGAGGGGACGCCGAGAGCCCGGCGAGGGGCAGGTGCTCGGCGAGTGCGTGTCGTGTGCGTTGGCGGCGCGCGATGTCGCGCTCGGGGCGACATGGGCGCGCCGCCATCCCCCACGCCGTACAGCCGGGTACGGCCAATTCCCTTACACCGCAGGGCCGTTGACTCTGAGGGGCGCAGGAGGCTCAGGAGCACAGAGGCTCAGGAGCACAGAGGCTCAGAAAGCACAGGGGCTCAGGCGGGGAAGGGCACGATCTGCGCAGGACCCAGGTGGCGCACCGGCGCTGCGTCCACGGCGTCGTCCGCGGCCCTCGGCTCCGGCTCCGGCTCGTAGCGGTCGACCTCGCACCAGATGCGTTTGCCCCCGCCGTCCGACTGCCAGCCCCAGCGGTCCGCGAGGCCGTCCACGAGGGCCAGGCCGCGACCGTTGGTGTCCTCGCCCTCGGCCTGTCGGGGGCGCGGCGGGCGGGCGCAGGCGTCGATGACCTCCACGCGCACGGTGCCCGGGGCGGAGGCGGGCGTCGGCGGCAGGAGGAGACTGAGCACGGCCGGACAGCCCGTGTGCACCACGGCGTTGGTGACCAACTCCGAGATCAGCAGCACCAGCGTCTCCGCCAGCGGTTCGTCCGCCTCTATACCGGAACCGGCGAGCCGTGACCTCGCCCACCTACGGGCCCGCCCCACCTCCGCGGGGTCGGGGCGGACCTCCGTCTGAACTTGAAGCACCTGCACCGCTCACACCATCCGAATCCGGCGGGACCGCTGGGGCTCAGCCTCGTGCCGCGTCGGGGTCACGGAACGTGATCCCCGTACGAGACAGCATGGTTGACGTACAGTCACCCCAACAAGCGCTTCGGGCATATTCCAGCGCGAAGGAGTACGCGTGCGGCACACTGTGCGACGCGCGCCGCGGGGTGTCGAACAGGGGGGCGTGAGACGCCGCCATGCCCTGCGAGAGGCGGGCATCGCCGGTTCCGGAAGCGCCACTGGGGCCCCACCGGTATGGCTCGCCAAGAGAACCGCTCGCATCCCACGGAGCGTACCGGAGCGTCGACCCGACTCCGTGCCGTGACGAGTCACGCCTAGGACACAAGCCGATATCGACGCCCCACGGTCACTCTGTGCTGTTCTCACCGACCGTTCTTGGTAGTCAATCGATCACTTGCGGCAACGCCGCCATCAGCACAGTCGGCAACGCCGTCCAGCTCACAGGGCCGCCGCCCACTCCTCCTCCACCGCGCCTGCCGAAGGACCGAGTTCGGACCGCAGCCAGGCCCGCTTGAGGTGCAGATGCACATCGGCCTCCCAGGTGAAGCCCATACCGCCGTACACCTGCAGGCAGTCGCGCGCGCCGCGCACGGCCGCCTCGTCGGCGAGCAGCCCGGCCGCGCGGATCTCGGCGGGGTCGGCGGTGACGGCGGCCGCGTAGACGGCGGCGCGCGCCAGCTCGGTGCGGACGAGCATCTGCGCGCACAGGTGCTTCACGGCCTGGAACGCGCCGATCGGCTGCCCGAACTGGCTGCGCTCGCGGGCGTACGTCACGGCCGTCTCGCAGCTGCGGGCGGCGCTGCCGAGCTGTTCGGCGGCGGTGAGCAGGACGGCGACCGGGTCCTGCGCGGCGGGCGGCCGTGCGGGGGCGCGGTGCAGCGGGGTGAGCGGGTCGGCGGAGCGTACGGGCACGGCCCCCGCGGCGTCGCCCCGTACGACGTCGGCGGCGTCCAGCCAGGGCACGAGGCCGCTGCTGTCCACGGCGGTGACCACGGTGTCGCCGGTGGCGGCGCCCTCGACCGCGCCGGCCGCGAGGTGGGTGGCGACGAGCGGGCCCGGCAGCAGGGCGCGGCCCGCCTCCTCGAAGGCGAGGACGGCCTCGGGCAGCCCGAGGCCGACGCCGCCCTCGGACTCCGGGAGGCGCAGCGCGAAGAACCCGGCCGCGCCGAGCTCGCGCCACAGCTCCCGGTCGAGCACCGGCCCTTCGGGCCCGTCGGCGAGGTCCCGGAGCGCCTCGCGGTCGAAGCGTCCGGCGAGGAGTTCGCGTACGCCCTGCTGCAAGTCCCGCTGGTCCTCGGTGAGTTGGAAGTCCATGGCGGGCCTCACCGCCCCTTCGGCAGGCCGAGGATGCGCTCGGCGACGATGTTCTGCTGGATCTGCGAGGTGCCCGCGGCGATCGTGTACGAGAGGGAGGAGAGCCGGTCGAGCACCCACTCGTGGTCGAGGTCGAGCGCCCCCGCCCCGAGGACCTCGGCGGCCGTGTCGTACAGCTCCTGGCGGGCGTGCGAGTAGCGGAGCTTGAAGACGGAGCCGCCGGTGCCGGGGACGCCGCCGGTGCGCTGGGCCTCGGAGACGTTCCACTGGGTGAGCCGCCACAGGGCGTTGAACTCGACGTTCAGGCGGCCGAGTCGGCGGCGCAGGACCGGGTCGTCCCAGCGGCCGTTCTTGCGGGCCTCGGCGGCGAGCGCGCCGAGGGTGCGGCGGCAGGCGACGACCTCGCCGACGAAAGCGGTGCCGCGTTCGAAGGAGAGCGTGACCATGGTGACGCGCCAGCCGTCGTTCTCGTCGCCGACCCGGTTGCCGACGGGGACCCGCACCTCGTCGAGGAACATCTCGGCGAACTCGGTGGACCCGGCGAGGGTGCGCAGCGGCCGTACGGTGACGCCGGGTGCGTCCATGGGCAGGGCGAGCCAGCTGATGCCGCGGTGTTTCGGCACGTCCTCGCTGACGGGGGTGGTGCGGACGAGGAGTTCGCACCAGTCGGCGACCTCGGCGTGCGAGGTCCAGATCTTGGAGCCGGTGACGACGTAGTGGTCGCCGTCGCGCACCGCGCGGGTGCGCAGGGCCGCGAGGTCGGACCCGGCGTCCGGTTCGCTGAAGCCCTGGCACCAGGCCTCGTCGCCGCGCAGGATCGGCGGCAGCCAGCGGGCCCGCTGCTCGGCCGTGCCCTCGGCGGCGATCGTCGGCCCGGCGTGCAGCAGGCCGACGAAGTTCGCGCCGACGTACGGGGCCCCGGCCCGCTCGGTCTCCTCCAGGTAGATGAGGTGCTGGGTGGGGGTCGCGCCCCGGCCGCCCGCGTCGACGGGCCAGTGCAGGCCCGCGTACCCGGCGTCGTACAACCGCCGCTGCCAGCCCAGGTCGTAGGCGCGGCGGCCGGGCCAGTCGGTGGGGTCGGGGCGGGGCGGGAGCTGCGGGAGGACGTCCGCGAGCCAGGCGCGGAGCCCGGCCCGGAACTCCTCCTCTTCCTCCGTGTACGTCAGGTCCATGCCGCCGCCTACTTGTCGAGGTCCAGGCCGAGCATGCGGATGGCGTTGCCGCGCATGAGCTTGTAGATGGTCTCGTCGTCGAGGCCCTTGACGTGGTCGAGGGCGACCTCCTTGGTGTGCGGGAAGGTCGAGTCGACGTGCGGGTAGTCCGTCTCGAAGGTGGCGTTGTCCCGGCCGACGACGTCCAGGGACGCGACGCCGTGCTTGTCGCGGAAGAAGCAGCAGAAGATCTGCCGGTAGTAGTACGTGGACGGCGGCTCGGGGATCAGGTCCCGCACCCCGCCCCAGGCGCGGTGCTCCTCCCACACGTCGTCGGCGCGCTCCAGGGCGTACGGGATCCAGCCCATCTGCCCCTCGCTGTACGCGAGTTTGAGCGTCGGGAACTTCACCAGGACCCCGCTGAACAGGAAGTCCATCATCGAGGCCATGGCGTTGTTGAAGGAAAGGGAGGCCTGCACGGCGGGCGGCGCGTCCGGGGAGGCCGCCGGCATCTGGGAGCTGGACCCGATGTGCATGTTGACGACGGTCCCGGTCTCCTGGCAGATCGCGAAGAACGGGTCCCAGTACCCGGAGTGGATGGACGGCAGGCCGAGGTAGGTCGGGATCTCGGAGAAGGTGACCGCCCGCACGCCCCGCGCGGCGTTCCGCTTGATCTCGGCGACGGCCAGGTCGATGTCCCACAGCGGGATGATGCAGAGCGGGATGAGCCGGCCCCCGCTGTCCCCGCACCACTCCTCGACCATCCAGTCGTTGTACGCGCGCACGCAGGCCAGAGCCACTTCCTTGTCGTGCGCTTCGGCAAAGGTCTGCCCGCAGAACCGGGGGAAGGTCGGGAAGCAGAGGCTGGCCTCGACATGGTTGAGGTCCATGTCCGCGAGCCGGGCCTTCGGGTCCCAGCAGCCCTGCCGCATCTCGGCCCGGGTGATGCCCTCCAGGGTCATGTCGTCCCGGTCGAAGCCGACGGCGGCGATGTTCCGCTTGTACGGGAACTTCAGGTCCTCGTAGATCCACCAGTCGGTCGGCGGGCCCTCCGGGTCCATGGTGATGACGTACTTGCCGCCGGTGTACTCCAGTTCGCCGATCCCTGCGGTCAGCGGCTTGGGCCCGCGGTCGCGGTACTTCTGCGGCAGCCAGGTCTCGAAGAGGTGCGCCGGCTCGATGACGTGGTCGTCGACACTGATGATCCGAGGCAGTTCCATGGGGGTCCCCTCATCCGAAGCACCGGAAGGCCGTATCTGACGGTTCAATATCTGATGGGTCGTCAGAAAGAGGCTAGCCCCCGGACCTCTGGACCGACAAGGCGGTGACGCCTACGCTCTGCCTCGATCTGACAGATCGTCAGCTGGAGTGATGGGGAGGCCGGCATGCGGGAAACGGCACACGAACTGGGCGAGTCCCCGACCCTGTGGGAACTGATCCGGCGCCGCGCCGAACTCACCCCGGACCGCACGGTGTTGATCCAGGCGGAGGCGGACCCGGCCGACGACCGCACCCTGACCTTCAGCGAGCTGCGCGAGCGCGCGGAACGCGTCGCGGCCGGCCTTTACGAGCAGGGTGTGCGCCCCGGCACGGTCGTCGCCTGGCAACTGCCCACCCGCATCGAGACGGTGCTCCTCACGGCGGCCCTGGCCCGGCTCGGCGCGATCCAGTCCCCCGTCATCCCCTTCTACCGCGACAAGGAGGTCGGCTTCGCGCTGCGCGAGTCCAAGGCCGAGTTCTTCGCGACTCCCGGGGTGTGGCGCGGCCACGACCACACGGAGATGGCCCACCGCCTCGGCGCCCGCGGCGTCTTCGAGGCGTACGCGGACCTCCCCGAGGCGGACCCCGCCGTACTGCCCGCACCGCCCGCGAACGGCACGGACGTCCGCTGGATCTACTGGACCTCCGGCACGACCTCCGACCCCAAGGGCGTCCTGCACACCGACCGCTCACTGATCGCGGGCGGCTCCTGCCTGGCCCACGCGCTGCGCCTGACCTCGGCGGACGTGGGCTCGATGGCCTTCCCCTTCGCGCACATAGGCGGCCCGGACTACCTGGTCATGCTGCTCCTGTACGGCTTCCCCGCGGCGCTCTTCGAGAAGTTCGCGCTGCCGGACGCGCTCGACGGCTACCGCCGCCACGGGGTCACCACGGCGGGCGGCTCCACGGCCTTCTACTCCATGTTCCTCGCCGAACAGCGCAAGGACCCGTCCCGCAAGCTGATCCCGAGCCTGCGCCTCCTCGCGGGCGGCGGCGCCCCCAAGCCCCCGGAGCTCTACCACGCGGTCGTACGCGAGATGGGCTGCCGGCTCACCCACGGGTACGGCATGACGGAGGTCCCCATGATCACCATGGGCGCCCCGGACGACACCCCGGAGAACCTCGCCGGCACGGAGGGCCGCCCCCCGGCCACGATGGAGATCCGCATCACGGACGCCGAGGGCAAGCCGCTGCCCGCGGGGGTCGACGGGGAGGTGCGGCTGCGCGGCGAGGCGGTCTGCCAGGGCTACCTGGAGCCGTCCCAGTCGGCGGCGGCCTTCGACGCGGACGGCTTCCTGATCACGGGCGACCTGGGGCATGTGCGGGAGAGCGGCCATCTGGTCCTCACCGGACGGGCGAAGGACGTGATCATCCGCAAGGGCGAGAACATCTCGGCGAAGGAGATCGAGGACCTGCTGCACGCCCACCCCGCGGTGGGCGAGGCCGCGGTCATCGGCCTACCGGACCCGGAACGCGGCGAACGAGTCTGCGCGGTACTCGAACTCCCGCCGGGCGCACGTGCGTTGACCCTGCCCGAGGTCACGTCCTACCTGCGCGAGGCAGGCCTCTCCACCCACAAACTCCCGGAACAACTGGAGGTGCTGGAGGCCCTCCCCCGCAACGAGACCTTGCGCAAAGTACTCAAGTACAAGCTGCGCGAACGGTATGCGTGAGGGGCGCTTGCTCTTGCATGCTCGCCGGGGCTGCTGCCCGACCGCTCCCGTCCGTCTACCCGCCCCGCCGCGGCTCGGACAGACGCGGGCGCGGGCCCGGGGCCCGGCGAGGCGTCTTGCTTGCTCGCCGGGCGCGGGGCTCGTGACGTACGCGGAGGCGGCTCGGCCGGGGATGGCGCCGTGCGGCTCCCTGCTGCTCGCCCCGCAGGGGCTCAGGCGTCCGGGGCCGGGGTCGTGAAGTAGGCGGCGAAGGCGGTGAGGATCTCGTCCTCGGAGATCCGGCCGTCCCCGTCGGTGTCCAGGGCCGAGGCGGCCGCGGCGGCGGTCTGCGCCTCGGCGCCGAGGACCTTCAGGACGCGCTCGGCGGACTTCGGGGTGGCGCCCTTGCCGTCCTCGTCGGCGACGGCGATCGCGGCCTTCAGGAACGGCCGCGCGATCTCGGCGAACCGTTGCGGGCTGTCGCGCAGCCGCTTCACGGCCCCGGTCACGAACTCCTCGCGGGTCACCCGCTGGTCCCCGTCGACATCGGCGATCCCGGCCATGCCCTGCCAGAACGCCTCGGCCCCGGCGTACAGCGCCTGCCCCTTGTCGCACCGCGCGGTCGTCCCGAACTCGGCGAGGAGCGCCTTCGCGGCGCCGCTGAAGTCCTCGCGGTCGATGTAGCCGTTGCCGTCCTGGTCGAAGCTCGCGAATCGGGCGGCGATCTTGCGCTCGTACTCTGCGCTGTCCATCTCGGCCTCACTGATCACATGGGTGCGGTGCGTTCCACTGCGTTCACGACGGAGCGTACGACGCCGGACGCCCGCCGGGCCCCCAAAGTGTCAGCTTCACCTCGGCTTGTATCAAGACCGGTGAGATTCCGCGACCTGATCGGTGCCTCGGCGCTGAGACACTCCCGGACCCTGCTGACCATTTCTCCGGTGACCAGGTTCTCCTGGTACTCGCAGCGTGCGCAGGCCTGTAGCGATCCCTGATCGGTCGGGATCACGCCGAGAGCGGCGAGGCCTCCTCGTCGACCGCCGAGCCCAGGTCCGGGAAGACCTCGAAGAGGCGGCGGACGCCGAGTGCCGCGAGGACACGGTTGACGTGCGAGCCGTCCTCCGCGCCCTGCGCGGGCAGGATCAGCCGGAGCCGGCCGCGGCAGGAGCGGATGAGGCGGCGGGTGGCTATGAGCACGCCGACGCCGGACGAGTCGCAGAAGAGGACCTCGGAGAGGTCGAGGACGAGGCTGCGGCGGCCGTCGGCCACGGCGTCGTGGACGCGCTGGCGCACGATCGGCGACGTCACCAGGTCCATCTCACCGCTGACCTGGATGACGGCCCAGCCGCCCTGATCGCCATCGGTCACTTTGAGCGCCATCCGCCACGCCGCCTCTCGTTCCACTCGTACGCCGCGTACGGTTCCGGTTCCGGTTCACGACCTTCGGCCGCAGCCTTCGGCCATGACCTTCGGCCCATCATGACCGCATCAGCCACATCGGCCACATCGGCCACATCCGGAAGCCCGGCTTACGCTTCCCTGCTTCGCGGTTGCCCCGCCACTCCCCCGTAAAACACCTCACCTGAACAACAGGCCATCCTGCAGGCCTATCACATATGCACCGATTCGATCTACGTCGATCCGGTTCGCTCAACGCACTTCAACGGATTTCGACGTAACTCCCAGCGCAGCGTGACCGATTCACTACCATCCGCACCCGGTCCGTGCCTCGCGTTGCCGTAAACCGAGGTGCGTTGTCGGTGGCTGGCACTACATTCGATGGAGGGTTCGCGAAGGTACGGTCGTGCCACGGCAGGAGGGGGCCACATGGCGAAGGACGCACCGCCCCGCTGGGACCGCAAGATGCAGCAGCGGCTCGCACGCGGTGAGGCGGCCGCGCTCGGCGAGCTCTACGACAGGCTGGCCTCCCTCGTGCACAGCCTCGCCCACCGCGTGCTCGACGACGACGCGGCGGCGGACCGGGTCACCCGCGAGGTCTTCGCCCACGTCTGGGAGAACCCCGAGGAGTACGACCCGAAGAAGGGCTCCCTGCGCTCCTGGGTCGCAAGCCTCACGCACCGGTACGCGGTGTCGCGGCTGCGGCAGACCGAGACCGCGGCCCTCGCCGACGGCGGCCAGGGCACCACGGAGGACATGGAGCAGAAGGTCCGCCGAGCCTCCGTCGCCGCCCGCGCGGACTACATCGTGACGTCGATGCCCGCCCCGCTGCGCGCCGCCCTCGAGCTCGCCTACTTCCAGCGGCGGGACTACCGCCAGACCGCCGCCGACCTCGGCGTGACCGAGGACGAGGCCCGGCGCCGGCTGCGCCTCGGCCTCCAGCTCCTGTCCACGGCGAACGAACAGCGGCCGGCCGCCGCCCCTCCGCCCGGCTACGGGAGCGCACTGTGAACGCCGACCCCTTCGAGCCGGACGACGGCCACGAAGGCCACGAGGGTTGCGAAGGTCACGACCGACAGGACCGGCACGATCGACAGGACCGGCACGGCGAGAGCGACCCCTGCCACGGCCGCACGGACGAGGACGTCGCCACCGGCGGCGCCCTCGCCGAAGACGCCCCGGGGGCAGTGCCGGGCGTGCCGGGCGTGCCGGGCCAGGACACCGGCGAGCGCCCCGGTGAACGGCCCGCGCGCGGCGGTGGCCTGCGCATACCGCCACCGCGCAGCTCGATAGAGGACACCGGCCGCCCCCTGCCCGACCCGCCGCCGCTCCCCGCCGCGCCCGCTCCCACCCCGCCGCCCGTGCTCGAACACAAGGTCCTCAAGTCCCTGCTCGGCGCCTGGGCGCTCACCGCCTGCTCCGCCGAGGAGGCCGCCGCCGTCGAGCTGCACCTCGGCAGCTGCGGCGCCTGCGCGGACGAGGCGCTGCGGCTGCGCGACGCCGTCGGCCTGCTGCACCCCGAGGAGAGCCTCGACCTCGACCCGGGCCTGCGCTCCCGCGTCCTCACCAACTGCCTCGACCGCCGCCCGCCCCGCATACCGGTCCCCGACTGGGCCGCGCCCTACGACGCCGAGACCGCCCGGCTCGACGCCCTGCTCAAGGACTTCGGCAACGGCGAATGGCACGCCCCGGTCCGCCTCAAGTGGTACGAGGAGGACCGTCCCACGAGCCGTCGCACCACCGTCGCCGGAGTCATCGCGCACCTCCTCACGGTCGACGGCCTGGTCGCCACCACCCTCGGCCTGGAGGACCCGCTACCCGAGGCCGCCCGCGCCCTCCTCGTCGACAGCTCACCCACCGCCCGCACCGATGCGTACTGGAACGCGTCCCGGTTCCCGCCCACCCGCGCCATGCGGCTGCCGTGGCGGGAGCAGAGCCACACCATCATCAGAACCGTGTCCTTCGCGGGCGGCGGCTCCGCCGAACTGGCCGTGCCCTACGGCGAGTTCACGCTGCCCCTGCGGGACTCCATGCTCGACCGCGCCTTCGAATGCTGGCTGCACGCGGACGACATCGCGGACGCGGTCGACTACCCGTACAAACCGCCCGCGCCCCGCCACCTCAACCGGATGATCGACCTCGCCGCCCGCATGCTGCCCGGCGCGCTCGCCGAGCGGCGCAGGTCGGGCCTGGCCACGCCGGCGAAGGAGCTGGTCGCGGCCGGAACACCCGGGCGCAGCCTGCGCCTTGAGGTCGAGGGGCACGGCGGCGGCGAGTGGCTGATCCCGCTCGACTCACCGGGAGCGGTCGCCACCGCGGAGCACGAAGTGGCCCATGTCGCCCTGGACTGCGTGGAGTTCTGCCGCCTCGCCGCCGGACACGTACCGCCCGAGGACGCCGCGGCCGGGCAGGACGGCGACCGCGAGGCGATCCGGGACGTGCTGTCCGCGGCGGCCTCACTCAGCCGGATGTAGCCGCCGCACAAAGCCCTACGAAGCCGTACGAAGCCGTACGAAGCCGTACGAAAAGGCTTACGCGAAGACGACCGTGCGGCGGCCGTTGAGGAGGACGCGGCGCTCGCTGTGCCACTTCACGGCGCGGGCGAGCGCCTGGCACTCCACGTCCCGGCCGACGGCGACGAGCTGCTGCGGCGTGACCTCGTGGCCGACGCGCTCGACTTCCTGCTCGATGATCGGGCCCTCGTCGAGGTCGGCCGTCACATAGTGAGCGGTCGCGCCGATCAGCTTCACACCACGCGCATGCGCCTGGTGGTAGGGCTTGGCACCCTTGAAGCTCGGCAGGAACGAGTGGTGGATGTTGATGATCCGGCCGCTGAGCGCCTTGCACAGGTCGTCCGAAAGCACCTGCATGTAGCGGGCGAGGACGACCAGCTCGACGTTCTCCCTGCGGACCAGATCGAGCAGTTGCGCCTCGGCCTCGGCCTTGTTCTCCTTCGTCACCGGAATGTGGTGGAAGGGGATGTCGTACGAGCCCACGAGCTCGGCGAAGTCCGTGTGGTTCGAGACCACGGCGGCGATCTCCACGGGCAGGGCGCCGGTACGGGCCCGGAACAGCAGGTCGTTCAGGCAGTGCCCGAACTTGGAGACCATCAGGACGATGCGCATCTTCTCGTCGGCCCGGTGGATCTGCCAGTCCATGTGGAAGGAGTCGCCGACGGCGGCGAAGCTGGCGCGCAGCTTCTCGGCGCTCACGGCCTCGGCGGAGAAGTGCACCCGCATGAAGAACAGCCCGGTGTCGTGGTCGCCGAACTGCTGGCTGTCCTCGATGTTGCAGCCGGTCATGAACAGATAGCTGGACACGGCGTGCACGATGCCCTGCTTGTCGGGGCAGGACAGCGTGAGGACGTACTGGTCGGCGACGGGGGTGTCGGGCTGTGCGGTCATACCGCGAAGGCTACCTGCCCGCTGCTGGGCCGCACCCCGGTGCCGGGGGCCCTCCGGTCCGACGGTGACTAGGCCGACGTCGTGAGGATCCGCAGAACCTCAAGCGTGTGCGGCGGCACGTCCGGGTCCTCGCCGTCGCTCGTGGCCAACCGCACATGCGCGTCCCGCGCCGCCCGCACGGCCTCGTCCCAGCCGTGGTGGCCGAGGTAGGCGGAGACCGGGGCGTCGGGGCCGACCTGGTGCATGATCCGCAGCACCCGCAGCACGGCGACGTCCACGAGGGCCGCCTCCTGCGAGTCGCGGAAGATCGTCCCCACGTACTTCTCCGCGGACCAGTTGTCGAGCCACGTGTCCTCGACGAGGCGGTAGACCGCGTCCGTCACGTCCCCGTACCCGTCGACGCCCGCGAGCCAGACGGTCTGCTGGAACTCCGGGTCCGCGAGCATGTGCAGCGCCGAGCGCACGTTGCTGCGCCAGCGCCACCACGGCATGTCGTTCAGAGGCATGCCGCCCATGGTGGAGGAGCGGCGGCCGCGACGGGAAGACTTCTCCGAGCTTTGCACGGTCATCGATCGTACGTTCCCCGATCGCACGGCCTGACCGACCCCTGGAGTTCACCTTCACGTCACCCACCGTTGAGACAAGATCACTCAAAGGTTAGGGACCGACCGGAATGGTGCGTGACCATGACCGTCCGCCGCCACTCGAAGCTCCCCCGCCCCCTCAAGACCTCCGCCCTCACGGTGACGGCCCTGGCGGCGGTCGCGTCGTCGGCGGTCGGCTGCGGCGCGCTCCCCGGGTCGTCGGGGGGCTCCGACGAGACCGTCACCGTGATGACCTGGGCGCCCGACAAGACCGAGGCGACCGACATGCCCGGCATGCCCGCGATGGCGCGCGCGTACGCCCGCTGGGTCAACGAGAACGGCGGCCTGAACGGACGCAAGCTCCGGGTCCTCACCTGCAACGACCACAACGACTCGGTGGGCGCCGCGAACTGCGCCCGGCGCGCGGTCAAGGAGAACGTCTCCGCCGTCGTCGGCTCCTACAGCCAGTACGGGCAGGCCTTCCTCTCCCCGCTGGAGGCCGCGGGCATCCCGTACATCGGCGGGTACGGCCTGACCGAGGAGGAGTTCGTCAGCCCCATGTCGTTCCCGGTCAACGGCGGCGTCGTCGCGCTGCTCGCCGGCAACGGGCGGCAGCTGGCCCGGGACTGCTCGCGCGTCTCCCTCGTACGACCGGACACGCTCGCCGGGGACCTGCTGCCCGGCCTGCTCAACTCCGGCCTGGCGCAGGGGCATCGGAAGCCCGCCACGGACATCCTCGCGGCGGAGGACTCCGGCGACTACACGCGGCAGGCCGAGCAGGCGCTGAGCGCCGCGGGCGCCGACCGCTCCGTCGCCACCGCGCTCGGCCGCGAGGGCGCCGCCGAGCAGGCCCGCGAGGGCTGTGTGACGGCCGCGCTCGGCGACCGCACGGACAGCTTCTTCGACTCGTTCCGGCGCACCCAGGAGGACCACCAGAAGGTGCGGATCTCCTCGGTCCTCGGCAGCGTCGACCAGACCTCGGTGGACCGCACGGGCGGCGCGTCAGGCCCGTACGAGGGCGCGTACGTGACGAGTTGGTACCCGGCGGCGGACGACCCGCGCTGGGAGCCGATGCGCAAGGTGATCCGCGAAGAGGCCTTCGGGGACCACCGGATCGACCCGGCGAACGCCGGAGTGCAGACGACGTGGATCGCGTACACCGTGTTCCGGCAGGTCGTCGAGTCGCTCGGGGACGGCGAGGTGACCGCGCGGACGGTGGCGCGGGCGCTCGACGACGGGGTGCGCGCCGAGACGGGCGGGCTCACGCCGACGCTCAGCTGGCGCTTCGAGGACACCGTGGCGGCGAGTGAGTTCCCGCGCCTGGTCAACGCGAACGTGACGTACCAAGTGGTGCGCGACGGGCGTCTTGTGGCGGCCCGCAAGTCCGCGGTGGACGTGTCGCGGACGCTGGAAGAGGCCTCCTGATCTGCCGGGAGGGAGGCCTCCTGAGCCGTCAGGGCCGGGCGGTCACAGCTGGATCCAACTGTGCTTCGTCAGGCCGTACTTGCCGGCGATGCTGTTCCACAGCGGCGCCGCTTCCTTCTTCGCGGCGGTGGCCTGGCTGCTGGCGGCGTCGCCCGCGGCGCGCTCCTTGGTGCTGCGGGCCTTGCCCTTGTGGCAGCCCTTCTTGCCCTTCGCGGCGACCTGGTCGGCCCACGCGGCGTAGTGGTTGTCAGCCGAAGCGGACGCCTTCCAGGCCTTGTTGAGGGCCGCGGTCAGGGTCGCGTTCTCGGGCAGCTGGTCGACCTCCAGCTGGGCGAGCCGGGTCACCAGGCCGTTGCGCTGCTTCGCGGCGTCGCGCAGGTCGATGGCGGCCTGGTCGAGGTTGCGGCAGGCCTCGATGCTCTTCACCGAGTTGATGACCGACTCGCGGCTGTCGTTGCTCTCGGCGAGCAACTTGTCGAGCACCACGGCCTGTTCCTCGGCCGGGTCGACGGTCGGGGACGGCTTCTCGGCGGGCTTCGACTCCGCTGCGTTCTTCGGCTCGTCCTTCTTCTCGTCCTCGCCGCCCGTCGCGATCAGCGCGCCCGCGCCGACGCCGAGCACCGCGATGGCCACACCGATCGCGGCGAACAGCGGCACCTTCGAGCCCGTACGACGGTTCGACGGCTGCGGCTGTCCCGCGTACGGCGCCTGCCCCGCGCCCGGACCCGCCGGCGGCTGGTTGAACTGCGGCATCTGCATCTGCTGGGTGGAGTCGGCGCCGCCGCCCGCACCGGCCGGTTCGCTGCGGAAGAGGCTGTCGAACTCGGCGGGCGGCTGCCGGTCGCCGGGCGCGCCCGGCCGGATGCCGTACGGGGCGGCCGCGGGCGCCGGGGGCACCGGCGCGATGTACTGCGTGGCCTCGGAGTCGGGGTTGCCGCCCGCGGCCGGAGGCTGCGGCATGGACTGCCGGCCGAGGAACTGGGTCGCGTCGGCGGCGGGCGCCTCCGGCGGCAGCGCACCGGGAAGCGGAGCGCCCTGCGAACCGCCGTACGAGCCCTGGGAGTTGGACTCGCCGCCGCCCTGGTCGCCCTGGTCGCCCTGCGCGTTCTGCGGTGCGTTCTGCGGTACGGAGGACAGGTACTGCGTCGCCTCGGCGTCGGCGGGCGGCATGGGGGCTCCGCCGGGCGCGACGGGCGGAAGCGGAGCGGCCTGCGGGGGCTGCTGCGGCTGCGGCATCGCGGCGCCGGACTGCGACCGGTGCGGCTCAGGCAACGCGGAGGCGGGCTCGGGCTGCGGCTGGGGTTGCGGCTGGGACTGCTGCTGCGGCTGGGGCTGAGGCTGCGGGGGCAGCGCACCGAGCGGCTGCGCCGGCGGGAGCCCGCCGCCCGAAGCCTCCGGCGCCTGGGGGACCTGCGGGGCCTGCGGGGCCTGCGGGGCCTGCGGCTGCTGTGCGGGCGGCAGGCCAGGGGCCGACTGCTGCGCCGGAATCCCGGGCGCGGGCTGCTGCGGCTGAGGCTGGGGCTGGGGCTGGGGCTGGGGCTGCTGGGGCTGCTGGGGCTCGTACTGCTGCGCGTAGGGCTGCTGGTCCTGCGCGTAGGGCTGCTGGTTCTGCGGCGGGTACGGCTGCTGCTCCTGCGGCGCGTACTGCTGCGGGGCGGCGGGCTGCTGCGGCGGGTACTGGTCGTACGCCTGCGGGGCCTGCGGCTGCTGCGGCATTCCGCCGTACGGGGGCTGCTGCGGGGGCATCCCGTACGCCTGCGGGTCCTGGCCCCAGGCCTGGCCCGGCGCGAAGCCCTCGCCCTGGCCGTACGAGGGCGCGGCCTGCGGGGCGTCCGGGCCCCACGGCTGCCCCCACGGCGTACCGCCCGCGGGCACGGCCTGGTCTCCGTAGGCGCCCGGCACCAGCGGCTCGCCGCCGTCCGCGGGCAGCACGACACCTTCGTGCGCGGGCCGTGCCGCGGGTATCTGCGGCTCCTCGCCCTGTCCGCTCTGCGTCACCGGGACTCCTACTTATGGGGGGACCTACGGAATCGTCGGCTCACGCTACCGGGTCCCGCGAGGCCGCTGCTACGCAGCTCCTCCCCCGCTCCTCCCCCGCGATCCGTTCCGTGACCAGCCGTAACCGGCGGTTCACCGAAGGGACGTGGAATGCCTCACGGGAACGTGGAATGCCTCACGAGACGTGGAACACCTCACGCCGCCCGCTCCTGCAGCCGGGCGCCGAACTCCCGCACCGCCGGCTGCTCGCGGAAGGGGGCGAGCCGGTCCCGGAAGTCCTCCAGGTACTCGGCGCCCCGGTCGGAGCGGAGCGTGCCGAGCAGCTCCATCGCCCGCGTGGCGGTGTGGCAGGCCTGCTCGACCTCGCGCTGCTGCAGCTGGGCCGTGGCCAGGAGGACCAGGCCGATGGCGCGGCGCCGGGCGCGGGACTCGGGGTGGCCGTCGAGGGAGTCCTGGGCGGCGCGCGCGGCGGCCTCCGCGTGGCCGAGGTCACGGTGGCAGTGCGCGAGCTCGTCCGCGAGGTACGCCCCGTCGAAGTGCCGGATCCACACCGGGTCCTCGACCGCCGAGTCGGCCCGCTCCAGGGCGGCCTCCGCCTGGGCCGCCACGGTGTGCGTCGAGCGGGCGTCCCCGAGCAGGGCGTGCCCGCGCGCCTCCGCGGCGTAGAACATCGCCTCGGCCCGCGGCGTGACCCGGCCGCGCGCGCCCTCCTGCGCGGCCCTGGCCAGCTGGGCGATCTCGCGCGGGTTGCCGAGCTGCGCGGCGAGGTGGCTCATGGACGCGGCCAGCACGTACCCGCCGTAGCCGCGGTCGCCGGCGGCCTGGGCCAGGCGCAGGGCCTGGATGTAGTACCGCTGGGCGAGGCCGGGCTGCCCGGTGTCCACCGCCATGTAGCCGGCGAGTTCCGTCAACCGGGCCACGGCGGCGAAGAGTTCACGCCCGACGGCCTCCCGGTAGGCCCCGGCGAGCAGCCCGGACACGACGGAGTTGAGGTAGTGCACGACGACCGGGCGTACGTGTCCGCTGCCGTACTGGTGGTCGAGGTGGACGAGCGACTCGGTCATCGCGCGTACGGCGGCGACGTCGGAGCGGCCCACGCGGGTGCCCGCGGTCCTGGCGACCTGGGCGTCCGCCGCGGAGATCAGCCAGTCCCGGCTGGGCTCGACGAGCGCGGACGCGGCGACGGTCGAACCGGACAGGAAGTCGCGCCGGCCGACGTCGCTGCGCCACAGCTCGCAGACCTGCTCGACGGCGCCGAGCACGGTCGGCGAGAACTGCAGGCCGACGCCGGAGGCCAGGTTCCTGCCGTTGGCCATCCCGATCTCGTCGATCGTGACCGCGCGGCCGAGCTTGCGGCCGATCGCCTCGGCGATGATGCCGGGCGCGCGGCCGCGCGGCTGCTGTCCGCGCAGCCAGCGGGCCACGGAGGTCTTGTCGTACCGGAGATCGAGCCCGTGCTCGGCGCCGCACATGTTCACGCGGCGGGCGAGGCCGGCGTTGGAACAGCCGGCCTCCTGGATGAGCGCCTGCAGCCGTTCGTTGGGCTGTCGCGCGACGAGAGGCCTTGCGGCCATGGCGTACCCCCTGTGTGCGCCGGATGATCCGGAAGATCCGGAAGTTGCGTCCCCGGTGATCGATGCCCATCGGGTCGACGAAAATGCGGAACAATTTCCGGCATAGCGCGACATAGCCGCCGTATGGCTGCCACATGACTGCCGCACTGCCGTACAGCTGTCGTACGCCTGGGACGCCCACCCAGGCCGATACCCAGGCCGCTGCCCCGGCCGGTCGGTCGGCCTCCGGAAACCCCTCTCCTCAAGCGGCTACCCGCCCCCCGCTGCCGATCCGCGTGCGCGCCCCCGGCCATGCACCCGTGCGCCCCATGTGCAGGAACGATGCGCCGGGTCCCGGTACCCGAGCGGCGTCCGAACCGCCCAGGTCAACTCCCCACGAGCGGGCCGCGAACAGGCGGATGGGAAGGCGTAACCCAAGGTGACGGCGGGAGTTGAGCTGGACGTGGAAGAGACCATCGAAGTCGCCCAGACCGCGCAGGTCCCCCAGCAGCGCGGGGAACAGCTGCCCGACACCGCGGTGCGCTACGCGAAAGAGCGGCACTGGGACGTGTTCCCCGGCGCCTGGCTGGAGGCCGAGGGCGGCGTCGAGCAGTGCAGCTGCGGGGACGGTTCCTGCGCCGCGCCCGGCGCCCATCCCGTACGCGAGGACTGGACGGACCAGGCGACCGGCAGCGAGACCGTGGCCCGCCGGCTGTGGGCGAAGCAGCCGAAGGCGTCCATCCTGCTGCCGACGGGGCGCACGTTCGACGCGATCGACGTGCCGGAGACCGCCGGGTTCCTGGCGCTGGCGCGGATGGAGCGGATGGATCTCGCGCTCGGCCCTGTGACGCTCACGCCGGGCCGCCGGATGCAGTTCTTCGTACTGCCCGGCGCCGCGGCGAAGGCCCCCGACCTGGTGCGCAAGCTGGGCTGGCCGCCCGCCTCGCTCGACCTGCGGGTGCTCGCCGAGGGCGACTGGGTGGCGGCGCCGCCGACCCGGGTCGGCGGTCGCGGCGCGGTCCAGTGGGTGCGCCGGCCCACCCCGGCGAACCGTTGGCTGCCGGACACCGAGGAGCTGATCAGCCCGCTGGCGTACGCGTGCGGGCGGGAGCGGCGGCCGTAGAGGTCGCATCCGCACCGTCGTCCGGGGCTGTCTCTCTCCGTATCGTGGCCGCAGACACACCGTGACGAAAGGGCGGAAGACGTGACAGCGGACGCCGTACGTGTACAAGGACTGTGGAAGCGGTTCGGCGAGCAGGTCGCGGTCGCCGGGATCGATCTGGCCCTGCCCGCGGGGAAGTTCATCGGCCTGGTCGGGCCGAACGGCGCGGGCAAGACCACCACGCTGTCCATGATCACCGGGCTGCTCCGGCCGGATCAGGGCAGCGTCGAGGTGGTCGGGCACGACGTGTGGCGCGACCCGGTCGAGGTGAAGGCGCGGATCGGGGTGCTGCCGGAGGGGCTGCGGCTCTTCGAGCGGCTGTCGGGACGTGAACTCCTCGCGTACAGCGGGCGGTTGCGCGGCCTGCCGGGCGACGAGGTGGACCAGCGGGCGGGCCAGCTGCTCGACGTACTGGACCTGAGCGGTGCGCAGCACAAGCTCGTCGTGGACTACTCGACCGGCATGCGCAAGAAGATCGGCCTGGCCGCGGCGCTGCTCCACAACCCCGAAGTGCTGTTCCTGGACGAGCCGTTCGAGGGCGTCGACCCGGTCTCCGCGCAGACCATCCGCGGCGTCCTGGAGCGCTACACCGCGTCCGGCGCGACGGTGGTGTTCTCCTCGCACGTCATGGAGCTGGTGGAGTCGCTGTGCGACTGGGTCGCGGTGATGGCCGCGGGCCGCATCCGGGCGCACGGCCCGCTCGCCGAGGTGCGCGGCGGCGCCCCGTCGCTGCAGAGCGCGTTCCTCGAACTGGTCGGCGCGACCGGCCGGGACGCCGGGGACAGCCTGGACTGGCTGGGCGGCGGCACCCGATGACGACGGCTACGGACGGCACGACCACGGCTGCGGACGCCCCCGGGCCCAGCTCGCCCTTGGTGTCGACCTTCGTACGGCTGAAGCTGGCGCTGCTGCGCAACGGGCTGCGGCAGTCGGCGGGGCGCAGGGCCGCGTATCTCGCCTCCGTCCTCTTCGCCCTGGCCGGCGCCGCACTGCTCCTGCTCGGGCTGCTCGCGCTGCGCGACAGCACGCACGCCGCGACGGTCACGGTGCTCGCGACGGCCGTCCTGGCCGTCGGCTGGGCGGTGATGCCGCTGTTCTTCGCGAGCGGCGACGAGACCCTGGACGCCACTCGCCTGGTGATGCTGCCGCTGCGGCCGCGGCCGCTGGTGCGGGCGCTTCTCGTGACGTCGCTGGTGGGCATCGGGCCGCTGTTCACGCTCTGCTTCGCGGTCGGTTCGGCGGTCGCGGTGGGGCGGGGCGCGGCGGGGCTGCTCACGGGGGTCGTCGCCGTACCGCTCGCGCTGCTGCTCTGCGTGGCGCTCGCGCGGGCGGTCGCCTCGGCGAACATCCGGCTCCTCAGCAGCCGCAAGGGCCGTGATCTGGCGGTGCTGAGCGGCCTGTTGATCGCGGTCGGCGCGCAGGTGGTGAACTTCGGCGCGCAGCGGCTGAGCGCGCCGGGCGGCCTCGCGAAGCTGGATCCGGCGGCGGAGGTGCTGCGCTGGCTCCCGCCGTCGGCGTCGATCGGCGCGGTCGACTCGATGAGCCGCGGCGCGTACGGGACGGGCCTCGCCCAACTCGCGCTGTGCGGCGTGGTGTTGGCCGTGCTCGTGGCGTTCTGGGGGCGCAGCCTGACGCGGCTGATGACGGCGCCGGACGGGTCCACGCTGCAGGCCGCCGAGCCGTCCCGGGACCGGGGTCGGGGTCGGTGGCGGGGCGGGGGCCGGGGTGGCGCGCACGGCTTGTCCCGGCTGCTGCCCCCGGGGCGCACGGGCGCGGTGATGGAGCGCAGCCTGCGGTACATCTGGCGGGACCCGAAGACGAAAGCCGCCTGGGTGACGTCGCTCGCCATCGGCCTGATCGTGCCGCTGTTCAACGCCCTGCAGGGCACCGGCTCGGTCTACATCGCCTGCTTCGCCTCCGGCATGCTCGGCATCCTGATGTACAACCAGTTCGGCCAGGACACGTCGGCGTTCTGGATGGTCGCGATGACGATCTCCTCCGCACCGGACGCGTACGCCGAACTGCGCGCCCGCGCCCTGGCGTTGAGCCTGGTGACCGTGCCGTACGCGGCGTTCGTGGTGGTCGTGACGGTGGGGGTGCTCGGCGACTGGGGCCGGCTCGCCGAGGTCCTCGGGCTGTCCCTCGCGCTGCTCGGGGCGATGCTGGCCACGGGGGCGTGGGCCTCGGCGCGGTTCCCGTACTCGATCCCGCAGGAGGGGTACAAGAACGTCGCTCCCGGGCAGGCGGGGCTCGCCTGGATCTCCGTCTTCGGCGGGATGGTGGGCGCGGCCCTGCTGTGCACGCCGGTGATCGCCCTGTCGATCTGGCTCCATGTGGTGGGTGGGTGGGGGGAGTTGGTGCTGGGGGTGGGGGCGCTGTACGGGTACGGGCTGGTCCTCGCGGGCCTGCGGTTGGCCGCGCCGCGGGTTGCGGATCGGTTGCCGGAGATCCTGTCGGCGGTCAGCCGGGGGTGACGGCGCTCCGCCGCGCCGCTGCTTTCTCCCCTCCCCGCCCCTTCCCGAAAGCTTGCAGCAGCTTCGGGGGCTCCGCCCCCGGACCCCCGCTCCGCAAACGCCGGAGGGGCTGGTTTTTCAGGGGCGCGGGGAACTGCGCGAGCGACCACGACGGCGCGGCAGCCGAACAACAAGCGCCGCAGGCTTTCGGGAAGGGGCGGGGAGGGGAAGAGAAAAGGCAGTCAGCCGATGAGGGCTCCGTGGAGGAACGGTTCGATCGCCGTGCGCCAGGCCGTGGGGTGGCCGTAGTGGACGAGGTGACCGGCGTCAGGGACCTCCGCATACGCCCCGTGGGGCAGAACCCGCACCATCTCCTGAGCCTCGGCACGCCCCAACTCCCCGTCCAGCCCCCGAACCACGAGCGCCGGGCACTGGACCTGTGCGAGCTCCTCCCAGTGCGCATCGGTCACCCAGGTCGCCCGGGAGGTGAGCATCTGGGCCGGGTCGAAGACGGGCCGCCAGCCGTCCTCGGAGCGGGCCATCACCTCGGCGTAGAACGCCCCGCGGGCCGGGTCCGGGCGCTCCACCCAGGGGTCGTCCTCGCCGAACCAGCGGCGGACGTCGTCGAGCGTCGCGAACGGCACGGGCCAGGTCCTGAACCAGTCGGTCCACTCGCGCTGCGAGGCCGCGCCGAGCGCGGAGGCCCGCATGTCGCAGATGATCAGCCCGCGCACCAGGTCGGGCCTGCGCGCCGCCAACTGCCAGGCGGTGAGGGCGCCCATGGAGTGCCCGACGAGGACCGCGGGGGCCAGGCCCAGCTGGACGAGGGCGGCCTCGGCGTCCTCGACGTAGGCCTCCCGCGTGTACGGCCCGGCGGGCTTGTCGCTGTCGCCGTGGCCGCGCTGGTCGAGGGCGACCGTGCGGTGGCGCTCGGCGAGCCAGGCTGCGGTGCCCGCCCAGTGCGTGGCTCGGCCCATCAGGCCGTGCAGCAACAGCACGCCCGGCCCCTCGGCCTCCTGGGTCTTGGGAGGCTCTCCGAACTCCCAGGCGGCGAGGCCTGTGCCTCCCGCCCCGATCACGTCGATGCGCCGCATCTTCCTGGCACCCCCTTTGACGGGCCCGAGTTCCCTTGAGTCGCCCCGTACGCCGCTTTCACGCCGTACGAGCCACGTTATCGAACCCCCATTCGAGAATAGGGGTCCTGACAGCAACACCCCTCGTTCGAGTGACCGCACTCAAGGATTGACGCGTGCAGCCGAGGGGAGATCTTCAGCGGGAGGCGGGCCGCTCGGGGAAAACGGTCCGACGGGATTGACCTTGAGAGCTCGGGGCTCCAGGTCAGCACAGGGGAGGAAGGGCCCCGGCGCTTCACGGCGCCGGGGCTCACCCGTTCCGTACGGCCCATCGCCCTGCCCCTCCCCGAACCGGTGGAGCCCCGCTCGTACGCCCGTCGCGGCGCCGAACCAAAAGCCTCACGGGACAGGCTTGCACGCAAAACGCCCGGCCGCTCCGATTCCGCACGTGAATCTCGGAATCGTAGCCCCAAGCCCCGCCGTCCGTACGGCAGTTGACACAGCTCTGCCCGCCGGGCGGAACCCGACGGGCAGGGATGAGAAAGCGCGACCGACTAGCGCTTGGCCACGAACACGTGCGAGGCGATGTCCGCCTCCAGCTCGGCGGCCTCGCCGCTGCTGCCGACCAGGACTCCGCCCGGCGACTGCGTCACGCTCACCACGGCGCCCGGCTGCACACCGGCCCGCCGCAGCGTGTACATCAACTGCGCGTCCGTCTGGATCGGCTCCCCGATGCGGCGCACGACGACCGTCTTGCCGTCGCCCCCCGCCTCCAGGTCGGCCAGGCTGACCATGCCCTCGTCGAGGAAGGGATCGGCCTCGGCCTTCTCGCCCAGCTCCTCAAGACCCGGGATCGGGTTGCCGTACGGCGACTCGGTGGGGTGCCTGAGCAGTTCGAGGACGCGGCGCTCCACGGCCTCGCTCATCACGTGCTCCCAGCGGCAGGCCTCGGCGTGCACCTGCTCCCACTCCAGGCCGATCACGTCGACGAGCAGGCACTCGGCGAGCCGGTGCTTGCGCATCACGCGGGTGGCCAGGCGACGGCCCTCGTCGGTGAGCTCCAGGTGCCGGTCGCTGGCGACGGACACCAGTCCGTCGCGCTCCATGCGCGCCACCGTCTGGCTGACCGTCGGGCCGCTCTGGTCGAGCCGCTCGGCGATCCGGGCGCGCATGGGGACCACACCTTCCTCCTCGAGCTCGAGGATGGTGCGGAGATACATCTCCGTCGTATCGATCAGTCCGGACATACGTGCCCCTCATGCTGTGACAGAAAAGAGAGCTGCGGACGTGCGCTCCGCAGCGTCCTGCGCTGGCCCTGCATCAATTCTGACGCATAGCGCCGACAACCGTGCCGTGCCGGGGGATACGGGGCCGGGGGCCGTATTGACAGGGCACTGGTCCAGACCGCAACGTGATCCGCGGCAGGCATCCATGCCGCCCTTGTCAGGCACCTTCCCGGGAGAGGCCCTCGGCGATGAGCCCCACGAGCGACGGCGGCGAGAACAAGCTGGCCGGAGAGTACTTCGACGCGGCGATCGGGCTCCTGGAGCGGGCGCGGGACGAGGAGGGCGCGGCGATCGCCGCCGCGGCCACCGCGATCGCGGACACCGTCGAGTCGGGCGGCCGGCTGTTCGCCTTCGGCGCGGGGCACTCCTCGCTCGCCGCGCAGGACGTGGTGTACCGCGCGGGCGGTCTGGCCCTGATGAACCTGCTCGCGGTGCCCGGCGTCGTCGGCGTGGACGTCATGCCCGCCACGCTCGGCTCGGCCCTTGAGCGGGTCGACGGTCTCGCGGCGGCCGTGCTCGACACCAGCCCGGCCCGGCCCGGCGACGTACTGGTGATCATCTCGCTGTCGGGGCGGAACGCGCTGCCGGTCGAGATGGCGATGAACGCCCGCGCGCTCGGTCTGAAGGTGATCGGCGTGACCTCGGTGGTGTACGCGTCCGAGACCCGCTCGCGGCATGTGTCGGGGAGCTTCCTGAAGGACCACTGCGACGTGGTGCTCGACAGCAAGATCGCGGTCGGGGACGCGGAGTTGACCGCGCCGGGTGTGGCCGCGCCGTTCGGGCCGGCGTCGAGCGTGGTCACGAACGCACTGCTGCAGGCCACGATGGCGGCCGCGGCGGGCGAGCTCGCGGCCCGCGGCTTCGACCCGCCGATGCTGCGCTCGGGCAACGTGGACGGCGGGCACGAGTGGAACGGCCGGGTCTTCGAGGAGTACGGGGACCGGATCTTCTACCGACGCTGAGGCGCACCGGGAGACCGGGGGACGGGTGGGACCGGCAGGACCGGGGGCGGTGCACCCCGGGAGGCCCTCGGATTTTTGATGTCACTGTGAGACATCAATTTTCTCGCCCCACCGTCTGCGCCAGGTCGAGGGCGCAGGCGACCCGGGCCGCGACGCTCTCCGCGTACGCGGCGTCGGAGCGCTCGAACGGGGTGCGGCCGGCCGAGCGCAGGAACGTGACCACGCCGAGCGTCACGCCCCGGCTGCGCAGCACCGCGCACAGGGCGTGCACCGAGTCCTCCGGCCACTGCCGTGCCCGCGCCCACTCCCCGGCCGCCGCGCCGCTGCTCGCGCTCGCGCGCACCGATCCCGTACGGGCCACGCACTGCAGCGCCGGATGGCCCTCCGCGTACCGCAGCGGGAGCCAGGACCGGTCGCCCGGCGCCACCGGGCCCGGCGCCTCGGCCGGGGTGGCGGCGGCCCTGACCAGGCGCGGCGGGTCCAGCTGAGGAACGCCGTCGCTCAGGTCGACGACGTCGAGCAGCGCGTGGTCGGCGAATCCGGCGAGGGCGAAGTCCAGGTGGACGCCGGCCGCCTCCATCGGGTCCTCGCACTCGCCCGCGGCCCGCGCCGCGCGCTGCAGCTGGTTGCCGCGGAACCGCAGCTGCGCGGCCTCCTGCTCGGCGAGCTTGGCCTCGGTGACGTCCTGGAAGAGCCAGCCCACGCCCAGCGGCACGGGCTCCTCGGCGAGCGGTGAGGCGAGGCGCAGGAAGCCGCTGCGCCAGCAGCGCCGCCGCTCGCCCTCGGTGCTGTCCGCGCCGCGCACCGACACCCACAGTTCGGCAGGCGCGGGCGGCGCGCCCTCGGCGAGTACGTGGGTGAGGGCGCTCTGCAGCTCCTCGACGCCCTGGCTGAGGAGCTCGCCGAGGGGGCGGCCGAGGAGCGCGGTGCGGTTGGTGCCGAGAAGGCGGGCCGCGTACGCGTTGACGACGGCGGGGCGCAGGTCGGCGTCGATCAGGACGACGCCCCAGGAGGCGTCCTCGAAGAGGGCCTCGCTGAGGGCGATGGAGCGTTCCAGGTCGATCTGGGTGTGGACCTCGCTGAACGCGCAGTACACGCCCGCCGGTTCGCCGTCCGGACCGCGCACGGCGGCGGACTGGGTGCGCACGAGCACCCGGCGGCCGTCCTTGGTGAGCAGCGCGAACTCGTGGACCTGGCGGCCGGGCGCGGACATCGCGGAGAGCAGCCGCTCCTCGACCTCGGCGGCGTCGGCGGTGCGCACGGCCCAGCCGGCGAAGCCCTGGCGGCCGACGGCCTCGTCGGCGGTCCAGCCGAGGATGCGCTCGGCCTCGCGGTTCCAGTGCGTGATCGATCCGTCGGCGTCGAGGGCGCAGAGTGCCGCGTCCATGCCGTCGAGGAGCGCCGCGAGCAGGTCGTCGGACGCGGGGCCTTCGCGCCCGGCGGCCGTGTTGTCCGCGCCGTCGGCGTTGTCGGCTGCGTCGGTCGTTCCACTGTGCCGGGAAGCACTCACCTGGCCACCCCCTGCAGGACGAGTGAGCCTTGCGGCATGCACCGCGCATGCAGTGCACAAGGATCATTCAACTCGAACGTGACGCACCCCACACCAAGTTCCGGGAAAAAATTGGGTTGTGAGGGCCGGGGCGGGTTCCTACGCTGGAAGCACTTCGGAAAGGAGGTGGTTCGGCAGATGTATGCAAACCGGACAGGAGAGGTGACTGCGGGCTAGCGGCCCGTTGTCGCACTCAGTGCGGTGCCGGACCCGCGTGCGCTTGAGCGCGCAGCCGGCCAATCCAACGCAGTCACCCGATCCGCGGGCCGCCGGTATTGTCCGGCCGGCTTCCCGCCGCCCAGCGCGGCGGGAACCATGGCCCGCGGATCGTCTGCGTTCAAGGACCGTACGGCGAGGCTGTCAGGCCGCGGTCCCCCCGAAGCCCTCGATCGACTGCGGCGTGCGCGCGCTCGGGCCGACATAGCGGGCCGAGGGGCGGACGAGGCGGCCGGTGCGCTTCTGCTCCAGGATGTGCGCCGACCAGCCCGCGGTGCGGGCGCAGGTGAACATCGACGTGAACATGTGCGCCGGGACCTCGGCGAAGTCCAGCATGATCGCCGCCCAGAACTCCACGTTCGTCGCCAGGACCCGGTCGGGGCGGCGCTCGTGCAGCTCCTCAAGGGCCGCCTTCTCCAGGGCCTCCGCGACCTCGAAGCGCGGCGCCCCGAGCTCCTTGGCCGTACGGCGCAGGACGCGGGCGCGCGGGTCCTCGGCGCGGTAGACGCGGTGGCCGAAGCCCATCAGACGCTCGCCCTTGTCGAGGGCGTTCTTCACATACGCCTTGGCGTCGCCGGTGCGCTCGATCTCCTCGATCATGCCGAGGACGCGGGACGGGGCGCCGCCGTGCAGCGGGCCCGACATGGCGCCGACCGCGCCCGAGAGGGCGGCCGCCACGTCGGCGCCGGTCGAGGCGATGACGCGGGCGGTGAACGTCGAGGCGTTCATGCCGTGCTCGGCGGCGGAGGTCCAGTAGGCGTCGACGGCCTTGACGTGCTTGGGGTCCGGCTCGCCGCGCCAGCGGATCATGAACCGCTCGACGACGCTGGACGCCTTGTCGATCTCGCGCTGCGGCACCATCGCCTTGCCCTGGCCGCGCGCCGACTGGGCGACGTACGACAGGGCCATCACGGCGGCGCGGGCGAGGTCGTCGCGGGCCTGGGCGGCGTCGATGTCGAGCAGCGGTTTCAGGCCCCAGACCGGGGCGAGCATGGCGAGCGCGGACTGCACGTCGACGCGGATGTCGCCGGAGTGCACCGGGATGGGGAACGGCTCGGCGGGCGGCAGACCGGGGTTGAAGGCGCCGTCGACCAGGAGGCCCCACACGTTGCCGAAGGAGACATGGCCGACGAGGTCCTCGATGTCGACGCCGCGGTAGCGGAGCGAGCCTCCTTCCTTGTCGGGTTCGGCGATCTCCGTCTCGAACGCGACGACTCCTTCAAGGCCGGGTACGAAGTCGGACATCAGGCGGCTCCTCTTGAGGTGGGCGTGCGGGGCGGGGTGCGGTGCTGCGGCTGCGGCTGCGGCTGCGGCTGCGGCTGCGTGCGCTGACGACGACGCTGCTTCCAAGGTGCTGTTTCGGGGTGCTGATTTCGGGGGTGCTGATTGCTGCTCGCGGGTGCTGCTTCGGAGGGTCTGCGGGTCCTGTCCGGTTCCGCGGTCCGTCTCTGGGACTCGCGTTCCGGGTCGGTCGTCCCGGTGTGATGCCCCGTGCGGCCGGTGGTCACCCGGCCGACTCGGGCGGTCCTCGGACGATAACCCCTGGTGCGGCTTTTGGGGAGCCCTCAGTGCCACTTCGAGTGAGCCCAACTGGCACTCAGTGCCACCAGCGGGTGGGTGAACTCCCGTACGCGTACGGCAGGATGAGCCGCGTGAACGCTTCCGACCCCGTGCCGCCGCCCGAGCCCGCGGCGATGCGCCGCCACTACCGCGCCGAGGGCATCACCCCCGACGCTCTCGCGGCCGACCCGATGACGCAGTTCGCCCGCTGGTTCCACGACGCCGCGCGGGCCGAGGAGCAGGGCGCCCTGTACGAGCCGAACGCGATGGTCGTCGCCACCGCCGACGCCGAGGGCCGGCCCAGTACGCGCACGGTCCTGCTGAAGGCGTACGACGACCGCGGCTTCGTCTTCTTCACCAACTACGAGTCCCGCAAGGCCCGCGACCTCACGGCACAGCCGTACGTCTCGCTGCTCTTCCCCTGGCATCCGATGGCGCGGCAGGTGATCGTCACGGGCTCGGCGCTGCGCACCGGGCGGGACGAGACGGCGGCGTACTTCCGCACCCGGCCGCACGGCTCGCAGCTCGGGGCGTGGGCGAGCCCGCAGTCGACGGTGATCGGCTCGCGCGCTGAACTCGACACGGCGTACGCGGAGTTGGAGCGGCGCTACCCGGAGGGCGAGCAGGTTCCGGTGCCCCCGCACTGGGGTGGCTTCCGCGTGGTCCCGCAGAGCGTGGAGTTCTGGCAGGGCCGCGAGAACCGGCTGCACGACCGCTTGCGGTACGTACGGGAGCCGGGCTCGGACGGCTGGCGGCTGGAGCGCCTGGCGCCGTAGACCGCCTGGAACCGTGGACACGGACCACCGACACCGAACACCGATCACCGAGGAGGGCGCGTGCGGTTCGCGCTTGAGGCATTCTTCGCCGACGTGCCCGCCGAGCAGGTCGACGAAGCCCGGGAGTTCTACGCGGCGAGGGCGGCGGGCCGTGGCCCCGCCTCGCGGGCGGAGCTCATGGAGGTGCGGGCGCAGCGGCCTGCTCCGCGCCCCGCCGACCCGCCGGCCGTGGCGGAGACCGTCGAAGCCGCGGGGGTGCGCGTCCCCGTCCGGATCCTCACCCCGGCCGGGGGTCCGCCGCGGGGCGTCCACCTGGACGTGCACGGCGGCGGCTTCTACATGGACTCGGCGGCGCACCGGGACGTACGCAACCGCGAGCTCGCCGACGCCCTGCAGGCGGCCGTCGTCAGCGTCGACTACCGGCTCGCCCCCGAGCACCCCTGGCCGGCCGCGCCCGACGACTGCGAGGCGGCGGCGCTCTGGCTCGTCGAGGAGGCCGAGGCCCGCTTCGGCACGTCCCGGCTCACGATCGGCGGGACCTCCGCGGGCGCCACGCTCGCCTTCGCCACCCTGCTCCGGCTGCGCGACAGGGACGCCGTCGACCGGTTCACGGGCGCCGCGCTGGAGTTCGGCACGTACGACCTGAGCGCGCGGACCCCGGCCGGTCGCCGCATCGCGGACGAGTACTTCCTGCAGGCGTACGTCGGCCACGCCGAGGACCGCACCGTCCCCGACATCTCGCCCCTCTACGGCGTCCTCGACGGGCTCCCGCCGGCCCTGCTGACCGTCGGCGGCGCGGATGTGCTCCTGGAGGACAACCTGGCGCTCGCGGGCCGGTTGTCGGCGGCCGGCAACGACGTCGACCTGCGGGTCTACCCCGAGGCGCCGCACGGCTTCACGGCCCACCCCACGGCACTGGCCAGGACGGCGCTCGGCGACGCCGAGGCCTGGCTGCGCGACCGGATCGCGCCGGGCGCCCAGCAGTAGAGACGGCCCGTCAGTCCCCCAGCGCCCCGTCCAGCAGGCCCGCCCACTGCTCGACGACCCGCTCGCGCCGGGCCCGGTCGTCGGTGAGGACGTTGGCGAGGCCGAGGCCGCGGGCCATGTCGAGGAAGCCCTGCACCGTCTCGCGCACGCCGGGCACGGACTCGTCCGCCCGCAGCAGCTCCACCGCGATCCGGTGCGTCTCGCGGCCGACCCGCGCCTCCAGCTCGGTGACCCGCGCGTGCAGCTGCTCCTCGTGCGAGGCGGCCACCCACAGGTGCAGGGCGGCGCGGAACAGCGGCCCGGTGTAGAGGTCGACGAGCGCCGCCACGACCGACCTGCGGTCCTGCGCGGGCAGCTCCCGCAGCGCGCTGGACCGCTGCTCGGCGACGTACTCGACGGCCGCCGTGAACAGGTCCTCGCGGGTCGGGAAGTGGTGCTGGGCCGCGCCCCGGGAGACTCCGGCGCGCTCGGCGACGACCGTGACCGTGGAGCCCGTCCAGCCGTGCTCGGCGAGGCAGGCCACCGCGGCCTCCAGGAGTTTCTGGCGGGTGGCTCGACTGCGGTCCTGCTTGGGGTAGCGGTCCGATCGAGCCGTGGCGCTCACAACACCCATGCAGGATCCCGTCGTTCGAAGAATGCCGTCATTCCTTCCCGCGCCTCCTTGGACGCGAACAGCGAGGCAGAACGCTGTACGAAGTCCTCCGCGTCGCGGTCGAAGGTCTCCAGGACTCTAGCCGTGGCCAGGGCCTTCGCTTCCGCGAGCCCCTGCGGAGAGCCCTTGCGGAGTGCCCCGAGAACGCTCGCGAGGGCCTCGTCGACGTCCTCGGCCGCCTCCGTGACGAGCCCCATCTCCGCCGCCCGCGCCGCGTCGAACCGCTCGCCCGTGAGGTAGTAGCGGGCGGCGGCGCGCGGCTCCAGGCGGGGCAGCAGCGGCAGCGAGATCACCGCGGGCGCGACGCCGAGCCGCACCTCGGTGAACGCGAAGTCCGAGCCGGCGGAGGCCAGGGCGATGTCGCACGCCCCCACGAGCCCGAGCCCGCCGGCCCGCACATGCCCGTCGATCCGCGCCACGACCGGTTTGGGCAGCTCCACCAGCTGCCGGAGCAGCGCCACGAAGCCGTACGGGTTCGGCGGCTCCTTCAGGTCGGCGCCCGCGCTGAACGTGGGGCCGCTGTGGGTGAGCACCACGGCCCGTACGCCCGAGTCCTTGCCGCACTCGGCGAGGGCCTGCGCGAGCCCGTTCACGAGCTGGGCGGAGAGCGCGTTGCGGTTCTCCGGGGCGTCCAGGGTGAGCGTGGTGACGCCGCGGTCTTGGCTCACGGTCAGCTGCTTCATGCGTGGTCCTCGGTTTCCTTCGATGAGTGCGCCTCGCGGTCCGCGGCTCGGCCCGATGCGTGATTCCTTCCCCACCCCGCCCCTTCCCGAAAGTCCTGGCGGACGGCTATGGGGGCTCCGCCCCCGGACCCCCTCCCCCAAGCTCACGGCTGCGCTCGAGCAGGGGGACCCCCATCTCAAACGCCGGAGGGGCTGGATTCAAGTGCCCCGACAGGGGCGCGGCGCTGTGACATTTGCGGCTGCCGCCGCGTGGGCGCGACCAGCCACGACGGCGCGGCAGCCGAAAGGGCGGGCGGGGCCCCGGGGCACAGCCCCGTGGCGGGGGCCTGGGGCGGGGCCTGGGGCGGGGGCCTGGGGCGGCAGTCCCAAGAGCCGTCCGCGTCGATCATGTCGGCGGTGGCCTCCGGGCGGCCGAGGTAGCCCTTCATGACCTGCGGGCCCCGGATGAGGATCTCGCCGCGCTCGCCGGGCCCGAGGTCCCGGCCCGGCTCGTCGAGGGAGACGATGCGCATCTCGGTCCCGGCGATCAGCCTGCCGACGGTGCCGGGCGGCGGCCGCTGCTCGTCGAGCGGTACGAGGTGGGTGCCGGGCGAGAGCTGCGTCATGCCGTACGCCTGGATCACCGCGGGCAGGCCGAGGCGGCCGCGCGCAGGCCGCGGCGAGCTCGGCGTCCAGGGGCGCGGCGGCGCTGAGCACGAGCCGCACGGACGACAGGTCGTACTCGGCCACCTTCGGGTGCTCGGCCAGGGCGAGGACGATCGGCGGGGCCACGTACAGGACGGTGATGCGGTGCTTCTCGATCGCCGCGAGGAACGCGTCCAGGTCGAAGCGGGGCAGCACGACGACGGTCGCGCCGTGCCGCAGCGGGGCGTTGAGCAGCGCGGTGAGGCCGTAGACGTGGAAGAACGGCAGCACCGCGAGGACGCGTTCGCCCGCGCCGATCGGCATGCTCGGGTACAGCTGCGCCAGGTTGGTGGCGATGTTGCGGTGGGTGAGCATGACGCCCTTGGGGACGCCGGTGGTGCCGGAGGAGTACGGGAGGGCGGCGACGTCCTCGGCGGGGTCGATGTCGACGTGCGGTTCGGGGGCGGTGGACGCGGCGAGTTCGAGGACGCCGCGGTGACCGTCCGCCTCGTCGCAGACGAGGATCTCCCGTACGCCGCCCGCGAGTTCGGCCGCCGTGCGGGCCACGTCGAGCAGCGGGGACACGGTGACGATCCAGCTCGCCCCCGAGTCGCGCAGCTGCTTGGCGAACTCCTCCGGCGTGCAGAGGGGGTGCACGGTGGTGACGGCGACGCCGGCGCGGGTCGCGCCGTGGAACACGGCGGGGAACAGGACGGTGTTGGGGCTGTGCAGCGCGAGCACATCGCCCTTGCGCAGGCCCGACTCGGCGAGCCCGGCGGCGATTCTTCTGTGTGCGGCGTTCAGTTGGGCGTACGTGAGGGTGGCGCCGGTGAGGCCGTCCACCAGGGCTTCGGTGTCGCCGTACGTGTGGGCTTCGCCCAGGACGGCGTCGTGGATGGGGAGTTCCAGGGGCGGGACGTCCGGGTGCTCACGGCGGAAGACCATGGTGCGCACTCCCTTGCCTCGGGTGCGGTGCGAGGACCCTGCGGGGCTCAGAGCGTGGCAGCAGACACAGAAACAATCAAGCGTGCTGGTTCAGCTTGGAGTGCGGCTTGGAGTGCGGCTTGGAATTCGGCGTCCGGCGCGGCGGGGAGCGCGCGGACCGTCGCGACACCGGGCGGGCGCCCGCCGCCTGACGCAGCGCAGGACCAAGGCCGCCTGCCGCATGCCGCCTGCCGCATGCCGCATGCCGACCCTGACCATGTGCATGGCATGTCGCACAGCGTTATAGCCTGCTCAGGCTGGTCCGACTAATACGGGGGAGGCGGTACGGATGGCCGGGAAATTGCGCGCGGCACCGTCAGATCTACATGCGGCCGGGAGTGCGGAGAGGACCGTCGCCGACGAGGTGAAGGGCCCGATCGACAAGGCCGTCGCGGACACCAAAGCGGCGGCGGAGTCCCTGGAAGGGTGGGATTTCGGGGCTGAGTTGAAGCAGATCGAAGAGAGCTGGGAGACCGGACTCAACGGCCTGTACCACCGCATGGACACGGGTTCGTTCAATCTGCACGAGACGGCCAGGACCCATGACTGGAACGAAGAGCTGGTCGCCGGCGACTTCGAGGCCTTCGACGGGACGGGCGGCGGCGTGATCGCCTCCGCGCCCGCCTCCGCCGGGCCGGGCGTCCAGACGATGGCGGCACCCGCGGGATCCGGCACGGGGCCGGTACCGGGCGGCCCCGCGCGGCCCGGCATCGACGACTTCATGGACGCCGAGCCGGCGATGCCGACGTACACGCCGGAGGCGGAGGCGCACGGTGTGGCGCGGGATCCGCGTGCGAGCTGGACCGCGGGCGAAATGCTCGACGCGCGGCCCGTCACGCCGACGTACACACCCAGCCCCGAAACCCACGCCGCCCCACGCGACCCCGGCGCCAACTGGACGCCGGAAGAAATGCGCAACGCACAACCCATCACCCCCACATACACACCCAGCCCCGAAACCCACGCCGCCCCACGCGACCCCGGCGCCAACTGGACGCCGGAAGAAATGCGCAACGCACAACCCGTGACGCCGAGCGTCGACCCTGACGCAATCCAGGGCGGTCCCGCGCGCAACGAAGGTCCCACTCCTGACCGCTTCAACGACTTCGGGTGATCGGCTGTGCCCTCTTACTTCAGTCTCCTGTTCAAGCAGGACTTCTCGGACGTCAAGGCCGCCGGCACCTCCTGGGAGAAGCTGTCCCGGAAGATGCACGACGCCTTCGACATGCACCGCACCAAGGTCACGGGCCCGCTGCACGCCAACTGGGAGGGCGACGACGCGGAGAACGCGCTGCGCTTCCTGGAGGACATCGAGACCAGGGTCCAGATCGTGCAGACCGAGGCGATGGCGATCACGAAGGTGATCGACACCACCCGTCAGCGCATGGAGCAGGCGCAGAAGGACCTACGTGCCGTCGTCAACGACGCTGAGGCCCAGCACTTCAGGATCGACGACGATGGCAACGTCCGGCTCCCGAAGCAGTGGGAGGAACCGCAGCCGGACGAGAGCGACGAGACCCGCTACGAGCGCCTGAACAAGGAAGCCCTGCTCCAGGACTACCAGGTGGCGATCAACCGGGCGGTGGACGACGCCCTGCGTGCCAGCGGCGAGGGACAGAAGGCCCTGGCCGAGCTCGACGGCGAGATCCTCGACCACAAGAACAAGCAGATGGCCGCGGAGTCCGCGCGCGACGTGGACAAAGTGATGGACCGGCTGGGCGAGAAGGGGCCGAAGATACCCGACGACCCCAAGGGCGCAGCCGAGTGGTGGAAGGGCCTGGACGCCGACGAGCAACGGGAGTACGCGACGCTCTACCCGGACAGAATCGGCACCACCGACGGTCTGCCCTCCGACGTCCGCGACGACGCCAACCGGATGCGCATGGAGCAGGAGCTCAACGCCCTGCGGCGCACGGACGCCTACGCGGTCCCCGGCAACGACGAGCGCCGGCACAACCTGGAGACCCTCAAGGCGGAGCTCGACAAGCGCGACGGTGCGCCGGAGAACAAGCAGTTGTACCTGCTCAACCACGATGCGGGCGGCGACGGAAAAGCCGTGATCGCCATGGGCAACCCGGACACCGCGGACAACGTAGCGGTCCAGGTCCCGGGCACGTCCACCACGATGGATTCCACCGGCGGCCAGCTGAACCGTATCGGCAAGCTCCAGGACGCGGCGGAGCACGAGGACCCGGGGACGACCACCTCCACGGTGTACTGGCTGGGGTACGACGCCCCGGAGGCGCCCCTCTTGGAGGAGGCGAACACTGAAGTCGCCGCCACCCAACGGGCCGAGGACGGCGCCCAGCCCCTGCGGGACTTCACCCACGGTCTGCGCGCCTCCCACGAGGGCGAGCGGGCGAACCTCACCGTCCTGGGCCACAGCTACGGCAGTACGACCGTCGGGGCCGCGGCGTCCGACGGTGAAGGCCTGGACGCGGACAACATCGTCGCGGTCGGCAGCCCCGGCATGACGGTGGACCGGGCCGACCAACTCAACACGGAGAACGTCTACTTCGGCCAGGCTTCGGACGACGGCATCGGCTGGGCCCAGGGCCTGTCCCTCGGCCGCGGGCCGACCCACCCCGACTGGGGCGGCACCCGCTTCGAGACCGACACCAGCGGCCACAGCGGCTACTGGGACGACAACAGCCGGAGCCTCGCCAACCAGGGGCGGATCATCGCCGGCAAGCCGGTCGAGGAATACGTACCGCCAAGCCAGCGCGACAACCGCTGACCCATGACTGCTGCCCCCACCCCTCCCGAGGCCCATGTTCCGCAAACGTGCCCCCGTGGCTGCCCTGACCCTCCTGTCCGTCCTCCTCACCGGAGCCTGCATGTCCCAGCAAGCGGATGACATCAACAAGCCCCTGCCGCGCAAGAGCCGCGCGGACACCCTGGCCTGGGCCAAGGAGTACACCAAGGCCATGGCTCACTACGGGGAGCTGAAGATCACCGACGATCCCGCCCCCAGGGAGAGCTTCCAGGAGTGCGTCGGCAAGAACGACGAGGTCCCGGAGGACGGGCGATACACCTTGCTCTACTCCGCCTACGCCACGCTCCCGCAGGACCAGCACATCGCCACCATCCGCAAGATCCGCAAGGCGCTCGAAGCACATGGCGTACGCATCACCAGCTTCAGCGAGTTCCCCAAGGAATCCGAGGCCCTCCTGTACGGCAAGAACGACAAGGACGGCAGCTTCATCATCGCGGACTCGGTGAATCCGCCGGGCACCATCCGCCTCTCCGTCTCCACCCCTTGCTTCCTTCCGCCGGGAGCGGAGCAGCAGCAGTTCTGAGCGGCCGCGAGGGCCCGGGTCTCCC
>NZ_JASCIQ010000037.1 GCF_029968035.1 Streptomyces cavernicola | reverse complement strand
AGTCGGGGCCAGGGCCGGAGTGTCCTCACTCACCACTGGTTCGGCGTCCGCCTGCGCCGGCTGTGAAGTCCCGTACGGAGCCGGCGGCGCGGTGGGCGCCGCGGAGATGGTGCCGGTGCCGGAGCCGGTGCCAGTGCCGGAGCCGGTGCCGAAGTGCTCCGCCGCCGCCGCGGCGAGAGCCTCAGCGAGAGCGTTCTCGTCGGTGAACTCCGCGTCCATCCGCTCCAGTTGGCGCTCCCTGCGCCAGTGCAGGACGCGATCCCACGCGGACGACACCCCGAAGGAACGGTCCGTGGTGAGGGCGTAGTTGACGGTGATCAGGGCGAGCCCGGCAGCGCCGGCCCACCAGGGCCAGTAGCCGCTCATGCGGGGCCTCCCATCCAGTGAGTGAATAGAGCCCACCAGCCGCGCTTCGGCCTGGAGCTCCGCCCCGTGCGTCCGGACGTACGGCCTGCAGGCCGAGGTGTCCGCGGGGGCGATGACGGGTTGTAGTGCGACGCAGAAATCGTCGGGGACGCCGAACCGAACTGAGCCGCATCCTCCGATGCCGCGGTCAAAGGTTCCGACGGCTCTGCCGGCCAAGCCGGTGCCGACTGCGACGAGTACAGGTTCTCCGGTGGCCGGGGATTCCCCTGTGGCGGAGGGGCCTGCTGGGGTCCTTGTTCAGAGCCGGCGTTGGGCCGGCCCGAGCTTTCGAGGTATCGAGCGTTGGCTCCGTTGGGGAGCAGGCTGATCGGCACCCGCTCGCCGGTGAGTGACACCTTGTAGCGCGCACAGCCGAGCCACCGATCCTCGCTGTCGCAGTAGTAATCGCGCCACCCTTGCAAACTCGCCCTGAGCAAGGGGAATAGGGGGCATCCTGCGGAGTGCGAGCAACTCACGTTGCTCCCTTCTGACCGTCGCACACCCCCGTTCCATGCGTGCCGGTCACCGTTCTCACTTGCCTCACCGCACCCAAGTCGACGATGTCAAAAGGTGCGGTGATGGCCTGTCACAGATCGGAGCAGTGCCTTCCTGCCTCGACCGGGCGAGATGGAACCACTGTTCGGTATCGCAAGCAACTTCAAGAGACGGCCACAAACGCCCGGCATCGACGAGCGCCGCAAAGCGCGCAATATCGGGCGCGACGCGGCTATATGCCCACCCCCAGCGACGGGAGAAGTGGATTTTTCGTGGAGGTTATGAACGGGTAGGGGGCTCCTCCGGGTGGAGGCGTGAATTCGCTTGTGACGAAACTGTTGATATTACTGGTCATTAACGAGGGTGCGCTGATGAATGAAGGAGTCCCATGTGCCGACGCGCTGTCTGCCAGTCATGCCGTAAGGCGACCTACGAGGGCTGCGGAGGGCACGTGGAGCAAGTACTCGCCGACGTGCCGACACCGCAGCGGTGCACGTGTGAGCCGGTGAAGCGCAAGCCGGTCCTCGCCGGGGAGCCGACGAATCCACCGAGATCGCATCGGGCCGGGCCGAAGGACGGCAGGTGGGCCCAGCTCATCGCCTGGATGAAGAGCGCTGCCTAACGCCGGTCGGAGCCGATCGACTGCTGGGCCTCGGCGCTCGGCTTGCCCTGGCCCTTGCCTGTTTCCTCTGCATTCTTCGTGCTCTTCGTCTTGCCGGTCTTCTGAGGCTCGTTCGTGGGCTTGTTCGTGGGCTTGTTCGTGGCCTTGTCCGGCTTCGGCGGCTCAGGGGTGAGGTCAGCCACCGCTCCGGTCAACCGGGCGCAGAACCCCGGGATCTGTCGTTCACCGCCCGCGGCACGGGCGAGGCGCTGCCATGCCGTGGCCTTCAGCGCATGGCCTCGGCCCTTTCCCTTCTTGTAGGCCCGGCAGTGTGCCTCCAGGTCTTTCACAGTGCCGGGGTGGGACGCGGAAGCGGTCGGTGACGTCGTCGGCTCGGTGGGCCGGGCGTCCTGTTCGCCACGGGTGGGCGCGGGCGACCGCAGTGGGCTGCTGGTGGGGACTTTGGGAGCAGGGTGTCGTGTGCTGTCGACCACGCCGATGGAAGCGACGGCGATACCGCCCAGCAGGGTGCTGGCCGCGAGGGCCAGGGCCCCACCGCGCGCCCGACGTCGCCTGCGCGTCGCCGGGCGCCAGTCGTCGCGTCGCCGGGTGCGCACGCCCGCGTCGTTCGTCGCGCGCGCACTGCGGAAGGCAGCGAGGGCGGCCTGTTCCCCACGGTCGTCCGCAGGGGGCTGTCGCAGTGCCTCACCGATCATCTCGGCGATGTCGTCCAGGCTGAACGCGCCGTCGCGTTCAGCGGTGGGGCCGAGGTGTGAGGCAGTTTCGGGTGGGTGAGCCTCGCCGCTCAACTGGTCGTCTCCGTCTCGGTGCGTGCTCATCCCGGTTCCCCAAGAGTGCGCCCGACATGGTGCTTCTCATGACTGGTGTCCAGCAGACGGGCCAGGCTCCTGAGGCCACGACGCTCCAGCGTCCGTACGACAAGGACGGGCCTGCCCAAGACCCGGGCGGTCGCCGGTTCGTCGAGGCGTACGACATGGCGCAGGAGGATGACCTCCGCCTGAGCGCGGGGCAGCCGGGCGATCCAGGACCGGGCCGTCTCGCCGGGCACCACGGCTCCGCGCGGAGGGTGGCCGGCGTGGTCTGCGGCCAGGGGCGACCGGAAGTCTGCCGAGCGGGGCAGCGCGCTGTGCCGTCGGAGGTGGCCGCGTAAGTGACGCCGGGCGATGCTCGCCGTCCAGCCGCGGAATCCGGGCCCATCGCCACGAAACCGCGGCAGGTCGCCGGCGATCTCCCGCCAGACGGCGGCAGCCACGTCGTCGGCTTCATCGCCCAGGAGTCCGCGCAGGTAACCGTCGAGGCCGGGATGGACCGATCGGTACAGGGCCGAGAACGCCGCCTCGTCACCGTCCTGGGCCCGTGCAACCGCCGTGCTCAGCGCCAGATCATCGGCCGACAGGTGCCGAACGCGCCTTCTCTCTCGCACGATCGATCCGCTCCCCATAGGCCGAGGCCGAGTAACGCTCCGGAGCGTACGACACCATCCACCAGCCCCCAAGTGGGCGATGTCCCCCTGCAACGGCCCCACGCCGAGTCGCCAACCCCCCTTGTTAGACGCGGCGTTCAGTGTCGTCGGGCGGGACAAAGGCAGGGGAGCGAGTTCGCTCGGGCCGGTGGGTGGTGAGTCGGAATACCCCTGGGGGCGGTAGTAAGGGAGGAACTCCCGACCCTCAACTGCCCGCTCCAGCCGCCCACTTGCGGCACGCGTATGGCACGAGCTCCGAAATTGGCCTAGACAACAAACAAACCCCAGGTCGCTGACCTGGGGTTCTGCCGTGGAGCGGGTGACGGGAATCGAACCCGCGCTCTGAGCTTGGGAAGCTCATGTTCTACCATTAAACTACACCCGCAAGATGCAAGGCCGTGACCTGTCGCATCGTGTGGACACCCTACCCCATCCTCGCCTCCCGGTGTATTCACCGGTGCTCGGGTATGCGCTTGTGCGGGGTCGAAGAGGCTGCGGGGAGCGGGAGTTGGGGCGTAGCGTGGCGGTGCGGAGTGCCGCCTGGAGGGGCGTCCCTTTCATCCCGTAATGTGAGGTTTCGTTGCAGTCGGCGACCCAGTGACTCACGTGGGGAAGGGACTCGAGGACTTGATGGAGCGCACCGTCGTCCGTTGTGCCGAAGGGCATGTTTTCAGCACCGCTTCGTTTCCGATGCAGCAGCTCGGCGCCGAGCGGATCGGGCCTGGCCGGCTCATCCGGTGTCCGCGATGTGCTCGGTTGCGGCATGCGGTGCCGTTGGACGAGGCGGCCAAGCGGTAAGAGCGGTCAGAGCGAGCAGCAAGGGCAAGTAGCGCGAGCGAGCGGTATCAGCCGGTGATCGTGAACGGGCAGTAGTGGGCTGGTGCTGAACCCGTAGCGAAACGGTTCGTGCAGAGCGCGTGGGCGGCGTCCGATTGGGGCGGGCCCACGCGCTCTGCGTATCCTCAGGGCGTGCTTCTCTCAGACAAGGACATCCGGGCCGAGATCGACGCCGGGCGGGTGCGGATCGACCCGTACGACGAAACCATGGTGCAGCCCTCGAGCATCGACGTGCGGCTTGACCGTTACTTCCGGGTGTTCGAGAACCACCGTTATCCGCACATCGACCCTGCCGTTGAGCAGACCGATCTGACGCGGATGGTGGAGCCGGAGGGCGACGAGCCGTTCATTCTGCACCCCGGTGAATTCGTACTCGCGTCGACGTACGAGGTCATCACGTTGCCGGACGATCTGGCCAGCCGGCTGGAGGGCAAGAGTTCGCTTGGGCGGCTCGGGCTCGTCACGCATTCCACCGCGGGTTTCATCGACCCCGGATTCTCCGGGCATGTGACGCTCGAGCTCAGCAACCTCGCCACGCTGCCGATCAAGTTGTGGCCGGGAATGAAGATCGGCCAGCTGTGCATGTTCAAGCTGAGCTCGCCCGCTGAATTCCCTTACGGCAGCGAGCGATACGGGTCGCGTTATCAGGGGCAGCGGGGCCCGACGGCTTCGCGTTCCTATCTCAACTTCCACAGAACGCAGGTGTGAGCAGCGGTATGAGTGACGTCGGTGGCGTGCGCGAGAATCTGACGTACGAGAAGTTCGGGGTGGCTGTGCGCGAGCTGGCGCAGGCCATCGCCGATGACGGATATCAGCCGGACATCGTGCTCAGCATCGCGCGCGGCGGTGTGTTCGTGGCGGGCGGTCTCGCGTACGCGATCGACTGCAAGAACATCCACCTGGTGAATGTGGAGTTCTACACTGGGGTCGGTACGACCCTGGAGATGCCGGTCATGCTGGCGCCCGTGCCGAACGCGATCGACTTCAGCAACAAGAAGGTGCTGATCGCCGACGACGTCGCCGACACCGGCAAGACGCTGAAGCTCGTGCACGACTTCTGCCTGGACACCGTCGCCGAGGTCCGCTCCGCGGTGATCTACGAGAAGTCGCATTCGCTGGTCAAGTGCGAGTACGTGTGGAAGCGCACGGATGACTGGATCAACTTCCCTTGGAGTGTCGAACCGCCCGTCGTACGTCGTGAGGGTCAGGTTCTCGACGCCTGAGAAGCGTGAAGAAAAGCATGAAGAAAGGGCCGGCGGGATTTCCCGTCGGCCCTTTTCGTTGTTTCCGGGTCCTGTCCCGTCCCGTACTGCCCCGCTAGAACGTGCCCAGCTTGATGAGCGACAGCAGGGCGAGGAGCTGGATGGAGGAGGCCGCGAGGGCCTTCGGCCACGGCAGGTCGTGGGACTTGCTCACCATCGTGGTGAACAGGGCGCCGGCCGCGACCCAGGTCGCCCAGCCGAGGATCTGCACCAGCGGGGCGTCGCCGCCCAGGAACATGGCGAAGACCAGGCGCGGGGCGTCCGTGATGGACATGATCAGCATGGAGAGGCCGACCGTCGGCTGCCAGGCGCCGTCGCCGCCGAGCTGGCGGGCCAGGGTGTGCGTGACCGCGCCGAGCACCAGGGCGCTGATGACGATGGCGACGCCGGTGGTGAGGACGATTGGGACGCTCGTCGCGAGCGTCGCGTTGATCGCGTCCTCGCGGGCCGTGTCGAAGCCGAAGACCGCGAGCAGCCCGTAGATGAATGTGACGACGAGCGCCGGGCCCCACACCGCGTGGTCCCGCATCTGCAGGAAGGTCGGGGCGGGGCGCATGACGATGCCGCGCAGCAGTTCCTTCCAGTGCAGGCGCGGCCCCATCGGGGCGGCCGAGGCGCCGGCGCGGTAGGTGTCGCCCTGGCTGTACGGGTCCTCGCCGATGGAGAACGCCTGCGTGTGCCCAGGGTTGTTGTTGGGCGCGAACGGGTCGTGCGGCGCGCCCTGCTGCGGGTACGGCGCCTGCTGCGGGTCGCCGAAGTACTCGGGCTCGCCGTGCGCACCGCCGCGCCCGTCGCCGTTTCCGCCGGGGCCGCCGTGCGGGGCGCCGCCCGCGGCGGGCCACTGCTGCGGGTACGGGGGCGCGGGCGGGCCGCCGTACGGCGGGTTCTGTCCGTACGGCTGCTGCTGCGGGTGTTGTTGCGGGCGAGGGCCCTGGGAACCGTTGTCCCGGCCGCGTCCGATCCTGAATCCAGCCACGTAATCGAACGTACCTGGTCTGCCGGGGTGGTGTGTGACGGTGATCGCATGAGGGGCGCTTTGCGGCCGAGCTGTGACAACCCCTAGGGGACGCCCTAGGGGTCTGGTTCGCCCTGGGGGTCTGGTGCGCTAGGGGCCTGGTGCCGGGGCGCCGTCCCCGCTCCCACCGCGCCGTCCCTCACTTCAACCGCAGCGGCACCCCCACCTCCTCCGGCCGGATCTGCTGTGCGTGCTCGGTGTCCAGGCCGGTCCGGGCGCCGGGGAGGACGAGGATCGCACCGCGCCCCTTGTTCCAGTACGGCGAGAACACCACCGCGTCCTGGCGCCGGTCCCCGTCCACGTCGAGGAGCCGCGCGCCCGACAGGTCCTGGGGCGCGGGTCGGCCGGGCAGGCCGGGGGCGTCGCCGGGGACGACCTGGGCGTCGGAGAGGCGGGGGCCGCCGGGGCCTTCGGGTCCGCCGGGCAGCAGGATCAGCTGGTCGGTGTCCATGAGGCTGAAGCCCGGCTTGGCGGTGAGGAGGTCGGGGGCGCCGTCGCCGTCGACGTCGCCCACGGCCGCGCCGAGGCCCCAGTTCGTGCCCTTGCCGGTGATGACCTGGGCCGGGCGGCCGCGGCCGAGGCCCGCCTTCGCGCCGTGGATCACGGTGAGGCGGCCGGTGCGTGAGGGGCTCTCGCCGACGGCCACCAGGTCGTCGACGCCGTCGCCGTCGACGTCGCCCGCGGTGCCGCCGCGCGGGCCGTCGTCGATGTCGGCCATGGCCTCGGCGAGCGGGGGCGTCACCTCGGGCCCCGGAACCAGACCGTCCGGGCTGCCCCGGTAGTAGGCGACCGGGGTGAGGTCCCGCGGCGCGGACTCGTCCTCCTCCGCGTCGTACGCGTACGTCATGATCACGTCGCTGCGCCGGTCCCCGTCGAAGTCGCCGGTGATGAAGCCGCTGGGGCTCGCGTACCCGTGCTGCCCCACGTCCAGGGGGACCTGGCGGGCGGCGCGGCCGGTGCGGTCGATGGGGCCGAGGAGCAGCCGGCCTTCCACGCGGCCGGGCAGCGCGCCCGGGTCGCCGGTGCCGCCCCGGCCGCCGGAGAGCAGGTCGGTGGTGCCGTCGCCGTCGAAGTCGCCGGCGGCGCGCGGGGCGAACTCCTCGGGTACGTCGAGGAGTTGGGGCTTGGACAGGCCGCGCGCCCCGCCGAAGATCGCGAACACCTCGCCCGGGTCCGGGTGGTTGCCGCGGCGGGCGACGAGGTCGGTGTAGCCGTCGTTGTCGAGGTCGGCGCGGACCAGTGCGGTGATCTCGTCGGCGCTGTCGCCGGCCGAGGCGCGTACGGCGGTCTCGGGGCGCAGGCCGGACGGGGAGCCGTAGACGACCACGAGGGTGCCGCGGTGCCGCTCGCCGTCCTTGCTGCGGGCCACCAGGACCTCGGCGTAGTCGTCGTGGCCGTCGCCGTTGAAGTCCCCCAGGGCCTCGTGGTCGAGCGGGTCGGGGGAGGCGTCGGGTTTGCCCGCGGGCGGGACGGTGGGGCGGGGTTTCGCGGAGCCGTCGGAGTCCGCGCCCGTGCCGCAGCCGGTGAGCAGCAGCGCGCCGATGAGCGTGAACAAGCCGACCGCGCAGGGGAGTTGAGGCTTCACTCGGTGCCTTCCGTCGTGCGGCCGTCTCCGGAATCGCCATCGCTGGAATCGGCGTCGGCGGCGCGCGCGGCCGGGACGAAGGCTGTCGTGGAGAACGTACGGGCGGGCCGGGCCGCGAGGCCGTCCTTCGTGCCGGGGAACAGGGCCACCTCGTCCCGGGTCTCGCCCCGGTGGGTGCGCAGGACGAGGTCGTCGAGCCCGTCCCCGTCGAAGTCGGCGACCGCGACGACGTCCCGCGTGCCCTCGGCCTTCGTCCGCGGGACCGTCGACCGCCGCGTCCCCTCGAAGACGTACGGGCCCTTCAGGCCGCCCGTGCCGACGACGAGCTCGGTGCGGCCGTCGCCGTCCAGGTCACCGCTGCTCAGGGCCGCGGCGCGCACGTCGAGCGAGCCCCGACCGGCGCCCGCCGCGCCCATGTCGTACCGCAGCTCGATCCGGCGCTCCCCGGCGACCGCCGCGTCCAGGCCCCGGCCCCGCCCGAACCGGCCGAACGCCAGCTCACGCCCCGCCGGGAACCTCGCCCCGGTCCGCGTCGGCCCGGCCGGACCGCCGAGGACGAGGCCGCTGCGCGACGTACCGCCCGATGCGCGCACCACGAAGTCGTCGCGGCCGTCCCGGTTCACGTCGAGTGCGGGGCCGCGAAGGGCCGTGCCGGGGGCGTCCAGAAGCGTGCCGGAGCGCGGGGCGCCGCGGCGCGCGCCGGACTTGGTGAACGGGCCGCGCAGAAAGCTGATCCGCGCGTTGCTGGCGTGCACGACCAGGTCGGCGCGGCCGTCCCCGTCGAAGTCGCCGCACACCGGCTGGTCCGACCACTCGTTGCCGCCCCGCGCACGCCCGGGAATGGCGAGCTTCACGGCCTTGCCGGTGAGCCCGCCGGGGGAGCCGAAGAGCAGCTGCAGCGGTACGGGCGGCCTGCCGATGCCGTCGTACGGCGGGTCGGTGGCCACGACCAGGTCGGTGAAGCCGTCCCCGTCGAGGTCGCAGCTCGCCGCCGCGTCGAAGGCGGCGGGCAGTTCGCCGTCGGTGGGCGCGGCCTGCTCGGCGGGGTCGAGCAGCTGCCGGGCGCGCGCGTCGGGGAGGCCGCCTCGGGTGCCGTACGCGATGCCGATGCCCGCGTCGTCGCCGTGGCTGTCGTGCACGAGGTCGTCCAGGACCAGGTCGCGCAGCCCGTCGCCGTTGAAGTCGGCCCCGCGGGCGGCGAGTTCGCTGCCCTTGCCGCGCGGCACGGGCAGGAGGGGGACTGCGTCGGCCTTCTTGGCCGCGGCCGGGGCGCGGGGCGCCGGTTCCGTACCACCGCTGCACCCGGCGACCAGCAACGCACAACCCAACGCCAGCGCGGCTCCCCGTACAGCTCCGGGTCTCCAGCCCTCACCCATGCCCCACCCCGCCCCTCCGCCCCTGCGAGCAGCCCACGTGAGCAGCTCACGATACGGCGAAGGGGGCCGCCCAGGCGGGCGGCCCCCTTCAACTGCGTACGACCAACTGTCGTGTACGAGCGGTTACTTCACCGGCTCGGGCTCGGGTGCGTCCTCCGACTCGGCCTCGCCCGCCGGCGGCTCCTCGGTCGGCGTCTTGACCGATTCGAGCAGCAGCTGGGAGACGTCGACGACCTGGAGGGACTCCTTGGCCTTGCCGTCGTTCTTCTTGCCGTTCACCGAGTCGGTGAGCATGACGAGGCAGAACGGGCAGGCAGTGGAGACGATGTCCGGGTTCAACGAGAGTGCCTCGTCGACGCGCTCGGTGTTGATGCGCTTGCCGATGCGCTCTTCCATCCACATCCGGGCGCCGCCGGCGCCGCAGCAGAAGCCGCGCTCCTTGTGGCGGTGCATCTCCTCGTTGCGCAGGCCCGGGACCTTGCCGATGATCTCGCGCGGAGGCGTGTAGATCTTGTTGTGGCGGCCCAGGTAGCAGGGGTCGTGGTAGGTGATCAGACCCTCGACCGGGGTGACGGGGATGAGCTTGCCCTCGTCGATGAGGTGCTGCAGCAGCTGGGTGTGGTGGATGACCTCGTAGTCGCCGCCGAGCTGCGGGTACTCGTTGCCGAGGGTGTTGAGGCAGTGCGGGCAGGTCGCGACGATCTTCTTTGCCGACTTGGGCTTACGAGTCGTCTCGTCCTCGTCGTCCTCGCCGAACGCGGCGTTCAGCGTGGCGACGTTCTCCATGCCGAGCTCCTGGAAGAGGGGCTCGTTGCCGAGACGGCGGGCGGAGTCACCGGTGCACTTCTCGTCGCCGCCCATGATCGCGAACTTGACGCCCGCGATGTGCAGCAGCTCGGCGAAGGCCTTGGTGGTCTTCTTCGCGCGGTCCTCCAGGGCGCCGGCGCAGCCGACCCAGTACAGGTACTCGACCTCGGTGAGGTCGTCGATCGTCTTGCCGACGACCGGCACCTCGAAGTCGACCTCCTTGGTCCACTCCAGGCGCTGCTTCTTGGCGAGGCCCCAGGGGTTGCCCTTCTTCTCCAGGTTCTTGAGCATCGTGCCCGCCTCGGACGGGAACGCGGACTCGATCATCACCTGGTAGCGGCGCATGTCGACGATGTGGTCGACGTGCTCGATGTCGACCGGGCACTGCTCGACACAGGCGCCGCAGGTGGTGCAGGACCACAGGACGTCCGGGTCGATGACGCCGTTCTCCTCGACGGTGCCGATGAGCGGCCGCTCGGCCTCGGCGAGGGCGGCTGCAGGCACGTCCTTGAGCTGCTCCTCAGAAGCCTTCTCCTCGCCCTCCATGGACTTGCCGCCACCGGCGAGCAGGTACGGGGCCTTGGCGTGCGCGTGGTCGCGCAGCGACATGATCAGCAGCTTCGGGGAGAGCGGCTTGCCCGTGTTCCAGGCCGGGCACTGCGACTGGCAGCGACCGCACTCCGTACACGTGGAGAAGTCGAGCAGGCCCTTCCAGGAGAACTGCTCGACCTGGGAGACGCCGAAGGTGTCGTCCTCGCCCGGGTCCTCGAAGTCGATCTCCTTGCCGCCCGAGGTCATCGGGAGCAGCGCGCCGAGCGAGGTCTCGCCGTCGGCGTTCCGCTTGAACCAGATGTTCGGGAAGGCCAGGAACCGGTGCCAGGCCACGCCCATGTCGGTCTTCAGGGCGACCGTGATCATCCAGATGAAGGAGGTCGCGATCTTCAGCCCGGCGAAGAAGTACGTGAGGTTCTGCAGCGTGCCGAGGTCGAGCCCCTCGAGCGCGTGGACGACCGGGTACGAGATGAAGAACGAGGCCTCGTAGCTGTCCACGTGGTGCTGGGCGCCTTCGAGGGCGTGCAGCATGAAGATGCAGACGCCGACGATGAGGATGACGGCCTCGACGAAGTACGCCTGGCCGATGTTGGACCCGGCGAAGCGGGACTTGCGGCCCGCCTTGCCCGGACGGCTCAGCTGGCGGATGACGATCAGCGTCAGGATGCCGAGCACCGTCATCGTGCCGAGGAACTCGACGAAGACGTTGTACGGCGCCCACTCGCCGATGATCGGCAGCAGCCAGTCGGCCTGGAAGAGCTGGCCGATGGCGTTGACGATCGTGAGCAGCAGGGAGAAGAAGCCCACCGCCACGAACCAGTGCGCGACACCGACGATGCCCCAGCGGTTCATCCGGGTATGGCCGAGGAACTCCCTGGCCACGGTGACGGTGCGCTGCACGGGCTCGTCGGTGCGGGTGCCCGCGGGCACGTTCTGACCGAGCCGCATGAAGTTGTAGATCTGCAGGAGGGCGCGGACGAACAGGGCCACGCCGACCACGATCAGAACCAGCGACACGATGATCGCGGCGAGTTGCATTTGGGGGCTCCTCGGGCCTGCGAGGGGTGGTCTCGTCGTTGACTACCGGGCTGACCGGTGACGATGGAGCTTCACCGGTGATTACTAAGCGGTAACTTATGCAGTCCGTCTGAGACTACCCACTTATTGAGCCGCACTGTAGCCACGGGTGCGGTGATCTGTGTCGCTCAGGCGACCCTGAGTGCGTGCCCCGCGCGCTGCGCGGGTCCGTACGGGTCTTGAGCCGGTCGGGGGTGCTCGGACGGTCGTCGGCTTTCCATGGGCAGCAAATCGTGTTATTCGCGACAAATAAGGCTATAGCGAACTAGCTTATTGCTCGCTCGCCCTGCCCCGTCGCGGGGTCCGACGGGAGGACGCCCATGCTCTACGGAATCGTGGCCAGCGTCGTGGCCCTGCTTCTAACCACCGTGCTCACCACCTGCGCACGCCTGCTCGGCCTGCGCACCGGCCTCGTCGACCGGCCCGGCGGCCGCAAGACGTACGCCCGCCCCACCCCGCACACCGGCGGCCTCGCCGTCGTCGCGGGCGCCGTCACCGTGATGTGCACCGGCTACGCACCGCTCGGCCCCGGCGTGGCCGTGCTCCTGGCCGCCGCGGGCGCGGTCGCCCTGCTCGGCTTCGTCGACGACCTCAGACCCCTCGGCGTACGGCCCCGGCTGATCGTCGAGACCGGCGCCGCCGTCGCCGTGGTGTGGGCGAGCGAGCTCACGCCGGCCGCCGGGATCCTCGCCGTCAGCTGGATCGTGCTCGTCACCAACTCCTTCAACCTGATCGACAACGCGGACGGCGCGATGGGCGTCGTCGGGGTCGTCACCGCGCTCGGACTCGCGCTCTGCGCCGCCGCCGACGGACTCACCTCGCTCGCGCTGCTGCTCTGCGTGCTCGCGGCCGCGCTGACCGGGTTCCTCACCCAGAACTGGCACCCGGCGCGGATCTTCCTCGGCGACTGCGGCTCCCTCTTCACCGGCTTCGTGCTCGCCTGCGCCGCCGTCCTCGTGCACACCGGGCACGAGCCGCTGCCCGGCGCCGTCGGCCTGGTCTCGCTCACCGTCGTCGGCCTCGCCGACACCGTCCTGGTCGCCCTCGCCCGCCGTCGCGCGGGCCGGCCCCTGCTGATCGGGGGCACCGACCACATCGCGCACCGGCTGCGCCGCGTCGGCTTCACGGTGCCCGGGGCGGCGGTGGTGCTCGGGGCCACCGCCTTCGCCGGGACGCTCACCGGGGTCCTGGTGCACAGCGGCGCGTGGGGCCCGCTCGCCGCGGGGCCGCTGTTCCTCGCCGTGGCCGCGGGCGTCTGGGCGCTGCTCAGGGTCCGCGTGTACGAGCGGCCGGCCGCCGGTACCGGCGCCGCCCGCCGCGCCCCGCAGGTCGGCCGGCCCCGGCGCCCCCGTCCGACGGGCCGCCGTGGCGGGGGGCGTATGGCCGCCGCGCGGGTCGTCGCCGCACGGGCCGCCGCCGTACGCGTCGCCGGGGTGCGCGTCGCCCACCCGCGCAGCCCGCGGACCGCGTCCCGGCGCAGCCGCGTCGCCGCCGTCCTCGCGCGCGGTCAGGCGAGCGCGACGGCGACCGGGGCACGCACCGGGGGCCGCCCGCTGCAGCCCCAGCCCCCGACCCCGGCCCCCGCACCGACCCCCGCCCCGACCCCTTCGACGACGCAGAGCCGTACTCGTACCGGCACTCGCACCCGGCCCCGTACCGCTGTCCCTGGAGCGCGCACATGACCACTCTTCTCGACCGGGTGCGGGGCGCCGCGCAGCGCTTCGGCGTCGACGTCACCCGCTACCCCGACCCCGCCGCGTACGAGACCCGACTGGTGCGGCTCATCGAGGAGTTCGAGGTCGACCTGGTCCTGGACGCGGGCGCGCACGCGGGGCGGTACGCGGGCGGGCTGCGGCGGGCCGGGTACCGCGGGCGGATCGTGTCGTTCGAGCCGCTCGACGGGGCGCGCCGCAGCCTGGAGCGGGCGGCCGCGCAGGACGACGCGTGGAGCGTGCTGCCGTACGCGCTCGGCGACGAGAGCGGGCCTGCGGTCCTGAACGTGGCCGGCGGGGACGGCGCCGCGAGCTCGGTCCTGCCGATGCTGCCCCGGCACCGCGAGGCGCAGCCGCGCTCGGCGTACGTGGCCCGGCAGCCGGTCGAGGTGCGCCGCCTCGACGAGCTGTGGGAGCAGGTCGTGGCGCCCGGCGAGCGGGTCTTCCTCAAGCTCGACGTGCGCGGCTGCGAGTCCCAAGTGCTGCGCGGCGCGGGCGAGTACGCGGACGACGTCACGGGTGTGCAGCTGCAGACCTCGTTCGTGCCGCTGTACGGGGACGGGCTGCTGTTCGCCGAGGCCCTCGACCTCGCGCAGTCGACGCTCGGGCTCTGCCTGAAGTCGCTGGCCCCGGGCGCCGCGGACCCGCGTTCGGGCGAACTGCTGCAGTGCGGGCTCGTGCTGTTCCGTGAGGGCTGACCCCGTCGCTTGCACGGGCTGAGGTCCGAGGGGACTCTGGGACGGGCGTCCGGGATGCCCTGTTTCGAGGGGCTGCGAGGGTGGGTTCAGGCGTCACTCAAGGGGCACGCGCATCAGTGTTGCCCGTAAGTGCGGGATAAAAGTTGAGTCGGCCCGACTCAGGTCTGTTGACTCGATCGGATCCGTCATGCATCCTTGAGCCTGTTCCACTCAAGTCATGGAGGAATTGAAATGGCACGTGCGGTCGGCATCGACCTGGGCACGACTAACTCCGTCGTCAGCGTTCTGGAGGGCGGCGAGCCCACCGTCATCACCAACGCCGAGGGCGCCAGGACCACGCCGTCCGTCGTCGCCTTCGCGAAGAACGGTGAGGTGCTGGTCGGCGAGGTCGCGAAGCGTCAGGCGGTCACCAACGTCGACAGGACCATCCGGTCGGTCAAGCGCCACATGGGCACTGACTGGAAGGTCGACATCGACGACAAGACCTTCAACCCGCAGCAGATGAGCGCCTTCATCCTGCAGAAGCTGAAGCGCGACGCGGAGTCCTACCTCGGCGAGAAGGTCACCGACGCGGTCATCACCGTCCCGGCGTACTTCAACGACTCCGAGCGTCAGGCCACCAAGGAGGCCGGCGAGATCGCGGGCCTGAACGTCCTGCGCATCGTCAACGAGCCCACCTCCGCCGCCCTGGCCTACGGCCTGGACAAGGACGACCAGACGATCCTCGTCTTCGACCTCGGTGGCGGCACCTTCGACGTCTCGCTCCTGGAGATCGGCGACGGCGTCGTCGAGGTGAAGGCCACCAACGGCGACAACCACCTCGGTGGTGACGACTGGGACCAGCGCGTCGTCGACTACCTGGTCAAGCAGTTCAACAACGGCCACGGCGTGGACCTGTCCAAGGACAAGATGGCGCTCCAGCGCCTGCGCGAGGCCGCTGAGAAGGCGAAGATCGAGCTCTCGTCCTCGACCGAGACCACGATCAACCTGCCCTACATCACGGCTTCCGCCGAGGGCCCACTGCACCTGGACGAGAAGCTCACGCGCGCCCAGTTCCAGCAGCTCACGCAGGACCTGATCGAGCGCTGCAAGACCCCGTTCCACAACGTCATCAAGGACGCCGGCATCGCGCTGTCCGAGATCGACCACGTGGTCCTGGTCGGCGGTTCCACCCGCATGCCCGCCGTCGCCGAGCTCGTCAAGGAGCTGACCGGCGGCAAGGAGGCCAACAAGGGCGTGAACCCGGACGAGGTCGTCGCCATCGGCGCCGCCCTGCAGGCCGGTGTGCTCAAGGGTGAGGTCAAGGACGTCCTGCTCCTCGACGTGACCCCGCTGTCGCTTGGTATCGAGACCAAGGGCGGCATCATGACCAAGCTGATCGAGCGGAACACCACGATTCCGACGAAGCGCTCCGAGATCTTCACGACGGCCGAGGACAACCAGCCGTCCGTGCAGATCCAGGTCTACCAGGGCGAGCGCGAGATCGCGGCGTACAACAAGAAGCTCGGGATGTTCGAGCTGACCGGTCTGCCGCCGGCCCCGCGTGGCGTCCCGCAGATCGAGGTCTCCTTCGACATCGACGCCAACGGCATCATGCACGTCACGGCCAAGGACCTCGGCACGGGCAAGGAGCAGAAGATGACCGTCACCGGCGGCTCCTCGCTGCCGAAGGACGAGGTCGACCGCATGCGCCAGGAGGCCGAGCAGTACGCGGACGAGGACACCAAGCGCCGCGAGGCCGCCGAGTCCCGCAACCAGGGCGAGCAGCTCGTCTACCAGACCGAGAAGTTCCTCAAGGACAACGAGGAGAAGGTCCCGGGCGAGGTGAAGACCGAGGTCGAGGAGTCGCTCACCGAGCTGAAGGAGAAGCTCAAGGGCGACGACACCGCCGAGATCCGCACCGCCACCGAGAAGGTCCAGGCCGTCGCGCAGAAGCTGGGCCAGGCGATGTACGCCGACGCCCAGGCCGCGCAGGCCGCGGGCGGCGAGGCTCCCGGTGCTGACGCCGGCGCCGGACAGGCCAAGGCGGACGACGACGTCGTGGACGCCGAGATCGTCGACGACGAGAAGCCCGGTAACGCGAAGGGCGGCGCCGCATGACGGAGGAGACCCCGGGCTTCGACGAGCAGGACGAGCCCACTGACGTCTCCTCCGGCGACACCCCTGAGGCCGCCGAGTCGAAGGCCGCTCCCTCCGCTGAGGAGGGGGCGGCCCCGGCCGGAGACGATGCAGCAGCGGACGTCGGTCTGACGGCGCAGCTGGACCAGGCCCGCGCCGCCCTCAACGAGCGGACCGCGGACCTCCAGCGGCTCCAGGCCGAGTTCCAGAACTACCGCCGTCGGGTCGAGCGCGACCGGGTCGCGGTCAAGGAGATCGCCGTGGCGAACCTCCTGACCGAGCTCCTGCCCGTGCTCGACGACATCGGCCGCGCCCGTGAGCACGGCGAACTGGTCGGCGGCTTCAAGTCGGTGGCCGAATCGACCGAGACGGTCGCCGCGAAGATGGGCCTGCAGCAGTTCGGCAAGGAGGGCGAGCCCTTCGACCCGACGATCCACGAGGCCCTGATGCACAGCTACGCGCCGGACGTCACCGAGACGACCTGCGTCGCGATCCTGCAGCCGGGGTACCGCATCGGGGAGCGCACCATCCGCCCCGCGCGGGTGGCCGTGGCCGAGCCGCAGCCCGGTGCGCAGCCCGCCAAGGGCGAGAGCGACGCGGACGGCAAGGGCAAGGGCAAGAAGAGCAAGGACAAGACCGCCGAAGCGGCGGACGACAAGGAGAGCGGTGGCCCGGAAGAGGGCTGACGCCGACACAGTCGTCCGGGTGACCGGCCAGCGGAAGGAGGGACGCCGGGGATGAGCACCAAGGACTTCATCGAGAAGGACTACTACAAGGTCCTCGGCGTCCCGAAGGACGCCACCGACGCCGAGATCAAGAAGGCGTACCGCAAGCTCGCGCGCGAGAACCACCCCGACGCCAACAAGAACAACCCCAAGGCGGAGGAGCGGTTCAAGGAGATCTCCGAGGCGAACGACATCCTCGGCGACCCCAAGAAGCGCAAGGAGTACGACGAGGCGCGCACCCTCTTCGGCAACGGCGGGTTCCGGCCCGGTCCCGGCGCCGGCGGGGGCGGCAACTTCAACTTCGACCTGGGCGACCTCTTCGGGGGCGGCCAGGGCGCGGGCGGCGCCGGCGGCTTCGGCGGCGGCGGGATCGGCGACGTCTTCGGCGGACTCTTCAACCGGGGCGGCCCCGCGGGCACGCGGACGCAGCCCCGGCGCGGCCAGGACATCGAGTCCGAGGTGACGCTGAGCTTCACCGAGGCGGTGGACGGGGCCACGGTCCCGCTCCGGATGTCCAGCCAGCAGCCCTGCAAGGCCTGTTCGGGCACCGGCGACAAGAACGGCACGCCGCGCGTGTGCCCGACCTGCGTCGGCACCGGCCAGGTCTCGCGGGGCGGCGGCGGAGGGTTCTCCCTCACCGACCCGTGCGTGGACTGCAAGGGGCGCGGCCTCATCGCCGAGACCCCCTGCGAGGTCTGCAAGGGCTCCGGCCGCGCCAAGTCGTCCCGCACGATGCAGGTCCGCATCCCCGCGGGCGTCTCCGACGGCCAGCGCATCCGCCTCCGCGGCAAGGGCGCGCCGGGCGAACGGGGCGGCCCCGCGGGCGACTTGTACGTCGTGGTGCATGTGGACGCGCACCCGGTCTTCGGCCGCAAGGGCGACAACCTCACCGTCACGGTGCCGGTCTCCTTCGTGGAGGCGGCGCTCGGCGGCGAGGTGAAGGTGCCGACGCTCGGCGGGCCCACGGTCACCCTGAAACTGCCGGCGGGCACGCCCAACGGACGCACGATGCGCGCCCGGGGCAAGGGCGCGGTCCGCAAGGACGGCACGCGGGGCGATCTATTGGTCACGGTCGAGGTGGCGGTCCCCAAGGACCTGAGCCCCGAGGCCCAGGAAGCCCTGGAGACGTACCGCAAGGCGACTGCGGACGACGATCCGCGGGCAGAACTGTTCCAGGCCGCGAAGGGAGCTTGAGCAGATGGACGGCCGTCGACGTAACCCGTATCAACTGACCGACGAGACACCGGTGTACGTCATCTCGGTGGCGGCCCAGCTCTCCGGACTCCACCCGCAGACCCTGCGGCAGTACGACCGTCTCGGCCTGGTCTCCCCGGACCGCACGGCCGGGCGGGGCCGCCGCTACTCGGCCCGTGACATCGAACTGCTGCGCACCGTCCAGCAGTTGTCGCAGGACGAGGGCATCAACCTCGCCGGGATCAAGCGCATCATCGAGCTGGAGAACCAGGTCGCGGCGCTGCAGTCCCGGGTCGCCGAGCTGTCGGCGGCGGTCGAGGGCGCGGCGGCGGCGATGCAGCAGCGCGAGGCCCAGGTGCACGCCTCGTACCGCCGGGACCTGGTCCCGTACCAGGAGGCGCATCCGACCAGTGCGCTGGTGGTCTGGCGTCCCAAGCGCCCGGAGTAGCGCGCAAGTTCAGGCAACGCAGCAGGCCCGCCCCCTCGGTGAGGGGAGCGGGCCTGCTGCGTTGGGGGGTGTGGGGTGGGGGGTCCGGGTCAACGGGTGGTGCGTGGGGTGCGTCCCGGCCGAGGGGACCCGGCCGGGACGTTTGAGGTTCGCCCTTCAACCATGCGGGACGGGGCCGGGTGCGGGAAGCCTCATGTTGTTGCGGGGGCAAGGAGTTGAGGGGTCCTAAATGGGGCGTACGGACCGTTCGGGCAGGCCGCGCCGGTCAGTCTTGCGGGGCGCGCCGGGGCGCTGCGCGGTCACGGCCGCTCTTCGTCGAGGAGCCCCGACCGCGCGATGAGATAGCCGAGTTGGGCCCGGCTGCCGCTGCCCAGGGTCGCCGCCAGCTTGGCGATATGGGCGCGGCAGGTGCGTACGTTCATGCCGAGGCGGCGGGCGATGGCCTCGTCCACGTGGCCCTCCACCAGGAGGCGGGCGATGGAGCGCTGGACTCCGGTGACCCCGTCGGTCTTGTGGTCGTAGGGCACCTCCTCGTTGATGGGCACGGCCAACTGCCAGAACTGGTCGAAGACGCCGACCAGATACTCGACGAGCCCGGGGTGGCGCAGTTCCAGGGCGATCCTGCGGTCGCTGCGGGCCGGAATGAAGGCCACCTCGCGGTCGACGATGATGAGCCGGTCGATGATCTCTTCCAGAGTGCGCACCTCCACCTCGGGGCCGACCTGTTCGAGGTAGTGCAGGGTCAACTCGGTGTGGCGTGCGGTGTGTTGGTACAGCGTGCGCATCTGGATGCCGCGGTTCAGGAGTGGTTGTACGCGCTCGAGCGCCTCGTTGAGCGCCTTCGCCGGGCGGCCGCCGCCGGGCTGGACCGTGAGCAGCTCCTTGGAGCAGTTGGCGATGACGCGGTCCAGGGTGGCGTTGATGAGGCTGAGGCCTTCGAGGACCGTGATGGCGTGCGTCGTCGGCGGGTCGAGCGCGCTGATGGCCATGAATGGCTCAAAAGCGTCGGCCAGGGCGACCGTCAGGCGCCGGCGTTCCTGTATCTCCCGTTCGACGGGTTGCAGCAATTGCGCGAGCGCCGCCGAGGGGGGCACGGGGCGCAGCCACTGGGCGTCGTCGGGGTCGGGGTGCAGCAGGGCCAGGTCGATGAGGCAGGGGGCCGCGCCCAGCTCTGACCGGGCTATTCGCCCCGTGCGCAAGGCGCTCCCGTAGAGCCTGGCCCCCGATTCGCACAGCTCCGTGTGCGAATGGGGGTGACCCGTTTGATCCGCTTCTTTCCCCATATGAATACCCCCAGGCTCCTGCATATCAGGAACATGATGCCTGGCCCCGGTGGTGCAGGGGGCGCAGTGTGAGCCATCGTCATTGTTGCGGGGGCTAGGAAGCGACATCTTCAAGTGAGGTTGCTCGGTAATGGCCAAGAGACTCATACGTGCAGTGGTTGCTGTCGCCTTCATCGCCGCAGCCGCGGTGGGGGTTGTGGACTCGGCCGTGGGCACCGCCGCGTCGGGGCCCACGTCGAAGGTCGCTGCTGCCCCCAGTGACCCCGGTTGGCATGTGATGGCCGATGACCCGGGGTGGTCCGTCATGTCCTCGCAGACCGAATCGTCCCTTAGCGACCCGGGTTGGTCCTGACGACATGACTGTTCCTGAGGACATCCGCTTCCGGCGCGAGATGGCGTCCGCCTACCGTTCCGGGTGGCACTTCATCGACCTCGTCACGGCCCTACCGGGCCCCGGCGATTCGTTGATGGTCACCCTCTTCGGCGAGCCGATTCTGATCGTCCGGGACGACGAGGACGACGATGTGCGCGCCTTTCGCTGTCTGCGCAAGCCGCGTGGGGCGCCGCAGCCGGTGCGATGCGCGATCCGGTACGGAATGATCTTCGTCAACCTCGACCAGCGTGACCACGAGCTGGTCGAGGAGGAAAGCATCCCTGCCACCCCCCGCAGTGCCTGACGCGATTCCCCCGTCGTCAAAAGATCGCCCAGGCGCTTCCCCCTGCAGCGGCGCCACCGTGAACCTGGAATCACGGTGGCGCCGCTGTGTGTTTGCTGTTTCTCTCCCCTCCCCGCCCCTTCCCGGCTGTGTCAATTTGCGGCTGCCGCCGCGTGGCCTGCGGACGGCTCCGGGGGCTGCGCCCCCAAACCCCGGCTGTCTTTCGGCTGTCCGCGCCGTCGTGGCTGGTCGCGCAGTTCCCCGCGCCCCTATCGGGGCCCCGCATCAGCCCAATTCAGCCGCTCCGGCTTTTGAGGAGCGGGGGTCCGGGGGCTGGCCCCCGGAGCCGTCCGCCAGGACTTTCGGGAAGGGGCGGGGTGGGGGCTAATCGCGCAGGGCTCGGCTGCCCATCGCTCCCGTCAGGGTGATCTCGATGACCACCCGGTTCGGGTTGGGGGAGGGCGTGCGCTCGTACCGCTCCGCGTAGCGACGCTCCGCGTCGGCTATCGCCTCCGGTTCCGTCACGACGCGGGCGCGGCCCTCGAGGGTGGCCCACAGGCGGCCGGCGAACTGGCAGACGGAGGCCGGCGCCCCGTCCACGCCCCCCGCCAGGACGTTGCCGACCTTCTTGCTGGACTTGCTGCTGATGACGCGCGCGACCCCCGCCTCCGGGTCGTACGTCACGCCCACCGGGACGACGTGGGGAGTGCCGTTGGGGCGCAGGGTCGTCAAGGTGCACACGTGCCGTTCCCGCCAGAAGCTGAGGTAGGCGGTGCCGGGGTCTCGGGGGTCTATGGCCATGCTCAGGAATGTATCCTCGGTCGCACCTTGAGTGGAATAGGCTCAACTTTATGCACGTTGACTCAGTCAGTGTGCTTGAGTAGTGGGAGAGACCGAGGAGGTAGCGCGCACGTGGACGCAGAGCTGACGAACCGGAGCCGGGAGGCGCTCCAGGCGGCGACGAGCCGGGCCGTGTCGGGGGGAAACCCGGACCTGACGCCCGCGCATCTGCTGCTCGCCCTGCTTGAGGGCCGGGACAACGAGAACATCACCGACCTGCTCGCCGCCGTCGACGCCGACCAGGTCGCCGTGCGCTCCGGAGCCGAGCGCGTCCTCGCCGGCCTGCCGAGCGTGACCGGGTCCACGGTGGCGCCGCCGCAGCCCAACCGCGAGCTGCTCGCCGTCATCGCGGACGCCTCGCAGCGCGCCAAGGACCTCGGCGACGACTACCTCTCCACCGAGCATCTGCTCATCGGCATCGCCGCGAAGGGCGGCCAGGCCGCGGACGTACTGAAGGAACAGGGCGCCAGTGACAAGAAGCTGCTTGACGCGTTCGGCGAGGCCAGGGGAGGCCGCCGCGTGACGACCCCCGACCCCGAGGGCCAGTACAAGGCCCTGGAGAAGTTCGGCACCGACTTCACCGCCGCCGCCCGCGAGGGCAAGCTCGACCCGGTCATCGGCCGGGACCAGGAGATCCGCCGCGTCGTCCAGGTCCTTTCGCGGCGTACGAAGAACAACCCGGTGCTGATCGGCGAGCCCGGCGTCGGCAAGACCGCCGTCGTGGAGGGGCTCGCGCAGCGCATCGTGAAGGGCGACGTGCCGGAGAGCCTCCGCGACAAGCGGCTGGTGAGTCTTGACCTGGGCGCGATGGTCGCGGGCGCCAAGTACCGGGGCGAGTTCGAGGAGCGCCTGAAGACCGTCCTCTCCGAGATCAAGGAGAGCGACGGCCAGATCATCACGTTCATCGACGAGCTGCACACCGTGGTCGGCGCGGGAGCGGGCGGCGACTCCGCGATGGACGCGGGCAACATGCTGAAGCCGATGCTGGCCCGCGGCGAGCTGCGCATGGTCGGCGCCACGACGCTCGACGAGTACCGCGAGCGGATCGAGAAGGACCCGGCCCTGGAGCGCCGCTTCCAGCAGGTCCTGGTCGCCGAGCCGTCCGTCGAGGACACCATCGCGATCCTGCGCGGACTCAAGGGCCGGTACGAGGCGCACCACAAGGTCGTCATCGCGGACTCCGCGCTGGTGGCCGCCGCCACCCTCTCCGACCGGTACATCACCTCCCGCTTCCTGCCCGACAAGGCCATCGACCTGGTCGACGAGGCCGCGTCCCGGCTCCGGATGGAGATCGACTCCTCGCCCGTCGAGATCGACGAACTCCAGCGCGCCGTCGACCGGCTGCGCATGGAGGAGCTGGCGATCGGCAAGGAGACCGACGCCGCGAGCAAGGAGCGCCTGGACAAGCTGCGCCGTGACCTCGCCGACAAGGAGGAGGAGCTGCGCGGCCTGACCGCACGCTGGGAGAAGGAGAAGACCTCCCTCAACCGCGTCGGCGAACTCAAGGAGAAGCTCGACGAACTGCGCGGCCAGGCCGAACGCGCCCAGCGCGACGGCGACTTCGACACCGCCTCCAAGCTGCTCTACGGCGAGATCCCGGGCCTGGAACGGGAGTTGGCGGAGGCCAGCGAGGCCGAGGCCGAGCAGGAAGCCGCGAAGACTGGCGACATCAAGAGCTCGATGGTCAAGGAGGAGGTCGGCCCCGACGACATCGCGGACGTCGTCGGCTCCTGGACCGGCATCCCCGCCGGGCGGCTCCTCGAAGGCGAGACGCAGAAGCTGCTGCGCATGGAGGACGAGCTCGGCAAGCGCCTCATCGGCCAGACCGAGGCCGTACGGGCCGTGTCCGACGCCGTGCGCCGCACCCGCGCGGGCATCGCCGACCCGGACCGCCCCACCGGCTCGTTCCTCTTCCTCGGCCCGACCGGCGTCGGCAAGACCGAGCTGGCCAAGGCCCTCGCGGACTTCCTCTTCGACGACGAGCGGGCCATGGTCCGCATCGACATGTCGGAGTACGGCGAGAAGCACTCGGTGGCCCGCCTGGTCGGCGCCCCGCCCGGCTACGTCGGGTACGAGGAGGGCGGCCAGCTCACCGAGGCGGTGCGCCGGCGCCCGTACAGCGTGGTGCTGCTCGACGAGGTGGAGAAGGCGCACCCGGAGGTCTTCGACATCCTGCTGCAGGTCCTCGACGACGGCCGCCTCACCGACGGCCAGGGCCGGACGGTGGACTTCCGCAACACCATCCTGATCCTGACGTCCAACCTCGGCAGTCAGTACCTCGTGGAGCCCCTCACGTCCGAGGAGGAGAAGAAGCAGCAGGTCCTGGAGGTCGTACGGGCCTCGTTCAAGCCGGAGTTCCTGAACCGGCTCGACGACCTGGTGGTGTTCTCCGCCCTGGACAAGGCCGAGTTGGGCCGGATCGCCCAGCTGCAGATCGACCGCCTCGCCAAGCGCCTCGCCGAGCGCCGCCTCAGCCTGGACGTCACGCCCGAGGCCCTGGCCTGGCTCGCGGAGGAGGGCAACGACCCGGCGTACGGGGCGCGGCCGCTGCGCCGCCTCGTGCAGACCGCGATCGGCGACCGGCTCGCCCGGGAGATCCTCTCCGGCGAGGTCAAGGACGGCGACACGGTGCGCGTGGACCGGGTCGGGGACGAGCTGCTCGTGGGGCCCGCGCAGTAAGGGGCTCGGCGTAAGGGGCGCGGACCCCGAAGTTCGGCTCGTGGCGGATCGCCGTCGTCAGGGGTTGCGGCGACCGCCCTTCGATGGTGGAGGATGGGCGCAATCCGTACGAAGGGAAATACACGGTGAGCATCGACCCGTCCTCGATTCCGAACTTCGGGGCCAAGCCGGAACCGCAGGCCGAAGGACCGGCGGGCCCCGTCGTCCCCGATCAGGACCTGGTGAAGCAGCTCCTGGACCAGATGGAGCTCAAGCACGTCGTCGACGACGAGGGTGACCTCGCGGCGCCGTGGGAGAACTTCCGCACGTACTTCATGTTCCGCGGCGAGGGCGACCAGCAGGTCTTCTCGGTGCGGACGTTCTACGACCGGCCGCACCCCATCGAGTCCAAGGCGCAGATCCTCGACGCCGTGGACGAGTGGAACCGCCGCACCCTGTGGCCCAAGGTCTACACCCACACCCACGAGGAGGAGGGCGGCCCGACCACCGTCCGCATCGTGGGCGAGGCGCAGATGCTGATCGGCACCGGCGTCAGCCTGGAGCACTTCGTGTCCTCCACGGTCAGCTGGGTGCGGGCCGCGATCGAGTTCGAGCGCTGGCTGGTCGAGCACCTCGGCCTGGTCGAGGACGTCGACTCGGCGGAGAAGCCGGACGACGAGTAGTTCAGCAGTTCTGAGAGGGCCCGGCCGGGGCCGCCGCCAGCAGCGTGGCGCACCCCGGCCGGGCCCTCTCGCTTGCGCCTCAACTCGCTTTCTGCGCCCGCTAGTTGATGCCGAGGCGCGGTGCGGCATACTCGCCGCCATGAACTCCGGACCCACTCGCCTCCCGCCCGACGCCCCGGTGGACATCCGGCACCACGGACACGCACACCTGGTGGTCCTCCAGCCGCCGTTCGGCCCCCCGCTCCTGCCCAGCCGGCGGCCGACGGCCGTCGCCGCCCACGATCCCGAGGCGGCGCGCGCGGAGGTGCTGGCCCTCGACCTGGTCGCCGCGGTACGCCGCGAGGACGCCCCGGCCCGGCTCGGACTTCCGGGGAGCCCGTCCGTGCGCGAGCACCTCGACGAGGTGAGCGTGGCCGTGTGGGGCTCCACCGTGAAGATCACCGATCCGGCGCTCGTCGAGGACGGGCTCGGCGGCGCCCTGGACGACGCGTTCGAGGCGCAGCGGAAGCGATTCCCCGACGCCCGGATCGTCGGAGTCTGCGAACGCGACTTCGGCGCCTCGTACTTGAAGGTGCTCGCGGCGGTGCCGGGCGCACCGGATCTGGTGATCGAGGGCTGGAGCGATCTGGAGATCACCGGCGACCCCCGCGCCACACTGGCCCACCTGGGCGTCGACCTCGACGAGTCCGGCGCCGAGTACTTCGAGGACGAGGAGGACGTGGAGGACGAGGGGGTGTTCGCGGACTACTACGCCTTCCTCCACACCCTCACCGACGGCGCGCTGAGCGTCTACAGCCGCGAGGAACGCCAGGAGTCGACGTTCCTGGTCGAGCGGACGGCGGAGGGCGAGAACTGCATCGACGCGGTCTGGTTCTCGGGCTAGGGGGAGACACCCCCTAGCCCCTGAGGGGCAGTGGGCTCACAGCCGCCCGAGCCGTGTCACCGCCTCGCGCAGGACGCTCTCCTGCTTGCAGAAGGCGAAGCGGACCTGGCTGCGCCCAGCCTCCGGGTCGTCGTAGAAGACCGAGTTGGGGACGGCCACCACGCCGCAGCGCTCCGGCAGGGCGCGGCAGAAGGCGAGGGCGTCCTTCTCGCCGAGGGCGGCGACGTCCGTGGTGATGAAGTACGTCCCCTGCGGGCGGTGCACCTCGAAGCCCGCGTCGGCGAGCCCGCCCGCGAGCAGGTCGCGCTTGGCGCCCAGGTCGGCGCGGAACGCGGAGTAGTAGTCGTCCGGCAGCCGCAGCGCCTCGGCCACCGCGAACTGGAACGGCCCCGCAGAGACGTACGTCAGGAACTGCTTGGCCGTACGGACCGCCGTCAGCAGGGGAGCGGCAGCCGTGACCCAGCCGACCTTCCACCCCGTGAACGAGAAGGTCTTGCCGGCCGAGGAGATCGAGACCGTGCGCTCGCGCATCCCCGGCAGCGAGATCAGAGGGATGTGCTCGCCGTCGAAGACCAGGTGCTCGTAGACCTCGTCGGTGACGACGATCAGGTCCCGCTCGACCGCGAGCTCGGCGATGGCCGTGAGCTCCTCGCGGGTCAGGACCATGCCGGTCGGGTTGTGCGGGGAGTTGAGGAGGAGCAGGCGGGTCCGGTCGGTGACCGCGTCGCGCAGCGCGTCGAGGTCCGGGCGGAAGTCCGGGGCGCGGAGGGTCAGCGGGACGCGCTTGCCGCCGGCCATTGCGATGCTCGCCGCGTACGAGTCGTAGTACGGCTCGAAGGCGATGACCTCGTCGCCCGGTTCGAGCAGCGCCAGCATCGTGGCCGCGATGGCTTCGGTCGCGCCCGCGGTGACCAGGACCTCGGTGTCGGGGTCGAAGCCGAGGCCGTAGAAGCGCTGCTGGTGCTCGGTGATCGCGGTGCGCAGCTCGGGGATGCCGGGGCCCGGCGGGTACTGGTTGCCGCGGCCGTCGCGCAGCGCCCGTACCGCCGCCTCCCTGACCTCCTCGGGGCCGTCGGTGTCGGGGAAGCCCTGGCCGAGGTTGATCGCTCCGGTGCGCAGGGCGAGCGCGGACATCTCGGCGAAGATCGTGGTGCCGAACTCGGCCAGGCGGCGGTTGAGCAGCGGGCGGGACTCGGGCGCAGAGGTCATGGGCGTCATCCTGCGCCGAACCTCTGGACTTCCTCAACTCTGCTTTGGGGATCCGCGGGGCCGGGGATCTGTCCTGCACACAACAGAGAGCGCAACGCTTCAGAAAGCTTCAGAACGCTTCAGAACGCTTCGGGGGAACGAAAGGAGGGAGAGGAACATGGAGTTCTTCTTCATCATGGTGTTTCTGGCAGTGGTCATCGGCATCGCGGTGTCGAGCGGTTCGGGATCCAACCGGCGCTCGCGGCGCAACGGCGGCGGTAGCTGGTACGCCGGCGGCGGAGGCGGCGGAGGCGGCGGGGGCTGCGGCGGCGGCTCCTCGTGCGGCAGCTCGTCCTCCTGCGGCGGTGGCGGCGGTGGCGGCGGAGGTTGCGGCGGCGGTGGCGGAGGCGGCGGTTCCTGAGCCGACCGCGCTCCGGAGTGCCTTCCGCGCACCTGCTGAGAGCCCCGGAGGTTCTCCGGAGAACCTCTGGTCTTCCTCAACTCCGCTTTGACGTAAGGGAGTAGCGGGAATCCCCGGTGCACACGCACGCACAGCGGTGCGTGCACCGGGGGACACGAAGGGGGGTGAGGACCATGGTCTTCGGCATCGTGTTCGCAGCCTTCGTCGCGGTCTTCATCGTGGGACTGCTCGGGGCGGCGGTCAGCGCCACACGCCCGCGCGACAAGGGGAGCGGCCGCGGAAGCGGCTGACACGGGGCAGCCGATCCACAGCCGTACAAGGCGCCCGACGCGAATCAACTTCCGTCGGGCGCCTCGGTGTTGGTCACCCGGCGTCCAAACCCCCGAGCCTCTCCCATGCTCCCTCCCACGCCCCCTGTCGGGTCGACTCGCAGGCCTGGTCGAAGACGGCAGAACAGTTGAACAGTGAGACCACCCGAGGGGATGGAAACCCTACGAAGTTGGGTAAAAACGCTGTGGCGGGCTGCCGTTCATGATTCCCTCTTATTCATCCACGCAGCCCTCGGCCGACTCGTGGGCAGTAAGCCGGCGAACCCCAACTCCGTGCGCCTATCGGCGCATCACGCTGGGCGCCCCGGCTCGACCTCCACGCATGCCCCGGAGCCCTCCCCATGCTCACGACTCTGCAGACCTCCTACACCGACACACGCGCCGACGACCTCGCCTGGGCCCTGGGCCGCGAACCGCTGCCCGCCCTCGCCGCGCTCGACCTGCAACTCCAGGACGTCAAAGTGCAGTTGAGGCTCCTCGGCGCCTCCCACCAGGTCATCATCGAACAGGGCGACTCCAGCTGCTCCGAGACCGTCGCCTGCATCGCGGGCAGCAGCACCCCCCTTCCGCTCGGCGTCGCCAAGCGCGTGGGCGACTGGGAGTACGAGTTCGCCGCCCGCGTCGAGACCATGTCGAGCGGCTCCTTCGCAGGCCGCGCCCAGGAATTGCTCGCCCTGGTCTCCGACCACCCCAACGGGCTCGCGGGCGTCTTCCCCGGCAGCCCGCACGCGTTCACCGCACTCCTGGTGCAGCGCCAGGACGACCAGGTGCACTGGCGCACCTGGCACGCCTACCCGCAGGAAGGCCAGCTCGTCGCCACCCGCACCCGCGTGGGTGCGCGCCTGCCCGCACCGCAACCGGCCTGAACCGCCGCTCGCGTACGCCTGCTTGAGCGCCGATGCCACCCCGTTGCCCAAGCGCGGGCGCCATCCTGTGCCCCCGCGCCCGCACCGCGCCACCGCACAACCACCCGTGCTCCTACGCCCGTTGCGCACTGCCGCACAACCGCCCGTGCTCCCATGTCCGTTGCGCACTACCGCACAACCGCCCGTGCACCGCTCACGCACCGCCGCGCGCCCGCCGTTCGCCGAGGTTTGCACACGTGTGGGTGACAGGGTGCACACGGGCGGTGACGTAGCGTTCCCATCGTGATCGATTCGCCGCTGTCCGTGCCGTCCGGAGCCCCGCCGTCCGCGGGCCCGCAGAGCACGGCCGTGCTGCCCGTCTCGCCGCGCGCCGGGCGACTCCTCGTCCTCGTCGCCGTCTTCGTCAGCGCCGCCTGCGGCCTGGTGTACGAACTCGAACTCGTCGCCATCGCCTCGTACTTGATCGGGAACTCCGTCACCCAGGCCTCCGTCGTGCTGTCCGTGATGGTCTTCGCCATGGGCGTCGGCTCGCTGCTCGCCAAACACCTGCGCTGCCGGGCCGCCGCCGCGTTCGGTGCCGTCGAGGCCGCGCTCGCCCTGGTCGGCGGCTGCAGCGCCCTCGTGCTGTACGCAGGATTCGTCTGGGGCGCGAGCACGCGCCTGCTGCTCGTCGTGTTCTCCCTCGCCATCGGCGTGCTCATCGGCGCCGAAGTGCCGCTGCTCATGACCCTCATCCAGCGCATCCGCCGCCAGGACGCGGGCGGCGCCGTCGCCGACCTCTTCGCCGCCGACTACGTGGGCGCGCTCGTCGGCGGCCTCGCCTTCCCGTTCCTTCTCCTGCCGCTGCTCGGCCAGCTGACGGGCGCGCTCCTCACCGGCGCCGTCAACGCCATCGCGGGCGGCACCCTCGTCCTGTGGCTCTTCCGGCACGACCTGAGCGCCCGCGCCCGCCGCCGGCTGCTCGCCGTCAACCTCGCCGTGCTCGTCCTGCTCGCCACCCTCGCCGCGGGCGTCGGCGACTTCGAACGCGCCGCGCGGTACGCGGTGTACGGCGCGGACGTCCGCGTGGCCCTGCAGACCGACGTCCAGGAGATCGTCCTCACCGGCGGCGCCCACCGCCCGGCAACCGACCTCGACCTGTACGTGAACGGGCGGCTCAGGGTCAGCGGACGCGACGAACACCGGTACCACGAGGCGCTCGTGCACCCCGCGATGCGCGGCCCGCACGCGCGCGTGCTGATCCTCGGCGGCGGGGACGGCCTCGCCGCCCGCGAAGTCCTCCGCCACCCCGGAGTCGACCGCGTCGACGTCGTCGCACCCGACGAGGAGCTGGCCGACCTGGCCCGCACCGACCCCGCCCTCAGCGCCCTCAACGGCCACGCCTACGACGACCCCCGGCTCCAGGCGGTGCACGCCGACGCCTTCCAGTGGCTGCGCGAGGAACGCACGGGCGGCGCCTCCCGGCCGTACGACGTGGTGATCGCCGATCTGCCCGACCCCGGCGTCACCGAGTCCGCCAAGCTCTACTCCCGGGAGTTCTTCGGCCTCGCCGCCCGCGCCCTCGCCCCCGCGGGCCGGCTCGCCGTGCACGCCGGGGCGACCGCCGAGCCGCGGGCGTTCTGGACCGTCGACGCGAGCGTCCGCGCCGCCCGCCTGCGCACCGTCCCGTACAGCGCCGAGCGCCGCAGCGCCCGAGCCGGCGCGGGACGGGCCCGCGCGCCCCGCGACTGGGGCTTCCTGCTCGCCGCGCGCACCCCGCCCGAGCTCGGCCTGGACGCGAGACCCGGCCGTCGCTCACTCACCCCGGCGATGCTCCGCGACGGGGCCCGCGCGATCGAACGGACCCGCGTCCCCGGACTGCCCCCGTCCACGCTTGTGCGCCCGAGATACGGCGAAGCGGCGACCCCGGGCGGCTGACGTGCCGAATGTGTGCACACGGGGGTGCGGCTCGTACGCGCGTGGGTAGGCTCGGCTGACATGGAGCATGAGGTGTTCGTTCCCGTGGAGACAGAGCCCCTGCGACAGGCGTTCGGTGACGCCGCCCGCGTCGCCCGCGGCATCCAGGGACTCCAGCGCGATGTGGGCGTGGGGGCCGAGCCCCTGTCGGGCCGCCTCAAAGTGCGGATCGCGGGGCACACCATCACCTACCGTGGCGCACTCCGGGTCACCGAGGACACCTCGGCGGCCACCCCGTCCTTCACGGTCACCGGCGAGGCGACGGAGGTACGCGGCTCCGGATCGGTCGAACTCACCCTCGGCGTACGGCTGTTGACTGCCGAGGGCGGCACGCGACTGGCGTACTCCGGCACGGGCAAGGGCGACGGCCGGGTCGCGGAGCTGGAGACCACCGCGGTCGAGGCGGCCGTACGGCGACTGCTGAACCGTTTCTCGGAGAGCTTGGCGAGGGTCGCCGAGCGGTCGGCGGAGTCGGAGCCGGGGTCGGAGTCGGGGTCGACCTCGGCTGCGGAGTCGACTGAGCCTCGGGAGGTGGTCGACGAGCCTCGGGAAGCGGCCGGTGAGCCTCGGGAGGCGGCCGACGAGGACGAGGAAGGCGCACCCCAGAGCTCCGCCCCCGACCCCTTCCACCAGGACGCCGGCGACGAGTCGTTCATCGCGCCGCCCGCCGAGGCCGCGCACGCCCGGCGCACGATGATCGGCCGCAGCGCGGAGGAGGTCGACCACGCCCCGCCGCGCGGGCGGTACGCACCCGTGCCCGCACCGCAGGCGACCACCGCGGGCGACACCCTGCGCTGGGCCGCACCCGCGGCCGCCCTCGTCGTCGCATCGGCGATCGTCGTCGGACGGGCGCTGCGGCGCCGCCGGTAGTCAGGACCTAGGGTCGGGTCCGTGAAGACTCAGGAGACGGCGACCCTCGTCGCGGGCGATGCGGAACTGACGGTGCAGAGCGGCAACGGATGCCGCATCGGGAGCCTCCGCATCGGCGGCACCGAAGTGCTCAGACAGGGCGACCACTTCGGCTCGTTCCCTATGGCCCCCTGGTGCGGCCGCACCGAGAACGGCCAGTTCCGCAACGGCGGTCAGGTGCACCGGCTGCCCGTGAACAGCCCGCCGCACGCCATCCACGGCACCGTCCGAGACAAGCCCTGGCGCCGGGCGCGCGGCGGCGGCGACACGCAGGCGGTGTTCACGTACGACCTCGTCGAGCCGTGGCCGTACAGCGGGCGGATCACCCAGATCTTCGAGCTGGACGAGAGCTCCCTGACGGTCCGGATGGGCCTGGAGACGTACGGCGACTCGTTCCCGGCGCAGCTCGGCTGGCACCCCTGGTTCCTGCGCAACCTCGGCCGCGAGGACGTGACGATCGACTTCGACCCGGCCTGGCAGGAGGAGCGCGGCGCGGACCACCTGCCCACCGGCAAGCGCATCGACCCCCTGCCTGGGCCGTGGGACGACTGCTTCGGCATGCCCGACGGGGTGGCGGTCACGCTGACCTGGCCCGAGCAGCTGGAGCTCAAGGTGAGCGGGCCCGAGCAGTGGGTCGTGATCTACGACGAGCAGCCGGAGGCGGTCTGCGTCGAGCCCCAGACCGGGCCGCCGAACGGTCTCAACACCGAGCCGCGGCTCGTGACGCCGATCGAGCCGCTGGAGGCGACGATGCGCTGGGACTGGCGTCCTCTCTAGCCCCCAACCAGCCGGGGCTCCGCCCCGGCCCCCGGCCGTCTGTGGTGCGCCTGCGGCGGGCTTCTTCCCCACCCCGCCCCTTCCCGAACTGGGGGCCAGCCCCCAGACCCCCGCTCCTCAAACGCCGGAGGGGCTGGTTTTCAGGGGCGCGGGGAACTGCGCGACCAGCCACGACGGCGCAGCAGACGAACGAGGCGGCGCCGCAGGCTTTCGGGAAGGGGCGGGGTGGGGAACGCAGCGCGGAGCGGGATCGGCGGAGGCCAGGGGCGGCACGGGCACCCCCGCGGCCCACTTAAGCTGACAAGCATGAGTGACGTACGCGGCGAGCTGCTGCAGCAGATCAAGGACAAGGCCGTGGTGCACGGCAAGGTGACGCTCTCCTCGGGCATCGAGGCCGACTACTACGTGGACCTGCGCCGCATCACCCTCGACGGCGAGGCCGCCCCCCTGGTCGGGCAGGTCCTCCTCGACCTCACCGCCGAGCTGGACTTCGACGCCGTCGGCGGGCTGACCATGGGCGCCGACCCGGTCGCCGCGTCGATGCTGCATGCGGCCGCCGCGCGCGGAAAGCGCCTGGACGCGTTCGTCGTCCGCAAGGCCGCCAAGGCGCACGGCCTGCAGCGCCAGGTCGAGGGCCCGGACATCAAGGGCCGCCGCGTCCTCGTCGTCGAGGACACCTCCACCACCGGCGGCTCCCCGCTGACCGCCGTCGAGGCCGTGCGCGCGGCCGGCGCCGAGGTCGTGGGCGTCGCGACGATCGTGGACCGGGCCACCGGAGCCGCCGAGAAGATCACCGAGGGCGCCGGGGTCCCGTACCTCTTCGCGTACTCGAAGGACGAGCTCGGCCTCGACTGACGGCCGAGGCCGAAGCCACGACCGACGGCCTCGGCCGACGGACCGGCCGAGGGTCGTGACCGACGGGGGTTCCGGACCGTCGCGCTGGAGCAATCCGGCGCGTCTGGAAGGATGGGGGCGACGATGACGTCGCCCCCTCAATGAACATCTGTGAGGGGCCCTCCGGTCAGGGCCACACTTACATCCGCACATCACAAGGAGCGGCCAGATGCCCATCGCAACCCCCGAGGTCTACAACGAGATGCTGGACCGGGCGAAGGCGGGCAAGTTCGCCTACCCGGCCATCAACGTCACCTCCTCCCAGACCCTGCACGCCGCACTGCGCGGTTTCGCGGAGGCCGAGAGCGACGGCATCATCCAGATCTCCACCGGCGGTGCGGAGTTCCTGGGCGGGCAGTACAACAAGGACATGGTGACCGGCGCCGTCGCGCTCGCAGAGTACGCGCACATCGTCGCCAAGAAGTACGACGTCACTGTCGCGCTGCACACCGACCACTGCCCGAAGGACAAGCTCGACGGGTACGTCCGCCCGCTGCTCGACGTCTCCGCCGAGCGCGTCGCCAAGGGTGAGAACCCGCTGTTCCAGTCGCACATGTGGGACGGCTCCGCCGAGACCCTCGCCGACAACCTCGCCATCGGCCAGGAGCTCCTGGAGAAGGCCCGCGCCGCCAAGATCATCCTCGAGGTGGAGATCACCCCCACCGGCGGTGAGGAGGACGGCGTCAGCCACGAGATCAACGACGAGCTGTACACGACCGTCGACGACGCGCTGCGCACCGCCGAGGCCCTCGGCCTGGGCGAGAAGGGCCGCTACCTGCTGGCCGCCTCGTTCGGCAACGTCCACGGCGTCTACAAGCCGGGCAACGTCGTGCTCCGCCCCGAGCTGCTCAAGGACCTGCAGCAGGGCGTCGGCGAGAAGTACGGCAAGACCTCCCCGTTCGACTTCGTCTTCCACGGTGGCTCCGGCTCCACCGCCGAGGAGATCGCCACGGCCCTGGAGAACGGCGTCGTGAAGATGAACCTCGACACCGACACCCAGTACGCCTTCACGCGTCCCGTCGCGGACCACATGTTCAAGAACTACGACGGCGTCCTGAAGGTCGACGGCGAGGTCGGCAACAAGAAGACGTACGACCCGCGCACCTGGGGCAAGCTCGCCGAGGCCGGCATGGCGAAGCGCGTGGGCGAGGCCTGCGTCGCGCTGCGCTCGGCCGGCACGAAGCTGAAGTAGTACCGCGGCAGCCGCGAAGCTGAAGTCGGACCGCAGCGGTCCGAAGCAGAACCGCGGCAGCACCGCACCGAGGGCTCGGCCCCCGAGCACCGCGCCGAGGGCTCGGCTCCCGCCCAGGGAGCCGGGCCCTTCGGCGTGCCCGCACGGGGAAACCGGGTTATCCACAGGCTCGGCGCTCCGCCCGGCGGACAAGGCAGACTTGGGGCATGTCCATTCACGAGAACCTGCTCGGGGGCCCGCCCCCGACCCACCTGCCCGACGACCCCGAGCCCCGCGAACTCCTCGCGGGCGGTACGCCGGCGGCGGACGTGGCCGCCAAGTACCCGTCGTCGTCGCTGGCCTGGGCCCGTCTCGCCGACGAGGCCTTCGAGCGCGGCAGCACCGTCGAGTCGTACGCGTACGCGCGTACGGGATACCACCGCGGCCTGGACGCGCTGCGGCGCGCCGGCTGGAAGGGCCACGGCCCGGTGCCGTGGGAGCACGAGCCGAACCGCGGCTTCCTGCGCGCCCTGCACGCCCTCGCGCGCGCGGCCCAGTCCATCGGCGAGCAGGAGGAGTACGAGCGCTGCTCGACCTTCCTGCGCGAGTCCTCGCAGGCCGCGGCCGACACCCTCGGCTGACCCGCATCCGAGAGCCCGCAGGTCGGTGTCAAGACCTGCCCGGTCGCTGTGACCAGGCAGGTCTTGCCGTCCCGGGGGAGGATCGCGGAGGATGCCGGTGGGGACCGGGGCCCCCGTGTCGGCATCGGCAGGGGCGGACCGCTACCCGTAGCAGGCACCAAGGAGACAGCGATGTCCCACGAGGCGGAAACGACGGCCGGGGAGATCCCCGAGGCCCCGCATCTCGACTTCGCAGGCACCACGCCGTACGAGGACTACGTACAGGCGGACGTCCTCACCCATCTGCAGCACCCGCTCTCCGACGACCCCGGGGAGATGGTCTTCCTCGTCACCACGCAGGTGATGGAGCTGTGGTTCACCGTGATCGTGCACGAGTGGGAGACCGCGGCCGGCGCCCTGCGCCAGGACGACCTGCCCACCGCGGTGGCCGCCCTCAAGCGCAGTGTCCGTGAGCTGGAGGCGCTGAACGCCTCCTGGAAGCCGCTCGGGCAGCTCACCCCGGCGCAGTTCAACGCGTACCGCAGCGCGCTCGGCGACGGCTCCGGCTTCCAGTCGGCGATGTACCGGCGGATGGAGTTCCTCCTCGCCGAGAAGTCCGCGTCGATGCTCGTCCCGCACCGCGGCGCCCCGCGCGTGCACGCCGAGCTGGAGAAGGCACTGCACGAACCGAGCCTGTACGACGAGGTGGTGCGGCTCCTCGCGCGCCGCGGCTTCGACATCCCGCAGGACGTCCTCGACCGTGACGTGGCGCTGCGGTACGAGCCGTCGCCCGAGGTGGAGGCGGTCTGGACGGCGGTGTACGCGGGCGACCAGGACAGCGAACTGGTGCGTCTGGGCGAGGCGTTGACGGACGTCGGCGAGCTGGTGTGGCGCTGGCGCAACGACCACCTGGTGGCGACCCGGCGCGCGATGGGCTCCAAGGCCGGCACGGGCGGCTCCGCCGGAGTGGCCTGGCTGGAGAAGCGGGCCCGTAAGAACGTGTTCCCCGAGCTGTGGACGGCGCGTAGCCATGTCTGAGGTTCCGAACCTGGAGGAGCGGGCGGCGGCCCTCGATGCTGTGGACGAACTGGGCAAGCTGCGCGAGCAGTTCGTCCTCGACGACGGGACGGTGTACCTGGACGGGAACTCGCTCGGCGCGCTGCCGAGTTCGGTTCCCGGCCGGGTCGCGGACGTCGTGGAGCGGGAGTGGGGGCGGCTGCGTATCCGCTCCTGGACGGAGTCGGGCTGGTGGACCGCGCCCGAGCGGATCGGTGACCGGATCGCGCCGATCGTGGGCGCGGCGGCCGGGCAGATCGTGGTCGGCGACTCCACAAGCGTCAATGTCTTCAAGGCGCTTGTGGGTGCGGTCCGGCTCTCGGGCGGACCCGATGCGGGACGGGACGAGATCCTCGTGGACTCCTCGACGTTCCCCACTGACGGGTACATCGCCGAGTCCGCCGCCCGGATGACGGGCTGCACGCTGCGGCCGACGGCCCCCGCCGACATACCGGGCGCGGTCGGCCCGCGCACCGCGGCGGTCCTCGTCAACCACGTCGACTACCGCACCGGGCGCCTGCACGACCTGCCCGGCATCACGGCCGCGGTGCGGGCCGCGGGCGCGTTGGCCGTCTGGGACCTGTGCCACAGCGCGGGCGCGCTGCCGGTCGGCCTGGACGAGCACGGCGTCGACCTCGCGGTGGGCTGCACGTACAAGTTCCTGAACGGCGGCCCGGGTTCGCCCGCGTATCTGTACGTGGCCGAGCGCCACCAGGCCGTCTTCGACTCGCCGCTGCCCGGCTGGAACTCGCATGCCGAGCCTTTCGGCATGCGCCCCGGCTACGCGCCCGCGGACGGCGCGCTGCGCGGGCGCGTCGGCACGCCGGACATCCTGTCGATGCTGGCCCTCGAGGAGTCCCTGAAGGTGTGGGACGGGGTGTCGGTGGCGGCGGTCCGGGAGAAGTCCCTGGCGCTCACGGACTTCTTCCTGGAGTGCGTCGCGGCGCACGTCCCGGCCGGTCGGGTCGCCTCGGTCACTCCTGAGGTGCACGCCGAGCGCGGCAGCCAGGTCGCACTTCGGTGTGACGGTGCGGCCGCCGTGATGGACGAGTTGATCGCCCGCGGCGTGGTCGGCGACTTCCGCGCCCCGGACGTCCTCCGTTTCGGCTTCACCCCGCTGTACGTGGGCTTCGCCGAGGTGGAGCGGGCGGCCCGGGTGCTCGGCGAGGTGCTGGCCCGGTAGCCGCACGGCCACCGGCACGGCTACGCGTACCCCGGTCACGGGGAGGGGCGGGCCTGGGGAAAGATCGCCCCGGACCCGCCCCGCCGTACCAGGGGCCTGTTCCGGATCAGGGCCCCGCCCCGTACTCATGGAAAGGCTGCAGCATGTCGGACGACGCCGAAGAGGACTCGGCCTTCTCGCACCCCGCCGTCGCCCCCGACGCCACCGCGTCCTACGGCGAACATCCCGACCAGGTCGTCGACTTCTACGCGCCCCGCGTCGGTGACGGCCGGGCCGCGCCGCTCGTGGTCGTGCTGCACGGTGGGGCTTGGCGCGGCCCGTACGACCGGCAGCATGTGACGCCGTTCGCGGACTTCCTGGCCCGGCGCGGCTTCGCCGTCGCCAACGTCGAGTACCGCAGGGGGAGTTCGCTGCCCCACCAGGGGGTGGACGCGCCTGTCGCGGGGCGCTGGCCGGAGACGTTCGACGACGTGGCGGCCGCGATCGACGCTCTCCCCGAGCTCGTGCCGCCGCACCTGCCGCAGGCCGATTTGCGGCGCACGGTCCTCACGGGCCACTCGGCGGGCGGGCACCTGGCGTTGTGGGCGGCGGCGCGGCATGTCCTGCCGCCGGGCACGCCGTGGAGTCTGCCGCGCCCCACGTCGCTGCGGGGTGTCGTCGCGCTGGCGCCGATCGCGGGCTTCGAGCGGGCGGTGGAGCTGGATGTGTGCGGGGGCGCTGTGCATCAACTCCTTGGTGGTAAGGGCAAGTTCGCCGAGCGGTCGCTGCTCGCCGATCCGGCCATGCTGCTTCCGACGGGTATCGCGACGACCCTTGTGCAGGGCCGCAGCGATACGACGGTGCCGTACGAACTCGCCGAGGAGTATGCGGACGCCGCGGCGAAGGCCGGCGAGATCGTGGGCTGCACGCTTCTTGAGGACGTCGGCCACTTCGCCCTGATCGACCCGGCTGCCGATGCGTGCGCGGTGGTGGCGGAGGAGATCGCCCAACTGGCTTTCTGATGAGTCGTGGCTTTCTGATGACTCGCGTTGATCGTACGGCGGGACGTATGTAGACCGCGTCATACCTGAGAGCTATCCGGCAGGTCACCCCGGCGGAGGGACGTAGGTCACGGCCTCCGGCTCCTAACTTTTCCTGGCAGGCACCGCAGTTGGGCGGGCCGGGAAACGGGGAGCGGGGGGGCGTGGGGATGTGGTTCGGGCGGGGGGATGCGACCGGGGTGCACCGGTCGGGGCGGTGGTGGCGGGCCGGGCTCGCTGTGCTGATCGTCGCCTGCGTGGTGGTGCCGCTCTCCGCCGCCGTGCGGCCAGAGGTCCCGGCGCCCGCGCCCGCCCGTGTCGCCCCCGCAGCTCCGCTCGCCGTGCGGTACGCAGCGCATCGCGCGAACGCCGCCGAGGCCGCCCGCGTGGCCCAGGCTGCCGGAGCCTCGCGGCGCGCGGCAGCCCTGCGTGAACTGGCCGCGCCGGAGCGGCACTTCCTGGAGTTCGACGCCCGCGGTCCCGGCGCCACCGCCGAGGTGCTCGGCGACCCGCGCACCGCCGAGCGCATCGCGATCCTCGTACCCGGCTCCGACACGAGCATCGACACGTACGCGCGCTTCCGCCGCGGCGCCCTCGCCCTGCACGCGAAGCTCGGCCCGCGGGTGGCCGTCGTCGCCTGGCTCGGCTACGCGACCCCCGGCACGGTCAGCACGGAGGCCGTCACGCCCGACCGCGCCCGCACCGGAGCCGCCGAACTCCGCGCATTCCTCGACAGGTTGCGGGCGTACGGGGTTCCCGGTCGCACCCCCATAGCGCTGCTCTGCCACTCCTACGGCTCCGTGGTGTGCGCCAGGGCCGCGCACGGACTCGGCGAGCCGGGCCCGCAGCCCCGGGTCACCGACATCGTCCTCTACGGCAGCCCCGGCACCGGCTACGACCGGGTCGCCGAGCTGCGCACCCGTGCCCGCGTCTGGGCCGGCCGCGCCACGCACGACTGGATCGCCGACGTCCCGCACGCTCGGGCCCAACTCCTCGGCGTCACCGTCGGGTTCGGCCCCGACCCGATGTCCGCCGCGTTCGGCGCCCACCGCTTCGACGCAGGCGACGGCAGCCACAGCGACTATCTGGAGCCCGGCTCCACCGCCCTCGACAACCTGGCCCGCATCGCCCGCGGGCAGACCCCGGAGGTGCCGCATGCCTGACGGAATCACGCACGAAGCCACACACGGAATCCCGCACGAAGCCCGGTACGTCGCCGGGCACGGAACCCGGTACGTCGCAGGGCACGGACCCCGGACCGGAACCCCGCGCGAAGTTCGGACCGGAACCTCGCCCGGAATTGTCCACCGTGTGGCCGCCGCCACCCCGGCCGGCCGGGACCGGGGCGTGGACGCGGTGCGGGCTGCCGCGATCCTCGGTGTGGTGCTCGGCCACTGGCTGGTCACCGCCCTGGTCAGCGAGGGCGGGGCTCTGCACGGCGCCAGCCCCCTCTCCCGGCAGCCGTGGCTCACTCCGATCTCCTGGCTGTTGCAGACGCTCGCCGTGTTCTTCCTGGTCAGCGGGTACGTGGCGGCGCGCGGCGCAGGCAGTGATCCTCGGGAGTACGGGCCGTGGCTGCGGGCCCGGCTCGCGCGGCTGTTCCGGCCGGTCGCGACCGTGCTCGGGCTGTGGGCGGTCGCCTCGGTCGGGCTGCTCGCCGGCGGCACCGACCTGGGCACCGTCCGGACGCTGCTCAAGCTGGTGCTCTCGCCGCTCTGGTTCCTGCTCGTCCTCGCCGCCCTGACGGCCCTCACACCGCTGGTGGCGAGGCTGCACCCGATGTGGCCGCTGGCCGTCGTGGCCCACGTCGACCTGTGGCGGTTCGGCTTCGACGGGCCGGAGTGGCTGGGCTGGATCAACGTACCGGCGGGCTGGCTCGTGCCGTACTGCCTGGGCGCGGCCTGGGCCCGCGGCCGGCTCGGGGATCGGGAGGGCGTCCGCACCACCGGATTCGTCCTGCTCGCAGGGGGCGCGGCGGCGACCGCCGTGCTCGTGGCCGTCGGCGGGTACCCGGCGTCCATGGTGGGCGTGCCCGGTGCGGCCGTGTCCAACCTCAACCCGCCGACCCTGGCCGCCGTCACGTTCGGCCTCGCCCAGTGCGGGCTCGCACTGCTCCTGCACGGGCCGCTGGACCGGGCGATGCGCCGCAGGGCGAAGCTGTGGGCGGGCGTGGCGCTCGGCAACCTGTCGGCGCTCACCGTCTTCCTCTGGCACCAGACGGCACTGCTCGCCGTCACCGCCTGCGGACTGCTCGCGGGTCGGGCCCTGCCCGGACTGCACACAGCCCCGGACGGCCCCGGCTGGATACTCGCCCGGCTCGCCTGGCTGCCCGTGTTCACAGCGGCGCTCGCCGTCTGCTGGGCCGCGTTCCACCGCATCGAGCACGGCCGCCGCAGCCGCGGGACCACCACGGTCGTACGCCGGCATCGGCCCGCCCTCGAAAGGGCTGAGCGACATGCCTAGGGTGACCGCTGTGACGACGGCTGAACCGCTGCTGCGGCACCTGCGCCGAGGCCTCCGGGCCCTGCGCCAGGACCTGTTGACGCTCGCCCCCGACCCGCTGCTCTCCCCGTCACGCCCACGCTGGCTGCGCGCACTCCTCTACGTGCCGTTCGTGTACGGGGCAGCCGCCCTGGGCGTGGCGGGCATGGCCAACCTGTCGAGCACGTTCGAGACGACCCCGGTCAGCGCCCGTCTGCTCCAGGCCCTGATCATGCTGCAGGCCGCCGCGCTGATCCTGGTCGTGTCCCGGCCCGTCGCCGCGTGGTGGCTGGTCACCGGGGCGTCCTTCGCACAAGCGCTCGCGGTCCAGGGGACATTGGAGGACCACTACTGGCCGTGGCCGGTGTGGAGCCTCGTCCTGGAGGTGCTCGTACTGATCCTGGCCGTGCTGCGGATACCGGCTCGGGCGACCCTGACGATCCTCGGAATCACCATGGGCTGCACGGTCCTCCTGCCGTACGTGCGGACCCCGCCCGGAGCAGGGCAGGACGTGGACGCGGTGGCCGTCGCCGTGTTCGCGCTCGCCGCCTTCTTCGGCGCCCCGCTGCGTGGGCTGCGCCAGGCCCGGACCCAGCTCGTCAAACAGGCCACGCTCACGGCAGAGGAGCGGGCACGGCGCACGCTCCTGGAGGAACGCAGCCGAATAGCCAGGGAACTGCACGATGTGGTGGCCCACCACATGTCGGTGATCTCCATACAGGCGCAGGTCGCCCCGCACCTGGTCGAGAACCCCTCCGACGAGCTCAAGGAGAACCTCGCCGGGATCAGGAACAACGCCCTTGAGGCGCTGACCGAACTCCGCCGCGTCCTGGGCGTGCTGCGCTCCGAACAGGGAGAGGGCGCGCCCGACATGCCCCAGCCGACCCTGGACCGGCTCGACGGGCTGCTCGACAACGCGCGTGCGGCGGGCCTGACCGTCGACGCCGAACTCTCGGGCGCAGAGGGCCCGTTGCCGTCGGGCGTGGAGCTGTCCGCGTTCCGTATCGTGCAGGAAGCGTTGAGCAACGCGATGCGGCACGCTCCCGCCGCCGAGGTGCGCGTGGAGGTCAAACGCATCGGAGGCTGCCTGCGCGTACGCGTCCTGAACAGCAGCCCTGGCCGGCCGGTCGCGTTGTCGCCGGGGGCGGGGCACGGGCTGCTCGGGATGCGGGAACGGACGGCGATGCTCGGCGGGGAGCTGTTCGCGGGCCCGACGTCCACGGGCGGGTACGAAGTGACGGCGCTGCTGCCGTTGAACTGAGGGGGTGCGTATGACGGTCCGAGTGCTGATCGCCGACGACCAGATGATGGTCCGGCAGGGCTTCACGGTGCTGCTGAACGCGGAGCCGGACATCGAGGTGGTGGGGCAGGCCGTCGACGGCGCGGACGCGGTCGCGAAGGTCACCGAACTCGCCCCGGACGTCGTCCTGATGGACATTCGCATGCCCGAGCTCAGCGGCATCGAGGCGACCCGCCGCGTCATGGAGTCGGGCGCCCCCGTGAAGGTCCTGGTCCTCACCACGTTCGACCTCGACGAGTACGTCTACGAGGCCCTGCGCGCGGGCGCATCCGGCTTCCTCCTCAAGGACGCCTCGGCCGACCAACTCGCCGAGGCGGTACGGGTGGTGGCGGCCGGCGACGCACTGCTCGCCCCGGGCATCACCCGCCGCCTGATCCACGAGTTCGCCCGTCTCGGCGCACCCCGCGCCCCCACCAAGACCACCCTCGCGGGCCTCACGGAGCGCGAGACGGAAGTCCTCGCCCTGATCGCCCAGGGCCTGTCCAACGCGGAGATCGCGGAGCGGCTGGTGGTGGCGGAACAGACGGTGAAGACCCACGTGGGCCGCATCCTGGTGAAACTGGGCCTCCGCGACCGCACCCAGGCGGCGGTGTTCGCGTACGAGAGCGGGTTGGTGCGGCCGGCGGGGTATTAGGGGCTCTACTGGGCTTGAGATGTACAGGCTAAACAGGGTGCCCTCGTGCGACACTCGGCGGCAGTGTTCGCACAAGACAAGGGGGATGTCTTGGGTTCAGACTCCGACCCCGGGCAGCACGGAGGCCTGCAGCCGATGACGGGGCGGACGCCGCCGACCCGGGCTCCCGATACCAGCCCGTCTCGGCCTCGGCGGAGCCTCTGGCAGACGAGCCCGCTGTACACCAACTACCAGAGCCGAAAGACCCGGTGGACATACGGGACCTTGATCCGGCACCTGCCCTGGACCCGCCGTCAGGTTTCGACGAGGACGGCCTACGCCCGATGGCTGCAGGGACTGGCACCGGGCCCGGACCGGCGGGACCTGCGGGAGCTCCGAGCATTGGCACTGCGCAGTCCGGCAGCGCCGACAACGGCTACGGCGTCAGCAACACCGAACTCGGCAAGATGGCCGATGAGTTGGACGACGCTGCTGAGATCCTGGAGAAGGCGGACAAGGGGCTGGCCGAGTCGGCTACGACGGCCCGGGTGCACAGCATGCTTACTTCAGGGAAGCGGCTCAGAGGAGCAACCGCCGACTGGGACGACGAAGTCACCCGCCTCGCCAAGCAGTGCCGATCGCTAGCACACAAGATGCGCGAGACGCACAAGAACTACAGGGCGCAGGAAGAGCGAACGGCTCAGGAGTTTGCGGCCATTCTCGGCGCGACGGGGAGGGAGGCCTGATGGCAGATATCGACGACCGGGAGAGTCGCGGCCCGGACCACGGGCACAAAGACGCGGTGCAACGGCAGAGCATCACTGTTTCCGAACTCGAGGATGTCCGCCCGGAAGCCTGGGACCGGGCGGCGGACGAGTGGCGAGACCTGGCGACAGCGGCCGTAAAAGCCCGAGAGCACGTCCAGAACGTCCTGCACAAGCTGCCCTTTGTGTGGCAGAGCGAGTCCGCCCTGTCGGCTCGGGTGCAGCTGATGGCAATGCACGAAGAACTGACCATCGCCAAACATGAGTCGAAAGCAGCCGCGACCACGCTCTCGGCGGCCAAGAACGGGTTCAAACTCGCCACCACCTGGCTGGACGAGGCCAAGGAGATGGCTAAGCAGAATCACCTGACACTGAACGACGACGGCAGCGTCACCATCCCCGACAGGAATTACCCGCCCAACGACCCGGACAGTGCGGGTGCGGCCCGGCAGGATCAGGAGGAGGCCGAGTCCCTGCGCACGCGTGCGGCGGCGGCCCTCGGCTATGCCGCCGACGTCAATGAGCACGTCGACTACGAAATCGAGCGCATCAAGAAGGCGGTGAAATACAGCGTTCTGGACGATCTGACCAAGCGGTCCATCAAGGGCGACGCCCAGGGCGCCAACCGTCTGGACCGTGTGCTCTCGGGCCGTGGTGGAGTCGTGCTGCCGCCTCCCGCTCTGGACGAGGGTTCCGGTGACTACAAGAGCCGTGAGCCCACCGAAGAGGACCAAGGCATCAAGAACAGGATGGGCCTGTTCGCCGGGTGGTCCCCTGCGGTGCTCGGTGGTCCCATTGCGTCCAAGCACATGATGCATTTCCTGGGGAACAGCGGTGATCCGATGGACATCGATGTGGATGCCATGTTGAACGACCTGCCGGATATGCAGCGCAATTCCGAAAGGCAGTTGGCGGAGAACGCCGATTCATGGAAGGCGCAGGCGCTCGCCGAGTTCGAGCGCACCGGAAAGCCGGTGTCGATGGTCCAGCAGACCGGTTGGCAAGGGTGGGAGGCGGAGAAGGACTCCGACTGGTACCACGCTATGGGGTCCTACCACTACAACACGGTCGCCCAAGTCGAGGTTGTCCCTGGCCCGGACGGAGAGCCCAAGGCCACGATTCGCTATCAGACGCATGTGCACGATCGCTATAACTGGGATAAAGGGAAAGAGACTCCCGTTCCAGCGCTCGGCAATGTATCGGACGCCGACTTGGCAAGGCTCCATCGGGCAGGCCTGGCCAGGGAGTTCGATATGAGCGGCCAGAGCGAGGTGCGGACTTGGAAGGGCTGAAGGCGGGCTCTGGCACGTGGCAGCGCAAGGCCCTCGTCGTGTTCCTCGCGCTCTGCATGGTGTGGATCGTGGGCGTGGTCGTGTGGGTCGGTGTGCGCTTCTACAAGGCGTCGCTGCCGGACCCTTGGGAGGACGAGCAGAGGAAGGCGGGGGTGCATCACGAGCAGCATCCGAAGTCGGGCCGGTACTACATCCCGAGGTACTACAAGACTGGGAAGGATGGGTCGGTCGAGCTCCGGTACCGGGTTGAGGCGAGCATCGACTCGAGCGCGGACGACTTCCGGCGGACATACGAGATTTCGGCCGAGCCGAAGAAGACCGGACCCGCCGAGGTGACGTTCACGGACCGCTTCGGTGGGATGCGGCGCACGTTCACGGTCACGTACACCTCCGACGTCGACCTGGAGTGGTATGGGGAGACTGCGGCCAGGATCACGGTCAAGGCAGTCCCGGACTAGACGGTTGCGTTCAGCTCGGCGAGTACCGTGCGCAGCAGCAGCGGGTGCACGAGGCCGCCCATCGGGCACGGCCTGCAGCGCCAACTCAGCGGCCAGGTCCAGCTGTTGAGCACCGGTACGGGGATGTACGAGACGAGCCCCGGCCCTGCGGTGAGGCGGGTCGCGTTCACCGGCCAGGCGCGGTGCGCCGTACTGCCCACGGGGACGAGGAAGTAGACGGACCGCCGCCCGCGCTCCTCCACGACGACGGGCCCCGGTGAGCCCCCGGTCATCCGCTCCAGGGTGTCGGCAAGGCGTCGTCCTAGGTCGCCATCGACACGAACGGCGTCGAACTGCACGCCTGCCTTTCGGAGTTGGATGCCGGAGGCGGGGAGCCAGGGTGGGGCAGTTGGGGAGTTCATGGGGTCAGTGTCAGTGGCGCGCGTTAGCGTTTTCCATGACTCAGCGTTGATGGTCGGTCACGGTCGAGTGAGGTTGTGCTCGGTTGGGGCCGGTCGAGGGCGGTTGGAAATCGGGGGTGTTCGCAATGGCGCGAGCGGAGAACAGGGACACGGCGGGGACGACGGCCCGCCAGGTCGCGGAGATGGCCCGCGCGATGCGGATCAAAGCGGGGCTGTCCCAGGAGGAGTTGGGCCGCAAGATCGGGTACACGGCGGCGGCCGTGAGCGCGATGGAGCGGTGCACGCAGCCGGCGAGCGATGAGATGTTGGTCGCGCTGGAGCGGGTGATCGGGGGTGGGTTGGGGTTCTTCGAGCGGGCGCGGGAGTACATGCGGTTGGAGCGGTATCCGGCACAGTTCCAGAGCTTTGCGCGCATCGAGCAGCAAGCGATCACACTCAGTGCCTACGAGACGGTCGTCGTGTACGGCCTGTTCCAGACGGCGGAGTACGCGCGAGCGCTGATCGGCGGGGGCTACCCGCCGCTGTCCGAGGAGCGGGTCGAGGAGCTTGTGGCGGGGCGCATGGCTCGGCGGGCGCTGTTCGATCGCAGGCCGGTTCCGTTGCTCGAACTGATCATGGACGAATCCGTGTTGAGCCGCGGGGTCGGCAGCCCGGCAGTGATGAGGGAGCAGTTGCTCCACCTCGTCGAGTGCGCCCAGCGGCCGAACGTGGTGCTCCACGTCCTGCCCGCCGATCGGGGATTCCGCGGGGAGAACGCGGGCATGCGTGGCCCGATGGTGCTGGTCGAGACCGACGAGTCGGAGCGGTTCGTATACCTGGAGCCGCAGGACGAGAGCGTGCTGATCAGTGCCCCCGCAAAGCTGAGAACGTATGCGCACCGGTATGCGAAGATCCGTTGCCAGGCCTTGGATACGGAGCATTCGTTGGCCCTCGTTGAGCGGTTGGCAGGAGAGTTGAAGTGACCGACGATCTGCGGTGGTTCAAGTCCAGCTACAGCAGCGACAGCGGCGGAGCTTGCGTAGAAGTCGCCTACGACTGGTTCAAGTCCAGCTACAGCCACGACAGCGGCGGCGACTGCGTCGAAGTGGCCAAGGAGCCCCACCGCATCCACATACGCGACTCCAAAACCCCCGACCGCGCACGGCTGGCCGTCGACCCCACCGCGTGGGAAAGCTTCGTCGTATGGACGAGCACCGACTCCTAGCCGCGGCCGATCCGGCCGACCCGTACCCCGCCTACGCCGCGCTGCGCGCGCAAGGCCGGGCCCTCTGGTACGAGCCGTCGGGCCAGTGGCTGATCCCGCACCACCGGGACGTGACCGCGCTGCTGCGCGACCGGCGGCTCGGGCGGACGTATCTGCACCGGTTCACGCACGAGGAGTTCGGCCGCACCCCGCCGCCCGCCGCGCACGAACCGTTCCACGTCCTGAACGACAACGGGCTGCTCGACCTGGAAGCGCCCCGGCACACGCGGATCAGACGGCTGGTGTCGAAGGCGTTCACGCCCCGCAGGGTGGCGGAACTTGGGCCATACATTGAGGAGTTGGCGGGCAAGCTGGTCGCCGGGCTCGTCGCGGACGGCGGTGGCGATCTCGTGTCCCGCCTCGCGGAGCCCCTGCCGGTCGCGGTGATCGCGCAGATGCTCGGCGTCCCGGAGCCGGACCGACATCTGTTGCGGCCCTGGTCGGCGGCGATCTGTGGGATGTACGAGCTGAATCCCTCGGAGGAGACGGCGCGGGCGGCGGTCGAGGCGTCCGTCGAATTCACCGCGTACTTGAAGGAGTTGATCGCTGAGCGGCGGAAGGACCTGGGCGACGACCTGATCTCGGGGCTGATCGCCGTGCACGACGAGGACGGCGGGCGGCTCACCGAGCAGGAGATGATCTCCACGGCGGTGCTGCTTCTGAACGCCGGCCACGAGGCCACGGTGAACGCAACGGGCAACGGCTGGTGGGCCCTGTTCCGCTGCCCCGAGCAGCTCGCAGCACTGCGCTCCGGCGACGTACCACTCTCCACAGCTGTGGAGGAACTGCTGCGGTACGACTCGCCGCTGCACCTCTTCGAGCGGTGGGCCCTTGAGGACATCGAGGTCGGCGGGGTGCGGATCCCGCGCGGCTCGGAGGTGGCCCTGCTGTTCGGCTCGGCCAACCGCGACCCGGCCGCGTTCCAGGACCCGGACCGCCTCGACCCGACCCGCACGGACAACCCGCACGTCAGCCTCGGCGGCGGCATCCACTACTGCCTGGGCGCACCGCTGGCACGGCTCGAACTGGCCGCGTCGTACGGCCAGTTGCTGAGACAGGCCCCCGGGCTGAGACTGTCGGCCGAACCGCGCTGGAAGGCCGGCCTGGTGATCCGGGGGCTGCGGGAGCTCGTGGTGGAGGTCTGAGGGGGTGCGCCTATCTGGCGTGCGCTCATTCGTTCGAGTGAGGTGATCGCGGAACCATCGCGTCCGGCGCCCGCGCCTCGGCAGCCTGGCTGTTGCCTGCGCAGGAGGGCACCATGACGGTTATGGCAGAGCGCACGCCTCAGACGTCCCCGTTGTCGGTGGAGGAGTTCGAGCGGATCGCGGACTTCGCCGCCAAGGACTCGGACAACGCCGTCAAGTTGGAGTTCATCGACGGACGGATCGAGGTCAAGGACGTGCCGGACGGCGACCACGGAACCATCGTGACCTGGCTGATTCGGCGCTGTATGCAGCACCGGCCGGAGCTTGACGTCTACGCAGACCAAGGGCTCAGGGGGGAGTCCTACCGCCGCGGCCGGGCACGCCCCGATGCCGTACTCGTGCCCGAGGCGTACTTCGCCGGGCACGGCGAATGGGCCGATCCCGACGGTGTCCTGATGACGGTGGAGATCACTTCCCATGACTCGGACACAGACCGCCGTGACCGAAAGGAGAAGCCGCTCGCGTATGCGGCGGCAGGAATTCCCGTGCATCTGTTGATCGACCGGGACGAGGGCACCCTGATAGTGCACAGCAACCCGGACGCCGAGGCCGGTCGGTACCAGGACATCCATATCGCGAAGTTCGGCGACAGCGTTCACCTGCCCGACCCCGTGAGCTTCGCCCTCGAAACAGAGAGGCTGAGGGACTTTGTGCGCTGACGGCTCAGCCCCCAAGACCGACCCGTAGTACCTGAGAGGGACCCCCAGAGATCCCCATCGCAGGTGACGACCTGGCGGTCCGGGCGCGCCTACGTTGTGCGTGTGACCCAGACGACCACACCCCCCATGCGCACCGAGGCCAGCCTCATCCGGACCGCGTTCGCCGCGCTCCGGGCGGACCTGATGACCGGGGTCCTCGCGTTCCGGCCCATGGAGCCGCTGACCGAGGGCGACGACGGCTCCCGGCTGCTGCGGCGGATACCGGACAGCGCTCGCGCGTACGCTCGTTGGCTGCCGCACATCGCGGTGAGCGCTGTGGCGTGCTTTCTCCTGTTCGTCGCGATGACCTCGGCGGACGCGGTCGAGGAAGGCGTGGCCACGGGGCTGCTCGCGGTGGCGCCGGTACTCCTAACGCTGTTCCGGCCCGTCGCCGCGTTCTGGCTGTCCTTCGCGCTGACGCTGCTCGCGATGCCGCTCTCCGCCGACCCGGCATTCCCGTGGACAGTGACCGGCTTCATGGCGCACCTGTTCGTGATGATGCAGGTGGCGCTGCGGTCCCGGCCCCGAGTGGCCGTGGAGATGTGGGTGCTCACCCTCGTGTTCGCGGTCCTCCTCGGCGCGCTGATCGGCGAATCCGCCCCCGCCCTGGCCATGGCGGTGTTCTCCGGGCTTTCGCTGGCCGTCGCTGTTTCCCTGCGCGGCTGGTCGTCCGCGCGGCGCGAGGTCGCCGCGAAGGAGCGTGAGGTCGCGGCCAAGGAGGAGGTGACGCTCGTCGAGCGGTCGAAGCGGACCCTCCTGGAGGAGCGCACCACCATCGCCCGCGAGCTGCATGACGTGGTGGCGCACCACATGTCCGTCGTCGCCATCCAGGCCGAGGCCGCCCCGTACCGGGTGGAGAACCCGCCGCCGGAGCTCGCCCAGGCCTTCGCCACGATCAGGGAGAACGCGGTGGCCGCGCTCACCGAACTCCGCCGCGTACTCGGCGTGGTCAGAGCGGAGGACTACGAGGCCCCCGACGCACCCCAGCCCACCCTCGGCGACCTCGACGCGCTCCTCGACAACGTCCGCGAGGCCGGCCTGACTGTCGGACAGACCGTCACCGGCGCGGTCCGTGCGCTGCCGCAGGGCGTGGAGCTGTCCGCGTACCGCATAGTGCAGGAGGCCCTCAGCAACGCACTGCGGCACGCGCCCGGCGCCACCGCCCAGGTGGAGGTCTCGTACGTGCTCGGCGGCCTCGGACTGCGCATAGTCAACGGCCCGCCGACCGGCCTGGCGAAGGCCTCGGCGGGTACGGGACACGGCGCGGGGCACGGGCTGACCGGCATGCGGGAGCGCGTCACGATGCTCGACGGAGAGATGACGGCCGACCGGAGCGCGGACGGCGGGTACGAGGTCACGGTGTTCCTGCCTGTGCGGGGCGAGGACGAGGAGCGGTCCGCATGAGCGCCGCCCACGTCCATGCCGACGCCGTCCGCGTGCTGATCGCCGACGACCAGATGATGGTCCGCGAGGGCTTCTCCGTACTGCTCGGCGCGATGTTGGGGATCGAGGTCGTCGGAGAGGCGGTGAATGGACGGGAGGCGGTCGCGAAGGTCGCCGAACTCCGCCCGGACGTCGTCCTGATGGACATCCGCATGCCCGAGCTGAACGGGATCGAAGCCACCCGCGAGATCCTTGCGGCCGACACCTCCACCGGCACCCGCGTTCTCGTCCTGACGACCTTCGACCTCGACGAGTACGTCTACGAGGCGCTGCGCGCCGGCGCCTCCGGGTTCCTCCTGAAGGACGCCTCGGCCCACCAACTCGCCGACGGAATACGGGTGGTGGCCTCGGGGGAGGCGCTGCTCGCGCCGACGGTGACGAGACGCCTCATCTCCGAGTTCGCCAGACTCGGCGCGACGGCTGCGGCGAAGACGCCGGCGATCACGCAGCTCGGGGACCTCACGGAGCGCGAGACGGAAGTGCTTGTCCTGATCGCGCAGGGCCGCTCCAACGCGGAGATAGCCCTGCACCTGGTGGTCGCCGAGTCGACGATCAAGACTCATGTCAGCCGGATCCTGGTGAAGTTGGGGCTGCGGGATCGGACGCAGGCGGCGGTGTTCGCGTACGAGGCACGGCTGGTGACCCCTTCGAGTTGAGCCCCTCCGGGGACCGGAGAGGGAGCGGCCCCGGGGCTCAGCCCCGAAGCTCACCCTCAGCCCAGTCCGCCTCAGCCCCGAGGCACACCCGCAGCTCGTCCGCCTCAGCTCGTCCGCCTCAGCCCGTCTGCAGGTCCCGACGTCGTAGTCCCGCGAGCCCCGCGGCCGTGGCCAGGGCGGACAGGGCGAGGAGGGTCAGGAAGGGGGTCCACTCCATCGCGTTGCCCGGGAGCCGGGGGAGGTGCTCGAAGGGGGAGACGTCCAGGGCCCGCTTCGGCAGGTCGAACGCCGCGCCCAGCCAGCCGAGGCCGAGGCACAGGCCGGCGTAGACCCAGCCGAGGACGGCGGCCCGAGGCAGCAGGCCGTACACGAGCACCGCGACCGAGCCGATCAGCCAGATCGCCGGGATCAGGACCAGGCAGCCGCCGAGGATCGCCCCGGCCCGCTCGCCGTAGCCGAGGGCGAGGCCGGCGCCCGCGAGGAGCATCAGGAGGGCCGCGCCGCCGAACGCGATCAGCAGGTGCCCGGCCGCCCAGCGCACGCGGCCGACCGCGCCCGCGAGGACGGGTTCGCCGCGCTGCGAGGTCTCCTCACCGTTCAGCCGTAGCACCGACTGCACCACGTACACCGCCGCGATCATGCCGAGCATCGAGATCATCGCGGCGAGGAAGGAGTCCGTGATCCCGGACTGGCCGCCGAGCCGGGCCAGCATCGCCTTGGTCTGCTCGTTGTCCCCGACCAGGTCGGCGACGCCCTCGGTGATCCCGCCGAACATCACGCCCGCGACGAGGAATCCGATGCCCCAGCCCAACAGGCTCCCGCGCTGCAGCCGCCAGGCGAGTCCGGCCGCCGTGGCGATCCGCCCCTCGGCAGGACCGGGCCGGGCGGGCATGAAGCTCATGCCGATGTCCCGCCGCCCGGTCAGGACGTATGCGAGCCCGGTCAGTACGGCGACGGCGCCGGCGAAGAGGAGCAGTACCCACCACCGTTCACCGCCGAAGGCCCGCAGGTTCTCCGCCCAGCCGATCGGCGACAGCCACGTCAGGGGGTGCGAGGCGTCGTCCGAGGCCGCGTCGCCCGCAGCCTTCAGGACCCAGGCGAGCCCGAGCCCGGCGGCCGTCAGGCCCTTGGCGAGGCGTGCGGTCTCGGTGAGTTGGGCGGCCACGGCGGCGAGCGTCGCGAACACCATGCCCACGCCGCCGATGCCGAGCCCGAGCGCGAGGGCGCCGCCCATGCCCTCCCCGGCCAGGCCGAGGACGACGAGCAGCGCGATGCCCGTATTGGCGATCAGCGCGACGAGGAGCGACGCGGTCAGCGGCGCCCGGCGGCCGACCATCGCGGCGGAGAGCATCTCCTGCCGCCCGGTCTCCTCCTCCTCGCGGGTGTGCCGTACGACCAGGAGGAGGCTCATCAGCGCGGCGAAAGCGGCCATGAACGCGACGTACCGCCAGGTCACGAGCGCGCCGAGGGAGTCGTTGAAGACCGGCCCGTAGAGGGAGCGAAGGGAGCTGTTGGCGGCCATCGACGTGACGACGCCCGCGCGTTCGGCGGGGGTGTCGTAGATCTGGCCGAGGGTGTTCGTGGCGCTCGCGGTGGTGCCGCCGATGAGCAGCACCCACAGCGGCACCATCACCCGGTCCCGGCGCAGCGCGAGCCGCAACAGGGCTCCGGTGCCCGCGAGTTGACGCGATCCGCGCCGCCGGGACGCGACGGACACGGGGACGGGAGACAGGGAGGTCATCGCGACATCGCCTTCTCGGAGTTCTGCCCGGCACGGGCTGCCGCGCCGGGTACGTCGTCCTGGTAGTGCCGCAGGAACAGCTCCTCCAGGGTGGGCGGCGTGCTGGTCAGCGAGCGGACCCCGGACTCGGTGAGGCAGCGCAGCACCGCGTCCAGCTTGTCCGAGTCGACCTGCAGGGTGACGCGGTGGCCCCGGCCGCCCTCGACCGCGCCGCCGGTCAGGTCGTGCACGCCGGGTAGAGAGCCCAACCCGGCGGGCGCGCCCGCGAGTTCGGCGGTGACGCTGGTGCGGGTCAGGTGCCGCAGGTCGGCGAGGGAGCCGGTCTCGACGGTGACGCCCTTGCGAATGATCGAGACGCGGTCGCAGAGCGTCTCGACCTCGCTGAGGATGTGCGAGGAGAGCAGGACCGTACGGCCCCGGTCGCGCTCCTCGGCGACGCAGGCCTGGAAGACCTCCTCCATCAGCGGGTCGAGTCCGCTGGTCGGCTCGTCCAGGATCAGCAGGTCCACATCCGAGGCGAACGCCGCTACCAGGGCCACCTTCTGCCGGTTGCCCTTGGAGTAGGTGCGGCCCTTCTTGGTCGGGTCCAGCTCGAACCGCTCGATCAGGTCGGTCCGGCGTGCCTTGTCGAGTCCTCCGCGCAGCCGCCCGTACAGGTCGATGACCTCGCCGCCGCTGAGGTTGCGCCACAGGGTGACGTCGCCGGGGACGTACGCGATACGGCGGTGCAGCTCGACCGCGTCGCTCCACGGGTCTCTGCCGAGGAGTTGGGCGGCCCCGGAGTCGGCGCGCAGCAGTCCGAGCAGCACGCGGATGGTGGTGGACTTCCCGGCGCCGTTGGGCCCGAGGAAGCCGTGGACCTCACCGGTCTCGACGTCCAGGTCGAGGCCGTCGAGCGCGTGTGTCCGTCCGAAGGACTTGTGCAGTCCGGATACCTCAACAGCGCGGTTTGCCTTCGTCATGATTTTGAACGTACGGTAGTTTCACAAATTTGTGAAGTTAAGGAAGCGTATAAACTCGCCGGGACGCCGGGGGTACCGCGATGAGCAGGGGAGATGATCGGGCGATGGGCAAGGCCGGTACGGGACAGGCCGGTGGGGCCGGTGCGGGCCGGAACGAAGAGGCCGTCGCGCGCTTCGTGGAGAACTTCGCGGGCGTGTTCGTGGAGGCGGGCGTCCAGCGCATGCCGGCCCGCGTCTTCGCCGCGCTCCTCGCCTCCGACTCCGGCGCCATGTCATCCGCGGAGCTGGGCGAACAGCTGCAGGTCAGCCCGGCCGCGGTGTCCGGAGCGGTGCGGTATCTGACGCAGCAGCACATGGTGTCCCGCGAGCGCGAGCCCGGCACCCGCCGCGACCGCTATCGCGTCCACAACAACCAGTGGTACGAGGCGCTCGCCAACCGCGACCAGATCATGAAGCGCTGGGAGGAGGCGCTGCGCGAGGGCGTCAACAGCCTCGGCGCGGAGACGCCCGCGGGCCGGCGGATGGCGGAGACGCAGGCGTTCTTCGAGTTCGTCGGGGAGGAGCTGCCGCTGATGCTGGAGCGCTGGCGGGTCCGGCGCGAGGAGCTGTTCGGGGAGCGGTGAGCGGCGCGCGGCTTCACCCCGGCAACGTCGGCGCGCGGCCTCACCCCGGCAACGTCAGCGCCCAGGCCTGAGGCCGTACCGTCCACGTCCTGGCGCGGACCGGTCCGGAGGTCACCGCGTCGGCGCGGTAGCGGAAGTCCGGGCCGGAGACCGTCACCGTCCGCGCGTGCGCCCGGACCGGGGCCTCCGCCGCGACCGCCCACACCTCGACCCGCGCGATCCCGTCGCGCAGCGGCCGCACCGACACCCCCACCACCGGCTGGTCCAGGTCGACGAGCGTCACCCCGTCCGCCTCCACGCGCAGCCGGGCGGGGCCGGGAGCGGGGCGTGCCGCGGGTGCGGGCCGTACCAGCGTCCGCACCAGCGACTGGCACGTACGCAGCAACGCCCCGGCACCCGAGCCGGACCCGGAACCGGACCCCGAGCCGGAACCCGCCTCAGCAGCGGGCCCACCCGACCCCGAACCCGATCCCGCAGCCCTCTGCCCCGGACCAGAACCAGGACCCGGACCAGAACCAGGACCCGGACCAGAACCAGGACCCGGACCAGAACCAGAACCAGAACCAGAACCAGCCCCCGGCCCCACCGCCGCCGGGATCGCGAGCCGCCCGAGCACCACCCCGTCGCTGTCGTCCACCAGCAGGTCGAGTCGGCGGGGCGAGCCGTCGAGGACCGCGCGGGCCGCGGCCACCGCGCCCGTCGGCACCCCGAGGGCGTGCGCGAGCCCGGTCGTCGTACCCACCGGGACCAGGGAGAGCTCGGCGCCCGACAGCTCCCGCTCGCGGTGCAGGGCGCTCACGGCGCGAAGCAGCGCCCGGTCGTCGCCCACCACCACCGGCCTGCGCGAGCCGCGCCGGGTCAGGGCGCGCGTGAACTCCTCCGGGCCTTCCGGCAGGCAGACCTTGACCGGGCCTCCGGAAGCGCCCGCGCACAGCACGTCCTTCGCGATCCGGACCGACTCCCCGTCGACCTCGCGGGCCGCCGGATCGATCACCACCAGGAGCGGATTGGGCGGCTGAAGCGGCTGCGCGCTCTGCCCGGCGGGCTCTGGAGCCGACACCTCGGTCCTTCCTCGGGTAGCATCTTTGTGCAAGAGCCCCTTGCGCTATTGCGCCAGGGGCTTCGTCTATTCCGGGGCACCGGTCCGACGGGTGCGGCCAACGAGGGTCGCGGTGTGCGCGCACGAGAAGCGTTCGCGTACGCCCCTGACCTTGGACATGCCCCGCCCGGAAGGGGTGTACGCCTGTGCCCGCACTTGTGCTGCTCGGTGCTCAGTGGGGTGACGAGGGCAAGGGAAAGGCCACCGACCTGCTCGGTGGCTCCGTTGACTATGTGGTGCGCTACCAGGGCGGCAACAACGCCGGCCACACGGTTGTCGTAGGCGACCAGAAGTATGCGCTCCACCTCCTCCCCTCCGGAATCCTCTCGCCGGGGTGTACGCCCGTCATCGGCAATGGTGTCGTCGTCGACCCGGCGGTGCTGCTCTCCGAGCTGAGCGGCCTGAACGAGCGCGGTGTCGACACCTCCAAGCTCCTGATCAGCGGCAACGCCCACCTGATCACGCCGTACAACGTCACCGTCGACAAGGTGACGGAACGCTTCCTCGGCAAGCGGAAGATCGGCACCACCGGCCGTGGCATCGGCCCGACCTACGCGGACAAGATCAACCGCGTGGGCATCCGCGTCCAGGACCTCTACGACGAGTCGATCCTGGAGCAGAAGGTCGAGGCTGCCCTCGACACGAAGAACCAGCTCCTCACCAAGGTCTTCAACCGTCGCGCGATCGAGACGGACAAGATCGTCGAGGAGATGCTGACCTTCGCGGACCAGCTCAAGCCGTACGTCGCGGACACCACGCTGATCCTCAACAACGCCATCGACGAGGGCAAGGTCGTCCTCTTCGAGGGCGGCCAGGGCACGCTGCTCGACGTGGACCACGGCACGTACCCCTTCGTGACCTCGTCGAACCCGACCTCGGGCGGCGCGTGCACGGGTGCGGGCGTCGGTCCCACGAAGATCAACCGGGTCATCGGCATCCTCAAGGCGTACACGACCCGCGTCGGCGCCGGACCGTTCCCGACCGAGCTGTTCGATCAGGACGGCGAGGACCTGCGCCGCATCGGCGGCGAGCGCGGTGTCACCACCGGCCGTGACCGCCGCTGCGGCTGGTTCGACGCGGTCATCGCCCGCTACGCGACCCGCGTGAACGGCCTGACGGACTTCTTCCTCACGAAGCTCGACGTCCTCACCGGCTGGGAGCAGATCCCGGTCTGCGTCGCGTACGAGATCGACGGCAAGCGCGTCGAGGAACTCCCGTACAGCCAGACCGACTTCCACCACGCGAAGCCGGTGTACGAGTACCTGCCGGGCTGGTCCGAGGACATCACCAAGGCCAAGTCCTTCGCGGACCTGCCGAAGAACGCGCAGGCGTACGTGAAGGCCCTGGAGGAGATGTCCGGGGCGCCGATCTCCGCGATCGGCGTGGGTCCGGGCCGGGACGAGACGATCGAGATCAACTCGTTCCTCTGAGCCGATGAGCTGAGCTGTTTGAACCGTACTCGGTTCGTACAGTTCGCACATTCACTCGAAGGGGTGGACTGCTTCTGCAGCGGTCCGCCCCTTCGTCGTGTTCGGCAACACTGGCATGCAGACGGAAGGGAGGGCAGCATGACGCTCATGGCAGAACGCACGTCTCAGATGTCGGTGGAGGACTTCGAGGAACTCGCCTCCGCTGCGCCCGAGACCGTCACGTTGGAGTTCATCAACGGTCGGCTCGAGGTGAAGCCTGTGACGGACAGCAAGCATGCGGCGCTCGTATCGTGGTTGATCAGGCAGTGCATGCAGGCTCGCCCTGAGCTGGATCTGGTCGCGAACCAGGGGTTGAGGGTCGAGCGTTATCGCAAGGGCCGGGCCATCCCGGACGGGACGCTCGCTCCCATCGACCACTTCGTGGACCAAGACAGCGACTGGGCAGACCCCGAGGGCGCGCTGATGGTCGTCGAGGTCACGTCGTACGACGCCGACACCGAGAGCCGTGACCGCCACGAGAAGCCGGCCGCATACGCGGCCGCAGGCATCCCGGTCTATCTGCTGGTCGACCGGGACCGTCAGGCGCTTGCCGTCCACACCCGCCCGGACACCGACCACGGCCAGTACCTGCACGTGGACATCGTGCCCTTCGGCGAGAAGACGACTTTGCCCGATCCCGTCGGCATCCCCCTCGACACCGAGCCGCTGAAGAAGTACGTCCGCTGACTCAGCGCACCCGAGTCAGCCGTACCGCGATCGACTCCGGGTAGCGGAGCTCCAGTTCGTTCTGCGACTTCCAGGTGAGGGTCTCGGAGACGCTGTGGGGGCAGCCGATGTTCCGGGGGGTGGTCGGGTCGAGTTCCATGGGGCTCAAAGTGACCCGGTTCGGGGTGGTGGAGACCAGCTCCGCGCTGCCGTTGCAGCGGTAGTCGATCGACCAGCCCTTGTACTTGGCGATCTTCGTGCCGACCGGACCCTGCTCGATCGTGAGCGTGCCGGACACCTCGGACTTCCAGGTGCCGAGGAACTTGTCCGGGACGGGGCGGGGCGAGGTGCGGAGCTTCTTCAGGTCGGCGGACTTCTCCCCGGTCGTCCAACTCAGCCTGCCCGAGGCCAACTTGACGCTCTTCGCCCGGTTCAGGTCGCACTCGCCGACGGAGTCCCGGTGGCGTACGGACTTCACCGTGCGGAACGAGGACAGGGCGACCGTGTCCCCGCGCTGCGGGCCGAGCGCGGCGGTGACCTTGCAGTACAGGTCCGGGGTCAGATAGGCGAGGTCGGCCTTTTTCGCGGCCCGGTCGAAGGTGACGCGCAGATACTCGTGCTCGTCGGTGACGGAGCTCTCGGAGTGCTGGACGAGGCCCTCCCAGGAGCCGTCGATCCGCGCCGCCTCCGGTTTCGGTTCCGTCTTGCCAGAGTCCTGGCTCTGGTCGCCCGCGGGCGGCTTGTCGTCGCCGGGGGTCCTGTCGGAGCGCAGGGCGAGCACGGCCCCGCTCGCGGCGAGGACGGCGACGACCGTGCCGAGCGCCACCCAGCCCACCCGAGCGCGGGCTCCCGCACGGGAGTTGGGCGGCGGCGTAGGAGTCGGAGTCGGAGTCGGAGTCGGGGTGGGCAGGGGCGCCTGGGGTGCATACGCCTGTTGCGCGTACGCCTGTTGCGCGTATGCCTGGGGCGCGTACGGCTGCGGGTTCGGCGGCAGGTCCAGTTGCGTGGGCGGGGCGTCGGCGTCGAGGAGTTCGGCGGCGCGCCGGCCCAGCTGGGCGAGCAGCGGGCCCGGCAGCCAGGCGGCGCCCGGCCCGATCGCCGCGTCCCGGGTGCGCGCCAACAGCTCTTCCACGGGCGGCCGTTCGTCCGGCGACTTGGCCAGGCAGTCCCGTACGAGGGGCAGGATCCCGGCGGGTACGGCGGTGAGGTCGGGCTCCTCCTCGGCGATCCGGAACATCACCGCGTGCATCCCGCTGTCCGCCGTGCCGAAGGGCGTCCGCCCGGTCGCCGCGAACGCGAGGACCGAGCCGAGGCAGAACACGTCGGACGCGGGTGTGAGCCGCCGGCCGCGCACCTGCTCGGGCGACATGAAGCCGGGGGAGCCGATGACGGCGCCGGTGTGCGTCCTGATCCCGTCGACGGCCGGGTCGAGGGCGCGGGCGATGCCGAAGTCGATGACGCGCGGCCCGTCGATGGTGAGCAGGACGTTGGACGGCTTGAGGTCGCGGTGCACCAACGCCGCGCCGTGGATGGCCTGCAGGGCGTGCGAGAGCCCGCCGGCGAGGGCGAGGACGGACGGCTCGGGCAGCGGGCCGTGGCTCTGCGCTACGACGCTGTGCAGGTCGGGGCCCGGTACGTACCCTGTCGCGACCCAGGGGGTCTCCGCCTCGGTGTCGGCGTCGAGGACCGGGGCCGTCCACCGTCCGCCCACGCGCCGGGCGGCGGCCACCTCGCGGGTGAATCTGCGGCGGAACTCGGGGTGCCCGGCGAATTCGGCGTGCACGACCTTCACGGCTACGGTGCGTCCGCCCTCGGAGCGCGCGAGATAGACGCGGCCCATGCCGCCGGCGCCGAGGCGCGCGAGCAGTCGGTAGGGGCCGATGCGGGGCGGATCTTCAGTTGTGAGGGCGTCCACCCGATCGACTGTAGACCACCCGAAGGAGCGTTGAGGGGCGACGGTGGTTCCTCCCGATCCGGCCTGGGATCACGGGAGTTGGGGCGCTAAGGAGAGACCGAAGCAGAGCCCGAAGGAGAGCCCGAAGGTGTGGGCGTGGGCGTCGGCGTCGCGGACCCGGTGTCGTTCGGGAGCGGGCCGAAGTCGTACGTCGGATCGTCCTCGGGCAGGTGCCAGGGCGACTGCGTCGGCTCCGGCGGCGCGAAGGGGCCGGCGTGGTTCTCCGCCATGACCATCATGACGACGGCGAACAGCACGCTCCCGATGGCGAGGGCGAGCCCCACGGGGTTGTTGAGGTTGTAGACGTACCGACTGGTGCCCCAGCGGCTCTTCTTGAACACCGGCTCATGGTCGTCGTCCCCCTGTGTCATGTCCGCAGCCTAAGGACCGCAGGTCACGGATCGATCGCCGGTCCGTCACCGCATGCCCGCAGCCCCTCGGGGGACGCGCACGGCACATGGCCGTGGGTGCGGATCACGTCCTGGCCGCTGCCGCGCACCGTGTAGTTGAGGAAGCTGGAGACGAGGGAGTCCGCGGGCGGCCTGCCGTACGTGTAGGCGTGCTCGATCTCCCGGAACGGGTACGCGGAGTCCGCCACGTCCTCGATGGTCGGCGCGGCCCCGTCCAGGCTGAGCCGGTGCAGGCCCTTCGGCACGGTGGCGGAGCGCAGTTCCGCGTACCCGATGGCGCCGGGGACGTCCGCGACGGAGTCGAGGAGCTGCTCCGTGCTGTCCGCCTCGCAGCGCACGAGCGGGGCCTTCGGGTTGTCCTTGGTGCGGCAGTCCGCGGACGACGGCTCCTCCTCGAAGCCGCGCAGGATGCGGCGTTGGAACACCGCGCGCGTACCGGAGTTGGAGTTGCGGCTGACCAGGACGACAGGGAGCGCGGGCAGCCCGGGGTCGAGCTCGCGCCAGGTGCGGACCTCGCCGCTGTAGACGCGGCGCAGGTCGGACAGGGAGAGGTTCTTCAGCGGCACGCGGTCGTTGAGGACCATCGCGAACGAGGAGACGGCGACGCGGTTCTCCCGCAGCTGGGGCCGGCCGCTCGGTTTGGGCCCGTCGGAGAACGCGACCAGGGCGGGCGAGGCGGACGACTTGCCGCCCGCCTCGTCGAGTTCGTTGATGCCGGGCGCGCTGCCGTGCGCGTCGACGGTGATCTCCGAACCGGGGCAGTCCTTCTCGTACTTGTCGGCAAGCTCCTCGGCGACGGGCTTGAACGCGGTGGAGCCGATGACGGTGAGGCGGCCCTCGGCGCAGCCCATCGGCGGCCGGTCGCCGCCGACGACGATCAGTGTGGAGAGCGCCGTGACGCAGAGCGTGAGCAGCCCGGCGAGGAGCTTCGCGGGGCGGCTGAGCAGGGGCGGGGTGTCGTCGGGTGTGGTGCTGCGGTTGGGCAGCACCCGGCCGTCGCGGATGCCGCCGGTGATGCTGATCGCGTCGCCGACATGGCCGCCGGAGAGCAGCACGAGCAGCTTGAAGTGCTCGCCCGGGTTGAGCGGTACGCGCGGGATGTACAGCTTGGACGCCTCGTGCCGCATGCCGAGCGCGGGCGCGAAGTGGTCCATCAGATGGCCGGAGTCGCCGGGCTGGGTGACCGCTATGCCGCGGATGGTGCGGGAGCTGAACTCGGCGGTGAGGCCGTGCAGTTCACGCCCCGTGTAGTCGTCGCCCGCGATGCTCTGGCTGCCGTCGTTCTCGACGCGGAGCAGGACGAGCGTCGCGTCCGTCATCGCGCCCTCGCCGAACAGGCCGAGGCGCACGTTGGCGCGGCCCGCGCCCTCGTCGCTGCCGATGGGGGTGTCCATCTGCACGCGGTAGCCGATGCGCTTGCGGCGTGGCACCCGGCGTTCGATCCAGAGGGCCACGATGGTCGCGAGCACGCCGAGGAGGGCGGTGCCGACGGCGATCACGTTCTCCGCGCTGAGCCACTCTTCCACGGGGGCACGCTATGAGCGCGGGAGGCGTCCCGGGCGCTCAACTCCCGTGGTTTCGCCTGCTGTTCACCGCCCGGTCGTACGGGTGTACGTGAGGGGCGTGCCGCCGCTGCCGATGAGTTCGCGGACGAGGGTGCGGTCGTCCGGCAGGGTGAGTTCGCTGACCGGGCCGGGTTTGCAGCTGCCCGGATCGCCGCGGGTGACGGTGGACGGGCCGAGCGTCAGCGTCGCCTCGTCGGCGGACCGGAGCACGGCCGTCCAGCTGCAGTCGTGGTTCGGGCCGGAGCCCTCCAGGCGCATGACCTGCTCGCCGCGGTCCCCCTGAGTGAGCGTCAGCGTACGGGTGTTGGTGCCGCCGCCGGCCTCGAAGCGGGCCTGCCAGGTGCCGAGGTAGGCCTGCGGGACCGCGCCGTCGGAGGCTGTGTTCCGGTCGGGTGACGGGGTGGCCGGTGCGGTGGGGGCGGGGCTCTCGCCCTGGTCCGTACTGCCGGGGCCCTCGCCCTTCATCATCGCGTAGACGGATCCGCCCGCGCCGATGGCGACGGCTGCGGCGACCGCGACCAGGAACGCTGTGGTCCGGTTGCTGCGGGGGTGGGGCGGCTCGTGGCGGTCCTGCCGGTTCTGCCGTTCCTGCTGGTCCTGTCGGTCCTGGCGGTCCTGTTCGGCGAGCCGCGCGTACCAGGCGTCGGAGCCGAAGGGCGGCTCGGGCGCGGGCCCGCCGCCGGGCAGTGCCGCCGACGCGCCGCCGGTCGCCGGGTGGCCGAAGCCGATGGGCTGGGGCGGGCCGGGCGCGGCCTGGGCGTGCGGGTCGCGGGGGGTACGGGGGCTGCGGGGGGCACGGTAGGTGGTTTCGGCGGCCTCCGCGGGGCCGACCTCTTCGGCTCCGGTTTCGGCTCCGGCTTCGACCGCCGCGGCCTCGGCCTCGGCGGTCAGCGTGGGCAGGTCGTCCAAGGGGCGGGCGCCGCCTGCGGGTCGGTCCGCGGGTCGGTCCGCGGCGGGGTCGCTGACGAGGGTGGGTTCGGGGGTGGCGCCCTCGGGCCCGGGTCCCGGTCCCGGTCCCGGTATCGGGGGGTGCGCGGGCGGGGCGGGGGCGGGGCGGTCGTCGGCGGGGGAGCGGGGTTCCGGCACGCGTACGTTCGGATCGGACGCAGCCGCCCCCGACGCGGCCCCTGCCGAAGCCCCTGCCCTCGCAGAGTGCCCTGCTCCCGGCGAGTTCCTTGCCCCCGCCGAACCCCCCGCCCCCGGATCCTCCACGTCCAGCAACCGCACCGCGTGCCGCCCCAGTTGGGCGATGAGCGTGCCGGGGAGCCAGGGTTCGCGGGCGCGGCCGTCGACGAGCGTGTCGTGCGCCCCGGTGCGGCGCAGGAGTTCGTCCAGGGCGGGCCGGTCCTGCGGGTCCTTCGCGAGGCAGGACCGCACGAGCTCGCGCAGCGCCTTCGGCAGCCCGCGCAGGTCCGGCTCCTCCTGGGCGATCCGGAACATCAGCGCGTGCGCCCCGCTGTTCTCCGCGCCGAACGGCAGCCGGCCGGTGGCCGCGTACGCGAGGACCGAGCCGAGGCAGAACACGTCGCAGGCCGGCGTGATCCGGTCGCCGCGCACCTGCTCGGGCGCCATGAAGCCGGGCGAGCCGACGAGCGCGCCCGCGCGCGTGAGGCCGCCGTCGGTGACCGTCTCCAGGGCGCGGGCGATGCCGAAGTCGATGACGCGCGGCCCGTCGATGGTGAGCAGGACGTTGGACAGCTTGAGGTCGCGGTGCACGACCCCGGCGGCGTGGATCTCGCGCAGCGCGTGCGCGAGTCCGGCGGTGAGGATGCGCACGGAGCGCTCGGGCAGCGGCCCGTGCTCGCGGGCCACCACGGCGTGCAGCGAGGGCCCGGCGACGTACCCGGTGGCGAGCCAGGGCCGGTCGGCCTCGGTGTCGGCGTCCAGGACGGGCGCGGTCCACGGCCCTGCCACCTGCCGGGCCGTGTCGACCTCCTGCCGGAAGCGGCTGCGGAACTCCTCCTGCTCGGCCAGCTCCTCGCGGACCAGCTTCACGGCGACGGTGCGCCCGGCGGTCGAGCGGGCGAGGAACACCTGGCCCATGCCGCCCGAGCCGAGGCGCCCGAGCAGCCGGTACGCGCCGATCGTCCGCGGGTCCGAAGCGCCCAGCTCGTCCATGGCCCCTAGCCCTCCCCGTACCGGCTCCGAGCCGTCGAACGACTCCGCCGGCTCGCAGCAGCCCGACAGTTCGAGGATAGAAGGGAACCGGTACGGCGGCCCTAGGGTTCGGGAACCGATTCCAGGCTCTGCATCGCCTCGGACAGCTGCTCCAACACCCGTACGGTCTCGGCGAGTTCGGCCTCGCCGAGGCGCTCGGCGAGCTGTGCGGCGAGGCGGGCGTGGCCGGGGCGGATGCGGTCGACGGCGGCCCGGCCCTCCTCGGTGGGCGTGACGAGCTTCGCCTTGCGGTGGGCGGGGTTGGGCTCGTAGCGCGCGAGGCCGTCGGCGACGAGCCGGTCCGCGACGCGCTGCACGCTCTGCCGGGTGATGCCCATGCGGCGGGCGATCGCGGCGACCGGCAGCGGCTCCGCGAGGACGGCGCCGAGCACCTGCCACCAGGCGGCGGTGAGCCCGGCGGGCCGCGCCAACTGCTCGGACACGGCGAGGAACTGGCCGTTGAGGCGGAAGACGCCGAGCGCCGTCCGGCTGAGAGCCTCGGTCTCCTTCACTGGTTCTCTCCGGTTCCCTGGTCTCTCCGATTCACCGGTCTTCTCCGCTTCCCTGGTTCTCTCCGGCGGCGAGCACCTCGTAGGCGGCCGGGTCGGAGGTCCGGAACAGCCGGTACCAGGCGTCGAGTTGCTCGCCCTCGTACACCCCGAGGCGGCCGAGGATCTCGCGGGCGAAGCCCTCCGGGTCGGTGCTGTTGGCGGTGATGAGGTCCCCGTCGGTGACGGCGGTGGCGTCGGGGACATAGTGCTCGGCGCCCTTGTAGCCGGTGGCCTGGAGGTAGAAGGAGACGTTGCTGGTGTGCGGCCGGTCGTCGAGGAGGCCCTCGCGGGCCAGGCCGGCGGTCGCGCCGCAGATCGCGGCGACCGGCACGCCCGCGTCGAGGAACGCGCGCGCCTTGCGTGCGAACGGAGTGAGCTCGTCCCCCTCGTCCCACAGGTCGCCGCCGGTGAGGACGAGCAGCGCGCTGTCCTCGGGGCGTACGTCGGCGAGCGTCAGGTCGGGCGTGATGCGCAGGCCGCCGATGGTGGTGACCGGGTCGAGGCTCGCCCCGACGTACCGGATCTCGTACCCGCCCCTGGCCAGCCAGGCCGTGGCGTGACCGGACTCCCAGTCGGCGTAGGTGTCGTAGACGGCGACGTGTACGGGCTTGCGGGCGGTGGCGGCGGTGGTGCTGCTGGTCATGGCTGCTCCCGGGGCGCTCGGATTCTGCGAACCTGACAGCAGTCTGTCAAGTCGACAGCATGCTGTCAATGTGCTCCTTCGAAGGGTGCGCCGCCCGCCCCGCGCCGCTCGACAGACTGTCGGGCCCGCCCCGTGCGCAGCGAACACGACGCCGATGTTCCGTCCGTATCCCGGACATTTACCCTCGGCTCATGACCCCTCATGTCACCCCTCAGGCCGATCCCGCCAAGGGCGCGGCCGTCAAGGCCGCCGACCGCGCGCATGTGTTCCACTCCTGGTCGGCGCAGGAACTGATCGACCCGCTCGCCGTCGCAGGTGCGGAGGGCGCGTACTTCTGGGACTACGACGGCAACCGCTACCTCGACTTCACCAGCGGCCTCGTCTACACCAACATCGGCTACCAGCACCCGAAGGTCGTCGCCGCGGTGCAGGAGCAGGCCGGGCGGATGACGACGTTCGCGCCCGCCTTCGCCATCGACGTCCGCTCCGAGGCCGCACGCCTCATCGCCGAGCGCACGCCGGGCGACCTGGACAAGATCTTCTTCACCAACGGCGGCGCCGAGGCGGTCGAGAACGCCGTCCGGATGGCCCGGCTGCACACCGGCCGCCCGAAGATCATGAGCGCCTACCGCTCGTACCACGGCGCCACCGCCGCCGCGATCAACCTGACCGGCGACCCGCGCCGCTGGGCCTCCGACAGCGGCACGGCGGGCGTCGTGCACTTCTGGGCGCCGTTCCTCTACCGCTCGCCGTTCTACGCGGAGACCGAGGCGGAGGAGTGCGCGCGGGCGCTGCAGCACCTGGAAGACACCATCGCGTTCGAGAACCCGAACTCGATCGCCGCGATCGTCCTGGAGACCGTGCCCGGCACGGCCGGCATCATGACGCCGCCGCCCGGCTACCTCGCCGGCGTCCGCGAGATCTGCGACCGGTACGGCATCGTCTTCGTCCTCGACGAGGTCATGGCGGGCTTCGGCCGCACCGGCGCCTGGTTCGCCGCCGACCACTACGACGTGGTGCCCGACCTGCTGACCTTCGCCAAGGGCGTCAACTCGGGCTACGTCCCGCTCGGCGGCGTCGCCATCTCCGGCGCGATCGCGGAGACCTTCGCGAAGAAGCCGTACCCCGGCGGCCTCACCTACTCCGGGCACCCGCTGGCCTGCGCGGCGGCGGTGTCGACCCTGGAGGTCATGGCGGAGGAGCGGATCGTCGAGCACGCCGCGCACATCGGCGAGCACGTCCTCGGTCCGGGCCTGCGCGAGCTGGCCGAGCGGCACCCGTCGGTGGGCGAGGTCCGCGGCCTCGGCGTCTTCTGGGCCCTCGACCTGGTCCGCAACCGGGAGACCCGCGAGCCGCTGGTCCCGTACAACGCGACGGGCGAGGCGAACGCGCCGATGGCGGCGTTCGCGGCGGCCTGCAAGAAGTCCGGCCTGTGGCCGTTCGTGAACATGAACCGCACGCACGCGGTGCCGGCCTGCACGGTGACCGAGGCGGAGGCCAAGGAGGGCCTGGCCGTCCTGGACGAGGCGCTCTCGGTGGCGGACGGGTTCGTGGTGGCGTAGCGCGTACGGGAAGGGGGTGGGGCGAGAACCCGCCCCACCCCTCACTTGTCACCCGTCAACTGAAGACGATCATCGACCCCTGGCCGAGGCTCCGGGTGGCTGCCGCGTGCAGCCCCAGCCACACGTGCCGCTCCCTGGCGAAGGGGTCGTCCCCGTACGCGACGGGCGCGGCCGGCTCCTCCAGCTCCGTCGGGGCCGAGGGCGGGGCCGGGGCGGGCGGCGGGTTGGCCGGGTCGATGCCGATCGCCGGCGCGACGAACTCCAACTCCCGCAGCAGGGCCTGCGCGGACCCCAACGGACCGCCCCCGTCGAGGAGTTCCTCGCCGGTGAGCGGGGTCGCGAAGTCCACCGGCACGTACGCCCCGGCGTGGTCGTAGTGCCACACCAGGTGCGACTCCTTGGCCGTGGCCTCGAACATCTCCAGGAGCTGTTCGTAGTCCCCGCCCAGCTCGTCGACCGGCGTGACGTCGAACCCGCACAGCTTCAGCAGGTACGCGCGGCGCAGGAAGTGCAGCGCGTCGTAGTCGAACCCGGCGACCGGCGCCACGTCCCCGGAGAGCCCCGGCATGTACGCGAAGACCGGCACCGGTGGCAGCCCGGCTTCGCCGAGTGCCTTGTCGTAGAGGGCGAGTTCTTCCGCGAACGGGTTGTCGGGGCTGTGGCACAGCACGTCGACGAGGGGGACGAGCCACAGGTCACAGGCCAAGAGAGAGCTCCTCGGGTCGGCTGCGGGAGATCGTGCGGGAAGCGTAGTGCGCACACGGGCCCTGCACCTCCCCCCGTACTTCTTCCCCACCCCGCCCCTTCCCGAAAGTCCCCGACGAGTGGCACCTCTGGGGCTCCGCCCTCAGCCACTGCCCGGGACTGCCGCCCCGGCCCCTCTTCGCGGCTCCGCCCCGGCCCCCGGTCGTCTTTCGGGTGCCGCTTCGTCGTGGCTGGTCGCGCAGTTCCCCGCGCCCCTTAAAAACCAGCCCCGCCCCGCAAAATCCAGCCCCCGGCATCCGAGGGGTGGGGGCAAATCCAGCCCCTCCGGCGTTTGAGGAGCGGGGGTTCCGGGGGCTGGCCCCCGAAGCGGGGTCCGGGGCGGAGCCCCGTGGTGGGGTCCGGGGCGGCAGCCCCGAGGTGGGGTCCAGGGGCGGCAGCCCCGGGGAGCGGGGGGTCCGGGGGTGGCAGCCCCCGGAGCTGTCCGCCGGGCCACGCGGCGGCAGCCGCAAATTGATACAGCCGGGAAGGGGCGGGGTCGGGAAGAAAAAGGCCCCCTACCCCAGCTCCCAGACCCACACCCCGCCCACGAACTCCCCATCCCGCCCGAGGAGTTGCCGCAGAGTCGCCCGAAGAGCCTCCGCCCCGGGCTGCGGGGCCAGGACAAGCGCGCCCGCGTTCCAGTACGCGAGATCCTCCGCCGCCTGCCGCCGCCACGCATCGCCGAGCAACGGCGCCCGCCCCGAGTAGCGAACGTCGCGCAGCAGGTTCGCGGTGTGCCGGGGCGCCGCCCCGTAGATCCCGACGCGCTCCTCGCCCCAGGGCCCGTTGAAGTACCCGCCCGGCACCTTGAAGCCGAGCCCGGCGGCGACCTGCCAGTGCAGCCCCTCGGCGTTGCCGGGGTCCGGCAGCGGCACCGGTACGAGGCTCTCGCCGCGCGCGGTGTCGACGTAACTCCGCCACGTACCGTCGGTGATGAACGGCGGCACGGCGACCCGCTCGACCGTCGGCAGCGGCATCGGCACGATCGGCGCGAGCGCGGCGGCCACCGCGGCGAGCCCGAGCGCCCGCCGCGACGGGCGGGAGACGGCCAACCGGTCCACGGCGAGCGCGACGAGCATCCCGAGCGCGGGCGCGCACACCATCGCGACCCTCGACTCGATCACCGACTCGAAGAGCGGCGCGTGCGCCAACGGCCGCCAGGGGCCCGGCAGTACGACATCCGTCAGCGGAATGCGGAACTCCGGCCCGAGCGACAGGAACGCCGCCGCGAGCGCAGTGAACGCGAGGGCCCGCACGACCGCCCGCCGCCACAGCCCGACGGTGATCGCCAGGGCCAGGGTGACGAGGGGCCAGCCGTAGAAGGCGTTCTGCTCGGTGATGTTGAGGGCGAGCGGCTCGGCGGCCTCGCGGCTCCCGGCCAGGGACCGCTCGGCGAAGGAGAGGAGTGCGAGCGGACTGTTCCCCGTGCCCTCGCCGTGCAGCACCGAGCGGTAGCTCTGCGGCCCGAAGAACTGCCAGTACAGCGGGTACGCGACCAGCGGCAGGGCCACCCCCGCGCCGACCGCGAGCCCTTTTCCGAGCGGCCGCCACACCGCCCGCGCCACGGCCGGCCGCACCACCGCGTAGGCCACGGCGAACAGCAGCATCCCGACGGCCGCGAGCAGCAGCGGCTCCTCGCCGAGGAAGATCTGGTACGCGGCGAACAGGCCGAGCACGACCCCGTCCCGTACGACCCGCGCGTCCGGGGTGCAGAGCCGGAGCGCGCGGTCGACGATCAGCGGGATCATGAACAGCACCACGAAGTTGGGGTGCGCGTTGGCGTGGCTGACCATCGGCGGCGCGAACGCGGCGAGCAGCCCTCCGACGACCGCCGCGCACCGGCCGGTGCCGAGCCACTTGTGGATCAGCCGGTACCAGGCGAGCCCGGTCGCGGCGAGGCCGAGCGTCATCACGAGCGCGAGCGAGACGGCGGGCCCGAAGGCGGCGGTGACCGGCGCGAGCGGCACGGACAGGCCGAGCATCACGGTGTTGGCCATGAGGTTCACGCCGTCGGGAAACCCCTGAAGATCGGTGAACAGCGGGTTCCGAAGACCGGGACCGAAACCGACACTGTCGGCGGTGACGGCGAAGAACCACTCCCACTGGTTCTGGTCCTGCATCGAGTCCGGCAGATAACGGCTCGACGGATCGGGCCAGCGCCCCTGGTGCAGCAGGAACGAGGCGAGCAGGAAGGCGCCGAGAACGGCGAGCTGCGCGGGCCGCACCGCCGTGAGCCGCCGGGGCCGCACCGCCCGCGCCTTCATCACCGCCAGCTCGCCGAGGACCCGCGGGTAGTCGAGGGGGCGGACCTTCGAGCCCTCCTGGTGCGCCCAGCGCACCGGCACCTCGACGATGCCGAGGCCCCGGCGGCGCAGATACTGCAGCACCTCGACGTCGATGGCCCAGCCGTCGGTGCGGGCGGCGGCGAACGCGGCGCGCGCGTGCTCGCCGTCGAAGAGCTTGAAGCCGCACTGGGTGTCGCGGATGCCGGGCACCGCGACGGCCCGTATCAGGAAGTTGCCGCAGCGGCCGAGGAGTTCGCGCCGCCGGCTCTGATGCGTCTCGATGGTCGCCCCGGGCCGCGCCCGCGACCCGACAGCGACGGCACAGCCACCCGCCATCGCCTTCTCAAGCCGCTCCAACTCCTCGACGGGCGTGGCCAGATCGGCGTCGGTGACGAGCACCCGCCGCCCGCGCGTGTGCGCCACGCCCTGGCGCAGCGCGTACCCCTTGCCGCGGTTGCGGTCGTACGCGACGACCTGTACGACGTGATCGCCCTCGGCGGTGGCCGCCTCCTCGGCGATCGCACGGGTGCGGTCCGTGGACCCGTCGTCGACGACGACGATCTCCCAGCTCTCCCACGGCCCCTCGGCCAGATGCCGGCGCACGGCGTCGAGCGTGGGCCGCAGCCGGTGCTCCTCGTTGTAGGCGGGGACGACGACCGACAGCTCGGTCGGCGGTTGCGGCACGGTCACCGTGCGAGGTTCTCGACCAGCGCGAGGGAGTGCTCGTTGTAGGCGGCCACCAGGGCGTACGCGGCGCCTGCGTCGCGCCGCGCCACCGCCTCGACGAGCTCGATGTGCCCCCGCCACAGCTTGCCGCGCAGATCGGGCGCGCGGCGCAGGTGCGGCACGACGAACACCCAGGACTGCACGCGCAGCCGGTGCAGGAAGTCGCTGAGGTACGGGTTGCCGAAGAGCGCGCTGAGCTCGCGCCAGAACCGCAGGTCGTAGCCGATGAGGACGTTGAGGTCGCCGGCGGTGGCGGCCCGCTGGGCCTCCTCGGCACGCCGCCGCACGGAGCCGAGCTCCAGGCAGATCCCGTCCGTGCCGCGCTCGGCGATGCCGCGGAAGATCGCCTCGGCGACGATGCTGCGGGCCTCGACCATGCCGCGGTAGTCGGCGGCGCTGAACTCGTGCACCTTGAACCCGCGGTGCTGCACGGAGTCGAGCAGCCCCTGCGCGGACAGGTCGACGAGCGCTTCGCGGACGGGGGTGGCGGAGACGCCGTACTGGTCGGCGATCTCCTTGACGCTGAACTCCTGGCCGGGTGCGAGCCGTCCGGCCAGGACCTCGTCGCGCAGGGCGTCGGCGATCTGCTGGCGCAGGGTGCTGCGGGTGACCGCGGTGCTGCGCATGGTCGTGGCTGTCCCTCTCGAAGGCTCGGAGCTGGTCACCTTACGCGCCGCCGGTCCGGGGGCCGACCGAGCGTCGCTGCACCGGTCCGGGGGCGTCCGCGACCTCCTCGGCGACGAGGACCGCCTGGTCGAGCAGCGCCCGTACGTGCTCTCCGGCGGCCCGGTAGTACACGTGGGTGCCGGACCGGCGGGACGTGACGAGCCCCGCGGTGCGCAGCCGCGCCAGATGCTGGGAGACGGCGGCGACCTGGGCGCCGGTCAGCTCGGCCAGCTGCCCCACGGCCCGCTCGCCCCGGGTCAGCTCCCACAGCACGGTGAACCGGGTCGGATCGGCGACGGCCTTGAGCACGACCACCACTTGTTGCGCATCCACGCAAGAAGCCTACGTGCACTTTGTCTGCCCGTCGTCCGCCGCCCACAGCCCCGCAGCTGCTCGGCTGCGGCTCCGCGCCCGCCTGCACCGCGGTTGTCCGGCTGTTGCTTTGCCGTTCCGCCGTTCCTGTCCGTCCCGTCGTTGTTCGGCTGCGGGCTTCGTCGTGGCTGGTCGCGCCCCGCGGCGGAGCCGCTGATGTCACAGCCCCGCGCCCCTGCCGGGGCACGTGTCTCAGCCCTGCCCCGCCAAATTCAGCCTCTCCGGCGTTTGAGATGGGGGTCCCCCCTGCTCGAGCGAAGCCGAGAGCTTGGGGGAGGGGGTCCGGGGGCCGGCCCCGTGCCGACGGCGGCCACGCGGCGGCAGCCGCATATCGGACACAGCCGGGAAGGGGCGGGGAGGGGATCAAGAGAGCCCGTAGGGCGAAAGGCGCAGGGCCGGGGGGCAAGCCCCCGTTCACCGAGCCTCCGGCGGCCGCTGCCGCGGCATGTTCGGCCGAGCCCCATGCGGCGGCAACGAGACCCGCCCCTGCACAGGCCCCTCCCCCCGAGCCCCACCCACCGACCCAGCCGCCTGCAGCCCCAACGGCGCGGGCCCCGACCGGAACTCCACCATCCAGTCCGCGGTCTCCGACCGCACCAGCTCCGTGACGTCCTCGGAGAACCTCCGCAGCACCCCGAGGCACCGCTCCGCCGCCTCGCTCGCCGTCCCCTCCGCGGGCCCGAGCACCTCGCGCACGCTCTCCGACGCCCAGTCGAACTGCAGCACCTGCAGCCGCCGCTGCACCGCCTGCGCCGTGGCCATGTCCCTTATCCAGCCGGAGGTCAGCCCGAAGTACCGGTCGCAGCCCACACACCCCACCGCGAGCAGCAGCGCCAGATAGCCCCAGGGCGCCGCCCCTTCGACCGTCGACGTCGCGTCGAGCAGCGGCAGCGCCGCCCCGGTCAGGGCGCCGAGCGCCGCTCCGAGCCGCAGCAGCCGCGCGCCCCGCCGCTTCCAGGCGCGGTCGGCCAGGTACCGGGCGGCGGTGTCCAGGGCGCCCGCCTCCACCCAGCGGTACAGCTCGTCGAGCCGGTCCGCGGGCTCGCCCCAGTCGCCGAGCGGGAAGGGCCGGCCCATGAGATCCTCCCCGCCGCCCACCCGGCCCGACCGCGCCGCACGGCCCGCACGGCCCGCCGTACGAGGGCCGTCACCCGGCTCCGTACGAGGATCGGCGAAGCCTTCCGTACGAGGATCCCCACCGGGCCCCGCACCAGGACTCCCACCGGGCCCCGCACCAGGCCCCGCGCCGGGCCCCGCACGAGGCCCCGTACGGGAATCCGCCCCCTCGCCCCGTCCGTGCGCACCGCCGCCGCGCGGCACCTCGGGCTGCATCTCCGGCTGGCTCACCCGGCACTCCCTCGATTCCTGCGGACTGCGGTTCGTGCCGCCCCTGCTGGGGCGGGTGTGGCTGATGTGCTGATGTGCAAGCACCCTTACTACCGCCCAATGGGTGGCCGTGAGCCCTTTTTCGTGGTTTTCCGCCTGGAAGGGGGCCTTGATCAGGTATAGGGCCCTGGTCCGCGCCCCGCCGCCTCACTCGAAAGAGTGCTGGGGCGATCCGTCCCTTGAACACGTAGGCTCGTGCCAGGCGGCAAACCCCGCCGCGTACGCCCGTACGGACGTGTCGTCCGGACCAGTCGAGAGCCAGGAGCTGATCGTGATTCCCGGTGGTGGCCAGCCCAATATGCAGCAGCTGCTGCAGCAGGCCCAGAAGATGCAGCAGGACCTCGCGAAGGCGCAGGAGGAGCTTGCGCAGACCGAGGTCGACGGGCAGGCGGGCGGCGGCCTCGTGAAGGCCACCGTCAACGGCTCCGGCGAGCTGCGCGGTCTGGCCATCGACCCGAAGGCGGTGGACCCTGAGGACACGGAGACGCTGGCCGACCTGATCCTCGCCGCGGTGCAGGCGGCCAACGAGAACGCGCAGGCGCTGCAGCAGCAGAAGCTCGGCCCGCTGGCCCAGGGCCTCGGCGGCGGTGGCGCCGGCATCCCCGGCCTGCCGTTCTAGCGGCGGCCGCGGGTCCGTCACGGACGGGTGACGCCGGGATCTCCTCTATCTGAGGTCCCGGTCCACCAACTACCGTACGTACCAAGCCAGAACAGCAGCCGGACGGCAGTCAGAACAGACAGCCGGCACGGCAGCCAGAACAGAAGACAGAAAGCACAAGGAAGGCAGTCCGTTGTACGAAGGCGTGGTCCAGGACCTCATCGACGAGTTGGGCAGGCTGCCCGGCGTCGGTCCCAAGAGCGCGCAGCGGATCGCCTTCCACATCCTGCAGGCGGAGCCGACCGATGTGCGCCGCCTCGCGCACGCCCTCCTCGAAGTGAAGGAGAAGGTCCGCTTCTGCAGCGTCTGCGGGAACGTGGCGCAGGAGGAGCAGTGCGCCGTCTGCCGCGACCAGCGGCGCGACCCGGCGATCATCTGCGTCGTCGAGGAGCCCAAGGACGTCGTGGCGATCGAGCGCACCCGCGAGTTCCGCGGGCGGTACCACGTCCTGGGCGGGGCGATCAGCCCCATCGAGGGCGTCGGCCCGGACGACCTGCGGATAAGGGAACTCCTCGCCAGGCTCGCCGACGGCGCCGTCACCGAGCTGATCCTGGCCACGGACCCCAACCTGGAAGGCGAGGCCACGGCGACGTACCTCGCTCGCATGATCAAGCCGATGGGCCTGAAGGTCACCCGGCTGGCCAGCGGCCTTCCCGTCGGGGGAGACCTTGAATACGCGGACGAGGTCACCCTGGGCCGCGCCTTCGAAGGGAGACGACTGCTCGATGTCTGACGCCACGCAGGTCAAGAACGGTGCGCGGGACGACGCACCGCCCGCCACTGCCGCCTCGACGCCGCAGGACCCCTCCGACTTCGCGGTGCAGATCGCCGACCAGGTCGAGAGCTTCATCCTCACGGTGACCGAGGTCGCCAAGGGCGACGAGCCGGACTCCGCAGTGCCGTATCTCCTCCTCGAAGTCTCCCAACTCCTGCTCGCCGGCGGCCGCTTGGGCGCCCACGAGGACATCGTCCCGGACGAGCGGTACGAACCGGACCTGGGCCCCGAGCAGGCCGTCGACGAGGCGGACGAGCTCCGCGAGCGCCTCGCCGCCCTCCTCGACCCGGTCGACGTCTACTCCGAGGTCTTCGACCCGTACGAGCCCCGCAAGGCCCCGGTGGCCTGCCGGATCTCGGACGACCTGGCCGATGTCGTCACCGATCTGCGCCACGGCCTCGCCCACTACCGCGCGGGCCGTACGGTCGAGGCGCTCTGGTGGTGGCAGTTCTCGTACTTCTCCAACTGGGGCTCCACCGCCTCCGCCTCGCTGCGCGCGCTGCAGTCCCTGGTCGCCCACGTCCGCCTGGACCAGCCGCTGCAGGAGCTGGACGGCCTGGACACCGACCAGGACCTCGGCGAGGAGGACGAGCTGGCCGAGGAGGCCGGCAAGGTCATGGCCGAGGAGATCGCCGGGCCGCTGGGCCTCGGCCGCGAGGAGTAGGCGCCCGACGTCTCGACGCTCGACCGGACCCGCACCGGCTGGCATCGCACCACCCGCCCCGTCGAGGACGACCGCTCCCGGCTCTACGACGCCCCGATGCCGTACGCCCAGTACTTCAACGGCGGCCAGGCCGTGCACGGCGTGTACGGCTACGTCCACACCGGCAAGGGCTCGCACGGCTGCGTCAACCTGATGCATGACGACGCCCGCAAGCTCTGGCAGCGCACACGGGCCGGCGATCGCGTATATGTGTGGGGAGCCTGTCCGGCGCGGCTGAAATAGCCGCTCGGCGGGCCGTGGAGGTGTGGCCGGAACACATCTCCAGGCCGTGCGCCGGGTTGTGACCCGCCCCACTTTCCGGAGTGTCTCGGTCCTCAGCGGGCATGTGCCGTTCTGGAGCGGCCGGGATGACAGGGGCTCCGGATGGTCACGTCGTGAGCGGGACATCTCATGATGCGATACATACGGGGCGATAACCGGCCGCTCGCTAAACTGAGCCGACCGCACCAAGAATTGAGCGAGGAGCGCACGTGAGCCTTGTCGTGCAGAAGTACGGAGGCTCCTCCGTAGCCGATGCCGAAGGCATCAAGCGGGTCGCCAAGCGAATCGTCGAGGCCAAGAAGAACGGCAACCAGGTGGTAGCCGTGGTCTCCGCGATGGGCGACACGACGGACGAGCTGATCGATCTCGCCGAGCAGGTTTCGCCGATCCCTGCCGGGCGCGAGCTCGACATGCTGCTGACCGCAGGAGAGCGGATCTCCATGGCCCTGCTGGCCATGGCGATCAAAAACCTGGGCCACGAGGCCCAGTCGTTCACCGGCAGCCAGGCAGGTGTCATCACCGACTCGGTTCACAACAAAGCGCGCATCATCGATGTCACGCCGGGCCGGATCCGCACCTCCGTCGACGAGGGCAACATCGCCATCGTCGCCGGATTCCAGGGCGTCAGCCAGGACAACAAAGACATCACCACGCTCGGCCGCGGTGGCAGTGACACCACGGCGGTGGCCCTCGCGGCCGCCCTCGACGCCGACGTGTGCGAGATCTACACCGACGTGGACGGCGTCTTCACCGCCGACCCGCGGGTCGTGAAGAAGGCCCGCAAGATCGACTGGATCTCGTTCGAGGACATGCTGGAGCTCGCCGCTTCCGGCTCCAAGGTGCTCCTCCACCGCTGCGTGGAGTACGCCCGTCGCTACAACATCCCGATCCACGTACGGTCGTCCTTCTCGGGGCTGCCGGGCACCTGGGTCAGCAACGAACGACCGCAACAGTCTGCACAGGGAGCCGAGCAGGTGGAGCACGCCCTCATTTCCGGAGTCGCCCACGACGTCTCCGAGGCCAAGGTCACCGTCGTCGGCGTCCCGGACAAGCCGGGCGAGGCCGCGTCGATCTTCCGCGCCATCGCGAGCGCCGAGATCAACATCGACATGATCGTGCAGAACGTGTCGGCGGCCTCCACCGGCCTGACGGACATCTCCTTCACGCTCCCCAAGGCCGAGGGCAAGAAGGCCACCGCCGCCCTGGAGAAGATCAAGCCGACGGTCGGTTACGACTCCCTGCGCTACGACGACCAGGTCGCCAAGATCTCCCTCGTCGGCGCCGGCATGAAGACCAACCCGGGCGTCACGGCGCAGTTCTTCGAGGCGCTCAGCGACGCGGGCGTGAACATCGAGCTGATCTCGACCTCCGAGATCCGCATCTCGGTCGTCACCCGCGCCGACGACGTCAAGGAGGCCGTGCAGGCCGTGCACACCTCCTTCGGCCTCGACAACGACTCCGAAGAGGCCGTGGTCTACGGAGGCACCGGCCGCTGATGACCCCTGCGCCGACGGCCCCGGACGCCCACGCTCGACCCACTCTCGCGGTCGTCGGGGCGACCGGGGCCGTCGGCTCGGTCATGCTCTCGATCCTGTCCCAGCACGCTGACATCTGGGGCGAGATCCGCCTGATCGCCTCCCCTCGCTCGGCCGGCCGCAAGCTGACCGTGCGCGGCGAGGAGGTCGAGGTCGTCGCGCTCACCGAAGAGGCCTTCGAGGGCGTCGACATCGCGATGTTCGACGTACCCGACGACGTCTCCGCGCAGTGGGCGCCCATCGCCGCCGCCAAGGGCGCGGTGGTCGTGGACAACTCCGCCGCCTTCCGGATGGACCCGGACGTCCCCCTGGTCGTCCCCGAGGTCAATCCGCACGCCGCCCGGGTCCGCCCGCGCGGCATCGTCGCCAACCCGAACTGCACGACGCTCTCGATGATCGTCGCGATCGGCGCGCTGCACGCCGAGTTCGGGCTGCGCGAGCTCGTGGTCTCCTCGTACCAGGCGGTGAGCGGGGCCGGGCTCGCCGGAGTGGACGTGCTGCGCGAGCAGTTGAACCTGGTCGCGGGCACCGACCTCGGCACCAAGCCGGGCGACGTCCGCCGTGCCGTCGGTGACGGGACCGGGCCGTTCCGCGAGCCGATCGCCCTCAACGTGATCCCGTGGGCCGGCTCGCTGCAGGACGACGGCTGGTCGTCCGAGGAGCTCAAGGTCCGGAACGAGTCCCGGAAGATCCTGGATCTTCCCGATCTGCGGGTGAGCGTCACCTGTGTCCGTGTACCGGTCGTGACGACCCATTCGCTGACCGTCCACGCCCGCTTCGAGAACGAGGTGACGGTGGGCCGCGCCCACGAGATCCTCTCCACCGCGCCCGGCGTCGTGCTCTTCGACAACCCCGCGGCCGGTGAGTTCCCCACCCCCGCGGACGTGGTGGGCACGGACCCCACCTGGGTCGGCCGCGTCCGCCGCGCCCTCGACGACCCGGCCGCGCTCGAACTCTTCGTCTGCGGCGACAATCTGCGCAAGGGCGCCGCACTGAACACGGCACAGATCGCGGAGCTGATCGCGGCAGAGATGTCGTAATTCGCCCAATTTTGCTGCTGGTTGCGCCCGGGGGTCGCTGAAACCCGGGCGATTTTCCATGTGTGATCTGTGTAAGTTGTGTGTCCATCGTGCCGGTCCAGGTCACTTGAACCGGGCCATGACCTCGTACGAAGATTCGCTCCCCGTCCTCCGCGTGTTCCGTGGGATCTCCTGCAACCACGCGGCGCCGGGGAGCGTCTTTGCGGTCGGCCTTCCAAGGCACCGCATGGAGACGGGGCATATCGGGGCGTAGGGGAAGAGCTGGTGCACATGACGGCATGGGCGGCATGGGTGACATGTGGCGCATCGCCACGCGTGCGGTACGCGGCGCGGGCAGCGGACGCGGTGAATACGCGGCCCGGTGCGTACAACCCTGACGGGGGGAAGCGTGTCCAACAAGCGTGGCAGAGGTTCTCGAATTCCCCATGGCGCGCGGCGCAGTCGCGCGGCCGCAGCGCGGCGGCATGCCGGTGATCGCCCCCATGCCCGCGACGCGGCCAACGCGTGTGCCCGGCCAGCGCGAGGGCGCTGACGAAGCCATGGCCTCCGGCACCACGGTCGACCACCTCACCGAGACCTACCGCGCGCACTACCGCTCGCTGCTCGGCCTCGCGGCTCTGCTCCTCGACGACACCGCCTCCTGCGAGGACGTCGTCCAGGAGGCCTTCATCCGCGTGCACTCCGCGCGCAAGCGCGTCCGCGACCCGGAGAAGACGCTGGCCTACCTCCGCCAGACCGTCGTCAACCTCTCCCGCTCCGCCCTGCGCCGCCGCATCCTCGGCCTCAAGCTGCTCTCGAAGCCGATGCCCGACATGGCGAGCGCGGAGGAGGGTGCGTACGACCAGCTGGAGCGCGACGCCCTGATCAAGGCGATGCGCGGCCTCCAGCGCCGCCAGCGAGAGGTCCTGGTCCTGCGGTACTTCGCGGACATGACGGAGGCCCAGGTCGCCGAGACCCTCGGCATCTCCCTCGGCTCGGTCAAGGCGTACGGCTCGCGCGGCATAGCCGCCCTGCGCGTCGCCATGGAGGCGCCGGCATGAGCAGGTTCGCGCACGACGGGCACAACGGGCACGAGGACAAGACGTACGACGGGTACGACCGGTACGACGGGTACGAGAACGAAGCTCAGTACGACCAGCACGGCGGGAACGAAGCGGTGAACAGCGGCCCCCACACCCACGGCAGCGAGAGCACCCCGAGCGAGCGGGGAGACGCGAGCGGCTCGGAGCCGGCCGGGCGGGACTCGTCGAGGGAGCCGTCGGGTGCCGACCCCTCTGTTGAATCCTCTGCCGGCCCCTCCGACCTCGGCCCCGATGAGCTCGCCGTACGCCGACTTCTCCAGGGCGCCGTCCAGCAGCTCGAACCCTCCGACCAGGCCCTCGACCACCTGCGTCGAGCCGTGCCCGCCCGCCGGGCCCGCAAGCGTCAGGCCGTCGTGGGGATGGCCGCCGCGGCGCTGTTCATCGGCACCGCCGTCCCCGCCCTCGTACACGTCACGAGCTCGCCGAGCGGCAACGACGACCACCCCTCGGCCGTCGGCCACAGCTCCGAAGTGCCCGGCGGCAACGACTCCGCCAAGGTCACCGGCGGCGGCGAGCAGGGCGGCGACAAGCCCGCGGGCAAGGGCGACGAGGGCGGCAAGGAGAAGGGCGACGACGGGGGCAAGGGCAAGGGCAGCGGCGACACCGAGCCCGGCGAGGGCTCGACCGCCGGCGCCGACCCGACGGCCACGGAGGCCATCACCGCCGTGACCTGCGACGCCGCCCAGCTGGGCAGCGCCACCGCGACCGCCGAGCCCCCGGACGCCGAGGGCAAGGTCTACGGCACGTTCCGCGTCTCCAACACCTCCGACGCCGAGTGCACGGTGGGCGGTGCGGGCAGCGTCGTCTTCGCCGCCCAGGGCGCGGCCGACCCCGCGAAGATCAACGTCGTGGACCACGCCTCCGGCGACGCCGCCACCCGCCTCCCGGACCCGGCCGCCGGCCCGACCTCGATCGTCCTGGGGCCGGGCATGGCCTACGAGGTCCGCTTCGCCTGGGTGCCGTCCGAGAGCTGCCCCGGCCCCGGCGCCTCCCCGGACCCGACGCCCACGGGCGACGGCACCAGCGGCGGCACGGAGCAGAGCGGCACGACGACCCAACTCGGCGGCGAGGAAGGCCCGTCCGACGGCAGCGTCACGGTCACCCACACCGCAGAACCGGGCGCCCCCAGCGCAGCCACCACCATCGCGGGCTGCGCGGGCACGATCTACCGCACGGGCGTACTGGCGGCTTCCTGAGGCAGGAGAGGCTGCGAGGGCTCGACGGCCTTGCCTTGAGCCTTGAGCCGCACGCCCGAGGCTCGGCGTTCTGGGCTTCAGTTCCGAGGCTCGGTGGTTCTGGCTTCAGCCCCGAGGTTCGGTGGTTCTGGGTCCAGCCGCGAGGTTCGGCAGTTTGGCTCCAGTACCGAGAGCCAACGTCCCCGGCTCCAGTTCCGAGCTTCGGTAGCCCTGGCCTCAGCTCCGAGGTTCGGCAGCTTGGCTCCAGTCCCGAGCTTCGGCAGTCTGGGTCCAGCCCCGGAGTCTCGCAGCCTCAGCTCTGAGCCTTGGCCTTCTCGCCGGAAGCGGTTCCTGCCTCGGCCTCCGCTTCCGCCTGTGTCTCCGCCCCCGCTTCCGTTGCAGTGGCCGGCTCGGCCTCGTCTCCCGCGGACGCAGCCCCGCTCGCCCCGTTCGCAGAGCCCGCCTCGTCCTCCCGCGGTACGAGGCCCAGCTCGGCGTCCTTAGCGAACTCCACCTCGCGCCGGAACAACCGGAACCACATGAACACCACGAACCCGGCGAAGATGAACCACTCCCCGGTGTAGCCGAGGTTCTGGAACGCCTTCAGGTCGAGGCCGCTGCCTTGCGGAGCGCTCGGCGGCACCGCGGTCATCCCGTCCGAGCTGCGGTCGACGGTGACCCAGGCGTCGTACACCTCGTACGGCACCAGGTTCACCAGGGACGCGGCGCTGATCATGCCCAGCTGGCCCTCGGGCAGACCGCCGGCCTTGTGCACTCCGTCGGTGCCGGAGTTCTCCGAGGCCTGGAGCGCGCCGGTCACCGTGACCTCGCCGGACGGCAGCTTCGGCGCCTCGGCCTTCGCCTTCCCCGCCTCGCCGGGCAGCCACCCGCGCACCACGGGCAACGCCTTGCCCCCGTCCGTACGCAGCAGCCCCAGGACGTAGTAGCCCTGCTTGCCGTCCAACTCCCGGCCAGGGACCAGGAGTTGGCGATCCCAGCGGCCGGTCGCGGTGGCCCGCTCGCCGGAGGTCTCCTTGTCCACGGGCAGCAGCTCGGTCAGGGGCCGCGCCGGCCCCTTGCCCGCCTCGTGGCTGCGCTTCTCGGCCGCCTCATGGCTCTCCACACGGTCCTCGAACCGCCCGAGCTGCCAGGACCCCATGAACACGCAGAAGGGGATGGCCAGCACCAGGAAGAGGTTGATCCCCCACCATCGCGGAGTCAGCAGAAACCGATACACGCCTACCACCGTACGGTGCGACCCTCCGACGCCGGGCTCAGGGTGCCGCTAGCCGGTCCGCCGTCAGGCTCTGTACGGGCTCACCCCCAAGTGCCGGGTCGCGAAGTCCAGCTCCAGGCGGACCTGCTTGATCCGCTCCTCCACGACCAGCGAGCCGTGCCCCGCGTCGTACCGGTACACCTCGTGCACCGCGTCTCTCGCCGCCAGCCGGTCCACGTAATTCTCGACCTGGCGGATCGGGCACCGCGGATCGTTCACGCCCGCCGAGATGTAGAGGGGTGCCCGCACCCGGTCCACGTACGTCAGCGGCGACGACGCCTCGTAGCGCTCCGGGACCTCCTCCGGCGTACCGCCCATCAGCGTGCGGTCCATCGACTTCAGGGCCTCCATCTCGTCGTGGTACGCCGTCACGTAGTCCGCGACGGGCACCGCCGACAGACCGAGCGACCAGAAGTCGGGCTGCGTGCCGAGCCCGAGGAGCGTCAGGTACCCGCCCCAGGAGCCGCCGGAGAGCACCAGCTTCGCCGGGTCCGCGAGGCCGGAGGAGACGGCCCACTCGCGGACGGCCGCGATGTCCTCCAGCTCGATGAGTCCGACGCGGTGCTTGAGCGCGTCCGTCCACTCCCTGCCGTACCCCGTGGAGCCGCGGTAGTTGACCCGCACCACCGCGTACCCGTGGTCCACCCAGGCCGCCGGGCCCGCCGCGAACGCGTCGCTGTCGTGCCAGGTCGGGCCGCCGTGGATCTCGAAGATCGTCGGGAACGGACCAGCACCGGCGGGCCGCTGCACGAGCGCGTGGACACGGCCGCCGGGCCCCTCCACCCACACGTCCTCCACCGGCACCGACCCCGGCGCCTTCATGCCGGGCGGATCGAGCACGACCGCCCCCGTCGTCGACCGCACCTGCGGCGGCTCCGCCGCGGAGGACCACAGGTACTCCACCGTGCCGTCGGGCCGTGCCGTCGCCCCCGACACCGAGCCCTTCGGCGTCGGCACCTCGATCAGCTCGCGCTCCGCCAGGTCGAACCGGAACAGCTCGCTACGGGCCTCGAAGCTGTGCACGACGAGCAGCGCCGAGCCGTCCGGATACCACTCCGCGCCCACGTCACCCGGCAGTTCGAGGGCGAGGTCGAGCTCCTCGCCCGTGGCGACGTCCCAGACCATCGGCTCCCAGCGCCCGCGCCGCTGATGCCCGACGAGCAGCCGGGTGTCCCCCTCGACCGGAGCGAAGCCGAGCACTTCGAGTCCCAGCTCCTCCACGCCGCCCTTGGAGTCGTCGAGCTCGGCGACCGTGCCGCCGTCGAGCCGGACCACGCGCAGTGCGGAGTGCATCGCGTCGCCGTGCTCGGTGTGCTCCACGGCGATCAGCGTGCCGTCGTACGACAGGTCGCCGACGCCTGCCGACTCCCGGTGGCGGTAGATCTCGACCGGCTTCTCGCCCGCCCGCACGACGTGGATCGTGGAGCCGTCCTCGTCCGTGGAGCGGCCCACGACCGCGGTTCTGCCGTCCCTGCCGAGGGCGAGGCCCGCCGGATACGAAGGTTCGAGACCCGGAGCGGCCGGCTCGTCCACCGCGCCCGCGCCCGTGGCCCCTTCGCCCTGCCCCTGTCCCTGTCCCTGTCCCGTGTCGGCCGCGAAGGGCTGACGCATCCACACGCCGAACTCGTCGCCGTCCGTGTCCGAGAACCACCAGATCCACTGGCCGTCCGGGCTCACCGCGCCGTCCGTCGTGCCGTTCGGCCGGTCCGTCACCTGGCGTTGCTCGCCGGTCGCCCGGTCCCAGGCGTACAGCTCGTAAGTCCCCGTCGCGTTCGACACGAACAGCGAGCGGTCCGGTGCGTCCTCCGCCCACTCGGGCAGCGACACACGTGGCGCCCTGAAGCGCTTCTCCCAGTCCGGCCAGTTCGGCATCTCCGCAGTCATGAGCCCCATACTGCCTGGCCCGACCGACAACCCGCCGCCGCGGCCCTCAGCCTGTGGATAACTCGGCCTGTGGATAACTCGGCGGCTCCGGCCGGGATTGTCAGTGCCCGGCGGCAGACTCGCGGCATGACTTCCCACCTGCGCCCTCGCCCGAGTTCCGACACGAATACCGCAGGCACGGCCAGGGGCCCGACCCGGCGTGCGGGTCAGGCCCCTGACGTGATCGTTCGCGACTGTGGTTCCGGCCGGCGGCAGACTTGCAGCGGTCTCAGCGGTTGCCCTGGCGGCGGGCCTGCGACTTCTGCTGCATCCCCCGCGTCTTCGCCGAGATCGACTGCATCTCGGGCCGCGTGCCCTTCTCCCGCGCCTGCTGCGCGGAAAGCTTCGAGTGCTGGGGGTCCTTCGGCTGACCGTGACCGTGGACGTTCTTGGGCATGGTCCACTCTCCTCCTCGCATCGGAGCGCCATACGTAACCCACTGTCCCCCCGCCCGCCCCCATCGGCATCTCGACCTTGCCCGAAGCCGTCCGGCGCCGCTCTGACTTGCACGAATATCGGGCCGGAGCCTCGCTTCGCGCATACGCCCACACGAACGAGAGAAACGAAAGAATCGGAGCCGTGACTCGCAAACCTTTCCTGTACCTCGTCGTCTGCGCGGCCGGAGTCGCCACCGACACCGGCAAGTTGATCACCGCTGCCCAGGAGCGGCAGTGGGACGTCGGCGTGATCGCCACCCCGCACGGCCTCGCCTTCCTCGACGCCGCGGCCGTGGAGGCGCAGACCGGCAACCCGATCCGCTCGGCCTGGCGAGGCCCCGGTGACCCCCGGCCGTTCCCGGACCCGGACGCGATAGCGGTCGCCCCGGCCACGTTCAACACGGTCAACAAATGGGCGGCGGGCATAGCCGACACCCTGGCCGTGGCCACCCTGTGCGACGCCTTCGGCAGCGGCGTCCCCACGGCCGTACTGCCCAGTGTGAACGCGCAGTTGGCGGCGCATCCTGCGTACGGGGAGAGCCTGGAGCGGCTGCGCGGCATGGGTGTGGCGATCGCCGACGCCACCCCGGTGCCGGACACCGACGCGTTCCCCTGGGAGCGCGTGCTCGATCTGCTGCCTCATCCGGTCGCGGAGGGGGGAGTCGCTGAGTAAGTCCCCTTCGCACAACGGCTGTTGGCGGGACCCCCGCCGCCCACGTGCCGCCGGTTCAGCCCTCGCCTCGTCCGCGCGGTCGTCTCCGGAACAGCCGGCCGAGTGTCCGATCCGCGATCCGCTCCCGGCGGAGCTGTGCCTCGGTGAACACCGGCTCCCACACGTGCCGTTCACGCCAGCCCGGCCGCTCGTGCGCCCAGTCGAGGAGAAGACCGGTGACGGCACGGTGCCCGTCCGGCACGAGAGGGCCGGAGACGAGCGTGCGGAACTGCCGCTCGGAGCTGCCCTCGCGGTACTCGACGGAGCAGCCGGTCGCGTCGTCCCAGTAGAAGGTCTGCATGAAGTGCCCGCCGGGGCCGAGATCGAGGCGTTCGAGCACGACGAAGGGATACTCCTCGACGGCTTCCGTGAGCAGCCGGTGCAGCAGCTCGGGGGAGGGGTCGTCGTACGTGCGGTCGTAGGCGGTCGTGGCGCGAAGGCGGGGCGGCTCCCTCATGGGAGGACGGTAGCCCGGAGGAGAGCCGAACCCAACGGGCGTACGGGCACTGCCCGATCCGTGACAGTCAGGGCGCCGGGGCCCCTCGCCCCTCGCCCCTCGCCCCTCGCCCCTCGCCCCTCGCCCCTCGCCCCTCGCCCCTCGCCCCTCGCCCCTCGCCCCTCGCCCCTCGCCCCTCGCCCCTCGCCCCTCGCCCCTCGCCCCTCGTCCCTCGTCCCTCGCCCCTCGTCCCTCGCCCCTCGTCCCTCGCCCCTCGCCCCTCGCCCCTCGCCCCTCGCCCCTCGTCCCTCGTCCGTCGCCCCTCGTCCCTCCCGCCGACCCGGCGGGCCGGGCGCCTTCGACCAGCCGGGTGGCTTACGGGTGGCTCGAAGGGGAGAGCTGCGTCGTTGCGGCCCTGCCCCGCCCCGCGCTGTTGATCATGACCCGGTGAATCTCCAACACCGTTCTCTCCCTGGTCTCCCTGGTCTTCCCGGACGCCTCGGTCTCCCCGGCCTCCCCGGCCTCCCTGGTCTCCCGGGCCGTGTCAGGACATCGGCCGTGGTGGCTGTCACCGCCGGCGCGGCCCTGTCGTCCCTCCTCCTGCCCCCGGCCGCTGCGGCGGCGCCCAGCACGGCCGCGGCCGCAGCGGCCCGCACCGACGCGTGGTCCCCGCCGCTGCCGATCTCGTCCCGCGAGGCGGCCACGGACGCGTACCTGCAAGGCATCGAGGACGAGCCGCAGCTGTTGAAGGACTTCTTCCGCCAGCTGCCCAAGGGAGGTGAGCTGCACAACCACCTGTCGGGCGCGGTCTCGACCGAGTACCTGGTCGACCTGGCCGCGGACGACGGCATGTGCATCGACACCGGCACGATGACGGCCGTGGATCCGCCCTGCGGACCGGACGCCCGCCCGGCCGCGGACGCCCGCACCGACCAGGACTTCCGCGCCGCGCTCGTCCGCGCCTGGTCCATGCAGGACTTCCCGGCGGACGGGAACGGGCACGACCACTTCTTCGGCACGTTCGGGAAGTTCGGCGCGGTGACCTGGCGGAACCGCGGCAAGCTCCTCGCCGAAGTGGCGGACGACGCGGCCGAGCAGCATCAGTTCTACGTGGAGACCATGGTCACGCCGGCCTCGGACGGGGCGAAGAAGCTGGCAGCCGAGGTCGGTTGGGACGCGAACCTCGCCGACCTGCACGGCAAGCTCCTCGCGGGCGGGCGCCTCGACCGGCTCGTCGCCGAGGCGGGCAAGGAGGCCGACGACGCCGCAGCCGAGTTCCGTACGGCGGGCCGCTGCGGCACCCCGACCGCGCGGCCGGGCTGCGCGCTGCCGACGCGCTGGATCTCGCAGGTCTCGCGCGGCAGCGCGCCCGAGCGGGTCTTCACCCAACTCGCCCTCGGCATGCGCCTCGCCGAGCGCGACGGCCGCTTCGTCGCCGTGAACCTGGTCCAGCCCGAGGACGGCGAGCGCGCCCTGCGCGACTACAGCCTGCAGATGCGCATGATCCAGTACCTGCGCGGGGTGTACCCGAAGGCCCATGTCACCCTGCACGCAGGCGAGTTGTGGCCGGGTCTGGTCAAGCCGGAGGACCTGAAGTTCCACATCAAGGACGCGGTGGGCGTCGCGGGCGCCGAGCGCATCGGCCACGGCGTCGACCTCGTCCACGAGGACGACTGGCAGAGCACGGCCGCCACCATGGCCGCGCGTGAGGTCGCCGTCGAGGTGCCGTTCACCAGCAACGCGCAGATCCTCGGCGTGCGCGGTGCCGACCACCCCTTCGAGACGTACCGCCGCCACGGCGTGCCCGTCGTCCTCGCCACCGACGACCCCGGCATCAGCCGGGTCGACATCAGCCATGAGTACCAGTACGCGTCCGAGACGTACGACCTGTCGTATCCGCAGCTCAAGAACCTGGCGCGGGCGTCACTCGAGTACGCCTTCCTGCCAGGCCGCAGCCTGTGGCGGGGCAACCCGACGCGCGACGGCCACCGCTTCGCCACCGCCTGCACCGGCTCGGCGCCCGGCCTGCTCCCGCCCGCCCCGGCCTGCCGCACCCTGCTCGCGAGCAGCCCGAAGGCCGAGCTCCAGTGGAGCCAGGAGGCATCCCTGTACCGCTTCGAACGCACCTACCGCCCCGGCCGGCCGTGGACGGGTGCACGCGGGGGCGCATGAGGGGGCGTAGCGCGCCTGACTTCGTCGGGGGGGGGGGGGGCGGGCGCCGCCCCCCCCCCCCCCGGCCCCCCCCACAGTCC
>NZ_JASCIQ010000036.1 GCF_029968035.1 Streptomyces cavernicola | reverse complement strand
CCCCCCCCCCCCCCCCGCCCGCCGGCCGCCGCCCGCCCCCCCCCCCCCCGCCCCTCCGCGTACGTACGAAAGATCAGCCGAGCGGCAGCCCACCCGTGGGCAGCGTCTCGACCGGCAGCTCGTTCTGGGTCGCCGACCCAGCCGTCTCACCCAGCGTCTCGGTCGCGCCACCGACCAGCCCACCCGCGGCCTTCTTGGCGACCGGAGCAGTGCTCTTGCCGGTCTTGCCGACGGTCCGGCTGGTGTCGCCGACGGTGTTCCCCGCCTTCTCGCCCGCCGCGGGCACGGTCTTCCCGGTGGCCTTCTCGCCCGCGCCGCCCGCGAGCCCGGAGACGTTGTCGGCGGCGCCCTCGACGGTGCTGCCGAGGCCGCCGCCGTCCGGGGCGGTCAGGCCGCCGAGGCCGGACGCGCCCGGCAGATCGACGGCGCTCGCGGAGCCGGCCGCACCGACCACGGAAACTGCTCCCGCTGCGCTGAGCAGCGCGGCACGGGCGATCCGGCGGGTCAGGGGGAGGGACATGATGCTCCTTGTGTGACGGAAGACAACGTTGGTGTGTCCGCGTGGTGCATCCGGCCTGGACCGGCGTACGGACGCCGTGACTACCGCTCGAAGCCGTCGAAGGTTGCGGGACGGCAACGTAAAGAGTTGGTAATGCGTCGCATTATCGGCTGTGGCTAAAACGGGGCAAACGGAATGAAAAAGGTGCGGCCGTGAGTCGCCCTGCAGAATCCTCACTTCGCTTGCCGGGCAAGGGATATGGCGAACTTGCGGAAGGGTGTGCGACGAAGCGCGCGCGACGTCCTCGCGCCACTGACCCGACTCCCTCGATCGGGTGAGGGCCCGCACTACTGGGCGGTGGTGATCACTACCTCGTCCGCAGCACCGCCGACGACGCTCCCCGCGGCCCCGCTCCTGCCGCCCGACGCCCGCTCCGGCGCCCGGTCCGACACCTTGCGCCACTGGTGCCCGGAATCCGCGGCGCTCCACTCGCGACCCGCGTAGGAGACCCGTTCGATGCGCAGCGCGGACGCGTGCGCCACCGCCCAGTGCGCCAGCTCCCAGCCGCGCTGTGCGTCGCGGCCGCGAGCCGAGAGCGCCGCGGAGACCGGCACCGTCACCGTGGGCCGCGCGGCCTTCCCCTTGCCGTCCCGCGCGGGCCGGGCGTCCGCGGAGTCCGCGGCGTCCGTGCCCTTCGCGCGCGGCAGCACGTCCTCGCCGAAGTCCCGTACGAGCGCCTCCCGCACCCGCTGCGGGTCGCCCGGCTCGCGGGCCGGCTCCGTGCCGCAGGTCAGGGTCGCGGCGGCGCGTCCGGTCAGGGCGGCGGAGAGCAGCGCGGCGTCCGGCTCGTGCTTCGCGTACGCCTGCGGGTAGCCGCTGCGCTGGACGCGCTGCGCGGCGACCGTGAGCGGGAGCCGCGAGTAGCCGGGGACCTTCTCCAGGTGCTCGTAGAACTTCCCCGCAGAGTAGACCGGGTCCATGATCTGCTCGGTGTTCCCCCAGCCCTGCGAGGGGCGCTGCTGGAACAGGCCGAGCGAGTCCCGGTCGCCGTGCTCGATGTTGCGCAGGGCCGACTCCTGCAGGGCCGTAGCCAGGGCGATCGTCACGGCCCGCTCGGGCATGCCGCGCGAGGTGCCGACCGCGGAGATCGCCGCGGCGTTCACGGCCTGCTCGGTGCTCATCTCGTACGTCCCCCCGTCACCGGCTGCCGAGACGACCCGGCAGCCGGGGGCCGGCCGGCCGCCGCCCTCGTACTGCAGGAGCAGATAGCCGGCGAGTGCGAGCAGCACGGCGAAGGCCGCGGCGGCGCGCAGAACGCGGCCGCGCCTGAAGAAGGTGGGGGGCTGCTCGGGCACGCGCCAACCGTACTGGAGTCCGGGATACGGCTTGCACAACGCCCTTGTGAACAGAGCGCGTAGGGTCCATGGCATGTCCGAAACCGCACTTGACCTCACCCTTGACGCGGCCCGGCTGACCGCCCAGCTCGTCGACTTCCCCTCGGAGAGCGGCACCGAGAAGCCGCTGGCCGACGCCATCGAGACCGCGCTGCGCGCCCTGCCGCACCTCACCGTGGACCGGTACGGCAACAACGTGGTGGCCCGCACCCACCTCGGCCACGTCGAACGCGTCGTGCTCGCCGGGCACATCGACACCGTGCCGATCGCGGACAACGTGCCGTCCCGGCTCGACGAGGACGGCGTCCTGTGGGGCTGCGGCACCTGCGACATGAAGTCCGGCGTCGCCGTCCAGCTGCGCATCGCCCAGACCGTCACCGAGCCCAACCGCGACCTCACCTTCGTCTTCTACGACAACGAGGAGGTCGCCGCCCACCTCAACGGCCTCGGACATGTCGCGGACGCCCACCCGGACTGGCTGGAGGGCGACTTCGCGATCCTCCTGGAGCCCTCCGACGGCCAGGTCGAGGGCGGCTGCCAGGGCACGCTGCGGGTGCACCTGAAGCTGTCGGGGGAGCGCGCCCACTCCGCGCGCGCCTGGATGGGCGACAACGCGATCCACAAGGCCGCCCCGATCCTGGCCCGGCTCGCGGAGTACGAGCCGCGCAAGCCGTTCGTGGACGGACTCCAGTACCACGAGGGCCTCAACGCCGTCCGGATCGAGGGCGGCGTCGCCACCAACGTGATCCCAGACGCCTGCACCGTGGTGGTCAACTTCCGCTACGCGCCGGACCGTTCCATGGCCGAGGCGGAGCAGTTCGTACGGGACTACTTCGCGGACTGCGGCGTGGAGGAGTTCGTCGTCGACGACCACACCGGCGGCGCCAGGCCCGGACTCGACCACCCCGCGGCCGCCGCGTTCATGGCCGCGGTGGGCGGCGAGGCCCGGCCCAAGTACGGCTGGACGGACGTCTCCCGGTTCAGCGCGCTCGGCGTCCCCGCGGTGAACTACGGGCCGGGGGCCCCGCTGCTCGCGCACAAGGCGGACGAGCGCGTGCAGACCGCCGAGATCCTGCGCGCGGAACAGCGGCTGCGGGCCTGGCTGGCGTCCTGAGCTCGCCGTTGTCCTGGCCCCGTCCGGCATCCCGCCCAGGGCCTGTTCATATCGATCTTGCTCGCAATGACGCTGTTCGTCACCCCCGTCGGCCTACGCTGAAACGGCAACAGTGTCAGCGGAAGGGGACGTTCATGGGCAATCCGGAAGCACAGGGTCCGCTGGAGGAGCAGCGCCTCGGTCCGGTCGTGCGGCGCCGTGAACAGGTCACGCCCGGCACCACCGACCAGCGCCTCCTCGACTCCGAGGGCGACTCCGAGTGGGTGCACACCGACCCCTGGCGGGTCATGCGCATCCAGTCGGAGTTCGTCGAGGGCTTCGGCGCGCTCGCCGAACTCCCGCCCGCGATCAGCGTGTTCGGCTCGGCCCGCACCCCGGTGGGCTCCGCCGAGTACGAGGCGGGCGTGCGTCTCGGCGGCGCGCTCGTCGAGGCCGGCTTCGCGGTGATCACCGGTGGCGGCCCCGGCGCGATGGAGGCCGCCAACCGGGGGGCGCGCGAGGCCAGGGGCGTCTCCGTCGGCCTCGGCATCGAGCTCCCCTTCGAGCAGGGCCTCAATCCGCACGTCGACATCGGCGTGAACTTCCGCTACTTCTTCGTCCGCAAGACGATGTTCGTGAAGTACGCGCAGGGGTTCGTGGTGCTGCCCGGCGGGCTCGGCACCCTGGACGAGCTCTTCGAGGCGCTCACCCTCGTCCAGACCCGCAAGGTCACCCGCTTCCCGATCGTGCTGTTCGGCACGGAGTACTGGAACGGCCTCGTCGACTGGCTCCGGGACACGGTGATCGCCGGCGGCAAGGCCTCCCCGCACGACCTGATGCTCTTCCACGTCACGGACGACGTGGACGAGGCGGTCTCCCTGGTGACGAAGGAGGTCGGGCGGTAGCTTCCGGCGCCCTCGGGCACGGCAGGGAAAAGCCCCAGTGCGCGCGCGTACTGGGGCTTTTGACGTCCTCGGGGTGTGCGCTCAGGCCAGCCCGCGCCGCGCGACCGCCGGTTCCCGGTGGCCCGCGATCGTCGCGACCATGTCCAACACCTGGCGCGTCTCGGCGACTTCGTGCACCCGGTACACCTGCGCGCCCAGCCACGCGGAGACCGCCGTGGTCGCCAGGGTGCCGAGCACCCGCTCCTTCACCGGCCGGTCCAGGGTCTCGCCCACGAAGTCCTTGTTGGACAGGGAGACGAGCACCGGCCAGCCCGTCGCCGCCATCTCCCCGAGCCGTCGCGTCGCCTCCAGGGAGTGCCGGGTGTTCTTGCCGAAGTCGTGCCCCGGGTCGATGAGCACGGACTCGCGCGGCACCCCCAACTCCACCGCCCGCTCGGCCAGGCCGACGGTCACCCGCAGGATGTCCGCCATCACGTCCTCGTACGCGATCCGGTGCGGGCGGGTGCGCGGCTCGGCGCCGCCCGCGTGCGTGCAGACCAGGCCCGCGCCGTACCGCGCCGCCACCTCGGCCAGCTTCGGGTCGACGCCGCCCCAGGCGTCGTTGAGCAGATCCGCGCCCGCCTCGCAGACCGCCTCGCCGACCTCGTGGCGCCAGGTGTCGACGCTGATCACCACGTCCGGGAAGCGGCGGCGGACCTCGGTCACGAAGCCGACCGTGCGCCGGGCCTCCTCGACGGCCGTGACCTCCTCGCCCGGACCGGCCTTGACCCCGCCGATGTCGATGATCGCGGCGCCCTCGGCGACGGCCTGCTCCACGCGCGCCAGAGCCGGCTCGTCGCGGAACGTGGCCCCCTGGTCGTAGAAGGAGTCCGGGGTCCTGTTGACGATCGCCATGATCACTGGCTCGTGCGCACCGAATTCGCGCCGTCCGAGCCGTAGCGGGCTGCCCATCCCCTTGATTCCTCCTCGCATCGGTCGCCTGCGACCCTAACTGTCAGTGGCGCATGGCACGATCGGACGTGGACTCGCCCCCTCGCGGGCGCAACGTCTCTGTACGCAAACTCTGTCAGTCCGCACTCTTCGCGCGTCCGGCGGCCCGGACCGGCGCGCGGCCCGTACCCGGGAGTTGTTCGTGTTCTGGTTCCTGCTCATCGCGCTGGTCGTGGTCGTCGCCGCGGTCACGCTCGCCGTCGTGGGCGGCGGCGAGTCCACCGCGCTGCCCGATGCGGAGCCCGAGCGGCTCACCGACCCGTTGCCGGTGACGCGCCCCGTGCACCGGGCCGACGTCGAGGCGCTCCGCCTCCCCCTGGCCCTGCGGGGTTACCGGATGCTGGACGTCGACGACGCCCTGAGCCGCCTCGGCGCCGAACTCGCCGAGCGGGACGCCCGGATCGCCGAGCTTGAGGCTTCCCTCGCGGGCGCCCAGGCCATGGCGTCGGGCGCAGGCCGCGGCCTGGTCGAGGAGCCGGAGGACAGCGCGGGTCCGCCGCCCGTCCAGGACAGCCCGCCGGCCCCGCCCGGCTTGCCGGCCCCGCCCACCGAGCCGGGCACGCCCCCGGACGCCCCCGAGGAGCCGAGACGATGACCGAAGGCACCGCCCTGCCGGGCCCCGACGGCGCCCTGCGCTGCCCCTGGGCCCTCTCCACCGAGGACTACGTGGCGTACCACGACGAGGAGTGGGGCCGCCCGGTCCACGGGGACGACGCGTTGTACGAACGCCTCTGCCTGGAGGCCTTCCAGTCCGGCCTGTCCTGGATCACGATCCTGCGCCGCCGCGAAGGCTTCCGGCGCGCCTTCGCCGACTTCAAGATCTCCGCGGTCGCCGAGTTCACGGACGCCGACGCCGAGCGCCTGCTCGCCGACCCGGGCATCATCCGCAACCGCGCCAAGATCGCCGCGACGCTCGCCAACGCCAAGGTCCTCGCCGACTGGTCGCCGGGCGAACTGGACGCGCTGATCTGGTCGTTCGCCCCGGACGCGGCCGGCAGACCGGTGCCGCGCACGATCTCCGACGTGGCCGCGATCACGCCCGAATCGACCGCGCTCTCCAAGGAGTTGAAGAAGCGCGGCCTCCGCTTCGTCGGCCCCACGACGGCGTACGCGCTGATGCAGGCCTGCGGCCTCGTCGACGACCACCTGAAGGACTGCGTGGCCCGGCGCGGGTAAGTCCGCCGGGCCACCCCGCGTACGCCTCAGCGCCCCAGGTACTTCGGCTGCTCCTTGGCGATGAACGCCTCCACCGCGATGTGGTGGTCCGCGGACGAGCCCGCCTTGGCCTGCAGCTCGTCCTCCTTCTCCAGCGTCTCGTCGAGCGAGTGCCCGGCCCCGTACGCCAGGGACTCCTTCAGCGCCGCGTACGCGAGGGTCGGGCCGGCGGCCAGGGCGCGGGCGGTGCGCTCCGCCTCGGCGGCGAGCTCGTCGGCCGGCACGAGCTTGTTGGCGATGCCCAGCTCGTACGCCTCCTGCGCCTTGATGCTGCGCGGGAAGAGCAGCAGGTCGGCGGCGCGGCTCTGGCCGATCAGGCGGGGCAGCGTCCAGGAGACCCCGGAGTCGGCGGTCAGGGCGACGCCCGCGAAGGACGTGTTGAACGAAGCGGTGTCGGCGACGACGCGGTAGTCGGCGGCGAGCGCGAAGCCGAAGCCCGCGCCCGCGGCGACGCCGTTCACGCCTGCGACGACCGGCTTCTGCATCCCGGTCAGGGCGCGCACGATCGGGTTGTAGTGCTCGCGCACCGTGCTCATCGTGCCGCTGGTGCCCGCCTCGCGGTCCTCGGCGAGCTTGCCGATGTGCTCCTTGAGGTCCTGGCCCACGCAGAACGCCCGGCCGGTCGCGGTGAGCAGCACGGCCCGTACGGCGGTGTCCTCGGCGGCCTTCTGGAGCGCGTCGCGGAGGGCGACCTTGGCGTCCGTGTTCATGGCGTTCATCGCGTCGGGGCGGTTCAGCGTGATCGTCGCGAGCCCGTCGCTCACCTCGTAGAGCACGGTGTCGGCCATGTCGGTCCCCTCCATCGGTCGGTGTCGTCCAAGCACAGCATGGCGGAGATCATCTGCGCCCGACATGTGCTCCGGCATGTGACCTGCGTCAAACAATCGGAGCGTGGCAGGGCGTGCGAGGTGGCGCAGTATCGCAGCCACATCGCCGAATTGAGTGGTTTTGGGCAAGTGCGTTGCGCAAGCGATGCCTACCGATGTTGGTCATCGGGTCCTGCGATGCGGGATAATGGCTGGGAAGCAATGTGTTCGATGCCGGTGACACAGCGCCTGTCATGGGGCCGCCGGCTGCGATGAGCTGGTTTCAGGAAGGGGAACGAGCATGGCGGCCATGAAGCCGCGGACGGGCGACGGCCCGCTCGAGGTGACCAAGGAGGGGCGGGGCATCGTCATGCGCGTTCCGCTCGAAGGCGGCGGTCGGCTCGTGGTCGAGCTGACCCCGGACGAGGCCAAAGCGCTCGGCGACGAACTCATGAAGGTCGCCGGCTGACGCGGAAGCGCTCACCACTTTTCAACTGCCCCGGCACACTAACAGCGTGCCGGGGCAGTGTCGTACCGGGGCCCGAAGAGGCCTTCTCAGGGGCTTGATCAGGGGCGCGGGGAACTGCGCGGCGGCCCCCCGGACGACCTCGCTTCGAGGCGCCGGGGAACCAACTCAGGGGCGCGGGGAACTGCGCGAACCGAGCCACGGGCGACGTGGGGGCGGGGCCGAGCGAGCCCCGGACGACCTGGATCAGGGGCGCGGGGAACTGCGCAAAAGCGAGCCACGTCCGACCTGCACGCACGGCCGACCCGCACCGCACCGGACCGCACCGGACCGCCCCCCAAAACCCCTACCGCTTCACCGCGCAGAGCAACCCATCACCCATCGGCAACACGGCCGGCACAAGATCACTGCTCTCCCGCACCGCCCGCAACAACTCCCGCAGCTTCACGACCTCCGCGGGCTGCGGCCCCGAGTCGACCGTACGGCCGTCCGCGAAGACGCCCTCGAAGCAGACGAGGCCGCCGGGCCGCAACAGGCGCAACGATTCAGCTAGGTACTCCAGGCACTCCGTGCGATCGCCGTCGCAGAACACCAGGTCGTATCCGCTGTCCGCGAGCCGCGGCAGTACGTCGAGGGCCCGGCCGGGGATGAAACGGGCGCGGTTGCTGGCGAAGCCGGCGGCGCGGAAGGCCTGCCGGGCGAACTGCTGCCGCTCCGGCTCGGGGTCGACCGTGGTGAGGACGCCGTCGGGGCGCATGCCGTGGAGAAGGTGGATACCGGAAACTCCGGTTCCGGTGCCGATCTCCGCGACCGCCTTGGCGCCCGCGGCCGCGGCGAGCATCCGCAACGCGGTTCCGGTGCCGGGCGACACCGGGCGAAGCCCCGTCTCCCGAGCCCGCTCACGGGCCCAGTGCAGCGCTTCGTCCTCGACGACAAAGGCGTCCACGAACGCCAAGGTCGGCTGACGGTTGCCGGTAATCGCCCTCTCCTGTCCCCGTTGTCGACGGCCTTCGGCCTGCCGGTGACTGTATCCGTTGGGGCCGGGAACCCGCAGATGGGACCGGGCGTTAAGAGGGAGTGGAAAGGAAAGTCGGGGAACGCGGGACACCGCAGCCCGACTTCCAAATTCACGTAAAAACGCTTATCCGGAGCTAACGGGCGAGGTGGCTATGGTAGGGGCTCCACTGGACACCACCAGAGCCGACAGGGGAGGTGCGGCTGCGGCCGAGGGCCGAGGAAGGATGTCGCGACTGCGGCGTCGTTTCCTCAGGTCGGAGGTCGGGCCGAAATCCGTGACCAACACAGCTGACCGATCCCGCGCCGCCGACTCCGTGCAGACCGCGACCTTCGCCGCCGAAGCGGATTCGCAGGCGTGGACTCCGCCCACCTGGGAGGAGATCGTCAGCACCCACAGCGGCCGGGTGTACCGCCTGGCGTACCGCCTGACCGGCAATCAGCACGACGCGGAGGACCTCACGCAGGAGGTCTTCGTCCGCGTCTTCCGCTCCCTCTCGACGTACACGCCGGGCACGTTCGAGGGCTGGCTGCACCGCATCACCACGAACCTCTTCCTCGACATGGTCCGCCGCAAGCAGCGCATCCGCTTCGACGCCCTCGGGGACGACGCCGCGGAGCGACTGCCCAGCCGCGAGCCCTCGCCCCAACAGGTCTTCAACGACACGCACTTCGACGCCGACGTCCAGCAGGCGCTCGACACCCTCGCGCCCGAGTTCCGCGCCGCGGTCGTCCTCTGCGACATCGAGGGACTCTCGTACGAGGAGATCGCCGCCACCCTCGGCGTGAAGCTCGGCACGGTCCGCAGCCGGATCCACCGCGGCCGCTCCCAGCTCCGCAAGGCCCTCAAGCACCGGTCGCCCGAGGCCCGCGCGGAGCGCCGTTCGCTCGCGGTCACCGGTGTGCCCGTGCTGGGAGGAGGGGGCGCGACGGCGTGAGCGGATCACGGCGAAACCCGGCCGAGGGGCACCTCTCCGAGCAGCATCTGGGAGACCGGCTTGCCGCTCTGGTGGACGGCGAGTTGGGGCACGACAGCCGCGAGCGCGTCCTGGCGCACCTCGCGACCTGCCCCAAGTGCAAGGCGGAGGCCGACGCCCAGCGCAGCCTGAAGTCGTACTTCGCCTCCACGGCGCCCCCACCGCCCTCCGAATCCTTCCTGGCCCGCCTGCAGGGACTACCCGCGGGCGGTGACGGCGACCGCGGCGACTTCGGCGGCCCCGTCACCGGCCCGCTCTTCGACATGCGCGCGGACGGCGCCTTCGCCGCCCGGCCGCTGCCCGACGGGGCGTTGGCCGACCCGCTGTCCGAGCCGCTCACGGACGGCCCGTTGTCCGACGGCTCGCAGGAGCGCGGCTTCCGGATCCATGACGTGGGGCGTTCGCTGCAGGAGCGGTCGGCGGCCTCGCGTGGGCGCCGGTTCGCCTTCGCGGCGGCGGGCGCCGTCTCGCTCGCGGCGATCGCGCTCGGCGGCGTCTCCACGGGCGTGCCGGCCCCGGCCGACACGTCGGCGGACGCCCGCGGCTCCAAGGCCAGCCCCCTGCGTACGCAAGGGACGAACGGCAACAGTGCACGCGAGGGGCAGCGGCGGCGCGGCAGTCATCCCGCCGGGGCGCAGCAGGGCAGCAGACCCGGGGCGTTCGCGGCGCCGATGAGCGCCACCGGAGTGGCGGCGCCGCAGGTGCCGGGAGTGCCGCTCGCGCCGCACCGGCCACGCGCCCTGCAGGACTGGATGGCATCGCCGATACTCACCGGCTCCTCGGCCCTCTCCCCGCTGATACGTCGTCCGGCTTCCGGGTTCCCGCAGTACCCGGCCAAGTCGAACACGAAGCAGCAGGAGGCCTCGGGCCAGGAGGAACGGTCCGGTTCCGCGGCGGACGAGCGCAAGCAGTCCACGGCGTCGACGGCGCTGCCCCCGGCCGCGCCCGGCTCCGGGACGGCACTCTCGTCCCGCCACTGAGGCGGTCGCCTGCACGACGGTTCGCGAACCTGGTTGAATCCTCGGTGTTCGCGCTGCCCGAGCGGGTGCGCGGACACGAGGAATCTGATCGAGCGGCGGACCGCCGCGTGGCTGCCCGCGGGCCCTGCCGCGGACCAGGTGTGGGGAGAGCATGGACGAGGGCAAGCCCACCGGACCGAAGGCGAAGTGGTGGAGCCGCCCGGCCGCACCCGCGTCCGCCGACCGTGAGCGCGCCTCCGGCGGCGAGACGGGCGAGACAGGCGAGATATCCGAAGACCGCGGTGCGCCTGAGGGGCACGGCATATCCGAGGATCACGGCGGCCCCAGCGATGCGGTCGCGCCCGCCGACTCCCCTTCCGGGGAAGCCGGTTCGGCTGATCCCGAGTCGGCTGAGCCTGCCGCACCGAAGGCGAAGAGCGGCGTCACGATAGCCAAGGGCGGCAAGAACGGCGGGGCCGCCGACCGGCGGGAGCAGGCCGAAGCCGCGCCCGCACGGCCCAAGCCGCTGCACGACCCCGACCCGTACGGCACGCCGCCCTACGGCGAACCCGGCCCCTGGGCCCCCGCGCCGCCCGTACAGCGCCCGGTGCCGACTCCCGCGCACGGAACGGCAGTTCAGCCCACGCAGGCCACGCCCACGCAGGCCACGCCCCCGCAGGGCACGCCCCCGCAAGGCACCTCCGTACCCGCGTACGCCGTGCCGCCCACGCAGAGCGCGCCCGCGACGGCCGCCCCCGCCTCCGCCTCCGCGACGCCCGCGCACGGCACCCCGGCCAACGGCACCCCGCACCCGGCCGCGGTGCACCAGACCACCCCGCCGCACGGAACCCAGCCGCAGCCGCAGAACCAGCACCAGAACCAGCCGCCGCCGTTGAGCGTCGGGCAGTGGCAGCAGTACGACCCGTGGCGGGCGCCGCAGGCTCAGCAGCCGCTGCTGATGACCGACGCGCCCGCGCCCGCGAAGGGGCCGAGGCGGGGGCGGCTGTTCGCGGCCGCGCTCGTGCTCGCCCTCGTCGCAGGCGGCGTGGGCGGCGGCATCGGCGCGTACATGGAACGGCACGGCGGCATCAGCACCGTCGAACTCCCGCAGGCCGACGCGGGGGCCCGGGAGCGGGCGCCGGAGAGCGTCGCCGGGATCGCCGCGAGTGCGCTGCCCAGCGTCGTCACGCTGCACGTCAGCGGTGACAGCGCGCAGGGCACCGGCACCGGCTTCGTGCTCGACGACCAGGGCCACATCCTCACCAACAACCACGTCGTGGAGCCCGCGGGCGACGACGGCGAGGTGTCGGTGACGTTCAGCGGCGGCGAGGTCGCCAAGGGGCGAGTGGTCGGCCGGGACTCCGGCTACGACCTTGCGGTGGTCAAGGTGTCCGGGGTGAGCGGGCTCAAGCCGCTTCCCCTCGGCAACTCCGACAACGTGCAGGTCGGCGACCCGGTGGTGGCCATCGGCGCGCCCTTCGACCTGTCCAACACGGTGACCTCCGGGATCATCAGCGCCAAGGAGCGGCCGATCACCGCGGGCGGCGAGGAGGGCGACGGCAGCGACGTCTCGTACGTGGACGCGCTGCAGACCGACGCCCCGATCAACCCGGGCAACTCGGGCGGCCCGCTGGTCGACCACAAGGCCCGCGTGATCGGCATCAACAGCGCGATCCGCTCGGCGGGCAGCGGCTCGGAGCTCGACGGCGGGCAGGCAGGCTCGATCGGGCTCGGCTTCGCGATCCCCATCAACCAGGCCAAGCGCGTCGCCGAGGAGCTGATCAATACCGGCAAGGCCACCCACCCGGTGATCGAGGTCACCCTGGACACCCGGTACACCGGCGACGGCGCCCGGGTCGCCAAGGAGGGCGGCGACGGCGGACCCGCGGTCATCCCGGGCGGGCCGGGCGACAGGGCGGGCATCGAACCGGGCGACGTGATCACCGAGGTGGACGGCCAACGGGTGCACTCCGGCGAGGAGTTGATCGTCAAGATCCGCGCCCACCGCCCCGGCGACCGGCTGCAGCTGACCCTGGAACGCGGCGGCGAGGAACGGAAGCTGTCCCTGGAACTGGGCGCGGCCGGCGGCTGACCCGACGACGTGGTCGGGGCGGGGACGGGCCGCAAGCCCCGAGCCACGGGTCCGGGGCGGGCCGAGGCGTCACCCCGCGCTCGTCCCACGGCCACTGAACCGCCCCGGGACAGTACCGGCAGTACAGGATCGCCGGGTACCGTGGTGGGGCCCGTACCCCGGATTCCGTCCCTCCTGTCCCGGGCCGCCCAGACCCGGGCCGCGGACATCGCAAGGAGCTGCAAGGTGTTCAATGACATAGGCGCACTTGAGCTGGTGGCGCTCGTGGTCCTTGCCGTGCTCATCTTCGGCCCGGACAAGTTGCCGAAGGTCATCCAGGACGTCTCCGGCTTCATCCGTAAGATCCGCGACTTCTCGGACAGCGCCAAGCGGGACATCCGCGAGGAGCTCGGCCCGGAGTTCAAGGACTTCGAGTTCGAGGACCTCAACCCCAAGACGTTCATCCGCAAGCAGCTGGACAACGACGAGCTGGGGATCAAGGAGATCCGCAACGGCTTGGACCTCCGCAAGGAGATGGCCGAGGTCTCGGACGCCGTCAACGGCCACGAGAGCGAGTCGGTGAGCGGCACGGGCTCCGCCGGATCCGGCCCGAGCCTGACCAAGGGCGGCGGCGCCGACCTGGAGAAGAAGCCGCAGTCCCTGGACAAGGACGAGCGCCCGCCGTTCGACTCCGACGCCACCTGACCGGGCACGACCGGGACAATGCGCCCGGCGCGTACGCCGCTTCGCGACCCGCGCACCCCGGGCGAAATCCGACTCGGGTGACCGAGGTGGCTATTCTGCTCTGTTGTTGTCCGGACTGAGGACGCCCGAAGGGGGGCGGGCCGCTCCGGACCGGCAGAGAACGAGGAGGCGGCCGGGTACATGGAGACGACGAGTCACACAGGGGCGCGCGCGGTCGACGGCTACTTGCTGGCGTCGTTCCCGTGGTACGGCCTCGACGAGGCATTCACGGGCCCGCGCTGGCTGATGCAGGTCGGGGCGGGCGCGGACGGCACGGTCGAGCACGGATCGATCGGCCACGGCGACGGGCCCTCGCCGCGGGCGGAGGAGTCCGCCAAGGAACGGTTCGCGGTCGTGGTGACCGTGGCGTCCAACCCGAACCGCCGCAGCGGCGACGGCACCGGCGTCCTGGAGGCCACGTCGATGTCCTCGGCGGCCTGGCTCGCGGGCGTCGGCCTGCTCACCCGCACCTGGCCGCAGCAGATGGACCACTCGCTGCGCGACGACTGGCTGGAACAGCAGACCGAGACCGCCTGGGTGCTCGCCGACGACCTCGCGAGCGAGCCCTGGACGACGCTGACGCTCCCGGTGGACGGCGTGCCCACGCCGTTCCACTACCGCGAGTCCGAGTTCGGCTGGGTCCTCGCCGGCTCCACGCAGAGTGGCGCCCACCTAGGCGCGTACGGCCGCGGTATGAGCGCGTACGGCCTGGGCTTCTCGGTGGTCAAGGACATCGCGGCGTACGACGGGCAGTAGGCGGTCGATACGCCGCGGATACGCGGAAGGGGGGCGCCGTCAGCAGATGACGGCGCCCCCTTCCGCGTACGGGTGGAGCAGTGCTCAGAACTTGTTCTTCGGGGTGAGGCCGAGCGTCATGCCCGACAGGCCGCGCTGGCGGCCGCCCAGCTTGCCCGCGATGGCGCGCAGCGCGGAGCCCGCGGGGGAGTCCGGGTCGGAGAGGACGACGGGCTTGCCCTCGTCGCCGCCCTCGCGCAGGCGGACGTCGATCGGGATGGAGCCGAGGACGGGCACCTGCGTGCCGGTGGTCTTCGTGAGGCCCTCGGCGACGCGCTCGCCGCCGCCCGTGCCGAAGACGTCGACCATCTCGTCGCAGTGCGGGCAGGGCAGGCCCGACATGTTCTCGACGACGCCGACGATCTTCTGGTGGGTCTGCACGGCGATGGAGCCGGCCCGCTCGGCGACCTCGGCCGCGGCCTGTTGCGGGGTGGTCACGACGAGGATCTCGGCGTTCGGCACCAGCTGGGCCACCGAGATCGCGATGTCGCCCGTGCCCGGCGGCAGGTCGAGCAGGAGGACGTCCAGGTCGCCCCAGTACACGTCGGCGAGGAACTGCTGCAGGGCGCGGTGGAGCATCGGGCCGCGCCAGACGACCGGGGCGTTGCCCGGGGTGAACATCCCGATGGAGATGACCTTCACGCCGTGCGCCGCGGGCGGCATGATCATGTTCTCGACCTGGGTGGGGCTGCCGTCCGCGCCGAGCATGCGGGGCACGCTGTGGCCGTAGATGTCCGCGTCGACGACGCCGACCTTCAGGCCGTCCGCGGCCATCGCCGCCGCCAGGTTCACCGTCACCGAGGACTTGCCGACGCCGCCCTTGCCGGACGCCACCGCGTACACCCGGGTCAGGGAGCCGGGCTTGGCGAAGGGGACCTCGCGCTCGGCGGTGCCGCCGCGCAGGGCCTCGGCGAGCTCGCGGCGCTGCTCGTCGCTCATCACGTCGAGCGTGACGTCCACGGACGTGACGCCCTCGACGGCGGAGACCGCCTCGGTCACCCGGGTCGTGATCGTGTCGCGCATCGGGCAGCCGGAGACCGTGAGATAGACGGTGACGGCCACCGCTCCGTCGGCTCCGATGTCGACCGATTTGACCATGCCGAGCTCGGTGATCGGCCGGTTGATCTCGGGGTCGTTGACCGTGGAGAGGGCCTCGCGGATCGCCTCTTCGGTCGGATACGTGTCGGTAGCCATACGGGAATGGTACGGCGACGGGGTGAGGGGCTGGGAGCCCTATCTGCGGTCGCCTTCGTCACGCGCGAAGGGCCCCCGCCCGGCCGTCTCGGCCGGCACCGCGTCGAACCGTTCGTCCATGTCCTTGACCAGGTCCTGGAGTTCCGAGCGGATCCAGTCCCGGGTCGCCACCTCGCCGAGGCCCATCCGCAGCGCGGCGATCTCGCGGGTCAGGTACTCGGTGTCCGACATGGAGCGCTCGTTCTGCTTGCGGTCCTGCTCCAGGTTGACCCGGTCCCGGTCGTCCTGCCGGTTCTGCGCGAGCAGGATCAGCGGCGCCGCGTACGAGGCCTGCAGGGAGAGCATCAGGGTCAGGAAGATGAACGGGTACTCGTCGAAGCGCCACCGGTCGGGCCCCGCCACGTTCCACAGCACCCACACGATGATCAGGACCGTCATCCAGACGATGAACCGGCCGGTGCCGAGGAAGCGGGCGATCTTCTCGGAGAGCCGGCCGAACGCCTCCGGGTCGTACTCGGGCAGCAGCTTGCGGCGGGGCGGGCGGGGCTGGTCCAGGCGGATGCGCGGCCGGGCCTGTTCGGCTCTGGCCAGCTCGCGTTCGCGTTCCCGGTCGCGGTCACTCACCACCGTCGTTCACCTCCCCGGCCAGATGGAACTCGGTCTCGCGCCAGTCGTCGGGCAGCAGATGGTCCAGTACGTCGTCGACGGTGACGGCGCCGAGCAGCGAGCCGCTCTCGTCGACGACGGGCGCCGCGACCATGTCGTACGTGGCGAAGAAGCTGGTGACCGCAGGCAGCGGGGTGTCCGGGCGCAGGCTCTGCAGGTCCTGGTCGATGACCGTGCCGACCAGGGTGAACGGCGGGTCGCGGAGCAGCCGTTGGAAGTGCACCAGGCCCAGGTACTTGCCGGTGGGCGTCTGGTCGGGCGGGCGGCAGACGTAGACCTGGGCGGCGAGCGCGGGGGAGAGGTCCTGCTGGCGGACGCGGGCGAGGGCGTCGGCGACCGTCGCGTCGGGCTGGAGCACGATCGGCTCGGTCGTCATCATGCCGCCGGCCGTGCGCTCCTCGTACTGCATCAGGCGGCGCATGTCCGCCGCGTCGTCCGGCTCCATCAGGCCGAGCAGGCGCTCCTGGTCCTCCTCGGGCAGCTCGGCGAGCAGGTCGGCGGCGTCGTCCGGGTCCATCGCCTCCAGGACGTCGGCGGCGCGCTCCTCCTGCAGCTTGCCGAGGATCTCGATCTGGTCGTCCTCGGGCAGCTCCTCCAGTACGTCGGCGAGCCGGTCGTCGTCGAGGGCGGCCGCCACCTCGGCCCGGCGCTTCGCGGAGAAGTGGTGCAGGACGTTGGCGAGGTCGGCGGGGCGCAGCTGCTCGAACGAGGCGAGCAGGGACTCGGCGCCCTGGCCGTGCTCCTCCAGGGAGAACCCGGTGACGGCCGACCACTCCACGGTCACCGCCTCCCCCTTGCGCCGCAGCGCCCCGCCCTTCCCCTTGCGTACGAAGACCCGGTCGATCTCCCAGTCGCGGCGGGCCGGAAGCTGCTGCACGGCGACGTCGAGGACGGTGACCTCCTCGCCGGTGTCGACGAGGGTGACGCGGCGGTCGAGGAGCTCACCGAGGACGAGGCGCTCGGTGGGGCGCTGCTCGAAGCGCCGGACGTTGAGCACGCCGGTCGTGATGACCTGGCCGGACTCGATGCCGGTGACCCGGGTCATGGGCAGGAAGATGCGGCGCCGGGTGGAGAGTTCGACGACCAGGCCGAGCAGGCGCGGCGGGCGGCGGCCGACGCGGAGCATCGCCACGAGGTCGCGGACGCGGCCCACCTGGTCGCCGTTCGGGTCGAAGACGGCGACGCCGGACAGATGGGAGACGAAGATCCGGGAGGGAGCCGACACGGTCCGCCTCCTTCCGACTTTGAGCTTTCATGTCGCATTTCGTACGCACATCTGATGCTTTGCGGGCTTCAGGCTAGCCCGTCCCGGTCGGATACGCCCTGGTGCGCGGTCCATAAGGCTCTCTGCGGGACAGCGCCCGGAGCACGGGTACGCTGCCCTACTGTCCCTCCGACCCCCCTACGAGAGGCAGCTCCGCACGTGACCTCCAGCTCTCTGGGCCGAGCCCGCCGCATCGCATCCGTCGGCGCCCTGTGCGCCGGGCTGGTCGTGGGGACGACGGGGCTCGTGGGCTGCGGCGCCGAGAAGGACCCGGACGCCGGGACCAACGGCGTCGGCAAGCTCTCCGCCGCGAAGATCCAGCGCAAGGCGGAGACCGCGGCCAAGGGCGCGGACTCGGTGCGCCTGGCCGGTTCGGTGGTCAGCAAGGGCGCCACGTACAAGCTCGACATGAAGCTGACCGAGGACGGCGGCAGCGGTGAAGTCCGGTTCAAGAACCGGACGTTCGAACTGCTGCGGGTGGACGGGCAGCTCTTCCTGAAGGCCGACGCCGACTTCTGGGCCTCGCAGGGCGACAGCTCGCAGGGCGGCCGCGGCGAGCAGCAGCCGGACTCGGCGGACGAGCTGGCGGCGGACAAGCTCGACGGCAAGTACGTGAAGGTGCCCGAGGGCGACCCCGCGTACAAGCAGCTCAGCGGGTTCACCGACAAGGAGCTGCTGCTCGACGGACTGCTCACGCTGCACGGCAAGCTGTCCACGGGCGCGCGCGGCTCCGCCGACGGCAAGCGCACCATCGAGGTCAGCGGGGACAAGGGCGCGGGCGGCACCCTGCACGTCTCCCTCGAAGGGACTGCGTACCCGCTGCGCCTGGAGCGCGCCGGCGGGGCCGGCACGCTCCGGCTGACGGACTGGGAAACGGACTTCGAGTTCAGCAAGCCCGACGCCCGGCAGGTCGTGGACTACGGCAAGCAGCTGCCCACGTCCTGAGCGCGCGCCTCAGGCCTGCACATACGCGCGTACGCGGGCTGCCGCGTCCCGTACCGCCGTACGTGCCTGTTCCGTGTGGTCGATGGTCTCGAAGCCGTGGTGCCCGTCCGGCAGGTCGACCACCTCGACGCGGGCCGAGCACGCGCGCGCGGCGGTCAGGAACGTCTCCACCGTGGCCGCGATCTCCGGGAGTTCGAGCCCCACCCTGGTCAGCACGAACGGCAGCTCGCCCGCCTTGCGCACCGCCTCGTCCGGGCGGAACCGGGAGTCGCCGAGCCCCCAGCTCGGCAGCGGCGCCAGGATCGGGTACGTCGCCGCCACGCAGCGCAGCCAGGGCGGCGGGGTCGCCAGCCAGTCCGCGGAGAGCAGCCCGCCGCCGGAGAAGAACCACAGCGCGACCCGGTCCGCGTCCACCCGGGGATCGGCGCGTACGAGCTCGACCGCGGCGGCCACGTCGTCGGCGGCGCGCGGGCAGTCGGCCACGTCGTGCATCCGGTGGTCGACGGTCGCCGCGAACACGCCTTGCCCGGCGAGGTGGTCGGCGTAGCCCCGGTAGCCCGGCCAGTCGCGGGGCGTCGGCCGGGCGTCGGCGGGCACCGGGCCGCCGTGCACGAGCAGGACGGCGGGGCGGGGCGTCCGGGGGGTCGCGTCATCCGGCGCGTACAGGTCGACCCGGCCCACGCGCTCGCGCGGGCGCTCGGGCACGTCGAGGAGGAACGGCCGCAGGTGCTGGGGCGGCCCGCTCGGCGCCGCGAGCCGCTCGCCCTCGCCGGCCGCCGCGCGCAGCAGCAGCGCGGCCAGCTCCTCGGGCGCGGACAGCATCGGCCAGTGGCCCGCGGCCAGTTCGAGGAACCGCACCTGCGGCTCGGTCAGCCCGAGCAGCCGCGGCTCACCGAGGCCGACGATGCTCCGCAGTACGGCGAGGGTCGAGCCGTTCGCCGTGCACAGCACCCCGGTCGAGGGCAGCGCGGCCACCTCGGGCGGGATGCGCAGCGGCCGGGTCAGGGTGCCGGTCGGCTGGGGCGCGGCGCGGGCCGCCAGTTGGTCGAGGGCCGCGTCGGGCACGTCGTCGAGGCTGCCCCAGAGCGGCCAGCGCTCCCGGCCCGGGGGCGGGACGTACGCGGCGGCTTGTGCGGGCCCTTCGGGGGCGGCCAGCCGTTCGCGCACCTCCCGGTCGGGGATCAGCGCGAGGGCCGGGTCGCCGTCCTGCGCCGGGGCCGTGTCCACGTACACGATCCGCGCGATCCGGTCCGTACGGCGGGCCGCCGCCTCCAGGACCGGGTGGATGCCGTAGCAGTGGCCGACGAGGACGACCTCCGCGGCGGCGGGCAGCCGGTCGATGCGGCGGACCACGTCGTCGACGTGCGTGCCGAGGTCCACCCGCCCGAACTCCTCTTCCAGGACCGGCTGTTGGGGCTCTGCTTCGCTGTCCCGCATCCCCGTGAGCGTCACCGGGTGCGCCTCGGCCCCGGCCGCGCGCAGCCGCTCTGCGACCTCCCGCCACACCCAGCCGCCGGTGTGCGCGCCCGGAACCAGGACGAATGCCGTCATCGTCATCGTCGTCTCCTCTTCCCGTTTCTTCCCGTTGCCGACCTCGCTGTGCTCGCCGGTACCGTAGGAACTCCCCCTGAGGGAGGTTCAAGCCGTGTCGCAAGCCCTGTCGCCGGACGGCCTGTGGAGCATCGGGGAGCTCGCCGAGCAGGCCGGCGTCACCGTCAAGACCGTGCGCTTCTACTCCGACCGCGGACTGCTGCCCGAGGCCGCGCGCAGCACCGGCGGCCACCGGCGGTACGGCTCGGACGCGCTCGACCGGCTCCGTACGATCCGCGCGCTGCGCACCCTCGACCTGCCGGTGCCGGACGTCGGGCGGGTCCTGGAGGCGGAGGGCGCGGACGGGGTCGGCGGTGCTCTGGAGGACGTCGTCGCGGACCGGCTGCGCGGCATCGGCTCACAGCTGGCGGCGCTGCGCTGGCGGGAGGCGGCGCTGCGGCTGCTGCACGAGTGCCCGGCCGAGGAGCGCGCCGAGCGGCTGCGGCTCGTCGGTGCGGTCACGATGCCGCCGAGCACGGACGCGCTCGCCCGGTTCTGGCGGGGCTGGCTGCCGCCGCGGCTTCCGGCGGGGGTGCGGGCGGCGGTGGTCGAGCAGGCGGTTCCACAGCTGCCCGACGACCCGGCGCCGCACCAGGTCCTCGCCTTCGCCCGGCTGCACGCCTTCGTGTCGGGCCCCTGCCCGGGGAACGCGGTGCGGGACGACTGCCAGCCGGCCGCCCACCGCACCGCCGACGGGTACCGGCCGGCCGTGCTCTACACCGCGCTCGCCGAGGCCTTCGCACTGGCGGCGCCCGCCCTGCGGTCGGGCCGACCGCCGTACGCGGGCGAGGAGTTGGACGGTTTCGTGGCCGCGTACGCCGCTGCGGCGGGGGTGCGGGACAGTCCGCAGTTCCGGCGCGGGCTCAGCGCCGTCCTGGCGGAGGACCCTCGCATCGACCGGTACTGGCAGCTGGTCACCGACCTGACGGGCCCCGCGGAGCCCAACCCGGGAACGGCCCACGAGTGGCTGCGGGGGGCGCTGGCGGCGGAGGCTGACCAGTCTTGACCCTCGGGGCTTCGCCCCGTACCCCGGCCGTCTTTTCGGCTGCCGCGCCGTCGTGGCTGGTCGCGCAGTTCCCCGCGCCCCTAACAGCACCAGCCCCTGGCGGGGCTAAATCCAGCCCCTACGGCGTTTGAGGAGCGGGGGTCCGGGGGCTGGCCCCCGTGCCGACGGCAGCCACGCGGCGGCAGCCGCATATCGGGCACAGCCGGGAAGGGGCGGGGAGGGGATCAAAACCAGCCCGTCCGGCGCTTGAGGACGAGCCCGCAGGGCGATCGACGGCGCCCCAGTCGACGGTGCGGGGACCCCGACGGAACCCCGACCCCCTACTTCCGCCGCCGGAACAGTATCCGTGGCAACGCCCCCGGAATCGGCTCCCGGGTAGTCGCCGGCGTAGGCAACGGCGCCGAGGCCAGGGACCCGTCCGGCATCCCCGTGTCCACGCCCTGGGGCTGCAGCCGCAGCACCCTGCACTCCCGCGCCCACCGCTCCGTCATCGCCTCCGCGTCCGGCGCGTTCAGCCGCTTGCCCTTGAGCTCGGCGACCGCCGCCTCCCACTCGGGTGAGCGCGGCGTCAACTCGACGGCCCGCGCGGTCCAGACGACGAGCCGGCCGCCCTTGTCCTTGCTGCGCACCGTCACCTCGGCCTGCGCCCCGTCGACGATGCCGGGCAGCGGCTGCTCGCCGGGGCCGTCGCCGACGACGTGCGCCGCGCCCTCGTGCCATACGTGCCACAGGGCGCGGGCGGGCTCGGAGCCGCGTACCCAGATCAGGCCGGACTTCTTCGTGGCCTCCTCGGCGAGGGCCTGGTCGAGAAGCGAATCGGCAGACGAATCGGCAGACATGCGTGCAGCTTAGCTACAGCCAGCCGTTGCGCTTGAGGGTGCGGTGGATCGCGAAGCAGACGACGCCGATGGCGGCCATCACCGTCGGGTAGCCGTACTCCCACTTCAGCTCCGGCATGTGCTCGAAGTTCATGCCGTACACCCCGCAGATCATCGTGGGCACGGCGACGATGGCCGCCCACGAGGTGATCTTGCGCATGTCCTCGTTCTGCGCGACGGTCGCCTGCGCGAGGTTGGCCTGCAGGATCGAGTTGAGCAGCTCGTCGAAGCCGACGACCTGTTCCTGCACGCGCGCGAGGTGGTCGGCGACGTCCCGGAAGTACTTCTGGATGTCCGGGTCGACAAGCCGCATCGGCCGCTCGCTGAGCAGCTGCATGGGGCGCAGGAGCGGGGCGGCGGCGCGCTTGAACTCCAGTACCTCGCGCTTGAGTTGGTAGATCCGGCCGGCGTCCGCACCGCGCGGGCTGCCCTTGCCGGACTGTGAGAAGACGTCGATCTCGACCTCGTCGATGTCGTCCTGCACGGCGTCCGCGACCGCGATGTACCCGTCGACGACATGGTCCGCGATGGCGTGCAGCACGGCCGAGGGCCCTTTGGCGAGCAGCTCCGGGTCGTCCTGGAGGCGGTGCCGGAGGTTGCGCAGCGAGCCCTGGCCGCCGTGCCGCACGGTGATGAAGAAGTCCCGCCCGGTGAAGCACATCACCTCGCCGGTCTCGACGACCTCGCTGGTCGCGGTGAGCTCGGCGTGCTCGACGTAGTGGATGGTCTTGAAGACGGTGAACAGGGTGTCGTCGTACCGCTCCAGCTTGGGGCGCTGGTGGGCGTGCACGGCGTCCTCGACGGCCAGCGGGTGCAGCCCGAACTGGGCGGCGATACCGGAGAATTCGGCCTCGGTCGGCTCGTGCAGGCCGATCCACGCGAAGCCGCCGTCCCGGCGCACCTGCCCCATCGCGTCACCGGGGCCGAGCGGCCCCTCGTGCGGCACGCGCCGCCCGTCGCGGTACACGGCGCAGTCCACGACGGCGCTCGCCGCTGCGGCATCGCGAGTCGTCTCGTACGGGCTGCCGGGCGCGGCGTCCTTGCGCAGCTGGGGGCGGACGGCGGCACGGAGGTCACGGATCATCGACATGGCAGGCTCCTTCGCGGCGCGGCCGGCGCGCGGGATGGAACTGCCCGGAATGGGGACGTACGGCTCAAAGGTCACGTCCGCAAAGCGGGCGGCACCGGTCCGACGCGGTGGCGGCCTTCGCTCTGACACAGATCAAGCTCAGATCAAGCGGGGACGAAATGCCCTTCCGGGGAGCGTCCGCCGAGCGCGAGATGAGGTTGCCGTGAACTTCGCGGTTTACCCGGCGTATGCACGGGTACGGAAAGCCTCGGTCGCTGGGCGCTGCTACCTGGCGGAAGAGCGGGTGGTACTGCACGGTCGACTTCGATCCATTTCAGCCCCACCTCCTCCGGCCGGTCCCCCGTGGGGGATGTCCCAACGCCGGGCCTGGGAACGCCGCTTGAGCGGTCGGTCCACGTGCTGCCCTGGCCAGCGGCCAAGACTATCAGCCGACCGAAGTGTCAAGCCGCGGCTTTGCCGGTTCTCTACGAGTTCTATGCTCGCGGCATGGCTGATGTTCTCGCTCTCGTCGAAGCCCGCCTGCGCAGCGCCCTCGGCGAACCGGACGCCCGCGCGGCCGTGACGTTCCTCGGCACGGACCGCATCGAGGTGCTGCGCTTCGTCGACGGCGACATCGTGCGATACGCCACACTCGGCATGGCGGCGGCTCCGATGGCCGACCCGACGGCTGTGGTCGCGGACCAGACCCGCGGCCCGCGCGCCGAGCTGGTCCTGTCGGTACGCGCGGGCGTCGCCGACACCGACAAGGCCCTCAGGCCCCTCGCCGTGCTCGCCGCCTCGCCGCAGGTCGAGGGGCTGATCGTGACCCCGGGCGCCTCGCTCGACGTGGGCGAACCGCTGTGGCCCGGCGCGCAGTTCACCTCGGTCCTGGTCGCCGAGCCGGGCGGCCTGGTCGAGGACCTGGACCTGGACGAGCCGATGGAGCCGGTCCGCTTCCTGCCGCTGCTCCCGATGACGCCCAACGAGGCGGCGTGGAAGCGGGTGCACGGCGGGGCGGCCCTGCAGGAGAAGTGGCTGGCGCACGGAACGGACCTGCGCGATCCGCTGCGCAGGTCCGTCTCCCTGGATGACTGAACTCCCGTACGGGAAGGGCTAGTTGGCGAAGACCGCCACCCCGTCCTCCGTACGGTGCCTGGGTTCGAGCTCCTCGGCCTCGTGCCGCAGCGAGGTGCGCCGCGCCCAGACGATCCCCGCGCCGACGACGGCCGCCACGGCCGCGACCACGAACGGGATGTGGATGTTCGTCCACTCCTCGATCTTCGGCGCGAGGAACGGCGCGGCGGCGGCGGCGAACCAGCGCACGAAGTTGTAGCCGGCGCTGGCCACCGGCCGCGGCGCGTCCGAGACGCCCAGTGCGAGCTCCGTGTAGACGGTGTTGTTGAGGCCGATGAAGGCGCCCGAGACGACCGTGCCGACCACGGCCGCCGTGTGGTTGCCGTATCCGAGCACGAGCAGGTCGACCGCGAGCAGCAGCAGCGAGCCGCCGAGCACCTTGAGCGAGCCGAACCGCTTCTGCAGCCGCGGCGCGACGAGCACCGAGAACACCGCGAGCAGCACGCCCCAGGCGAAGAAGACGGCGCCCGACCGGTACGGCGACATGTTCAGGACGAACGGCGTGAACGCCAGGACCGTGAAGAAGGCGTAGTTGTAGAAGAACGCCGAGGCCGCCGCCGAGGCGAGGCCGCCGTGACCGAGTGCCTTGATCGGGTCGAGCAGTGAGGTCTTGCGCGCGGGCCTCGGCTGCTCCTTCAGGAACGCGGTGATCGCGATGAACCCGATGGCCATCAGGGCGGCGGTGCCGAAGAACGGGTAGCGCCAGCTGGCGTCGCCGAGCAGCGCGCCCACCAGCGGGCCGCAGGCCATGCCGAGGCCGAGCGCCGACTCGTAAAGGAGGATCGCCGCGGAGGAGCCGCCCGCCGCCGCGCCGACGATCACGGCGAGCGAGGTCGACACGAACAGCGCGTTGCCCAGGCCCCAGCCGGCCCGGAAGCCGACGAGCTCGCCGACCGAGCCGGAGGTGCCCGACAGGGCGGCGAAGACCACGACGAGCGCGAGCCCGGCGAGCAGCGTCTTCTTGCCGCCGATCCGGCTCGACACGAAGCCCGTCACCAGCATCGCGACCGCGGTGATCAGGAAGTACGAGGTGAACAGGAGCGAGACCTGACTCGGCGTGGCCTGAAGCCCCTTGGCGATCGACGGCAGGATCGGGTCGACCAGGCCGATGCCCATGAAGGCGACGACGGAGGCGCCGGCCGTGGCCCAGACGGCACCGGGCTGGCGCAGGATGCTCGCCGAGCCTGAGTCCGAGTCCGCGCCCGAGACCTCGTTCAACGGATCGTCCCCTGTCGGGCCGCTGTTGCTGCTTCGCATGCCCTCTCCCTCACTGCTCTCGCCGGGTGCCGGTTGCTTGATGTCTACACACAATAAGTTAGACAGGCTAATAAATGCAAGTTACATCTAAATTTCCCAGGTCGTCCGCACTCCGACGGGTGATCGCTCCTTGACGCGGCGACGGCCGCGGAGGACCGTTGAACGCTATGAGGGGCGAACCCAGTTGCCCGAAGTGCGGTGGCCGGGTCAGGGCTCCCGGTCTCTTCGCCGACACGTGGCAGTGCGACGTGCACGGCGCCGTGCACCCGCTGCAGCCCGTGGTCCCGCCGAGCGTCGAGGCGCTCGGCGTCGTCGTGCACCGCACTCAGGTGCCGGTGTGGATGCCGTGGCCGCTGCCGATCGGCTGGTTGTTCACCGGGGTCGCGTGCGCGGGCGACGACCGCAGCGGCGGGCGGGCCACCGCCGTCGCCTGCTCGGGACCGGGTCCGCTCGGCGGTGTCGGCGAGCTGGTGCTCGTCGCCGAGGAGCTGGGCGTCGGCCTCGGCGCGCGGTACGCGGGCATCGACGGCCCCGACCCCGGCCCGTACCTGAGCGTCGAGAAGCCCCCGCAGGCCAAGGTCCTCGCGGCCGGCCGGCCCACCCCGCTCTGGCACGTCTCGGGCACCCCCGACGACCGCGCCGTCTTCGTCGGCGAGGCCTTCGGCCTGTGGCTGTGGGCCGTCGTCTGGCCCGAGCAGTCGGGCCTGCTCATGTACGACGAGCTGGTCCTGACCGACGTGCGGGAGGCGGGCGCCTCGATGGAGCTCCTGCCCTGCGGCGCCCTCTCGCCGCGCCTGCTCGACAGCTAGGCGGTACGAGGCCGCGCCGCTCGGGACCTCGGCAGTTCGGGAGCTCTCGGGGGCGGTCAGGGGCGGGGGCGGGTCCCGTTATCCTTGAGCGTCCCCCTTTTGTCCCGTCAGAGCCTGGAGTACGCGTCGTGCGCATCGATCTGCACACCCACTCCACCGCGTCCGACGGCACGGACACCCCGGCCGAGTTGGTGCGCAACGCGGCCGCCGCCGGGCTCGACGTGGTCGCGCTCACCGACCACGACACCACCCGCGGCCACGCCGAAGCGGCCGCCGCGCTGCGCGAGCTGCCCACCGCCCTGACGCTGGTCACCGGCGCCGAGCTCTCCTGCCGCCTCGACGGCACCCCGCTGCACATGCTCGCGTACCTCTTCGACCCCGAGGAGCCTGAACTCCTTCGCGAGCGGGAGCTGGTCCGGGACGACCGGGTGCCGCGCGCCCGCGGCATGGTCGGCAAGCTGCAGGAGCTGGGCGTCGACATCACCTGGGAGCAGGTCGCGCGGATCGCCGGGGACGGCTCGGTCGGCCGGCCGCACATCGCGGAGGCGCTCGTCGAGCTCGGCGTCGTGCCGACGGTCTCCGACGCCTTCACGCCCGAGTGGCTGGCCAACGACGGCCGGGCGTACGTGGAGAAGCACGAGCTGGACCCCTTCGAGGCGATCCGGCTCGTCAAGGCCGCGGGCGGCGTCACCGTCTTCGCGCATCCGCTGGCGGTCAAGCGCGGCCAGTGCGTGCCCGAAGCGGCGATCGCGGCCCTCGCCGCCGCCGGTCTCGACGGCATCGAGGCCGACCACATGGACCACGACCAGGCCACCCGCACCCGGCTGCACGGCCTCGCCGCCGACCTCGGCCTGCTCGCCACCGGCTCCAGCGACTACCACGGCAGCCGCAAGACCTGTCTGCTCGGCGAGTTCACCACCGACCCCGAGATCTACGGCGAGATCACTCGCCGTGCGACCGGGGCGTTCCCGGTGCCGGGCGCCGGGGGAGCGCGCGCCTAACTCCCGTACCCCGTCTGTTCTGTCTGTCCGTGGCTTCGCGCCCCGGACTCTCCCGGCGTGGGCGGCGCTCGGTCGCCGTGCCGCGCCCGTCGGTTCCTTTTCGCTGCAAGTGCAAGGCTCACTGTGTTCGACGTCGCCGTCTTCGGATCCCTTTTTCTCACCCTATTTGTGATCATGGACCCGCCCGGGATCACCCCGATCTTCCTCGGGCTCACCGCGGGCCGCCCCGCCAAGATGCAGCGCCGGATGGCGTTCCAGGCGGTGTGCGTGGCCTTCGGCGTGATCGCCCTCTTCGGGGTGGTCGGCCACCAGATCCTCGACTATCTCCATGTGTCCGTGCCCGCGCTGATGATCGCGGGCGGACTGCTGCTCCTGCTCGTCGCGCTCTCCCTGCTCACCGGCAAGACCGACGAGCCGCAGCAGACCAAGGACGTCAACGTCGCCCTCGTACCGCTCGGCATGCCGCTGCTCGCCGGGCCCGGCGCGATCGTCGCGGTGATCCTCGCCGTGCAGGACGCGGACGGGTTCGGTGATCAGCTGTCGGTGTGGAGCGCGATCGTCGCGATGCACGTGGTGCTGTGGCTGGTCATGCGGTACTCGCTGGTGATCATCCGCGTGATCAAGGACGGCGGCGTCGTCCTCGTGACGCGGCTCGCGGGCATGATGCTCTCCGCGATCGCCGTGCAGCAGATCATCAACGGCGTCACGCAGGTGATCCAGGGCTCCTGAGGCCCCTTGGTTTTCTGTGTCTCACTGTGACATCGAAAACCGAGGGCACGCGAAGGCCCCCGTGCGGATCTCGCACGGGGGCCTTCGAAGTCTTGCGGCAGCAGGGCGCCGCAGCGGGTGCGGCGTTACGAAGCCGCGTTGTCGGCCGGACGGATCAGGATGCGCTGGCCGATCGAGGCGGCCTGCTGCACGATCCGGTTGACGGAGGCGGCGTCCACGACGGTGCTGTCCACGGCGGTGCCGTCGACGTCGTCAAGACGCATGATTTCGAAGCGCATAGGGCTTCTCCCTTCGTCTGGTCATCCTCCTGCAGGAGAACTACTTGCGCGAGACGATCACTGTCGCCAGTCTTGTCCCGCTTTGAGGCCGGGCGGTTGCCCGGCCATTACGTGGCGGTTGCACGGCTTCCTCACCGTGCATCCACAGGGTCCAACGACTTGCCCCCTGCAAACATTCCCTACGCTAAAGAAAATTTTCGACGAGCTAAATATTGCAGGTGGCGCAGGGTTTCCTGCGTGGTGACCGTTTGTACTCGCTGCGTGACCGTCCGGGCAATGGGTAGCCCAGGAATGCGTCAACTCGACGGGTTCAGGCCAGCTCGTCCCAGAAGGCGATCAGGGCTTGTGCGGTCTGCTCCGGGCGGTCCGTGTTGGGGGAGTGGTCCGCGCCGTCGACGACCGTCCGGCGGGCCGAGAGGCGCTCGGCCATCGCGTCCAGGAGCGGGACCGGCCAGGTGTCGTCGTACGCCCCGGACAGCACGTGCACGGGCAGGCGCAGCGCCGCCAGCTCGTCCACGCGGTCCGGCTCGATCCTCAACTGCTGGCCCGTAGCGGCGAGTTGGGCCGGGCTGTGGCGCAGCCAGCGGGCGCGCAGGGCGCCGTTGCCGTCGCCGGTGTCGGCCTCCTCCGGCGGTTCGAGCGACTGCATCGCCTCCCACACCTGCGCCATGTCGAGCACGGCGAGCCCGTCCTGCAGCAGCTTCACCCGCTCCTGCTGCGACGGCGAGATCTGCGCGGGCCCCGAGGACATCAACGTCAGGGACGCGAACGGCGCCGGGTCCAGAAGCACGGCCGCCCGCGCGATCTGCCCGCCGAGCGAGTGCCCGAGCAGCTGTACGCGGCCACCGAGCGCCGCCGCCTGCGCCAGTACGTCACGCGCCAACTCGCCCTGGGCGTAAGGCGATCGGTCGTCGGCGGGCCCCTCCGACTCGTACTGCCCGCGACCGTCGACCGCCACCGCGCGATAGCCCGCGGCGGCGATCGGGGCGAGCAGCGCGACGAAGTCCTCCTTGCTGCCGGTGAATCCGGGCAGCAGCATGACCGTGCCCTTCAGCGCGGCGTCCCGCGGCGCGAGGTCGTGCACGGCGAACTCGCCGCGCGCGGTGGCCAGCTGGTACGCCCTGGTGCCGGGCGGGGGCGTGAACGTGGGAGGCCTGCTCATGCGACGAGGCTAACCGCAGTCCCGGCCGGGCGACCGGTCCGGTGCCCACGGAAAACGCGCCGGCCCGGCTCCCCCGAGAGGAGCCGGGCCGACGCGGTGTTGCATCGCGCTGCGCTGTGCCGTGCGATCAGTCCTCGGCGGACTCGGCGGCGGGCTTCGCGGTGCGCGTACGGCGACGACGCGGCTTGGCCTCGGCCTCGGCGGCCTCCGGCGCAGCGGCGGCGACGGGCGCCTCCGCGGCCTTGCGGGTGCGGCGGCGCGGCTTGGCTTCCGCGGCTTCGGCGGTGTCGACCGCGGCCTCGGCTTCGACGGCCTTGCGCGTACGGCGGCGCGGCTTCGCCTCCGGCTCGGCCTGCTCCGGCACGGCCTCCGCGACGACGGCGGCCTCGGCCACCTTGCGCGTACGGCGGCGGCGCGGCTTGGCCTCGGCGGTTTCCGCGGTTTCCGTGCCCTCGGCGGTGTCCACCGCGACCTCGGCCTCGGCGGCCTTGCGGGTACGGCGGCGGCGCGGCTTCGCCTCCGCGGCCTCGGCCTCGGCGGGTGCGGCGCCCTCGGCGGTCGCCACCGCGGCCTCGGCCTGCTCGGTCGGCGCGGCCACGGCCTCGCCGGACGCACCGGCGCGGGTGCGGCGACGGCGGCGCGGGGTGCGCGGCTTGTCCTCCGCCACGGCGTCCGTGGACTCGGCGGGCTCGGCGGCCTCCGTCGCGGGGGCCGCGGCCTCGCCGTCGACCGGGGCGCCGTTGCGGGTGCGGCGGCGCTGACGCGGCGTACGGGTGCGCTTGGGGCGCTCCTCCTCCGCCTCGCGGCGGCCGCTGCGACCGCCGCGGCCACCACGGCCGCCGGTCTCGCCCAGGTCCTCGATCTCCTCGGCGCCGAGGCCCGCACGGGTGCGCTCGGCCCGCGGCAGGACACCCTTGGTGCCCGCGGGGATGCCCAGCTCCTCGTAGAGGTGCGGGGACGTGGAGTACGTCTCGACCGGGTCGTTGAAGCCCAGGTCGAGGGCCTTGTTGATCAGCTGCCAGCGCGGGATGTCGTCCCAGTCGACCAGGGTGATCGCCGTACCCGAGGCGCCCGCGCGGCCGGTGCGGCCGATGCGGTGCAGATACGTCTTTTCATCCTCGGGGGACTGGTAGTTGATGACGTGCGTGACGCCCTCGACGTCGATGCCGCGCGCGGCGACATCGGTGCAGACCAGGACGTCCACCTTGCCGTTGCGGAAGGCGCGCAGCGCCTGCTCGCGGGCGCCCTGGCCGAGGTCGCCGTGGACCGCGCCGGACGCGAAGCCGCGGCGCTCCAGCTGCTCGGCGATGTCGGCGGCCGTGCGCTTCGTACGGCAGAAGATCATCGCGAGCCCGCGGCCGTCGGCCTGCAGGATGCGGGAGACCATCTCCGGCTTGTCCATGGAGTGCGCGCGGTAGACGCGCTGCGTGATGTTCGCGACGGTCGCGCCCTCGTCGTCCGGGGACGTGGCCCGGATGTGGGTGGGCTGCGACATGTAGCGACGGGCCAGGCCGATGACGGCGCCCGGCATCGTCGCGGAGAACAGCATGGTCTGGCGCTTCGCCGGAAGCATGTTGATGATCTTCTCGACGTCGGGCAGGAAGCCCAGGTCGAGCATCTCGTCGGCCTCGTCGAGGACGAGGGCGCGCACGTGCTTCAGGTCGAGCTTCTTCTGGCCCGCGAGGTCGAGCAGTCGGCCCGGGGTGCCGACGACGACGTCGACGCCCTTCTTCAGGGCCTCGACCTGGGGTTCGTAGGCACGGCCGCCGTATATGGCGAGGACGCGGACGTTGCGCACCTTGCCGGCGGTCTGCAGGTCGTTGGTGACCTGCTGGCAGAGCTCACGGGTGGGGACGACGACCAGGGCCTGCGGGGTGTCGGTGAGCTTCTCGGGCTCGGCGCGGCCGGCCTCGACGTCGGCGGGGACGGTGACGCGCTCGAGGAGCGGGAGGCCGAAGCCGAGCGTCTTGCCGGTGCCGGTCTTGGCCTGGCCGATGACGTCGGAGCCGGAGAGCGCTACGGGAAGCGTCTGCTCCTGGATGGGAAAGGGGGACGTGATGCCGACGGCCTCAAGGGCTTCGGCGGTCTCGGGAAGGATCCCGAGCTCTCGGAACGTAGTCAGGGTGCTGCCTCTTCTGTGAGACGCGGCGCGAGGCGAACGCTGGGGGTCGTGACCGAGCCGGGGTTTGCATCCGGCCGCTGAATCGCGAGGCCGGGTGGCATACGGGACCACTGCCGTCGCTCGAGCGTCACGCCGCTGAGGGCCCCTCCTGCGTACGCAACTGAATGCATACGGCCCGGAGGGCTGTCGGGTCGGAGCCGATCGGGCCACCGACCGGGCATCCTCATACGGATGTCCCGCCGATTTGACATGCATACTCGGCGGGCGCATTACCACTGTACCCCGGATACGCGCAGGCGTGTCGGCCGAATTGCTCACACAGAGGCCCCCGCGCGTACTGACCAGGGGCTTCCGTGTTCGTTCCGGCGGGCTATTGTGCGCTGCATGGAGACGCCTGACAACGCCAAGGACGCCGCCGCCGAGACGGCGGCGGAAGCCACCGGAATCGCCGCCCAGGACTGGGCCACGGCCAGCGCCGAGCCGACCTACCGCGCCGCCGTCGTCGACCTGCTCGGCGCTCTCGCGTACGGCGAGCTCGCGGCGTTCGAGCGGCTCGCGGAGGACGCGAAGCTCGCGCCGACGCTCGCCGACAAGGCGGAGCTGGCGAAGATGGCGTCGGCCGAGTTCCACCACTTCGAGCAGCTCAGGGGCCGGCTCGCGGAGATCGGCGCCGAGCCGACCGAGGCCATGGAGCCGTTCGTCGCGGCGCTCGACGGCTTCCACCGCCAGACCGCGCCGTCGGACTGGCTCGAGGGCCTGGTCAAGGCGTACGTCGGGGACTCCATCGCGAGCGACTTCTACCGCGAGGTCGCGGCCCGCCTCGACTCCGACACCCGCAAGCTGGTCCTCGCCGTCCTCGACGACACCGGGCACGCCAGCTTCGCCGTGGAGAAGGTGCGCGCGGCCATCGAGGCCGACCGGCGCGTGGGCGGACGCCTTGCGCTGTGGGCGCGACGGCTGATGGGCGAGGCGCTCTCGCAGTCGCAGCGGGTGGTCGCGGACCGGGACGCGCTGTCGACGATGCTGGTGGGCGGCGTCGCCGACGGGTTCGACCTCGCCGAGGTGGGGCGGATGTTCTCCCGGATCACCGAGGCGCACACGAAGCGGATGGCTGCGTTGGGGCTGGCGGCGTAAGTGCTCGTACGGGGCGATCGGCGCTGTCGACTCGGTCACCGTCGATCGCCCTGCGGGCTCGTCCTCAAACGCCGGACGGGCTGGTTTTGATCCCCTCCCCGCCCCTTCCCGGCTGTGTCCGATATGCGGCTGCCGCCGCGTGGCAGCCGTCGGCTGCGGGGGCTCTGCCCCCGGACCCCCTCCCCCAAGCTCTCGGCTTCGCTCGAGCAGGGGGGACCCCCATCTCAAACGCCGGAGGGGCTGATTTTCCGGCTCTGCGGGCGGAGCAGCAGGGACAGCAGGGCCGTGCCGAGGACCGTCGCGCCGAAGAGCGTCGCGAGTTCGTGGCCGGAACCGAGCGCCGAGTGCGTGATGAACGCGCCGAGCAGCGCGCTCGCGACGCCGGTGGCGAAGACGAGGTTCCGTGCCGGGAGCCGGTGGGCAAGCCGGTGGTCGGCGGCCCAAGCCAGGGCCAGACCGAGCAGTACGGAGCCGAGCGTCTCCAAGATCATGTGTCCTCCCACGCCGGCCGGGTGCCTTCGGTCGTAGCCCGTCTTACCCGAGGTGGCCGGAATGCAATCCTCCCCATCCGGCGGGAGGGATCGGGAGGGATTCGGAGACACAGCGAAGGGCGCGGGCCGGTGGGTGTTCCACCGGGCCGCGCCCTTCACCTGCTTCTTGTGCTTGCTCGCGTGCTCAGAGAGCGCTGAAGCCCACCTTGCGCGCGGTCGGCTCGCCGAGCTCGACGTATGCGAGCCGGTCCGCCGGAACCAGGACCTTGCGGCCGTGGTCGTCCACGAGAGTGAGGAGCTCGGTCTTGCCGCTCAGCGCCTCGGCCACCGCCTTCTCGACTTCCTCGGGCGTCTGGGCGCTCTCCAGAACGATCTCGCGGGGCGCGTACTGCACGCCGATCTTGACCTCCACGGCTTTGTCCCTCCGACGGTCAGTGATGTGCGCGGCCGTCCGCGCCGTACTCCGCACACATTAGCCCGGTGAGGGGACCGGCGAGCCGTGCCGCTGCACGCTCGCAGCGAACACGCCTCGGGTCAGGCCTGCGGGCCCTCGGTGCCGTGCAGCGGGAAGCCCGCGATGCCGCGCCAGGCGAGCGAGGTGAGCAGGGACACCGCCTTGTCGCGGTCGACCTTGCTGTCGCTGGAGAGCCAGTAGCGCGCGACCACCTGCGAGAGGCCGCCGAGGCCGACGCCGAGGAGCATCGCCTCGTCCTTGGGCAGCCCGGTGTCCTCGGCGATCACCTCGCCGAACGCCTCCGCGCACTCCAGGGTGACCTTCTCGACGCGCTCGCGGACCGCGGGCTCGTTCGTCAGGTCGGACTCGAAGACCAGGCGGAACGCGCCGCCCTCGTCCTGCACGTAGCTGAAGTACGCGTCCATCGTCGCGGCGACCCGGAGCTTGTTGTCCGTCGTGGACGCGAGGGCCGTGCGGATGGACTGCAGCAGGGCGTCGCAGTGCTGGTCGAGCAGTGCGAGGTAGAGGTCGAGCTTGCCCGGGAAGTGCTGGTAGAGCACCGGCTTGCTGACGCCGGCCCGCTCCGCGATGTCGTCCATGGCCGCCGAGTGGTAGCCCTGCGCGACGAAGACCTCCTGGGCGGCGCCGAGGAGTTGGTTGCGACGGGCCCGGCGCGGCAGGCGCGTGCCCCGCGGGCGCGCCGCATCTGTCTGCTCGATGGCTGTCACGCCGCCTCCCATGTCATTGAGCACGGCCTTGACGCATCCAAGGGCCGTTCCGTGTGCGGTGTGCTGCCGCGCCGCCATCGTACTTTTCGGTAACCGTCGTGTGCGCGGTGCGGACCGAGAATTTCACGGAGCGGACAGGGAACAAGGCCGGTCTTGGGGCGAGAAAGGGTGATATCCCGGGCGGCCGTGCAGGGCGCGGACCACCCGCGCGACGCCGGCGCCGCGCGCCCGGTGGTGGCCGAGGTCGGCGCAGGTCAGCGGTAGTCGTCCTCGTCCAGGTCGACGACGCGGGCCTGTTCCGCGGCGTCCGCCGGGTTCGCGGTGGAGGGGTCGTAGTGGGGGAGCGGTTCGGCGCGTTCCTGGCGCAGGTCGGTGTGCTGCTCGGCGGCGTCCGCTTCCGGGGTCTCCTCGTCGAGGTCAGCCTCGGGCTCTTCTGGATCGAAGGTCTCGGGGTCGCTCGGGTCGACAGTCATGCTGGCTCCCCTTTCCGGCGCGGGCGCCCTCCACACGAGGGAGTGTCCCGCTCTCTCTAAGAGCCTAGGAGAGTCCCTTTCGTGGCGCTATGCGGTCGTGCGGTCGGCGTGCGGCGGTCGCCGGTCAGCCCTGTGACGGCGAACACGTGATCCAACACGTGATCGTCTCGTAACATTGCCCCATGTCGTCGACCGAGCTGCCGGGAGCCCTCGCCGCCGCGGTGACCCCCGCGACGCTGCCCGTGCGGATCGCCGAGGGGGAGCGGCTGCATGCGGTGACCCTGCCGGGGCTCACGCTGTCCGTCCGCTCCAGGCCGGGGGCGACGGAGGGCCTGCCGCCCGCGCTGTACGTCCACGGGCTCGGCGGCTCCTCGCAGAACTGGTCGGACCTGATGCCGCTGCTCGCGGACGTCGTGGACGGCGAGGCGGTCGACCTGCCGGGCTTCGGGGAGTCCCCGCCGCCCGACGACGGCAACTACTCCGTGACCGGGCACGCGCGCGCGGTCATCCGCCTGCTCGACGGCTCCGGGCGCGGGCCCGTGCACCTCTTCGGCAACTCCATGGGCGGGGCCGTCGCCACCCGCGTCGCGGCCGTGCGGCCCGATCTGGTGCGGACGCTGACGCTGGTCTCGCCCGCCCTGCCCGAGCTGCGCGTGCAGCGCACGGCGGTGCCCACCGGGCTGCTCGCGGTGCCCGGCGTCGTCCAGCTCTTCGCGCGCCTCACCCGGGACTGGACGCCCGAGCAGCGCACCCGCGGCGTCCTCGGGCTCTGCTACGGCGACCCGTCGCGGGTCAGCCCCGAGGGCTTCGCGAACGCGGTGCACGAGATGGAGCGCAGGCTTCAACTCCCTTACTTCTGGGACGCGATGGCGCGCTCGGCCCGTGGCATCGTGGACGCGTACACGCTCGGCGGGCAGCACGGTCTGTGGCGGCAGGCGGAGCGGGTTCTCGCACCGACTCTCCTCGTCTACGGTGGGAGGGACCAGCTGGTGGGGTACCGCATGGCGCAGAAGGCGGCGCGGGCCTTCAGGGACTCGCGGCTGCTGACCCTGCCGGAGGCGGGGCACGTGGCGATGATGGAGTACCCGGACACGGTGGCCGCGGCCTTCCGTGAACTGCTCGCGGAACACGACACGACTTCGGGGAGCTGAGAGGGCGCGTGGGACGGCACTCGCGGCGCGGCGGCGCCGAGCAGTCCGACACGGGGGCCATACCCGTCGCGCAGCCCGCGGCGAACCCTGGTCCCGGCCGCCGTCGGCGCTCCGCGCAGCCGCAGGAGCAGGCCCGCCCCCAGGCCCAGACCGCTGCCCAGAGCGCTGCCCAGGCCCCTGCCCGGACTCAGGCTCGGCCTCAGGCCCAGGCCGTTCGTGGGCGGGGCGCGCGCCCCGTGTCCGAAGCGCCGCGCCCGCATCCCGAGCACCGCGAACAGGGCGGCGCCTGGGGCGAGTCGGGCACTCCGGGGTACGTCTCGCCGAACCCTGCCGTCACCGGCGCGCAGCCTCGCGTACCGGGACCGCGGCGGGAGTACGTCGCGGCGTTCGACGGGCTCGACCCGCACGACGGCCCCGACTCCGACGACGTGTTCGCCGCCGGTGCCCCGCGCAGGCGGCCCGCGGGCCCCGGCGACCCGTACGACGCGGTCACCGACCGGGACCACGAGGCCGCCGACGGCCCCGACGGCGGACAGCCGGACGCCGTACGGGAGAAGAGCGGCAAGGCGCGCACCGTCACCGGGATCGCCGCGGCCGCCGTGACCACCGTGCTCGCCGTGCTCGTCGCCGTGCAGCTCACCGGCGGGGACGGCGACGCGCGCCCCGGGGCAGTCGACGCCGGCGAGGTGCGCGAGCAGGCCGAGGTCGAGGCCTCGGCGTCCCGCGACGCCGAGCGCCCGCCGCCGTCCGAGCCGAAGCCTCAGACGTACGAGCAGAAGATGGGCGAGAAGTACCCGCTGGCGGCCGATCTGGAGGCGAGCGGGGAGTTCGAGGCCATCGGTGGCTTCGAGAAGGCGCCGGGGCCCGGCCAGAAGTTCCGGTACCGCGTGGACGTCGAGAAGGGGCTCGGCCTCGACGGGAAGCTGTTCGCGCAGGCCGTGCAGAAGACCCTGAACGACGAACGGAGTTGGGCGCACGGCGGCGGGCGGACCTTCGAGCGGATATCCAGCGGCAAGCCCGACTTCGTGATCACGCTCGCCAGTCCGGGCACGACCGGCGTGTGGTGCGCCAAGTCCGGCCTCGACACCACCGTGGACAACGTCTCCTGCGACTCCGCCGCCACCGAGCGCGTCATGGTCAACGCCTACCGCTGGGCGCAGGGCGCGAAGACGTACGGCGACGCCATTCATCCGTACCGGCAGATGCTCATCAACCACGAAGTGGGCCACCGGCTCGGCTTCAACCATGTGATGTGCAGCAAGGACGGGGCGCTCGCGCCGGTCATGCAGCAGCAGACCAAGTTCCTGGAGTACGACGGCGTCAAGTGCCGCCCCAACGCCTGGGCCTTCCCCGGGAATTGACGCTCCGTAAGCGAATCGCGGCGTAGCGCAACAGAACGCTACTCGCGCGCGAAAGTTACGACCGTTCACCCCTTTTGGTGGCGCGGCGGACGACTGTCCATCGTGTCGCCGCCGTCCCCGCGTACGTTCGTCCCGCTGCAGGGCCGACCGAGCAACGGCGGCCCCCCACAAGGGAGATCGGGGGTGTACTCGTGCGCATCGGACTGCTCACGGAGGGTGGCTACCCGTATGTGACCGGTGAGGCCAGGCTCTGGTGCGACCGGCTCGTGCGCGGGCTCGAGCAGCACGTCTTCGACGTCTTCGCCCTCGCCCGCAGCGCTCATCAGGAGCAGCAGGGCTGGATCGAACTCCCGCCCCAGGTCGACCGGGTGCGCACCGCGCCGCTGTGGAGTGCCGACGACGCCGGGGGCGGCCACGCCTTCCTCGGCGACGGTGTCACCTACGGCCGCCGGCAGCGCCGCCGCTTCGCCGCGCACTACGGCGAGCTGGCCGCCGCGATCTGCACGGGCGGTGCGGGCGGTGCGGCTGGTGCGGGCGCGGGTGGTGTGGGTGCCGCTGAGGGGGCGGCCTCGGTCTCGGTGGAAGTGGCGGACCGTTTCGCCAGCGCAATTTACGGGCTCGCCGAACTCGCCCGCGACGAGGGCGGACTCGCCGTCGCGCTGCGCTCCGAGACCGCCGTACGCGCCCTGGAGCGCGCCTGCCGCGCCCCCGGCGCGACGCGCGCCGCCCACGAGGCCCGCGTGCCCGATCTCCTCGCCGTGGCCGCGCAGTTGGAGCAGGCGCTGCGGCCGCTCTCCCTCGACTGGTACGAGGACGAGGAGGGCGGGCTCGGCTCCGTCGATCTTTGCCACGCCGCCTCCGGTGGCTGCGCCGCACTGCCCGGTCTGCTCGCCCAGCACTTCTTCGGGGTGCCGCTGCTCGTCACCGAGTACGGCGTGCAGCTGCGCGCGCACTACCTCGCGGGCGCCGCCGAGCAGGGGGGCGCTCCCGCGCGTGCGCTCGTCGCCGCCTTCCACGGGCGCCTCGCCGCCGAGGTGTACCGGCAGGCCGCGCTCATCACGCCGGGCAACACGCACGCCCGCCGCTGGCAGGAGAAGTGCGGCGCCGAGCGGGCCAAGCTGCGCACCGTCTACCCGGGCATGGCCGCCGGCCGGTTCGCGGAGGTCGGCGAGGCAGGGGCGGACCAGGCGGACCCGGACACGCTGATGTGGGTCGGCCGGATCGAGCCCGCGAAGGACCTGGTCGGTCTGCTGCACGCGTTCGCCGAGGTGCGCAAGGAGGAGCCGAAGGCCCGGCTGCGGATCGTCGGCGTACCGGCGCACGGGGAGGAGGGCGAGACCTATCTCGCGCACTGCCGCGCCCTTGCCGCTCAGCTCTTCCCGGACGAGGCGGACGGCGTGCACGCGGTGGGCGACAACCCCGTCTCCTTCGAGGAGTTGGGCGGCCCCGAGGCGCCCGAGCTGGCGGACGCGTACGGGGAGGGCAGCGTCGTCGTCCTCTCCAGCGTCGTCGAGGGCTTCCCGATCAGCCTCGTCGAGGCGATGTTCTGCGGGCGCGCGACCGTGTCCACCGACACCGGCGCGGTCGTCGAGGTCATCGGCGGTACGGGGCTCGTGGTCCCGCCGCGCAACCCGAAGGCGCTCGCCGACGCGTGCGTGGCACTCCTTCGCGACCCCGAGCGCCGCGAGCGCCTGGGCGCGGCCGCCCGCGCGCGGGCGCTCGAACTCTTCACCGTGGAGCAGAACATCGCCGCGTTCCAGGCGCTCTACCTGGAGATCGTCTCCCACTGCCCGGTACGCCGGGACGTCCTGGACGCGGACGGCGACCCGCTGCCCTTCGCGAATCCCGCGGAGACGCACGTGGCGGGCCGCTGGTCCACCGCGCCCGGCACGGACGGCGAAGCCGGGCCGCAGTTCGGCCAGTGGCTCGCCGCGCGCAAGGGGGCGCGGGGCGGGCCGAGTTGGGCGGCGGAGGGGCGTGGGGCCGGTGAGCCCGGCGGGCTCGGCGGGTCCGGAGACTCCGGTGGGTCCGGAGACTCTGGTGGGCCAGGGGGGCTCGGCTCGGGTGGCGTGGACGGTGGGGCCGGCGGGCTCGGCTCGGGTGGCGTGCCTCCCGCGTCCGCCGGTGCGCCCGTCGGCGCGGTGGCCGCCGCGGCAGCGGTGAGCGAGGGGGAGGCATGAGCGACATCCGTACGGGCGTGAGCGATGCGCCGGTCACGCCGAGGAGCCCCGGGAGCTGGGACGCGCGCTCCGCCGCGGCGCTGGCCGCACCGGTCCCCGCGCCCGCGCGCATCCCGGAGCCCGTGCGCTGGCCCGAGCCCGCAGGCGCTGCCGTGCGCCGGCCGGAGCCCTTCGGCGCTGCCGCGAGCAGTGAGGGGGAGGCATGAGCAAGTCCCGTACGGGTGTGGGTGATGCGCCGGTGATCGAGCCGGAGAGCGCGCCCCCGAGCGAGGTCGGAACCACGGCCGCCGCCACCCCGGAACCCACTCCGGAACCCACTCCGGCACCCACTCCGGCGCCTGGCCTCGCGCCCGGCCCCGAGCCCGCGCCCGAGCCCGCGCCCGCGCCCGCGCCCGAGTCCGCACCCGCGCCCGCGTCCGAGCCCGCGCCTCAGCGGAGGGTCGCGAGGCGCGGTGCCGTGGACCCCGTCAAGGCGCTGATCCACCGTCACCGCGAGCTCTGCGAACGCGCCGTCGACCCGCTGGAGATCGCCGCGGGCCTCGAAGCGCACGGCGTCACCGACCGGACCGCCGCCCGCTACCGGCACCGGGACGTGTTCTCGCTCGCCGAGGAGATGTACGCCCGCGTGCCGCGCGACGAACGGCCCGCCGCCGTCCGCGCGGCCCCCGAAGCCGGGCCCGCCCTCGGCCGCCCGCCCCGCGCCCACGCCCTGCTCGCGCTGCTGCCCCCGGCCGTGGGCGCCGCGACCGTCGCCGCGTACCAACTCACGCACGGGCGCGACCGGTTGATCGCCCTCGCCGTCGGCGTGCTGGCGCTCGCCGTCGCGCTGCGGATCGCCCTGCGCCGTGGTCCGCTGCGCGCCCGCAGCGGTGCGGTGCCGGGCACGCGCGCGTGGAGCCTGTTTCTGCTCCTGTACGCCCTTGTCGGCGACGGGTTCCTGCGCGCCGCCCTGGCCGGCGGGCCCGACGCGCCCTGGCCGCTGGACACCGCCGCGCTGCTCGGCCTCGCCCTCGCGTACGCGCCCGCCGTCTGGTGCGCCCGGATCTTCGCCGTGGGCGCGCAGCGGCGGCTCGGCCAGAGCCGCGGCCTGGAGGAGTTCGCGGCCGGGGCGCGCCCGCTGCTCCTCGCTGTCGTCGCCCTGCAAGCCGGGGCCGCCTTCGGCCTGCTCGTCCTCGCCGGACGGCTCCTCGGCCGGGCCGAACCGCCTTACGGGGCGGCGCTGTTGGCGGTACTGCTGCTGCTCGCCCGGATGCTCACTTCGTACGGCTTCCGGGTCGTGCCCGGCGTAGTGCTGGGCGGGGTCTGCTTGCTCGAAGGGTTCGCCGTCGCCGCAGTGCTCGGGGCGCGGCTGCCCGGCTGCTGGTGGCTGGCGCTGCCCGTCGAAACGGTGGGCGCGGGCGCCGTCCCCGTACTCGCCTGCGGCGCCGGGACCCTCGTCCTGCTCGTCGCCGCCACCCGCCGCCTGACCCGAGCCTCCGCCCACGCGCCCACGGCACCGGGAGCCCACCGGTGACCCGCGCCTCGACGAGCAGGCCTCGCACCTGGGTGACGGGCCACGGGAGGTTGGCCGGGGGCACCTGTTCCTACGGCGCTGTTCAGGAAGTCCGCCCCTCAGCCTCAGCCTCTGCCTCTGCCTCTGCCTCTGTCGGGGCGGGGCCGGAGCCCTCTGTCTCTGTCGGGGCGGCCTCCCGGTGGCCCCCGGCGATCCGTACCGCCGCCCCCTCGACCAGCCCACCCCCCTCCCGCGTGACCGACCCCGCGGGCCTCCACTGTGCGCAACACCCTGAAGGAGAAAGCCAGATGACCACCCTCGCTCACCGAGCTTCCGTCCCTGGGGGCGCCCGATGAGGGTGTTGCTCCTCGGAGCCAACGGATTCCTCGGCCGCTACGTCGCCGACCGGCTGCTCGCCGACCCCGCCGTCCAGCTCACCGCGCTCGGTCGCGGCGACGACGCGGACGTGCGCTTCGACCTCGCCAGCGGCAGTCCGGGCGCGCTCGCCCGGTTCCTGGACGCGGTGCACCCCGGCGTCGTGGTGAACTGCGCGGGCGCCACCCGCGGCGGGGCCCGCGAGCTCACCCGGCACAACACCGTGGCCGTCGCCACCGTCTGCGAGGCGCTGCGCCGCAGCGGCTGCGGGGCGCGGCTCGTGCAGCTGGGCTGCGCCGCCGAGTACGGGCCGAGCCAGCCCGGATCGTCCACCGCCGAGGACGCCGCGCCCCGGCCGGGCGGCCCGTACGGCGTGAGCAAGCTCGCCGCGACCGAGCTGGTCCTCGGGTCCGGGCTCGACGCCGTCGTCCTGCGGGTGTTCTCGCCCGCCGGGCCCGGCACCCCGCCCGCCACCCCGCTCGGCCGGCTCGCCGAGGCCATGCGGCGCGCCATGCAGGCGGGCGACGGCGAGCTGAAGCTGGCCGGGCTCGGCGTGCAGCGGGACTTCGTCGACGTACGCGATGTGGCGCGGGCCGTGCACGCCGCGTCCCTGTCGGCGGCGCAGGGCGTCGTCAACATCGGCTCGGGCCGGGCCGTACGGCTTCGGGACGCGGCCGCCGTGCTCGCCCGGGTCGCCGGATACGGCGGCGCCCTGCACGAGCTGGACGCCGGGCCCACCGGCCGCCCGACCATCGGGCACCCCCGCCCCGACGCGGACCACGCGATCCCGGCCGTCTACCCGTACCCGGACGGCTGCGGCAGCTGGCAGCAGGCCGATGTGCGCACCGCGCGCGACCGGCTCGGCTGGCGGCCCCGGATCAACCTCGAAGAGTCACTCGCCGACATCTGGATGGAGGCGGCATGCCGCATCTGATCGACCGGACGGGTCCCGCGCACGCCCTCGCAGGCTCCACCATGGGCCTGGGCGTGCCCGGCTACGCGCACCCGCTGCTCGCGCCCGTCGAGTGGGCCGAGCTCAACCGCCCCGACACCCCGCTGCACTGGGTCGTCCTGAACGTCGCCAACGGTCCGGGCGACCGACCCGACCCGCACTGCCTGGAGGCCGCGGGCCGTCTCAGCAACGCGGGCGTACGGGTCCTCGGACACCTCGACCTGTGCCACGGCACCCGCGACTTCGGCGAACTGGTCTCGGACGCGCACCGCTACCTCGACTGGTACCGGATCGACGGCTTCCTGCTGCACCGTGCCCCGGGCGAGCGCGCCGCCCTGCCCGAGACCCGGCGCGTCGCGGGCACCCTCAGGGCGCTGCTGCCCGAGGCGCACCTGGTGTTCGGGCACGGCACGCACCCGTATCCGGGGTACGCGGAGGAGGCCGACCAGCTGGTCACCTTCTCCGGACAGTGGTCGGACTACCGCTGGTCGCAGGTGGCCGAGTGGACCGCCGAGTACCCGCCCGAGCGGTTCTGCCACCTGGTGCACGGCGTGCCCGGCGGCCACCTGGAGGAGGCGCTGCGGGTGGCCCGCTGGCAGGGCGCGGGCACGATCTGGTTCACGGACCGCACCGACCGGCACGGAACGGTCGACCCCTTCGGGGCGCTGCCCGGGTACTGGGACGAAATCGTCTCGCGTATCGGACGCTCAGTCTCGGAATGAAGAAGGGTGTGGCAGCGTTACTGAGGAACAACTGTTCCGCATTACCGATCTACGGAGTTCCCGTGTCGCTGCCACCCCTGGTCGAGCCAGCTTCTGAGCTCACCGTCGACGAGGTCCGCAGGTACTCCCGCCACCTGATCATCCCCGACGTCGGGATGGACGGGCAGAAGCGGCTGAAGAACGCCAAGGTGCTCTGTGTGGGCGCCGGCGGCCTGGGCTCGCCCGCGCTCATGTACCTGGCCGCGGCCGGCGTCGGCACGCTCGGCATCGTGGAGTTCGACGAGGTCGACGAGTCGAACCTGCAGCGCCAGATCATCCACAGCCAAGCGGACATCGGCCGCTCGAAGGCCGCGTCCGCGAAGGACTCGGTCCTCGGCATCAACCCGTACGTCAAGGTGAACCTGCACGAGGAGCGGCTCGAGGCCGACAACGTGCTCGAGCTGTTCGCCCAGTACGACCTGATCGTCGACGGCACCGACAACTTCGCCACGCGCTACCTGGTCAACGACGCCTGCGTGCTGCTCAACAAGCCGTACGTGTGGGGCTCGATCTACCGCTTCGACGGCCAGGCCTCCGTGTTCTGGTCCGAGCACGGCCCCTGCTACCGCTGCCTCTACCCGGAGCCCCCGCCGCCCGGCATGGTTCCGTCCTGCGCCGAGGGCGGCGTGCTCGGCGTGCTCTGCGCGTCGATCGGCTCCATCCAGGTCAACGAGGCCATCAAGCTGCTCGCCGGCATCGGCGACCCGCTGGTCGGCCGCCTGATGATCTACGACGCCCTGGAGATGCAGTACCGCCAGGTGAAGGTCCGCAAGGACCCGAACTGCGCGGTCTGCGGCGAGAACCCCACGGTCACCGAGCTCATCGACTACGAGGCGTTCTGCGGCGTCGTCTCCGACGAGGCCCAGGAGGCCGCGCTCGGCTCGACGATCACTCCGAAGCAGCTCAAGGAGTGGATCGACGCGGACGAGAAGATCGAGATCATCGACGTCCGCGAGCAGAACGAGTACGAGATCGTCTCGATCCCGGGCGCGAAGCTGATCCCGAAGAACGAGTTCCTGATGGGCAACGCCCTGCAGGACCTCCCGCAGGACAAGAAGATCGTCTTGCATTGCAAGACGGGTGTCCGCAGTGCGGAAGTCCTCGCGGTCCTGAAGTCGGCGGGCTTCGCCGACGCGGTCCACGTGGGCGGCGGCGTGATCGGCTGGGTCAACCAGATCGAGCCGAGCAAGCCGGTGTACTAGGCCTCGCTTACGTAGGGCGATCGGCGGCGTCGACTTGGGCGCCGCCGATCGCCCTTCGGGCTCGTCCTCAAACGCCGGACGGGCTGAATCATGGGCCCGGCGCCCTGCGCTGGGGGCCGGGCCTTTCGGCTACGCGCAGGTCTTCCCGTCGGACGGGACCTTCCCGTCGAGCAAGTACGCGTTCACCGTGCGCGTCGCGCAGTCGTTCACTCCGTACGTGCCGTGGCCCTCGCCGTTCACCGTGAGCGTCACGCCGACGCCCTCGCCGAGCGCCTTCGACATCCGGGCCGCGCCCTCGACCGGCGTCGCCGGGTCGCCGGTGTTGCCGATGACGAGCATCGGGGCCGCGCCCTCGGCGCCCACCTCGGGCGTGGCGCGCTCGCCGGTCACCGGCCAGCCGTTGCAGCTCGGCAGGCCCCAGGCGAGCAGCGCGCCGAAGACCGGCGACTCCTTCTCGTACGCGGGCAGCTGCTTCTTCACGTCGTCGAGCGTGAAGCGTTCGCTGCTGTCGGCGCAGCGGATCGCCGCGCCCGCCGCCTGCTGGTTGCCGTAACGGCCCTGCGGGTCACGGGAGTTGTAGACGTCGGCGAGCAGCAGCAGCGTGTCGCCCTTGCCTGCCTTGGCCTCGAGGAGGGCCTTGGAGAGGTACGGCCAGGTCTCCTCGCTGTAGAGCGACGAGGCGACGCCGGTGAGGGCGAGGTTCCGGGTGACCTCGCGGCCGTCGAGCGTCGACAGCGGCTTCGTGTCCAGGCCTTCGAGGAGCGCGGCGAGCTCGCGGGTGCCCTGCTTCGGGTCCTTGCCGGTGGACTTCAGGTAGTTGTCCAGGGCGTGTTGGAAGCCTCTGGTCTGGCTGATGGCGCTCTGCACGGTGCCCTTGCTCGGGTCCACCACGGCGTCGAGCACCGCCCGGCCGACCTTCTTCGGGAACAAGTGGGCGTAGACGCCGCCGAGTTCGGTGCCGTACGAGATGCCGAAGTAGTGCAGCTTGTCGTCGCCGAGGACCTGGCGCATCAGGTCCATGTCGCGGGCCGTGTTCTCCGTGGTGAGGTGCGGCAGGACCTTGCCGGAGTGCTGCTCGCAGGCCGCGACGTACTCCTTCTGTTCGGCGAGCAGCCGCCGCTCCTCGGCCGAGGTGTCCGGGACGCCTTCCTTCGCGCTGGTCAGCTCGTCCATCTCACGGTCGTCCACACAGCGGACGCCGGCGCTGTCGCCGACCCCGCGAGGGTCGAAACTCACCAGGTCGTAGCGGGAGTTGAGCTTGGTGTAGTCCGCGGCGGCGAGCGGCAGGGTGGCGACGCCGGAGCCGCCGGGGCCGCCGAAGTTGTAGAGCAGCGAGCCGATCCGCCGGTCCTCGTCCGTGGCCCGTTTGCGGATCAGGGCCACGTCGATGGTCTCGCCGTCCGGCTTCGCGTGGTCCAGGGGCGCCTTCATGGTGGCGCACTCCCAGCCCTTGCCGGGCGGGGTGCCGCCGCCCTGGGCGACGGAGGGTGCCTTGCAGTCGGACCAGTCGAGCCGCTGCCCGGCCAGTCCGTCGGGGCGCTGCTCCTGCGGCCCGGCGCCGCAGCCCGCGAGGGCGAGCAGGGCGAGCGCGCCCGCCGCGAGCCGGGAGGCGCGTATGTGCGTGGACATGTCTGTTGTTGCTCCTGCCGTCAGGGCCTGCGGGTGGGTCGGGTGGGCGTCGGAGAACGTAGGGGGTGCTACGAGCATCGGCTACGAGCAGGTCTTTCCTCTGGTCGGGACCTTGCCGTCGAGGAGGTAGCCGTCGACGGTCGAGGTGACGCAGCTGCTGCCGCCGCCGTATGCCGTGTGCCGTTCGCCGCGGTAGGTGAGCTGGACGCCGACGCCGCGGCCGAGCTCGTCGACCATCCGCTCGGCGCCCTCGATCGGCGTCGCCGAGTCGCCCGTGGTGCCGACGACCAGGATCGGGTCGGCGCCCGGTGCGCTCACCTCGGGGGTCTCGTGCGCGCCGGGGACCGGCCATGCGTGGCACCAGCCCGCGGTGTCCCAGCCGAGGAACTCGCCGAAGACGGGCGAGATCCGGCGGAACTCCGGAAGCGCGGCTCTGGCCTGCGCGGCTGTCGGCCGCTTCTTCGCGTCCGCGCAGGAGATGGCCCGCTGCGCGTGGCTCTGCGTGCCGTAACTCCCGGACGGATCACGGTCGTTGTACTGGTCCGCGAGCGAGAGCAGCTGTGCGCCGCGGCCGGCCCGCGCCGCGTCGAGGGCGTCGGTGAGCGAGGACCAGGACTGCTCGCTGTAGAGGGAGGCGAGGATTCCGGTGAGGGCGAGGCTCTCCGTCAGCTCACGGCCGCCGCCGGCGGGCAGCGGCTTCGCGTCCATGCGCTTCAGGAGGGCGACCAGCGAGTGGGTGCCCTCCTTCGGGTCCGCGCCGGTGGACTTCAGGTAGTTGTCGAGGGCGCGCTGGAAGCCGGTGGTCTGGTTCCTGGCGTGGCCCATCGTGTCGGCGCTCGGGTCGACGACGCCGTCGAGGACGATCCGGCCCACGTTCTCAGGGAACAAGTGGGCGTACGTGCCGCCCAGTTCGGTCCCGTACGAGAAGCCGAAGTAGTGCAGCTTGCCGTCGCCGAGGACCTCGCGCATCAGGTCCATGTCCCGGGCGGCGTCGGCCGTGCCGATGTGCGGCAGGACCTTGCCCGCGCGGCGCTCGCAGCCCGCGCCGAAGTCAGCGGCGTCCGCGAAGTACGCCTTCTCCTCCGCGGCCGTGTCCGGCGTCAGGTCGACCTCGGCGCCCGCGGCCTCCAGCTCCCGGTCCGAACGGCACCGCACACCCGAGCTGGCGGCGACCCCGCGAGGGTCGAAACTCACCAGGTCGTAGCGGGAGTTGAGGCTGCCGAACGCCGACTCGGAGGCCGACAGGGCGGCCACGCCGGAGCCGCCGGGCCCGCCGAAGTTGAACAGCAGCGAGCCGATCCGCCGACCGGGACCGGTGGCCTTCTTGCGGACGAGCGCGAGGTCGATGGTCTCGCCGGCCGGCTCGGCGTGGTCCAGGGGCGCTTTCATCGTGGCGCACTGCCAGCCGTCGCCGGGCGCGTCCGCACAGGCGCCCCAGTCGAGGCGCTGGCCGGTGAGCGCGGCGGGCAGCTCGGGCGGCGAACTCCCCGGCCCTGGGCTGCTCTTGGCGGACGGGCGGGCGCCGTCCCGCACGTCGGCCTTCTCCGGGGAGCGCTCCCCGGCGCCGCCGCACCCGGTGACGAGCAGGGCGCCTGCGAGGACGGCCGCGGCGATGCGGCGCAGCCGACGTACGGGCGCAGGCAGGAACGCGGACGCAGGTTCGGGCATGGACGGCTTCCCCTCGCAAACGAATTCCCCCCTGGGAAATCGTCCTGTCATCGTAGAGGCGGCCTCGGACAACGCCGGGGGCGTGCGCCCGAGGGGCGGACGCGCCCCCGGAACGGCGGGTTCAGGGGCAGACCGTGCCCGACTTCGGGCTCCTGCCGTCGAGCAGATAGCCGTCGACCGCCCGCCGCACGCACCGGTCGCCGCTGTCGTACGCGCCGTGCCCCTGCCCCTTGTACGTGACCTCCACGCCGACGCCCTTGCCGAGCGCGTCGACCATCTTGCGCGTGCCCTCGTACGGCGTCGCCGGGTCGCCCGTGTTGCCGACGACGACGATCGGGGCCGAGCCCTCGGCGCTCACGTTCGGGTGGTCGGCGGCGCCCTTGACCGCCCAGTCCGTGCAGCCGACCATGCCCCAGGCCAGGAAGTCGCCGAAGAGCGGGGAGGCCTTGCGGAACTCGGGGAGCTTCGCCTTCACGTCGGCCAATGTGTAACGGGGCTTGTCGTCGGCGCAGTTGATGGCGATATTGGCGGCGCCGATGTTGCTGTACGTGCCGTCGGGGCTGCGGCCGTTCATCGAGTCGGAGAGCGCCATCAGGACCTGGCCGTCCCCGCTGTACGCCTGCTCCAGGCCCTCCGTCAGGTACTCCCAGAAGTCCTTCGAGTACAGCGACTGCGCGATGCCGTTGGTCGCCGCGGTCTGCGTCAGCTTGCGCGGGCCGAGGCCCGGCAGCGGCTTCGCCTCAAGCTCCTTGAGGAGCTTCGCGATCCGCGCCTGCACGTCCTCGGGAGTGTCGCCGACGGGGCACTCCTCCTCCTTCGACGTGCAGTCCTTCGCGTAGTTCTCCAGGGCCAGCTGGAACCCCTTGGCCTGGCCGAGCGAGCCCTGCTCCGCGTTCTGGGTGGGGTCGACCACGGCGTCGAACACCGCGCGTCCGACGTTTTTCGGGAACAAGTGGGCGTAGACACCGCCGAGTTCGGTGCCGTACGAGATGCCGAAGTAGTGCAGCTTTTTGTCGCCGAGGACCTGGCGCATCAGGTCCATGTCGCGGGCGGCGTCGGTGGTCGCCACATGCGGAAGCACCTTGCCCGACTTCTCCTCACAGTCGCCGTTGAAGCCCTTCACCTCGTCGACGTACGCCTTCTCCTCCGCGGTGTCGTCAGGGGAAGCGTCCTGCTGGTAGTAGGCGTCCAGCTGCTTGTCCGTACGGCAGGTCACGGGGGCGCTGCGGCCGACGCCGCGCGGGTCGAAGCTGACCAGGTCGTAGCGGGTGCGGAGCTTCGCGTACTCCTCGCCGAAGGCGGGCAGCGTCGTGACGCCCGAGCCGCCGGGGCCGCCGAAGTTGAAGATCAGCGAGCCGATCCGCTTCTCGTCGTCGCCGGAGGACTCGGCCCTGATGAGGGTGATGTCGATGGTCTCGCCGTCCGGCTCGTCCCAGTCGAGCGGCGCCTTCATGGTGGCGCACTGCCAGTCGGTCCCGCCGGGCAGCGGGGAGGGGGACTCGCCGCCGCCCTGTTCGGCCGACGGCACCGGGCAGTCCTTCCAGGACAGCTTCTGCGACGGGAGGTCCTCGGCGTCTGCGCCGTCCCCGCAGCCCGCGGCGAGCGCGGCGGTCAGCAGGGCTACGGAGAGAGCGGCGGCACGCGTACGGGCGGGACGGTTAGGCATGGCACCATCCTGCGCCGGGGGCTCAGGGCGCGCTCTCGGCGCGGGCCGTACAGGTGAGCTACCGCCGTCGCGCCCGTACGGCGCCGCAAGGGCGGGACGGGCCGCTCACAGCCCCACCACTGTGATCTCCGTGGCCTTCACGCTCAGCCACACCCGCGCCCCCTCCGCAAGCCCCAGCTCCGCCGCCGCGGCCGCCGTGACCTCGGCGACGACCTCCGGGGCCGCGTCGACGAGGACCCGCAACCGGCCGCCGTGCGCGGTCAGTTCGCGGACCGTGCCCTCCCACACGTTGCGTGGGGAGCCGGACGGCCGCTCCCGGTGTACGGAGACCGCCTCCGGGCCGACCACCGCGAGGGCCGGCGAGCCCTCGGCGGGCGCGGGGGAGTCGTCGCCCGGTTCGGCGAGCACAAGGCGGGCCCCGTCGGAGAGTTCGAGCCCGCCGCCGCGCACCGTGCCCGGCCAGGCGTTGCGGCCCAGCATCCGGGCCACCCACGGCGAGCGCGGATGCCGGGCCACCTCGGCCGGCTCCGCGTACTGCACCGGAAGGCCGTCCTCCAGTACGAGGACGCGGTCGGCGAGCGACACCGCCTCGACCGGGTCGTGCGTGACGATCAGGCACACCCCGGGGAAGTCGGCCAGATGCGAGCGCAGGGCGTGCCGCACGCGCGCGCGGGTCGTCTGGTCGAGGGCGGCGAGCGGCTCGTCGAGGAGCAGCAGTCGCGGCCGCGCAGCCAACGCCCGTGCCAACGCCACGCGTTGGGCCTGGCCGCCGGAGAGCTGGCCCGGCCTGCGGTGCGCGAGGTGGCCGACGCCGAGCCGGTCGAGCCACTCCTGCGCCGCCACGCGCGCGTGCCGCTTGCCGACGCCCTGGGCGCGCAGCCCGTACGCGGTGTTGGACAGGGCCGTCAGATGCGGGAACAGCGCCCCGTCCTGCGGCACCCAGGCGATCCCGCGCCGGTGCACGGGCAGCTCGCCGACGTCGAGCGCGCCGAGCCGCAGACTGTCGGTCCACGCGCGCGGGGTGAGGCCGAGCAGGGCCCGCAGCAGGGTCGTCTTGCCGGCGCCGTTCGGGCCGACGACGGCGATCGTGGTGCCGGGGGAGGCGTCGAGGCGCACACGCGTGTAGCCGGCCACTTCGGCGGTCAGGGGCCAGGCGGCGGGCGGCTGTGCAGTGCCCGTTTTCCCGGCGGGATCCGGGTGCTCTGCGGGGCCCGCGGGTTCGCGGTACTCGGCCGCCGCCGTGTTGGCCGTGTCCGCCGTGTCCGCCGCACCGCGCGTGTGGGGCACGGCGCCCGCCCCGTCGCCGGCGCGGTCCGGCCTCCTGGCGTGGCCGCCGCCCGCGCCTCCGCCGAGCCAGCGGCCGCGCAGCGCGACGAGCACCGCCGTCGCCACCACGAGCAGCAGGAGGGAGACCGCCACGGCCCCGTCCGGGTCGTTCTGCAGGAGCAGGTACACCTGGAGCGGCAGCGTCTGCGTCGTGCCCGGGAGGTTTCCCGCGAACGTGATCGTCGCCCCGAACTCGCCCAGCGCACGCGCCCAGGACAGCGCCGCGCCCGCGACCAGGCCCGGCGCGACCATCGGCACGGTCACCGTGAAGAACGTCCGCAGCGGCCCCGCGCCCAGCGACAGCGCGGTCTCCTCGTACCGCCGGTGCAGCCCAGCGAGCGCGCCCTCCAGGCTGATCACCAGGAACGGCATCGACACGAACGCGGAGGACACGACCGCCCCGGCCGTCGAGAACGGCAGCGTCACGCCGAGCCCGTCGAGCCACGGGCCGAGCAGCCCGCGCCGCCCGTACCCCTCCAGGAGCGCCACCCCGGCGACCGTCGGCGGCAGCACCATCGGCAGCATCACCAGGCACCGCACGAGCGCCTTGCCGGGAAACTCCACGCGCGCCAGGAGCCACGCCAGCGGCACCCCGAGGACGAGCGAGAGGAGCAGCGCCCACCCCGAAACCGCCAAGGAGAGCCCCAGCGCCTCGGTCACCGCGGGCGCGGTCAGCCGGTCGGGCAGCGTCCGCCACGGCGCGCCCGCGAGCACGCCCGCGAGCGGAAGGAGCAGGAACACGACCGCGACGACGCCCGGCAGGGCCAGCGCCCACGGCACCCGGCCGCGCGGCGACGGCCCGCGCCGCTTCCTCGCGGTGCTGTCGGGGAGCGCCGTCACGGCTTCTGGAACCCGGCGTCGCGCAGCAGCTTCTGCGCCTTCGCGGACGACAGCCAGCTCACGAAGTCCTTGGCGGCGTCCGCGTGCGCGGAGTCCTTCAGGGCGGCGGCCGGGTACGAGGCGACGGCGTTCTGCCGGTCCGGGACGGTCACGGTGTCGACCTTGCCACGGGCGGCCGCGGCATCCGTGATGTACACGAGCCCCGCGTCCGCCTCGCCGAGCTCGACCTTGCTGAGCACGGCGCGCACGTTCGGTTCCTGCGACACCGGGTGCACCCGTACGCCCTGTTCGTCGAGGATCTGCTCGCTGTACCGCCCGACCGGCACCTCCGGCGCGGCGAGTACGACCTTCAGGTCCTCGCGCGCCAGGTCGTCGAGGCCCGTGACCTTCTTCGGGTTGCCCTTGCCGGTGGCGATGGTGAGGCGGTTCTCGGCGATCACGGTGGGCTTGCCGACCTCGGCCTTCAGCCCGGCCATGGTCTTCGTGTCGGCGGTCACAAGGGCGTCGGCGGGCGCACCCTGGCGCACCTGCGCGGCCAGCTCCTGCGAGCCCGCGAACGAGAACGCGACCTTCGTGCCGGGGTGCTCCTTCTCGTACGCGGCCCCCGCCGCCTCGAACACATCGGTCAGGGAGGACGCGGCGAGCACGGTCAGCGTGGTCTTCCCGCCGTCGTCCGCAGCCCCCGATCCGCCGCCCGTACCGCCGCAGGCCGCGGCGAGCGGCACGAGCAGTGCGGCGGCGAGCGCGGCGGGCGCGGTGCGGCGGACACTGCGGGCACGGCGGGCATGGCGGAGGCTGGGCCGGCTCTGCATGGGAGAACCCCGTTCTGGACCCGAACCCGAGGCTTCGCCGCTCGGTTCAGGCACGGTCGATATGGACGTTGGTCGACTTCACCCGGGCCACCGCCTCCATCCCGACCTCGAGGCCGAGCTCCTCGACGGCCTCGCGGGTCAGCAGGGAGACGAGCCGGTGCGGTCCGGCCTGGATCTCGACCTGCGCGGCGACGTCGCCGAGCTTCACGGCCGTGATGATCCCGGGAAAGGCGTTGCGCGCGGTCGTGTACGACTCCTCGCCGGCGTCCCCGGACTGCTGCCCGAGTTCCACGGCGAACGCGGCGAGATCGGCCCCGTCGACGAGCCGCCTGCCCCCTTCGTCCCGCCGCGTGGGCACCCGCCCGGCATCGGCCCACCGCCGCACGGTGTCCGTACTGACGCCGAGCAACCGCGCTGCCTGTTGAGTGGTGTAGGACCGCATGTGCGGCAATGTAGGCAGGGTGGGGCGGCATCTGCAAGGAAGATCGGGTGAAGCTCCTAGCAGGTGCGGTCCATAATGTAGGAACCGCCGAATCCAGCCCGCCCGCCTCCGGCGCTCAAGAAGTGGGGGCCAAATCCAGCCCGTCCTGGGGGCACCTCCCAGCGGTAGCTGGGGGAGTTTGAGGACGAGCCCGCAGGGCGATCGAGGGCAACCAGCCTCAGAGGGCGCCCTTGCGCGTGAGTTGGTTGAAGCACAGCCACCCCGGCAACACCGGCAACCACAAAGTCAGCAACCGATACAACAGCACCGCCGGCGCCGCGACCTCCTTGGGCAGCCCGATCGCGACCAGACCGAAGGTGAGCGTCGCCTCGACCGCGCCCACACCGCCCGGCGTCGGTGCCGCCGAACCCAGCGCGTTGCCCGCGAGGAACACCACGGCGACGCTGGCCAGGCTCAGCGAGACCGTCTCGTCGGTGGAGAAGGCCCGTACCGACGCGTCCAGGCAGAGCACGAACATCGCGGTGAGGAGCAGCATGCCGCCGATGCCGGTGAGCAGCTTCTGCGGCCGCTGCAGCACGTCCAGCATGCGCGGCACGACACCCGCGAAAAGCGACCGCAGCCGCGTCGCCACGAACTGCCGCAGGAACGGGATGGCCGTCACCACGAGCACGAGCACCGCGACGGTCAAAAGCCCGGCGATGACCGTACGGGACGGCGTCAGCTCCGGCGTCTTCTCCGTACCCGTCAGATAGCCCATGGTCAGCAGCAGCAGGATGTGCGAGCCGAGACCGAAGAGCTGCGAGGCGCCCACCGAGGCCACCGCGAGCCCGGAGCGCACCCCGGCCCGCTGCAGGAACCGGGTGTTGAGCGCCACGCCGCCGACCGCCGCAGGGGCCACGATCTTCACGAACGACCCGGCGACCTGCGCCGCCACCGTCCGCAGGAACGGCACCCGCTCCGGCACGAAGCCGAGCAGCGACATCGCCGCCGCCACATAGCTGAGCGCTGAGAACGCCACCGCGGCGAGCACCCAGCCCCACTTGGCCTCTTCGAAGAGCTTCGCGAAGTCGATGCCGGTGAGCTGCGAGAGCAGGAAGTACGCACCGATCGCGCCGGCGATGAAACTGATCAGGGTGCGCGGCTTGATCCGTTCCAGCTGCGCGGGCTCGACCGGCGCCTGCGGCCTGATCCGCAGCACCTGGTGCCGGATCTGGGTGAGCAGGTCCTCCTCGCGGGCCACGTCGAGCGCCTCGTCCAGGGCCCGCTTCTCCGCCTGCTTGTGGTCCTTGGCCGCCTTGCGGTCGGACGCCCCGGCCTTGGCGCCGCCGCTCTCCTCGCGGATCTGCCGGGACTTGCGGGACGCCTCCAGGACCGCCTCGCGCTCGCGCTGCGACCGCTCCCGGCCGAGCTTGCGGAGTGTGGCGCGCGTCGACCGGGTCAGTGCGATCGGCTGGAGCAGCGGCAGGCAGTCGGCGACCGCGTCGGGCCCGAGCACGTCGACCGCCGCGTCCACCGCGCGCTCCGCGCCGGTGCGCAGGCCGAACGTGGTGAGCAGCTGCGCGATGTCCATCCGCAGGACCAGCTCGCCGGCCGCGATCTCGCCGCCCCGCAGATCCGTGATGATCACCTTGCCGGAACGATCCACCAGGATCGCGTCGCCGGCGAGCCGCCGGTGCGCGAGCCGCCGCGACTGCAGCGCCTGCACCTGCAGCCAGGTGTCCCGCATCAGCGCGTCGGTGATCTCGTCGTCGCTCAGCGCGTCCAGGGAGCGCCCGCCGATGTGCTCGTAGACGAGCATCACCGCGTCGGGACCGAGCTCGGATGTGGCGATCAGCTTCGGCGCGTTGGCGCCGGCCGCGATCGCCGCGTACGAGAGCAGCGCTTCCTGTTCCAGGGCCTGGCGCAGCGACTGCAGGCTGCGGCGGGTGGTGATGCCGCGCAGCGTGAGCCGGCGCCACACGCGGTAGAAGAAGCCCTGCGCCTGCTGCTCCCGGTCGACGACGGTCACGTCGAGCGGAGCGCCGTCCTCCAGGGTGACGAAGTAGCGGCGGCCTCGGTCCCCGCCGTCGGCCGCCTCCGGCGCGTCCTCCGCTCGCGCGGCGCTGACCGGCCGGAACCCCACGTGCCGCAGGCCGGCGAGCAGCGTCTGCCCGGTGGGCCGGACGTTGGGGGAGCCGACCGCGTAGAGCGTTCCGTACGCGACGGTCCAGCCGATCAGGACGGTCAGGATGATCGAGAACGGGGTGGTGAACCCGGCGACGAGCATCGAGAGCGCGTCGAGCAGCAGCACCGTCCACAGCACCACGCGCCAGCGCGGTCTGCGGGACATCCCGACGGCCGTCATGTACGCGATGACCGGCGCGAGGTAGCCGTGCACCGGGTCGGTCAGGGCGCCCGGGTCCTCCATGAGCGGCCGCGTCAGGGCGTCCTGGATCGAGTCGGGTGCGGCCTTCGCCACCCACAGGTCGGTGGCGAGCGTCACCCCGTGCGCGAGCACGGCGGCGAGCACACCGTCGGCGATGCGCAGCCCGTCGCGTTTGATGAGCCGCTCGATCGCGAAGGCCACCGGCACGAGCAGCACCGCGATGGACGCGCTCAGCCCGGCGAACTTGATCAGCAGATCGGGCGCCTGGTCGGTGCCCTTGCTGATGTCCTGTTCGAGGCCGGACGTCGTGCCGTGCGCGAAGGCCGCGATCGAGAGCACGAGCACCACGGCCAGGATCCCGACCAGCGTCCGCATGAGGTCGGACGGCCGGTGCACGCGCGCGGGCAGCAACGGTTCGTCGCCCTCGACCTCGTCCCCGGGGCCGGTGGAAGCGGTGGCGCCGTGCGGCGTGGGGGCCGTGCCCGGCGCATGCTCGTCCGGGCCGTGCTGCTCGCGCGGGCCGTCGGTGTCCGGGCGCGACGGCGTGTCAGGGGTGCGCTCGTCCTTGGGGGGCTGCACTCCCTGATCCTTCTCCGTCTCGTTGTGCTCGCGTATCACCGGTCACCGCCCGGACGATGGTGGCACGACCGACCGACAACGGGGGGCATCAGGGTGCATTCCGTGGTCGGACTGTGTCCCTGATACGCACACCCGGGGTTCACAGAACCATGGTGCCGCTCCCGACCGGACTGTCGGTGGGGTGCGGCAGGATGGGCCGGATGAGCGAGCAGAGCCTGCCGGAGCTTCCGGACTACGCGGAGCGGGTGCTCCAGGTCGCGGAGCACATCCCGCCCGGCCGCGTCATGACGTACGGGGACGTCGCGGAGTGGCTCGGTGAGGGTGGCCCGCGCCAGGTGGGCCGCGTGATGGCGCTGTACGGCGGGGCGGTGCCCTGGTGGCGCGTGGTGCGCGCCGACGGCCGTCTGCTGCCGGGTCACGAGCGCCGCGCCCTGGAGCGGTACCGCGTCGAGTCCACCCCGCTGCGCACGACGGGCGCCGGTGAGCAGCGCCTCGACATGCGGCGGGCGCGCTGGGACGGCGGAGACGGCTGAGCGCGGTCTCGCGGCAGGCACGGCTGAGCGCGGTCTCACAAGGGACAGCTTCCGGCATGCCCGGCAGACGCGGGCGCCCGGTGGACCGTACGGGCGACGCGGCCGTACGCGCTGTGCGCCCCGTACGCGCTGCGTGCCCTGCGTGTGGCGGATGTGACGAGGACGAAGCCGGGGAAGCGGCGCGTCCGGGGCGGCGACTGGCGTAGCGTCGAGCGCGGCGGTCATGCCGAGCGCGGCGGTCACGGCAGTCCTGCGGCGGCAGCCGAAACCGTCGCCGCCGCCGCTCGCGCGGCACGGCGGCAGCACGACCACCGGGGCCCACGGCCCCCTCTCCACCCAGCACACCCACCAGGACCGGCGATCCACGTGAGCTCCTCTACTTCCGACCGGCGCGCTCCCGACGCATCCGTGCGCCAGGGGGGCACCCGTGCGTACCGACTGGTGCGTACTCCGCCGGCCCGAGTGGATCCCCCTGGTCTTGACGCAGCGCAGCGCGCGGTGGTTGACCACGCGGGCGGTCCGCTGCTCGTGCTCGCCGGTCCGGGCACCGGAAAATCCACCACTCTTGTGGAGGCGGTCGCGGCCCGGATCGACAAGGGCACCGATCCCGAGCGCATCCTGGTGCTCACCTTCAGCCGCAAGGCGGCGGTGGAGCTGCGCGACCGGATGGCGCTGCGCATCGGTGGTGTCTCCGCGCCGCGCGCCACCACGTTCCACTCGTTCTGCTACGCCCTGGTCCGCGCCCACCAGGACGCCGAGCTGTTCGTCGAGCCGCTGCGGCTCCTCTCCGGCCCCGAGCAGGACGTCGTCGTACGCGAGCTCCTCGAGGGCGAGATCGACCTCGAGAACAGCGGCCGCGCGCGCGTGCGGTGGCCCGACGAACTGCGCGCCTGCCTGACGACGCGCGGCTTCGCCGACGAGGTGCGCGCGGTCCTCGCGCGCAGCCGCGAGCTCGGCCTCGGCCCGTCCGCCCTCGGCGACTTCGCCCGCCGCACCGGCCGGCCCGACTGGGGCGCCGCGGCCGCGTTCCTCGCCGAGTACCTGGACGTCCTGGACGCGCAGGGCGTCCTCGACTACGCCGAACTCGTGCACCGCGCGGTGCTGCTCGCCCGCCAGGACGACGTCGCCGACCAGCTGGCCGCGCGCTACGACGCGGTGTTCGTGGACGAGTTCCAGGACACCGACCCCGCGCAGGTACGGCTCCTCCAGGCGCTGGCCGGCAAGGGCCGCACCCTGGTCGCGTTCGGCGACCCGGACCAGTCGATCTACGCGTTCCGCGGCGCCGACGTGAACGGCATCCTCGACTTCCCCGACGCCTTCCGGCGGGCCGACGGAGGCCCGGCGCCCGTCGAGGTGCTCACGACGTCGCGCCGCTCCGGCGCCGCCCTCCTGGACGCCACGCGCCGGATCACCCAGCGGATGCCGCTGCCGCGCCTGCCCGCCGAGCAGGCACGCCGCCACCGCGCGCTGCGCTCCGTGGACGAGGGCGGCCGCGTGGAGGCGTTCACGTACCCGACGCCCGGCGCGGAGCTGGAGAACGTCGCCGACATCCTGCGCCGGGCCAACCTGGAGGACGGCGTCGCCTGGTCCGACATGGCGGTGCTCGTACGCGCCGGAATCCGCATCCCCGCGGTCCGCCGCGCCCTCACGTCGGCGGGCGTCCCGGTGGAGGTCGACGGCAACGACGTGGCGCTGCGCGAGGAGCCCGCGGTGGCCCCCCTCCTGGAGGCCCTGCGGGCTGCGGCGGAGGCGGCCACGGAGACGCTGGACGCTGAGCTGGAAACCGGCACTGGTGTTGAGCCGGAGGCCGGCACTGGCGTTGACCCGAAAACCGGCACTGGTGTTGCCCCGGAAACCGGCACTGGTGCGGAGCCGGAAACCAGCACTGATGTTGAGCCGGAAATCGGCACTACAGAGGGGGAGCCGGAAACCAGCGCCACAGAGGGGGAGCCGGAAACCAGCGCCACAGAGGGGCGGCCGGAAACCAGCGCCACAGAGGGGCGGCCGGAAACCAGCGCCACAGAGGGGCGGCCGGAAACCCGCACCGCCCCCTGGCTCAGCACCGAGCGCGCCCTCGCCCTGCTCTCCTCGCCCCTCGGCAGCACCGACGCCGCCGATCTGCGGCGCCTCGGCCGGGCGCTGCGGGACGAGGAGCGGGCCGCCGGAAATCGCGTACCGCCCCCGTCGGACCTCCTCCTCGCCCGCGCCCTGGCCGAGCCGGAGCGGCTCGTCGCGCACGACCCGGCGTACGCGAGCGGGGCCCGCCGCCTCGGCGAGCTGCTGCGGCGCACCCGGCTGCTGCTCACCGGCGGCGGCACCGCGGAGGAGGCCCTCTGGGAGCTGTGGAACGGCACGCCCTGGCCGACCCGCCTGGAGCGCACCGCGCGGCGCGGTGGCGCGGCGGGCCGCAACGCCGACCGCGATCTGGACGCCGTCTGCGCCCTGTTCGCGACCGCGGCCCGCGCCGAGGAGCGCAGCGGCGGACGCGGCGCGCTGAACTTCCTCGGCGAGGTCGAGGCGCAGGACATCGCCGCCGACACCCTCGCCAGGCGGGCGGTGCGCCCCGACGCCGTACGCCTGATGACCGCGCACCGCTCCAAGGGGCTGCAGTGGCGCCTCGTGGTCGTAGCGGGCGTGCAGGAGGGGCTGTGGCCCGATCTGCGCCGCCGCGGCTCCCTCCTGGAGGCGGACCGCATCGGCCGCGACGGTCTCGCCGAACCGCTCACGCCCGGCGCCCTGTTGGCGGAGGAGCGCCGCCTGTACTACGTCGCCGCCACGCGCGCGTGCGAGCGGCTCGTCGTCACCGCGGTGAAGTCGGCGGCGGACGACGGCGACCAGCCCTCCCGCTTCCTGACCGAGCTCGGCGTCGAGCCGCAGAACGTCACGGGCCGCCCGCGCCGACCGCTGTCCGTCGCCGCGCTCGTCGCCGAACTGCGCGCCACGACCGTCGACCCGCGCGTCTCGGACACCCTGCGCGAGGCCGCCGCCGAACGCCTGGCCCGGCTCGCCGCGCTGCGCGACGAGGACGGCAGGGCGCTCGTGCCGACCGCGCACCCGTCCCGCTGGTGGGGCATGTACGACCCCACGCACAGCGCGGTGCCGCTGCGCGACCGCGACCAGCCGGTGACCCTCTCCGGCAGCGCCCTCGACCAGCTCGCCAACACCTGCTCCCTGCAGTGGTTCCTGGGCCGCGAGGTGAAGGCCGACGCCCCCTCGACGGCCGCGCAGGGCTTCGGCAACGTCGTGCACGTACTGGCCGACGAGGTCGCCTCCGGGCGCACACCGGCCGACCTCTCGGTGCTGATGGAGCGGCTCGACTCGGTGTGGGACGCCCTCGCCTTCGACGCCCCCTGGAAGTCGGCCCAGGAGAAGGAGCACGCGCGCGTGGCGCTCGAACGCTTCCTGCGCTGGCACGTCGACACCAACGGCACGCGCCCCGGCCGTACACCGGTCGCCACTGAGCACGATTTCGACGTGACGCTGGAAGCGGGCTCCTACGAGGTGCGGATCCGCGGCTCCATGGACCGGGTGGAGGCGGACGCCGACGGACGCGCCTATGTGGTCGATTTCAAGACGGGAAAACAGGCGCCGACGGCGGCCGAGGTGGACCGCCATCCCCAACTCGCCGTCTACCAGCTGGCGGTGCGCGAAGGCGCCGTCGACGACGTCTTCGACGGGCACAGGCCCGAGCCGGGCGGCGCGGAACTGGTGCAGCTGCGCCAGCCCGCCGCCAAGAAGGACGGCGGCGACGCCCTCCCCAAGGTGCAGACCCAGGACGGTCTGACCGGCCAGTGGGTGGGCGACCTGCTGGCCACCGCGGCCGGCAAGGTCCTCGACGAGCGGTTCTCACCGAGCACCGGCCAGCACTGCACGCACTGCTCGTTCCGGGCCTCGTGCAGCGCGCGGGCCGAGGGGCGGCACGTGGTGGAGTGAGGGTTTTCGCCACCGCTCGGGCGGGTCGCGGACGTCGCCGGGCGTGATCCATCCCACGCTGGGAGTGACAGGGCGCCACTCATCGCCGACGTAAAGTCCACGTAAACCGTAACGCGACATCGGTACCCAGGAGGGGACATACACATGGCAGCCAATCGGAAGGTCCTGGCGACGGCAGTGGCCTGCGCGGCCGCACTCGTCGGCGTCACCGGCTGCTTCGGCGACAAGGACCCCTACGAGGGCATGAGCGCCGACAAGATCGCCGACAAGGCGTCCAAGGCGACCAGCGCCGTCGACTCCGTGAAACTCTCGGCCGAGGGCAAGCAGAGCGGCAAGCCCACCTCGATCGAGTTCGAGATCGCCAAGGGCGGCTCGTGCAACGGCGAGATGAAGTCCGCCGACATGGGCCGGGTCGACATCCGCGTCGTCGACAAGACCAGCTACATGAAGGGCGACGCCGCCTACTGGAAGGGCACCCTCGGCGACGAGGCCACCGCCCAGAAGGTCGGCGACCGCTGGGTGAAGGTGCCCTCCGGCCAGAGCGACGACATGTGCGACCTCAAGTCCCTCTTCAAGGAGGGCGACCTCGACGGCGTCAAGCGCGGCGAGGACTCCGAGGTCGACGGCACGAAGGCGGTCACCCTCACCAAGAAGAAGTCCGGCGGCGAGACCGTCACCTTCTACGTCGCGGCCGAGGGCGAGCCGTTCTTCCTGCGCGCCGTCACGAAGGGCGGTGACGAGCCCAACACCATGAACTTCAGCGGCTACAACGAGAAGATCGAGGTCGAGGCCCCGCCGGCGTCCGAGATCGCCGACATGCAGGACCTCATCGCCGGTTCCTGACCCCTTGGCGCGCCCTCTCGGCGCGCACTCCGACGGCGGCCGCCGACTCCCGGGATGCCCGGGTTGTCAGTGGCCGCCGTTAGCCTTCCTGGGGTGTCCTCGCGTATCACCGATCCCGAGCAGCTCAAGGAGCTCCTCGGCATCCCCTTCACTCCGGAGCAGACGGCCTGCATCGTGGCGCCGCCCGCCCCGCAGGTGATCGTTGCCGGAGCCGGCTCCGGCAAGACGACGGTGATGGCGGCCCGCGTGGTCTGGCTGGTCGGCACCGGCCAGGTCGCCCCCGAGCAGGTCCTCGGCCTCACGTTCACGAACAAAGCGGCGGGCGAGCTCGCCGAGCGCGTGCGCACCGCGCTCATCAAGGCCGGAGTGACCGACCCGGACACGATCGACCCTGACGACCCACCGGGCGAGCCGGTGATCTCCACGTACCACGCGTTCGCCGGGCGGCTGCTCACCGACCACGGCCTGCGTATCGGCCTGGAGCCCAGCGTGCGGCTGCTCGCCGACGCCACCCGCTTCCAGCTCGCCGCGCGCGTGCTGCGCGACGCCCCCGGCCCCTATCCGGCACTCACCCGGTCCTTCCCCGACCTCGTCAGCGACCTCCTCGCCCTCGACGCCGAGCTCGCCGAGCACCTCGTACGACCGTCCCGGCTGCGGTCGTACGACACCGAGCTGCTGCGCGCGCTCGACGGCGTGAAGCTCTCCAACGCCGACCTGCGCAAGGTCCCCGAGACCGCCACCGCGCGCCAGGAGCTCACCGAGCTCGTCGAGCGGTACCGCGCGGCGAAGCGCTCCGGGGACCTCCTGGACTTCGGCGACCAGATCGCCCTGTCCGCCACCCTCGCGGACACCCGCCCCGAGGTCGGCCGCATCCTGCGCGACGAGTTCCGCGTCGTCCTGCTCGACGAGTACCAGGACACGTCCGTGGCCCAACGCATCCTGCTCTCCGGCCTGTTCGGCGCCGGCACGGGGCACGCGGTGACGGCCGTCGGCGACCCCTGCCAGGCGATCTACGGCTGGCGCGGCGCCTCCGTCGCCAACCTCGACGACTTCCCCGAGCACTTCGCGCACGCCGACGGCCGCCCCGCCACGCGCTACTCCCTGAGCGAGAACCGCCGCAGCGGCGGCCGTCTCCTCGACCTCGCCAACGGCATGGCGGCCCCGCTGCGCGCCCTGCACGCGGGCGTGGAGGCGCTCCGCCCGGCGCCGGACGCCGTGGGCGCGGGCTCGGTGCGCTGCGCGCTCCTTCGCACCCACGCCGAGGAGATCGAGTGGCTCGCCGACTCCATCGCGCACCTTGTGGCCACCGACAAGGAGCCCGGCGACATCGCGGTGCTCTGCCGTACAGCGAACGACTTCGCGCAGATCCAGGGCGCGCTCGTGGCCCGTGACATCCCCGTCGAGGTCGTCGGCCTCTCCGGCCTCCTGCACCTGCCCGAGGTGGCTGATCTCGTCGCCGTCTGCGAGGTGCTGCAGGACCCGGGTGCCAACGCCGCGCTCGTGCGCCTGCTCACCGGCCCGCGCTGGCGCATCGGCCCCCGGGACCTGGCGCTGCTCGGCCGCAGAGCCCGCCTCCTCGTGCAGCACGCGCGCGTGGAGGACGATTCCGCCGACCCCGACCGGCGCCTCGCGGAGGCCGTCGAAGGCGTCGACCCGGCCGAGGTGATCTCCCTCGCGGACGCGCTCGACACGTTCCTCGAAGCGGACGGCCCGCAGGACCGGCTGCCGTTCTCCGCCGACGCGCGCGTGCGCTTCGCCCGCCTCGCCGCCGAGCTGCGCGACCTGCGCCGCTCCCTCGCCGACCCGCTCATGGACGTACTGCACCGCGTCCTCGCCACCACCGGGCTCGACGTCGAGTTGTCCGCCTCCCCGCACGCCCTCGCCGCCCGCCGCCGCGAGACCCTCGCCAACTTCCTCGACGTCGCCGCCTCCTTCGCGGCGAACGACCCGTCCGCTTCCCTGCTCGCCTTCCTCGGCTTCCTGCGCACGGCCGAGCAGTACGAGAAGGGCCTGGACAACGCGCTGCCCGGCGGCGAGAACACCGTCAAGGTGCTCACCGCGCACAAGTCGAAGGGCCTGGAGTGGGACGTCGTCGCGGTGCCGGGACTCGTCACCGGAACGTTCCCGTCCGCCCAGGGCCGGGAGAAGTGGACCGCCCGCTCCAAGGTGCTGCCGCACGAGCTGCGCGGTGACGCGGCGACGCTGCCCGACGTCGAGGCCTGGGACAGCAAGGGTCTCAAGGCCTTCCACGAGGAGATGAAGGAACACCAGCGGACCGAGGAACTCCGCCTCGGGTACGTGACGTTCACCCGCCCCCGCACCCTCCTGCTCGGTTCCGGCCACTGGTGGGGCCCCGCCCAGAAGCGGCCGCGCGGCCCCTCCGACTTCCTCCTCGCCCTGCACGACCACTGCGCCGCGGGCAACGGCGAGATCGAGGCCTGGGCGGACGAGCCCGAGCCCGAGGAGGAGAACCCCGCCCTGCGCGAGGAGACGGCCGACGTCGCCTGGCCGCTGCCCCTGGACGCCGCCGCGACGGCCCGCCGCCGCGCGGCCGCCGAGACCGTCCTGGCCCACCTGGACTCCCTGACGGCACAGCCGGCCGACCCCGCCCCAGATGCCGACGCCTACGAGGACGCCTACGACCCGGAGTGGCCCCCGCCGCCGGACGAGGACGACCCGTACGGCGACCCGTACGCGGACGGCTCCGGGGATCCGTACGACGACGGCCCGGGGGACCCGTACGAGGAACTCCCCCTGGAGGTGCCGGAGTCGGTCCACCCCGAGGCGGAGTCGACCGCGCCGGACGCCTGGGACACCTGGACGCGCACCCGCCCGGAGATCCCCCACCAGCACCCGGAACCCGCGCTGCCCGAAGGGCCCGCTCAGCCCGCTCAGAACGCCCCGCACGCGCGCCCAGGTCGCCGACGCCGGGCGCCCGCTCCTCGGCTCACGCCCGAGGAGCACCGCACCGTCGCCTCCTGGGACAAGGATCTGGAGTCCCTGACGGCGGAGCTGCAACGCGCGCGTGCAGCCGTGCGGGACGTGCCCGTGCCGCTCTCGCTCACCGCGTCCGAGGTGATGCGGATGGCCGCCGACCCGGACGGTTTCGCGCAGGAGCTGGCCCGCCCGATGCCCCGCCCGCCGCAGCCCGCGGCCCGTAGGGGCACCCGGTTCCACGCCTGGATCGAGTCCCGCTTCGAGGCCCTCGAACTGCCCATGCTCGACCCCGACGAGCTGCCGGGCGCCGACGCCGAGATCGCCGACGAGCGCGACCTGGAGACCCTCAAGGAGGCCTTCGAGCACACCCCGTACGCCTACCGCACGCCGTACTGCGTGGAGGCGCCCTTCCAGCTGGCCATCGCCGGGCGGGTGATCAGGGGCCGGATCGACGCCGTGTACCGCGCGGACGGCTCGGGCCCCGGCGACGGCGCCGCCACCGCGTACGAGATCGTCGACTGGAAGACCGGCCACGGCGGCGCAGCCGACCCGCTGCAGCTGGCCATCTACCGGCTCGCCTGGGCCGAGCAGCACGGCCTGCCGGTGGAGGCGGTGAAGGCCGCGTTCGTCTTCGTCCGCACGGGCAAGACCACATACCCGGAGCGGCTGCCCGGCCGCGCCGAGCTCGAACGCCTCCTCGGCGGACCGGACGCAGCGCAAGGCGCGGGCGAGGCCACCGCGCAGAGCGCCGAAAACCCGCACCACGCGCGCGAGATGGACGGCCGCGGTCGGCCGAGGCGAGGACCGAGGGGGGACGCCGACCGGGCGCCCTCGGCGTCCGGCTAGGCTCAAGAGCATGAGCGACACCCCGGACAGCGCCGTCCGCGCGTACATCGAAGAGCACCGCGCCGCCTTCCTCGACGACCTCGCGGAGTGGCTGCGCATCCCGTCCGTCTCGGCCCAGCCCGAGCACGCCGACGACGTACGCCGCAGTGCGCACTGGCTGGCCGACAAGCTCAAGCAGACCGGTTTCCCGACCACCGAGGTATGGGAGACCGCCGGCGCCCCCGCGGTCTTCGCCGAGTGGCCGGCCGCCGAGCCGGACGCCCCGACGGTCCTCGTCTACGGCCACCACGACGTCCAGCCCGCCGCCCGCGAGGACGGCTGGCACACCGAGCCCTTCGAGCCGGTCATCGACGGAAACCGGCTGCACGCGCGCGGTGCCGCCGACGACAAGGGCCAGGTCTTCTTCCACACCCTGGGCGTACGCGCCCACCTCGCCGCCACCGGACGCAGCACCCCCGCCGTGCACCTGAAGCTGCTGATCGAGGGCGAGGAGGAGTCCGGCTCGCCGCACTTCCGCGCCCTGGTCGAGGAGCGCGCCGAGCGCCTCGCCGCCGACGCGGTGATCGTCTCCGACACCGGCATGTGGTCCGAGACGACGCCCACGGTGTGCACCGGAATGCGCGGTCTCGTCGAGTGTGAGATCGACTTCACCGGCCCGGACCAGGACATCCACTCCGGGTCCTTCGGCGGCGCCGTGCCGAACCCGGCGACGGCCGCCGCGCGCCTGGCCGCGGCCCTCCACGACGAGCACGCGCGCGTGGCGATCCCCGGCTTCTACGACGGGATCGTGCCGCTCACCGACCGCGAGCGCGAGCTCTTCGCCGAGCTGCCCTTCGACGAGCAGGAGTGGCTGCGTACGGCCAAGTCGCACGCCGCGCAGGGCGAGGACGGCTACTCCACCCTGGAGCGCATCTGGGCCCGCCCCACCGCCGAGGTCAACGGCATGGGCGGTGGCTATCAGGGCGCGGGCGGCAAGACGATCATCCCGAACTCGGCGTTCCTGAAGCTCTCGTTCCGGCTGGTCTCGGGCCAGCAGCCGGCCAAGGTCGAACAGGCTGTACGCGACTGGGTCGCCCGGCAGATCCCCGCCGGAATCCGGCACAGCATCACGTTCCTCGGCGCCACGCGCCCGTGCCTGACGCCGCTCGACCACCCCGCTCTGCAGTCCGTATCCAGGGCCATGGGGCGCGCCTTCGAGCAGCCGATCCGCTTCACGCGCGAGGGCGGATCGGGCCCCGCCGCCGATCTGCAGGACGTCCTCGACGCCCCGGTGCTGTTCCTCGGCATCTCCGTGCCGTCCGACGGCTGGCACGCCCCCAACGAGAAGGTCGAGCTGGACCTGCTCCTCAAGGGCGTCGAAACCACCGCCTATCTGTGGGGCGACCTCGCCGCCACCTGGCCCGCGACCCCCGAGGGGCCCGCCTCGAGCTGACCCCGCCGCCCGCGAAACTAGGGCCTGCCGTCCCCGCCGTACCCGTCCTGCCGAACAGCCCGTTCCACCGGGGGAGTTGGAAGCACCTGTGACCACCTGGACCGACCGCACCGCTGACCGGCCCCTGTCGCTGACCGCGCCCAGCGGCATCGACCGCGCCGCCCACCACCGCCTCGACGAGGCGTGGCTGGCCGCCGCCTGGAGCCACCCGACGACCCGCGTCTTCGTCGTCTCCGGTGGCCAGGTTCTGATCGACGACACCCCCGACGGCCGCACGGAGCTCGTCACGACGCCTGCCTTCGAGGCGCCCGTCACCGAGACCCACCGCTACTTCCTGGGCACCGACGACGAGGGTGTGAGCTACTTCGCGCTGCAGAAGGACTCCCTGCCCGGCCGCATGGACCAGTCCGCGCGGCCCGCGGGCCTGCGTGAGGCCGGGCTGCTGCTGTCCCCGCGGGACGCGGGCCTCATGGTGCACGCGGTCGCCCTGGAGAACTGGCAGCGCCTGCACCGCTTCTGCTCGCGCTGCGGGGAGCGCACCGTCATCGCCGCGGCCGGCCACATCCGCCGCTGCCCGGCCTGCGGCGCCGAGCACTACCCGCGCACCGACCCGGCAGTGATCATGGCCGTCACGGACAAGGACGACCGCATCCTGCTCGGCCGCCAGGTGCACTGGCCCGAGGGCCGCTTCTCGACGCTCGCGGGCTTCGTGGAGCCGGGGGAGTCCATCGAGCAGTCGGTGCGCCGCGAGGTCTTCGAGGAGGCCGGCGTCACCGTCGGCGACGTCGAGTACGTGGCGAGCCAGCCCTGGCCGTTCCCGTCCAGCCTGATGCTGGGCTTCGTCGCGCGTGCCACGTCCTCGGAGATCGAGGTGGACGGTGAGGAGATCGAGGAGGCCCGCTGGTTCTCCCGGGACGAGCTGACCGCGGCCTTCGCGTCGGGCGAGGTCCTGGCGCCGTACGGCATCTCGATCGCCGCCCGCCTCATCGAGCTCTGGTACGGCAGGCCGCTGCCCCGGCCCGTACCCTGACCGAGCCGCAGAGAGAGGGGCGCCGACCATGGCCGACTACCGCATCGAGACCGTCCGCACCGGCTACCGCCAGTGGACCGCGCGCAACGATCGGGGCGCCGAGGTGCGCATCGCCGCCGCCGACGACGAGGCGGGCCAGCCGTCGTTCACGCCGGTGGAGCTGCTGCTCGCGGCGTTCGGCGGCTGCGGCGGTCTCGTCGTCGACCGCACCGCGCGTGCGGTGGACCACGACGATCTGCGCATCGTCGTGGAATCCGTCTCCACCCCTGAGGACGACGGCCGGGTCGGCAAGGTCCGGGTCAGCTACGAACTGGACATCACCGCCGACGCCAACGGCGGCCGCGCCGCCGAGGTCTTCGCCCGCGGCGTCCGCCTGACCCACGAGAAGCACTGCACGGTCAGCCGCACCGTCGAGCACGGCGCGCGCGTGGAGGCGATTCTGCCGGACGGCACGGTGGGCTTCGCCGGAGGCGGCGAGCACTGACCTCCGCCCAAGACGCCCGTACGCGAAAACCCCCGCTCCACAGGGCGGGGGTTTTCGCGTGGCCGAAGCGCCGGCTACCGGGTCTCAGGCGTCTCAGACGCCGACCTTCTGCTTGACCTGGGCCAGCGAAGGGTTGGTCAGGGTCGAGCCGTCCGCGAAGAGCACGGTCGGAACCGTCTGGTTTCCGCCGTTCGCCTTCTCGACGAACGCCGCCGACTCAGGGTCCTGCTCGATGTTGATCTCGGTGTACGCGATGCCCTCGCGGTCCATCTGGCCCTTGAGCCGACGGCAGTAGCCGCACCAGGTGGTGCTGTACATCGTCACAGGTCCCTGCATGTCTCCAGCGCTCCTCATGTTTCGTCCGTTGCTTGGTCGCACCAGACCGAACGTATGCGAGGCGGTCACCATTCCCGCATTAGTACGACCAATGCTTCGTGCCTGTGGACAAGCGACTCGCCCGCCTTCGCGAACCTGGCAGCATTGGCGGGGTGACACCAGCAACGCACTCCACTCTCTTCCCGCCGCCGGGCGCGAGCCAGTACGCCCCCGTGCCGCCGGACGCGGACGCCGTGCTCGAGGGGCTCGACCCCGAGCAGCGCGCCGTCGCGACCGCGCTGCACGGACCGGTGTGTGTGCTGGCCGGAGCGGGCACGGGCAAGACCCGAGCGATCACCCACCGGATCGCCTACGGGGTGCGGGCCGGCATCCTCCGGGCCGACAGCGTCCTCGCCGTCACGTTCACCAACCGCGCCGCGGGCGAGATGCGCGGCCGCCTCCGCCAGCTCGGCGTCAGCGGCGTCCAGGCACGTACGTTCCACTCCGCGGCCCTGCGACAGCTGCAGTACTTCTGGCCGAAAGCAGTCGGTGGCCAGCTGCCCCGCCTTCTGGAGCGCAAGGTCCAGCTGGTGGCCGACGCCGCCGCCCGCTGCCGCATCCGCCTCGACCGCAACGAACTGCGGGACGTCACCGGCGAGATCGAGTGGTCCAAGGTCACCCAGACCGTCCCCGGCGACTATCCGGCCGCGGCGGTCAAGTCCGGCCGCGACGTCCCCCGCGACCCCGCCGAGATCTCCCAGATCTACGCGACGTACGAGGAGCTGAAGCGCGACCGAGGCGTCATCGACTTCGAGGACGTGCTGCTTCTCACAGTCGCCGTCCTCCAGGACAGGTACGACATCGCGGAGCAGGTCCGAGCCCAGTACCAGCACTTCGTGGTCGACGAGTACCAGGACGTCAGCCCCCTCCAGCAGCGTCTCCTGGAGCTGTGGCTCGGGGAGCGGGACAGCCTGTGTGTGGTCGGCGACGCCAGCCAGACGATCTACTCCTTCACCGGCGCCACCCCCGACCACCTGCTGGACTTCCGGATCCGCCACCCCCAGGCCACCCTCGTCAAACTGATCCGCGACTACCGCTCGACGCCCCAGGTCGTCCACCTCGCCAACAGTGTCCTCGCCCAGGCCCACGGCCGCGCAGCCGAGCACCGCCTGGAGCTGGTCTCCCAACGCGAAGCGGGCCCCGAGCCGAGCTACACGGAGTACGGCGACGAGCCCTCGGAGGCCGAAGGCACCGCCCGCCGCATCCGGAAGCTCCTCGACTCCGGCGTCCCGGCCAGCGAGATCACGGTCCTGTTCCGCACCAACGGCCAGTCCGAGCTCTACGAACAGGCCCTGGCCGACGCCGACATCCCGTACCAACTGCGCGGCGCCGAGCGGTTCTTCGAGCGCAGCGAGGTGCGCGAGGCGGGCGCGGCCCTGCGCGGCGCGGCCCGCTTCGGTGCCAACGACGCCCTGCTCGACGATGCGGTGGACGTGCCGTCCCAGGTCCGCGCCGTGCTGTCCACGAAGGGCTGGACGAGCAAGCCCCCGGCCGGATCGGGCGCCGTCCGGGACCGCTGGGAGTCCCTGGCCGCCCTGGTGCGTCTCGCGGAGGACTTCGCCCGCGCCCGGCCGCAGGCCACGCTCGCGGACCTCGTCGCCGAGCTGGACGAGCGCGCCGGCGCCCAGCACGCCCCCACCGTCGAGGGCGTCACCCTGGCGTCCCTGCACGCCGCGAAGGGCCTCGAATGGGACGCCGTCTTCCTCGTCGGCCTCACCGAGGGCATGCTCCCCATCGCCTACGCCAAGACCGACGAGCAGATCGAGGAGGAGCGCCGCCTGCTCTATGTCGGCATCACCCGCGCCCGCGCGCACCTCTCGCTGTCGTGGGCGCTGGCCCGCTCGCCCGGCGGCCGCGCCTCCCGCCGCCCGAGCCGCTTCCTCAACGGCCTGCGCACCGGCTCGGCCGCCGCGGCAGCTCCACGTACGTCCTCGGTCGCCGCCGGTGTCGAGCGCGCCCCCGCCCGCAACCGCAAGCCCCGGGGCCCGGTCCTCTGCCGGGTCTGCGGCCGCACGCTCAGCACCGCGGGCGAGATGAAGCTGATGCGCTGCGAGGACTGCCCCTCGGACATGGACGAGGGGGTCTACGACCGTCTGCACAGCTGGCGTGCCCATGAGGCAGCCGAGCTCGGCCAGCCCGCGTACTGCGTCTTCACGGACAAGACCTTGATCGCCATCGCCGAGCAGGTCCCCGAGTCCGAGGCCGAGCTGTCCCGCATCCCCGGCGTCGGAGCCCGCAAGCTGGGCCGCTACGGAGCCGACGTTCTGGCCATCTGCGCAGGTGAGGAACGCCCCGTGGGAGTTGGAGAAGTTGACGACGACGACTGATACAAACTCGTCGAAAAAATAGTTTGCGTACGCCGCAGCAATCCCCATAGGTTCTTAACCACGGAAACAGCGGCTTCTCCGAAGCCCTGGATCCGTGCTGTACTTAAAACCTTGTACGCCAGCGGACCGGTTCGCGCCGAGTCCCCGAGACGCCGAGAGGAGGCGATTCCAGTGATCAGCATCAACGCCAGCTTCAGCAACACCGTCGTCAAAATGACCGATCGCTCGGTCGTCGCCACCTGCCCGCTCGGTCTCTCGAACCAGGGCACCGGTCTGCCCGTCGGCATCTCCGCCGTGCGTCCGGCCTCCCTGTCCCACGCGTTCCTTTCCCTGGACGAGCGCAATGAGCGACCGACCAAGGCACCGGAAGCAGCAGTAGCAGCGGCACAGGCGCAGGCCTATGCCTTTGCGGCAGCCGGTGCCGGACTCCGGAAGCAGACGACGACGCAGCACCACATGTGGGCCTTCCGCGGGCTCGAACCCTGGAGTGATCCAGCCTGATCGACGATCAGGCAGGCGCCTTCAGGGCCGCGGAACCCCACCAGGGATCCGCGGCCCTTCTGTTTTCTCCGAACGGGGAGAGCGGGGCGAAGGGGCCGACGGACTTGCAGCACTGGTACCAAGCCGCCACCCGGCCGACCGGCCGGAACGACCAGACGAGGAAGACACCGACCGTGCAGACCGAAGCGCACGCCCCGTCCGTACCGCCTTCAGAGACGCTCCCCCCGCCCGGCCTTCAGGAGAACACCTTGACTCCGCTCACTGCGCTCACCGCGCTCGACGACGCCATCGAGAACCTCGGCGTACCCGTCCCCTGCCGTAGCTACGACCCGGAGGTCTTCTTCGCCGAGTCGCCGGCCGACGTCGAGTACGCCAAGTCGCTCTGCCGCACCTGCCCGCTGATGGAGGCCTGCCTCGCCGGCGCCAAGGAGCGGCGTGAGCCGTGGGGCGTCTGGGGCGGCGAGCTCTTCGTCCAGGGCGTGGTCGTCGCCCGCAAGCGGCCGCGTGGCCGCCCGCGCAAGAACCCGGTCGCCGCATGAACGCCTCCGGAACGATCGACCGCCCCCTGACGCACGACCCCATGAAGCAGGCCCCGATGAAGCCCTTCGCCAGCGAGCCCGTCGGCTCCGCGATCCCAGAGACCACCACTGAATCCGGCGCGATCTCCTCGCGTCAGAACAGGACCCGCGAAATGCAACTCCAACCCGAAGCCCTGGCACGGGCACATATGCATGAGCGCATGCGCGAGGCCGACGCCGAGCGCCAGGCCGTGCGCCTGATCAGCGCTCGCCGGATGCAGCGTCGCGCCGAGCGCGCCTCGCTGCTCGCCCGCCGCGCGCTGGCCATGGCGGTCATGCACTGACGAGACAGGACGAAGGTGATCACCGGCCGACCGGTCGGTGACGCCGGCTCCCCGCGGGGGCCGCTCTCAACGGAGCGGCCCCCGCGGTGCGTTGTGTTCCCGGAGCTTCCGGCACAGCGGTACCGTCACGAAATGGACAGTCGACCTCATCACTCAGATGAGCAGCCGGGTGCCGAGAACGTGGTGTGTTCCCGCTGCGGTGCCCGCGCGACGGACGAACAGCTCATCACCTGGACGTTTTCCGTGGAGGACAGCGTTCGCCGCTACTACTGCGACGACTGCGCCCGAGCCAACATCAGGTCCATCGAGGGCCGCTTGGACTCCTCGTGGTGGTGAGCGACTGCCTCCTCGGTCTCCGTCTCAGGTAGGCACAAGTTCAGGCCTTGGCCGCCGGTTCGTCCGTGACTGCCTCATCGCCCTCGGCGGTCTCGAGCTCCTCATCCTCCTCGGGCTCCTCGTGTTCTTCGAGCTCCTCCGTCGTCTCGTCCTCGGCGAGGAATCCGGGGAGCCATGCCTCGAGTTCGTCCCGCAGTCGGACCGTCGCACCCAGCTGACACAGCACGCCGATGGTGCTGAGCGTCACCCGGTGGATCAGCAGGTACGAAGGCGGCAGGTTCAGCTGCTTGCCCAACTGGTGTGCCGGAGAACGCGGATCGGCTATCCGCGCCGCCTGACTGCGGATCCAGTCGCGGGTGAACGTGAAGGCGTCGACCTGGGCCGGTTCGATGATCGGCAGCAGGTAGTCGAGGACCGCATCGGGGTCGAGTTCGATGTTCTCCTTCACGAAGCCTTCGCCGCAGAGCAGTTCGTAGACCGACTCGGCCTCGCCCTCGAGCGTCATCCGCAGCGAGTGCCCGATCGTGGACGGCAGCCCGCCGGGCAGACGGTCGACCGTGCCGAAGTCGAGCACGCCGAGCTTCCACGCCCCGTCCTCGTCACCTTCGTCGGCGGGCAGCAGCCGGAAGTTGCCGGGGTGCGGGTCGGCGTGCAGAAGTCCCGTGCGGGCCGGGCCGGAGAAGAGGAAACGGGCGAGGAGTTGGCCTGCCCGATCCCGCTGCTCCTCGGTGCCGTCGGCTATGACCTCGGAGAGGGGGATGCCGTCGATCCACTCGGTCACCAGCACCTTCTCGCTCTGGTGCAGCACCTCGGGGACGAACACATCGGGGTCCTCGGCGAACTCCCGGGCGTGCTCCTGCTGGGCCTGGGACTCCAGCTCGTAGTCCAATTCCTCCGAGATGCGGTCTCGTAGTTCCGTGATCAGGGGCTTGACGTCCATACCCGGAATGAGCGGGCCAAGGAGCTTGGCGAACCTGCTCAGTTGGGTCAGGTCGGACAACAGCGCCTCGCCCGCCCCGGGGTACTGCACCTTGACCGCGACCTCCCGGCCGTCGTGCCACACCGCGCGGTGCACCTGGCCGATCGACGCCGCCGCGGCCGGCTTCTCCTCGAACTCCAGGAAATACTCGCGCCAGTCATCCCCGAGCCGCTCCTCGAGCACGGCGTGCACCGTGGCCGTCGGCATCGGCGGCGCTGCCTCCTGCAGCTTGGTGAGCGCCGCCCGGTAGGGGCCGGCGACCTCCTCGGGCAGTGCGGACTCGAAGACGGACAGTGCCTGCCCGAACTTCATGGCACCGCCCTTCAGCTCGCCCAGAACCTTGAACAGCTGCTCGGCGGTGCGCTGTTGGAGCTCGCGCCCCACGATCTCGGCGGACTTCCCGCCGATCATCTTGCCGAGGCCCCAAGTGGCCCGGCCCGCGATGCCGAGGGGCAGCGCGGCCAGCTTGGCGGTACGGGTAACCGCCTTCCGGGGAAGATCAGACATGCGCCCCTCCAAAACCCAGACTGCCGCGCCTCATCCGGCGCTCACCCGGCCATTGTCTCGTGCGGTTCGCCATCCATGGAGGTGTCCTCCCTCTCATCCATGAAGCGCTCCCACTCGCTGAGCGGGTTCCGTTGCCGGGCAGCGCCGCAGGGGCACTCCCGATGCGGCCCCACCGGCTCCGGTCGCCAGTCGAGCTCGGGGAGCGGAATCTCCCAGCGGGTGCCCGTACTTGCGGGCAGCGCGCCGTCGAGGAACGTCAGCGCGTGGGCGGCGGCCAGCCCCGCGACCGTCGTCGCCAGGCCCAGGTCGCAGGCCTGCACCGGACGCGACTGCCCAGACCTCCCCGTCCGCCCCGACCGCCACTGGGCCAGCATCCGCGGCCACGCCGGATCCCGCTCCGCACGGCCGAGGTCGAGACAGCCCGCGCAGGCCGACGCACCCGGCAGCACCAGTGGGCCCACCACCCCGGTGCCCTCGATGACTCCCGCATAGAGGTGCGGCGTACCCGACTCCATGAACGGGGCGGCGAGACGAGGGTCGGGGGCATACGCGGCGACCCCGTCACGCGGGGCCAGGACGACGAGCGAGAGCCCCGGGTCCGCGTACGGCTCCGTCCCGTCCGTCGTGCAGGCGGCCGGACCGGTCGTTCCCGCGGCCGTCGGCGGCTCTTGGGGAGAGGAGCGGGCGGTGCGGAACGGCCGGGCCTGGCGCGGTGCCCGCTGCGGTGCGCAGCGACGGACGAGTCGTCGCGCGGAGTCGTCCCTGCGCTCCCCGATCGACTCGGCGGGAAGACCTCCCGGGGCGACGTCCGACGGTTCCACCCGGCCGCCGTCCAGGACGTCGACCCGGCCCAGGCCCGCGCCCGAGAGCACCGCGGCGATCGTCGCGCCCACCCGGCCGGCCCCGCGCACCTGCACCCGCATGCCGCGCCGGGCCGTCAACCTCCGTATGCCACCGGTCGGTTCGCGGTCGGTCAGGCTGAGCGAGGCGAGGTCGGGGCGCAGGCGGTCCAGCACTTCCGGACGTTTGCGCAAGGCGCTCGGGCACCCGCCTCCTCCCGTCGCATCGTCCAGGAGACCCGCTTCGGCGAGCCGGGAGAGCAACTGGTCGACGTGGCCCGGCGGTAGGCCCAGGCGCTCTCCCTCCGCACGCAGCATCGACGGCCCGCGGGTGCCGTCGATCAGGTCGAGCAGGCCGGCCGTCGCAGGGTCCATCGGGCCGAGGACCACGGCGTGGGCGCGGGCCACGCCGAACTGCACCGTCGTCAAGTCCCGCCAGCCGCGCCGCAGTGCGGGCTTCACCCTCGGATGCATGACCGTCCCCCCCGATCTGGTCCGCCTGAAATGCCGTGAATCTGCAGGAGAGTTCGGTCGCGTCGGCTGCTCTCCCGTTGCAGCCGACGCGACCGACTCGACGGCTCGGCGGCCTGGCCGAGCGCGACCGACGCGAGATCGGGCCGCGCTCGTCCCCCGAGCCGCTGCCAGCATGCCCGTCCCGTCGACTCGGTGCCGCGAGTTGTCCACAGGCAAGGGGGATTAGTCGTACAAATCTTGGCCGGGGTGTGCCGATCGCCCGGGAACCCTGCCGGAGCCGGGACTTCCCCTCGCCCCAGCAGGTAACGTCGGGGCGTGCCCGCCGACGTACCGCAGCGCGCCGAGAACCCTGAGCGCAGCGCGACCAGCCAGCCGCCACGCGGCTCAGCAGTGAGCGCGGTCGAGGTGAGGCGGAGCGCGAGACGCCGCAGAACGGTCTCGGCGTATCGCGAGGGCGACCGCACGATCGTGCTCATCCCCGCGCGGATGTCGGAGGCGGAGGAACAGCGCTGGGTCGGCGTGATGCTCGACAAGCTCGCCGCGCAGGAGAGCAAGCGGCTCCTCGGTGACGCGGAGCTGGCCGAGCGCGCCGAACTCCTCTCCGAGCAGTACTTCCAGGGGAGGGCGCGCCCCAGAACGGTGCGCTGGGTCACCAACCAGAACACCCGCTGGGGATCGTGCACTCCCGCAGAGGGCAGCATCCGCCTCTCCCACCGGCTGCAGGGCATGCCCGAATACGTCGTCGACTACGTCCTGCTGCACGAGCTGGCGCATCTCCTCGTTCCCGGGCACGGGCCGCGCTTCTGGCGACTCCTCGAGGCGTACCCGCGCACCGAGCGGGCCCGCGGCTACCTGGAAGGGGTCGTCTCCGCGGAGCGGCTCCCGCACCTTCCGGCGGCCCGCAGCGAACCGCAGGACACGCGCGAGGCGTGATGTCGGCGAGAAGCTGAACAGCTGAGCGGCTCAGAGGCCGAGAACGCTTCCGACCTCCGGTTTTCGCTGCTGGGAACAGCCAGGGCAACGGTCGGCACGCGCTCTTTGTGTAACACCTGTGAGCGCACTGTGACGCCTCGGGCAGCGATTCTGTACCGGGTGCGTCCCGGCTTCGCTCGTTGTCAGAGTTAGCGGTTAGCCTGGCGCGACGCATTCACATTCGGGATGGGGGACGGTCGTTACGCATGGCCAGGGAATTTCAACGCGGCCACAAGGCCAAGATCAGTGACCTGACCCAGGGCACCGATCTGTACGTAGGCGTGCAGATCAACGGCCCGGGTCTCACGTTCGACATCAGCTGCTTCGGCCTCGATGCCAACGAACAGCTCTCGGACGACCGTTATTTCGTGTTCTTCAACCAGCCGAAGTCGCCGGAGGAGTCCATTCAGCTCCTCGGCACCCAGGCCGGGGACACGGAGTCCTTCCGCGTCACGCTCGACCGGATTCCGCCGCAGATCCAGAAGCTGTCCTTCACGGCGACGATCGACGGCGCCGGCCAGATGTCGCAGGTCGCGCCGGGTTACATCCGGATCGTCGCGGGCGGCGAAGAGGTCGCGCGGTACGCGTTCGACGGCTCGGAGTTCAGCACCGAGCGCGCCGTGATGCTGGGCGACTTCTACCTCAAGGACGTCTGGCGGTTCGCCGCCGTGGGCCAGGGCTTCGACGGCGGCCTCGAGGCGCTGCTCAAGAACTTCGGCGGCGAGGTCGCCGAGGAGGAGCAGCCGGCCGCCGCGCCTCAGCCGCGGGGCGGCGCAGCCCCCGGCTTCGCCCCGCCGCCCGGCGGAGCGGCACCCGCACCGTCGTTCGGTGCGCCCGCCCAGGCCGAGCCCGCGCCCGCCCCCGCGCCGGCCCCGTCCTTCGGTGCGCCGGGCGCCCCCGCTCCGGCTCCCGAGCCCGTCCCGCAGGCCCCCCAGGCGCCGCAGCCCGCGCAGGGATTCGCGCCGCCGCCCGGTGGAGCCACGCCGCCCCCGGCGCAGCCCGATGTGCACGCGCAGCCGACCATCGCCGCGCCCCTCGCGCCCGCGCCCGGCCAGACCCCGCCCATGCCGCCCGGGTACGGGCAGCCGGGCCAGCCCGCCGCCGCGCCGCAGGCGCCCCAGCAGCCGCAGTTCGGCCAGGCCCCTGGCCAGATGCCGGGTCAGGCTCCGGGCCAGATGCCCGGCCAGGCCCCGGGGCAGATGCCGCCCGGCTACGGCCAGCAGCCGCCCGCCGGATTCCCCGGTCAGCAGCCCGGCGCCCCCGCCCCGTACGGCCAGCCTCAGGGTGCGCCGCAGGGTGCCGCTCCCGCCGGTGTCGCCGGCGCGCTGCAGAAGTACCGCGAAGCGCCCACCGGCCAGCGCTGGACGCAGCAGAACGAGCAGATGGTCCGCGTCGACCTCGGTGCGGACGGCCAGCCGGTTCTCGCCCGCCAGGGCAGCATGGTGCTGTACCAGGGCAAGGTCGACTTCAGCTACAAGGGCGCCGGTTTCGCCGGCCGTATCGTCGGCAACGCCACCGGCCAGGAGATGCAGCTGATGCGCTGCAGCGGCCGCGGCCAGGTCTTCCTCGCCGAGAACGAGGCACACCTGCACCCGGTCGAGCTCCAGGGCGACGCGATCTGCGTCTCGGCGGAGAACGTGCTGGCGTACGACGAGTCGCTGCAGCACGAGGTCCGTAGGATCGAGGGCCACGGCATCCCCGGCGGCGCGCTGTTCACGATGCACTTCCAGGGCACCGGCACGGTCATCGTGAAGACCAAGGGCACCCCCGTGATGCTGCCGGTCACGCCGACGACGTTCGTGGACGCCAACTCCGTCGTGGCCTGGTCCGCCACCGCGCAGGTGATCATCTCCAGCCAGGTGCGGCTGCGCCGCCAGGCCTTCCCCGGCCACAGCGGCGAGACCGTGAACCTCCAGTTCCGCGGTGCGCCCGGCAGTAACTTCGTCATCGTCCAGCCCTACGAGATCTAAGGGGAGCGAAGTCAATGAACCAGCAGCTCGCGGGCTTCGCCCCGACTCCCGTCGCGGCCCGGATGGAGAATCACGGCCGCAGCATGGTGAAGATCGCCATGCAGAGCGGACAGGACGTCTTCGCGCGTACCGGCTCGATGGTCGCGTACGAGGGTTTCGTCCAGTACGAGCCGAACCCGCCGGCCGTGCGGCAGATCGCCGGCCAGTGGATCACCGGTGAGGGCACCCCGCTGATGAAGGCCAGCGGCGACGGCATGCTCTACCTTGCCGACTACGGCGCGGACGTCGTCGTCATCAACCTCAACGGCGAGGGCCTCTCCGTCAACGGCACCAACTTGCTCGCCTTCGACGCGAGCCTCCAGTGGGGCGTCGAACGCGTCAAGGGGCTCGCCAAGTTCGCCGGCCAGGGCCTGTGGAACGTGAAGCTCGGTGGCCAGGGCTGGGTCGCGCTGACCTCGCGCGGCGCCCCGATCGTCGTCGACTGCGGCAGCGGCGAGGACGAGACGTACGTCGACCCGGACGCTCTGGTGGCCTGGTCCCCGAACCTCAAGGTGAAGGGAAAGCGCAGCTTCAAGGCCTCCTCGATGATCGGCCGAGGCAGCGGCGAGGCGTACCAGATGGCCTTCTCGGGCCAGGGCATCGTCGTCGTACAGCCCAGTGAGGACAGCAGCGACCGTCTCCGGATCCGGGGCTAGGGGGAGCGAACACATCATGCACAGCCCGCTTTTCGCTCACCAAGAGCAGCAGACCCAGGATCGCTACGCCATCCAGAACCCGCAGATGCTGCGGGTCGCCCTGGAGGGCCACGACGACGTCCTCGCCCGCAAGGGCGCCATGGTGGCCTACCAGGGCCTCATGGAGTTCGACGGCGAGTACCAGTCGCAGGGGCAGCGCCGCGCCCGCGCCAACACCGGCGAGGGCCTCGACCTGATGCGCTGCTCCGGGCAGGGCACGGTCTACCTGGCCAACCTCGCGCAGTACATCCACATCGTCGACGTCGACCAGCAGGGCCTGACCGTGGACAGCAGCTACGTCCTCGCGCTCGACTCCCAGCTGCACACCGAAGTCATCGCTGTGGACAGCCAGTTCGGCATCTCCGGCTCCGGCAAGTACCAGCTGAACATCACGGGCAGCGGCAAGGTCGCCCTGATGACGTCGGGCCAGCCGCTGATGCTCCAGGTCACGCCGGAGAAGTACGTCAACGTCGACGCGGACGCGGTCGTCGCCTGGTCCAACTCCCTGCGGGTGCAGATGCAGGCGCAGACGCATTCCTCCGGTGTGCGCCGCCGCCGCGGCAACACGGGTGAGGGCTGGGAGCTCAGCTTCATGGGCACGGGCTTCGCGCTCGTCCAGCCCAGCGAGCTGCTGCCGCCGCAGAACGCCGTGATCGGCAGCGGTATCGCCGCGCAGTACGGCATGGGCCAGCAGGGCGCCCGCGGTCAGAACCGCGGCAACGCCTGGGAGTAGTCGCCAACAGGGTTGAAACGCCCACCTGTTGAGAGCATGTGTAAGGGGCGGTCATTGTGGTGACCGCCCCTTACACATGCCTTGCTCTCAGAGTGCCGCGCGCGTCGCCTCCAGAAGCTGCACGACCGATTCATCGGCCACGCCCGCCACTTCGTCGTACGCGAACCAGCGCACGTCCAGGGACTCGTCGCTGATCGCCTCCACCGCGCCCGCCGGGGCCAACGCGGCGTACTGCACGTCGAGATGCCAGTTGCAGGGCGCCGGGATCGGGTGCCGGTCCAGCTTGACCGGGCCGCCGGGGAGCAGCGTGAGCCCGGCGATGCCCGACTCCTCGGTGGCCTCGCGCAGGGCGGCCGCAGCGAGCGTCGCATCGCCCGGCTCACAGTGCCCGCCCATCTGCAGCCACATCCGTAGCTTCTTGTGCAGCGTCAGCAGGACACGGCCGCGGGACGGGTCCACGACGAGCGCGCTCGCCGTGATGTGCCCCGCCTCGCAGGCCTTCCACATGCCGTCCTGGTGCGCCGCCAGGTGATCGAGGTAGGCGGCGCGCAACTCGCCCTGCTCGCCGCCCTGTTCGTACTCCTTGAGCACGAGGGTCGCGTCGTCGTGGAGGCTCACTTCTCGCTGTCGCCCTCGCCGCTCTCGTCGCCCTCGGCCTGCTCGCCCTCGGCGTCCTTCTTCAGGTCGGGCTTGGCGCCGGAAGAGCCGCTCGCGGCCTCGCCGAGCATCTTGTCCAGCTCGGAGAAGTCCAACTGCTCGCGGTGCACGAAGCCGTCCGGGTCGTCCAGGTCCTCGGCCGTCGGCAGCATGTCCGGGTGCTCCCACAGGCCGTCCCGGCCGTCCACACCGCGCGCGTCGGTGAGCGACGCCCACAGGCGCGAGGCGTCCCGCAGGCGGCGCGGCCGCAGCTCCAGGCCGATCAGGGTGGCGAAGGTCTGCTCCGCGGGCCCGCCCGAGGCGCGGCGGCGGCGCAGCGTCTCGCGCAGCGCGGCGGCGGACGAGAGCCGGTCCTTGGCGGCCTCGTGCACCACGGCGTCGACCCAGCCCTCGACGAGTGCCAGCGCCGTCTCCAGACGCGCGAGCGCGGTCTTCTGCTCCGGTGTGTCCTCGGGCTGGAACATGCCCTGCTGGAGCGCCTGCTGGATCTCCTCGGGGTTCTGCGGGTCGAACTGGCCGACCACGTCCTCCAGCTTGGAGGTGTCGACCTTGATGCCGCGCGCGTACCCCTCGACGGCGCCGAACAGATGCGAGCGCAGCCACGGCACGTGCGCGAAGAGGCGCTGGTGGGCGGCCTCGCGCAGGGCGAGGTACAGCCGCACCTCGTTCAGGTCGACGCTCAGGTCCTTGCCGAACGCCTCGATGTTCAGCGGGAGCAGCGCCGCCTTGCCGGCCGGGCCGAGCGGAAGGCCGACGTCACTGGAGCCGACGACCTCGCCCGCGAGCGCGCCGACGGCCTGCCCGATCTGCTGCCCGAACATGGCGCCGCCCATGGAGCGCATCATGCCGATCAGCGGGCCCGCCATGGCCTGCATCTCCTCGGGCAGAACGTCGCCCATCGCCGTGCCGACGCGCTCGGCGACCGGGTCGACCAGCTCCTGCCACACCGGAAGCGTCGCCTCGACCCACTCCGCGCGGGACCAGGCCACGGCCGTGCTCGCACCGGACGGCAGCGACGTCACGCCGTCCAGCCACAGGTCGGCCAGGCGCACGGCCTCCTCGACGGCGCTGCGGTCCGCGGGGCCGACGCTCGCGTCCTTCGTGCCGTCCGCGGTGCCCTGGGAGACCGTCTGGCGGGCGATCTGCTTGGCCATGTCCCAGTTCACCGGGCCGCCCTCGTACGACAGCATCTGGCCGAGCTGCTGGAAGGCCGCGCCCAGGTCGTTCGGGTTCATGTTCCCGAACATGGCGGCGAAGGGGTTGTCGCCGCCGCCCGGGGCGCCGGCGCCGGGGAAGCCGCCGAAGCCGAACGGGTTCGCCGCGCCGCCCTGGCCACCACCGCCCTGCTGGTCCTTCTTCTTGCCCTCGTCGCCGTTCTCCGGCTCCTCCGGCGGAAGGCCGAATCCGAATGGGGTGTCACTCACGGGAATCCTCGGCTCGTTGGGCCGCCGACTCGGTGCCGACGGCGTTGCCCGACTTTGCCATCCAGCGTAGACACCGACACAGCTTCCGGGCTCGGTGCTCCGCAGTGTTCCGGGCTGCGGCAGGATGGATGCCACCTGGTACGAACGCGTCAACCGCGCGCGTACTGAAGACAACCGCTGGAGACGCCTGGTGAGTTCCCCAGATCCGCAGGTTCGCGCAGCGCGAAACCGCTCAACCCCGGCCGCGGCCCGCGGCCCCGTCGTCGCGGTGACCGGAGCCGCATCGGGCATCGGTGCGCTGCTCGCCGAGCGCCTCGCGGCCTCGGACGAGATCAAGCAGGTCGTGGCCATCGACGAGCGGCGCGGCGAGTGTGCAGCGGCGCAGTGGCACATCCTCGACGTCCGTGACCCGGCCATCGCGGAGAAGCTGCGCGGCGTGGACGTCGTCGTGCACCTGGCGCTCGACCTCGACCTGGAGTCCGACTCCGCGGCCCGCACCGCGTACAACGTGCGGGGCACGCAGACGGTGCTCACGGCGGCGGCCGCGGCGGGCGTCCACCGGGTCGTGCTGTGCACGTCGGCGATGGTCTACGGCGCTCTGGAGGACAACGACCTGCCGCTGTCGGAGGACGCCGAGTTGCGCGCCACCGCAGAGGCGACCGGGGTCGGCGACCTCCTGGAGATCGAGCGCCTCGCGCGCCGTGCGCCGCGCGCCCACCCCGGGCTCAATGTGACGGTGCTGCGCCCTGCCGTGCTGGTGGGCGGTACGGACACGGCTCTCACGCGCTACTTCGAATCGCCCCGCCTTCTCGTAGTGGCGGGTTCGCGTCCTGTCTGGCAGTTCTGTCACGTCGAGGACCTGTGCAGCGCGCTGGAGTACGCCGTACTGGAGAAGGCCGAGGGAGAGCTCGCCGTCGGCTGTGACGGGTGGCTGGAGCAGGAGGAGGTCGAGGAGCTCAGCGGGATCCGCCGCATGGAGCTGCCGTCGACGGTCGCTCTGGGCGCTGCCGCGCGACTGCACCGCATCGGGCTCACACCGTCCCCTGCGGGCGACCTCGCGTACACGATGTACCCGTGGGTGGTCAGCGGCACCGGTCTGCACGACGCGGGCTGGCGTCCGCAGTGGACGAACGAAGAGGTCCTCGCCGAGCTCCTGGAGGAGGTCTCCGGGCGGCACACGGTGGCGGGCCGCAGGCTCGGCCGCAAGGACGCGACGGCCGCGGGTGCGGCGGGCGCGACGGTGGCTCTGCTCGGTGCGGCAGCGGTCGTCCGCAGGGCGCGACGGAGGCGCGGCATCTGACGGCGTACGACGGGCACCGCGCGGTGTGGCGGTTCCGGCCGGCCGGAAGAGGCGGTTCATGCGGGGCGGAACGGCCTGCACTTCTGTAGTTCCCTCCGAGGGCAGGGCCGTACGACCGGTCGAAACCGCTATTCCGGATGTCGGTGCCGTGGGGCACGATGGACGGTATGGCAGCACGGAACGATCACCCCGGTGAGCAGGCGGCACAGGCCCCGGCCGGCGCTTCGCACGACCTCGACCGCGCCCCGGCGGACCCGCAGGCGGACCCGATCCGCCTGCTCGCGATCAGGGACGCCCCGCTCTCGCTCGACGAGGTCTTCGCGGCCGTGGGCGACCCCACGGCGGGCGGCACGGCCCTGTTCGTGGGCACGGTGCGCAACCACGACGGCGGGGCGGACGTGGACGCGCTCGGGTACTCCTGCCACCCCACCGCCGAGGCCGAGATGCGGCGCGTGGCCGACAAGGTCGTCGCCGACTTCCCGGTGCGCGCCCTTGCCGCGGTGCATCGCGTCGGCGATCTGGCGGTGGGCGATCTCGCCGTGGTCGTCGCCGTCTCCTGCCCGCACCGCGCGGAGGCGTTCGCGGCCTGCCGCAAGCTGATCGACGACCTGAAGCACGAAGTGCCGATCTGGAAGCACCAGCGCTTCTCGGACGGCACGGAGGAGTGGGTCGGAGCCTGCTAGCCGGCTCCGCGCGGCCTTGTGCGGCTCCGTGCGCTCCTGCCGGAGCCGCCCGCGTCCCCCGGTCGGCCCTCACCGGACTCGTCCGGTTCGGTGAGTCGTACGTGGTCGACGGTGTGGAGCCTTGCACGCACAGGTGTGGACGTTGTGGCTCCGGTTGCGTAACCGCACCCCTGAGGCGAGCGTTGACCATGCAGATGGTTAATCTGCTGATCAGTCGGTTGAGGTCGCTCATGGGGTCGGGAGGTCGGCATGGCGGCGCTTGCGTGGTTGCTGATTCCGCTTATGTCTGCGATCTGTGCGGGAATGTGGGGCAGTTGGGCTGCCCGCAACCGCCGGACCGGCGACGGCACGGAGCTCGCGGGGTACGCGAAGTTCCGCGCCGCCATGGAGAAGACGGAGGACGGCACAGCCGCCGAGGACTCCGACGAAGGCCGGCCCGCCCTGTCGGACGCGGCCGCCGCGGAGCCGTCGCGGATGCAGCGCGCAGGTTCCGGTTCGGACCCCGCCCGAGTCTCCTGAACTGCGGCGTCGCACCGGGTCCGGGCTCGTACGGACCGGCCCCGGCGGTGCACTGACAGACCTGTCCCGTACTGTCGTTCCATGCCACGCCGCACCGCGACGATGCTCGCTTCCACCCTGATGCTGATCGCGCTTCTGTGCGCGGGAGTCCTCATCAAGGTCCCGTACTCGGAGATGACTCCGGGACCGACGGTGAACACGCTCGGGGACCACGGCGGCGAACCGGTTCTGCAGATCAGCGGCCACAAGACGTACCCGACGACCGGGCACCTGAACATGACGACGGTCCGCGTCACCAGCGCCGACTACAACATGAACCTGTTCCAGGCGGTCTACGGATGGCTGGGCCACGACAACATCGTGGTGCCGCACGACACGCTCTACCCGGACGGCAAGACCGAGGAGCAGTCCAGCCAGGAGAACGCCGAGGAGTTCAGCCAGTCCCAGGAGAGCGCCAAGGTCGCCGCCCTGAAGCAGCTGGACATCCCCGTGCAGACCCGGGTCGTCGTCTCCACCGTCGTGAAGGCGAAGCCGGCCGAGGGCAAGCTGCACGCGGGCGATGTGATCAGGGCCGTCGACGGCACCGCGGTGAAGCAGCCGTCCGACGTCGCGAAGCTCGTCACCCAGCACAAGGCGGGTGAGAAGGTCGTCTTCACCGTCGTCCCGGCCAAGGAGGCGGCCGCCGCGGAGAAGGCCGGCAAGGAGCCCACGAGCACCGAGCGGATCACCGTCGCGACCGCGGCCGCCGACCCGAAGAAGGGCGACAAGCACGCGATCGTCGGCATCGAGGCGGGTACGGACCACACCTTCCCGTTCAACATCGACATCAAGTTGGCCGACGTCGGCGGTCCCAGCGCGGGCCTGATGTTCGCGCTCGGCCTGGTGGACAAGCTGACGCCGGAGGACCTCACGGGCGGCAAGTTCGTCGCCGGCACCGGCACGATCACCGAGACCGGCGAGGTCGGCCCGATCGGCGGCATCGAGATGAAGACGGTGGGTGCGCGCGACCGCGGCGCCGAGTACTTCCTGACCCCTGCCGAGAACTGCGCCTCCGCAGCGAAGGACATCCCCGCGGGCCTCACGCTCGTGAAGGTCAAGAAGATCGACGACGCCGTGGAGTCCCTGAAGGACATCCGCGCGGGCCGGACCGGCAGCCTCCCGAGCTGCACGGCCGCGAAGTAGACGACAAGCGAAGTGGGGGCGCCCTCGGCGAAGAGGGCGCCCCCACTGGCGTACAGCCGCAGCCACAGCCGTGACTACGGCAGCAGCGGCAGCGGCAACGGCAACAGCAACGGTTACTCCGCGAACGTCGCCGCCAGCGCGTCCGCCAGGCCCGGCACCAGGTCCGAGCCGGTGAGGACCTCGGTCGGGGAGTCCTTCTCGCGCAGCCGCAGCGCCGACTCACGCGCGCCGTCGCGCAGCACGGCGACCGTCATCCGGACCTCCTGGCGGTCCGGGTGCTCGGCCACCCACTTGGTCAACTCGGCCTCGCTCAGGCCCTTCGGGACCGAGGTCTCCGCGGACGGCGGCAGCATCAGCCGCTCCACGGAGAGCGCGCAGCCGGCCACCGCGTCGGGCCAGGCGATGGTGCCGAGGAACTCGTCGAGCGGGCTGCCCTTGGGCAGCTCCTCCTGCTCGATGGGGGTGAGGGTGCCGGCGGGCTGCTCGTCGCCGAGGCCGAGGCGGTCGGCGAGGCCGGGCTCCTGGCTGCGCAGCTGAGCGGTGTCGACGAGGGCGAAAAGACGGGCGGGCTGGTCCCAGCCGATGCCGGCGACGTAGTCGTCGATCTCGAGCACGGCGCGGGTCAGCGGGCTCGCGGCCATCGGGGGTCCGGAGGGGGTCTGGTTGGGCATGAGCAATATCCTGCCTGGTTCATGCCCGAGATCGGGAACTGAGTAAAGCTTCAGTAAGTTGCATCAATGGGCTCTACGATCGCTGAGCCCCCAGACAACAGCTCGTCAGCAGCTCAACAGCAGCGACCAACAGCGAACTTCGAGGTGCGCACCTTGGCTTTCCAGATGCCGGACCGCGGCGGAGGCCCATCGGGGCCACGGATGAGAGTGGGCCGACCCTCCCGGCGCGTCCGCACCCTGCTCCTGACGCTGGGCGTCCTGGCCGTACTGGCCATGCTCTTCGTCATGTTCGCGGGGTTCTGGACGGACTGGCTCTGGTACCGGTCGGTCAAGTACTCCTCCGTCTTCACCACCACCCTGTGGAGCAAGATCGGACTGTTCGCGGTCTTCGGTCTGCTCATGGCGGTGGCGGTCGGCGTGAACATCTGGCTGGCGCACCGCCTGCGCCCGCCGCTCAGCGCCATGTCGATGGAGCAGCAGAACCTCGACCGGTACCGAATGGGAGTCGCTCCGTACAAGAAGTGGATCCTCCTCGCGATCACCGCCCTGGTCGGCCTCATCGCCGGCGCCTCGGCCGCGGGCCAGTGGCGCACGTGGCTGATGTGGGTGAACGGTGTCCCGTTCGGTCAGAAGGACCCGCAGTTCGACCTTGACGTGTCGTTCTACGCCTTCGATCTGCCCTGGTACCGCTTCCTGTTGGGCTTCGGCTTCGCGGCCGCCGTCCTGGGCCTGATCGCCGCCGCCCTCACGCACTACCTGTACGGCGGGCTGCGCGTCACCAGCCCCGGCGCGCGTGCCACGGCCGCGGCGACGGGTCACCTGTCGGTGCTGCTCGGCATCTTCGTCGCCCTCAAGGCGGTGGCGTACTGGCTCGACCGGTACGGACTCGCGGTCAAGTCCAGCGAGTTCAAGGCGGCGGGCAACTGGACGGGCCTCAGGTACGTCGACGCGAACGCGTACCTGCCGGCCAAGACGATCCTCTTCTGCATCGCGGCGATCTGCGCCGTGCTGTTCTTCGCGACGCTCTGGCGGCGCACCTGGCAGCTGCCCGTCATCGGCTTCGGCCTGATGGTGCTCTCGGCGATCCTGATCGGCGGCCTCTACCCGGCCATCGTCCAGAAGTTCCAGGTCGAGCCGAACGAGCAGCAGAAGGAGTCGCCGTACATCGAGCAGAACATCGAGGCGACCCGCAAGGCGTACGGCATCGACGGCGCCAAGGTCGCCGACTACTCGGGCAAGGGCAAGACCGGTGAGCAGATGCCGAAGGAGCAGCTGCGCAAGGACGCGGACGCGCAGGCGAGTTACCGCCTGATCGACCCGAACGTCGTCGGTCCCACCTTCGACCAGCTGCAGCGCCAGCGGAAGTACTACCAGTTCCCGACCACGCTCGACGTCGACCGCTACAAGGACGCGGCCGGCAAGGAGCAGGACACCGTCATCGGTCTGCGCGAGCTCGACCTCGACGGCATCCCGAAGCGGAACTGGATCAACGACCACTTCACCTACACCCACGGCTACGGCGCGATCACGGCCAAGGGCACCAGCACCGACCCGAAGGCCGACCCGGCCGGCTCCCCGGACTTCACCGAGTCCGGACTGCCGACCAAGGGCCAGCTCGGCGAGTACCAGCAGCGGATCTACTATGGCGAGAAGACCCAGCAGTACTCGATCGTGGGCGGCCCGCAGAAGGAACTCGACTACGAGGCCGACGGCGAGAAGACCACCAGCTACCAGGGCAAGAGCGGGGTCAACCTCTCCAACCCGGTGAACAGGGCGGCGTACGCGGTCGCGTTCAGCGAGCCGCAGATCCTGTACTCGGGCGCCATCGGCGAGGGTTCCCGGATCCTCTACAACCGCACGCCCAAGGAGCGCGTCGAGGCGGTGGCCCCCTGGCTCACCATCGACGGCGACGCCTACCCGGCGGTGGTCGACGGCAAGATCCAGTGGATCGTCGACGCCTACACGACGAGCAACGGCTATCCGTACGCCTCGCGCACGACGCTCGGCGACACCACGGCCGACTCGCTGACCGCCGCCAACAACCAGCGGACGGTGGTGGCCCAGGAGAACCAGGTCAACTACATCCGCAACTCGGTCAAGGCGACGGTCGACGCGTACGACGGCTCGGTCAAGCTCTATCAGTGGGACGAGAAGGACCCGGTCCTGAAGACGTGGATGAGCGCCTTCCCGGACACGGTCAAGAAGAAGAGCGAGATCTCCCCGGAACTGCGCGAGCACATGCGCTACCCGCAGGACCTGTTCAAGGTCCAGCGCGAGCTCATGACCCGCTACCACGTGCAGAGCCCCTCGCAGTTCTACAGCGGCTCGGACGTCTGGCAGGTCCCCAACGACCCGACCAACAACGAGAAGAACGCGGTTCCGCCGTACTACCTGAGCCTGAAAATGCCGGGAGACAAGAACCAGAAGTTCTCGCTGACGACGACGTTCACCCCCAACGGGCGGCCCAACCTGGGAGCGTTCATGGCGGTCGACGCCGACGCCACCAGCAAGAGCTACGGCTCGATAAGCGTTCTCAACGTGAAGTCGGACGTCCCCGGCCCCCAGCAGGTGCAGAGCGAGCTCAACGGTGACCCCGAAGTCGCCGAGTTCGTCCGCAACTTGAGAGGCACCGACTCGGACATCGTCTACGGCAACCTGCTCACGGTGCCGATGAACGACGGCTTCCTCTACATCGAGCCGGTGTACGTGAAGGGCGGCAGCGCCAACTATCCGCTGCTGAAGAAGGTCGGCGTCCAGTACAACCGCGAGACGGTCTTCAAGAACACCCTCGGCGAGGCCTTCAACGCGATCTTCGGTGCGGAGGGCGAGAGTCCGGAGCAGCCGCCGACCAGCCCGGACCAGCCACCGTCCACCAACCCGACGGTCCAGCAGGCCCTCGAGGACGCGCAGGGCGCCCTCGAACGCGGCGAGGAAGCCCTCAAGAAGGGCGACTGGCAGGCGTACGGCGAGGCGCAGAAGGACCTCGAAGAGGCCCTGAAGAAGGCGACGGACGCCGAGGCCAAGGCCCGCGAGGAGGAGGCCGGCAACAAGAGCGGCGAGAAGCCGGGAGACAAGAGCTGACGGCGCCGCCGGGGACGGGAGCCCGTCCCCGGCGGTCAAGCCGCCCCTCCGCACCGTGGTACGGTTGCAACACAACGACGCGGGGTGGAGCAGCTCGGTAGCTCGCTGGGCTCATAACCCAGAGGTCGCAGGTTCAAATCCTGTCCCCGCTACTGAATGACGAAGGCCCGGATCCTGAATCAGGATCCGGGCCTTCGTCATGCGTGCGCCACGCCCCTTTTGGCCTATCTGTGCACCGCTCTGACCGGCGGTGTTGAAGTCACCAGTGCGGCGGGCGGGGCGAGTTGAGAGATCTGTGTTTGACTTATCTCTCTGTGGGCATGTCGACAAAACGTTGTAGTGACCTCACTGGCATGGGTATACAAGGTGTACCCGGGTTGCAGGTGGTGCGACGATGGACGTTATGGGGGACAAGGCAACTCTGTTGGAAACAGGGCGACTTATGCAGTCGGCCGACGACCGGGACGACCCCGGTTCGGTCGCGGAGGAGGCACGCCATCGGCTTGCCGCCGAGGCCGGCGACGTCGCCTCGATGAGCGTGCTCGGCGCCCTGCTGCTCCGCCGAGGAGACTTCGACGGCGCGGAGCCCCATCTGCGCGCCGCGACCGCCGAGGGCGACCGCGCCGCGGCCAACAACCTGGGCGTCCTGCTGCACCAGCGCGGGTACGCCGACGAGGCCGCCGGCTGGTGGCGGATCGCCGCCGTCGCCGGATCCGCCCCGGCCGCGCACGCCCTCGGCCGCCACCACCGTGAGCGCGGCGACGAGCCCGCCGCCGAGTACTGGCTGCGCCAGTCCGCCGAACAGGGCCACGTCCTGGGCGCGTACGCACTCGCGGACCTCCTGGAGCACCGCAGCGACGTCGGCGCCGAACGCTGGATGCGCGCCGCCGCCGAGCGCGGCCACCGCGAAGCGGCGTACCGCCTGGCCCGTGCCCTGGAGCGGCGCGCCGCCGATGAACTCCCGCCCGGCAGCGGCCCGTCCACCGGCACCCGGCACCGCGTCGTCACCGGCGGACCGAACACCGGACGGCACACCGTGCGCGCGGCCGAGCGCGGCGCGGCCCGGCCCGTCGTGTTCGGCGCCGGGCTGCTGCGCTCGGCGTCCGTGGTGATCGGCATCGACGAGCCGGCCCTCGACGGACCGGCGGCGGACGACAGCGTCGTGGCGCCGGTCGAGGACGTCGCGGCCGGGGCACAGTTGACGCTCGCCGAGGAGATCGAGCAGTGGTACCGGCAGGCTGCCGCGCGCGGCCACCGCCGGGCCGCGCTGCAGCTCGGCGCGATCCTGGAGCAGCGCGGCGAGCTGAAGGAGGCGGGCCGCTGGTACCTCACGTCCGCCAAGGACGGCGAACCGCGTGCCGCCTGCGCGCTCGGCTTCCTGCTGCGCGACGCGGGCGACGAGGAGAACGCCTCCGTGTGGTGGCTCAAGGCCGCCCAGGACGGCGACGGCAACGCGGCCAACGCCCTCGGCGCCCTGCACGCGGAGCGCGGCGAGACGCAGACCGCCGAGCGCTGGTACCGCGCGGCGATGGACGCGGGCGACGTGAACGGTGCGTACAACCTCGGGCTGCTCTGCGCCGAGCAGGGCCGCACGGCACAGGCCGAGCAGTGGTACCGCCGCGCCGCGTACGCCGGGCACCGCGAGGCCGCCAACGCGCTCGCCGTGCTGCTCCTGCAGGTCGGCGACACCGCGGGCGCCGAGCCGTGGTTCTCCAAGGCCGCCGAGGCGGGCAGCGTGGACGCCGCGTTCAACCTCGGCATCCTGCACGCCGGCCGGAACGACGAGGAGACGGCACTGGTCTGGTACGAGCGTGCCGCCAAGGCCGGGCACACCGAGGCCGCGCTCCAGGTCGGCATCGCCAAGATCCGCGAGGGCGATCTGCGGACGGCCGAGCGCCATCTGCGGTGCGCGGCGGGCGGCGGCAGCGCGGAGGGCGCGTACCGCCTGGGCACGCTGCTCGACCGGAGCGAGACGCGCGCGCCCGCCGGCACGGTGCTCGGCGAGGCGGTCAGCGAGAAGAGCGAGTGCGAGGAGTGGTACGAGCGGGCGGCCGAGCTGGGCCACCGGCGCGCTCAGGTGCGCGTCGGCACGCTGGCGGCGGCCCGCGGCGATGTGGTCGAGGCCGCGCGCTGGTACCGCGCGGCGGCGGAGGCGGGCAGTCTTGGCGGCGCCTTCAACCTCGGCCTGCTGCTCGCGCGGGAGGGCAGCGAGCCGGAGGCGCTGCTGTGGTGGACGCGGGCGGCCGAGGCCGGGCACGGGCGGGCGGCGCTCCGCCTCGCGCTGCTCTACGCGCGTCGGGGCGACCTGGCCGAGGGGCAGAAGTGGTGCGCCCAGGCGGTGCGGCTCGGTCCGGCGGAGGTAGCGGAGCGGGCCGGGCGGCTGCGGGACGCGCTGCAGCAGGAGCTGACCGCCTGAGGCTCGCTCCGAGGGCCTCGCTGAGGCCTCGTGGCAAGGAATTTGCGCTGGTCGAAAGCCTCGCGTACTGTTGTGCTCACCGACGCGGGGTGGAGCAGCTCGGTAGCTCGCTGGGCTCATAACCCAGAGGTCGCAGGTTCAAATCCTGTCCCCGCTACTGAAACCGAAGGCCCGGATCTCAG
>NZ_JASCIQ010000035.1 GCF_029968035.1 Streptomyces cavernicola | reverse complement strand
CTTACAGTCGTCGATCCCCTTCTTGTGCTCCCACAAGACACTCTGCGTGGCCTGTGGCGGATGGCGCCGCCTGTTCTCCTTCAGGGCCTCCAGAAGGTACGGAGGCATCGGTACGTCCTTCGTGTTGAGGTAAGGGCTCGTCTTGAGGCGGTCCACCAGGGTGGGCTTGTAGTGAGTCTCCTTGCTCCTGAGTACTTGTCGACGAACGGTAAGCAGTCCTTTGTCCGTGTCGATGACGTCGTCGCATACGGCGAACGCTTCTGCTTGCCGGACGCCACAGGCGAAGCCGAGCATGGGGATGGGGCGGTACTGCTCTGGAAACGCGTCGTAGATCGCCCAACACTCATCCGGGCTGAAGACGTATGACGGTGACTCGCCTACGTAGGGCCCGTCAACCTCGTACGTCGGGTTGGCGGTGATCTTCCCGTTCTGAAGCGCATCCTTGATGACCATCTTGAAGACTTTCCAGTGGCCGTCCGCAGTCGAGTTGGCTATGCGCTTGTTGGCCTCCATCTCCTGGACCCAGGCTTCGACTTGGGCCTTCTTGATGGTTCGAAGGCGTTGGTTTCCCCAGCGGGGGTTGAGGTGGATGCGGATAGCCACCTCGTAGGTCCCGACACTGACCTCTTTCGCGCGGCGTCTGCTGAGCCAGTCAGCCGACCACTGCCTGAACGTGAGGTTCGTTTCGATGGGCTCCGGGGCCACGCCTGGAGTCATGCCGTCGAGAACTGCCTGCGCCTGGGCCTGGGTTAGGCCGACTGACTCTGGAATCGTGGCTCGCGTGCGCTTGCCCTCGTCGTTCGTGCGGTTGTAGGACCAACTGTGGCTGCACCCGCCCTTCTTGGGCCTGTTCTGGTCGGGGCAGTCGCATCTCTTGTAGACGGTGGGTTTGCGTGCCACGGGACGCCTCTCGTTTTCTTGTCGGTTCTCAGGTGGCTCCCTGGCCAGGGGAGTTGGACTCTACGTAGACGTGCCCATGGCTGGTCAAGCTGTCGAACTGTCGGTGATGGGCCCTCGATGTGGCGGCAATAACTCCAGTGCCAGTGACCGGAATTCACTCGGTTCGCGCGTCGAGCCACGCCTCGAAATCGCGCTCTCGCACGCGAAGGATGCGATCGCTGACGCGCACGACGGGGATATCCCAAGTCCTGTAGTTGTCGAGGACGGTGCGCTTTGTGAGTTCCATTCGCTCGGCAATCGTCTCGAAACTCAGCAATACGTTGGAACCACCGCGAGGCATGGTCGTCCTTGTCCACTCGTAGGTGTCCCCGGCGGACCGTTCCGGCCGGACGGGGCCGGTTGCGTTCAGTCCGGCACCGATACGTACGTGGATCAGAGAAATCTGTTACACCCTCGGAGAGCTCCACGCCGTCGTCGAATGATGAACGCGCTCTGAGGCGACGGCGGAGCAAGTAGGGGTGTTGGCCGGGTTGGTAGCGGAAACCTTCGCGCCGATGGCTAGCAACGGTCCGTGAGTGGAACCGTGCGAATGCGCGGCCTCTACTGCCGGGACCCCATGGTGCGGCGGCTCGGGCGACGCGGGCCGGGGTGGATGCGCATGACCTGCTGGGCGGTGCCCTTGCCGCGGGAGCGCAGCACACCGCGGCGGCGGCCGGTGCGCGCGAGGCTGGTGGCGGCGTTCTCGTCGATCCCGGCGTGCTGTGCGGCGGCGCTGAGCGAGAGCCACTGCTCGTAGGGGAGTTGCATCAGCGCGCGGTCGGTAGTGCTCAGGGGCGGGGGCATGGCCGTTCACCTTTCGGTTCGGGTCGTGGTGCCGGGTTGCTCTCCCGGCGAGTAGTGACCGTATACCACGGGGGGTAGCGCGAGGTTTCGCTATCCCGTTCGACCGATTTCGTAAATGGCCGGTTATCCTGCCTCAACGCCGCCTCGGAACGTGGCCCTTGTGTGGGGAAGCAGTGGAGATCGCCCTCCGGGTGGCGTTGCAAGATCAGCGCAGCACCGGCTCTTGGGGGACAGCACGCCGTGACAGACATTGTGGAAGCCCTGGTCGCACGCGCCGCAACGGGCGGGCCAGACGGGGCCGATGCCATCGCGGCGTTGTACGACGAACTCACCGACACGGTCTACAACTGGGTTCGCTTCTACGTCCGCGACGCGCACGTTGCGGAGGACCTGAGCCAGGAAGTCTGGTTGAAGCTCGCCCAGAACATCAGCAAGTACCGGCCTGGCACGAACTTCCATGGCTGGCTGCGGACGATCACGAAGAACACCGCGCTCGACTACCTGCGGTCGGTGCAGCGTCGTCCCTCCGAGGTGTTGTACGCCGATCACCTCGAACTCGACCGTCCACGCATCGGCCACGGCCCGGAGGAGTATGCCGAGCGGCGAGCCCTGGCCGAAGCTGTCGCAGCCCACCTACATAAGCTGCGGCCTGAACAGCAGCAGGTCCTGATCCTGCGGTTCTTCGACGGGGAGAGCCCTGGGCGTACCGCGGAGATCATGGGGAAGACGGTCGGTGCTGTGCGTACTCTGACCGTGAGGTCGCTGCGCAAGCTCGCCGCGGTCATGCCGGCTGGGGAGTCGTCTTCTCAGTTGATCGAGGAGCTGCTGACGGCGGCAGTGGGCAGTAAGAGAGTTTTCGGTACACGGGTTGATTCACGAGAGGTGAGGGCGCATGTCGCGACGCGCTGACCAGAGCGAGCGCCTGGAGCGGGCGCTGGACGGCGGGCCCATCCCTCACGACGAGGAGACCCGTCAGATGCTCGCCGCTGCGGGCACGCTGCGGCCCGACACCCGGCGCAGCCCTGCGCGGGTGCGCGCGGCCAAGGAAGCGATGCTGCGCGAGTACGAGCGTGCGCAGAACCCGCAGGAAGCTCGCGAAGACGCAGGGACAGGCGACGGCTTGGACGAGCCGGAGATCCACCGCGAGGAAGTCGAGCTGCCCGGCGGTGGCCACCTTGTTCTCACCGACATCGAGGCCATCACCCCCGAGCGGGTCGAGAGGACCGCCGACCGTATCGCGCGCATCCTGCAGAGCAGCGAGCAGAAGGACCGGCTGAGTTGAGCAGTGCCATACCTGAGAGCTTGAGCCTCGAGGGGCAGGCATGACCTCCTCCACGCCGCCCATCCAGATCCACGTCCTCGAACCCGACGACAACGATGTGCCGCTCACCGATGTGGGCGTGGTCACCATCGACGGTCAGCGGCACCTGTTCCTGAGCCCGCAGTCCTTCGGCTCCGCCGTGCGGCAGGTCAGCTCCGCCATGCCGGACCTGCCCCTGGAGCAGGTTGAGCGCCTGGTGCGCGAGCACTGCACCGAGTTCAAGGACTTCGACGAGCTGCTGGGGCCCATCGAGCCCGCCCCGCCCGTCGACATTCCGCCGCCCCCAGTCGAGCCTCCCGCGTCCGTCCACCCCCGTGGTCGTGCGAAGAGGTGGGCCGTTGCCGCCGCGCTGATACCGGCGTTCGCCGGGACGTGGGCCCTGGGCCACTTCACGAGTGATGGGTCTGCCTCGACGGCGAGCGCCCCGGACACCGTCCCGAGTATCGCATCCGACGACCAGGCGGCCAGCGACAACCGGAACTTGGGGCCGGAGCCATTCACGGCCCGCGAGTTCATGGACTTCTCCGATGCGGGGAAGATCGATTGCAGTCCCATCGACAACCTGGAAGCGGAGTGCACGGACTCCGACGGGATGGTGATGGCGACTAAGGCCGCGACGGGCCCGGACTCGACGATCTTCACGTTCAGTTACGGCTCTGAGCGCCTTGGCCTGCGTATCTTCGGGACTGCTGACTACGCCAGGACGTGGACCAAGCAGGACGGTTCGCGGGAGCTGTATCCGAACTTGGTCCGCTCGGGCCGCTATGTCCTGTGGGGTACCGACAAGTCCCGGCTGAAGGAGTACTTGGGACTGCTGGAGACCTGGCAGAGCAAGGCCACGGCTGTGGGCTTGATGCACACTATGGGGGCTGCCGAGCCCCTGCCGCCCCGCTTGGCGGCTCTCACGCTGGGCACTCTGGGGCTCGACGAGGAGGACGTGCACACGATCTTGTTCTCGCCGCAGAGCTTTCCGGTGGATGCACCGGTGCTGATGGCGGCTCAGGCCGTACTCGGCGTGAACGGCGATGACGCCCCTCAGTTGGAGCCGGGGGCCGACGACATTGTGGCGCTCGCCGCAGGCATTGAGCCGCCTGCGGTGGTAGCCGACCCGGACCAGAGCGCGCACACCGGTGGCGGCGTTGTGCCGGTCACCGACCCTGTGGAGTCGTCCGGTTCGGCGTCGGCAGGCGGCACCGCCGAGCAGTCGACAGGGCCTGCAACGGGATCTGAACCGCAGCCGACGGAAACCGAGAAGCCGAAGGAACCGGTCGCCGAGGAGAAGCCCGAGGAACCGGTGGCGGAGAAGCCCACGGAACCCGAGCCGACGTCGGTCGTGGAGCCGACGCCTGAGCAGCCGCCTACGGAGCCAGCGAAGCCGAGCGAGCCGGAGCAGCCGACAGCCCCTGCTCACCCGGCACTGGTCGACCCGGCCCCGCCGGTCACCGAGACGCCGGCACCGCCACAGGACCCGGACCCCGCCGAGACGCAGCCCACCGACGACGGTGGCGACGCGGCCGGGGAGCTGCCCCCTGTGGACGAGCATGCACCGAACGCCGACCATGAGGACGACCGTGGCAGGGAGTTGCGGGTGCTTCCAGAAGCCTGGATCACCCCGGCCGCGTAACACGACGCGCCGCGCAGACACTTCCTGCGCGGCGCGTTCGCGTTCTGCGGGCCGGATCAGAAGGGCGGTTCACTCGCCCACTGGTCATCGGCCACCGGACGCCCAGCGGGAGCGGCGGAGGCAGCGCGCTGCCCGCCGGTCTTGGTGACCTTGGCAGTCGCGTTCTTCAGGCTCACTGCGACGTCCTCGACATCGAGTTCGTACACGGTGCGCTTGATGCCTTCACGGTCTTCGTAGGAGCGCTGCTTCAGGCGGCCTTGCACGATGACGCGGGTGCCTCGGGCCAGGGATTCCGCGGCGTTCTCCGCTGCCTGCCGCCACACTGCGCAGGTCAGAAACAGGCTCTCGCCGTCCTTCCACTCGTTGGTCTGCCGGTCAAAGGTGCGTGAGGTTGAGGCGATGCGGAACTTCGCGACCGCGGCGCCGGAGGGCGTGAAGCGGAGTTCGGGGTCGTCGACCAGATTGCCGATCAGAGTGATGACGGTCTCGCCTGCCACAGGAGCGGGGCCTTTCGAGTTGGCGGTCGGCCCGCTGTGGGGTGGGCCGACCGGCGGGGCGGGTCAGGAGAACAGCAGGCGCCAGGTGAGCGAGCCGGGGATGCCGTCCGGGTCGCCGCGCAGCTCCTTGCGGGAGCGCTGGAAGTCGGCGACGTTCTTGCGGTCCGAGTCCGTCCACCTCGGTCCTGGCCCGGACGTGTAGTGCTTGCCGAAGCCCTTCGTCACGAGCTGCTTGCCGAGCAGCGTGATGTGCGAGTTGTTCTTGCCCGGACCGAAGTAGGAGGAGCCGGGGAACGGCGGCGTGGGCTTGGCGGTGACATTGCCGGGCAGGGAGCCGAGCAGCTTCTTCAGGGATTCCGCGCCCGGCACGCCGTCTGCGGCCTTGCCGCTGTAGCCCAGCGACTTCTGGAAGTCGCTGTAGTTCTCGGTGTCGGCATCCGTCCACGTCGGGCCGGGCCCGGAGGTGTAGTGCTTGCCGAAGCCGCGCTTGACCAGGGCCTCGCCGACCTTGGTCACGTGCGTGCCCTTGGTGCCGTACCCGTACTTGAGTCCGCTGATGGTGACTTGGTAGCGGGCGACGGACGAGCCGGAGCCGGTGGAGCCGCCGGGGTCCGGAGCGGGCTTGTAGTTCCCGGCCGGCATGCCCGCCTTCACCCAGGCATACAGCTTGGTGCCGGGGCAGGCCGTGGCGAAGCCGTCCTTGTGGCCGCGCTTGGCCAGGGTGCGGCCGGTCTTCTTGCACGCCTCCTCGTACAGGGCGCGGCACGCCGCGAGGGCCTTCGCGCTTGGCTCCTGGCTGCCGCCAACGGCGATCTGCACGCCGATGCCGGACACGTTGTGGTTCGGGCAGTGGGCACCCTGGAGGTTCCAGCCGCGGCCCTCGTACACGTTCCCGGCCTGGTCGACGACGAAGTTGTAGCCGATGCCCGCCCAGCCCTGGCCGCGGTGCTCGGCCTCGATGGCGCGCATGATCGCGTAGCCGGTTCGGGTGATCGGGGTGCCGCCGTCGTAATGGACGAAGAACTCGGTGCGGCGCGACAGGGAGATGCTTGCCGGGGTGCCGTTCCAGGGCTTCGCGCCCCACTTGGCGCGGGAGATGATCTGCATGTGGTGTGCCCTCCGGTGACTGTGGTCAGGGAGGGAGCACCGTGCAGGTCTCGCCCAGGTAGTGTCGCGCGCTGCCGATCAGCCGTCGATCACCTCTGCGTCCACGACGCTGCCGCCTTCCAGCTCCGGCGGGTCGGGGTACTGCACCGCGAACAACGTCTTGTTCAGCCTCTCAGCGAGAGCCGTGAGGTCGACGCGTTCCTCCTGAGTGGCTTCGCCGCTGTCCAGGCCGGTGATTTCGACAGCGAGAGCGGCGTCCTTGCCGTAGTGGTGGCGGTGCTGACGTTCCAAGTACCACGCGTCGGCACGCCAGTCCGGCGCCGTACGGTCCTCGGTGACCTCCTCGACGATCTGACCGGTCTCCGGGTCCCGGAACTTCCGCGTCGTGGTCTTCGTGACGATCCCGCCGTCGGCAACCCTCCTGATGTTGGCCACCGCACGGGCTGCGGCCATTGCACGGGCCGTGCGCACCTTCTCGAACAAGGCGACGTACGGGTCCTCTTCCTTGTCCGGAGCTTGCCCTTCCTCCCGCGCGGCGATCTCGGCGCGGCCGCGCGCCATCCACCGTCGGTAGGTCGAGCTTGAGACGCCGGCCGCCTCGACGGCGAGCTCGACTGCGATGCCGGTCCGGCACGCGGCAACGATCCTGCCCTCGACCGCCTCGGAGAGCAGAGTGGGGCGCCCTCCGACGTCAGGGCGGCGCGGCTTGCGGCGGTTGGACATTGCCCGGCTCCTCAGCGCCCAGGCGTGAACGCGTGGCCGCAGGCCGGGCAGGTGGCTAGCCGTGCGCGTCCCTCGTCGTCCGGACTGAGCCCGTCACCGCCCAGGCTGTCGCTGCTGTCGTCAGTCAGATGCAGGACGGGGGGCTGGTCCTCGTTGATGGCGCCAGGCAACGTCTCGGGGTCGACCTGCCGCAGTAGGGTCTCCAGCTCCTGGTCGGCGATGGCGAGGGAGTCGTACAGGGCAGCGTCGGCTGTGACGATGTCTTCGAGGTAGGCGGCGAAATCGCGCGGCCGCCAACCTCCGTCTGAGCCAATCTTGTTGAGCTTGATGTTCAGGGCCTTGGCTTCTGCGTCTGAGCGGGAGGCCCACCCACGCTGGACAGGTACGAGCCATCCGCCGTCGTTGTCCAGGAGCAGCCCGGCGGGCAGGCGTTCGCCGCGAGTTTGCATCTCAATCAGGGCTTCGCGGCGGCCGTGTCCGCCAAGGATGGTGCCGGTGCGCTCGTCGGCGATGGGCTGGTCGACAAAGCCGTGCGTGCCGATGCTCTCGATGATCCGCTCGACCTGGTGCTTCTTCGGATTTCCGGGCGCGGGGGAGAGGTCGGTCAGGGGGACGTAGGTGGTGTATCGGGGTGCGGGCACGGTCTCGGTCACGGCAGTCCTTCCGGCGGTTGGGGATGCCGGCGGCGGGGTGGCCTGCGAGCCCGCGGACTTCAACCGCGGCGCCCCGCCTCGCAAGCGGGGCATGCCGTCATGGCCGGGCCGCTCCCGCCGCCGGACCGGTGGCACCCTCGTTCCGGATGGGGCGCACCGGGGCCCGCCCGCCTCTGGCGACGTCACCAGGGGGGGAGAGCCACGCGGAAGGTAGGGGGCGCGACTGGGTTGTGTCGCGGCGCAGGGCAATATCCCGCTCCGGTCTGCGAGTTCAGATGCGAGCGCACACACGGAACGACGCCTGCTGTACTATTTGCTGTGGCTGGGAGAGCAACCCAGCCACCTGGGCCTAGGTGTCACAGATTTCGCCGATCGACGTACTTACAGGCGACGCCCTCTGCACCCCGCCCAGGACTGACCCGAAAAGCCCTGGGCTACGCCCTGGGTGAGAAAGGATTCCCCGCATGTCGTACGACGACGTCGACCAGACGCCGGAGCCCGTCCTGTCCCTGGGTGATGCCGCGCTCCTCTCGGTGTTCGCCAAGCTGTTCAAGGACCAGGTCGTTCCCGCGATCGACGAGAAGATCGCCGCTGTGAAGGGTCCGCTCCTCGCCGCCTACGACGCCCCCGAGAGCAGCACCAAGTCCATCGACGCCAAGGTCAACGGTGTTCCTGTCGCCAGTCACACGGTGGCGGTCTCCAAGGACAAGTACGTCGTCGAAGACGAGGAGGCGTTCACTGCCTTCGCCGAGAGCCGCGACGAGGTCGAGGTGATCATCCAGGCCCGGCCCGCGTTCCGCGACAAGATGCTCAAGCTCGCAAAGCAAGACAAGGCCACCGGCGCCATCGTCGACAAGTCCACGGGCGAAGTGATCCCCGGTATCACCCGCACCCCCGGCGGCAGGCCCACCGGCTCCGTGTCGCTGCACTGGAAGGACGGCGGCAAGGAAGCCGTCCTTGACGCGTTCCACAAGGGAGAGCTCGACAGTCTGCTGCGCGGTGTGCCCATGCTCCCCGCCGCTGCCGACCGCAAACCCGAGTAGCGGTAGCCCAGCGCACCGTCGAACGACGGCCCGGCCGCCCTCTGCGCGGCGGCCGGGCTCTCTCCCAAAGGACTACCGCCTTGTCCAGCAGAACCGTTGACATTGCCCCGGCACTCTCCGGGGGCATCTCCGACCGTGCGTTCCGCCTGTACTGCTACCTCGTCCTGTCCAGCCGGGGGTGGGTCACCGTCCAGGGCGCGGCGGACGCGTGCAGCCTGACCAACCACCAGGCCCGCGAACCCCTCTCCGAGTTGCGGAAAGCGGGCATGGTCGAATCCCGGCGCGTGTACGAGATGGGCTCCCAAGGCCGCAAGACGTGGCACACCCACTTCCGGCTGCTTCCGGAGACGACGATCGAGACAGCCGCGTGACCGACCGCAACGCGGTGCGCCGCAACCGCCGCCACCACTACGTGCAGGTCGAGTCCAAGACCGCCCGAGACGCCCGGCTCAGCTTCCGCGCCCTCGGCGTACTGACGTACTGCCTTGACCAGTCCGACAGTTGGAACGTCCGCTCCGAACAGCTCGCCCGTGGCGAGGGACGCGAAGGGCGCGACGCCGTACGCAAGGCGCTCCACGAACTGGCCGCGCACGGCTACTACCGGCTCGAGAAGCGTCGCTTTCTCGACGGCAAGACCGCCATGGGTGCAGCGATCAGCGAATACCCCAACGAGCAGTGGGCGCAGGACTACGTCACCTTCGGCAAGAAGCTGGACATCCCCGTCATCGAGCAGGAGGACGGCAGCTTCCGCGTCCGCTACGCCGACGGCACCCTCGGCCCCGACGGCTTCGCGCCCGACGAAGCCCCCGGTACAGCTGCACCGGACGAGAAGGCAGCCGCCGATACCGACCCGCAGCCGAAGCTGAGGAAGAGGCCGCGCGCCACCCCGCCGGCCGCCGCCCGCTCCGCCGCGAAGAAGAAGCGCGACCAGGCGACGCACAGCGACGCGGACACCCAGCAGTCGTCCGGCGACGAGGAGAAGGCGGCGCCGCAGAAGACGCCCGCCCAGGAAGTCGCGACCTGGTACTACGAGCACGCCAAGGAACACCTCGGCCCGTATGCGGGCAGCAAGAGATCCGGTTGGTACTTCGGTCTCATCAAGCTCAGCCAGCAGGCGGTGGACGCGCAGTACACGCAGAAACAGGTGGCCAAGGCGTTCCAGCGCACCGGCGTCCACTTCCCGACGGCGCACCAGTTCCAGCGCGCGCTGAGCGACGAACGGAACAACCGGCCGATGCCCGCCCAGTACGGGGGCCGCCCCGCCCCCTACAACGACGCCGCGACCTGGGGCGTGAACGACCAGCCGCCGGACCAGAGCAGCCCTGAAGACCATGACGAATGCGCCGAGTTCGGCATCGTCCCTGCCTGACGACAAGGAGAACGAGCGGTGAGCACGATGGCAGCCGAGCGCTTCATCCCTGAGCGAGAGCCCAAGCGGCTCTTGGAGGTCACCGACCGCCTGCTGGCCACCCTGCGCAGGGGCGGAGCCGACCTCTCGCAGCTCGGCATTCCCTCGCCGACGAACGAGGACGGCGAACTCGACCTGTGGGAAGACGTGTCCGTGCCACAGGCCAACGCCCGTGCCCTCGCCTGGAAGAACAGCATGAAAGCCGCCGACCACGACGACTACCTGAAGTGGCGCTTCGCTGACCTCGACGACTACCAGCGGCCCCAGGCCCTCGGGGCGTGGCTCGACTCGATCGTCGAAGCCAAGAGGAGGAAGGCGCGCCCCAGCACCATGAACTTCATCGCGTCCGGGAACATCGGCTCGGGGAAGACCACTGCGGTCGCTGCGCTCGGCAACGAGGCCGCGAACCGGGGCCTCTTGGTGCGGTTCGTGCAGCACTCCACGTACCTCACCTGGCGCCGCCCGGACGGCGGCCCTGACGGGCTGAGCCGTTTCGAGATCCGCAGGCGGCACGTAGAGGACCCGGACTTGCTGATCCTCGACGAGCTGTGTGGCGAGATGGACGGCATGCAGACGGAGTTCGTGCGCAGGGAGACGACCGACCTGGTCGGCTCTCGCCTCGCGTCCGGCCGCCCCACCGTGTACTCGACGAACCTCAAGCGGGACGGCATCACGGCCGTCCTCGGCGAACGGCTCCTCTCACGCATCGAGGACCGGGCCTACCTGGCGAAGATCGTCGGACCGGATCGGCGCGCTCCGCGAAAGCCGCTCGACTGGTGAACTCCCTTCCATGGCAAAGGAGATGGCGAGCGCACGGTAATCAAGGGCAGCGGGGCAGACGCGGACGCTATATCGTTTGGGCATCCCGAGGACCGACGAGCATAGGTCCCTCGGGAAGACCCGAATGAAAGGGACGTGTCTTGCCGAAGTTGTCTACCGTACGTGCCATCACCCAGGGTGAGCGGGAGCTGAGAGATTGGCACCGCAACCTTCGCATCGGAGCTGCGGCCGCCGGCTTCGGGATGATGCTCGCCTCTCTCTACCAACTCCACTGGGCCGGAACGCTCATCGGTTTCCCCGGCGTCGCTGCCGGCGCGATGGCCATTGCCCTCGAACTGCTCCTTGCGTTCAACGCCGGGGCGGTCACCTCAATTCGCCGACGCGGTGCAGACGGCCGGGAAGGCGGCTACTACTGGTCGCTCTGGCTCATCTTCGGATTTCTGCTGTGCATCTCGATCGCCGCGAACGTGGGCCACGCTGTGGTCGCGCTCAGCGAGTGGTTCAGCACGGGCGGAGCTCCGACGGTCATGGCGGACAACCAGGTCTCCGTGTACATGGTCGGGGGCGCGGTCGCCGCGATGGTCCCGCTCGGCGGGAGTTTCGGGCTGCACATCAGCGGATTCGTCAGGGCGCGCGGAGCCGGATCGGACTGGGTTGATGAGGACGGGACAGGAGCACTGCTTGACTCAGCGGGACCGCTGTCCGCTCCCCGCAGGCCGGCACCGCTGCGCCCTGCGGCGAAGGCCCCTGTGCTGAAGGCCAAGAGCCCGGAGCATGCTGAGGAATTGGTCGAAGAACCCGCGCCCGTGTCGAAGTACGAGGAGCCGAAGCCGGAAGAGCAAGAGCCGGAGTCCACACCGGAGATCGAGCCGGTGACCGTGCTCTCCGAAGAGGAGCTGTACTCCATCTACAAGGCGGCCAGGGAGGCAGGTGAGGAGCACCGCTTCGGCACGCGTGGGGACCTGAACCCGACCCAGCTCGGCCGCCGTCTGGGACAGAGTCCCCAGAACGGGCGGAAGAACGTCGGTCCACGCTTTGACGGGCGTTACCAGGCAGAGAAGCAGGCGGAGCGTGGCGATGGCGTGGACATGGGCGGTCTTGTAGCCGAAAACGGGGCGGCTCCGACATCCTGACGTCGCCTTGCGTGACAGTAGGCCGCGCAGTAGGCAGCATCGAAGTACTGCCTACTGCCGGTGATTCAGCTCCAGCTCGGCGACGGACCGTTCGGTTGACCGTATGGCACCGGCCGACCAGTGAAAGCGTCCAAGAGGATGCGTTCTCCGATCGGCTGGTCCAATTTCACGGTCACCTCCTGGCCGCGCAGCTCAGAAGTACAGGCCCCGTTGTTCTCACCACGGACTGATGAGGACAACACCACGCTGCCCCCTGTCTCCAGAGCTTCTACGGCGGGGCCGTCGTCACAGGAACTGTGGGTAGCCACAACGGTAACTGAGCGGCCATCCTTGGCTACCTCAACCAGGCGGTCGAGCGGTGCCAGCTCACCACTGGACGTCTCACGGGCCGAACTGATGGGCGGCTTGGGAAGCCTGGATGGGTTGAGGGCTACCCGCTTGAGCGGGCTGTCGTAGCCGTCCACGGTGAACAGCCAGGCCGGAACACTCGCGGGGCCACGGCTGGTGACCAGGGTCATCTGGCCCAGCTTCGCGCCGGTCACTGTGAGATGCGGTCCGTCGACGCTGGCGCGGTCAAGGGCGTTGTACGCCTCTTGCGCTGCCACCAACGGCAGCGTGAGCGAGGATCCGTTCTTCCACCTCACCTGCCCGTTCTCGTGGGGTGCGGCCGCGAGCTCACCGCGCAGGACGAAATTTTGAGTCTCGTAGGCGCGTTTGTCAGCTTCGCTCCGCAAGCCCTGCTCTGGCAGTTGGACCGCCTCTCCCATCGGGTAATAGCCCTTGTGCCACACCTCGGCGGCCGGGGAGCCGTCCCAGGCCTTGGCCACCTGGCGCGCGCGAGCCTTCGACGGCGGCGCGGGAGTAGCGGTGCTGGCCTCAGCGCTCCTGCCGTCGGCCTTCTCGCTGCCGCAACCAGCGAGGGCGCCGATGCCGACGGGGAGCAGGGTTAGTGCAACGAGCAGATTGATCGTGCGCGTTGAGTTGATGCGCATACGTCTCCCAAGACAGTCACAAGCGGAGACCGACGTCCCTGTTTAGACGTACCGGCCAGGGATCGGGTTCCGTCGAGCTCAGGGGTCTCCATCTCTTGCCATGTCCGGCCACGCTGGCTCTCGTCGTAGCGCGACCGGACATGCGGTGATTACCTCGCTCCTGGGCAGGGTTCAGTAGACCTGGAGGCTGTGCTTGGAGAGCACCGACTGAACCGGGTGATACCAGGTCGCACGATCAGCTTGGTCATCTGAGTCGCCGCAAGGCTGGTCGGCGTAGTTGCCGCCGGAGGTGATGCCCAATGCGGTGCTCCCGGTGAAGAGGGATCCCCCACTGTCGCCGAAGACATCACAGTTACTCGTCTTGATCATGTTATGGAGCGTTTCCCCGTCATCGTAGGTAATGGTCATGCTCGGTTCGAGCACCATCCCGACGAGGTCCTGGCTAAAGCCCCCTACGCGTTTCACGGACTCGCCGTCATATGCGTAGCGGGAGGTCGTGATCTGCCCCGACGTGCCGTCCTTGTACTGGATGGTTCCGTAGGGCGTAACGTCGCTGTTGCGGTATTCGATAACAGCGTAGTCCCCGCCGCCGTAGTCGAAGCTGATCTGAGTTCCGAGGTAGATGCCGCCGCTCCGTCGGTACCAGTCGTAGTAGCCGCCGACCATGCAGTGACCGGCGCTGATCAGGAACTTCTTCCCTGCGTCGTTTTGGACATTGAACCCAGCACTGCAGTGCCTCCCGCCCGATGAGATGCCAATGCCACCGCGCATGTCGTAGGCGGTCTTCTCTGGCTTGCCCGAAATCTTTTCGATGCGTACCGCGTCACGATGGGAACCGGCTACTTTTGCGATCCGGGCCTGATCTGCATCGGATACCCCGTCGTAGATCTCAACAGACACCTGGTTCGTGCTCGGATCTACGCCCCAGGCAGTGTTGGGAATTCCTCCCAGCCGATCTAACTCAGCGTGAATGGAGTTGAGTTCAGCCGTGCTGTGGGCCACAACCTGTGCTGTCCCGCCGGCCTCCCGAACTGATGCTCCGGTGGCCTGGTCTGTGACTGCGACAACCGGGCGGCCGTCTTTGAGGTAGATGCCGCCGGTGCGATCGTCGCCGAGCTTGGCCGCCAGCGCGGCCGCCTGGTGGGGCTCGGTGAGGGGGGCGGTATCAGCATGAGCGCTGGGTGCCATGAACGCCGCAAGCAGGCCGTATGTCGCGACGGCCATGCCCACGGAGTGTCTTCGACGTCTTCGCATCCGTTCCCCCTGTGTGTGGATGGTGGGCGCGTTCGATGAGAGGCGCGCAGGAAGGAGGATCGCGAAAAGTTGTGACTTTCAGGTGAACGCACGGCTACAACTCCCCTGAGGGCACGCGTGGTTGGTCCGCTGCGCAGGATGGTGGTCAGGGCTGCGGAAGCTGATCGCTCACGCAAGGATCCGCCGGCACGTGTTGGCCAGGCGCGGGGAGCTGCTGGAAAGCAGTGTGGGCTACGCGCTCCTGCGGGCAAAGCTCGTCACGTTGGCCGCCTGTCGAGGTGGTCCCGCGGTGCCGTAAGGGGATCACTGGGTGATGTCGTGGGCTGCCAACTCAGCTAACAGCGTGTCAAGTTCTAGTGACGTGAGTCGGAGGTTTGTCGATAGTTGGGCATCGATCACGGACAACTGCGGGATCTTCGGTCCAGGACGACTCACACCCAACCGTCGATAAATCTCCGACTCAGGTCACTAGGTGTACGCGCCTGGAGCGCCGCCAGGTCGTGGGCCTCAAGCGTCCTTCGCGATCGGCGACCGCCTGGGCGGAGTGCGAGGGTGCGGTATGGGAGCGGAGGGAGGTGTTAGAGGGGGATTTCGAGGGGATCGCCGGTGACGCGCGAAACCTTGGCGACCGGTGTCGGAGTTGCTGCACGCTATTGGAATCTCGACCCCGAAACGCTAAAATAGTACAGCGGACGTCGCAGCGCGAAATAAGGGCCCTGTACGCCGCAGCATCCGGGAGAGCAACCCGGAAGACCCGAAGCGAAAGGCCCCGTTCCGTGGCTGGAATCACCGTGCCCCAGCGCACCCGCAAGAGCCGGAAGCCCACCGGCAAACCGAACCCGCCGATCATCCTGCTCACCGGCCCCGAGAAGACCGGAAAGAGCTTTGAAGCCGCCCGCGGCTCCGGCTCCGACCTCATCGGCACGACGTACTGGATCGAGATCGGCGGCACCGAGGGGACCGCCGACTACTACGGCCGTGTGCCCAACGCCGACTACGAGATCGTGCAGCACGAAGGCTCGTACCAGGACATCCTCGACGCGATCCGCTGGGTGAACCACCAGCCCCGTGTCGAAGGTAAGTCGAACATGCTGGTCATCGACTCCATGACCTCCCTGTGGGACATGCTCAGCGACGAGATCGCCGTGCACGCGCGCAACCGCGCCATCCGCAAGGCGCAGCGCAACCGCTCGCGCGTGCCCACCCTCGACGACCCGGTCGTCATCGACTCCGACCTGTGGAACCGGGCCAAGGACCGCTGGGGCGAGGTCCTTTGGCTCCTGCGCCGCCACCAGGGCCCGTGCCTGCTGCTCGCCCGAACCGAGATCGTCACCGCGTTCGAGAACGACAAGCCGACCCGGAACAGCATGCGGAAGGTGAAGGCAGAGAAGAACTTGCCCGCGGCCGTCGACGCCATCGTGGACCTCCACGCCATCGGCGAAGCCTGGCTCACCGGGGTACGCAGCTTGCACATGGAGGTCCAGCCCGGCGAGAGCCAGCGGTTCCACGACTTCTCCGTGGACACGCTCCTGCGCCGCCTCGGTCTGCAGGATGCTGCCGAGTCCCGCTCCTCGTACGAACTGCGCCCCGACGCCGACCTGCAAGAGCAGAGTCAGCCGCAACAGCAGCCCGCCCCGCGCCAGTCCGCTGCCCGACGGGCACGGCACTTGGACGGCGAGCAGGCCGCCAAGATGATCCGCGACGCCCTCATGCACCCCACAGACCCGGAGAACGCCTTGCGCGAGCTGCGGGAGGAGCACGGCCGCCGCACCCTCCAGTCCGTGAATACGAAGACTCGCTTGGGCGCGATGAGCGCCGACGAGCTGATCACCAAGTCACTCGACCACCTCAAGGCGAAGGCTGAGGAGGCGCCGGCGGGCGAGGGCGGCAGCGAGTCGTCCGGCGATGAGCAGACGCCGGGCGAGCGAACGGGCGACGAGGCCGGGCATGCTCCCTCGGACAGAGCCGATCCCGAGCCGGAGGAGGAGAGGACTCCGCCGCCCCCGGACCCGCACGCCGAGTCACCCGTGACCGACCGGCCCGAGGACGTGAGCGAAGCCGAGGAGCCGCAGGACCTGCCCTGGCCCCGTACCGCCCAGGCGAAGAGGGTCAACAGGGTCATGTCGGTGCTGCTCACCGAGGCAGAGATCCAGGCCCGCATCATCGGCATGTCGATGCGGGAGCACTTGGAGCAGATCACCGAGCCGGACACCGAGGACACTCCGCCGCCGATGACGAAGCTGCGGACGCACGTCTTGGAGAACCGCCCCCTGGTGATCGGCCTCCTGGAGGAGCGCGGCGAGCGAGACCTCGCCAACGCCTACCGCCTTGCTGGCAAACCGGAGCTGAAGATCGCCGACATGTTCGCCCCGCTCTACACCGACCTCGTCACCAGCGGATGAGGTGACGTGAGGCGACGCGCCCCAGGCGCGCCCGATCCACGCGGAACAAGCTGTACCTCGACGCCAGCGACGAGGCCATCCAGCCGGGTCGGACGCCGCGAGCCCTCGACGTGGAGTAGTTGATCTCATTCCCCATCACTGGCGCGTTCCTCGGCTCCTCGACTATCGGCAGCGCACTCGGCGAATGGGTCGCCGTCCTCGGCCCGGAGCCGACTCCTGAATCCGCGATCAGCCGGGGCGTTCCTGCCCACCGTCGTTCCCGGTGGGCAGGCCAAAGTACTTGGCCCAGGACGCCACCAGGAACGTGGCGGCAACGGCAGCTACAGCGGCTCCGATGGCCGATTCCGATACGGCTAGTGCGCCGACGACAGAAGCCAGTCCCAGAGTGAAGACCACCAGCACAAGGGTCTGCCGCCGCCAGGCTCGGCGCGCATGGTGCCTGGTGAGCATGCTGTCGGCATCAGCAACGCTGGGGGCTAGGTCAAGCAGGCGTGGGCCCGCAAGCACCTTCAGCAGGCGCTCTACTTCGAGGAGTGCCCGCTTACGGCCATCCACCCGATCAAGCTCGACACCGTCCCGGAGATCACGGACGTGCGCCGCTGCGGCTGTATACCGGGCTACGACCTGAGGCATGGGGCTACTTCCATCAGGAAGGGCCCGCTCCACGGCGTACCTCTCCAAGGCGCGTGCGAAGTCCTCCAAGGCTCGAACCGCCGGAATGTGACGCGCGTGAAATGGGGCATCACCGAGCGGCTCTGGACCGGAGGTTTCAAAGGGCTTGAGCAACGCTTCATACGACCGTCGTCCCGTCGAGGTGAGGGTGTCTGTGGTCCAACGTCGCATGCCGGGCCCCATCGCCAGGATGTTCAGCCATACGGTTATTCCGAGCGGGATAAGGATGCTCGAGAACATCGATGGCTCCCGCCAGTCGCCATCGCCATCCAGCCACACGGCCACTGCAGCACCGCCGGCATGCAGCGCGAGGAACGTGGTAGTGATCATCTTGACGGTGAGCGCCTCGCCAGACGCTTGAAACAGCACGTCCTCGCGCTGTAAGTAGTTGAGCGTTTCGGGAGCTAGCGGTGTGGCCAAATCGCTCTCCCGCACGTCCTCTTCCAGCTTCGTGCGCCGACGCTCTGCACCGGCGCAAGCCCGCTTCCACAGAAGCGACTCCAGATGCGTCTTCTTGCCGCGTCGCTGCGCGGATGCCGTCATGAGCAGTAACTGCAGCGACACCGCCCACGCGAGGAGCGCAATCGCGCCCCACTCGACTCGTGTCATCTCGCCCCTCTTCATTCAGTGAGCCGGCCAACCGCGGATTCGGCATGCTCCCTCGCGATCGGACTCGATTACGTCAGACCCCGCATCGTCGAGGTCTGGTTCCCCTTGGCCTCACGTAAGGAGCCTTGGTGCCCGAACCCCTCTCGATCGCAGCGCTGCGCGCCGAAGCCGAGACCTCATGCTCAACGCGTCCGACTACGCGGGTAGTCGAGGAACTCCTCTGGTGCAGGGCGCGCCCGCCGCGTCACGTCAACTCCCGAAGGCGCGCCTTCGCAGTGTTCGAGGAATGCGCCTCCACCACCGCGGCGCGCGCCGGACAGATGTGGGACGCGCCGTCCGCGCCACTCCGGGCGCGCCACGCGCCATCGCTGCGGAGCGCGCCTCTGTATGCGCGCGCCGACAGTTGGCGCGCCTGTGCCCGCCAGGCGCGCCCGCAAGACGCGCCGGCACGTCGGTGGCGCGCCATCCAGCAGGCGCGCCCCGCGCCTCCGAACACGCGCTACGAGGTGGCGCGCCACCCGTTGACCTGCACATTTGCGAGGCGCGTCCGCCTGAGCGACGTCAAGCGCGCCCGACCCGGCGCGCCACCAGGGAGGGAGCCGTGCGCACGGCGCCCGGCGCGCCATCGTGGTGCAGGCACCCCCCCGCGCACGAAGAAGGGCGCGCCCGATTCGGGCGCGCCCACGGTGTGGTGGCGGCGTCAGCTCGTCGAGCGCGCCTTGGACTGGCGCTCCGCGCGCCGCTCCCGGCGCGCCTCCTCGCGCGCCTTCCCCGCGTCCTCCGCCACCGCCTTGCGCAACCGCGAAAACTCCTCGGGGTATTTCTCGGCGAGCAGGCGCATGGCCTGGAGACGGTAGTTCGGCGCGCTCGGCATCCGGCCCCACCGCGCCACCGAGTAGTTCAGCGTGTATTGGAGAAACCGGAGTTCCGCCTCCAGCCGGGACCGGAGCTGGGAGAGCCGTGCCGCGTGCTCCTTGCGGGACTCGCCCTCGGAGGCCGGCAGGAACTGCGCCGGTTCGCGCATCATGCGCAGGGTCAGGGCTTGGGTACGCGCGGCGACCTCCGGTGAGCGGAACGCCAGCCCCTGGACGGCATCACGGCCGGAGCGCGCTGCCCCAGCCACGGCCCGGACGAACTGAGTCCACTCCTCGGCGAACGCCCCGTCGTCGAGCTGGGCCAGGTACTCGGCCTCATCCGCAGCCAGCTCCTCGACTGCGGCCACAACAGGTTGCCGGGACTCTTGGAGCTGCTGACGGAAGGCGCCGATCCGGGCCTGATAGGTCTTCTTGGACTCGCCTTCTCGACGCTCGACGACCTGCTTGAATTCGCGGGCGGCACGGTCGGCCGCAGCGAGCGTACGGCTGGCCAGCTCCGGGGAGCGGAACGCCACCGCCTGCACCTCGCCCGGCACCCGGCGTTCGTCGGTGCCGCCCTGCACGAACGTCGTCCACGCCGCGAAGAACGCCTGATGCGACATCTCCGTCAGGCGCTTGACCTCTGCCGTGACCTTCTCGGCAGGTGGCTGCGCGTCGACCATCCCGCGGTTCCTCCTGGTCCGGCGGCTCGCTGCTCTCAAGCCGCGGTGTGCCGCGCTCGGCGGCAGATGCGTAGTAGGCGATGGCCGCCTCGCAACCGAACCCACTCCGTGTGCCGGGTCGTCGCAGGAGCAACCGCTCTCCGGCCCTGGGCACTCAGTACGCGCGCAGTGGTCTCGGGCTGTTGGTCCGCCAGTACGACCCCGGTCGAAAGGGAAACCCCAAAGAACCGAGATACCAGCGGCAGCCCTCAACGCAGTGAGTTCGGCGGCGAGGCGGCCACCTTCGTGCGGATGATACCCGCCGGGGTGCCGGCGGGTTGCCGCCCGCGTCGCTATCCGGCCTGTTCCAAGCCCTTGGGGCTGGTCACCGACTCAATCGCCGGGGCCACCTTGCTCGGCTTCCAGATCAGGTCGTACGTCGCCTGCGACGCCGCGAGAACGGCGGTCAGTGTGGCGAGGGTGAGCGTGCCGTGCTGGAACTGCTCCCAGCCGCCCGACGCGGCGACGGTGGCGACGCCCGCGACCAGGGCGAGGACGACGGCAACCACCTTCTTCACCTCCGCCGACCAGGCCGGGCGCTGCACGATCGCGGTGAGGAGCGGGAGGACGGCGCCGACCTGGGCGCCGGTGGTGATGGAGTCGAGAGTCGACATAGGTCTCCGACCTTCCGTGGGTTATGCGGAGGGCAGAGCGTGCAGAGGCCGGCGGGCTTGTGTCGTGTGCTGCGCTACGCGACGTCGCGCTGCTCGATGTCGGCGGCGATCTCCTCGGGCGGATCGGGTGCAGGACGGTGTAGTGCACCGTGGACCAGGCCGCGCAGGTCGTAGATGTACTCGATCGCGGCGACTTTCCAGCGGCGCCACTGTCGTTGCTCTTCCTGAAGGTGCTCGACGCGGCGCTCGAGGTCGCTGTACTTCGCTTCGAGCGATGCCATCCTCTCCAGGGTCTGGGTTGCGGCCGCTCGCTGCTGCTCCAGGAGGCTGGTGAATCCGTCGGTCACGGTCTTGACCGCGGTCACCTGGGCGTCGCTGTCGTACTTGCGCTTGTTCTGCCGATACACCAGCCACGCGCCGCCCAGTACGCCGAGCATCCCGAAGAGGGGTGCAAGTACGGGTGCCAGGGAGACGAGCCCATCCACTGGCGCTCCCTCGGTCGAACGGTCATAGGTGCGCGGGAGTCGGGGCTCAGGAACAGCCCACGGCTCCCCGCGATCCCGAGGGTGCGTTGACCGGTGCCTTTGCGTCTTGTGCTGTGGCGGGGCGGGCAGTTCAGACGGTCCCTGCGGGGTCGATGGGGGCAGCCACGGGTGCCAGGTCGGTGAGGTGTTGGCCGCACGGAAGGCAGATGCAGCGGTAGGTGGGGGGCTCGGCGTTTGCGTAGAACTGTGCTGTGAACGGCTGGTTTTCCACGGGGCATCCAGGAGTCCGGCACGTCGCTGTCAGGTAGACGGAGGTCGGTTCGTCGTTGCTCATCAGTCTTCTCCCACGATCATCCAGTCCACGTTGGTGGGGGTGTCGTTGGTGCGGTAGACCCAGATCGTCAGACCTGCTGATGACACTGCGGTGGCACCCACGCCGAGTACCCGCTGTCCTGGCACGGAGGTGATGGGGGTGACGAAGGCGCGGAAATGGGTGCCCTTGATCGAGCCGCCGGTCAGGGTGACCGACGTGGGCTGGTTCGGGACGGGGACGATGGTTGCGGTGCCCATGCTGATGTTGTCCGCCCGCAGTACGCCCGCTGCTCGGATGGCGGTGGCGGCCACTGTGGCTGTCCCCGTTCCCAGTGACACGGTGCCGCCGCCCGGCCCAGAGCCTAGGGATGCTGTGTCTTTGGACATGAAGAGGCGGCTGCCCACCGGCTGCCCGGAGGATGCGACGACGCGTTCGGAGGTGAAGAAGTCGTTGCCGAAAAAGGTCCGCCACCGGTAGTTCGTGCCGTCAGGATCGGTAAACGCACCCGAGTTGATGCCGATGTTGGCGTCGGTAGTTCCTCCGGTGACGTTGATGACCGCTCTGTTCGTGCCGTCGGGCGAAGTCAGGCCGATGTACGGGTACATGGCGTTGGGGTCCATGCTGATCGTGGCGCCGTTTGATCCGACGGCGCGGAGCCGTGCGCTGTCGAGGATGACCCGAGCCCCCGTGGCGGCGGTCTGAACAGTGGCGCCGGTGATCACCTTGCCGTTGATGGCATCGGCGTCGAGCAGTTCGGCAGTGATGGCCCCGGCCTTGATGTGGGTGGCGTCGATGCTTCCTGCCGCGATTTTCGATGCGGTCACGGAGTTCACTGCGAGCTTGTCCGCTGTGATCGACAAGGCGGAGAGTTTGTCCGTCGTGATGGCCAGTGAGGCGATCTTCTCGGCGGTGACGGCCAGCGCCGTCAGTTTCTCTGTAGTGATCGCCCCGGCGAGGATCTTCGGGGTCGTGATGGCGCCGTCGGCGAGGGCGGTGGTGTTGACCGCGCCGAGTGCGATCTTCGCCTCGGTGACAGCGTCCGCCGCCAGCTTGGTCTCGTCGATGATCCCGTCGATCAGATCCTTCGGGACGGCCTGCCGGGGGGTGCCCTGAGCGGCGGCCGACGGCGGACCGAGGATGGAGGCGGTGTTCTGTGCGACAAGGCGTACCCACACCGGGGCGTAGCCCTCGATTCCCACGGTGACGGTGCCGCCGAGCACCGCGGTGATCGTGCCGGTGAGCGTGGTCACGTCGGGGCTGAAGTCCTCAACAAACCCGACGTGGACCTGTATGAGCGAGAAGTCCGTGGGCGTGGTGTACGAGTCGTCCCAAGTGCCGTCCCAGCCGATCACGAGCCCGGCCAGTTTCGGCTCGATGGTCGGCGGCATGGGCGTCGGCGGGGGTGCCGTGTCGATCGGGACGAGCGCGACGCCGCCGTCGGGCTGCACCCCGACGCTGCCCTTGAGGTTCCCGTCGGCGTCGTAGATGTCCATGGCGCCGCCCTCTATGGAGGTATGGGCGGCCTGCGTGGACCGTTCGAGAGCCTTGAGGCGGCGGTCGTACTCGTCCAGGAGGGCAGCGAAGCGCCGGGCGTCCGCTTGAGTGTCCAGGAAGTTGACCATGGCGCGGGATTCTGCGGTTCCGCGGCGCCTTGCGTCGCGCGCTGCTCCCGGCGCTCAGTAGTGGAAGGAGTCGGAGCGCTTCAGGGTGAGGACCACGGTGCCGTCCGCGCTGATCTCGTCGGAGACGATCCGGTGCCATACGTCGACGTCGCCGACCCAGGGCACGTGCACTTGGACGCGTATGTCGTCGCCGAGTTGCCACGCACCGAGCCGGGCGTTGGGGTGGTCGATGATCTGGATGGCTGGGATCTGCAGGGCCTGCGTACGGCCGGCAAGTTCCTGCTGCCCGCGCGTGCTCAGGGCCTTGGCGGAGGAGAGCGTCTTGTCGGTGACCGTCGCGACACGACGCAGCCGGCCGTCGTAGCGGTGGACCTGGGAGCGTGCCATCTTGCGGCCCTCGCCCTTGCCGAGGACGACGACTTCGTTCGCGTAGTCATCGCCCATCCCCTCGGGCTTGGCGATGGCGACCAGGTTCTCCCCGTCGGCAAACCGGAGGTCGGTCCTCTTCCTCCCGAGCCGCGGGGTGCCGAGGCGGAGCCGGTGCTCGATGGTGTTGCCGGACCCGGACCAGGCGTGCGTCTCGATCCAGTCGAACGGGGTGGTGTTCGTCAGGGTGTCGAGGGTCTGGCCGCAGTCAGGGTTGTCCCACCAGGCGAGTTCCCAGGGGTCCTTGCCGTCCTTGGTGCCGAGGAGTTCGCCGAGCTTGTGGGTGTCGATCTTCAGGCCGATGTTGCCGTATGGCTTGCCCTGGACGTGGGCCCAGATCTTGCGGAACGCGTCGTAGACGTCGATCCGGGGGCCGCCATAGGGCTTGGGCGGGTCTGGGACTCGTTGCTTGCCCTTCTTGCCGTCGACCCAGCCGTCATGGTTCTTGTCCTTTCCGGCATAGGGGTCTTTCGGGGTGATGAGTGCGCCGGAGATCATGTAGTCCTCGAACGGGATGCCCTGCGGGTAGCAGGAGAAGCCTTCGCAACTCACGGTTGCCGTGGGCCCGTCGTACGCCGTCTTCGTGACTACGCCGCCCCACCGTATGACCCCGTCAATCTCCAAGTAGAGCTTGGTGTCCCACTCTTGCAGGATCGGCTTCTTGTCCGGGCCGAGCATCCGCGCGTACTCGGGCTCGATAGTGCCGGCCATCGCGCCGGGGCCGCTGAGGTCGCGCTTGGGGTTGCTGTTGAGTGCGAACGGGACTTCCCAGTCCAGGATCTGCTCGGGCAGTGCGCGCTGAGCGATGAACCTCCACCCGGACGGCATCAGATCTCTTCCTCGTCCGGGGCCTCAACGAACTCCAGGTCGGCGACGATCGAAGTGGAGCCGTCCACCGAGAGGTCACCGGACTCGATCTTGCTCATGTACGTCTGAAGGTAGAGGCGTTGGGTGGTGCCGCGCAGCGAGCTGGAGATGTTCATGTTGTCGGCGATGACCACCGTCTGGCGCCGGGTCGGCGTGCCGGTGTTGTCGTCGATCACCGTGTTCTGCCCGTGGATCGTCCCGAAGACGTTCTGCATGGAGGCGTAGATGTTGGACTTCGTCATGCGCAGGCCCGCGATGGTGGTCACGATCTTCAGGCGCGTCGCCCATTCCGGGACGTCGATGTCCCACTTCGCGGGCTCACCAGGCCAGTTGTGCCATTTGTTGTCGGAGTACGTCAGCGTCGACAGGGTGGAGGGGAATGCAGTGTAGAGCCGCCTGTCGCGTCGGGGCGCCACCATGGTGCGCAGGTCCTTGATCATGGCCTGGGTGACGCTGGTGGTGTTCGCCGGGATATCGATGCGGGCCAGCGCAATGGCGGAATCCGAGCCGCGCACCTGCCGCACGTTCGTCGTCGTCTTCGGGACGCCGCTGATCACGCGGGTGTAGACGTACGGACCCACCTTCGGGTCGGACGGGTTGGGCCACGTCTCGCCATATGAGTAGGGGTTCTCGATGCGCGCGACGATCAGGTCTGAGCGGGCGGATACGCCGGTCGCGGCGATCGGCACCTGGTCGGCGACGGGCAGCCGCGCGGCGTACGCCTGGTACGCGCCGCCCTGGGCCCGGTTGATGATGGCGCAGGCGCCGGTGCGGACCTGCACGGCGGCCGCGGGAGTGCCGAGCGCCTTCACCTGGAGGTCCGCAGACCCGACCACGCCCTCGGCGCCGCCGAACGCGGCGTACGCCAACAGCCTCGCTACTTCGCTACTGTGCTCCGCACCGCCCTCCGTGAACCACGGAACCGAGTCCCACGCCATGTTTCCTCCGCTGATTGCTGGATCGAACCGGCGGGGAGTGTCGAGCGGGCGAGCGCCTTGCGTCGCGTGCTTCCAGGTCAGAGGTAGGCGTACGCGTCGCGCCAGGCCACCGTCATGTACGCGGTCCCTGTGGTGTCCGTGCCACGCAGCACGAAGTCCTGCCGGCCGATGGGGAGCCGCATGTCCTCGAGTCGCGGTGTGCCGCGGTAAAGGAGCCCGGCGACAGAGGCGTTGCCGTTGCGCAGCACCGTCCGAGCCCACGGCCGCGTGTCGATGACCACACGCTCCCCGGCGCCCAGGGTGAGGTTGAGGGACGCCTTCCAGCGGCCGACGACTTCGCACACGGGCTGGGTGATCGGCCCGTGGAACGTGATGACGGGCCAAGTGGGCTTGTTGCCGCCCACGGTGACGTCTCCGGCAACCTTGCCGCTGCTCTCGCCGGTCATCGTCAGTGGCGTGGTCAGTGGGCCGACGAGTCCGCGGTGCGGAGGGGGCTGGATGTCGATGCGGACGTTCTGCCCGACGTCGTCGTACGCGGTGTCGTCCTGGCACGCGAAGGTTGCCACGACGGGCGTGTAGCCCTGCCTGGTGAGCTTCGACGCGGCGGGCGCCCACTTCCGGGGGCGGCCGTAGAAGCGGCGAGCTCGGCCGCCCTGCATGGTCGACAGCGTGGCGGGGGTCGCGAACCGTAGGCGCAGAGCCTCGGCGTCCCACGCCTGCCCCATCACGGACAGCCGGTCCAGGTTCGCACCGTGGCGGCCTTGCTGGGTGAACGCGTCGTCGACGGCGTCCACGCCCACCTCGAAGGTGATGGTGGCGGCGGCCTTGAAGTCCTGCCCGAAGCGGATGCCGTCCGCGCGCGGCAGCGGGGTGTCACCTGCGTCGGTGTCGCCGTACGCGATCTCGTGCGGCTCCAGCAGGTAGTAGCCGGACCGGAGGGTGCCGAACGTGAACGAGGCACCGGGATGCACGCCGTTGGCGCCGTACGACAGCTTCCACTCACCTTCAGCCGGCGACATGGGCACCTCCTCGGCGTATGCGGCGCAGCTCGAACATCGCGTCGTTGAGCGCCTCTCCTGGACTCATGGGGCGGCCGGTCATCGTGAGGTTGAGGTCTCCGCCGACGAGGGCGGAGCTGGCGGCCTGCGGGGCAGATGCGCGGGGAGCAGTCGCGCGGGTGCCGCGGTTGATGGCGACCGCGCCGTCGGCGTGCTGACGCAGGGCCCCGTTCGCCCAGGCGACGACGCCGCCAAACTGCTGGACGACCTGCTCGACGATCTGCTTGGACCTGGTGCGCTTCGAACCGGCCAGGGGCACGTACGCCTCGCCGCCGGTCTCCGGCTCCGCCCACAGGCGCCACTCGCCGGGGCGGGCGATCTGCGCGACGTGCCGTTCAGTCCCGGCCGCGAACGCCTTGATGCGGTTGCCGGCGCGGCGGATGCCGCCGTTGGCGTACCGCACGATGCCGCCGTCCGCGTGCTCGGAGACGTACGGCTTGCCCTTGGTGCTGTACTGGATCGTGACGTGGACGGTCTTGCCGGTGAGGCCGTTGATCTTCCGCTGGATCGCCGCGACGTTGTTGGACGCAGTCCCGGTCGGGGCGGTGATCTCGACCTTTTTGCCCTTGAGTTCCTTGACCTTGTAACCCAGGTCCTTGATCATCTGCTGCGCCGTTTTCGTCGGCGCTTCCATCTTCAGCTTCTTGCCGGGCGGAAGGCCCGCGACCTTGTCGCGAATCGCGGTCAGGTCGGTCGTGGCCCGCTTGATGATGGCGTTGACCGTGACGTTCTTCCGGTTCGGTGCGTTCGCGATGTCCGCGGCGAGTGCGCCGATGTCGACGCGTGCGCCCTTCGTCGGGGCGGTGATCCTGACGTTCTTGCCACCAGGCAGGCCCGTCACCTTGAAGCCCAAGAGCTCAAGCTGCTTCCGTGCCTCGCCGGTCGGAGCCTTGACGGTGATGGACTTCCCCGCACCGAGGCCGTCCAGCTTGGCGCGCAGGCCGAGGATCTGCGCGGTGGACTCCGGGATGCCCTTGGTTGTCATCAGGGTGGTGACGGTGTCTGGGATGAAACCCATCTGGTCGGCGAGGGCGCGTGCTTGGGCCTTGGGAATGCCCATGTCCATCGCGAGCTGGATCGCCTTCGAGCGGGCCCGCTCCATCGCGCCCTGCCCCTTGTCCATCGCTTCGGACATGGGCATCAGGCCCTGCTCCGCGGCCTCCTGAGCGCGGGTGGCGACGCCGAGCATCGAGTCACGGAGTTCGGTGAGCTGTCCGTTCAGGGTCTGGCCGTTGCGAGAGGCGGTGTTGACCAGGCCATCGTTGGCGACGAGTGCCTTGCCCCAGCCTTCGGCGCGGTCGATGTTGTCCTTCATCGTGTCGTCGATCTGCAACATCACAGAGTTGAGCTGCGCGGTCGCGTCATGGAAGGACTGGGAGTTGCCGTTGAGGGCGTCGAGTGCGCGCCGCAGGTTGTCGACCCGCTCGTCGGCGCTCTTGGTCTTGTCGCTGAAGCCCTGCACGGCGCTCTGCAGGCGGTCATACGCCGAAGTGCCGGTGCTGGCACTCCCGTTGATTGCCTCGTTGAGTTCCTTGGACTTGGTCGTGAACTTGTCGAGCTCGCCGCTCATCCCCTTCAGGGCGTTGGCGGCGGCCTCGTATCTCTTGCCCTCGTCGCTCATTTCCAGCACGTCGACCTTGGGGCCCTTGGATACGTAGTGCTCGGTCTCCTTGGCAAGGGCGCGCAACTTCTTCTCAAGCCCGGAGATCGAACCGCCCTGGTCGAGGTACGCGTTCGTGACGTCCCGGAGGCTGACGTCCGCTTCGCGGAGGACGTCGACGAGCTTCCCCTTGCCGTCGGAGAGCTTGGCGTCCTGGAGGTACTGCGCCGCCAGCGCCCGCACGTTGGCGTCGACCTGCCCGTTCGAGTCGGCAAGGGCCTGCGCCAGGGAGCTGATGCGCTCCTCATGTGCGGCCGCCGCACGAGCTGCGGCTTCCTGCTTCGCGGCGAGCAGACCAAGCCCGATCGTGACGCCAGCCATCGCAATACCGAGGGGTCCACCCAGCGCGGACGTCATGCCGCCGATCGCTCTGGAGGCAGTCCGGTTCGCCGCACCGATGCCCCGCATCGTCCCGCTAAGGCGTCCGCCCTCCTGCGCCGCGCCCCGATAGGCCATCCCCATCCGCTGCCACAGGCTGACCTGTGGCCCCATCACTCCAGGACCGAGTGAGCCGCGCATCGTCGAGCCGAGAGTGGTGAAGGACGTTCCCGCTGCGCGCACCTGCGAGCCGAGGCTTCGCAGCATGCCGGAGACACTGCTGATGACCTTCAGGGCAAGCAGTGTCCCCAGGAGCGCGGCTAGGGCCGTGTTCGCTCCGGGGATCACTCCCATGATCGAGTTGAAGGAGTGGAGCAGGCCGTTGAAGGCGGCCAGGAGGACACCGAGCCCGCTTCCGGCTGCGGAGAGGTTCCCGATCGCGGTGGCCAGGTTGGAGATCAGGCCGATCAGGGCAGGGCCGATCGACTGGCCGATGCTGTTGAAGAAGGACCCGAGCGCCGGCATCAGTTCCGTGCGGATCTGCCGGATCAGATCGGTGACGCCGTTGTCCTTCGCGGCCCGCCCCAGACCACGGAAGAAGTCCCCGACCAGGCGGTTCAACTCGTGGAAAGTCGGAGCCGCGTCGCTGAAGAACTGCTTCATCGACGTCTGGCCCTTAACCGAGTTCGCCCACCTCTTGAAGCGGGTCATGGTGCCCTCGAACCCGTCGAGGAGGGCGTTCCCGGAGTCCTGCGCGGCCTTGCCGACACCACCAAGACCCTTGACCAAGTCCCAGGCTGAGCGGCCGAGTTGGGCGGCCTTGTCTCCGGCGTGATCGAGGAACTTGGCCAGGCTTCCGGTGTCGCGTCCGGCTTTGACGGAGGCGCGCGCCCATTGCGTGACCTTTTCAGCGCCGCGGCTGGCCCGCTCGACGAAAGGGCCGGACGCCACCAGAAAGTCGAGGCTGGCGCGCCCCAGGTTGGCGAGCCCGTCGGTCATGTGGCCGACAGCCGTGCTGTTGGTCACCGCGATCTGTTTGAAGTCCCGGCGGAACGGGCCGGACTGCATGAACTGTGCGCCTCGCTTGGCCAGCGAGCCCAGCTGCCCCGCAGTATCGCCGAGCGAGTCCTTCAGCAGCGGCAGCACCGAGGACGACAGCGGCTTGATCTCGTCCGCGACCTGCGAAAAGAAGCGTTCCTGCACCGACTGGCGCATCTTGCGCCATGCACCGCTCAGGCTCGCGACCGTCGTGACGGACTTGCGTGCCGAGGCGGACAGACCATCGAGGGACTGGGCAAGGGCCTCCTGCTGCGCCTTGGTCAACTTGGCGCCGGTGGCGGCCTGCTGCTGCGCCTTGAGGGTCTGCTTCAGCGCCTCCCCGAACCCGCTGAAGGCAACCTTCGCGCCGATCGCAGCAGTGCCGGCCGCGACGATCAGACCAGGTATCGCTCCGAGGACACCGACAGTGGGCGCGGCGGCCGAGACAAGCGCGGTCAGGCCCGCACCGTACTGGGTGAGCGCCGCCGCGGCGGGCTGCAACAGAGACAGCAGCGAGCCGATGCCGAGCATCCGCATCCCACGCCGGCCGCCCGGCATCCGCATCCGCACCGGCACGCTGACCGGCGTGCGGTCTGCCTCGCCCTGCGCCCCGCGGATCAGGTCGCGGATGCCGGAGAGGAGGCCGCCGTTACGGCTGTAGCTGTCCGAGTCATCGTCAGGCCGCACGGGCACGCGGACGTCCGTTCCGGCGATGCGCCGCGCGATGCCGTCCAGCTCGGTGCGGAGCCGCTGGTCGTCGACCTTGATCTCGACCTTGGCGCTGACACCCTTCGACGCCTCTTTGACGGCGGCTTCGAGCTTCTTGCGCAGGTTCTTGTCGTCGACCTTGACCTTGACCTTGACGGCCAGGCCCTGGGCGGCCTCCTCGACCTTCGTGCGCAGTTCGCGTACGAACCCGGTGAGGTCGGCGACGACCGGCACGTCCAGGCGGCCAGCCTGCAGGCCCTCAGCCACTGCGGACCATTCCTCTCTGCATCGCGGCCGCGAGCATCTGCCGGTGCCCCGTCATCTGAGGGGCGGCGGACTGCTGTTGAGGCCGCGCGCCCGGCGGATGGGGAGCGGCTTCGGCGGGGTTGTACGGGCGAGGGATGGACGTCGGTTCTTCACGTCGCCGGTCGGCGGCCAGGATGCTGACCTCTTCGATCAGCTGTGCCAGGAGTTCCGTCTCCTTGGTCCACCCGTTGATGTGGGCGGACTGGACGCGGGAGTCCTCGGGGAGGCCGTCGATCAGGACGATCAGACGCCTCAGTCCGATGAAGCCGGGCTCTCCTGGCTCTCGCCAGACTCCTCGGGCGTCGAGCCCGTGGTGGAATCGGCTGAGGTCGGCTTCGACGTCTCCCCATCGCTCTCGGAGGAGGCGCCCAGCCCAAAGAGCTTTCCCAGGTCAACTCCGTAGACCTTGATCAGGCCCAAGGTGAGACGGACGTACGCGGGGAGAGACGGGCCCAGCTCGTCAAACCGCTGATACTCCTCCTCGCCGAGGAGAATGCGATGCACCTCGTAGATCGCATCGACGAACTGGCGAGGCAGGTGGGGCCGCTTGAAGATCAGGTCGATGACGGTGGCGGCCGTCGGGTTCTCGCTGGCCTCGATGATGTCGCGGAGCAGGCCGACGAGGTCCAACTTCTCGGAGAGCAGCGGATCGAGCGCCTTGGCCGGGAGCTCGGCCGGGTAGATGAACTGCTCCTCGCGGTACTTCACCGGTATGCCGTGGGGGTACTGGACCTCCCGGCGTTCGGCGGCGTCGAGATCGATGACGAAGGACATGAACGGCGGGCCTCTCGTGTGTGCGGGCTGAATCGCGGGGTGCGGCAGCGCGCGGACACTGGCAAGCAGGTGAGGCTTGCGTCGCGCGCTGCCGCGGCGAGAGGTCAGCCGCCCGCCGGCGGCGTGACGACGGGAGGAGCGAAGCTCGGGTCGTCGGCGATGACGTACCAGGCATCCGAGTCATCGCCGCCCTGCACGGCCAGGCGCAAGGGCAGGACCGATTCCTTCGTCTTGGCGAGCTCGGTGCTCACGCCCTCCATCTGCATCGACCTGGGGACCATGTAGCGGTAGTGCTTGCCGCCGTCGATCACTTCGATGCATGCGGCGATCTCGGTGCGGCCGCCGATCCGGGGCGGGGTGAACTTGTAGTGCTTCTTGCTGTCGGCAGCGGTGACTTCGTCGATCTGGCCACCGCCGTACACAGCCTGGAAGTTGGGGCCGGACCACTGCTGAAGATCGACCTCGATGGTCGACGCGTCCTGCGTCTGGAAGGTCCGCGTCGGGTAGCTGCTCTGGGCGCTACGGACCTGCTCGAAGTTCGGCTCGTTGTTGAATTTGAGCGAATCTTCGGTGGTGAGGCCGACGGCGCGCCAGCCGGCGGGCATCGCGACGGTCGCGTCGGCCGGCGCATTGGTGCCGACCTCAGCGAGCCACACGCGGGTGAGCGAGGGGATGACGATCTGGTTGTTGTTGGCGGTCTCGCCTGCCATGACGGGCTTCTCCCTGGGGGTCCGGTGATCGGGCCCCGGAACCTTGGGGAGAGCAGGTGGCTAGCGTCGCGTGCTCCCGCCTCAGCGGTCGACTCGCTTCCATAGGGGGGCCGACCCGCGACGCGGTGGACGCTTTGGTGCGTTGTGCAAGTCCACCGTCAGTCCAGCTGCCAGGGTTCCGGTCAGGCTCTGTGCCCTCGCGGCGCGGGTGGGCGCGAATACCGCTGCTCCTGGCGGGGGTTCACCTTCCAGGTGCATGTCTTGATCGTGGCAAGAGCCATTCGGACGGAGTGGGCTCACGCACTCGAACGCGACCAGCGCACTTTGGGCCGTGTTCCCCATCCCTGGGCTATGCCGCTCGTATTCCTTCATGGCGGTCGTCATGGCTGTGCGGTCCGATGGGTCGTCAAGCAGGATGAGACTGCTGACCCCAGGGGACCAAGCGGACGGAACGCCTAGATAGCCGATATGGCGATCGCATCGGTAGTCATCTGGTGGGCGGTACGGAAGCTTCACACCGAAGATCGCTGTGGGCGGCCTACGACGGTAAGCGGCGAAGGGCTCGTCCTCGGGCCCCTTCACGCCCTCAAGCGTGTTGCAGTTGGAGCAGAGCAGCCCTCGCACGAGCCCAGTGGCGTGATCGTGATCCACCACGCACGCGGCAGTGACTACCCCGCATAGTGCGCACCGGTTGCGTTGCCAGGCGATCAGCTTGCCCAGCGACGGCAGTTTCGGGTCCACAACTGTCGGCAACTTCCATTGGTGACAGGCTGGTTGGGCGGCAGCAGGCGCAGCATCAGGCATACGTCACCTCTACCAGCCATCACTGACAGCGGGGTCCTGAGCGATCGGGTCGACTGCTTCTGGCGCGGGGCGCCTGGCCTGTCGACTACGGGTGCAGGGTGACCAACAGGCCCAGAATCCAGCGGGGTCGGCCGTCGACGAGCGGTGACCACAGGAGCGTGCCGGAGGGGCGTACGCCGCTGATGACGGGCTGGCCTGGCATGTGAGGGATGTCAGGTAGCTCGGTGGCGGCTGTCACGCAGACGAGTGCGATCCGCCGCAGTTCCGCTTGGCCCGGCCAGCCACCGGGGTCGCCGTACAACTCCAAGGTCACCTCGGGCTCGGTCGCCCAGGTCAGGGCGCGCAGGTCCCCACCGGGCCCATGGGTGACACGTAGGTGAGGCCACGGAGCTTCGGCGATGCCCGACGCGCGGCCGGGGCCACCCAGGGCCTCGGTCACACGGGGGTGCTTCTGGAGCCAGGCGAGGAGCGCCGAGACGGGATCGGCGTCGGCGAGTTCGTACGTCGCGGCCATCAGGTGCGGGCGACGTAGCCCGACAGGCGGAGACGGCGCGCGTAGTCGGCAGGTACGCGGAGCTTGGCGCCGGGCTGGTAGCTGGTGCCCTCGATGTTGAGGTGGTGGGACAGCGTGATGGTGTCCATGGGCGCGTTCATGGCGACGGTGACCGAGACGGTCTTGGCCTCGTCGGCCGGGGCCTCCGGCGCGATGGTCTTGGTGAGGTTCTTTGCAGTCATGCATTGCACTGTGGGCGGCACAGCCTGCTTGCGTCGCGTGCACTTGCGTTGGGGTGAACGGCCAACTCGGCTCAGGGAACCTTGCCATGAGCCCAAGACGCCCGACGGCGGTCGTTCGTCTACGTCAGGTACAGCAACTAGCCTGTTCCGCCTACGCGTTTACTGGGCCAAAAGGGGATCAGACGGTCTGGCACCTTGACGCCACCGGATAGGATGCCGATGGCGGAAAAGGCGCACGCCACCGCCATGCTATCCGCCGCCGTTAAGGCGTCACACCGTCTGACCTGCGAAAACTTCATTTTGCCTAGGCTTGTGGCCCCTCCAATGTGGTCGTTGTGCCGGAACGCCGGCACCTCAGATCGGGAGGGACAACGAATGAGTGGCAAGAAGCGCACCCCGGCCCACGGCCAGAGGGCCGCATGGCGAGAGATCCCCTGGGAGTGGCGCCGTCCTCGGCCTCTGGAGATCACCGGGCTCCTGACGGCCGTCCCTCTCGTAGCGGCGGTCGCCGGATACGTTCCCGAAGGTCCGGCCACGCTCAGCACAGCCGCTGCCTTCACTGTGAATTCCGTGGCCACGTTCGTTGCGCGCTGCGTGCGACGCACCCGCAGCTGAACCTGGCTGTCTCCGCGCTGTCGGCGCCCCTACGTGGGGGCGTCAGCGGCGGGCAGCCACGATTGCCGCAGCACGGGCCATGAAGTGGGTGCCGTCGGCCACCAGGCCGCCGGGGTACACAGTGCCGACTTCGGCGTCGACGACCATCGGGCCGCGCACGGTGACCGTCACGGTGACCTTCTTGCCGCTGATGACCGGCTGGCCGGTGCTGATGTTGCGGGCGATGCCATCTGGGTCGATCGCCGTGGTGCAACGGCAGTTCTTGAGGTTCGCGACCGCACGTGACGACCGATCGCCGGGGCGGAGCATGTACGTGCTCGGCCCGACACCGCGATGCTTGCGGTCCCAGTCCATGGAGTTGATCGTGAACCGCAGGTTGCCGGGCACCACCTGGCCCTGCGCCTGGATGTGGGTGTGGCGCACCTTGTCGTCGAACATAGTGACCCACCGCTTCGTCGGCGGAGCAAGACGCTTGGCCTCGACCTCGACCTGGTGGGCGATGCGTTGGACGTGCGGGGCGATCATCCGCGCGAGCAACGTCCCCAGTGCAGGGTTCGGGGTGAACTTCGCCAACTCAGGGCACCTCAGGCGGGTTACGGGTGGCGGCCACCTGTACGTAGTCGACGGCAGGGCAGCCTGCAACCTGGTGGTGACGGGAAGTGGTGACGGTCCACGTCATGCCAGTCTCATCGCCGACGACATCGCCGGGCTCCGCGGGCCAGGCGGCGGGGTCCAGGCGCAGGGACCACGTGCCATCGGGCTGCTCCAGCGCGGAGCCGGGCCAGGTACCGCGCGCTCCCGGTCGCTGATTCGGGTCCGGCGGCACCGGGACACCGTTCGCATCTCGGGCCCACGGGTGCTGGAGCGAGTAGAGCGTCAGCAGCCGGTTCGGAAGGACCACCGCCATTGCGTTCAGCCCCTCCGTTCAACGCCAGCGCTGCAGGCGGCTGGAAGAGTACGGCCACGGCGCGCGAGGCGGCCGGGTCAGCGGCTGGAACACCAGTCGGCGCAGCCGGTTGAGGCTGTTGATCGTGGGCAGCGCCCCCGCCTGGCCTGTGGTGGGGGCCGATTCGTACGAGATCGACTGCCCTTCCGCGCTCACCGAGGAGACGCGACGCCCCGAAACGGCGCTCTGGTCCGGGCGTTGCCGGGCGGACTCGGCGGCGTGAGCGACGACGTACCGCACGACAGTCTCCTCCTGTGCGCCGTTCAGGCCGACGAGGAGGTCCACGTCATACGTGCCATCGGCGTTGGCCCGGTAGGTGATCACTTCGGCGATGTCATCGAGGTGGACCGGCCAGTCATCGATGTCGTCGAGTGCGTCTGTCCAGCGGGGGGTGACGCCACGCAAAGTCGTCGCGGTCGGGACCAGCGGCCGGTTGAGGTGTGCGACGACGTCGGCCTGCGCATTGCGCATCTCTTCCTCGTACGCGCTGCGCTGGGCGAAGGTGAGGGGCAACGGGACGCCGAGGGCGTCGGCAACGGCTTCGGGCGAGCCGACCAGCCCCCGCCCCAGGGGGAGGTCGAGGCGCACGGACGTGTCCGTCACCGGCTGCGCAGCCGAGTTGGGGGTGAAGGTGACTGTGCCCCAGTAGCGGCCCGGCGCGACAGTGGGCAAGGCGAACCGGTACACCCCGGCTCGGAGTCGGTCGGCGGGTGCGGCCGAGGCGACCACTGGCCCGTCAAGCTCGGGCGTGCCGTACAGGTCTAGGCGCGTCACCTCGCCGCCGGCCGGGGCAGGGTCGTAGTGCGCCCCAGCCCACATGGGCTTGTGGTCGTAGACCGACACCCGTCGTCTCCCTTACTGCTTGTCGGTGCGCGCGGCCTGTGCGTCGAGGCGTTCGCGGACGCGGGCGGCGATCCCCTCGGAGACCACCGCGCCCTTGGGCTGGAGGAGCCGCGTGACGGGGTTGCGGTGCGGTCCGAGGAACGTGCGCTCGACGAGACGGACGGTGCACTGAAGGGTCGAACCGAACGGGGTCAGCGGCACGAACACGCCGTCAACATCGGTGGGCGGCTGGCCAGTGGCGTCGTCGAGGATGACGTCGGACAGGTTCTCCTCATCCGGAATGACCTCGGTCGGAGTGACGTACGGGCTCGACGCCGGGGCCTCCGGAGCCTCGTTTACGTGCGGCGGCTCCAGCGGAGCGGCGTCCGGCGCAGCGGGGGTGGTGTCGGGCTCCTGCGCGTCGACATCGGTCGCTTCGGCCGGGGGCTCCTGATCCGCCGTCTTGGCGGCGGTCTTGCGGGTGCGGGCGGTGGTGGCCATGGGGTGGCTCCTCATGCGGTGTCGGTCCGATCGCGCGCACCCTGCACAACGGGCTCGGCTTGTGTCGCGCCGTACGGAGGGGGCGCACGGCGGGGCTCGATCTCCGTGAGCCCCCGCCGCGTTACTCGTCAGCCTTCGGCCGGGGCCTCATAGGTGAAGCCGTTGGCCTTCGAGACGGTGCCGCTGTCGTCGGCGAGTTCGACGGCCACAGCCCCTTCGCCGGGCGGAGTCTTCACAGTGAGCTCGCCGGTCGAGCGGACGTTCAGCTCAGTGCCAGCGGCGCCACCGAAGGTGACCGCGGAGACGCCGTCGAGGTTGGAACCCTTGATCGTGACGGTGATGCCGCCCGCGGCCAGGCCTGTCGCGGGGCTGATGCTGGTGAGGGCCGCCGCTGTGAACAGGCGGTCGACGGCAGAGCGCAGAACGATCGTGCCGGCCGGGTAGAGCATGAAGCGCTTGGAACCCTCGGGCTGCCCGTCGCCGCGTCCGTACGGTTCGGAAATGTAGACGTCGTCGGTGACCCGAACAGGCGGATCGTCGAGCGCGGCCGCGGGGAATGCGGCTTTCGTGATGCGGGTGCCGTCCTGGCGATACAGGCCCATGGTGTCCTTCCTCCGGATGCGATGTCGGGGAAGGATCCGCAGCAGGCGAGGCTTGGGTCGCGCTCTGGCTCAGGCCGCAGACAGGTGGTGGGGGAGGGGCGATTCTGCCCCTGTTGGCCGAAGCCTCATGATCTACCCTCGTACATGCGGCGTCGGTCAAGAGACAGCACCGGGGGGACGACAACGTGTCGGGGAGCAGCAGAAGGCCGGATGGTACGCCTTATCCGTACATCGTCCGCTGTCGCGTGCCAGATGGTCGGGAGAACGAGTGGGGCTACGACACCTGGGAGCAGACAGACCAACAGCGGTGCAGCATCACCGAGATGTTCCAGAAGGCCGGAGAAGCCGTAATTGTCACGGTCCTCACGCCATTCAATCCACTGCGATACGAAGTCGAAGGTGTCGCCCCGACACCGGTCAGAGCGCCGACGCCCCAGGGCAAGAGCGACCGCCTGACGACAGCCAGAGTCTCGGATCCTCTCTGCCCCAAAAGCGGTCGCCATGCTCTCCCCGACAGCGCCCGAAGCATGATCACTGGCGACGAGGGCGATATAGCCGAAGCGCTTGCCGCTGCCTACGAGGGCTGTGAGCGTTGTATGGCCGACTTGGAGCTTCGCGTCGCAGGCGGCGACGGAACCCTTGTCGTGCTTATGGCGGCTATCTGGCTCTGCTCCTACGCCCAGGTCCGCGCATCACAAGGTCTGCCGCCTGCGATGTGCGCTGATGAGCTGTTCCCGTCAGTCTTCTTGAAGGCTCTGGACCCGAGGACCCGCCGCCTGCTGCGGAGACTCGTGCTAGAGCCCGTCGAAGCACCCGGCGGCGAGCCGGCCGCCCAGCCCGGAACCCATGAATTGGCCGACCTGGTCATCAACGTCGCCGACGATGATGAGCGCACCGCCCTATGGCATGACGCCCTCGACGGAGCGGTGGGCATTGTGCTGATGGAAGCTTTCCGACTCTAATCAGAGCAACCGCAGGTGGTCCCAGCCGTTAGGCCCCACGCTGAGGACGAGCAGTCCGGCTGACGAGACCTCGCCGGCTCCTCCGGACGCGGTGCACGCGGATCATCTCGCATGCTCAAGTCGTTGGTGTACGTCTGGTGCGGTGTTCTCGTAGTACTCGACGCAGTCCCCGACATCCAACCAGTACGCCGCGCACAAGTCGGCCTCGCTGTTTGGCGGTTGTTCGGCGGCCGGAGTGGTGACGACGATGGTGCCGCCGGGCTCGTGGCGGACGCCGGACTCCCAGCATCGCGGCGCCGGGGAGGCGCGCGCAGGACGTCACTCGGCTGCGACTGCACGTGAGAACTGGGCTGGAGCAGCGTGTTCAGGTCGTTCGTCAGGGGCGCCGCGGGCACCGACACCCATTGCCCGCACCACGGCGACGATGGCGCGCCACGGTGTAGGAGGTGATCACCTGGCCGTGCAGGCTGAGCACTTCAGCGATGGCAGTGGAGGAGACATGGCGGGTGTCGAGGATGCGGCGCAGTACCTTCGCGGTCTCCTCGTCGACCGACGTCAGGGCGTACCCGACGCCGCACGGCGGGCCTTGCGGGCGATTGGTGCTTCGGCCAGCGCGTTCAACTCAGCGGCCAACCTGGCAGATTGCCTCTTGGGCATCGGCTACCTCGCTCTCGTCAACGACAACAGGGCGGACCATATGGGCCGCCCCGTTTAACGTCGTCGACCGACCGATCAGCCGTCCTCGGCCAGCGCGATGCCTTCGACATATACCACGTGTTCCAGGAACGCCGCGTACAACTCGCGCTCCTCCGGTGATCCGTACAGCGCCAGCAAGCCCCTCGCGTAGTTGAGTTTCGGGCCGATCTCCTGCCCGGCGGGTTGAGCGTGGGACCACAGTTCGAGGTTGCCGGAGAGCATCCGGCCCCGCTCGTCCATGGCCAAGGGGCCAGCGGTGCGGTTGTCGTGCCTGATCCCATTGACGTGATGGACTTGCTCGGTGGAAAGCAGGGGACGTCCGAGAAGCGCCTCGATCTTGATGCGGTGCTCTCCCTTGGACGGCTTACCGAAGCCCTGCGAGATCATCCGGTAGCCGTCGGCGCGAAGGAAGCCGGTGGCCTCTTCCTGCCAGGCGGCCAGGGCGCACTCGCGCGAGCAGTAGATGGTGGCACGCGAGCTTGTCCGCTCCGCCGCCTTGCCGCAGCGCATACAGACGCACTCGACTCTGCGGCTCGCGCTCCGGCATTCCATGGAGCAGAAGCGCCTCACGCCCACTAGGGATGGGCTCAGGTAGCGCTCTTTCCCGCAGTGTTCGCACGGCACCAGGGAGCCTTGCCGGGGGCGGCCGGCCCGGTTGCGGCAGTCGACGCCGCAGTAGGCATTGCCGGAGTTGGGGACCAAGGTGGGTTTCCGCTGGAAGACGGTCCCGCACTGCGCGCAGGTCACGTCGACCGTCCGTGTGGACGCCTTCTGGCAGGCGCGCGAGCAGTAGGCGAGTCGGCCGGATTCGACTGCGTCGTACTGGCGGGTGCTCCCCTTGAAGCTGCCGCCGCATTCGGGGCAGGTAAGCGGCTGGCGGGCCTGTCGAAGTCCCCGGTTTTTGGGCCCCGTTGTCCGGGCCGATAGGGTTTCCCGGTAGTGCCGATGGCACAAGCCGCGGTAGTAGATCGGCCGCGGGCATTCGTCCCGCAGGCAGGTAGGCTCGCTCACGCGAACACCTCCAACTCAGGTGGGCGCGGGCCCCGGAGCTGTGTCCGCAGCTTCCGGGGCCACTTGTGTCACTGGGACTCTATGCGGAGCCACTGACATTCCACCGAGCCGGATTACGCCGGGTCAACCCAGGAACCGATCACCAGGGACTCGGGACGGGGCACTTCGAGCGCAACCCGTTCATCCGCCCGGAACGTCACAATGCCCTTCTCGAAGTTCTCGCCATTCTCGGAGGAAACGGTCACAGAGATGTTCTCCCGGTCGTGCAGTTGGGCTCCCATGCCGAAGGCGCCGATCAGGTAATTCGCGTCCGCCATGGCCGTCGTCTCCACCACGTTGAGACGCCAGATCCGCTTCTCCGCGCCGACTGCGACCTGCAGCGCGATGCGGAACGCCCCGGTGTCGTCGGTCTCGACCTCAAGCTGCTCCCACATCGACGGCGAGAGGACGATGCCGGTCGGTTCGTACTCTGCCAGGAGCGCCTTGGTGATGGCGCGACGGATCTGCACGGAATGCTTGTCCGTAGCCAGGCCCGTGTACTGCTGGACACCTGGTGTGTTGAAGATTCCCGTCAGGGACTGGCCGTCACCGACCGAGTGCAGCAGATCCCAATCCTCGGCATAGCGGAGTCCTTCCGTCATACGCGAGTTGATGAAGTTCTTCAGGCGAGGCTCGTCGCTGAGGATGTTTTTGTGGGCGTCGATGAGGTGAGCGACCTCGGCAATCGGATACATGACCGGGGTCAGGGACAGCTTGGAGCGCGGCGCACGGCCCCACGTGTCGCTTTCTGCGCCTGTGGCGGGCGAGACGCCGTCAGCGGCGTACCGTTCCTTGACCTGGGCCGCGCTGTTCGTCCAGCCGGTCTCGCGGACGCCGTACAGCACGGAGTTCTTGGTGCTGCTCTTGGGGAATAGGTCGCGGATGTGCCACTTGCGGTAGGCCCGCTCGGCGATGCCGAGGTTCTGTGCTGATCCGAGCGCCTGGTGGGTCACCGTGCCGGCGGACAGGCTGAAGATGGACTTGCCTTCCATCTCCGCGCGGACGTACGGGCGGTCGCGGAATCCGGCCTGCGCGGCGTGCTTGTACGCGTCGGACTCGACGAACAGGTCACCGAGGCTCTTGCCCTCCATGGGCCCCTGCTGCTTCTGGCCGTAGTGCTGGCCCGCGGCAGGCACGGAGTCGGGCTCGGCGAGGTACTGCTTGACCTGGCCCATGCCCTCGGTGTCGGCGATGAGTTGCTTGAGCTCCATCGCGTCGGCGGACACCTTCTTGAAGGCCGCGGCCTGCTCGGTGGAGACGACGAAGCCGCCGTTGTCCTCGACCTTGAACGTCTGGCTGATCCGCTCGGCTTCGGCGGACTTCTCGGCGAGCTGGGTCTTGAGGCTGTTGATCAGGCTCTTGTTCTCAGCCATTGCGGGGTGTTCTCTCCCTGATGCTGGGTGCGGTTGACGTGCGTCGCTCGCCCGGCCAGCACCGGGACGACCCGACAACGCGGGGCATTTGAGAGAGCGGGGGTGGTTAACGTCGCGTGCTGCTGTTCCCTACGACTCGGGGGACGGCGGCGCATGGCCTCTGACCTGCTGTTTTGTGGTGATGTTCGGGATGGAGCGTCGGGAAGGGGCGCGGCTGAGGTTCGACCTGGTGGTGGGCTGAGTGGCGCGTGCTACCCCTGGATCGCGGCGAGTTGGGCCTTCACCTCGGCCGGGTCGAGGAGGACGGTGTCCTCGCCGTCCCGCTCGTCCTCGCCCTCGTCGGTGTCCGGGGTCTCGGGGGCGCGGCTGTCGTGGGGCTCGTCGTACGGATCGTCGTCCCACAGGTCGATGGCGCCGTTCCCTGCCATCGGGGACGGCGGGGCTGGGGGCTCCTCGGCGTCGTCGTCGCCGATGTCGAGGCCCTTGGCGGAGAGCGCGGCGAGGAGTTCCCCGACAGTGGCGCGGACGGGCTCGAGTTGTTCGGCGCCGCCGGCTGCCTGAATGCGGGTGGTGGCGTCGGTGAGGGCTCGCATGGTCGGGCGGACGACGCGGTTGTCGGCGGCCTCGCTGGGGTCGGCTTCGCGTGCCGGCCCCTGGTCGGGGATGACCACGGTGGTCAGCTCGACGGGCAGCGGAGTTCCAAGGGTTATCTCCGGGCCTGTCCCGTCGTACGGCACCGCGTAGTTGACGGCCCCGGCACCGTCCTGGTGGACGGACACGATGACGCGGTCCGGGTAGGTCGCCTCGACGCACGTCCAGGTTCCTTCCTCGGTGGCGAGGAGGTGTCGGACGGCAGCGGCGACGCGGTCTCGGATCTCCTCATACGACGCGGGCAGCGGCTGAATTGGTGACACGGTGGCTCCAGGGATGATGCGGGACTTGGCTTCAAGGACGGCGGCGTGGGCGCTCTTGCTCTCGGCGGCCTGGGTGGCGGGGTAGATGCCGGTCGCATCGCGGTGCCGGAGATTGCAGTAGCCCTTGGCGTTGTCGGAGCCCATGTGGCGCCCAGCGATGGCCACGCAGCGGTCGAAGTCCCCGGCTGTGCCCCAGGCGATCTGTGTGGCGCCCTCGCCGCGCTTGTACCAGTGGCGAAGGTGCTCAGCGTCGCCGTGGTTCTTGTCGGGGCCGGCCGCGGCCTTGGCCTCAAGTACGGCTGCGCGGGCGTTTTTTGCTTCAACGTTGGCCCGGATCCCGAGTTCGTTCTTGCCCAGGGTGGTGTCGGCGGTGGCCTTGTGCTCCAGTTCGGTGGAGCCGGGGTCGGCCTTCACCTCCAGCGAGCGGGTCATGGGGTGCGCGCCGTGCAGGACGGGGGAGACCTCGTACAGGTCGAGCTTGTGGATCACCCTGACACCGTCGGAGCGCGTCGCGCCGCTCGGCGGGACGCGGTAGCCGATGGAGAACTGGGCTTCGCCGTGGGTGTGCCACTGCCGTACCTGCTCGTACACGTCGCGGCCCTTCGACGTGCGTAGGTTGAACTGGATCGTCGCGACGAGTGCCCCGGCTTCGGTCGGCCAGTTCGGGATGTCGGCGAACTTGGGGTCGCCGGGCTGCCATTCGGCGATCTCCAGGACGACGCCGATGGGCTCTTTCCACTCGTGGTGCCAGACGGTTTTGACGGGCCTGGTCGCCAGGGTGTGGGCGAAGGCGCCGGGGACGATCAGGTCCGCGACTTCGTCAACGACGCCTGTGACGGCGAAGATCGCCCTGCAGATGCCCTTGCGGGGTGCAGGGGCTCGGGACGTGGGGGCGGTCGGCACGGCGAGGAACCTCCGGCGGGTGGACAGTTGGCCGCCGGGGACCGTGCCGCGTCCGTCCGTCTACTGTCCTGCGCTGACTTCTGCCTCGGGGTTCTTCGCCTCCACGGCCGTGCGCGCCGCGAGCCACCCCTGAGTCCAATAGCGAGCGCCGAACTGCTGGTCTTGGCTGGCGCTGTACTGGTCGTACGGGCAGGCATCGGAGGGGTCTCCCGCCACGAAGGCGGCCTTGCCCTCCTTGAGCAGCGCCAGATACGCCTGGCGGTTCAGCTCCACTGGTACGGCTCCTGACTCTTCGGCGGGAACAACGCGTCTTGCCCGCCGTGGCCGGCGGTGTCGGCCCCGCCGCTCTCGCCGTTGGCCTGGCTGTGGGTCCGGGGCATCTGTGCGTCGTCGACGTCGATGGCCCACACGTCCGGGTTGGTGTAGCGCCAGACCTGGCCGGTGGCGTCACGGACCCACCCGGTCAGTGTGCCGTCCGGAGCCTGGTCGAGCCACGCGTCTTCGCCATTGGCGCCCTTATAGGCGGCGAACGCGGCGGACGGTTCGGTCTCGTCGCCCGCGTCGTACATGTCGCCGGACCAGGGCCGCGCATCGTCCTCGGGGGCAGGCGGCGCTTCCTCGGAAGACTCGTCCTCGACCGCCGGGGGTTCCTCTGCCGGACCCTCCCGGGCCTCTTTGGGCGATTCGGCGGGGTCGGTCTCGGCTTCCGGTACCTCGCCGGCGGGTCTGTCCGCCGGGGCCGAGTCCGGGACGGTCGAGTCCGGCGAGACATCGATGTCGGTGTCGTCCGCGGCCGCGGTGTCTTGCTCTTGGTCTTCGTCGTCCCCGAACGGCTTGCCGCCCTTGGGGAGTGCCTTGATGGCGAATCCGTATCTGGTCACGCTGCGAAGGGTGGATGAGGTGAACTGTTTGTGTCCTGCCGCGCCGACACCAAGGTGCCGGCAAAGAACCGCGTCACCAGCCCTAAATGGGCGTCTTTGGGATGTCGCACGCCTCCTCAATCGCTGGTCTCCAGAAGGCGCTCGGCTTCGGGGATGACCTCATCCCTCATCCACTCCAGGTACTTGCGGAGGGTAGGAATCAGCTCCTCACCGGCACATTTCCCGTTCGCGACCATCCAGGTTCGTCGGTATGTCGGCTCGACCCGTTCAGTTTCGGGTGGCGGTGGCGTGGTGCTGAAGGTGTACCGTTCCGGCTCCTCTCCATCCCTGACGACGTCGATGTGTGCCGTGCCGGTGATCACTGTCGGGTTGTACGCCGTAGCTCTCGCCATTGCCGTATCGATCGCCAAGACCTCGTGCCGGACCCGCGCCTCTTCGGACGCCTCGTGAAGAACCAGATTCCTCACGTCTTTAACACACAGGAACCGACGGTCCTTCCCGCTTTCGCTCCACAGCTCTTTGAACTTGAGCGTCGCCAGCTTCGTCGACTCGAAATCGACCGCGTTGCCGACCCTGCGGATCACGGCGATGGCCCCGACGAAGGCATCCTCGAACGCCTCCCGGTCGTCGATGAGCTCCTCTAGGAGCTGGAGGTACTTCTCCGCCAGTGTGAGCGCCTTCCGACTTCTTTCCAGCCTCATGGGTACAGCCCAGCCATTCTGGACTGGTGATGCTGTCCGAGTACGCCCAGGTAGCCGAGGGGAGGCACCCATGGATGACGATCAGGCTGTGACCTGCGCCGTACGGCCGTGCCCAGAGCGGCGGCTCTCGAGAACATTGCTGTACCGGTGGAGGACCGCAAGGACTGCCTCCTCATCGTTTCCGGCCACGGTGCGCAGAGGCCCCGTCGGTGACAGGGGGATCGACTCGCCCAAGTGGAGCTCGAAGAGCGCTGCCGCGCGGGTGGAGCCAACCACCGGCCGGACCGCGTCCCCGGTGATCTGCACCTGGTACGCAGAGCCGTCGTCGAACCGGCCGGTGACGGTGTGTGGCACAGTCTTCTCCTTCAGCGGGTGGCGAGCAGGCCGAGGAGGAAAGCGCGAAGGTCATCGTCCTCGTACCAGTCGCCGGTGAACATGGCCTGCAAGGACCGGGCGAGGCTGTCACCTGTGTCCGTCTGTGTCTGCTGCTGAGCCAAGAGCCGTCCTAGAGCAGTGCGGTCGAGCGTGCGGGCGCCGGGGCGGCCGGTGTGCGTCCGCGTGAACCAGAACACGCGCTGTGCGGCATCCAGGTCCGGCAGGCGCCCGGCGAGGTGCTGCGCCAGGGCGTGCGCGGCAGTGCCGACTCCCGCGTCGCCGAGGTCGGCGACGGTGGCACGGCGCGCGTCGAGCTCGTAGCGTCCGGCGTCGCCGTCAACTGCGGTGAGTCGGCGCCCATCCGGGGTGGCGAGCCAGGCCCTGGGGATGAGGCGCTGCACGTTGCGGACGGCGCGCTCGGCGTCCGGGGTGCTGTCCGGTCCGAACACGATGCCTGCGTTGCCCTGGGCACCGAGGTCGCGGACGTCGGCCAGCGCTGCCGCGACGGCGTCGGGCACCGCCGCGGTGTACCGGCTCCGCAGGTCCTCCCAGTCACGGCGGGCGGCAGCGACCTCCATCCGGGCGGCCGCTATCTCCACGTCGACGTCCGGGTCCTGGATAGTGATGGTGGTGCGCGCGGCCTGGAGGTTGAGCAGGCGCCGCTCTGTGGCGGCCACGTAGTCGTCGGCGTGCTGGAGGGTGCCGTGCGGGTCGCCGTCGAAGTCCTCGCCGAGCGCATCGGCCAGGCGGCGGGTCACGTCCTGGTCGACGTCGGTGCCGGCGGCCCGCAGGGCGGCCATGTGCCGCAGCGCGGTGAGACCGGGTCCGCCGTCGGAGGCGCGGTCCGGAACCCACAGGGTGTCGCTGGAGCGGTCGGGGAGTCTGCCTGCTGCGAGCTGTGCCCACGTGGTTGGCGCCCACCGGGAGACGCGACGGGATGTCTGACCGAAGCGGCCGCGCTCGGGAAGCAGGCCCGCCCACTGGGACACTCGTGCGGCCAGCGAATCGCCCTGGACGTCGGGGAGTTCGAGCGCGGCGTTCAGGCGCGCCAGGCGGCGGGGCTCCGGCCAGTCGCGCACCCGCCGCACCAGGCGTCGCAGGAACGTCCTGAGCCGGGACAGCCGGTCCCGGTTGCTGCGCCACAGCTCGGCGATCTTCCGGGCGGCAGCCTTCACCAACTCGATCAGGCGGCGCCCCATGCGCCCGAGCAGAGCGATCACGCGAGTGAGGAGACCGGACTGCTGTCCAGTGTCCGAAGTCGATCCGCCGGCTCTGCGGACGATGCGCTGGGCGGTGGCCTGTCGGGTGCCGTCGAGCTGTGCCGTCAGGAGCCGGGCGATCGCGTCGAGGTCCGCCGGGTCGACACCGGTCTCTTCGAGCTGCCGCAGCAGCGCGGTCAGCGCGTTGTCGACGTGCCTGGTGGCGTCGGTGGAGCCGTCGCCGTCCGGCGCGGGGCGGGTGCCCGGCGCGGACGGGGTGTTGCGGCGCCGGGCGGGGGACGGGGCGTTGACCTGATCCGGGATAAGCCGTAGGAGACCGGCCGCGCGCTGGGCCAGGTCCTCGCTGGGCTCGCCGGGGAGGGGTTCGAGGTCGTTGATGGTGCGGAGCGCAGCTCGGACGGTCCGCTCGTGTGCCTTCTCGCGGGCACGGCGGAGGGCCTGCTGTACGGCGGCGCGGTCGCGGCCGGTGATGCCCGAAGCGTCCAGGGCAGCGTTTGCGTCCTGGCGGGCAGCGTTGCGGGCGGCCTGCAGAGCGTCCGGGGTCAGGCGCTGCGCGATCTGCTCGCGCAGCGCATGGATGTCGCCGGGCGGCTCGGTTCCGGCCACGGCCTCGTCGATGATGCGCAGGGCCACGGTGCGGCTGTGATCGGCGATGATCTGGCGCCGCACCGCGGCGAGCGGCAGGTTGGGGTCACGCGGCGCCTGGGCGGGAGTTGCGTTCGGGGCGTCCGTGCTGTCGTCGGTGTCCGGTCCCGGTTCAGGGAGCTGCCACACGGGCATGGCGGCGTGGACGATCCGGCGCTTCCACTGTCGGTTCTCGTCCTCCAACAGCAGCTTGCGCACGCCGCCGGGGCCTTCCTCCACGTCAAGGACGCGGAAGACGTGGACCTCGTCGCCACGGCGCTCGTCGGGCATGGCGATGACGTCGCCCACGTTGATCTGTGCCGCGTTGGAGGGCCGCGGCCTGTCGAGACCTTCCGGAGTGGGGCGGTCGGCGGCGCGGTCGAGGTGGTCGGCAGCGCGCCGCACGGTGCGCCCCTCGCTGGTGAACGGGTCGGCAGTGGCGCGGAGTTGGGCTGCGAGGGCGGTGGCCTGCTCCGGCGTGACGGGCAGGTCAGCGCCAAGGCGAGCGGCTGCCTGCTGGGCGTCGGGATCGTCCTCGGGGCTGGTGCCGTTGTCGGCGATGGCGTCGCGGTCGGCCTGGGTGAGATCAGGGTCGACCGTGGGGCCGGTGACGGGGTCGATGGCGGGCCACGGCTCGTGCACGGACATCTCGTCGTCGGCGGCGGGCGCATCGTCCGGGCCAAGGTCCGGGGCTGCGCCGCCCTGCCCTTCCGCCCGTTGGACAACGGCCGTGGCGTCCATGTCCATGGTTCCCAGCTCGCCCGTCGTCGTGTCGACGTAGTCGATGGTGACGCGGTCGCCATCACGGTTGGTGTCCAGGACCTCCACGGTGGTCGGGGCGCCATCGAGGTCGAGCACGATGACATCGCCCTTGCTGATCTCGTCGGCTGTCGACTCGGAGATACCGGTGATGGGCGCGGATTCCGGGGTATCGGCGCGCACTTCGCCGACGACGCGGAGGTCTGCCGCATCGCGGGTGACTGCGCCTTCAGCGGTGGTGATCGTGATGCGGTCCCCGTTGACCTCGTCGACCGGGCCGAAGAGCGCACCGTTCGGGATGGTCTCCACGACGACGTGGCCGGGGCGGACCCGCTGGCCGGTGACGGTCCAGCCCGCCGGGCGTCGGCCGTCGGTGTCGTCCACGGTGAGGGACGTGGGCGTGACGCTGCTGTCGATGTCGCCGTCGGCCCAACGCACCGAGGCGGTGGTGTCGGTGACGCCGATGACTATGCCTCCGCGGCCGCCGTTGCCGGTGACGCGACTGCCGGGGAAGAGGCCGCGGCCGCTGGTGTCAGTAGCGATGGTGTCGGACAGGTCGCCGCTGATGACGTCACCCTGGGCGCCGCTCACCGGGGCGCCGGGGGCTGTGATGTCCGGAGCTTCGGCACGGGCGGCACTGGTGTTGAGCGGGGTGTAGACGGTGCCGCGGTTGCCGGTCTGGCCGTCGGGGCTCTCGCCGATCGTCGTGCGCCACATGTCCTCGGTGCGGCCCCGACGGGTCACGGTGACGCGCTCCGGGGTGTCGAGGACGTATCCGGCGCGGGTCACTGTACGGCCGCGGCGGGTCGTGCCGTCGATGCGCGCCATGTCGCCGGGCTGGAGCTGGTCGATGCTGGCCCAATGCGCGGGCTGCCCGCCGATGGGCTCCGGCTCGGCCAGTGGTTCCGGCTGGTTCACCTCGCCATTGCTGGAGGGTTCTTCAGCGACCGGTCTTGGGAGGCCGGTCTGGTCGGGGCGGCTGGACTCGTCAGGCGTTGAGCCTTCGGGCTGGGCACCTGGACGTGTGTGCTGGTCGTTGACGGAGGGATTCTTCTCGCCGGGGCGGGGCTTGCGCCGGACCACGCCCAACTCCAGGCGTGCGTCATGCGGTTGGTCGGTACGGCCGTCCGGACCGGTCCAGGTGAGGTCCGCGGGGTAGCGGTGGTAATCACGCGAGCCGAGCGCCTGAATCCCGGTGGGGTTCCAGATGTGGGACTGGTCGCTGGTGACGGTGCCCCGTGCTGTGCCGAGGGGCTTCGCACCTCCGCGCAGGGAGCGTTCAGGATCGGCGGCCAGAGGGAAACTGACCTCGTCGCCAGCCTGAAGGTCTGCAGGATCGGCAAGGATCATATAGCCGTCGGCTTCCTGCTGGCGGTGCCAGTCGTCGGCGGCCTGCCGCCATGCTTGGCGCTCCTCGGCGCGAGCGCGGTCGAACTGCCACTGGCCTTCCCTGCTCGGCCGCTCCGCCAAGACGCGGGCCATGGTCTCGGCAAGGCTTTCGCCGTTGGGGCCGCGGAAGGTGCGGGCACGCTCGACCGCGTCAGGCGCGTCCCACGGGAACGGCTGACCGTCTGCGTCGCGCACGTGCTCCTCAAGGGTGTTCGCCGCATGGAGCGCTTCCTTGAGGGTGCCGAAGCCGTCGGAGTTGTCCCGGAGAACAGGGAGCAGGCTGCCAGGGGCAGCCACGATGTAGCGCCGGTTGTACTCATCGCGCTCACGGACGGCGCGGTTGCCGTACACCAGGACACGGCCGCCGCGGGACAGGCGGGCGTTCTTGTCATCCGCGATTTCGCGCCGCTCCTCGGGGCTGGGAGGGGTGGTGTGCCTCCCAGCGCCGGGCGCGGGTGCGTCAAGCTGACCGTTGCGGATGTGCTCGCGTACGGCTTCGAGGTCAGCGAACCGCGGCCTTGCCGGGTCGTACGCGGGGACGGATGGCTCCGGCCCGGACGCTTCGGGCGCTGCGGCGACGTTCGATTCAGGCTCGGCCGGGGTACCGGCAGCCTGGCTCTGCTCCTCCTCGTACTGGTCGCGCTCGATCTTCTCGTCGGCGCGGCGCTTCTGCTTGAACTGGTTGTACGTGATGCGCCCTCCGTTGTTGCCGAACCACTCGATGAGTTCTTCGCTGGCGTACTCCCGCCAACGGCCGAAGCGGGACAGGTTGCCGCCGGAGAACAGATCGCGCTCGCCGACGGGAGGCAGACGCCTGCTGTTCTTGCTGAAGAAGTAGCCGTTGGTGGCGTCGATCGCGGCGGAGTAGCGGGCCTCGTCGAAGTCCTGGAATTCGCGCTGAAGCCGCTCCTCGCGGGTGAGCGGGCGCCGAGTGATGTCCGCGGCTCCGAAGCCGAGCGCGGCGTCCATCGCCTCGCCTCGACGCCGGACCTCTTCGGCGTCGGCCGCCGGTACGGCCGGAATCGCGTCGCGGAGTCGCTGCTCGGCCGCGTCGCGACGGTCCATCTCTTCGGCGACGCGCATCTGGTCGCTATCAGACAGGTGCGCCCACACAGCCGCGAGGCGGTCGTCAGTCAGGTCGGCCAGGTCCTCGGGGAGCGTGACGTGCGGCGCTGTCTGCTCGGCGTCGGGGTCCGCGTCGTCGCTCTGGAACAGGTCGCGCAGTGCGCGCAGGGACTCGGGCAGGGAGCGGCCCTCGCGGTCTCGCCACTGGGCGATGGCGGCCGGGGTGAGGGGCTGGTGCCAGTCGAGGGCCCGCCCGTCCGCGCCGGGAGCCATCTCGAACAGGTCGGCGAGGTCGCGGGCTTCGGTTGCGTTGCTCGTGGTGAGTGTGATCTTGCCGAAGCGGCCGCCGCTGCGGGCCTGCGCGAATTGCCAGGTGCGTGCAGCACCGTTGGCGTCGGGGTCGTCGGTCCAGGTGACCAGTCCGCCGCCCGTGGACAGGGTGAGCGTCGGGTTGTCGGCGAGCTGGGCGAGGAAGGCCCTCCGCTCGGGGGTGTCCTCCGCGCTGGTCAGGCCGTGGCCACGACGCCACGTGTCGCGCAGGTCGGCCACAGTGCGGGGCCGCTCGCGGCTGTCGGGCTCCCCGTCGCGGCCCGAGCCGTCGTGGCCCGAGCCGACGCCACTGCCAGTGCCGGCTGCGGTGTCGGGCAGATGCGGAAGCTCAAGGTGGGGCAGGCCGGGACCGCCCGCACCGCCGGGACCTTGCCCGCCCGAGCCTCGGCCGCCGCGGCGCCGACGGCGACGGCGCTGGTCGCGGTCGTTGTCGCCCTCCTGGTCGCTGTCGGCGTCGGGCTCGTCAGCGTCCGGATGGTCCTCGTCGCCGTCAACGCCAGGGGCGATGGGGAACTGCGGGCCACCATCGGCGCCCTGCGGAGCCTCGTCGGAGGCGGCCGCCTCGGCGTCCCCGGTGCGCCCGTTGCTCTGGTTGTCACGGTCGTCCTGGTCCTTCCGCTGTTCGTCGTCGTTCGACTGGGCGTCCTCCTGGGCCTCGTCGTCGTTCTGCTCTGGGGTGTTGGCCGCGTCGGTGCCGTCAGTCCCGTCGCTGTCGGAAGAGTCGAGGGCCTGCTGCTCGGCACGGTCGTCCGTGATCTCCTCGTCCGGGTAGCGCAGGCGCAGTTCGGCGGCACGGTCGTAGAACCGCTCCTCGCCGTCACCGGTGACGATCCGCACGCGGCCCCGGCCCGTCAGGCGCGGCGGCTCGGCGACCGTGTGCGTGCGGCCGTCGGCGTCGGTGTACCGGTCGCCCTGGCCCAGGTCAGCAGGGTTGCACATCTGGACGGGGTGAAGGCGGCTGGTGTCGCGGCCCTCGTGGTCCGCGAACATGTCCGGCGTCCCGAACTCGTCGTCGGGCAGGTCGAGGGGGCTGTCCGGGTCGGCAGCCGCGGGGGCCTGTGCCTCCGGCTCGTCGACGTCAAACAGGCCGCCCTCCGGCTCGGCGGGGGCGGGCTTCTTCGGCTCGGCCTTCGGCGTGCGCCCGGCGCGACGGTCCTTCTCTGCCTCCAGCACGGCCATGCGCGTGCGGGCGGCGCCGGTCAACTCGCCGTCGGCCATCTCCCGCTCCATCAGGGCCACGATCTCGTCGGCGATCTCCTGATCGGACATGGCCGACGGCGCCTTGGTGCCCTCGGGGCGGATGGCGTCGAGCTGCTGGGCAACCTCGTCGCGGTCGAGGGGGACCGTGTCGTCCGAGCCTGCAGGGTCCGCCTCGGGCTCCTCAGCGGTGGTGGCGGTGTCCCTGCGGGCGCTGGTCAGTTCGTCCGGCTGGAACGTGGCGCGGCTGGGGCCGTCACCGACGTTGACCGAGCCGTCGGGGTTCTCGCTGCTGACGTACCAGCCCTGCCCGTCGGGGTCGGTGACGGGCTCGTCGAACTGGAAGCGGCCCGCGATGAGGTCGCCTCCCTGTGCCGGAGCCGGCCGCTGGGTGCTTTCCCCCTCGGGGGTGTTGTCGCCGGGGGCAGCGGTCACGTCACGGCCACCGTCGTCACCGTCATCTGCGCCTGCCGCGGTCTCCGGCTCGTCGGCGGTGTCGCTGCCGGCGTCCCCGCCCAGACGTAGATCGTCGAAGGTCTCGGAGACCTCCTCGGCGGAGAGCCGCACCCGGTCCTGCTCAGGCTCTTCCGGTTCTTCCGGCTCCTCCGTGCGCTCGGGCGCGGGGTGCTTGCGGTCGAACTCTTCGAGGGTGAGCACCGCGGCGCCGACAGCGCCCTGGAGCGGGACGCGCGCCTGCTCCCGCTCCTCGACGATCGCCCGGCGCTGCGCCTTGGTCAGCTTCTTGTCGAGTTCGTCTTCGTCGATCTCGGGCAGCTTGTCGAGGTCGGCGATCCGGCCGACGATGTCGTCCAGGAGGTTCGCGCGGGCCCGCGCGTGCTCGATCTGAGGGGTGAAGTCCGCCGCGGCCTGCGCCGACTGCAAGAGGGCTATCTGCTCGTCGAGTTCGGGCATTCGGGCCTGGTCTGCCTGCTGGAGCGCGGGAGCCTTTTCCAGGGCGTTGGCGAGCCGGGTGATCATGCCTGACCCGGCGCCTCTCTTCTTCAGGTCTTCCGGGCCGCGCTCGAAGTCCGAGCGTGCGAGGTCGGGGAAACCGACGTGTGCGACGAGCTTGCCGTCCGCGCGGCGCTCAGTACGTACACCGACGTCGAGGCCCCCGAACTGGCCGAGGACCTTCCACGGGCCCATGCCGTCGCGGTCGTGCTCGAGGAGCTGGGTGGTGACCTGCCGGTGCAGCGCGGACCCGGCGTCGACGCGCTCCGTGTACGACAGGCCGCCGAGGTTCATGGCGAAGGAGTCGCGCACGTCGCGGATGCGGGGCAGGGCCTCCTCGCGGCGGGTGATGCCGTCGCGGGTCTCCGTGAGTTCCTGCTGCAGGTCGGCCAGGGTCTCCTGGCGGCGGACGCGTTCGGCGGCCTCGTTGTGCTGGTCGATCTCCAGGTCACGCAGGACGCGGCGGGCTTTCATGAGTTGGCTCATGTACGGGTTGCCGCCGATTTCGGCTTCCATCGTCTCGTAGTCGGGGTAGTCGACGTCGAGTTCGGTGATGGTGTCGCGGGTGTCGCTGTCGGCCATCTCCGGGCGCTGGATGTCGACCAGGCCTTCCGCCTTGGAGGCGACGAACCCGGCCTTCCAGCCGTCGAGGCTGCCCTTGGTAGCGAAAATGTCGATCTCGACTTCGGGGTTCTGGTTGCCGTAGCGCAGGACTCGGCCGTTGCGCTGTTCCATCTGCGCTGCGCCCCAGTCGAGGTCGACGTGGGTCAGCGACACCATGCGGTTCTGGGCGTTCATGCCGGTGCCGGCGACGCTGCTGGAGCCGATGAGCACGGCTATCTCGCCGTCACGGGCCCTGCGGAAGAGTTCGGCCAGTTCCTCGGGCTTGCCGGTCTTCTTGTGGTCCTGGACGAACGCGATCTTCTCCGCGGGTATGCCGCCCTCGACCATGAGCCGCTTCAGTTCGGCGTACGCGTCGAAGTCGCCACGGTTGTTGCCGCCCGGCACGCCCTCGTTGAGGAACACCATCTGGAGGGCGCCGGGGGTCGGGTGGTCCTCGGCGCTGCCGTAGTACGTCTTGTAGACGCGGTCCTTGTGCTGGTGGTAGCGCTCGACGTGCTTCGTGGCGACGGTGCGGAGTTTGTTGCCCGCCGGGGCGTTGGCGTCGACGAGCCGTGGGTCCAGCGCGACGGACGTGCCCTCGTTGGAGACGGCGAGCATGTTGTCCTGGGACCGGTCGACTTCGCCGTTGTGGATCGCGCGGCCGCGGGCGACGAGCTTCTTCAGCCGGGCCGTCTGGTCCTTGGTCGGGTCGACCATGACCAGGTTGGGGCCGCCGCCCTTGACCTTCGGGCGGGGAATGCCGACGTCGTCGGCACGCTTGGTGTCGGCGACCAGGCCCCACATCGTCTTCATGGCACGCCGGTTGTGGAACTCGGCGAACCGCTCCACGATGCGCAGGCCACTGCCGTCGGGAGCGTTCTCGACGCGGAGGGTCTTGCGGCCGAACGTCGCGGCCCACAGGTCCGGCGCGCCGGCCCTGTAGGAGTCCAGGACCCACGGGGCGGCCAGGGCGAGCATCGTGAACTGTTCGGTGATGCTGTTGGAAAGGGGCGTACCGGTGGCCAGGGTGACCGTGGCGCGGTCGGCACGTCGACGGTGCAGGTCGGTCAGCTTCTGGTGAAGGTCGATACCGCGGATGGACGCCGGGTCGCCGCCGCCCTCACGGGAGCGGAAGCCCACGCCCTTATAGCGGTGCGCCTCATCGACGACGGCGTAGTCGAACCCGAGATCGTCCCAATAGGTCTGGCCGGGCGTACGCATCGGCGCCGCGTTCCGGCTGATCCTGTTCTGGACCGTCGCAATGCGCTGCTCGATCTTGGCGACGATGAACGGGTGGTTGGGGTTGTCCGCGTCCTCGTACTGCCGGTCGAGCTGTTCCCGCAGAGCCTCCAGCTCCCGGAACTCGTACTCCTCCTGCGCCTCGGGCGACATCTTGATCGACCCGAACGCGGGCTCGGTGAAGATGACCAAGTCCGGCTTGTTGGCGCGCAGCCACTCCAGCGTGCTGTCACGGCGCCCGTCGGCGAGGTCCCCCGACGTGATCAGGTGGATCTCGGTGTTGGGGTACAGGTAGCGGGCTTCGTCGTACCACTGCTGTGCGAGGTGGTCGGGGACGACGGCGTACGGCTTCTCGATCTGCCCGGACGCCTTGAGAGCCTGGGTGCCCATGACGAGCGTGCCGGTCTTACCCAGACCCACTTCGTGGGCGAGGATCACCGACCGCTCGAACTGCATTCGGGCGGCACCGCTCAACTGCCAGGCGTGCGGGGTGCGTTCCGGAGTGAAGTTGTCCAGGGACGGGCTCATGCCGTCGTACGAACGGACGACGTGCCCGTTCATGATCTTGTTGTAGGAGTCGGTCAGCCGCGTGAGGCGTTCGGCGTTGGCCGTCGCGTACTTCGCGAACTCCGACCGCATCTGGTCGGCCTTCTGCCGGACCAGGCGGGACGTTTCTTCGTCGACGTCTCGACGCTTGTCGTCGCGGTAGATCGTGAGGGAGCCGTGGCCGAGGATCGCGCGGGCGATCTCGACCGCGTTCTTGCCGCGCGTGCCCTTCTTCTCGTCGGCCGCGACGCCGTACATGACGTTGTTTGCCTGCGGGACCTTGCCCGTGTAGAGCATCCAGCCGTAGCGGTCGTCGTGCGCGACGCGCAGCGTTTTGTCGCCCAGGTACTCGCGCAGGAACCTTTGCAGCAGCTCGGGCGGCGTCCAGTGCGCGCCCATCTCCGGGGTGAATTCGCCGATGGTGCGGTCAACGGGCTGCACAGATTCGAGCGCCGAGACGTTGACGGCGAACGCCGGCTCCTTCTCCGCTGCACGGCGTGCGGCGTCGAGCTTGTCGCGGACGGGACCGGACAGGTAGGCCCCGGCCAGTTCCAGGCGGCCGGTAGACGGGTCGGTGAAGACCTCATTGCCGAGGGCGCGGACGGCGTCCTGCGGGTCCATGTTCAGCAGGCGGGCGATCTCGCCGAGGTCGACTTCGCCGGTCGCGGCGACGACCGCGGACAGGGCCGTCTTCGGGTCGTCGGTCCGGTCGAGCGGCTGACGGCGGGCAGCGGCGCGTTCCTCGAAGACGCGGGAGAGGATCGGCTCCTGCTTGTCCGCGTCCCACCGCTCGAGAGCGAGGACCGACCCGGCGTCCGGGTCGGAGCGGAAGTACCCATAGGCGGTCGGGGTGCGCTCCTCCGAGCCGTCCGGCCGGGTACCGGTCTTCATGCTGCGGAACTGGCCGGGCTTGGACAGGGGTCCGTACTGCTCGACGTATGTGGTGTGCAGGTCGCGGAGTTGGGCGCGCAGCTTCTCGGCGCGCTCGTCCTCGTCGTTCTTGCGGTCCAGGGCGCGCAGTTCGGCGGCGACGTCGCGGAGCTGCACCAGGGCGCGGAGCTGGTCGTCACGGTCGTCGGACGGCTCGACCGCGACGGGGTTGCCGCCGTTGACGTGCTGGTAGAGCTTGCCGTCGTCGCCCTCGTAGAGGCGGCCGGTCCAGTCGTTGGCGTGCTTCTCCCGCGCGGTCTGCAAGAACACGGGCGGCCGGTTGTCGCCGTCGGGGTGCGGCTCGTAGCCGTTGCCGTGGGCCTTCGCCTTGGCGGCGATCTGCTCCAGGGCGTCACGGAGCTGGTCGGGGGCCTTGGCCGGGTCGCCCTTGACGGTCAGGCGCGGTCCGTAGGGGGACGATTCGGTGGTCAGGTCGCCGAGAACGTGGTCGGGGTTCTCGGTGAAGTACTCGTTGACGTGCTCCCGAACGCCTTCGATCTTCCGCTCGGGGGCGTTGAGCCACGTCGTGTTGCCCGGCTCGTCGCCATCGGCGCGGCGCCGCAGAACGAGGACGTCGGTGACGACGCTGGTGCCGGCGTCGTTGAAGACACCGCTCGGCAGGCGGACGGCGCCGATGAGGTCGCCGTACTTGGCGATCTGCTTGCGGGCCTTGTCGCCCTTGGAGTCCAGGGTGTGCCGGGAGGTGATCAGGAGGGTGATGCCGCCCGGCCGGGTCAGCGCCAACTCCTTGGTGATGAACCCGTTGTGCAGGCTCTCAGCGGGGTATCGCTTGTCGCCGAAGGGCACGGACGCGAACGGAACGTTCCCGATGCTCACGTCGAACGTGCCGGGGTGGGCGTCGGTCTCCGCGAAGTTCTCGTTGAGGACGTTGGTGTCCGGGTAGAGCGCTTTCGCGATCTTCGCGGTGGTCGGGTCCAGCTCGATGCCGGTGAGCCGTGCCCCGTCGGGAGAGACACCGAAGAATGTGCCCGCGCCGGAACCGGCCTCCAGGACGTCACCGCGCTCGAACCCGAGCGCTTTGAGGCCGTCCCACATCGCCTCGGCGATCGGCTGCGGCGTGTAGTGCATCGACAGCGTGCCGCGGGACGCCTGCCGCCATTCCAGCGGCGTCAGCTCGCCTGAGAGCATGGTGCGCAGCTCGCGGTACTCCGCCCAACGGGCGTAGTCCTGCTCGAACTTGCCGTACCGGGTGCCGCCCTGCTGGTAGCGCGGCTCCTGCTCGTTCGGCTCCGCCGCGAACATGATCGGAACCGAGCCCCACCCGGTCCAGCGGGCGAGGGTGACCTTCTCCTTCTCGGTGGCCGGGCGGTCCTCCCGCTCCAACCGCTTCAGAACCCGGATCGCCTCGACGTTCGCGGCGGCACGCTGGATCGGGCCCTTGGTCGCGGCGTCGGCCGGTTTCGGTCTAAAACGCGGTGCTACATGTCGTACACCGCGTCCTTCATCGCCTGCAGATCCCGCATCTCCGGACTGAGCGTCTGTGGTTCGTCGGTCTCCGGCTCCGGCTCCGGCAGCAGGTCGCGGAGCACCATCGCGGTCGCGTCCGCCCTGATCTGCTTGTGCTGACCCGCCCGAGCCTCGTACTCCGTCGCGGCCGGCACGGTCTTCTCCAGCGCCTCCTCGGCCACCAGAATCGCCGTCTCGATCTCCCTGCCCTTGTTCAGGAAGAACGTCTCCGGGTCGTCCATCTGCGCCAGCTCCCGCGGACGGTACTTCGTCCAGTGGTCCCTGGCCGTCTGGCTGTAGATGCTCACTGTCAGGTCCTTCGTCCGTTCCGAGAGCAGCGCGCAGGGCTGCCTGCTGCGCCTCGATCTCCTCGCGGGAGATGACCTTGCGGTCGTCGTCCCCGCCATCCTTACCTACTGCGGTGCGCTGCGCGTCGATGCCGTGCAGCGCAGCGTTGATGGAGGCCAGCCGGGTGCGGGCCTTCGACCGGTCCGAGGAGTCCAGTTCGCGGTCGCTGGCCCGAAGCATCATCTCGCGGGACAGTTCCTCGGTGACGCGGTGGAACTCGGCGAGCAGCCCCTCGGGTATGTCGAGGTTGGCGCCCTTTCCGATCTTCCCTGTGATCGGGTTGGTGTTGTCCGACCAGCCGTAGCCGTGGCCCTTGAACAGGCCGTAGAGGGTCTGGCGCTCCTTGCTCGCCGACGAGAAGGAGTCGGCGCGACGGGAGGACTGGTACAGCTCGAAGAACATCTTCGGCACCCACACGCGGCGCACCGACCCGTACAGGCGCACCGGCTCCGTGTCCGGGTCGCTGTCGTAGCTGTCGACGAGCGCGGCCAGGGCCTCGGTCATGCTCGGGAACGCGCCCAAGTGGCCACCGTGACTCTGGCGCTGTGCGTTCCACCCCGCCTTGTGGCCGCCCGCGTACGGGGAGTCGTACTCGTGGTAACTGACCTTGCCGTAGCCGTTGCCATCGACCTGGATCGAGGCGCCAAGGGAGCTGCGGAGCGGGTCTTCGCGGGTGTCCGCGCGATTGACCTTCTGCTCGTGACCTTCGGCGCCGCGGCGGTTCTGCTCGTCGAAGATGGCCTTCAGCCGCGCCTCCAGGGCCTCCCGCTCCCGGCCGCTGGTGAGGTTCCGCTTCTTGTGGAGGTCCTTGAACGCCGTGCCCAGGTCCGCGTCGCTCAGCCCGGCCGGGTCGGGGCCGTTGCGGTAGACGTCGGCCTTGCGGTTCTGCCGTTCCTCGTACACCGCGTGCCGACGGGCGGACAGGATTTCGTTCTGCTCCGGGCCCAGGCGCCGGAGGCGGATCGGGAGCCCGATGAACTCCTTCTCCAGCGCGTCGTCGTCGAGGTCCTGGACGGCTGGGCGCTGCTCGATGTCACGGAGCTGGCGGGCCTGCTGCTCGGTTTCCGCGTCTGCCAGATGGCCGGTCAGGTCGTTCCACAGGTCCCGCTCCGGGGCGAGGTCGTCCTCTCCGTGGATCGTGCCGGACGGCTTGTGCGTGCGCTCGCGCGCCTCCAAGTCCTTGATGTGCGCAGCGAGTTCTCCGTCGCTCAGGCCCTGAGGGCTCCCGGCTTGGGCGACCCGCTCGGTGGTGCGGCGACGACGGTCGGCGTACAGGGCCCGCTCGTCGTCGTTGAGCCGGTCGCCGCGCCGGGATCCGTAGGTGCTGCGGGCGCCTTCGGAGCGGCTGATGGCCTCGGCGAGGTCGGTGTCGCTCATCGAGGCCGCACGGTCCTGCACGCTCAGGTGGTTCTCGGGCTCGTCGCGGTTGTTCTCGTCGTTCTGGGCGATGCGGCGCCGGTCGAGTTCGGCCTCGACCTTCTGCAGTGCGGCGCGAGCCTTCTGCTTGCGGGCCGGGGTGGTGGCGACCTGGGCGTGAATCTTGAGGTTGTCGCGGTGCCCGCGAAGGTCTGCGTCGGACAGGGCGCGGAGCTTCTTGGTGTCCTCGTCGAACTGCTGGGCCTGCTCAGGGGCGTTGGTGCTGGTGTCCTCGTCGGTGACGCGGACGTTGCGGCCCTGCCGGACGAACGCGGCGAGGATGTCGGCGGCCTTGCGGTCGCGGGTCTCCGGCTTCCACTGGGTGCCCGTGATGCGGGCTTTCTGGACCGGGGACCAGGCGAGCTTTCCGGCGGCGCCGACGGCCCGGTCATCGCGTGCGTCGTTCTTGATGGTGCCGCGCACGGCCAGGACCCGCTTGCCCTTGTGGGTGGTCCACGCCAGGTGCACATGGTCGGCCTGGTCCGGATTGGTTGTGGCCAGGTGGTGGCGGGCGATGATCTGGTCGGCGATGTTCGCGTTGCTGCCGATGGGCACGTAGACGCCGTCGACCGTGGCGTGCCGGTCGCTATAGCCGCCGATGACGGAGGCGATGCGGGCGCCGTACGGGCCGTACACGGTGACCGGGCCGGGGTTCCAGGAGGTCGCCCAGTATCCGGGCACGCCTTCAACCGGCTCGGCGTCCTCCGGAACGCCCGTCGGCCGCCCGTCAGTTGTGGCCTCCGGTGCCTCCTCCGGCTGCGGCTCCGCGGCGGGCTCGGGGGCCGGTTCCGGCTGCTCGTCCGGCGTGCTCCGCTCCTGCTCGCCTGCCATGTAGCCAGCCCGCGCATCCTCCGGGATGTCGGGCTCGTCGGTGGCCTCGGGCACTGGGGTCGGCTCTGTTGGCGTGTCCGCCTTCGGGGCTTCTTCGTCGCCGAAGGGGCGGCGGCGCAGGGTCTCGCCGAGCCGGTCGGTGGCAATGCTGTGCTTGGGCGGGTGCTCCTGGTCCCACAGGGCGCGGGCGGCCGTCCACTCCTGGATGTAGTCCCGCCCCTTGGCGGAGCGCCAAGTCCGGCGCCCGTCAGCGAACTTGGGGTCGGAGAAGTCGAGGGCGTTGCCGTCCTTGTCCTTGAGCCTGCCGACGATGTGCTCGGCGAAGCCCTTGGCGTCGGCCTGCCGGTCGAACCACCACGGCATCTGCTGGCCTGTGGCGGTGGCGTACAGGTACCAGTCGCCCTCGACGCGGCGTGCGACGAACTGCCCGTCGCCGACCAGCTTGAGGCGCGGCTCCTTGACGAGGCTGTCGATGTCGCGAGCGGAACTGCGGTCCTGCTCGCTTCCGGAGGCGCGCAGAGCCTCCGTCTGCCGGGTCCAGTTGTCGCGGACTTGCTGAAGGGTGGTGAACCGCTCACTTTCCTGGGGGCGCTGCCGGTTCGCCGATGGCGCCTGTGGGGCGTCGCCGTCCGCACGGGGGGCGTGGAAGTCCCGTACTGCGCGGCGGATGGCCTGCTCGGCGTCCTCGCCCTTGGTTGAGCGCCACGTCAGGAACCAGTCGCCGATCTTGGGGTCGGAGAAGTCGATCGGTTCGTTGAACTCGCCCGGCATGATGTGCCCGTTGCGGACGTGCTCGTTGATGTACTCGGCCGCGCCTTCGGCTTCCTGGCGGGTGGTGAAGTCACCGACGTCGAGGTAGCCGCCGGTGCCGGTCGAGGTGAGGTACCAGCGGCCGTTGTCGTCGTCGCGGGTGGTGACGAGTCCGCCGGACGGAGTGATTTGCAGGTCCTCGTCACCGGCCAGGCGTCGCAGTGCCGGCGTGTTGGCGCCGGGCTGCTGGGCCAGGTCGAGGAAGTGGCGTCGCACCGCCGCGGTGTCCTCGAACCGGGCCCCGTTCCGGGCCTTGCGGTTGGGCAGGGCGTTGGTGTCGACGTCGTGGTGCCCGTCCTCGGGCTCGTCCTGGTCGTCGTCCTCGGGGCGGTCACCGTCGTCGTCGCCGATGTCGTTGCCCGCGTCGTCGGCGCCGTGCGGCTCGTCGGGGGTGTCCGGGTTGCCGTGGTCGTCGCGGGACAGGCCCAGGCCGCGCCGGTCATCCTGCTCGCGGCGGGCGTCCTCGGCCTCGACCTTCGTCTGGTTCGCGGTGGGCGCGGTGCCGTCGGGTCGGGCGACCATCGTGATCCAGCGGGCGCTGGTGCTGTGCCGTCGCCCGGTGTAGGAGCCGTCGGCGGCCCGGTCCTGGACGAGTACGCGGTCACGGGGCAGAGCCCGGACGACGCGTGCGAGCTTTCCCGACCACAACCGGGCAACACCGCCGGTCTCGATGAACCTGCCCTTCGAGTCCCGAGGGTGCAGGGCAGGGTTCCACGGCCGTCGTACGGACGTGGCCTCAAAGGTGCGACTCAGGTCGGCGGCCGAGGAGGTGCGAATCAGCATGCGCGGACCCTGCAGACCGCGGGCAGTTAGCGTCGCGGCCTCACGGCCAGCGCGGATACCCCTTAACTACGCGTTCGATTACGCGCTTAGAGTCAGGGGGTGGCGTACAAGTTCGGACCCAACGAGCAGTGCCTCCGGCGCACCCGCAGGATCGTCCCGATGATTCTTGCTGCCGCCGAGGAGACGGTGGAGAACGGGGTGGAGGTCGCTGTGGCCGACATGCCGATGATGCCCATGCTGATGGGCTGGTGGCAGTTCACGAACCGGACGGCTGCGGCGCTGACCCGGCTCTACGACGACGGGTTCAGTGTTGAGGCGGCACCGCTGATGCGGAACCTGATCGGCCACGCGTACGCCATGAACTGGCTCGTGGACAACGGTTGGCCCGCTCTGCGGGCGATTCGTGCGTACTCCGAAGAGCACCGGCGGAAGCTGGCGGCGAACATCGACGCGACGTGGAACCTTACGGAGCCGACTCCGGAGATCCCCGCTACGCCCTTGGAATTCACCGACGGGGCGGACGAGAAACTACACCGCAAGCTCATGGGCGAACTCACGAATTTCGACACGCTAGTCAAGGCGTATGGCACGCCGGAGATCTATCCGGTCTACCGCCACCATTCAGCGTTCTGTCACACCACGGCTGCGACCGCGAGTGCGTTCGTCGTCGAGGAGGAGGACCGGCTGTACTTCACCACGACGCCTGAGGGCGAGACCGTTGTCGAGCAGATCTGGATCCCTGTAGCCCTGCTCCAAGCGGCATCTGCGGTCAGCCCTTACATCAAGGGTCACCCGATGAAGCGGACAATCCAGAAGGCCATGAGCGACTTGGGGCTGCCTGACACGATTCTCAATCTGAAGCGCGGCGCGGTGTCTACATCGTCTCGGTGAGGATGTGGAGGGTGAACCACGCGGAGAACCCGCACCATCCGACTGCGAACACAGCGCGTCCCGCCTTGGACGTGCGGGTGCGGAACAAGCGTCGGAAGTTCTCGGAAAGGGTGTCGCCCTCACGTCTGTTGACGAGAGCGACCGTCTCGAACACTGCGAACAGGCAGGACCAGACGATCCAGATGGCGGGCCACATCAGTGGGTCTCCTCGGTGGTGGGGCCGGCGCGGTAGCGCAGTCGGCAGCGGCAGCGGACGGTGAGGTCAGCGGGGGCGAAGGGGTCTCCGGGGTAGCGCAGACGGGAGCCGTCGACCGCGTATGGAGTGCCGGCGGGCAGAGTGGTGCCGTTCAGCTTCTGGTGCTCGGGCCGTACACGGGTGTCGCCGCGGGTGATCCAGGTGCGCAGCACGGAGGGGCCTGTGCTCTCGGCTGCGGCGTCGGCAGCTCCGTTGACGGTCGCGACTGCGCAGGACTCAGCGAGGAGCGTGACGAACTTCGCGGTGCGGGATCGGTAGAACGAGGCGACGGTGTCGGTGAGTTCGTCGAGGGTGCCGGGCTCGAGTTGCGCCGTGTGGAGTGCGTCGGCCAGGTCGGAGAGCAGCGTAAGGACGGCCTGTCCCGCCAGGGTTGTGGCTGCGAGCGCGGCGGCCGCTGCGCCCAGCGGCACGGTGGCGGTGCCGGTGACGCTCTTGCTGAGGGCTCCGGCGGTGGCGGATGCAACCTGCTGGAGGATCGGGTTCAGCGTGCTGGTCGTCTCTTCCTCCCAACGCGCCGCGCCGACCACGCGGGCGCCGTCGATCGGGCCCTCACCGTGGCGCAGGTCGGTGGTGCTCTCCGGCTGCCAGTAGCGGGTGTGCTTGCGGGTCTTGGGCGCGTGCAGGCGCGCTGTGATCACGCCCTCCTGCCGAGCGAGGAGAGCGCTGAGCGCAGCCGTGACGGCGGCCGACGCCGTGTCGAAGTCGCTATCCGTGACTTCGAAGCCCTCCTCGTGGGGCAGCTCCTTGTGCTCGATACCGGAGCGGGCGGCGTCGACATCGGCAGCAGCGTCCCCGCTGCTCCGTCGCTCGATGGTCGAGCGTGCGGCAGAAACGTCATCGGCAGCGTCACCGGGCAAGGCGAGCGGGACGTTCACGCGGGCCTGGTCGACGGCAGTCGCGGCCGATTCCACATCCGCAGCGCCGGACATGTCACCTGCTGCGGCAACATCGGAGGAAGCGGTGCCCTGCTGGTCCTGGGCACGGGCCTCGGCGACCGCGTCGGCTGCTGAGTCGCCTCCCGCAGGGCCGGAGGGCGCGATGGCGGGCGGAGTTCCGTCGGCTCCCGGAAGTCCAGCCGCTGTGCCCGCAGCCGGGTCCTGAGCTACGCCGAGCGCGGCCGCATCCTGCTCGTTCGCCGGTACGGGCGCCTTCTGCGGGCTAATCCACAAGGCTCGGGTGTGGGCGACGTTGAACGGTCGGCGACCGGCGATCTCCCGGTACTCATCCACCGTGATCAGCCCTGCATTCCACTCTGCTCGCGCCTCTTCGCGGCGCTGGCGTCGGGGGAATTCGAGGGCTTCCACCGTGGACGTGTTGAAGCGCAGCGACCAGCCGTCATCCAGGTCCAAGTCGAAAGCCGAGGCGAGCAGCGAGAGATGGGGCAGCTCCGTGTGCTGCCAGAAGTTCCACTCTTCCCGGTCGGCGTTCGCGTACGTCCGCTCGCTCGCGTTGCCGACGACGCTCTCCGGGACGCCGAACGCGCTCAGGATCTCGTCCTTGGCCGTGTTCGCCAGAGTCTCGTAGTTCATGTCGCGCGGCCGCGTGCTGGTGTCGACGTATTGCAGGCCGCCGGGCCCGCTGCCGACGACGACGGTTTCGCCGGCATGCTGCGCGCCGGGGGCAAGCCGCTGCTGGATCCGGTCGATCTCTCGCTGGTCCAAGCCGTCGACGTCGATGCCGACGATCCCCGAGGGGCGAGCGTCGTTGTCGATGAAGCTGATGTTGTAGGTGCGGGCCTTCACATCCAGGTCGACGGACAGGCCCGCGGCCTCCAAAGGCGTGACCCCGCAGAACGGGTCAGTTGGGTGCGGGTCTCTCAGCCACACGACACGGCTGGGGTCCAGCTCCCGGATGCGGCCGTCGTACGTCGTGAACTCGAAGTGGGAGAGGTAGTCACCGTGGGGGTCGGGTATCGGCTCAACACGGTTCGGTGGCAGCAGGTCAAGGCGGGTGATCGTGCCTCCGCGGGAGCGGGTGATCTCAACGAAGGCCCCCTTCTTCGACAAGAGGAGCTGCGCGGAAAGCCGCTTCTTGAAGACGGTGGCCCGCTCGAGAGGGTTGGCCTGAACGTTCAGGACGTGCAGGAGCGGGTGATCGGTGAGGGTTTCCGCGAACTGCCGCTCGTCACCGCCGCGCCCGATCTCGACGGCAAGCGCACCGGGGTGCTTGGAGATCGCTTCGACGGACTTGAACGTCCAGATGCTGCGCTCGTACCCCTCCTGGATGACGCGGTCGAGGTCCCAGCCTGCGGCCCGGTTCTCGGTGCCCCACACGTTCGTGGTGCCCGCGTAGGTCATGGAGACGTACGCGTTGCCGGTCGGCCCGGACTTCTCCTCCAGCGGTGGCACTGGAACACGTGCGACGAGGAGGCGGCGGAGGCCGGGCAGGAACTGGCGGGGCATCAGGCCCCCTCACTGGCCAGCCATACGCCCATCGCGCTGATGCCCGCGCCGACTTCGACCCAGCCCATAGGCGGGAAGTACGCGAAGGCGCAGCCGACGGCGGCCGCGGCCACGATGACGCTGATGGCATAGGCGGAGAGGCGGGAGACCCGACTCCTCGGCGGCGCCCAGAAACGGAAGACCGCGAAAGTGCTCGCTGCGGCCACGCTGGTGCTCAGCACCGGGTGCACGGCCCTCAGGGCGACGAGCGTGACGAGCACGCCGGCGACGACGAGGAGAAGTCCGGCGGCTTCCCTGGCGAGGCTTCGCGGGGAGGGTGTCTCAGGCGGTGTACTCACGGCGCGCACGATGGTGGCGCCGCCGCGTTAGTGTCGCGTGCTCGCTCGCCGGGCGTCAGCGCGGGCGGCTGACCCCGGCCATGTAGGCGCCGATGCCGCGCCGCTGGACTTTCTGGCCGGGGATGATCTTGGCGCCCTTCGGGGGCGGTGGCAGCTTGCGCTTCCTCCGCGTCGACTGGTCCCCGCCGATCAGATGCCTGTTGTCGACCTTCTCTGCGCAGTCCTGGCCCTTCACCTCGTCGTACGGGCGGCGGCAGCCCCGGCAGTACACCTCCAGCGCATCTACGCGCTGCCCGGCGGTCGTCTTGAACGAGCCACGAAAGTCTGCGATGGACGCAATACGGGGCTCCACCTGGATCTCGGCGGCGACGACCCAGGTGTGTGAAATATCCGGAGGCGCGTCCACGGCCTCGGCCGAGGACTCAGGGGGTGTTGCCTCGCCCGCCGCCTTCACCACCGGCTTCGGAACAGGCTTCGGCCTCGACTGGAGCAGAGGTTCCTGCCAGAACTCCTGGCCTGCTGCCGATGAGAGGGGAGCAGTAGCAGTCGTCACCCATTCCTCCGCGTTGTGTCGCTGGTCGGCTTGACACAAGGCCAAGCCTTTTCACAGCACGGAACGTCGATGGCGGACGATCTGTTACAGCTCTCCTACAAGCCTCGTAGCACGATCACGAACGGGTCTACCTGAGGCGTCTCCCGCCGTCAGACCCAACGTGAGCACCATGGCTGCGTGGTCGGAGAGTGACGCGGCGCGTGGCCGCTGATCGTAGGCGCACACCTCGACCTGCGCCGTGTGGGTGTTGGTGATGAAGGCGTGATCGAAGCGGAAGCCCCGTCCGCTGCGTCCGAACCACGAGTGCTCCACGGCGGCTGGGTGCAGGTGGCGATAGGCGTCGGTGAATCCGGCTGTGGCGAACGACTCGTAGAAGGCGTATTCCCAGCGGCCGAACACCTTGTGAGGTGGCTCGTGGCCGGGTTCCAGAACGTTCAGGTCGCCGGCGGCGACGACGGGCATGTGTGCGCAGACGTTGCTCAGGCCGGTCAGAGCTGTGGTCACGGCCTCCTGGAACTGCCTCTTGTCCACATTGCGCCGCTCTTTCGGGCCACGCGAAGGGACATACAGGCCTACGATGCCCAGCTTCTGGCCGCCGATGGTCGCGATGGCGGCGGGTGCGCGGTGAGGCAGAAAGGTCACCCCGGCGTCGACTGGGTACAGAGGGGCGGTGCGTGAGGCCAGCAGGGTGCGGTAGTCGCGAGGGTCGGCCGGCGGAGCGATGACGTGCGCGTAGCCGAAGTGGTGCATCGCTTCGACCAGGGCGGTTCCGCCGGGTCCGGAGCTGGCTTCCGTGAGTACGACCAGGTCCGCCGTCTCCTGCTGGCTGATCCATTCGGCCTGGCGGTAGGCGCGGGCCGGTGAAGCGTGCTGGGTGTTGAAGACGAGCAGTCGCGCGTGGGTGGTTGAGGCGGCATGTTGCTGGGGCGGGGCGAGGAGGGAGAGCTGTGCGGCATCGTCGGTCATTGCGCGGCGTCCTTCTCGTCCAGGAAGACCTCTCCAGCGGCGTCGAGTTGCTGTTGGAGACGTCCGGCAGTCAGGCGGACGAAGTCGATGTCCTCGTCGGTCAGCGGATCGCCGATGGCGTTGAGGTTCTGGGTTACCTGCTCCGGTCCGGTGAAGCCGACGAGAAGGGCGGCGTTGTCCGCGTGCTGGAGACAGTAGTGGAGCGCGACGCGGGTCAGGTCCGCGGTGGAGGCGCCGAACCGCTCACGCAGCGGGCGAAGACCGTCATCGATGATGTCCAGTGCGTCCGGGGTGAACCAGGCTTTGCGGAGGCGGTGGTCCCCTGCTGCGAAGGTCGGCGGGCGGGCCGGGTCGTACTTGCCGGTGAGCAGGCCCTGCGACAGCGGCTTGTTGATCAGGATGCTGGCGCCGTGCTCGGCGGCGAAGGCGAAGATGTCCTTCTGTCCGGCGGGCGGCGGCGGGGTGAGGGCGTTGAAGCGGCAGGCCAGGTAGTCGGGTTGGACGCGGTCGAAGAGGTAGCGGAAGCGGGCGTGCTTGTCCTTGCGTTGCTCCTTGGGGACGTTGACGCGTTCCGTGGCGAAGCGGTGCGGGCCGCGCATACCGACCGTCTTGACCAGCCCCTCGCTCTGGAAGGTGCGCATCATGTCGATCGCGCCGTCCAGGAATCGGTCGTCCTCGCCGAACTCGGCGTTGTGCAGGAAGTACACGTCCAGGTGATCGGTGCGCAGGTTCTCCAGCGTCGTTTCGAGCTGGCGGCGCATGTGGTTGGGCTCGTAGGCGTGCGCAGCGGTTCCGGTGAAGTAGCCGACCTTGGAGGACAGCACGACGCTGGCGCGCGGGACGCTGTCGACGAGCCGGCCGATGAGGCGTTCGGAGTGGCCGTGTCCGTAGACGTCGGCAGTGTCGTAGAGGTTCGCGCCGAGACTGTAGGCGGCCTCCAGGCCGCGCATGGACGCGTCGTCGTCGGCGGTGGACCACCCCATGGGTAGACCCAGGTTGTTGTCCGGTCCGCCGATGGCCCAGCATCCGATGCCGATCGGATGGACGTTCAGTCCGCCCGTCAGTGTCCGGTACGGCAGTTCACTCGCGGTGTCGCTCATCCTGCTGCCTCTCTTCCCTTCATTTCCTGTCAAACCCACGCGAACCGTGGGCACTTGTGACTACCGTGGCGCGCGTGACGAACCCACAAACCCCACTGGATCTCAGCGCCATCACCGCCAAGAAGTGGGCCGATCCGGCCGACTTCCCCACCGAGGAGTTCGAGCGCGCAACCGCGTTCTACGACTCGATGCGCACCCATGACGAACACCTGCTGAAGGTGCGGGCTGAAGCCTCCGGCCTGATCGAGCAGTGGACCGGACACACCCCCCGCGATGTCGGCTCCTTCGGCACGCGCCTGAACCTGGAGACCAGCGACCTGGACCTGGGCATCGGTTTCCCCGTGGAGCAGCGCGACGACTTGATGCGGGCGCTGGTGGGGGAGGGGCGGGCAACGTTCCTGGGCGAACGCCGCACGTCGTTCTCCACCACTCGGCTCGTGTTCACCTTCGACGTCGCGGGTATCGAGATCGACCTGAGCGCGCTCACCGTCGAGGACTTCACGGTCGCGTGTCGCATGCTCGACCAGATCGACGCCGAGATGACCAAGCCTGAGCGCATCGCGCACACGTGGGTCAAGCACCTGCTGCGTGACAGCGGCCGCCTGGACGAGTACGCCAAGTGGAAGCTCGTGACGTACGCCCGGTACTGCCCGGAGTTCAACTGGGTGCCGATCCCCGAGAAGTCCAGTTCGTAGAGCTTGCCGCGAGGGGCTGCCCCGGCGTACGGCGCCGGGGCAGTCCCTGGTGCTGTGGTCAAGTACCGCACGGGTCCGCCGCGTTGATCAGACGCCACTGATCGGCGCGGGCCCACCGGCCGTGCTCGGGCCCCAGGGTGGCCGCGTGCTCCGCAGGCAGAACACGAGCCACATCGAAGACGGTCTTGGCCATACGCTCGCGCAAGCCCTCCATCTCCCTGTCCAACAGAGTACGAATGCGCTCCTCGAGGACGTGGCCCCGACCGGGCAGAGGCGTGGGGGGTTCCTGTTCAGCGGCAGCGAGCAGGCCGCCGAGAACGGTGTACGCCGCGTCCTTGAGTACGACGCGGGCGCGGCGGACCTGGTGGCGGGGCTCGCCGTCGAGGATCTTCTCCAAGCTCTTAAGGGTGTAATCGAAGGCGAAGTTCCGGTCGACCCAGAGCTGCGCCCACTGGCTGCACACACCGATGCGCCAGTCGGCGAACTCGGCGTCCTGCCGCCCCATCGAAGGACGGACCTCTCCGGCCAGGCCGGCGCGCTGCACCCGCTTGGTGTACGCGGCGCCGATCAGGCACTCCATGCTGACGAGCATGTAGGAGATGCCGGTGTGGAATGCACGGCCGGTGCCGTGCGCCGCCACCCACTCCGGGTCACGGACGCCGTTCACGATCTCCTCGACCGGCACGTCGGGGAGCGGCTGAATCAGGAGGTCGGTGCGGCCCTGGTAGGCGTAAGTCGCCCTCAGCTCCTCGAACGTCATCAGGTGGTCGAACGTGATGTACGTGAAGCGGGTCGGCACGCCGAGCGCGGACAGGGTACGGATGGCAAGGGCGTTCTGTTCGCCTCCGGTCTCCTTGTTGAACCGGTCGAGGACCGTATCCACGCCGGACTCGACGCCGAACAGACAGCGGCGCAACCCCTTGTTCACCAGGGAACGCCACATCGCAGCACGTTCGGTGTGCCAGGCGAAGTCACGGTCCGGGTGGGTGACCTGGTCGATCCGGCAGCTCGTCTCCCACTTGAACCCGGCGCCGTGCAGCACGTCTGCCACCCTCACGGCTCGGGCGACGGCATCCGGGCCCCGGCCGATGAACTCCTCGTCGACGAGATACAGGGTGCGGGAAATGCCGGGGTAGCGGTCGAACACCGCGCCGATGTGATCGAGCATCCAGCCGAACTCGCCGGGTGTGCCGCCCGACCACTGCCCCTTGTGGCTTCGCGGGCAGAAGGAACAGAAGTTGGTGCAGCCGCGACTCGCCTCCAGTTGGGCAACGCCGTGGTGCTCGAACGTCGCGGGAAGCAGGTCGAGTTCGGGCAGGAAGTCGCTCTGTGCCCGGCTGACGGGCTTGGCGGTGCGACGTCGCCCGATCGCGAGTGCGCCGTCCCCGCGGGCCGCTCCGTTGTATCCGATGCTGTGGACCTGGTCGCGGGCGATGTCCCCGTGCCAGTACCCCAGGAGATCCTGGATGGTCGGCTCGCCGGCACCACGGGCGATCAGCAGGTCGGGGTACTGCTCCAGGAGCAGCGCTTCGTTGCGGGCCGTGAGGCTGCCCCCGGCAATGACGAGAGGAGGCTCAGCCAACGCGTATGCGCTGTCAAGGAGTTCGGTCATGAGGTCGTGCTGTCCGAACGTGGCGGAGATGCCGAGGATGTCGGGGGTGTTGTCGGTGACCTGCTTGGCCAAGTCGGGCAGCGTGGTGCCGAGTTGCATGTCGGTGAGTGTCACCTCCCCCATGAGGGACAGACGTGCTGCGCGGGCGACGTCGCTGATCCCGAGCGGGAACCGCGGGAGGGGGAAGTGCTCGCGGTGGTACAGCGCGGCCAGCAGGACTCGCGGCCGCGAGAGCCGATAGACGGCTTCCGGGGCGAGATCGGCCAGGGACAGCCACTGATCCGGCGACTTGAAGACGATGTTCACCGCGGCCCAGCCAGGCCATGCGCGACTGTTGTGCGGTTGGCCGGAAAGGTCAGCGACGACCCACCGTCCGTCGGGGCGCTCGACGAACACGAGCCGCCGGTCCAGGGTCCCGGTGACACGGATGCGTACGGCGTACGGCGCGCAGTGCTCCGCCAGCCACTCCTTGACCGCGTTGGGGGCGATCAGCAGGGGCTCCAGGGCCGATATCGCGGCGCTGGTCGCGTAGAGGGACGGACTCACGAGTCGTAAGGCTTCGGCCAGGCGCAGGGCCTGGAGGGTGATGGGGCGTTCGTCGGTCATACGTCTCGCCCTTCGATGTGGAGATCGGAGTTGGACTTGAGCGATGCGCATGCGGGGAGGGCGGTTCGGCAGCGCTCCTCCCGGCACGGGCCTTCCGGTGCCGGTCCTTCATCCAGGTCCGGTCGCCAGGTGGTGTGACCGCCCGCCACGGTCGACGGGCGGGGGAGGCTAGGAGCGGGGTGGGGAGCCGGATTCCAGGTACTGATCACTGGTCAGAACTGGAACGTCACCCACGCGGTCCGCGGACGGCGGGGGTGGTATGGCTGGCAGTCTCCCCGCGGGTACGCGAAACGTGGCCCAAGTCGTCGTGCCGTCGTCACTCACGCCCCAGTCGTGCGCGAGGGCGGCGACAAGGAACAGACCACGGCCGGAGACGGCTTCGTCGTCCGCGGGCTTGTGCTGGGCTGGTTCCGGGTTGCAGTCGGTGACCTCGACGCGTAATTCGTTGTCGGTGTAGAGGACTTTCAGGCCGACGTCCCCGTCGCCGTGCTGGATGGAGTTTGTGACGAGTTCGGAGACGGTGAGCACGATGTCGTCCGCGGTCTGCCCGTACACCTGCCACAGCCGCAGGTGGGCGGTGGTGATCCGGCGCATGCGACCGACGCGGGTCTTGTCCGGTGTGAAAGCCACTCTGAAGCCGCGGGCGGTCTGTTGCATCAGTTCTGCGGCGACCGTGGTGACGGCGGCGGGGGTCATCGTGTGCCTCCCAGATGGCCAACGGGTGTATGGAGGAGCTCTCCTGATGCCTGCTGGAGCCGTGCAGATGGCACTTCCGTGGCCGCTTGCGCACTCTCAGCGAGGAGCGTTATGAGCCTGGCAAGCGGGACCGGTGATACCTAGCCCCATTTCGATGCCGGACTTTCGCCGGATCGGGGTGCCGTTCGCCGCACCTTCGCCGCCTTAACGCCGGATCAATGCCAGATTCGCTAAGTACCTTGGATCCTGGGCAAGTTGAACCCGGATGGGCTTTACGGTCGGTCACAGCGACGTGCTGAACTCAGGGAGAAGGGGAGCACCATGCGCACACTGCTCCGTCACCTGCTCGACGAGCGCGAGTGGCACGACTACGACGTGTTCCTGCCTCGTTTCCAACAGGCGGCGCGGGAGCTTGCCGAGCGCGAGGGTCCTGACTCCTTGGTGAGGCTGGAGCCGGCCAAGCGAACCTTCCAGGGCTGGTACTACGGCGACCGCCGGCCCAATGTTGACGCGCGCCGAGTCCTGGTGCACCTACTCGGCCACACCATCAGGCAGTTGTGGACACCGGCACCCGAAGACGGGGGAGCCCAGGAAGCACTCTCGCAATTCGACACGGCCGCCGCCCATGCCGAGTCCGGCGTGGAGCTGAACGAGATGAGAAGGACGGGAGCAATGGCCGCAAGGCGTGCAATGGATTTCGCCATGGGGGCGGAACGCGGGCAGGTAGGCGAGGACACCCTCGGATTCCTCGGTGACGAAGTGGGCCGGCTCGCGGAGGCGTACCCCAAGGCCCCGCTGTCAGAAATCTGGGACGACCTGGCACAGAGTCAGGAGGAGGCTTTCCGGCTTCTGGACAGTGGCCGAGCCAGGCCCTCCCAGTCCCGCGATCTGCTGTTCATGGCCAGCGCGCTGAGCTTCATGATGGCCAAGGGCTCGCACGACATCGGCGACCCCAAGGCCGCCATGATCCAGGCGCGCACTGCGAGCTTCTGCGCAAGACAGGCCGAGCACACCGGCCTCATGGCCATGGCCGACGGTTTGAAGTCCCTCATTTCCTACTGGGCGGGTCGTCCTCAAGACGCCCTGCACTACGCCCAGCAGGGCACGGCGGTAGCCGAGGTTCTGAGAGGCACCGTCAGTCCGTGGCTGCACGGGCTGCAAGCTCGCGCAGCCGCCTTGCTCGGTGACCATGAGACCGTTCGTGCGGCCAACGAGCGAGCCCTCACCCTGCGCGAGCAGGTCGTGCCAGACGAACTGGACGAGCTCGGCGGCCTCTTCACCTACCCCGAGATCAAACAGCGGTACTACTCCGTCGAGGCCGCCGTCCTACTCGGGCAGGGGGATGCCAGCGTCGCCCGCGCCGCTGAGGAAGCCGCCGACGGGTTCAGCGACCCAAGCGACCCGAACTGGGCCTTCGGCGACCAAGCCGGAGCCCAGTGCAACCTCGCCCTCGTGCGCTTGTACGGCGATGACCTCGATGGCGCAGCCGAAGCGGTTCGCCCCGTCCTGGACCTCGCACCCACCCACCGCAACAACGGCATCGTCGTCTCGGCCGACCGCGTCCGGGCCGCGCTGACCCGCAGCCCCGCCTGCGACGCCGTCGTAGCCCAAGACTTGCGAGCCGAGATCGAAATGTACCGACCCCTGCGCTCTGCACTTCCGAGCTGAGCGCCGGTAGAGTCCTCCGGCATGTACCCGATCAGCCGTACCAGTGCGCGGTTGAAGCTCCGTGAACTGACCGTCGACGACGTGGATGCCGTTCACGCGATCTACGGCAGCGCGGAAGCGACCGAGCACTTGTCCTTCGAGCCGCGTACGCGTGACCAGGTGGGGCAGATCGCCGTCCGGTCGATTGCCGCAGCCAGCAAGACGCCGCGCGATGAATACGCGCTGGCTGTCATCGAGCGGGACAGCACCGCACTGATCGGGTTCGCCCGCCTTGCCCTTGACCCTCACCAGCAGCAGGGAGCCACGATCGGCTTCGCGCTGCGCCCTGATGCGTGGGGCGTCGGTTACGGGGTTGAAACGGTGCAGCTTCTACTCGAAGTAGGCTTCGGCGAGCTGGGGTTGCATCGAATCTGGGGAGCTCGCTCCCCGCACAACTCCGCTTCCGCCAAGACGATGCTCACGGCCGGCATGAGCGAGGACTACACGATCCGCGAGCACATTCAGAAGGCCGGCGAATGGCGCGACTCGGTGGTGCACACGATCTTGCGGCACGAGTGGCAGACCGTACAGCAGGTGGTGTAGCGCGGCCTGTTGGGTGCTCAGCTGGCAGTCTGCTCCATGATGGCTGCGTGCGCGTGCGGGGCAGAGCATCGGCGCCCGCAACTCCCGGAGGGACCCGCTTGCTCTTAATCCCAACGCCGGGACGACTTCATGCGAACAGGGCATCTGGTGACGAACGAGAGATGTTCAGCGGGGACTGTCACACGCTGTACATCGCACCTGGGTATTCACACCGATGCGGCGATGCCGATCCGTACAAGCAGGGCAACGCCCGTCACGGCCATCAGCATGAACCGCAACGGCCGGTTCTTACGGTGGGGCTGCAGCAGCATCGCGACCAGTCCTGCACCAAAGCCCACGTACGCCCAGTTCCGGGCGGTGTCCATGGCGTCGACGACGTTGTCCTTGCAATTGGTCGTGAACGGACACGCGTTCCACGCCTCGTCGAAGAGTGACAATTCCCAGACTGCCAGCAGTCCGGTGACCAATGTGAGCGCTGCGGCTGCCCACCGCCAGCGCTTGTCGACCGTACTTGTGTCCCTGTGGGCCGCATATCCCGATTTTGCCATCAGAGCAGCCCTCAGAGTGCTTGTTCTCGAACGTCGATCAGAGGTGGAGGGGATTTAGAAATCCTGTGCACTCAAGCCAGCAGTGCTATGCGTTGGTCTGCACTCCTGAGAATCGGGATCCAACCTCTATCGGGACCCCTATCTGGGCTCGGTGGCGTGTTGTGATTCAGGCAGCATCCATGCTCAAAGTTCAACTAAAGAGGATCAGAGTTGGCACTGGGCCGTGCGCTTAGCATAGTTAGCTGCTTGGAAAGCGAATTCGTTCAGGTTATGGCGAAGTATAGTACCGGGTTCCTTTGCCTCTCCTACGATCATCACCTCAACTACGAGGGAGTAGCCTTGACTGGCCTCACTCTTCTTTGCGCCAATCGGCGTGCACGGCATGTAAGTGATTGTTTCTCTAGGCCATGACAGAGCTGCGATGTTGTTCTTCGAAATCCTGGATGGCTCCCCGTCTTGCTGATTCCTGTAGTATTTTTCCCACGAGGTTGTGGTTACGTCACGTGTATTGACTGTTGCGGACAGGATCGACCCACTGCTCGTCGTCAGGTTGCAATGGAAGTAGTACGTCCCATCCTCAATTCTTTGCCGCGAACTTTCTTCCACCTCGCGAGCGCTAGGCAAAATGTCTGACGCAGTAGACCTTTCAACTGCGCCCTTACAGGGCTTCCCTGGCAGATCTTCGATCCCGCTCAAGAGCAATTCCTGATACGCGAAGAAGGCTCCGCCAAATACAGCTGCACCGACTAGACATCCTGCTAGGAGCCTCTTATTTATCTTGTTCCGCGTCACGGTAATCCTCGTTGAGATTATTTTGCGATCAGTTTGGGCGCTTCATGTTGTCGTCAAGCCTGCTATCGCCATCCACCCATCCTTTGGTTGCCTGTTGGGCAATGAGAACGTCCAAGTCCCTCTTCGGGATTTCGCTGTCGTGCTGCTCTCGGCTGTACTCGGCCGCCTCGAGAATGCTGCGCTTCGTATCGTCTTCATCGACGCTAATGTCCTTCCCTGTACGGTAAAGGACGTGGTCCGTAGCGTCGTCCATTTCTCGACTCTCGAGAATTCGGTCAATCCCCAAAGATGCAGCCCCTGCCAGGAAGGCGCCGCCGGCACCGAGCATGAACTTGCGGCTGAGGTCGCCAGCGCCTTCCAAGGAGGCAGCTCCGACTGCAATTCCGGTTGACGCTATACTCTTGAGGAAGTCGCCCTGCGTCTTCAATGATTCATTGAAGTCGTTCCGCCCATCGACTATCGGCTGAATTTCTGCATCCGCTCGAGACCTGCTGAGAACGCTGTCGATTACTCCCGCATTATATGCTACCCCTTCAATGGCCTTCTCTGTTGTTTGGCGCCCGTTGGCTCCCTCAGTGGCGAGATGCGCTTCTATCGTGCTGTTCGTGTAAATGTCCCGCCCGTAAATAACGCCTGCTGCTGCGTCATCATCTCGAGCGAGAGCATAGAGAAACCGGTAGGTATCGGTTCGGTCCAGCATTTCCGATACCGAACTGTTCACTGGGAAAACGGATTCCATTCCTGGGCCTGCGATCACGCGGTTGATCTCCGGCATGTAGGCGGCCGCAATGTGTCCGAAACTGTCGCCGATACCTTTGCCGACCAGGTCGGCGCCACCCGCTGGGTCCGCCACGGCGTGCATGACGTTCTTCACGATCTCGGTTTGAGTCTTGCTGTGGGGCATTAGCCCGCCTTGGGCTTCTTCTCCGTATGGAATGCCCATCACGGCTGCCTCTAGTGCATGCCCGACAGAGTCGCCCCGCCCTGTATTCTTGGTGCTCTCGAGGATGTGGTCCAGGTCGGATCTTTTGCTGAAGATCTGCTCCGAGGCTTCAGGGTTGTGTGACAGGCCATCCATGAAGCCGATCAAGGGGTCAATCCCGTTTCCCTTCCCGAAGACCAGGTCGGCGCCGTCGCCGTCTCCCCATATCTCCTTGGTCTGGGTTGCCCCGAGAGAGTGGCTCTTGTCCTTCTTCAGAAGCTCCTCGCCGTAGTTTCCGAGGAAACCACTGTCATACTTTCCGTGACCCATGAGACTGCTCATGACTTGAAAGCCAGACACGCCCACGGGTGTAGTCGTTGGGTCCGCTCGGAAGCTGGTGTTACCTTCACGGATAATTCCCCGCTCCCATTGCTGCATCGCGGCACTGTCAGAGTGTGTCGCTGCGGCTAGCGTCATGCTCATGTTCCTTTGTAGGTCCTTGAGCATCGCGACGTCGGATCGGTCTTGAGTTCCGGAATGTGCTGCCGTGATTTCGGTCCAGAACTGCAGGGTGTTATTGGCTCCGAGCGTCGTGGCGAAGTGCTCGGAGAAGAGCGGATCGCTCCGGTATTTTTTCATATCGCGGTTAAAGGCGGAAATCTCCTTCAAGGACATTTCCTCAGGATTCTTGGCGAGTTTCGCCAAGTCGCTTGCCTTCTTGAGTGCGTTGGCCGCGGTGTCGCGATCCCTGTAGGCGGCTCCGGAGAAGCCGTACTTGGCCTGATCGGCAATCTTGCTCAAAACCCGTGCGGCACTGGTGTCGCTCTTGTGTGCCTTGTTGAGAATACGTTGAATATCGTCTCTGAGGTTGTCCACGGCGAGCTGCGACGCGGATTCAGACCCGTGCCCTCGGCTATCGGGATTCGGTCGCAAGGTTACGGTGAACCCGCCGTCTCCAGACCTGGTTGACACGGCAATGTTCCGCTGACGGCCCTGCTCGATTGCTTCTTTAAGTTCGTCCTGATACCGGACGAGTTCATCTCGGGTGTCTTTGAGGATGTTGTAAATAGTGCTTGCTTGGATGCGTGCGTCCCTGAACTCCCCAGCCGTCTTGCGGATGAAATCACGAGAGACGTTGGCGTTCACGCCGGCCCAGTTAGCCTTTTCGGCCTTCTCTTTCAGATCGTCCTGCGCATTCCGTTCCATAATCTTGAGATTCTTGACCATCGAGGACCAGTCATCGATGGCTGTAACTAGGGATGAGAAGTTTCCGTGGAGCAGGGTTTCGAAGTCCATTAGCTCTGGTTCCTCCCGTCGAACCCCTTGTCCAAAACGGAAATGCTGCTGAACGTGGAAGCGATAAAGTACTCTGCTCCCTGGTGAGACTTATTGGTGATGTCCATGTGATTGGAGATGTGCGCACAGGCATCCAGTAGGGTCTGGAGCTGCTTCTCCCACCGATCCTGGACATGATGGAGTCCGCCTCCGAGAGCGAAGCCCTGAGCCGTTAGGTCTTTGGCAGCCGACTGGCTACTGGACCAGGCGTCACGGCCCTGTCGTCCTAGAGTCTCGAACAGTCTGAACGCGCTGTCTCCAACTGATGCCAACTCCTTCTGGTTGGCCTTGAGATCGCCCTGCTGGACGCCGGTGCTCGGGTGCCCCTGATTGAGCTGCATCTGCGTTGAGCGCTTCTCGGCAGCATCAGATTTGAGCTGCTCCCACTCGTCCCAAGCCATATCCAGGTTCCTCCCCGTGTGAGCCGACTGCCGGTCGCTCCTTGGCCTCGCTGTGCCGCCCGACCTAAAGGCGCGGGACAGATGTGAGCGACGTGTCTCAAAACGACCCGGGGTGGGCACCTCCCGTGCGTGCCCACCCCGTCAGCCTGGCAAGTGCTCTTGTCGTATCAGTAGTTAGCTGCTGCCTTGCGGTCGGCGGCGCTGTACGCGGCGCTCGCCTCGCGGACCGCGTTGGCGATGGCGTTGAGGGCCTGGTGGATCTCGCGAGACTTTGTGTCCCACTCGCGGTGCAGACCGTCGGCGGCGGTCTTGGCCTCGCCCTCGAAGAAGGCGGAGATGTCCTTCATTCTGGTCTGAAGGGCCTGCAGGTCACCGTCGAGGCGCTTCGCCTGGCTGCTGATCTGCTGCGCGGCACGCTCGAGTTCGGCGTACGTGACGAGCATCGTGCCGTCGTCTACGGCCATGGTTCCTCCCGTTTTCTGAGTCTGCTTGCTGCTGTTGCAACTGGTGGGTGCGCCGGTCACTACATGTTGTTGAAGCTCGAAGAGCCACTGGAGCCGGAGCTCGAACCGGAGCCGACGTCGATGCCCTTGAGGGCCTGGAAGACTTCCTGCTCGGTGCTCCCCGCGATGCGGCGGTTGTCGTCGACGGCCTGTTGGAAGCGGACAAGGAGATTGCCGATGTGGGCCATGCGTTCGTTGATCTCCCGCTGCTTGCGGTCGAAGGAAACGGCGCCCATGCCCTTCCACTTGCCTTCGACGCCGTCGATCACGGCCTGCAGCTGCTGCAGCTGTGTCTTGACGGAACCGAAGCGGTCGTTGAGCTCCTGCTCAAATCCCCGCAGTACTTCGTCATTGACCTTCTGCACTGCCATGAAGTGCCTTCCCTTCTCGGTGTCTTTGTTGGAGGCCGGCGTATGTGGTGCGCCGGGTACAGGGCCGCGGCCTGGTGTTGTTGTGCTGGACTCAGGCGTTCCGGCGTTTGCGGGCCAGGGCGAAAGCTCCTGCGGCCAGGGCTGCTACGGCTGCGGCGATGCCCACGATGAGACCGAACGGGCTGTTGTCGTCGGCCTCTCTTCCTGCCTCCACTGCGGCGTCGTTGTTCGACTTTTCAGCCTTGCCGGTCGGCGAGGATGAAGGGGCAGGTGACGGCGATTCTGAGAGGCCCGGCTTGAGGATCGGCGTTACTTTCGGGTCTCCCGGTGTTCCCTTCCCGCGAAGGATGTTGACCGCTGGCCGGACCATGCCGTAGCCGGCGTACCTGGTGGGAGTGTTCTTCTTCCAAGTCCTGCCCGCAGTGTCAAAGAGGACGCGGAGAACTTGGTTGGCCGTCCAGTCGGGGTGGGCGGACCAGATGAGGGCGGCCGAGCCCGAAGCGATAGCGGCAGCTGCGCTGGCGCCCCCACCCTCGCAATAGCGCTTGAAGCTGGCATCGCACCATCGTGGGATGTCGACGCCTGGGGCGGACAGGTCAACGTCTTCGCCATTCTGAGAGAAGTCCGCTGTCTTGGCCTCGCGATCGGCGGAAGCAATCCCGGCTACCTCCAAGTTGGCCGCCGGATATAGGGGCTTGTTGCCCTCCTTGGCGTTGTCTCCGGTGCCTGCGATCAGGAGCTTGCCTTTGCTGGCCGCGTACTCGGCTGCGCTTTGCCCATAGAGGCTGTTGCCGATGGCATGTTGGTTTCGGAGGTTGATAACGATGATCTGGGCGTCGCTGTCGGCTGCTGCGCGGATGGCGTGGTACAGGGGATCGCGTTCGATCCAGGTCCCTGGTGGAAGTTCGTCGTACTTGAGCAGCGGGACCTTGAACGGGATGATCTTGGCTCCGGGGGCCATGCCCTTGATACCGCCGCCCTTGCCGGTTCCGGCGATCAGCTCGGCCGTGGTGGTGCCCTGGCCGTTCGTGTCGTCGGTGCTGCCGCCCTTTTCGACGGTGGCGTCGACTCCCTTGAGGACCTGGCCCTTGAGGGAAGGAGTGTCGGGATTGACGCCGGAGTCGATGACGGCGACCTTGATGCCCTTCCCGGTGGTCTTCTTCCAGATCTTCTCGGCGTACAGGGCATCCAGGTACCACTGCTTGGACTGCACGTCGTCGGCGGCGGCTGCGGGTGCCGCCGCGCCGGAGAGCGTGAGGGCCAATGCTCCGACTGCGGAGCTCACTGCGAGCAGACCCCGGCGGGCGAGGCTGAGTGTTGCGGTCATGCTGGCTTCCGGACCTTCCCCGTACCTAGTCGATCACCGGCGGTGTGGTGTTCCGCCGCTGGGGCTGCCACGTTTCCTCGTCCTCGGTCAGGTAGTCCGGACGCTCACCACGGTGATCCTGCTCCTGCTCCGGGCGCTGCGGCCTCGTCCGGCCCCCGGCAAGGCCGGCGCCGCCGGACGTGAAACCTCGCCGGCCCGGCTGACCTCCCGCAGAGGCGTTGGACGGAGTGCCCACGACTCCGTTCGGGGCCGGTGTGCCCCTGCCGGTGGGGCGACGGTCGCCGGCAGAGGGCTGGGAACCGAATACCCCTGACTGGCCCGCACGACCGGTGGGCCCACGGCCTGGTGCTGTGGGTTGGGACCCGATGACACTGCTGCGTGGAGCCGGTGATGAGCCGTGGGCTGCACCCGTTCCGGTCCGTTGCGGTGTGCCGCCGACGATCCCGCCCGAACGGCCGGACGGAGTTCCCGAGGTCCCGCCGCCGCGTCCGGTGGCAGGCTGTGCGGTGCTGGGCCGCCCGGTGATGGGTGCCTGGGCGGCCGGGCCGGAGCCCGGTCTACCGGTCGCGGCTGGACCACGGCCGTGGACGGGTTGGCCGACGGTGGTCGGCCGCCCTGTGACTGCGGGATGCCCGGTCTGCGTGGTGGAACGTGCGACAGGCCCGGGGCGTCCGGCGGCCGGAGTGTTCTGGCCTGTGCCGGGGCGCCCGGCACGAGTGGCGGTGGTGCTGGGAGAGCCCGCCTTGCCGAGGGGCTGGCCGCCGGGGGAGCCGGTCTTCGACGGGCCGGTGCCGGGGCCCGTCGGGCGCTGTGTGGTGTGAGGCGGGGGAGCGCCGAGGCTCGGAGGGGGTACAAGTGGTCCAGGTGACGGGCTTGTCGGACCCGTTGCCGTAGGAGGTGGGACAGGGCCGGGGCTGGGAGCAGGAGGCGCAGGCGCGGTCACGCTGTCGATCTGCACCGAAGACCCCGGGGTAGGGCTGGACGGAGAGGCACCTTGGCCAATGGCCTGTGAGGCGCCGGTGGACGCCTCGCCGGGGCGTCCGTCTCCCGGGGTGATCTGTCCTGCTGATGCAGCCGTGGTCGCGCTTGCAGCACCCGATGATCCCGGAGTGGCCCCTGCGGAGCCGGAGGGTTTCGGTACTGCTGCCCTCACGGGCTTGGGAGGCGTGGGCGGCTTCTGGGAAGCCAGGCTCTCCTCGGAGACTGCGTAGAACGAGGCCAGTCGGCCCATCTGGTTGATGGTCTCCTGCCGGTTGCGTTCGACCTCCATGGCCTTGACGTACTCGGCGTTGGTTTCCGTCTGTTCCACGGACTCGAAGTCCTCGGGCCGCTTGGGGACGAGGCGGTCGTCGCGCTGCTTCGGGGCGGAGCTGCGGACCGAAGCGAGTCCGGTTCCGGCCACCGACATTTGTGTCGCTGCCACGTTCGAAAACGATGCGACTTCCCAGGCGTGCTTGGTCAGTTCGCTTCCGTACCGACGGAACTCTCTGCCGGACTCGCCTTCCCAATCGGCCTTCTTGATGTCGTCGTCCAACGCCCGCGCTGCCTCGTTGAGTGAGTCCCGCGCCTTGGCCAGGGCGTCGCTGACGTGCTCCAAGTCCGATGGGTTGGCCGCGTCCAGGAGGTCGAGCATCGAGTTGAGGTCGCGGCTCTCGAAGTTGGTCCTGCCGAAGAAGTTTCCCGAGCTACCGCTGAACCCGAGCGTCTTCGGGAGCGTGCTCGCCCCCTCCATGGCGTTGACCACGTCGAGCTGTCGACGCAGTCCGTCCGCGGTCGTCTCCTGCTGCTGCTCAGGCGTCGGGTCCGGCTGTGGGTTGCCGTGCTCTCTCATTCGCTGTCTCCAAGGCCGAACGCCGACTTCGACGGGTCCTCCGCGCGCTCGGGCGCGTCTGCCGCCTCCTTAAGGGCTGCCTTACGCTCCTCAAGGAGACGAGCCTGAATCGCATGAAACCGAGCCCGATGCTCTTCCTCAAGGTTCTCGAACCCGACCTCCGTGCCCCGCACAGCGATCCGCAGCAGGGTGATCTGCTCGCCGAGAGACTTGGACAGCGAGACGAGCTCTTCGTGTACCCGGCTGTACTGGCGGTAGAGGCCGTCTGCCTCCGCGAATGGGGCGTTCGCTCCGCTCAGGGAGCTGCGAGCGATGCGCTGGGCCGCCATTTTTGTGCTGCCGGCCGCGCCGCCCTCCAGTTCCGACAGGATGGTGTCCACGCGCTTCTGGAACTTCTCCAGTGCACCGACTCCGAGCCTGAGGTCTCCGCCTCCGCCGCTCCCGCCGCTTGCTTCAGCCACGCTGATTGTCCTTCCCCCGATCCCCGTAAGCCTCGCCACCGCGGTGTTTTCCACCTGGCGAAACCCTGTTGCACTACGCGCGAACAGCACTGTTCGCATGTTTACCACCCTAGTCAAAGGGTCTGACAGCCGCGTCTTCTTTCTCGGCCAACTCGCCTCAGTAGCAACATAGTTCACGGCCGCTCGACACTTGAGAAGTTCCGTTCCGTCGAGTTCAGCCGAGCGCGTCCAGGTGTGGGCGGATTGTCTCCCGGCTCGCTTGAGGTCAACTCGTCGCCCCCTGTTCCCCTCTTGCGCGCCGCCGAGCGTCACGTACGGCTACCGCGCCGCCCGCGATGACCGCCACCAGAACGGAACTGCCGACTACCACATAGGTGCCGAGTCGAGTCGCCCTTGCCTGGGCGGTTTCTCCAAGTGGAAGGGGAATTGCTGATGGAGGATTTGCCTGCCCTGCGGTGTCGTTGCCGGGAACCGGCTGCTCGATCGGCTTGTCGGCCTCGCTGAGGGCGCGTACCGGGTCGACGACGCCCCATCCGACCAGGCGGTCGTGGCCTGTGGTGGGGCGCTCGGCGGTCTGCATGATCTGGGCGTTGATCTGCCGCGGGGTCCAGGTGGGGCGCTTCTCCTTGAGGAGGGCGACGACTCCGGTGACGTATGGGGCGGAGAAGCTGGTGCCGTTGTCGGAGCAGTGGCCGCCGCCGGGAACGGTGGAGATCATGTCCACGCCTGGTGCGGCGACGTCGACGAACTCTCCTGATTGGGAGAAGGCTGCGCGTTCGTTGTTGCGGTCGGACGAGGCGACGGCGAGGACTTCTTCGTACGACGCCGGGTAGGTCTTTTTGACGTGTCCTCCGAGGCCGTCGTTTCCGGCCGAGGCCACGACGACGACCTTCTTCGCGAGGGCTTCGTCCACGGCCTGTTTCAACTCGGCTGTGGGTTCTACGGCGTTCGCGGTGTCCTGGGAGATGCTGATGACGTCTGCTCGCGCGGGGCCGGTGGCGTAGCGGATCGCATCGGCGAGGGTTTCGGCTGTGCCGTGGCCTTCCGCGTCGTTCTGTTGGATCGGAATGATGGTCGCCTCGGGGGCGAGGCCGACGAAGCCCGTGCCTTTCATGGGGCGGGCCGCGATGATTCCGGCGACTTTCGTTCCGTGGCCGACTGAATCCGTAGTTCCGTTCTCTTTTCCGCGCTCGATCTTGTTGCCGTTCTCGTCCTTGAGGTTCTTCGGGAGGAGATTGCGGCCGCTCTCCGTGTCCACGGCCTGCGTCAGCTGACGATTCTTGACGTCGACGCCGGTGTCGATGACCGCTACGCGTACGCCCTTGCCAGTCGCGTGTTTCCACAGCTCATCGAGGAGGACACGTTGCAGGGACCAAGGCTGCCCCTTGTAGGGCTTGTCGGGGAACGTGCACTGATCTGGGGCCTCGTCCGCGGCGGCGGGGGTGGTTGCGGCGGGCACCGCGAGGGCGACGAGTGAGGCCGCCGCCACGGCGAGGACCCTGCGCGTGATTCGCACCCCTCACGCTCCCTGCGGTGTCAGAGCCGCACCGGACGACAGGCGCGGGCCGGTGGCCAGGAAGGCGGACCACGCCGCAGGGACGGGTGCGGGGGTCACGTTCTCGTAGCCCAGCCGATTCTGCGCCTGCTGGGCTTCCGCCAGCCGCGCCTCCCGCTGCTCCTTGCGCTCCTTGGTCGAGCCCGATTCGCCGATTCCCGCGCCGTCGGTCGCGCTGTCGCCGTTGGACTGCATGGCGTACCGCAGGCCGGTGTCCGTGACGAGGAAGGTGAAGCCCGAGGTGGTCGTCGAGCCTTGAAATTGGCGGAAGAGCTGGCCAGAGCCCGGAGTGACGTATGCGCTGCTGGAGCCGGTGGGCAGGTTCGCCGGGAAGGCGGTGCCTGCCCAGGTGCTCAGTGTGGTGGTGCCCTGGTCGGCTCCGCTGTCGTCGACGTCGCGCAGCACGTTGCACACGGTGTTCCGGTTGCTCTCCTTGTTGCTCGCGGAGTTGACCCGGTTCGGCTCCTGCTGTGGCCAGGTCTTGTCCGCGCCGAACGGTTGGCCGGGTGTGAAGGCGGCGGCGCTGACGGGCTTGGCGCGGCCCGCCTGGCCGAGGCCGGACACTTGCGCGCTGTTGAGGACCAGCTTCGCGGTGAAGTCGGAGACCGGGGCGACCCGGCCCGGCAGGACGACGTACTTCTGTGTGCGTGAGCCGGAGGTCGCCTCCAGGACCATGCCGACCCGGTTCGCCTCCGCATCCAGCTGGCCCGGAGCGTTGGCGTCGGCTTCAGGCGTGCCCGTCAGCCGGGGGAAGGTGATGTTGTCGCCCCGGTGCAGGGTGTCCAGCCAGGCGGAGGAAACCCGCTGTGGTGTGACGCGGTCGCCGACCATGACGCGCAGCAGCGGCTCGTCGTCCTCGACTGGATATGCCGTGCCCTTGGCATCGACCACATACCGGGTGCGGTCCGGGCCTTGGACGTACAACAGCTCGCCGCCGGTGAGGCGTTCAGGTCCTTCGGTGCGCTGCATGTCCCGCTGGGCGAGGATGAACGCCGCCTTCTCGATCGCGCGGCCGCCCTCTCCGGGACGCTCGCAGACCGCCCAGCGTTTCTTCGCGCCGGCTTCCTTGGCGTCGGGCAGGCGGTCGGGGGCGTAGGGGATGCCGAGGGTCGGGCCGTGCGGGATCTTCCCGCTGTCGAGCGTCGACTCGTCGACGTTGATGATCTTGCCTTTGTCCGGGGTGAGGAGGAGCTTCGCGGACGACATGTTGAGCACGGGGTGCAACTGGACCTTGCCGTCGGTCTTCAGTACCACGTAGCGGGTGGTCGACTTGCTGGAGATGATGACGTGCTCACCTGGCTTGTCCCAGTTCATGGGCGCTGCCGGTTTGAACATGCCCCAGGCGCCGAACGCAGCGAGGATGACCACCGCGATGATCAGTCCCGGTACGACAGCGCGCAGCGGGCGCGGCCATGCCTCCTCCGTGCCGCTCGCGCTCGGCTGGAGGAACTGGCCGATCAGCCGCCGTTTCGCGAAGGTGTAGGCGTTCAGTTCGTCCCGCCGTGATGCCATCTGTTCGGTGCCTCTTTCCCCCACCAGGGCCGCAGTCTTCCCGCTGTGCGGGACTGTCCGCTTGCCCTGCCAATCCTGTTAGTGCCCGACGGTTCTGTATGTGATCAGTACGCGTCGGCGTGCTGGACTTCCCGCCGGTGTCGCACGGCCCCTCAACGGCGCCTCATGACGAGAGCGAACGCATCTGGTGATAGGCGCCGAACACCGCCAGACACAGCGGAAGCAGCGTCAGGAGAACGAAGCTCTCGCCGATCTCCAGGAACCGGCCCCAGAACGGCGTGACACCCTTCTGCGGCACGATCAACGCCACCGCCGCGATCACCAAGGTGACCACCGCCACCGCCACCGACAGCCACACCAGGCGGACCTCCAGCGCCGTGCCGTCGCCCCGAAGCGCTTCCAGAACCATCTCCACCGGAGGGTTGAGGCTCAGACCGAGCCCGAGCAGCACCAGGCAGGCGAGCCCGGCCGCGAGGGCACAGCCGACCTGCGCTGTATGCCGGAACAGATGAGCCCGCGTCAGCATGGCCACGCCCGTGGCGAACGCGAGGAGCTGGGCCCAGACGTCGTCCGAGAAGCCGAGCACCGCTGCCGCCCCCACCGCGACCAGGGCGCAGCCACCGACCAGGCCGACCAGCAACTCGTGGCCGCGCCGCGCCTGAGCGGCAACGCGCTCGGCGTCGATGTCGGCCACCTGCTCGTCCTCGTCCTCGAAGTCGAGATTGGCGGCGGAGCGCGGCGGGTCGAAACCGATCGGCAAGCGGGCGAAGCGGGTGGAGAGGCCGGGCAGGAACGCGAGCGCGCCCACAGCGAGCGGGGAGCAGATCGCAGCGGTCTCGATCGGCTTCAGGTCGGTGAGGATCGCCACGAACGTCACCACCAGGCCGACGGCGGAAGCGAACACGAAGGCCACGAACGGACCGTCACCGCTCGGTGTCACGATCACGAGGACCATCGAGGCGACCAGCACCGCCGCGCAGGCGAGCAGGAACTGCAGCTTGCCAATGCCCTCTCCTGCCGTGAGGGGCAGCAGTCCTGTACCGGCCACTCCCAGGTTCGCCAGGGCGCCGATGCCGAGCGCGAGCGACGCTCCCCGGTCCCCGTACACGCGGGCGCGTACGACGGCGAGCGCGAGCAGCACCAGACCCGAGACCGCGGTCAGGATGCCCGGCAGGCCGTGCATGTCGTGCTTCAGGTCCGACGTCCATGCCACGAAGGCGAGCAGACAGAGCAGCACCGAGGTGCCGAAGAGCCCGGCGCCGCGCATCAAGTCGTCGTTCCACAAGGTGCGGTCGCGCGTGACGGCACTGGCCGTGGCGTGACTGACGTCGTCGAAGACGGCCGGCGGCAGCGAATCAGAGAAGGGCCGCAGGGAGAGAAATTCGCCGTCTACGATCCGCTGGGCGGCCAGTGACCGCGCCTCGTCCAGAACGCTGCCGTCCCGACGCACGAGGTGATACCCAACCGGACCACCCGATGCCGGACTCTGCCCGGACAGACGGAGTAGCTCCGGATAGAGATGAGCGAGCGGAATGTCGTCGGGCAAGGCCACATCAACGCGGCTGTCCGGAGCCGCCACAATGATGCGACGGAAACCGGTTCCCCGGCCAGCAGGCCCCCGGGCGCCAGGCACTCTTCCGCCCGCCGCTTGAACCGTCGAACTCACCTGCTGTTCCCCCTCCATGCCGTTCTCTGGGGTACGGTCCCACCCTTGTCCCCATTGACCGCGAATGACCCTGAAACTACTTGGTTCTTCGCGGCTGCGTATGCGCGTGCGTCACCCTATCGCCCGCGGTAACAGTGCACGCCAGTAGGATCTCCCAGCGGTTGGAGCCAGCGCCACGGGGGTGCAGGGGGCTAATTCCAGCCAACGAGGGGATGGGTGAGCTGTGAGCCAGATCGTCGTCAAGCGGCCGCCGCGCGCCCTGCCGCCCGAAGTGCCCACAGAGCCAGTGCAGTTGCAACCGCCGCCCGAACTGCCGCGCGGGCAGCAAGAGGGCATGCTCATGCAGCTGCTGCCGATGATGGGCATGGGCGGGTCCGTCGTCTTCTTCTTCATGGGCAACAACCCGATCATGAAGATCATGGGCATGGTGATGATCGCGTCGACGATCGCCATGGGCATCGCCATGCTCGTCCGCTATCGCCGAGGAACCCAAGGCGAACTGGCCGACATGCGGCGCGACTACCTGAAGTACCTTGCAAAAACCAGACGTTCGGTAGCCAAGACGGCGCGCCTGCAGCGGGACAGCCAGTTCTACCTGCACCCTGCGCCTGAACAACTGTGGGCACTAGTCGCCGATGGCAGCCGCACCTGGGAGCGCCGCATCAGCGACGGAGACTTCGCCCAGGTCCGGATCGGACTCGGCAGCCAGCAGCTCGCCACCGCGCTGATCGCCCCCGAGACCGCACCCGTCGACGAGCTCGAACCCCTCACTGCCGGGGCCATGCGCCAATTCCTCGCCGCACACAGCGACATGGACGGCATGCCCCTGGCCGTCTCCCTGCGCGCCTTCTACCACGTGACCGTCAGCGGCGACGAGAGCTCCGTCCGGGCGTCGGCCCGCTCCTTGGTCGCTTCCCTGGCGTCACTGCATTCGCCCGACGACCTCGTCGTCGGCATCGCCACCGCAGCTGACACCGCCCCGCACTGGGAGTGGGCCAAGTGGTTGCCTCACGTCCAAGGCGAGGGTACCGATGGCGCGGGCCGCAGCAGACTGATCACCTCCGATGCTTCCCAGGTCGAAAGCCTCCTAGCCGACCGGCTCGAAGGACGGCCCCGCTTCCAGCCAGGCGGTCAACCCCTCCTGGACCAGCCGCACATCGTCGTCGTGCTCGACGGCCAGGGTCTGTCACCGATGTCCGCTCTCGCCACGGCCGAGGGACTGCAGGGCGTCACCGTCGTCGAACTCGTGCCCGGCCGGCTGACCGGAGCCCGAGGGGGACTCTCCGTCGACGTGCATCCGGGCACGCTGCGCCTGGAGTCCGGGCACGGCCTCGTGTACGAGGGAACGCCGGACTTGCTCAGCTACGAGGCGGCGGAAGCGCTCGCCCTCCAGCTCGCCCCGCTCTACATGGCCTCAGGCGGCGACTCCGACGAACCACTGCTCGCCAACCTGGAATTCACCGACCTACTCAACCTGGACGACGCCGCTGCCGTGGACGTCGGCCACACCTGGCGACCCCGATCCCGAGCCGACCGCCTGCGCGTCCCCATCGGCATAGGCGAAGACGGCACGCCAGTTCTCCTCGACCTCAAGGAAGCCGCCCAGGAAGGCATGGGCCCGCACGGCCTGTGCGTGGGCGCCACCGGCTCCGGCAAGTCAGAGCTGCTGCGCACCCTCGTCCTCGGCCTCGCCGTGACCCACTCCTCGGAGACGCTCAACTTCGTCCTTGCGGACTTCAAGGGCGGCGCCACCTTCGCCGGCATGGCCGATCTGCCGCACGTCGCCGCAGTCATCACCAACCTCGCCGACGACCTCACCCTCGTCGACCGCATGGGCGACTCCATCCGCGGCGAACTCAACCGCCGCCAGGAACTACTCCGCCGCGCAGGCAACTTCGCCAACGTCCACGACTACGAGAAGTCCCGCGCCGCCGGCGCCCCCCTGGACCCCATCCCGTCTCTCGTCATCGTCATCGACGAGTTCAGCGAACTCCTCACCGCCAAACCCGACTTCATCGAGATGTTCGTCCAGATCGGCCGCATCGGCCGCTCACTGGGCGTCCACCTGCTGCTCGCCTCCCAGCGCCTGGAGGAAGGCCGACTGCGCGGCCTGGAAACCTACCTGTCCTACCGCGTAGGCCTGCGCACGTTCTCCGAGGCCGAGTCGCGAGCGGCCCTGGGAGTCCCGGACGCGTACCACCTGCCGAACGTCCCCGGCTCCGGCTACCTCAAGTACGGCACCGACGAAATGGTCCGCTTCAAAGCCGCCTACGTCTCCGGACCGCACCACACGGGCCCGGACCGTCCGGTCGCCGCCGATGGCCAACTGCCGGTGGACCGCCGCCCGGTGCCGTTCACAGCGGCCCCCGTACCGGTGCACTACATGCAGCCAGACCCCCGGACACTCGCCACAGATCCGCGGGCGACCGCAGTGCAGGACCCACTGGCCGACACCGTCCTCGACGTCATCGTGCGCCAGCTCGAGGGCCAGGGCCCGGCAGCGCACCAAGTGTGGCTGCCCCCGCTCGACAACCCGCCGCCTCTCGATGCACTCCTGCCCGGCCTAGCCTCAGTCCAGAACCGCGGCCTGACACAGCCCGGCTACGAGGGGGCAGGACGGCTTGTGGTCCCGCTCGGCGTCGTCGACAAGCCCTACGAACAGCGCCGCGAAACCCTCTACCGCGACTTCTCCGGCGCCGCGGGTCACATGCAGATCATCGGCGGCCCACAGTCCGGCAAATCCACCCTCCTGCGCACCATCGCCTCCGCCTTCGCGCTCACCCACACCCCGCAGGAAGTGCAGCTCTACGGGCTGGACTTCGGTGGTGGCGGCATGGCCTCAATCTCCGGCCTGCCACACGTCGGCGGCGTCGCATCACGCCTCGACCCCGAGCGGGTGCGCCGCACCGTCGCCGAGGTCCACGGCGTCCTCACCCGCCGCGAGGAGTACTTCCGCAGCGCAGGCATCGACTCCATCGCGACCTACCGCCGCATGCGGTCACGCGGCGAGATCTCGATGACAGACCAGCCCTGGGGCGACGTCTTCCTGCTGATCGACGGATGGGGCAACTTCCGTACGGAATACGAGGCCCTGGAATCCGCCGTCCTCGACATCGCGGCACGCGGACTCGGCTACGGCATCCACCTCGTACTCACCGCCTCACGCGCCATGGAGGTACGCGCCAACCTCAAGGACCTCCTCATGAACCGCCTGGAGCTCCGGCTCGGCGACACCATGGACTCCGAACTGGACCGCAAGGCCGCCGCGAACGTCCCGGCCGGCGTACCGGGCCGCGGCATCATTCCCGAAGGCCTGCACTTCATGGGCACCGTCCCCCGCATCGACGGCATCCACTCCGACACAGACCTGTCCGAGGCAACCGCCTCCATGAGCAAGGAGATCGCCCGGCACTGGCCCGCACCCGGAGCGCCCGCCGTCCGCCTGCTTCCGCGCCAACTGCCCCTCGCCCACCTGCCGGCCGGGCATGCGGAGCCGCAGCGCGGCATCGCCTTCGCACTCGACGAGAACAACCTGGAACCGGTCTTCCTCAATCTCGAACAGGACCCGTTCTTCCTCGTCTTCGGCGAGAGCGAGTCCGGCAAGTCCAACCTGCTGCGCCTGCTCATCAAGCAGCTCACCCAGCGCTACGACGGCGACAACTGCAAGATGTTCGTGATCGACAACCGCCGCTCCCTGCTCGACGCCGCCCCACCCTCACACCTGGCCGAGTACATCCCTATGTCCAACGCCATGGACCACCACGTCGAGGCACTGGCAGGCCTCATGCAACGCCGCACGCCCTCACCGGACATCACCGCCCAAGAACTGCGAGACCGCAGTTGGTGGCAGGGACCGACGGTGTACGTGGTCGTCGACGACTACGACCTCGTCTCGAACTCGGCCGGCAACCCTCTCGCACCCCTCACCGAATACCTGCCCTTCGCACGCGACGTCGGCGTCCGCTTCATCATCGCCCGGAACACGGCAGGCACCGGCCGCTCCTCGTACGAACCCTTCATGCAGCGCATCAAGGAGCTCGGCGCCCAGGGCGTAGTGCTCTCCGGCGACCCGGCCGAGGGCGACATCCTCGGCAACGTCCGCCCGCGGCCGATGCCACCGGGGCGCGGCATCTTCGTCTCGCGGCGTCGCGGGAACCCGCTGGTGCAGACGGGCCTTGAGGGAGAGTGACCTTCCCTGGCGATGGCCAACCGTGTCTGGGAGGAACGCAAGATGGCGTGGGTTTGCGACACGCTTCCGTCAATGGCTATGCGAGGCGGAGGAGCATCAAGTACACCTATCTGAGGTGTAGTTGATCACTGGAGGGGCAGTGCCAGGCCGGGATTTGCGCATGCTGTTCAGCTCGAACGACCGCAGCGTCACCGCGGACGAGGCGTTCACAAACCGGCAGATGCAGTGGCGGGCAGTGACTTCCGGTCTCACCGAACACTTACAGCGTGTGGGCAGCGTGAACTTCGACGTGGAGGACGTGGAAAGCCCGCGCCGGAACATCCTCGTCTTCCACGGTGTCGGCGGTATTGGCAAGACCACGCTCTCCCGCAAGATCGAGGCATCCCTCACGAACAGTGCGCACCGCCCGCCCCAGTGGGCGCAGGCCTACCTACCCCGGCAGCAGTTGCTGCCCGTGCGGGTCGATCTCGCCCGCAGTGCGGGGTCGGATTTCGAAAGCGTAATTCTCAGCATCCGGCTCGCCATAGCCGCGCTCGGTCGGCCGATGCCCGCCTTCGACCTGGCCTTGCGGCGCTACTGGGACCGTAATCACCCAGGCGAGCCACTCGAGGAGTACGTACGCCGCGGCGGGCTGCTGCACCGCTTCGGTGCCGCCGCTGCCCTTCCGCAGCAAATCCAGTCCGCACTCAGCGACACCGCCCAAGCCCTGATGCTGCCTGGAACCGTCGGCGGACTACTTGGCCATGGCGCCCAGGCGCTGATCACGGCGCTGCGTGAGAGGCGGCAGGCAGTGCGTTCGCTGGCTGGCTGCTCTCGACTGGCCGACTTGCTGGAGGCGGAGCCCGACCTGGACGCCCTCAGCTTCTATCCGCATCTGCTGGCCTGGGACTTGTCCCGCCTGCCCGCAGACAAGACCATCCTCCCGGTGATTTTGCTCGACACCTTCGAGGACACCGGAGACCGTGGCCATCGGGACTTCGAAAGGCTTCTGCAGCGTGTCGTGTGGCTCATGCCCAACGCGTTCTTCGTAGTCACCGGACGCAACCGGCTCCAGTGGGCACAGCCGAGCCTGGAAGGCCAGCTCGACTGGGTCGGCCCGCAGGCCTGGCCGGGCCTTGCAACTGAGCACACCCACCGCGCGTCGCAGGTTCACGAACATCAGATCCTGATCGGAGACTTCTCCCCCGAAGATTGTGAGGACTACCTCTCCCGCCGCCTGATGCAACGCGAAGAGCCGCTCATCGACGAATCCGTGCGCCGCACCATCGCCGAGCACTCCCATGGGCTGCCCCTGTACCTGGACCTGGCGGTCATGCGGTATCTGGAACTGCGGCGCAAGGGACGGCGGCCGCAGTCTGCCGACTTCGACCACGACTTTCCCGCCCTGATCTCCCGCACACTCAGCGACCTGAGTGCCGAGGAGCGTCACGTCCTGCGCGGGATAAGCCTGCTCAACGCCTTCTCCGTTCCACTGGCCACCGAGGTGGCCGGTCTGGATCATGATGCGCCCGCCCTGCGCTTGGCCGAACGGCCCTTTATACGCGAGTCCGCCTCGGGCGTGTGGCCCTTCCACCTGCACACCCTCATCCGCTCTGCCATCCGCACGAGCGAGGAGACAAGCGACGACCGCTGGAGCGAACAGGACTGGCACCGTGCCGCCCAGCGGGCTTTCAGCGCTCTTGAAGCACACTGGCGCCGCGACCCGCAGCGTGACCGCACGGTTCTGGTCGCCTGCCTCGAGCAAGGGCTAACCCTCGCACGAGACTTCGGTCTCGCCCTCGGTTGGCTGACCGACGCAGCCTTCCAATACACGGCCGATTCGATCTGGGAGCCATTGACCCTGCCACCGGCCCCCAACCCACCGCCACAGGGCGGGCTGACACCCGCGGATGCGCTGGTGGAGACCCTCAGCGCAGTCACCCGTCGCCAGCACGAGCACCGCGAACGCACCGCAGCACGCCTCGAGACCGTGCTGGCCGAGGGACTGCTCACCACTGAGCTCGCCGACATGGCCACCTACTACCTGGCCAAGGCTCAGCGCGACCTGGGCCGGATTGCAGAGTCCCGCCGGGGCATGCAGCAAGTGGCGGACAGGGGTGGCCGTCTGGCCCTCGCCGCTACACGTGGGCTCGCGCACCTCCACCGCCTCTCCGGCGACTTCCCGACAGCAGTAGAGGTCGCACGAAGGCTCGGCTGGCCGGGACGGCACCAGCGGGTCCTGGGCGACGTGTGGTGGGTGCACGCCGACATTGACCGAGCTGTTGCCGCCTACCGGGCCGATCGGACCGAAGCCGAGCAACACGCCGCCGTCGGCGAGAGAGCTATGGCCCAGGTCCATCTTTCCTTCGCCGCCGCGTTCGCCGGCCCGGACCGGGCAAGTGATGAACTCGACCTGGCCCAGCGGCTGCTGGAACCTCTGAGACTGCGCTCCAACGAGCTCACGGCCCGCGTTGCCAACCTGGTCCGTGCCGCCGGCAACTCCGACGTTCCGGGCCAGGCATCCGTACTGCTTGCTGAGATCGAGCGCTCCGGCATCTCATACATCCAGGCCAAACTCCAACTTGCCCTGTGCTTCCACTACTCAGTGCTCGACTACCGCGAGGAACTCGAAGGCGCGATCGACCGCCTCCGCACCCTGACCAACCGGGACGATTACGCCTACTACGTCGACATTGCCCACTTCATGGGCGGTCTACCGTTGCCCGCCCGCTCCACCAGGCCACGCTGGATAGACGGTGAGGAACAAACCCGTCGGCGATGGCGCAACCTGGTGATCACGCGACGCAGCTACTCCGCCCCAGACGGACGCCCACGGTAGGGCGGCACTGAAGGAGTTCGAGACGATGGCTCGAGACCGACTAGCCGTGGCTCCTTAAG